>NC_009828.1:0-1200000 GCF_000017865.1 Pseudothermotoga lettingae TMO
CAGGAAAATCATCAACAAATAGGAAAGTTTTTAGAAGATAAACAATTCTGTTCCTTGAACTTTTCCCCGGTCGTGTTCATAATAGTATTTGTACCTACCTTATTTTCTATCTATTTTATGAGGAGTAGTTACTCTTATGAAAAGCGAGATAATAGAATCTTTAAAATCAAAACTTAACCGCCGGGTGTGGGAAAGCTGGTTTGGAACCTTTGATGTGAAAGAAATTGGTCCAGACTATGTAGTTTTTCAGGTTGGAAATCTTTTCATCAGAGAGTGGCTCGAGAAAAAATACGGCTCCCTGATATCTAAAACCTTGCGAGAGTTGTTTGGAAAGCCGATGGATTTTCGAATAGAACACGCCTCAGCAAAGACAGAGGAAAAATTAGATTCCAATGAAGATGAGCCACTCGTTAAAAAACGTCCTTTGATCTTGACACCTTTGAACCCAATTTTAACTTTCGAAAACTTTGTCGTTGGTCCAAACAATATGTTTGCATACAGCACATGCCTCGAGGTTGCTAAAAATCCTGGTAAATATAACCCTCTGTTCCTTCATGGTGGTGTTGGGCTTGGGAAAACGCACCTATTGCAAGCCATAGGGCATTATTTATTCAAGCACGAGCCAGATATGAGAGTAATTTATCTAACCAGTGAAAGATTTTTGAATGAACTGGTTGACTCAATAAAAAAGAACAGAGTTCAAGAATTCAGAGATAAATTCAGGAACAAAATAGACGTGTTATTACTTGACGATGTACAGTTTCTGATAGGAAAAACTGGCATTCAAACAGAGCTTTTCCACACATTCAATGAACTTTACAACGAAGGTAAGCAAATAGTTGTGTGTTCTGACAGAGATCCCCAGCAACTCGAAAAATTCCAAGACAGGCTGGTGTCGAGATTTCAAATGGGCGTGGTAACAAAAATAGAAAAGCCTGATGAAGAAACTTGTTTTAAAATAGCCCAAAAAATGGCACAGCTGGAGAATGCAGAGCTTCAGGAAGATATTTTGAAATTAATATCGAAAAACTTCTCGGATAATCTTAGAAGGCTCCGTGGCGCTCTTGTAAAACTTATAATGTATCAACAGATATCCGGTGAGAAAGTTGACCTGCAAAAAGCCTTTGAGCTGCTAGCAATACAAAATTCGTATCACAACAAATCCCTACCAGAGGAAAAACTGATGAACTCAATCTGCGAAATTTTTGGCGTCTCTCAGGAAGAAATCCTCAGTAAGAGCAGAAAAAAGGAAGTGGCTCTTGCAAGGCAGATTGGCATGTATGTCGCCAGAAATTACATGGGGTTCTCTTTAAGAAAAGTAGCTGACATGTTTAAAAGATCACATCCTACTGTCTCACACACAATACAAAAACTGGAGGAATTAACCAATAGTGGGAACATGGTTATAAAATCCCAGATAGATAGGCTGGCAAGATGTGTCACAGGTCAGATTCTGGACCAATCTGTGTAAGATCTATTTCCATCTTCAGTGGTCTGCTCATCAATTCAGATATAGCCTGATAGGGATCTTTTTTTCTAAAAAGTACGTCATAAACCTGCCTGCATATGGGCATATCTATGTGTAAAGAATCAGCCATTCTCAATAAAGGCCCTACCGTATAGACACCCTCAGCAACCATTTTCATCTGAGAAAGAATATCTTTTAGTGCCATACCTTTACCTATCATTTCTCCTACATATCTGTTCCTGCTATAAGGGCTTGTACAGGTAACAATCAAATCACCCATGCCGGCAAGCCCCATAAAAGTAAGGGGGCTCCTTGCGCCGAGGGATAATCCAAATCTTGCTATTTCCTGTAAACCTCGCGTTATCAAAGCCGCTTTTGCATTGTGCCATTGACCAAGACCATCTAATATTCCTGCTGCTATGGCTATTACGTTTTTAACCGCTCCAGATATTTCGACGCCAAGAACATCATCATTTACATAAACTCTGAAATAATCATTGCTGAAGGCCTGTTGAAATGCTTCGGTAATGCTGTTTGGACCAGCGATAACAACGCTGGTGGGCAATCTCTTTGCAACTTCCACAGCATGGCACGGGCCAGAAAGAACTAAATAATCAGCGTCTCTCCATCGCGATTTAACGATAGAACTTATTGTTCTCAATTTCTCGTCGATACCTTTTGAGAGATTCACAATAACTGCCGGTTTTCTCTCAATTTTTGCCATAGTTTCATCAACGTATTTGGTTGGCACAGCTATTACCAGATTATCTGAAAAATGAACCGCACTGGAAATATCAGATGAAGCAATTAGAGTCTCTGGAAGTCTCACGTTCGGTAAATAATCGTCGTTTGCATGATATTTGTTTATCTTGTCTGCCAATTCTTCTCTTCTTGCCCAAATTAAAACTTCGTGACCGTTCTCAACCAAAAGCTTTGCAAAAGCTGTTCCCCAACTTCCAGCACCAAGAATGGAAAACTTCAAAATCCTATCACCTCTGCTATTTTGCGCACCGAAAATTTTACAACGGGTGTTCGGTATGCAGATGCATCTGTATCGAGTTTAACGAGCCATCTATCATGAACTTTCTCTACACTGATAAAATATCTCTGCTGAAAACCTCCTTCATTTGAAACAATTCTAAGCAGGTATTCGTCCTGTGAGTAATACACTGATTTAACCACAAAAACCCCTTTTAAATGCTTGAAAATGGTATCCTTTAATCCAAGAATTTTTTCTCTATTCACATTCTCTATATGAACATGAGGCATCTCAAAACCTCCCCAGGTCCATCTCTCAACAGTAATGTGATTGATTTTCTTAGCCCGCAAAATGTAGATATCCTTACCCTGAGAAATCCACTTTTTTTCATACCTCGTACCCACAATCGTTTTATCACTTTTGCCAAATTCGATAATTTCAAAACATCCTGTTTTCAAAAGAAATGCCTTCATGTGTTCCACATACCATTTAACATCGCTGATCAACTGAAAATTACCATCCGCTTTCAAAACGGCCGCGAGTGTTTCTGTAAATCCTTGATCTGTGAACCTTTTCCCTTGATGAGACTTCTTTGGCCAGGGACATGGAAAATTGATGTATACTTCCCAAACGCTGTTGTCGGAAAAAAATTCTCTCAGGGCAAATTTTCCATCTATGCGTGATACTTTCACATTCTCTATCGATTCAGAATACAGCTTTTTTTGTATCTTTACGAGCGAAATAAGGGACGTTTCAAATCCAATAAAATTGCACCAGCTCTTCTCTTTTGCCATAGAAACAAGGAACTCGCCATTGCCAAAACCTATTTCCACAGCGAGTTCCTTATTGTTGCCAAAGATCTTTTTCCAATCTATCGGTGCTGCGTAATGACGAAGATCCAAATCATATCTCAAAAATTCGCTCATTTCCCAGCTCCTGACATCCTTTCAAGAAAATATTTTGCATGGGGCACATATTCACTATCAGGATACAAGGTAATAAATTTGCTGAACAATTGGCTTGCCATTACTATATTGCCCACCTCGTAACTACTCAATGCCATGAAATAAAAAGCATCATCTTTAAAATATATGCTGGTGTCTTTCAAAATATTAGACACATTCTCCAAAACATTGTACGCATCTTGATAATAACCAGACCTATACAGCTGGTAACCAAACAGCCAGAGTGATCTTACCAAATCAATACTTAAATTCTCAGACAATTCCAGAGAAATCGGTTTTGACCTTGCTTCACCCAAAAGCTTTATTATTTCTTCCTTCAAAGATCCCAGTTCCTGCGACTCGCCTTCTTTTATTGATTCAATTGCCAGTAGAATTTTATCGATAGACTGCGACAGCTCGTTAGATGTCTGCTCCACTTTTTCACTCAGTGTGGAAATCTCAAAATTTGAAAATGACTCGTTGATTCTCCTGAGAGACAAATCGAGTTCTTTCACGTGTGTTCTAAGTTCTTGCATTTCAGATTCAACAACATCAATTTTGCTAGATTGAGCCATGCTTTTGAATATACCAGCGAGAGAAATTGCCAATGTGAAGAGTATCGCTATCAATACAATCAGATCCATTTTTACAAAATTAGAAGCCCCGCCAGATTTCGCAATAAGTAAAGGATGAGAAGCATCAAGTTTTTTTAGAACATTTTCAAAGATTTTTGCCCTGGCTTTGTCACCTTCCCTCCTCGCGAGTTCAAGTTTTAAAGCTACAGCTTCGACTAATTCCGGATACGTTTTTGAAACAGACTCTAAAATAGCCATAGCCCCTTCAAAATTGTTCTTGTTGGCCTCTTCAAAAGCTTCCTTAACATCCTGGGAATAATCTGTTTTGACTCTTTCGTGAGCCGTTTTGTAAAGAGTGCTGTATTCATCTTTTCTTTCCTCCGACAAATTTTCGTACACCTTCAGCACTGTCTTCCAATTTCCAGAAGCAGCCTCTAACTCAAGCAACAAATGAGGATAATCGTCCTGAAACAAACTTAAAACAGCCCTTGCCCTCGAGAGCATATTTTCTTTTATCAAATCCCTTACCACCCTCTCGACTGCATCGTTCACACTCACACCTCCTCCATCGCAACTGGTATCAAATCCAGAAGTTCGCTTACTAACATCGATCCTTCCCTGTGTCTATAATGTTCCGAAGCAAGACCGTGTAGATAAACGCTGCAAATGGATGCATCTTTTTGGTTTAATCCTTGAGCAGCAAAACCGCCTATCATACCTGCAAGTATGTCTCCACTACCCGCTTTTGAAAGAGAGGTATTTCCCGTCAAATTGAAAAAAGTTTCATTTGGTGTGCTTATTATCGTGGTTGCACTTTTCAAAACAACCACCAGATTATATTTTTTCGAAAACTCTTCTGTTAAAAGATAATTGTACTTTACATCTGATAAATCTTCACCAGTCAAACGTGCAAATTCTGCAGGATGAGGTGTTAGAACAGCCGGAACCTGAATTTTTTCCAGAATATTTAGATCCCTTGCCAGACAATTCAATCCATCTGCATCTATGACAACCGGAACCTTCAAATTTTCCAAAAATTCACTTAAGAACTTTCTCACACCATCATTGCAAGTAATACCTGGACCTATAACTACTGCATCTGCATTATTTGATAGCTCCAGAGCAATTGCTACATCTTGCTCACAAAAGTGTTTTTTATCAACCACTGTTGCCACCAATCCAGGCTCTCTCTGTATTGCTACCTCATTTGCGGGAGAGCATGTTAGAAGATGAACATATCCGCAACCAACCCGCAGGGCCGACAAAGATGTCAAAACGGCTGCGCCCGGATATTCAGCAGATCCTGCTATAACAAGCAATTTTCCATAACTTCCTTTATGGGAATCAGGAAATCTCTCTGGTATCAATCGGGAAACAAGCTGCTTGGTTATTATTTGCCTTGTAAACTGTTTTGATTCTCTTAGCACTCTCGGTATACCTATGCTTGCCACCTTGAGCTGTCCACAAAGTTCTCTGCCAGGATACAAAAGATGACATGGTTTTGGTAAACCAAAAGTCACAGTTAAATCAGCTTTTACAGCTATTCCCAGTATTTTACCTGTATCCGAATCCAATCCGGACGGAATATCTATAGAAACTACGTAATTTGAATATAAGTTAATCAACTTGATCAATTCTGCTATCTGACCGCGGACCTCACCTTTAATACCTATCCCAAGAAGTGCATCAATCACAATATCACACTTTTTCATGATATCAGCAACATCATCGAGTGTTACATCAACTCCAAGTACCCTGATATCTCCACCAACACTTTTCAACCTTTTGAAATTTTCTCCAGCCTCGACAGACAATTTTTTCTCATCACCTGCAAAAACGATCGTCACATAATCTGTATAGTCAAGCAAATCTCTTGCTGCAACAAAGCCGTCTCCGCCATTATTTCCAGGTCCGCACAAAACAAGAAACGACAGATCTGACAAATTTTTGAAAACCTGTTCTATTGAGAGCACAACTGAAAGACCTGCTCGCTCCATGAGAATAGAAGAAGGAATAAAAAATTGCTCAGCAGCTAATCTATCAATCTCTTTCATCTGCTGTGACGTCACTATTTTCAAAAAATCACCCCATCCAGAAATAAAGTACTTTATAGATTTTATAATACAATTTTATTCTATACAAATACTTCTCCGCCAACGTTTTACGGGTTTCCAGCTGTGATGGTCCAACGTTGTAAGCCATCAGTGCAAGATCTATATTTTCATCATACAGCTGCATTAAATATTTCAAATAAGTTGTACCTAAGACAATATTGTCAACAGGATGATTGACATTGCTATCAATCAAATTGAACTTTTCCTTCATCCAGTCAGCCGTCCTGGGCATGACTTGCATCAAACCTATTGCACCTGCCGGAGAAATTGCGTTCTCCCTGAAATTGCTCTCAACTTTGATCAAAGCCATTATTAAAAGAGGGTCCAAAGGTTTGCTGTTCTCTCTGACAACTGAATAATACTTCACGGGAAATTGCCAATAGAAAAGCACAATAATTATCAAAAACAAAGTCAGGCAGATCAGTTTCACAAATAAAGAGCGTTCAAAAGCAAATTATCATGAACGCCGTTAGCACCTCCTTAACACAAAATTACACTGACAGAAATTTTTGAATCACAAGAATTATATATCCAGTCGGAGCCAGGAACGTTCCAAAAGGGATTCTCTTTTTTGCGATAAGTTTTCCTTTATCTCTTATTAGAGCATATATTATGCCAGATAAAGAGGCAAAGACCAGGCTGTAGAGTGAACCAGTTATTCCAAGTGACAGGCTCATCGCAGCCATCAATAAGATATCACCGCTTCCCATTCCACCTTTATACAAAAGGCTCAGAACTATCAAAAGAACTGTTACAAGACCAACAGCTACCAGATTCAATAATTCAGCACCTCTTACAATCCATAAAACGAAACTACCAGCACCTATTAATAAAAGAGTTATATCTGGGATTAACATAAATTGCAAATCGATAAGCGATAGAACTATTACAGACGATAAAATTATTGAAAGAGCAATAAATTCCAAGAAATTAGAACAGAAAATAAAATTGACAAGATAACCAACGCCATTGCAAAGCTCGACTGCAGGATATCTCAAACTTATCCTTCCGCCACAATTTCTGCATCTTCCGCCAAGTAAGATATAACTTATTAAAGGAATGTTGTCGTACCATCGAATTTTTTTACCACATAAAGGGCATATGGAATAGGCAGGTTTCACCAAACTCAAATTTTCACGCGGCAATCTGTAAATTACTGCGTTCAGGAAACTTCCAATAATGACCCCAAACACAAAACTCAGGAAATGCCACAAGAGCGCATCTCCTCCTCGGTCAGAAACTCAGAAAACAGCTCTTTTTTCCCATACAAATACCATATGTTCTGGTCTTTCATTTCCTGAATAATCTGCTTTGCCTGATCTTTTTTCCCCTGTTTTAAATACGCCAGGAACAGCAGCAATTTTAAATGTGTTTTTGTTTTTGAATCACCAAGCATCTGTGTAACAACTTCTTCAACTGTCGCATAATTCCCATGTTTTAACTGAATTCTGCTCCAGACTTCCACATCACTCATGTAAACTGGCCTGGTCTTTAAAATTCTCTGCTCCATCTCGGTTGCTTTATCTAACTTCCCAACTTTTTTATAAGCTTCTGAGAGCTCAAACATACCAAGAACGCTGTTTGAATCTATCTTCAAAAATCTTTCCAGTACCTCGCACACTCTGCTATGTGCACCCATCTTTCTGTATGCTTCAGCGAGCATGAAATAAGTGAATTTGTTATCCGGTGCATACTCTATCTCTTTTTCCCAGTAAGAAGCTGCTCTCGCATATTCACCAAGGTTGTAGTAAGCCTCGCCGAGAGAAGAATAAGCCTCTACAAGCCACGGATCAATCTCTATAGCTTTGTCAAGATATCTTATTCCCTGCTCAAAATCGCCTTTTTCAAGCATCAAAGATCCGAGAAGTTCATAAGCTGGTGCATAATTTTTATCTATCTCAAGAATATACTTTATAACCTTGAATGATACTTCATGAAGATCCTTATCCGCATAATCAAGCGCAAGATCATACAAACCGTTCATAGTTGCATGAATAAAATTTCTCGGAGATATTTTCTTTTTTTCAAGCCATTCAACCAACTCTTCAAAACAAATCGGATCATAAACCACTTCATTCAGCAAAGTTACATTATTTTCGATATATTCACAATTCTCAATCTCCCTCTTGATCCACTCCTTATTAACGAAGTCCTGTTTCATGAACTCCCAGTCTCCTTCGTACATTAAATCCCTTAGCATAATTACAAAAGGTGTGTCAGTTGTAATCTCAATCTGCTTTTGCTGTATTTCCAAGATAATCACCCTTTCCACTGTACCACTCCCCTGCAATATTTACTTCATCATCATTTTACATTATACCCTGATTTTTTAAAATGTGTCACTTTACATAAAACTTGCTCATATTCCTCATTTCATGAGCTGTAGTCAAACCTCCAATTATTATATTCACGTAATACGTTAAAAATCTCCACAGTAACAATGTAGCGACAGTTTCAGGGCCAAAAAGAAATTTGAAAAACAGAACATACCCACTTTCTGAAACGCCCATTGCACCAGGTGTTGGCATCAAAGAGATCACCAGAAATAACACAAGCTGAAACAAAACTGTTTCGAAATACGAACAATTGACACCTACAGACCGGGCAACAAAATAAGTTATAGAAACTCTTGCGGTCATCTGACACAGCGTTGTAAAAATAGAAAAGAGAAGAAGAAAAGGATTACCCATAGACCTGAGCATGTATTTGTTGAAAAGCTCTGTTTGTGCTATTGTTTTCTCAACAACTGCCTGTTGATGTTTTATTAATCTTAAAAAAGCCAGAGGTTTTATCAATGTCTTAACGAGCCATATTGCAAGGTTTCTGTTGATGGAAAAAATCAATAAAAACATCAACACAGCTCCATTCAGGGCAAAACCAGCGAATGCAAACCAGGCAAATCTGGTTATGTTTTTTTGGAGAATGTCATATGCAGCATAAACACCAAAAATTCCCATACCGGTTGCTACCAGTTGATAAACTATAAATCTTGAAACATACAGGGCGGTAGCTTCTCCGTACTCAACACCTCTTTTGTTCATAAAGGCTATCTGGGCAGGCTGTCCCCCTGTGGAAAAAGGTGTAATTGCTGAGAAGAAGTTGCCAATGAGTGTAGATTTAAATAGATAAGTCATACTTATTTTTGTCTTATAAGAGATAGCAAAAATCTTAACTGTTATCGTTTCCAGAAACCAATCGCATATCATTAAAAACCCACCGATCGTTAACCACCCTATAGACACTCTCTTCAAAGCCCTCACAGTTGAGGATAGATCCGTGAAACCTGCGATGAATATTACTATAATAAAGCTGATAACAAGTATAATAAGGGATTTTGATAATGTGCTCTTCAACTTGTGCACCGCCCTAAGATATTTTCATAAATTTCTCTCAAGGCTCTCCCAATATTCGACAAGTCTCTTTCAAAAGCCACCTTTCTGCCTTCCCGAGAAAGTTTGTCCGAGAGATTCTTATCCACAATTAATTTTTCTATAAGTGCCTCGAAATCATCGTTCGAGTTTCCTTTTAAACAGTTAACACCGTTTTCTAACCAATCTCGGTACACGGGAATATCTCTAACGACAACAGGGCATTCACAGGAGAGCGCTTCAAGGACCACAATTCCTTCGTTTTCCTCGTAAGTTGGAAAGAAAAAAACATCTGCCGCAGAATACGCGCCAACAAGTTCTTCGCGATCCAAGAAACCAGGAAAAATGACATTTTGTGGGGGATTTTTAATCATTTCACGAACATCTCTTGGAAGAACACTTGTTATTTTCGCTCCGAGCCATACAAAGGTGTAATTTCTCATTTTACGAGCAACGGCCACAAAATCGTGTATGCCTTTTCTTTTAAATGGAAAGCCAACAGAGAGGACGATGGGTTTGCTCAAACCAAATTTTTTCAGGAATTGTTTGGCTTTTTCATCATTTTTCTTAAATATTTCTGTGTCAATTCCATTGGATAAAACTGTCCCGGGGATTTGTATACCATAACCCCTGATGATCGATTCTGTATACTTAGTTGGGAAAATCAAATAATCTGCCTTTGAATAAAGCTTTTTCAACCATTTTTGAGAAATCCGAGCATAAAAATTGCTGAAAATAAAACTATTTCGGATATCCTCAGCAGTTGTATGAACATGCCATATAACCGGTATATTCTTTTTTTTACAGTGCTCAACAACCATTCTGGAGCTGGGTCCAACCGTATTTACGTGGGCAATATCATATATATCTTCCCAATCGCAGGTATAGTCAACTCCTGCCCTCTTAAGTGCTTCTATTTGTTGTTTATATGCTGTCCCTATACCAGATTTAGATATTAACCTTGCAGCTTCGGCATACAACAGAATTCTCACACTAAATCGCCCCCAAATCAATCTGGAGCAAGTCTTGAAAAAAAACTCCTCGGGTGATAGAATTTTACCATGCATGGGTGCGTAGCTCAGAGGGAGAGCGCTTCCCTCACGAGGAAGAGGCCGCAGGTTCGATTCCTGCCGCACCCACCAGTCAGGCTATTTTTACAAGTTTCAGCCTTTCCCCATAGATTGTTTTCACCTTCTTAACTATATCCGGGTATTGTTCTTTTTTTCTCACTATTTCCTCAGCATCATTTCTTGCTCTGAAAAGAAGTTCTCTGTCCCTTATCAAATCAGCTATCTTTAATTCCGGCAATCCATGCTGCTTTAATCCGAGAATTTCTCCAGGACCTCGAAGTTTCATATCATATTCTGCTACCTCGAACCCGTTTTTAGTCATAGAAAAATACCTGAGTCTTTCCAGAGCATCATCATCAACATTTCCAACAACCAGAAAACAGTAACCCTGTTTATCTCCACGACCTATCCTTCCCCGAAGCTGATGAAGCTGTGCCAGTCCAAAACGTTCTGGATTTTCTATAATCATCACCGTTGCTCTTGGCACATCTATACCCACCTCTATTACAGTTGTTGAAATCAGAATATCGAACTCTCCCGTGGCAAACCTCTCCATTATTTTATCTTTTTCTTGCTGACTCATTTTTCCATGCAACAATCCGACTCTGAATTCCCCAAAAATCTTTTTTGACAGATATTCATGCATTCGAATGGCTGCTTTTGCTTGAATTTTGTCGGATTCTTCTATAAGTGGATAAACGATAAAAACCTGTCCTCCCTCTGCTATTTCTTTCTTCACAAATTCATACACCTGTTCTAATTTTGAAACGGAGACAAGCATAGTTTTCACATCTTTTCTACCCGGGGGCATTTCATCAATAACTGTTATATCCAGGTCCCCATATATCGTTAATGCCAGGGTTCTTGGAATAGGAGTAGCAGTCATAACAAGTGTGTCAAGCGCTTTTCCTTTACTTACAAGTGCTTCTCTCTGCTTTACGCCAAATCTGTGCTGTTCATCTATTATTACAAGTCCAAGATTGGAAAAGCTGACATCCTCCTGAATCAACGTGTGTGTACCTATAACAACCGATATTTCTCCGTCAGAAAGCATGCGCTTTATCTTTTCTTTTTCTCTTGAGCTGGTTTCACCCAAAAGAAGAGCTGTTCTGATACCCATTTCTTCAAAAGCAGGTGACATTCTTCTGTAATGCTGCATTGCAAGAATTGAAGTCGGTGCCATCACTGCCGATTGAAAACCTGCTTCAAAATTATCAACAATAGCAAGCTGTGCAACAACTGTTTTGCCACAGCCAACATCACCCTGTAGCAATCTACTCATCGGTTTATTTGACATCAAATCCGCTCTTATTTGCCTGTGTGCCTCTTTCTGAGAGTCTGTCAACTTAAAAGGCAATTTTCTCAAAAACTCTTCCGCAAGCTTACCAGGGATCTTCTTTGGCAGTCCACCAATTTCTTCAAAAGATTTTCGAGAAAGTAAAAGGGCAAACTGCATTAAAAATAATTCTTCATATGCTAATCTCTCGATCGATTTCTTAAGGTGATAGTTACTCTTTGGAAAATGTATGCCAAGAAGAGCCCTTGAAATATCCATCAATTTTCGTTTTTTCATCAACTCCTCGGGCAATTCATCTGTGTAGTGACAGACGCAGGAAATATTCTCCCTGACTATTCTTCTAATCTCTTTCTGGCTTATGCCATGGGTTAAGGGGTATATTGGAAGAATCTCAAGAACTTGTGTCCCATCCTCTGGTTCAATCTCTGGATTTACCATTTCAATACCACCAAATTGAGAATGTTTTACCAAACCAGTTGCATAAATAGTTTTATTTTTTAAAACCTGAAGGCCTTTATGGAGGTATTCCTGATTGAACCATTTCAATAAAAGCTGACTTACACCGTCGGCAAGTACAGCTGCTGTAATTGTCATAGAACCAATTTTCTTGGTTTCAACATTCACCACTTTTCCTCTTGTGGTGAGCTTTCCTTCGAAACTAATCTCCGAAATCGGAATTATTTTTCTGCGATCTTCGTAATCCCGTGGAAAGTAGAAAATCAGATCCCCAAGTGTTGATATTCCCAGTTTCTTCAAAATGGCCTCTTTTCTTGGTCCAACTCTCTTTGCATATTTAATTTCACAGCTCGGTTGTTTCATCTGCGAACAATCTGGATTTGAGATTAGATACCAATCTCTGAAACGCTCAATCATTCCCAAGGAATTTTTTACTCTTTTTATAGCTCTCTCAGGCTGCATATCGGCAACTGGTTCGATGTATTCAAATAATTGCTTAAATTTCTCGAGAATCTCCGAATTTTGCAAAACATGGTCAGCAACAAGTTCATACCGATCCTGGACTTCCTCGACCAGCTCGTTTGTACCCTTTTTTCCATGTAACACTTCAAGCAAACTTTGCTCAAGAAAATCAAGAAACTCTTCAACGAGGATAGGGTGCATCGTAAACAATGCTCTCCCAGTTTTGAAGATTAACCCAACCAGAAATTCGCATCTCGATAAGTTTCTGCAACGAGAAGAGAATGCCAGATACCACCACAAGCAATATCAAGCCAGCAATAATCATTGAACCTTTTTTCATTCTAAATATCCTATATAGGGAAGATTTCTGTACCTTTCTTCATAATCAAGCCCATAACCAACTACGAAGAGATCTCCTACTTTGAATCCAACAAAATCTATTGGTATGCCATGATCATGCTTTTGTTTCTCAATCAAAGTTACTACTTTGAGATCTGCTGGTTTGTATTTCCTCAAATATGCAAGTATGTACCTCAACGTATTACCGGTGTCGATTATATCCTCAACTACAAGGACATGCTTACCTGCAAGATCTTCATCAACCCACGATTTGACGCGTATTCTTCCTGTTGATTGAGTACCTGCATAGCTCGATACATGAACAAATGAATAGCTAATATTCATATTTATGCTCAAAACCAACTCACTGAAAAAATGTACTGAGCCCTTGAGCACGCATATAGCACTGAGCGAATCCGTTTTATCCCTGTAGTACTCTTCTATCTCTCTTCCCATTTCAGAAATTCTGCTGCGTACAGCTCCTTCATCAAACAAAATTTTTGGTAACACACAATGCCTCCTCTCAAACGTTCAGTACCTGAACCATTCTATCAAAACTTTTAAGTTCCTCGCTCAAATCAATAAAATTATCACTTGTATATCTAACATTTTCGCACAATCTTGTAAATTCCTCAACAGGGGCTATGTCAAATTTTATATACTTTGTTTTATAATGCATAGGAATCGCAATTTTCGGCTTGATCAGGTCCAAAATCTTTCTTGCTTCTTTCGGTCCTATGGTAAAAGTCCCTCCTACCGGTAAAAGCAGAACATCTAAATCTTTTAGATGTTTTATCTGTGACTCATCCGGAATGTGACCAAGATCGCCAAGGTGAGCTACTCTGAATCGACCGAAATCAAATACAAAAACTATATTACGACCCCTCCGGGCACCAGATTCATCATCATGAAAAGTTTCTATTCCAGAGATCTTCACGTCCCTGAATTCATAGTCCCCCGAATCCTTGATAATCTCAAATTTTCCTTTAATGAGTCTGTGGGCATTGTGATCAAAATGCTGGTGACTTTCCGTAATTAAATCAACGGTTACATCTGGAACTCTATAGCCAACCGAACTATCAAAAGGATCGGTGAGTATCAATGTCTTGCCGGTATCAATCAAAAAACATGCATGCCCAAACCACGTTATTCTCATGCCAACACCCCCTTGGTTTTCTCATCGAAAAAAATCTTACGTTCAGACTAATTCATTCAACAAAATTATAACAGCATTTACTATCGCTGGATTCACTTATAACCAGCCAGCATTAGTATCAGTCTATAATTACGAGTGCTATACAATTTATATACAGATACATTATTATAACCTAATCGCTTTTATATAGATAACTTTATAAACAACCAAATAGAGCCAATAGCCCTTGACAAGCTGGTTTTCAACCCATATAATGATACTGGAAGTACTTAGGAGGTGAAATGATGAGCGAAAGAGAATACGTTGTTGGTATTGATTTAGGCACGACAAATTCAGTAATAGCTTGGATGAAACCGGATGGATCGATTGAAGTAATCCCGAATGCTGAAGGTGGAAGGATAACTCCATCCATAGTAGCCTTCACAAAATCTGGGGAAATAATAGTTGGCGAACCAGCAAAACGCCAGATGATACTCAATTCAGAGCGAACTATTAAATCCATAAAGCGTAAAATGGGAAGCGATTACAAAGTAAAAATCGACGACAAGCAATATACTCCGCAGGAAATCAGCGCTTTGATTTTGAAAAAGATGAAGAAAGACGCTGAACAATACCTGAATGGAAAGATCAAAAAAGCAGTTATAACCTGTCCGGCCTATTTCAACGACGCTCAGAGACAGGCAACAAAAGAAGCCGGGCAAATTGCAGGCTTTGAAGTTCTGAGAATAATCAACGAACCAACTGCTGCTGCACTGGCTTATGGGCTTGACAAGAAAAAAGAAGAGAAGGTGCTTGTTTACGATCTCGGCGGAGGAACATTTGACGTATCCATACTCGAGATAGGCGAAGGTGTTATACAAGTAGTGGCAACATCTGGCAATAACCATCTTGGTGGAGACGATTTTGATCAGAGAATTGTCGATTGGATGGCTGAAGAATTCAAAAAACAGCACGGTGTGGATTTAAGAGAAGACAGACAAGCACTTCAAAGGTTAAGAGATGCCGCAGAGAAAGCAAAAATAGAGCTTTCGAGCAAGCTTGAAACAGACATAAGTTTGCCATACATCACTGCTACTGCATCAGGTCCGCTACATCTCGAATTGAGATTAACGAGATCTCTCTACGAATCTCTTGTTAAAGATCTGTTTGAAATGACAAAAGGTCCCGTGGAGAAAGCCTTAAGTGATGCAAAACTTTCTCCAAAGGACATAAATGAAGTAATACTTGTCGGTGGTATGACGCGTTCACCAACGGTTCACAAGATCATACAAGATATTTTTGGTAAAGAACCTAACAAAGGTGTGAACCCGGATGAGGCAGTTGCAATAGGTGCAGCTATTCAGGCAGCAATTCTTGCTGGAGAAGCAAAAGAAAAAGACATAGTTCTCGTAGATGTTACGCCACTGACGCTTGGTATCGAAGTTAAGGGAGGTCTTATGGAACCTGTTATCCCAAGAAATACCACTATACCTGTTAAAAAAAGTAAGATATTCACAACAGCGGAAGATTATCAAACGGAAGTAGAAATAAGAGTCTATCAAGGTGAAAGAACCATGGCAAGAGACAACATATTCCTCGGAAGCTTTAGACTTGTCGACATTCCACCAGCGCCAAGGGGTGTACCACAGATAGAAGTAACATTCGACATAGACAGCGATGGCATAGTACATGTCTCTGCGAAAGACCTTGCATCTAACAAAGAACAATCGATGGTAGTTACAGGTAGGCATAAATTAAAAGATGAAGACATAAAGAAAATGATGGAAGAAGCTCAGAAATATGAGGAACAAGATAAGAGAAAACGTGAAGAAGTCGAACTCAAAAATAAAGCAGACGATCTTGCCTACAGCGTGAGCAAATCTTTGAAAGAACATGGAGATAAGCTCCCAGCTGATTTGAAATCAAAACTTGAACAGCTTGTCAATGATCTGCGAGATGCGATAAATAAAGATGACATTCCAAGAGTCAAGATGCTTTTCGATGATTTACAGCAAGAGAGCATGAAGGTAGGTCAGTATCTGTACGAAAATGTTAGAAAAGAACAATCAAGTTCACAATAAAGATTTTTGAAAGGAGGGGTCTTCATGTTGCTGGAAAGACGTGAGGATTTCATGAAACCATTCAGAGAACTTCAACGTGAAATCGACAGGCTTTTTGAAGACTTCTTCGCTCCAGTGACTCGCAGAAGCACAGTTTATTCGTATTTACCAGATGTCGATGTTTATGAAACCGATGACTCAGTAGTGGTCGAAGTCGAGGTTCCTGGAATGGACAAAAAAGACTTTGAAGTAAAGGTCGAAGACAGTATTTTGAGAATCACCGGCGAAAAGAAACTCGAGCGCGAGAAGGAGAACAGAAACTACAAAGTCGTTGAAAGATGCTACGGGAAATTTGAAAGAACCCTGTCGTTGCCTGACTATGTCGATGCAGACAAAATCAAAGCAAAATATGAAAACGGTGTCTTGACAATCTCCCTGCCTAAACGCGAAGAGAAAAAGGCTAAAGTAGTGGATGTGAAAATTGAGTAAAAGATGGGGCGGGCAACCGCCCCATTAATTTAGGAGGTGATAATTGTGATTGATTTCAAAGATTACACTGAAAGTGCCCAAAGAGTTCTAACTTCTGTCCAAGACATTCTAAATAGATTTTCCCAAAATCAAATGTCCTCTGAGCACATATTACTTGCCATATTAGAGGATAGCGACAACGCAGCTATAGATATTTTGAAAAAAATAGGAGTAAATATAGATACCCTGAGAGATGAGACATCTTCGTTTGTTAGCAGATATGGAATGCGTGGAGGATTAATAAACCCATCTGGATCTCTATCTCAGGTCTATATAACACCCGATGCAAGGCATGTGCTCGAAGAATCAAAAAAAGAAGCGAGAAGAATGGGAGATGAAAAAATAGGAACCGATCATTTGTTGCTTGGAATGATTTTATCACCAAGTTCAATGACATACAGATTGCTCTCCAGACACGGCGTCACTCCAGATAAAGTTTACGAAGCCATAAGAGAGCTGAGAACAAGTGGAAAAACTGCCGAAGATGAGAATGTCGACGTATTGTTCAAATTCACCGAAGATCTTACAAAACTCGCCAAGGATGGAAAACTGCTACCTGTAATAGGAAGAGAGAAAGAGATTCTCAGAATTATACAAATACTTGGCAGAAAATTCAAAAATAATCCGGTTTTGATAGGAGATCCTGGAGTAGGGAAAACGGCAGTTGCCGAAGGACTGGCTCAAAAAATAATCTCAGAAAATGTACCAGGTTTTCTAAAAAATAAAAAAATCCTGAAATTGGATATGGGAAGGATCATTGCCGGTACCAAATTTAGAGGTGAATTCGAAGAGAGAATGAAAAAATTGATAGATGCCCTTAAAAAAAATGTCGGGCAGTACATACTGTTTATAGATGAACTTCACACTGTCGTTGGTGCAGGTGCAGCAGAGGGCGCCGTTGATGCTGCTAATTTACTCAAACCAGAGCTTGCTCGAGGCGAAATGCAGGTAATAGGAGCAACAACTGTTAATGAATATAGAAAATATGTTGAAAAAGATAAAGCACTGGCTCGAAGATTCCAGCCGGTCTTCGTGGGGGAACCATCTGTTGAAGAAACTATTGAAATATTGCGCGGTATAAAAAAAGAATTTGAAAAACACCATGAGGTATCAATAACTGATCAGGCGCTTGTTGCAGCTGCCCGTTTGGGTGCAAGATATATCACAGATCGTTTTCTACCAGATAAAGCAATAGACTTAATAGATGAAGCTGCATCAGCAATAAGACTTCAAGATAATGGAAAAATTGTGAATGAAAACGATATAGCCAAGGTAGTAGAGCTCTGGACGGGTATACCTGTCTCAAAAATGTTGCAATCTGAAAGAGAAAAGTTGATGAATCTTGAGCAACTCATCCACAAAAGAATTGTAGACCAAGATAACGCAGTAAAAATTGTTGCACAAACAATAAGAAAATCAAGGGCCGGTCTGAAAGATCCAAAAAGACCAAATGGTGTCTTTCTCTTTCTTGGTCCAACAGGTGTTGGCAAAACAGAACTTGCAAAAGCTCTCGCGGAGGTTCTTTTTGGAAGTGAAGATGCTTTGATAAGGATTGATATGAGCGAATACACAGAAAAACACACCGTTAGTCGATTAATCGGTGCACCTCCTGGATATGTCGGTTACGAAGAAGGGGGTCAACTAACCGAACAAGTCAGAAGAAGGCCATACAGTGTTATTCTGCTCGATGAAATAGAAAAGGCACATCAAGAAGTTTTCAATGTTCTGCTTCAGGTATTTGACGACGGCAGATTAACCGACGGCAAAGGTAACACAGTAGATTTCAGGAATACAATTATAATAATGACAAGCAATATAGCAAGTGAGCAAATACTTGATGCCCTCGAAGAAGGCATTGATGATTTGACAGTAATGATTGAAGAAGAAATGAAAAAGCATTTCAAGCCAGAGTTTGTAAACAGAATAGATGCAGCTGTTGTTTTCAAACCTCTCTCACTTGAGCACATGAAACAAATTGTTGAACTTCAACTCGAAAAAATTTCTGAAAGACTTAGTGAACAGGGAAGAAAAGTATATTTTACAGAGCAAGCAAAGGAATATATAGCCAAACGCGGGTATCTTCCTGCGCTTGGTGCAAGACCTCTCAGAAGGGTTGTGGAGAGCGAAATAGAAGCTCCTATTGCCGAAAAAATAATTTCAGAGCAATTCAAAGAGAACGAAACAATAACAATAGATGCAGACGAATACGGAATAATATTTAAATAAAGAGGGGCAGTTGCCCCTCATATTTTTGCAACAGATTGTCGCTCGATAAAATGTGCTTTTAAAACTGTCCTGCTCGTTTTTTTATCGTGAAAGATATTGTTGATCAAAAGAGTGGCAGCTATCAGACCCATTTGTTCTGGTTCCTGAGCAACACAGGTAATTGGAGGTTCAAAAATTTCATTCCAGTGAGAATCATCAAAAGAAACAAGCGAAATGTCCTGCGGGACTTTCAATCCAGTTTCTTTGATGACCTTCATAACACCAAGCATCATCAAATTGTTGCTCACGATAAGTGCTGTGGGTTTTCTGCATAGAGAAAAAAACCTCTTGGCTGCTCGATATCCTCCCTCTTCGCTTGATTCTCCGTCTATAATCCACTCATTCTGAACAGTTATTCCAAGCTCCTTACATGCCTTCAGAACCCCATTAAGTCTTTCCTTTCCAGTAAAAGATCTGGCCCTTAATGTCATTATTCCAATTGTTCTATGTCCACTTTTGTAAAGATATGTCACAAGCTCCCTAACGCCAGATTCATTATCTGTTATGACATAACTCACATCTACATTTGGTACTATCCTGTCGAAAAAAACAAGCGGAATTCCTGATTCTGCAATTTTTTTGTATATAGTTCTGTTACCTCCAGAATCAACTGGAGCAGCAAGAATGCCTTCTACTTTCTGACTTGCAAGTGTTCTAAGATTCTCCACTTCTTGATCAGGATCTTCATTAGTAGAACACAAAAGCAGGTGATACCCTATCGGCCGAAGGACTTTTTCCATCCCGCGAACAGTATATGCGAAAAAAGGATTAGAAATATCTGGTATCAAAACACCTATAATTTTAGTCTGACCTTTTTTCAATCCCATCGCTGTCAGATCCGGAAGATACCCCATCTTCTCGGCTAATTGTATTATCTTTTCTCTGAGTTGAGCACTCACACCGGGTTTACCATTTAAAGCACGAGACACAGTTGATGCATTGACACCAAGTTTTTTTGCAATATCTTTGATCGTTATTTTCATCACAACCCAGCGCAGGAGACTGCATCTTCTTTAAGATGAAGAAAAGTGCGCTGTTCCCTCCTTTCTAACATTAGCATCTTTGTTAAGTCTTGATACTTAGCTGATGAATGAATTTTTTCCCCATTCAATGTACGTATATCAAAATACCCAGAACTCAAACTATAAATTATACCAACTTGATTTTTGTACCTCACTTTATCAAACCTTCTATGAATACCTTTCTTGCCAGATAATTCAGATTTATACCCTGCTCTCCATAAACAATATTCTCTTACATCAAAAACCTTTTTGAACTCCATTTTGATACCCCACACTTTCAATTTCTGGGTTGACCCTGTGTATATCAAACGGTGCTATTTCTACAACAACTTTTGCAATTGGTAGTATCTTGGCTATTAAGTTAACAAGTCTGATGTGTGCATCAACCTTCCATTGAAGACTTGGTGACAACCAATTATTTCGTCTCTTTCTATTTAGAAACCTTGTTTTTCCATATCTTCTGTTTCTTCTATACTCTCTCCTCTCTAAAAGCAGTTTCTTTATATCTTGTCGCAGTTCTGCTTCAACGCTGAACAGTTCTTGTTTGTCTGTTATTGCTGAAACGCCGATTACTTTTGAGCCAATGTCTACCCCGACGGTAACAGGTTGTGCATAGGTCGTCGTATCATACAGCAACTGGATTGTAAATGGTTCTCTTCTAACAACTTTTGCAAGACCCTGTTTTAATAATCTTCTCACTTTTCCATGCCTTTTTGCTGGCATTAATGGTTTATCGTCTTTTGAAATTACATAAACCATATGCGGTAAGCCTCCTTGAAAGGAGTTAGTTGCTCATCCCCAATGTTAGACAGGCTTGTTATGTGCAGATCACTGCCCTTACCCCTCAGGACTGTTTAGACCTGCACGACAGAGTCTGGAACTTGAGCAGCATCCCAAGGTGTAACTGTCTAACGTAGCCACTTATGTGGCTGAGGGTAGTCAATCAGGCTTTTTTCAAGCCCCCGCTTTCTATAGTGGGCAGTTGACTCTTACACTCCTCTTTTCTTCGCGTCTTCGCGCACAATTTATTTTACATGACTTGCATAAGTGATCAATTCTGAAAATCAATGATTTTTTACCGTTCTGAGGGTATTATAGTGGAAATTCTCCTTGTTTCACTTTTTTGCATCATTTTTTCATATTTGACTATAACATTTTTCTGTTTTATTCTATTTTCAGATTATCGCAAACGAATGCGTTACTTTATATAGAAAGGAGTGTTACTTTTGAAAAGAAAAGTTGGGCTCATGACCTTTTCCGATGGCAGAGAATATGTTCACAAAGACCTTATAAATATCAACAAAGCTTTTGAGCAAAAACTTGTTGAGGCTCTTGAATCTACCGGAGAAATACAGGTAATAAGGTCAAATAAGATTGTAAATAAACCCTCTGTAGCCAGAGAAGAAGCTGTTTTTCTAAATAATAGTGGAGCACAAATGACTATTTTCAATTATGCGGTCTGGGCCTTTCCGCATTTCAGCGTGATTGCAAGTAAATTCGCTCCACCACCATTTTTACTCTTCGGAAATATTAATCCAAAATACCCGGGCATGGTGGGAATGCTTGCCGCAGCAGGCGCACTCGATCAAGATGGTACTCAGACTTACAGAGTCTGGGGAGATATAAAACAAAAAGATGTTCTGAGAAAAGTCCTTGCTTTTGTAAGGGCCGCGACTGCAAGAAACATGCTTAGAGGTCAAAGATATGGTCTTTTTGGCGGAAGGTCGATGGGCATGTACACAGCTGTTCCAAATGTGGATTTATGGAACAAGCTCTTTGGAATAGACATAGAGCACATAGATCAACTTGAAATCATTGAAAAAAGTAAAAAAATACCAGATCAAGCCGCAAAAAGTGCAAGAGAGTGGCTTGAAAAATTAACAAGAAAGATCCACTACGATGGCAAACAGCTCACACCAGAAAAGCTCGAACTGCAGATCAAGAGTTATTACGCTGTCAAAAAGATCTGTGAAGAATTCGAACTTGATTTTACAGGTATAAAAGCTCAGCCAGAATTGACAGAGCATTTTGTCACCATGGATCTCACAGAAGCCTTTATGAACGATCCGTACGATTTCGATGGCCCAAAGGAACCAATCGTATGTGCAACTGAAGCTGATTCAGATGGTGCTTTAACAATGCAAATATTGAAGCTTATATCCAACCAGCCCGTGCTTTTTGCTGATCTTCGCCACTATGATGAACAGGATGATTTCTTTGATCTGTGTAACTCTGGAGAACACGCCACTTTTTTTGCGGCAAAATCTTATGATCCCGCCGTGAATCTTGCAAAAGTGGAGCTCTATCCAGAAAGTTTCTATTTTCCAGCAGGTGGAGCTTCTGTAAGGCACATCGCAGCACCTGGGGAAGTAACTCTGGCTCGCCTCACGAGAAAAAACGGCGAGTATGTGATGACTGTTATAAAAGGAGAATTTCTTGATTTTGGTGAGCAAAAAAACGAAGAGAAGGCAAGAAATACACAGATTGAATGGCCTCATGCTTTTGCAAAACTCAAAATCTCAGCAGATGATTTTCTGGCAACTTATAGTTCTAACCATATTCATGGAGTGTATGGAGATTACGTGGAAGAGCTTGTGCATTTTACAAAATTACTTGGGTTCAATATGAGAATTTACGCTTGATTCACTTCAATTTCAACCTTCTAAAGGAGGTGAGAAAAACTTCAAATGACCTTACGACTAGAACGGTAGGAAAAGCTACGAAGGATGAGACCTAGCATTCCTCGCGGCGTCAGTTAGAGTAAAAATATTTTATAGACTAACGACTTAAGGAAGGAGGTTTAAAGTATGAAAAGATTAGTTAGCTGGGTTGTCGTATTGAGTGTTATTATAATACCTACCTTTTTATTTGCGGCAACAACATTGGAAGAAATAGTCAAAAGAGGAAAAATAATTATAGCTACTGATATGACGTCTGTACCCATGCAATACAGAGATCCTTCTGGCAAACCAACTGGCTTCACTATTGAGTTAATGGAACTTGCTGCTAAGTATATGGGTGTACAAATTGAATGGCAAGACATGGCTTGGGAAAGTTTAATCCCTTCGTTGTTGACTAAAAAAGTTGATATGATAGCTGCGAATATGTCTATGACCTTGACCAGATTGAAAACAATAAGATTTTCTGAGCCTTTCTTTCTAACTGGTATAAGAGTCTTAGCCAGAAAAGATTCAAAAATGGTTTACTGGAAAGATATTATAGATCCTTCAGTAAAAATAGGTGCGACGATGGGTTCAGTACACGCTGATTATGTTGAGAAGCAACTCAGAAAGAAACCCTTCCTGTATGAAAACTTAGCAGAATGGCTCAGTGACCTAAAAACAGGCAGAATAGATGCTGTTATGGACGATGAAATGCTCTGTATAGAACTTGTGAAAAATAACCCTGAGCTCAAAATCCTCGAAGGCTATGTACGTCCGGACACTTATGGATTAGCATTTAGACAAGATTCGGAATCAGATTCTTTAGTAAATTGGTTCAATTGGTTTATTAGATGGGTTAAATTAACTGGAGAATATGGAGAGATTTACAAGAAGTATACTGGAATGGAGTGGACTCCGTCTCCCATAATTGATTGAAACAGCTGCTGAGGCGGACTTAATTGTCCGCCTCATATTTCAATGGAGGTGTCGTATGTGGAATCAGTTGTTGAGATAACTGGTCTAAACAAATTCTACGGAAGAAACCATGTACTCAAGAACATAAATTTACGCGTTGAAAAAGGTGATGTACTTGTTATCTGTGGACCAAGTGGAGCCGGGAAAAGCACCTTATTAAGGTGTATAAATAGGCTTGAGAATTTTGAAACAGGAACAGTAAGAGTGCTAGGAAAAGATGTTAAAATTCACACAAATTTAATATTCATTCGTAGAAACACAGGTATGGTTTTCCAGCATTTCAACCTTTTTCCGCATCTGACAGTCCTTGATAACATAATTATTGCACCAATACATGTGAAGAAAGTAGCAAAGCATGAAGCTGTCGAGAAAGCAAAAATACTCCTTCAGAGGGTAGGACTGTCTGAAAAACTGATGTCTTACCCCCATCAACTTTCCGGCGGAGAAAAACAAAGGGTAGCCATTGCAAGGGCTCTTGCGATGGATCCAGAAATCATGATGTTCGATGAACCAACATCAGCATTGGATCCAGAGATGATAAAGGAAGTGCTCAATGTTATGGTGGATCTGGCCAATGGAGGAATGACTATGATAGTAGTTACTCACGAGATGGGATTCGCAAAACAAGTAAGTAACAAAATAGCGTTCATGGACAAAGGAGAGATTATCGAATTCGCTACCAAAGAATCTTTCTTCAGTAACCCAACAAGCCAGAGAGCACGGGAATTTCTGAGTAAGATACTCTGATCCTGGAGGAAAGGGAGAAAAAATCATGATCTTTGATTTCAGAACTTTAGCTCAATATTTACCAGATTTTATGGAGGCTCTCTTAGAAACTCTAAAGATAGCGATTATAAGTTGTTTTTTCGCTATATCAATAGGTACAATAGTTGGATTTCTGAGCAACACAAGAAGTAGACTACTGAGAACACTGATTGAATTCTACACTGGATTTATCAGATCAACACCATTGCTTGTGCAACTTTATTTTGTACATTATGGGCTTCCAATCTTGAATATCATGCCTACTCGTTTTCAAAGTGCTACGATAACATTTTCTTTGAACACAGGTGCATACATTTCGGAAATCATAAGAGGAGGATTACAGTCAATAAATATTGGGCAATTTGAAGCCGCATATTCCTTGGGTCTTTCTCGATTTCAAACGATCCGATTAATAATATTTCCACAACTTTTCAGGATAGTTTTACCGCCTTTGGTTAGTCAATTCTCTTACCTTATAAAAGACACAAGTTTAGCTGCTGTATTAACTATTCCCGAGCTTACCTACATGGCGAGAAGAGCTGCCGCAACCACTTACAGGCCTCTGGAATCTTTCATTCCACCAATGCTTATGTATTTTGCGATATATTTCATTCTCAGCTTTCTATCCAACACCTTAGAAAAGCATCTTCAAAAAAATGACCAGGAGATGATTTGATGCAAAGCATGCCATTCACTCAACAAGTATTGCGTTTAGGAAATGCTTTCTTACAGAATTTGGTTTTGCTACCATTTGTCCTAATTATGGGGATATTCTTTGGATTTATAATTGCTCTTATCCGATACTATAAAATACCTGTATTGTCCCAATTTTTTGCTTTTGCGATCGAAATTGTTAGGGGTTCACCATTTTTACTCTTAGTCTATGCTGTTTATTTTGTTTTACCTTACTTTGGCATTGAACTTCAAAGTTTTGAGACTGCAGTCGTGGTTCTTACGATAACGAGTACTGTTTACTTATCAGAAGTATTTAGAAGCGGTCTCTTAGCGATAGACAAAGGTCAATTCGAAGCTGCAGATGCACTTGGCATGTCTTTTGCGAACAAACTTTTTCTGATTATATTACCACAAGTTCTTCAAATAACCCTTCCTTCAATAGTTGGACAAATAGTACTAACAATAAAGGACACCTCCATAGTTTCTTTAATAGGTATGGCGGAGATAGTTAGAACTTCAAGACAAGTAATGCAAATAACTCTAGATCCTTTTACTGCCTTCCTCATTGTTGCAGGATATTTTGCAGCTGTTTGCTATCCACTAATATTAGTTTCAAGAAAACTAGAGCAGAGAATACTGAAAGGAGGAAAAAAGAATGAAGCGACAGTTAGGTAGTTCAAAACTTGAATATTTCAGTCCAGATCCATTTTCATTTATCAGGGAATTAAGAAAAAAACCGTCCAAAAGTAAAATCATAGATCTTTCTATAGGTGCCCCAAACCGTCCCACGCCCCCCTGGATCATTGAAACAATGAAGAATGCATTGAATGAAGTTTCATATCATACGTATCCACCGCAAAATGGTTCATCTGAACTTAGAAAGGCAATATCTGACTGGTACAAAAATCGCTTTAGCGTTGATCTAGATCCAGAAAAAAATATTCTAATTACGGTTGGTATCAAAGAAATTGTCTTTAATGCATTACAAGCGTTGATAAATCAAGGAGATATTGTTTTGATACCAGATCCAGGTTATCCAACGTATTATGATGCTTCAAATTTTGCAGGAGCCAAAATATTAACTTATGATTCAAAAGCAAGCCCAGAAAAAATACTTGAGGATATCACACTAGTATTGAAGAAAAACAGAGTCAAAGCAATAATTGTCAATTTTCCTTCAAATCCTGTTGGAACAATAGTTAATATAGAATTTTACAAAAGATTGTCTACTATTGCCGAAGAGCATTTTTGTATTGTAATCAGCGACATACCATATTATGAGATAACATTTAATGATTCTGTAGCACCAAGTTACTTACAGGGAAATCCATCCCTCAGAAACGCCATCGAGTACTTTGCCTTTTCAAAAACTTACAACATGGCTGGATGGAGAGTCGGGGCAGTTGTAGGTGATGAAAAGATCATAGATCTTCTCAAACTTTTTAAATCGAAGATAGACTCAAACGTCTTTTACCCGATTCAAATAGCCGCGGTTTCTGCTCTAAGAGAAACCCCACAAGAATATTATGAAAGTCTTAGAAAAGAATACAAACTTAGAAGAGATACAATGGTTGGTTATCTAGAAAAATCTGGTCTGGAGTTCCACATGCCTGATGGTGCAATGTATATATGGGTCAGAGTACCCGAAGAAGAGGATTGCTGGTCCTTTGTCGAAAAATTGTATCTAAATACAGGTATCTTGACAGTTCCAGGTATAGCTTATGGGCCTTCAGGAAAAGATCACATAAGATTAGGATTGGTTCAAGAAGTTGATGCCCTAAAAGAAGCCGGTGAACGTATCTTAAAATACATTTCAAATCAAAATAACATGGAACTCGAAAAAATTAGGATCAGGAGTGTAAAAATGCAAGAAAAATAAAAGGAGGTTTACCATGAAAAGACTTTCTGGTGTGACGGTAGCGGCTTTGACGCCATTAACAGATGATGGAACACAGGTTGACCATGAAGCAATAAAAGAATATGTCGATTTTCTCATTCAAAAGGGTGTTCACGGTATCTTTGCCCTCGGAACAACAGGTGAAGGCTTGCTTCTAACAGTAGAGGAAAGAAAAAAAGCATTGGAGAGTTTCATTAAAGCTGTAAGTGGTAGAGCTACTCTCATAGCTCATTGCGGTGCCCTCAGGTTCGAAGAAGTGAAAGAACTATTAAGCCATGCAAAATCATCTGGTGCAGATGGGGCTGCAATAGTTTCACCTTTTTATTACAAATACCGGTCAGATGAGATTGTCGAATTCTTCTTAAGGGCCACCGAAAATGTGGAGGACTTTCCAATATATCTTTACAACATCCCCGGTTTGACTGGAAACTGGATAACTCCAAAAATAGCAAATCAAATCCATGAGAAAAATCCCAATATTGTTGGGGTAAAAGACAGCAGTGGTGATCTTTTACACGTACTTTCCTTGATAAACGACACTTATCAAGACTTCGATGTAGTTGTTGGTTGCGACAGGGCTTTTTTGAGCATACTTCAAATGGGTGCAAAGGGGTGTGTTTCAGGTCCTGCAGCAGTTTTCCCCGAGTTTTTTGTAAGGCTGTATGAGCAGTTCAAAAAAGGTGATATCGAAGGAGCAAGGCAAACTCAGAGGAAACTCACAAAACTTTCACTCGCCTTGGGAGATGGAGCAAGTATTCCTATATTGAAAACAGTTTTGAGCTGGCGAGGAATCAACGCAGGCGGATGTAGATCACCTCTTAAAATTCTTAATGAAACCGAGCTTCAGAAATTGAAGATCTCAATTGAAACCGTTCTTGAGGAGGTAAAATTAACCTTTTGATTTTCAATAACCTGCTTTTCTCAAATTTTCTTTCATATCGTTGATAGTCACTCTCAGATACCTTTCCGTGGTCGCCAGACTCGAGTGCCCAAGAAATTCCTGGACAATTTTGAGATTTACACCTTTCTTCAAAAGATTCGTCGCAGCGGTGTGCCTTAAAACATGCGGTGATATATGTTTAATTCCAGTTTTCTTTGCAAGATTTTTGAGCAGATATGAAATACCATGGGAAGTTATTGGTTTGCCGGAAAGATTTTTCAAGAGAGGTTCTTCTTCTTTCAATTTAGGAACTATCTTGAATATATAGGGTTTAAGTTTGGAAGGAATCGGAACTATTCTCATTTTCCTTCCTTTTCCATTAACCAATATATGATCTTCCCGAAGATTTATGTGCCCTACTTTTAAAGATCTGATCTCACTAACCCTCAAACCTGCATAGCCTGCAAGGCCAACAATAAGAAGTTGCCTGTAATCTTCATCAAATATCTTAACAGCCTTGTTCCATAACTTTAGAAACTCTCTTTCAGAAAGCGCTTTCGGTATAGTAGAAGACCTTCCCTTAACTTTAAGTTTGTTTCTTAAATCAAGTAATATTTCTGGAGAAACTTCCTCAAGAAATCTTCTTATAGCACAGTAATATAGATTCACTGTAGATGGCTTCCGACCTTCTGCAGTTGTTTCAGCCCATTTGAGGATCTCTTCTACATTGAGCTCTTCAATGCTCTGTGTAAATTTCCTCACAGCGGACATATAGGCTCTGACGGTCATTGAACTCAATTTTTGACTCCGAAGAACGGCTTCAAAACGTTTGAGTAAATCAACATCTGTTTTCATGATCCCGGCCTCCTTAAATTATGTAGATATACGTTAAAGAGAGACATTTTCATCACCGATCGGACGTAGTTTCAATCAATTGCAGGCATAATATTTTAAAACAAAAGTGAAAGGTAATATTAAGAATGAGAAAAATTTATAAATCAAAATAATGATGATTATTGATAGTAAAGATTCAAATGATTTTTCTTTTTCTAAGTGTATTTTCGCATTTTTTGTATTATCGTGTCAATCGCAAACTCTATAGTTTTTCAGCACTATTTTTGAATAAAAACTTTCCTCGTCGTAACTTTGAACTTAGATTTCTTCAATGTACTATCAATAATCATCATTCTCGTTAGTTGTCATTATAACTATATAAATGTCAGGAGGAGATACGATGCAGCAGAAAAAAATACTAATAGTTGCGGAAAGCAGAAATAAACTCAAAAGCATTCAAGAGTTTCTTCAGGGAAAATGTTTACTTGACATATGCGAAAACTGCATAGATGCCTACAGGATCTGTCGAAAATCACCCTGTGAATATGACCTTCTCATAACATATTGTGATTATCCATTCAATATTCTTCCTTTGATACGTGCAATAAGAAATGATATATCCTTCATACATCCGTATATTCTTGCTGTTACGGATGACAGGCTTAAAACAACCACCATAGCATTAAAGGCTGGTGCAGATAGTGTTGTTGAAAAAGAAACAGTTCAGGATTTTCTGAGATCTGCCCTTGAAAAAGAAAAAAAGTCAACAGATCTCAGGGCCTTTACAGAGTTCGCAATGAAAATCATTGAGTATAAAAACTTCCCCACTTACGAACATTCGAAAAATGTAAAAATTATTTCCTCTATCCTGGCAAATCTCTACTTTCTGGAAAACAAAAAGATTGATTTTCAATTTCACGATAATTTGAGGATTGCGGCACTTTTTCATGATATAGGAAAAATACTTGTTCCTGAATCGATTCTCTGTAAACCGTCTTCGCTAACATATGATGAGTTCAATACTATGAAAAGCCACACCAGGAGGGGAGCTGAACTTTTCTCGACAATTTCGAAAATTTATCCGGAAGACGAATTGTTGTCAGCATGTATGAAAGTATGTTTATACCATCACGAAAAGTTTGATGGAAGTGGATATCCTCACGGATTAAAAGGCGAGCAGATTCCTCTGGAAGCAAGAATTGTGGCGATTGCGGATGTTTTTGACGCGTTAACATCAGTTAGATACTATAGATCTGCTTATTCGTTAGAAAAAGCTCTACGTGTCATGGAAGAGGAAAAAGCTCATTATGATCCCTATATTTTTCATCTGTTCATGGACAATATCGAGTTCTTCTGCAACTTGAAATTAGACAGCTCTCATTCTGAAAGTCCGTTATAGTATAATTCTCCTGAGATACAGGAGGTGATTTTTCATGAATTTTGAGATTGTACAGGTCAAAATTCCAGAAGGGGCTAACGTCATTATAGGTCATTCACATTTTATTAAGACCGTGGAAGATTTGTATGAAGTCATAGTCACAACAAACCCAAATATTAAATTTGGCCTGGCTTTTAATGAAGCAAGTGGCCCTTGCCTGATAAGGTATGAAGGCAATGACCAGCAATTAACTGATGTAGCAATCGAAAATGCCAGAAATATAGGTGCTGGGCATCTATTTGTACTTGTTATCAAAGATGGTTACCCCATAAACATACTCAATCAAATCAAAAATGTTCAGGAAGTTTGCAGAATCTTCGCAGCTACAGCAAACCCACTTCAGGTAATTGTAACTGAAACAGATCAAGGAAGAGCTGTTCTTGGTGTGGTAGATGGATACAAAATCAAGGATGTCGAAACAGAAAAAGATAGAGAGTTCAGACACAATTTTTTAAGACAGGTCACAAAATACAAGAAATAACTGGCCTTCAGGCCAGTTATTTTGTCTTCACAATAAATACATCCCCACCACCATGAGATCTTCCCGCAATTCCAGCGGCGTAAGAATAAGAAATGCCCCCTATCAAAAAACCACTCTTTGAATTTTCTAACGCATAAGCAACCTCGTCCATGTCGCCCCCAAAGCATTTTTGCCATATAAGCTCGCCATCTTTATCAACCTTGATAAGCCAATAATCACTACCTTTATGTTTACCCGCAACATCACCATCATCAGACCATGATGTCCCAGCCAGAACATAACCATCTTCAGTTACTAATATCTTTTGAACAATATCATCTGAGCTTCCACCATAGGTTCTGAAAAATTGAACTTTGCCATTTATATCAAATTTGATCATCACAAAATCTGCTTTTCTTTCCTTGCCAACTATTTCTTCAGACCAGCTGACCCCAGCAGCGATATACCCATCTTCGACAGCTGTTAAGTCTACTATCTGATCCCATTCACTTCCTCCAAAAGCGTTTTCCCAGAGTAATCTTCCGTCGGTAGATATTTCTGCGATCCACATATCCGCCGAACCATGGTTTATTTTGACATCACCATCAGCTGATTTTGACATTCCAGCAACTATATATCCATTCTTGGATTTTGCTACGCTGAAAGCTGCATCCCAATCAGTTCCACCGAAATTTCTGCTCCAGACAACATCTCCAGACTTATCAACTTTTACTACCCAGAAATCTTCCTGACCATCTATATTTATGCTGCCCGCAAAAATATATCCTTCATCTTCTATCACATCAAAAGCCGTCTCGTAACCATATGTACCGTAACATTTCTTCCATTGAAGTGTACCTTTGTTATCGAACTTCAAAAGCCAGACGTCTTGTTCTCCAAACTGTGCAAATAGCTCTCCAGAATCTGAATCGCTAAGTGCAAGAACTACAAATCCTCCGTCAGAAGCCGGCGTTAGTGAAACCGCACCATCAGTTCCCGTCCCACCAAATTCCTTTTCCCAGAGCAATTTCCCACCTTTGTCCATTCCAAGCAGTAAAACATCCTGATCGAAATCTTCTTTTGATCCTGTCCATCCAGCGATTACAAATGACCCATCATTTAACCTTGCTATATCATAGGCTATATCCCTTGATGTCCTGCCTATAAATTTCAACCACTCGACATCTTCTCTCGATTGCCTCGTTAAAGGTGAAACAAAAACCAATAATATGAGAAATATCCCAAATATTATGAGTGTCCAGAAAGATGAAAACCGTCCCATAAAACCACCTCTTTTTCATTTTACACCAGCCTTCGAAAAATATTTCTCCATCTCACCTAAATATTATTGATATAATTATAATTATTTTTGATATTTCCAGGCTTATTCCATATATATCAAAATAAAAACTCATATTTATGAAATTACACTTGACAAATTTCAAAGTATATGCTAAAATTTTTTCGGAGGTGGGAGCATGTTAGAATATCTACTCGCAAAGGCTCGTTTAGATGAACTTTTGAGAGAAGCTGAAACAGAAAGAATGTTGAAAAAGGCAAAAGATATCAAAGTTATAGAGGGCTCCAATATTGATAAGAATGAGGTCCAGCAGAGAAAAGATCGTTCAAAAGCTCGTCTCTAATCCATTAATTGCTTTGCAAAATTCTCTATCTTTTCTTCCCTTACACCAAGCTTTGGCTTGGTGTTTTTGACAATCAGTTTCAATATAAATCTGAAGACAAAGTTCATTCTTTCATAGTTAAGTTCTCCACCAAAGTAATCCTTTGCCTTTACAAGATCAAGAAACTGACTCGAAAAATTTCTGGAAACATACTCTTCAAAATCTTTTTCTTCCCCCAGCATGCATAAAAATATACCTATTTTTTTACCCCTAAGATTTTCAATATTCTTTTCACAGAATTTTTTAACCCTCTTGCTTATTTTTCCAGCGTGCACGTAGCTTCCAACAACCACACAATCATATTCATTCAGAACCACTCCATAACCTTTCGCAAGATTAATAATTCTTGCCTCTTTAAATTTCTCTGCCAGGATTTTTGCGCACTTTTCTGTTGTTCCCGTGTAAGTGTCATAAGCAACCAAAACTTTCACAATCATCACCACCAACTGTATTATACGCTGACACAACTACCGGAAAACCAGCTGTCTATAGTATAATTAAAAAAACAAAGGAGATTGGAAATGTTAAACTCATGCGTTCTTGAGGCACTTATCTATTCTATTATGGCGTGTTCAACGTTGATGAGCCAGTATTTTACTATAACAGGTTTTTCGCCTTCACAGATAGGTCTTTTGATGGCGTTAATGCCGTTAACTGCTGTCTACGGAAACTACATATACTTTTCTCTGGTAGATAGATTTTCAACGATAAAAATAATAAGGATTTTTTCAATATCCGCTGTACTTTCCTCCTGGTTGCTTTATATATCAGAAGGATTCGTCATGAAATTTCTTTTCATGGCTGTGCTTGCATTTTTCCAAGCTTCATTTTTACCTTTGGTCGAATCAGCCATGATTGATCTTTCGGAAAAATATGCTTTTTCATACAACAAGATAAGAATCTTTGGTTCTATTGGATACGCAGTAGCAGCATTTTTAATAGGCCAGTTAGTTAGATTGGGGTTTGAATGGCTTTTCATTGTCCTGTCTGTCATTTTTGTACTTATAAATTTGCTAATACGAAAAATCAATATAAAAACTGAAAAGGCCGAAAAAAATCGAAAATTTGGGAAAGTACCCTCGCCTTTTCTGTTCCTCTTCATTATGGTAACAATTGCTATCGGTTTTAATCTATTCAACAGCAATTTTTTACCGGTTTTTGTAAAACACAGAAACTACAATGTGTCAATTGTTGGAACAACCTTGTCTTTAATGGCATTGAGCGAAGTCCCTTTTCTGATGTCCGCAGAAAAAATCAGAAAGAAAATTTCGAGTAAATTTCTCTTTCTTACAGGTATTTTGATAATTGGTGTAAGACTTATTCTCGTACCTATGAGCTGGTCCACCGGAAGCATGGTTTTAATCCAGATGCTTCACGGCTGGACATTTATTGTGGTTTACTATTCAACTATTTTCATCATGAGGGAAGCCTTAAAAGGTCAAACATTGAGATCAGCACAAACACTTTTCTGGATAGCTCTTCAAGGAGTGGGGCCGCTGCTTGGTTCTACGATGGGCGGCATTGTAGTCGACAGCATAGGCATTTCAAACACGTACATAACATTTGGCGCAATTTGCTTGGTTACAAGCGCCGTTTATTCCTCTTATTTTATAAAAAAACTTTGAAAAATCAGCTTTTTATTGCTCCTTCAAGGATACCAGATATGATTCTCTTTTCAAAGATCAAAAACATCAGAATTATAGGCAATCCTGCTATAGCAGACGCCGCCATTAATGACGGCCATGTGAAAACGTTTAATTTTTGATAGAGTGCGAGCCCTATCTGCACAGTCCGCATTTCTCGGGATGTGGTCAAAATTAGTGGATAAAAAACATCATTCCAGGTCAAGACAAAAGTGTTTATACCAAGTACCGAAAGGGCTGGCTTACTCAAAGGTAATATGATATAGCGAAAAATCTGAAAATCGGTTGCTCCATCTACAAATGCAGCCTGATCCAATTCAACTGGCAGCTGTTCGATATACTGTCTCATAAGAAAAATGCCAAATGGTGTTACCAGATTCGGCAAAATCAGAGCCCAGTAAGTATCTATGAAGCCAAGTTTTTTCATCAATATGAAAGTAGGAATGATCGTTACCTGCGGTGGAATCATCATCGTTCCGAGAATCAAAGAAAAAAGAAGTTCTTTGAATCTGAAATTTTTCCTTGCAAAGGCATAGGCCACCATTGAGCAGAAAAACAAATTCCCCACCACAGAGCCCGTCGAGACAATAGCGCTGTTGAGCAAATATCTTCCAAAGTAATCATCCCTGAGAACTTTAACGAAATTATAGAATGTGGGATATCTGTTCACAAGCTTTACATCATCTATATCAACCCAACCATCTCCCAGTGTCTCAATTCTTAACTGAGAAATGTGAAATGTATCCAGAGAAAGATCGCCTGGCTTAATTTCGAATCTGAGATTTTGCCATTCTCTGGATGCCGGGATATCCCTCACTATACAATAATCTACCCTGTCTTTTATATCTTTGAAGCCTACTCTTAGACGAATAGATTCTTCATTTCTTAACCTCAATTCGACGAATTTGACTTTATTTATATCTGAAGAGCCCATCGATGGTGCTATACCGGAAAAATCCTTCGAAGCGTCTATTCTCAAAAAACTATTCTCACCTTCTTTTATTAAATTTATAGTCGTTTTTACAGGTCTGACCTTACTCAGCAGAATTGCCTTCGGCAACTCAAAATCTGTGATGGTCTTTTCAATTGTCCTGTTAAACAAATCACCTTCGGGAACGAAAGCCGTAAAAAACATTAAAAACGTGGGGAAAAGCGATAACACCATAAAGATAATTAGAATCGCATAAATAAAAAATCTCATAATTGCTCACCCTTCAAAAACTTTCTTTGAATAAATGTTACCGACATAATTATCAAAAACAAGATATACGCAATAGCCGAACCATATCCCATCTCAAATTTGCGAAACGACGTATCATAAAGATAATAAACAACAGTTTGCGTGGAGTTCGCAGGGCCACCGCCGGTTAGAGTGAATATTTCTGTGAATATCTGAAAGGAACGAATTGAGTTTATTGATATGACAAAAAGTATTGTTGATTTTAGAAGTGGTAGAGTAATAGATTTCACAATCTGCCATTTTGTTGCGCCATCTATTCTTGCAGCTTCATAGAGTTGAATGGGAATACTTTGAAGGCCTGCAACAAACAAAACTGTATAATACCCTATGGCAGACCATATGTCCATAACCATTATTGACCCAAGTGCTGTTTTCGAGGATGAAAGCCAGCTTCTTGCGGGAAAATTGAACCCCAAAGCATTTAACAACAGATTAAGCGGACCTGTAGCACTGTATATGTACAACCAGATCATAGAAATGACTACCATCGATATTACAGATGGAAGAAAATAGCTCGCCTGAAAGACTCTTTTAAGCCTTATTCCACCTGTCAGGAGAATAGCCAAAAATAACGAAATAACAGTCGTTATTGGAACTGTTATAATTACAAAACTAAATGTATTAAGAAGAGCTTTGAGGAAAATCTTATCTGAAAAAGCTCTTGTGTAATTGGACAATCCGATAAATTTCATAGCCGGGTTTAGTCCAGAATAATCTGTGAAGCTGACAAAAATCGAGAAAATCAATGGATAAGCCGTGAAAAAAATGAAACTGACAATCCACGGAAGTAAGAACAATATTGTGATTCTGCCTCTTTTTTTCATAATTTTTCACTCCACCAAAAACAGGGAGCCAGAGCTCCCTGTTTTTTTCTACATACCCACCTCATCGAGAATTCTCTGAATTTCCGTGTTGTAGAAATTCAAAACTTCATCGACATCTTTGTAGGAAATTATCAAATCATCTACCACATTCGTCAGAACATCCTCGATTTTTGGCCATGCAGGAGTCGGCGGAACAGGAAAAGCTGTTTTCAATTGCTCAAAAAAGACTAAGTGTAATGGATTGTCCTCAAACCATGGGTCTGAAGAAGCCTTTGGATCAGCAGGATAGACCCCTGGATAATGTTTGGTTATGATCATAGCTATCTCTGGTCTCATAAGATAATTTATAAATTTTCTCGCAGCATCTACATTTTTTGTCTGAGAAGGCACAGCGAGTATTTCCCCTCCTAAAAATGAAGCATGAATTCCGTCAGGTTTATCAGGTTTTGGTATAAGACATACACCATAATTTAAATTTGGATATGATTGTGCAAGCGTTCCTATTGACCAGGCCCCACTTACTAAAAAACCTACCCGACCTTCTCCAAACGCATCACCGAGATCTTTTTGTTTGCTTTTCAAAGCGTACTTAGAAAGTTCTTGATAAAATCTGGCCGTATCTCTATTCTGTTGAGAGTTGAGAGTAGCTTTTTTCAAATCCTTGGAAATAACATTTCCACCATTTCCCCATATAGCCAGCAAAAACCATTCCTGCCACGGGCTATATACTTCTCCAGCAGGCAAACCAATTCCGTAAACATCCGGCAATTCAGAAATTTTTCTGGCAGCCTCGAGCAATTCAGACCACGTCTGCGGCGGCCGATCCGGATCAAGCCCTGCTTTCATCATAAGATCAACATTGTAGAACATGGCGCGTGTTCCAAGCAACCATGGATAGCCGTAGTATTTTCCCATGTATTCAGTACTATTCATACCCGGAAAATCCCTATATTTTTCAAGATCCTCCGGATGAAGTTCCGAAAGTACCCCCTCTGAAGCAAAATTTGCTATCCATGTATTTCCCAATTCCACAACATCCGGCGCAGCCCCGGCTGCGATTGCAGTAACTATCTTGTCAAATCCAGTCGACCATGAAAGCTGAACTACTTCCACTTCAATATCGGGAAACTCCTTTGAAAAACCGGAAAGGACTTCTTTTGCCAGAGCATCATCCATCATAAATTGCCAGAATGTAAGTTTGGTTTTTCCAAAGCTGATGACTACAAGGACGAGTATGACAAAGATAAAAAACTTTCTCAACATCTTCAAACACCCCCTTTTAAAAACCGTGATATTTTTTTAAAAACATACCCCATAACAATCGGAGAAAGGGAGTAGGTAACGATATAATTTCTATCGCAGAAATACGTCTTCAGAAATGGATTTCTCGTTATTATGTGAACTGTTTCAAAATTTTCCGACAACTTTCTATGGGCAACTATTTCTTTATCCGAAGCATCAATCAAAAGATCTATAATCAGAACATTTCCAGACACACTGTTGATCCCACTGAAAGGAATAATCTTTGCCTTTAAAAACCTTTTTGCCTGTTTCTTAAAAAATTCGAGATAGCGCTCAGATACATCTGCCTCACTGTAAAATGTCAAATCGGGAAGCACCAATACAGCTTGTTCTGATCTCAATTGCTCAATATGAAATTCCACCGCTTCTTCAATTGCATGGCGGATAAATCCATAACTATCCTCAATAGCAGGAGAGATTTTTTCTATGCGTTGCATACTTTCGGCAAGAAATGTTTTTTCAAGTTTTCCATTTTTGATAAGTTTATGAAGCATTTCAACATAGATTCTCAAAGTTCTGGGGCGAGAAATTATTAGCATATCTCCTCTTGAACTAAAAAAATCCACTAATATATCTTCAGGGCTGTAATGCCGCGAAAGAGATTTCATTTCCACAGCATCACTTATGATCAAACCATCATACTGCAACTCATTCCTGAGCATGGAGTCTATGAATCTTCTTGAAATTGAGGCCGGTTTTTCATCGATCTTTGAATAGATTACATGTGCCATCATTATAGAATCGACACCATTTTGAACAGCTATCCTGAACGGATAAAGGTCCTTATCAAGTTCTTCACGATCAATATCGACAACAGCAATTTCCTGGTGGCTATCCTGGCGAGTTCTACCATGGCCAGGAAAATGTTTTGCACACGAAAGCAAACCAGCTGCTTTATAACCATTTATAGCAGATAATCCAAACTCGGAAACTTTTTTTGGATCGCTTCCATAGCTTCTGTAACCAATCACAGGGTTAGTTTCCGGGAACTTTAAATCCAATACAGGCGCAAAGATCATATTTATTCCAAGTTCTTTCATAAATTTTCCGGATAAATTACAATACTTGAACACAAAATCCGGATTTGTTTGTCCGAAGAGAAGATTACCCGGAGATTGAGGGATGAACGGCAAAATTTCAAGCTGACCGCCTTCGTGATCTGTGGAAACCAACAACTTTTTTCCCTCAAGATTGCACATTATCTCAGCAAATTCAGATGGATCTTCGAAAACCGAAGGATAAAGGAGAACTCCACCAATATCGTAATTCAAAACAACTTTTAAATCATCTGAATTTGATACACCGCAAAAGAAAACTTTCTCATATCTTCCCATTTTGAACGCACCCTTTGCTTTCAAAAACGTATTTCGCAAATTCATAATCGTAGAAAAACCTTTCTAAGAATGCCAAAACAGAACCAAGCGCAACTGTCTTAGAACCACTCATATCCAGTTGCCAGTTGATTTTTTTCACCCTCTTCACAGTAACCTGGCTTTCTATCTTATCTATTACTTTTGAAAGAACGCGCTCCCCAAGTAGATGAAAATCCCCTCCAAGGACAAACAACTCCGGGTCAATTAAATTAACCGCAGTTGCAACCTTATCGCAGATATGCTTTATAAAAGCTTCGAGATCATTCTCGTGTTCTGTTAAAAGATTTCTGTTTTTTTCAAGATCTTCAACTGTAAAAGGCGTTTTTCTTATTACCGGGACACCTTCTCCAAGCTCGCCAGCAGACCCATTACTACCCTCATAAATCGTCCCGTTTATAACCATGCCCGCTCCAAGTCCGACAGGCTTTGAAAGTTCATAGGGGATTGAAAGCAGTAAATACACCAGGTTGTTTGCAAAATTCAAATAACACGCTGCGGCAGCATTTGCATCGTTAAAGAGCAAAAATGGACCATGATAAATACCATTCAGGGAATAATTTTCTATGCCAAGTGCTTCAGAAAACACGATGAAATTCTCAGAAGATTTTATTAATCCCGGCATAGCTATTGTCACAACATCAAACGAATTTTCAAATAAAACCTTGGAAACAACTTGTTCAAAATTTTCTCTATCAATATTAGTAATTAATCTTTTAAAAAAAAGAGCTCTTCCCAGAAAATCGCTGATTGTCCAGCATATCTCTCCTTGTTCTACAGATATACCAAGTAGCTTGAGCCACTCAGGATTCAAGCAAAGTAGTCGGGGTTTTCTCCCACCAGCACTTTTAGCAGGCAGATGATCTTTTACAAAAACTATTCCGCACTCAAGAAGATATCTCAAATTTCTTGAAATAGTTGATTCATTTACAGATAATTCTTCGCTAATGCCCTGAGCTGTCATAGGTCCATTTTTTTTGAGACAGGATAGTATTTGATGGTGCAGATGGTTCAGCATGTTTTTCACCTCTTGTTAGTTGCTTGCATACTGCAACTAACTTATCATAAATATCACTCTCAGTCAAAAGCTGTAAAATGGGAAAATTCTCGAATAACAAAATAATTTTTACTGTTTTAAACTAAAAACCTCCATTTTTTAAAAAATATCTTGTCTTATCGTGACTTTTCTAAAAATATCTTTAATAAAAAAGCCAGCCTTGTATGGCTGGCACCACATCATATTTCAATTTTGTGAACCATTCCTCCTATAGCGGTGGCTTCCTGCTTCACCGACCAAACTTGCCACTGGAAAATTCGATAGTAAAGGCATTATCTTTATAGTCTCAGGTGGTCCACATGCTGATTGCTTGTAATTGCATACAAAAATAAATATTTGTCTGCTGCAACTCATCTTCACTTTCTGCAGGATGAAGACTTCTTGCAGGGCACAAGTTAAATCAAACCTTCACTGGCTCTCTTGATAAGAACATCTCTTACGCATTTTATATGTTCCTCCATTAATTTCTCGGATAATTCTATATCTTTGCTCTTTATTGCTTTGTATATTTGCAAATGTTCTTGATAAGACTGTTTAATTCGCCCCGGATAGGAAAGCGAAAATACCCTTACTCTGTAAAGTTTATCTCGCAAAGCAGATATAACCTTTCTGAGCTCCTCGTTTTTAGATCCCATTACTATAACATTATGAAAATCTGTATTGAGCTGTAACAATCTTTGCAAATTCTCGGAATCAGCTGCAATTGACATTTCTTTCACTATCTGCTCTAAAATTGATATGTTTTCATCATAGCCTCTTTCTATAAAAAGTCTCACAGCTAATCTCTCCAGATACATTCTCAATAAAAGCAGATCTTCGATTTCCTTTCTATTCCATTTTTTCACTGAGAAACCCTTATGAGGTTCTACATCAATAAGCCCTTCAGCCGCAAGATAATTTAATGCTTCTCTTACTGGCGTTACGCTAACGCCAAGGTCCTTGGCAAGGCTATCGATTACTATCTTTTGACCCGGTGAATAACGCCCTTTCAGTATGTATTCTTTTACTCTTTCTACTACTTCATCCTTCAAAGATTTTCTACCTATAACTGTCAAAGCAATTCCTCCTCAGTTCACTGATTATACTATTTTCCCAAGCGCTTTGATTTGATTTTCTTAGATATAAACGGATAAAACAGCGAAAAAACCGTCAACAATATAAGAACTAAAGAAATCTTAGATTGAAAAAATATTGTGAAATCACCGTCAGAGAGCATCAAAGATTGCCTGAATGATTGCTCTAATTTTCCACCTACAACAGTTGCCAAAATCAATGGAGCAGTTGGAATTTCAAATTTTCTCATGGCATATCCGAGTAATCCAAATATTATTAGGAGATAAAAATCAACTGTACTCACATTGACAGCATACACACCTATGAAACACAGGGCAGCAACCAAAGGATACAGTATTTTGGAGGTACTGCAAGCACTCTCACAAGTAGCCCTGCTAAAGGAAGATTGATCACGGCGCATATAATGTCTCCTACAAAAAGTGCTGCGATAATACCCCAGCCAATTTCGGGATATTGTTGAAACAAAAGAGGCCCTGGTTGAAGCCCATAGATCATGAGTGCACCAAGCATGACTGCCGCTGTACCAGACCCGGGTATGCCCAGCGTGAGAGTTGGTATCATAGCCCCTATAGAACAAGCATTATTTGCCGATTCTGGCGCTGCAACTCCTTCAATGGCTCCTTTACCAAATTTTTCTGGATTTTTTGAGAGTTTCTTTTCAACGTTATAAGACATGAGGGCTGCTATAGTTCCTCCTGCACCGGGTAGTATTCCTATCAGGAATCCTAAAGGTGCAGATCTCAATATTGGTACGACACTCCTTCTCCATTGCTCTTTTGTAATCCAAATTCGCTTGAATTTTTTTTTGGATGGATCTATTAGATTCTTTTTTAGCCATCTTTTCAAGATTTTTTAGTACCTCACCCAAACCATAAACTCCCATAATTACCACTATGAAATCAATTCCTCCTTGAAGTTCCAAAACACCGAACGTAAATCTGGAAACACCCGATTGGGGATCAAGCCCAATGACCGATATCATCAACCCTATTGTCATCGACAATAATCCCTTCAAAACCTTGCCTTCCGATAGAGAGGCTGTGGCAGTCAAAGCTAAAACCATAAGTGCAAAATACTCAGGTGGCCCGAACATTAAAGCAATTTTTGCAAGTGGCAAAGCAAGAAAAACAAAGCCAATTGCAGCAAGCAGGCCACCTATAAAAGAAGCTATCGCTGAGATAGCAAGAGCAGCTTCAGCTTCGCCATTCATTGCCATAGGATATCCGTCAAAACAAGTCGCAACTGCTGATGCGTCTCCCGGGATGTTGAGTAAGATTGAACTTCGTGATCCACCAAACATAGCACCAAAGAAAATTGCAGCCATTGCTATTAGAGCTGTCTCGGGCTTTAACACAAATGTTAGTGGCAAAAGCAAAGCTATACCCGTGGCTGGTCCAAGGCCAGGAACCATCCCCAGAATAGTACCAAGAACACTTCCAATGGTTATCCAAAGCATATTTGATGGTCTTAAAACAACTTCAAGTCCATATATTAAGTGTTGCAACGCCTCCATTCAGATCACCACCTATGGCAAGCTGATCATGAAAATTTTTTCAAACACATACCATATACCAAACGTGTATGAAATTGCAACGATAATATTTATCAACCATTTCTTATACCCGTTGAGTAAAAACAACAAACCCACCAAAAACAGCATTGTTGATGCCACAAACCCAATTATTTTGAACAACATAGCATAAGCAAAGCAGGCACATAGAATCGTAAGTATCATAAAATAACTTCTTTTTGGTACCTCTTTCCTTACTTTACTGCCCTCTGTTCTAATAAGCATTAAAAACCCTAAAACACTCATTAAAATCCCCAGACCTATGGGAAAATAAAGCGGGCTCATAGGATTTCCCACCGGTGCTCTTGGCAACCCCAATGTTGTGATTATGTACATGACTCCAAAACTTAAAACCACTATAGCCAATATTTTTTCAGAACTTTGTTTCATAATAGACCCTCCAGATTCCTGCAGGGAGAACCCTGCAGGATTAAACTATTCTTTGTACAAACCGATCTCTCTGAGTATTTCTTTATAGTTTTCATTAACTTTATCCAGGTAATTTTCGAAATCTTTTCCATTCATAAATGCCTTAGTCCAGCTGTATTTCGAAACAATTTTGTCCCACTCTGGTCTTTGAACCATTTTGCTAAAAGTATTTATCCAATAATCCACTGCATACGATGGCATATCCGGTGGTCCAAAGAATCCACGCCAATTTATGAATTCCGCGTCTATTCCTTCCTCTCTAAGAGTAGGGACAGATGACAAAATACCTCCTACTCGCTGTGGAGCAGTTACCGCTAAAACTCTTACTGCTCCTGCCTGCATTGCTGTAACAGTTTCAGCCAGCCCGGTGGATAAAACATCTATATGCCCTCCGAGTAAAGCCGCCAGATGTTCTCCTTCCTGAAAAGAAACGTAAGTTATATCTTTTAAATTTTTCACACCGGCTGCTTTTGCTGCAATGAGAAACTGTATATGGTCCATAGAACCAAACGAAGATATTCCACCCACTTTAATACTCTTGGGATCTTTTTTCAAAGCTTCCATAATTTCTGATATACTGTTGAATTTCGATTTTTTTGAAACTGCGAATGCTCCATAGTCATGTATCAACATTGCAAGCGGGGTAAGATTTTTATAAGAATAACCTGTCTGACCGGTTAGATTTATCAACAGCAATGGCGGAGAAAAAACTATCATCGTGTATGGATCGCCTTTTTTACTTTGCATATGAGCCAAACCAACACCGCCTCCCCCTCCTGGCATGTTGACCACAATTATTGGCTGATCCACCAAATTAGTCTCTTTCAAAATTTGAGAAACCACTCTTGCTGTTGTATCCCATCCTCCTCCAGGACCTGCAGGAGCTATAAATGTGATAGGTTTTGCCGGGTAAATTTCCGCGAATAAAATCCCGGTAAAAAATACAGCTAACATAAAAATTCCAAACCTTAATTTCATAACACCACCTCCCGATATAAAATTTCATGTTAAAATATTTTTTGAGATATCACATATAATATATGATATCATATATTATATGGTTCAAAGCAATTATATAACATGTTACATCTAAAAACAAATCTCAGAATATCTTTACTTTGGGAGGGTATGGCCAATGAATTCAAAATCTTTTGAAAAAGCTAAAAAATTGAGAGAATATCTTCAAAGAGAAGGTGTTCTGACACTCAGGGTTTGTGCATACGATGCGCTCTCGGCTGTTTTAATAGAAAGAGCAGGTTTCGAAGTTGTTGGAACAACTGGGTATGGTATTTCTGCATCACTCATAGGGCAACCTGACATAGGTCTTGTTGGGTTTGCTGAAATGCTTGAAAGAGTGAGAACAATTGTTAATGCTACCGAACTGCCCGTCGATGCAGACATTGATACAGGTTATGGAAATGCGTTGAATGTTTTCTGGGCTGTAAAAAATTTTGCCAGAGTAGGCGTGGCTGGCATCAGGCTGGAAGATCAGGTCTGGCCAAAAAGATGTGGACACATGGAGGGAAAAAATATAGTTCCTCTCGAGGAGATGATTAACAAGATAAAAGCAGCCACCGATGCGAAAAATGAAGAAAATCCGGAAATGGTAATAGGTGCAAGAACTGATGCAAGAACAGTAGCCGGATTTGAAGAAGTGGTTCGTAGGGCTAAAGCTTACGCAGAAGCCGGGGCAGATTACGTTTATGTCGAAACTCCACAATCACTTTATGAGATTGAAACGCTTGTTAGAGAAGTATCCAAGCCAATCTCTTTTAACATCATACCTGGTGGAAAAACACCTATTTTTGAACTGGAGAAACTCGCCGAGTTAGGGGTTAAGTATCTATCTGTCCCGATGATATGTCTGTATCCTGCGACAAAAGCTATTATGGAAGCTCTAAATGCGCTTAAAAACAAAGATCTTGAAAAAATATCACATATGGGTGTCAACTGGTCTGAATTCAATGAAATTGTTGGAATAAAAAAATGGAATAAATTAGAAACAAAATATTCGAAATAAAAACAAAGGCGGGGCAGGCCCGCCAGTTAATTTATTATTCAGCGCAATTTTGCCAAAGTTGCTTCGGCTGTTTCAAGCATATTCTTTGAAGTCTCTATTTGCTTTACGGCTGCTTTAAATCCATCCAGACATTCATAATATGGCAGAGAGGTACCCTCAATATAATTCACAGCCAGACTGTTCTGCAGGATTCCATCTTTCGATATCTCGAAATATCTTTCATCGTCAACAAAAGAACCATCCGGAACATGGTATCGTAAAGCTACAAAACCATCTTCAGTATTGAGCAAATCCCTGCCAAACGAAACCACGCCGGAATCGTCTATCCCTATTACATTAAGAACTGTACGCAAGAAATCTATCTGCCCCCCAACGGTACTTACAATTTCATTGATTTTGCAACCCGGGATATGAAAAATTAGAGGAATATTCATAGCCTCTTTGTATGTATATTCTTTTTCAAAGATCGCAGACAACCTTTCTTTTGATTCTTTATTGAATGGATATAAACCTGCATGATCTCCATACAGTATAAGAATGCATCTCTCATACAACCCTGCTTTTTTCAGCCTATCTACAAAAATTCCAAGGGCGTAATCTGCATAATGAACTGCCTGAAGATAGTTTCCAAACATCGTATTCTCATCTTCCGGTAAAAGCATAAGTTTTCTATATTGTTCCGGTATAACAAAAGGGCTATGACTTGATACTGTTACGAGAAAGGAAAAAAATGGTTCGGGATAGTTTTTCAAAACATCCACAGACTGTTCGAAAAAGGAAACATCATTCAACCCCATACCGAATACTTCATCCTGATTGAAATCTTCCAAACTAAGGAATTTTTCAAAACCAAGATGAGGGTATATTTTGAATCTATTCCAGAACCAACCAACGTTACCGTGCATTGCCACTGTATGAAATCCATGATTTTTCAATATCCTTGGTAGAGCATAAAAATCTATATCAGCATACTTTTCATAAGCAACTTCGTCGCCTGGCACATGCAAAGAGACAAGCGAAACAAATTCCGCATCGGCAGTGTTTCCTATACCTGTTTGTTGATAGTAATTGTTGAAATATATCGAATCATTCCTGACAAGTTTGTTGAGGTTTGGTGTGACTTCCTGACCGTTATATCTCATATTCACCAGAAAATTCTGGAATGATTCAAGTTGGACAACTATGATATTTCTATTTGAAGCAATGGACCAATATTTTTTGGAAGATGGCTGCTCGTGGTTCATATGAGTCACTGAATAGTTCTCTCGCTCAGGTTTCGAAAAGACTGTAGCAATATCAAAAATATGGTACGCAAAAAAGCCATATCTGTTAAAAACCTGGCCAGGCTTCAATTTTTCGGATACAAGGGGAACAATTGCAAATACACTACATAAAATCATTGTCAAAAACAATCCTTTGGGAGTACTGAAATCAGTTGTTCTCAATTGTAAATAACGCCTTCTATCAAAAATCCCAAGTGGTATTAAATCTGCAACAAACAGCAGGGAAAAAAAATTTGTGAAATACCTTATATTTGCCCCAAGTTTTCCAACTTGAGGCAGGAGAACAAGCTGTTTAACAGACGGAAGATTGCCAAAGTTCTGAAAATAGAGAAAATCTATAAAAAGTGCTATGGATATTACGCAATAAAGACCAAACCCCCATTCTCTGAAAAAGAAAGTGAACAGAAGAAAAAACAGAATCAGCCAGCCAGTTGTACTCAGGAGAGTTGAAAATCTCAAAACCTCTGGTACCGTCGTATAGAAACCGAAGATCTTCAAGCTGCTTAAAATAAGTAAAAACAACATGTAATTCAACGTAGACTTCAGCATCTAATCGCCTCCAGTGAAAGATTATACAACTACATTAGTAATCATTGTGGTAAAGTTAAATAGAGCCGAAAAACAAGAAAGAAGGTGAATGTATGAATTCTTTACTAGAACATCTCAGAAATTTTTTCAAAATGCCAGATTTAGAGGAATACAGAACAATTCTATGCATACAACCTCACCCAGATGACGCAGATATAGGTATGGGAGCAACGGTGGCAAAGCTATCTGAAAAAGGCGCTAAAGTTTTCTACCTCACAGTGACAGATGGTAGTGCCGGTTCAACCAACGAAAGATTAATCGGAGAGACTTTGAGCAAAATACGCAAAGAAGAGCAAGAAAAAGCTGCTGAAATTCTTGGTGTACATGACCTGATCTGGCTTGATTTCGAAGACTTAGGAGATTACCAGTTGAAAGAATTAAGGTCAATGATAGCAGAACATATCGTTGTCTTAAAGCCCGATATCGTTTTTACCGTTGACCCATTTTTACCATATGAAATTCACCCGGATCATATAAAATGCGGTTTCGCTGTTGCCCAGGCGAGTAGTTTTTATAAATTGCCAAAAATTTCCAAGTTTAGAACCGATCATATCCTGCACGCGATTGGTTTTTTCAACACAGCCAATCCTAATAACTTTTATCAGATCGAGAGAAAGCACCTTGAAAAAAAGTTTCTTGCACTATCCCATCATAAAAGCCAATTTGATGAAAAAACTCTTCAGACATTATATTTTTATTTAGAAGAGAGGGCAAAGGTTGGAGAAGACAAACTGGCAGAGTCATTCAAAATACTGCCTCCTGTTATGCTCCACGTTTTTCCAGAAGCGCAGGATTTCTAAGGGAGGAAAGAAAATGTACTTCATGGGTATCGATGTAGGTGGAAGTAAAACAGATGTTGCTATCGTTGATAAAAATGGAAAATTGATCTCTCACGTCAGAGCTTCAGGGGCAAATTATCAAGGAGTAGGAGTGCAGAAAGCCTACGAAATTTTAAAAAGTGCTATAAACGATGCTTTGCAAAAATCCAGTTTAAATTATAATGAGCTTTCGTACTCTTACTTTGGTGTTGCCGGTGCAGATATGGATTATGAAATAAAAATCGTTAAATCCATACTCGAAAGACTCCAATTGAAAAACTATGACTTTGATAATGACGGTAGAATAGCCCTGAAATCTGGTACTTTCGATGATAAAGGCATCCTGATAAGTTGTGGAACCGGTGGAATAACCTATGCAGGAGATGGGAAGAAGATCGCAAGAAAGGGCGGCTTTTCGAGATTCTTCGGTGAAAGACTTGGAGCATTCGTTATCGCAAGTATGGTAGCTTCTGCTATTATCAGGTCAAAAGACCAAAGAGATGAAAACACACTTATGAAACAAATATTCGAATCAAAAATAAACCAGCCGATAGAAGAAATAATGCATTATGAATATGCAAATGAGGATAAGTCAAAGTTGGCAGAATATGCCATTTTACTCATACAATCTCTTTACGAAGCCGCTCATCAATTTGACTATGTAGCACTTAGAATAATGGGAAATATTGTCGATGAAATAATAAAAATTGTTACAGCATACAGAAAAGAAATGTATTTTACCTCTCCTGTAAAGGTTGTCTTAGAGGGAAGCTTTTTCAAAAAAGCAGATCCAATACTGATAAACATGATACAGTCAGCTCTTAGCGACGAATACATTCTCATAATTCCAAAACATCCTCCTGTGGTTGGTGCGGTGCTACTCGCTGCTGAAAAAGCAGGTTATAAATACGATGAAAATTTTATCGCCAATTTACTGAGTCACTGGGGGGGTAAAAAATGAAAATAACGGTTATTGGTGCCGGAAGTACTTATACCCCGGAGCTTGTCAAAGGCATCATGGACATATCCAGCGAAGTAAAAGTAGACGAGCTTATTCTGTACGATCTGGAAGAATCGGAAGAAAAGCTTGAAACTATATACCAGTTCAGCAAAAGACTGGTAAAAGACCTTTTCAAAGTGGTGAAACCGAAAAATTTGATCGATGCACTTCAAGGAGCCGATTATGTGATTTTTCAATTCAGAGTTGGTTTTCTCAAAGCAAGAGAAAATGATGAAAAAATTCCCCTTCGTTACAATCTGATCGGCCAGGAAACAACAGGCATGGGAGGATTTTCCTGCGCACTGAGAACATTTCCAGTCATTGAAAAATACATCGAGCTGGTTGACAAATATAGCAAAGCAACAGTCATAAACTTTACCAATCCTTCGGGTCACATAACAGAATTCGTGATGAATTATATAGGTTTCGAAAGATTCATAGGTTTGTGCAATATTCCGGTAAATTTGCTTCACATGATTTCACAGGTAACTGGATATCCGCCGAAAGACATATTCGTCAAATACTATGGATTGAATCACCTGACATTTCTTGAAAAAGTCTACTTGAAAAATGAAGATGCAACTGAGAAATTGCTTGAGACCGTTAAATTGGAACTTGCAAATATACCAAAGGAAGATTTTCCGGGCTGGTTAATAGAATGCCTGAAGATGTATCCGAATTCTTATTTGAGATACTATCTTATGGAGAAAAAAATGCTCAAAAAAATAAAAAAAGAAGGTACACGTGCCGAAAAAGTAATCTCCATTGAAAAGCAGCTGCTCGAACTTTACAAAACAGGTGATAAAATCCCTGATCAGCTTTCTCAGCGAGGCGGTAGCATGTATTCAACGGCAGCAGCCTATCTTATCAGAGATCTGCATCTTTCAAATGGTTCGGTGCATATACTAAATACAAGAAATAATGGAGCCATCAGCAATCTCCCTGATGATTACGTTTTGGAAATACCATGTATGGTCAAAGCCGGAAAAGTTTTTCCAACCTCACTTGGTATTGCTGATGAATTTGCATCCGGGCTTATCCATATTGTAAAAATGTACGAGCGCATAACTATCGACGCATACCTTAAAAAATCGAAGAACCTCGCGCTCAAGGCCATGCTTCTACACCCGCTGGGCCCAGATGTTGAAGATGCTCCAAAATTACTCGAAGATATTTTAAACGCAAACAAAGATTTCATTAAACTTGAATAGGAGTGGAAAAGGTGAAAAATTTCCTATACAGTCTGGGATCTTTCAGTTCTGCTTTGTTTTCCAACGCGATCTCCACCTTTGCCATTTTCTACTACGTCGATGTTTTAAAAGCCCCGCCTCATTTAATAAGCATAATCATGGTGTTATACGGAATCTGGAACGCTATAAATGATCCTCTATTCGGATATCTTTCCGACACAACGAAGACAAGATGGGGAAGAAGAAAGCCCTATATTGTATGGTTTTCCCTGCCCCTAACAATAAGTTTTGCCATGTTCTGGGCACCACCTTTCGATAGCTCCCAGAAAACAGCTCTGGTTATTTACTACCTGATTATGATCTTTCTATTTGATACGTTTTTCACCATAGTTTTCCTGAACTGGACTGCTTTGTTTCCAGAGATGTATCCAACCCTCAAAGAACGCGCAAAAATCTCCGGACTAAGGCAAATTCTTGCCATACCGGGACTTTTACTTGGAGTAGCAGTTACCCCTGTAATTGCTGCAAAGATTGGATGGGGGAAAATGGGTGCGGTCTTTGCAGTGATTGGTGGTTCTATCCTCTATATGACACTGTTTGGAATTAAGGAAAACCCGGAGTTTTCTCATCAACAAACTCTGAATATAATTGAGGCAATAAAGTTCACCTTTTTCAACAGGTCTTTTTTCACCTATGTCGTGCCGTCATTTCTTTTACAATTTACATACACCATGCTGACAGCTACACTCCCATTTTATGCAAAATATGTCCTCAAAGCCAGTGAGACACAAACTACTTTGCTTTTAGCTTCAATATTCGTCGTGGCTTTTTTCCTCATACCCGTCTGGCAAAAAATAACAGCGAAGATAGGAGCCAAAAAAACCATGAAGGTTTCAATGATTTTGTGGGCAATACTCCTGATTGGTTTTGGATTCGTGAAAACCTTTTTTCAAGCAATTATATTAACCTCTGCTCTTGCCATGAGCCTTGCCGGAGCTCTGATCGTCTTTGACATAATGATTGCCGATATATCTGACGAAGATGAGATTAAAACTGGCAAGAGGAGAGAAGGAATGTATTTTGGAGCAAACGCGCTTATAATAAGGCTCGGCATCTCTTTGAACTCGTTAATCATGGGATTTGTGCTTTCTTCAAGCGGATATGATGCAAATTTACCTGCAGAAATGCAACCACTAACGGCTGTTTCCGGATTCAGAATTCTATGCAGTGTCGTACCAATAATTGCTACGATAGGTGGTCTACTTATTTTGAAATACTACCCACTTGAGGGCGATTATCTAAATCGAATTAAAGAAAAGATTAAAAATATGCGTGGCGAGGAAGTATGAAGATAACAGGAGGAACCCTCAAAGGCTACCATTTGAATCCCGTTCCTGATTCAAGGACGAGATATACAACTTCACTTGTGAGACAGGCTGTTTTCAACATGATTGATGTTTCACAAAGCAGTTTTTTAGAGCTTTTTTGCGGGAGCGCTGTGATGTCAATCGAAGCGCTGAGCCGCGGAGCAAAACACGCTGTTGCGGTTGATATTTCAAGCAAAGCAATTAAAACCGCCATTGAAAATGCGAAAAAATGCGGGGTTGAACTCAAAATTGTGAAATCCGATTTCAGAAAATTCATCAACCTCTGCAACGACAATTTTGATGTTGTTTTTGCCGATCCTCCATATAATCTTGGCTTTGTTCAAAAACTTCTCGAGCTTCTTTCAATAAAGCCGTCTCTCGGTCAGATAATCATTATTGAAAAAGCAGCAGCAGAACAGGTTGTTATCCCTGAAAAATTAAAAATTCTGAAATCAAAAAAATATGGGGAAACGGAGGTTCTTGTGATTGCAAGAACATAAATCAGAAATTCTCCACCCACATTCTGTACAATTTGCTGTAATATTCAAAAAGCGATCGATCAGGTCGGAAAATCTCAACTTCATTATTAGATAGATAACCGCCAATAGAATGAAGATCACCCTTGCTCAAAAAATAAAGTATCGTACCAAGCGCAGCCCCCTGCCGTTTACTTTGGACCAAAATAGGATGGTTTAAAATAGCTGAAAGCATTTTCATCCAAACAGTCGCTCGCGTTAGACCACCCGTTGCAAACACTTTTTCAAGTGAATCAGGTATAGTTTTCACCACATCAAAAGCTCTCTTTAGATTGAAAGCGATACCCTCAAGTACACTTCTGGCTACTTGTTCTTGCGTCGTCGTACTTGTCAAGTTATCAAACTTTGCCCTGGGAGAAGGATCAAACTCAGGAAACCTTTTCCCAAAGATAAACGGATAAAAAAGCACAGGTTTTTCATCCAAAAAATTCAGATTTTCCTCCACCTTTTTTACAATAGTTTCATGATCATAACAGCAAAACAGCTTTACATACCAGTCGAAAACATAACCACCATTTTTGATGGCTGCACCTGAGATATAATGATTCTCATCCAGCACATAGCACCAGATACTACTCACAGGATATTGTTTCACAGGATGATTCAATACAGCCCTTATAGCTGCGCTACTACCAACAGATATCGTTATTGAATTTTCAACGAAGGCGCCAGCCCCAATACTCGAAGCTGCTGCATCAGAGATACCGACCACTACCGGCAATCCTTCTGGCAAACCAGTGATTTTAGCTGCTTCTTTGCTCAATCTCAAAACAGTTTTTGGAGAAACAAGTTGTGGCAATTTTTCACTGCTTATTTCTAAAAAATCTTTTAACAGTTCTTCGCACCAAACTTTTTTTTCAATATCCATATACCCGCTTCCAGAAGCAACGCCTATATCGCTGACCAGATCACCTGTTAACTTGTATATTACGTAATCCTTTAGAGAAACTATTTTTGAGGCAGAATTCAACATGTCTTTTTCATTCTGTTTTATCCAAAGGAGTTTATAAAGAGGATAAACTGTATCCGGTGGACATCCAGTTTTCAAATGTAAATGCTTCGAAAGCTGATTATCTGAAATCACCTTTTTAACATGATCAACAGATCTCTCATCAAGCCATGGTATAACATTACTCAGTGGCTCAAAGTCACCATTAAGCAACATGACAGTGTGAAGAGCAGAATCGAGGACTATAGCTCTTACATTTGTAAAAGATTTGGAAACCTGTTTCAATGTTTCGAAAACAGCCCTTTCGATTTGACGAGGATCCTGTTCAAACTGCCCATGTCCTTTTGAGAAAGCTTCATAAGATTGACTTACGTCCATTTCTATCTTTTTAGCATCAGAGTTGTAAACAATAGTCTTAACAGCTGTCGTACCTATATCGACGCCAATGTACATTTCCATCGCCCGGGGCACCTCCATTTGTTAAACCTATTATCCCCTTAAAAATCCCATTTCAAGCAGTTTTTCAACAACTTTCTCATTTGCAACATGCAGAGGAATCTTTCCATCAAAGAAATCCACAACTGCCTGAGCAGACATCATATTCATTTTATAAATAGCTTCATAAGTATGAGCCCCAGCATGTGGAGTTAAAACCAGATTGGGACAGTCATACAAGATAGAATCCTCTGGCAGTGGCTCTTGCTCAAAGGCATCTAAGGCAGCTCCAGATATGTAACCTTCCTTCAAAGCTTCGACAAGAGCACGCTCATCAACGATACCTCCACGCGAGGTATTGATGAGAAATGCAGATTTTTTCATCATTTTCAGTTGCTCTTTGCCTATCATATGCTTAGTTGATTGAGTCAATGGAACATGGAGCGAAACAAAATCACTGTTTTTCAATAAAGTTTCAAGGTCAACAGCTTCTACGGAATGTCTTTCTATTATGTTTTTTTCAACATACGGATCACACGCCAGAACTTTCATTCCAAGACAGATTGCTCTTTTGGAAGTTTCCCTTCCTATTGCCCCAAAACCTATTATTCCAAGCGTCTTGCCAAAAATTTCTATTCCTGTCACAGGAGAAAACTTTTTCTCAGAGATCTCTCTGTACGAATCTATCAATCTCCTCGAAAGGGCTAATATAAGTGCTATAGTCAACTCTGCCACTGATACAGTATTAGCATTCGGCGTTATCGTAACAGGTATACCAAGTTCTGTGGCTGTTTTCAAATCAACGTTGTCCACTCCTACTCCATGTCTTGCAATTATTTTTATGGAAGAGTGTCTTATCATTTCTCCGCTAAGTTTGCCTGTACCAAGTATAATTGCATCTGCTCTCTTTAAAATATTTTCATCAAGGTATTCCGGCCGAAGCAATGTGAAACCATTTTTTTCTAACAATTTCACGGGTTCTTCCGAATATTTTCCGAATGTTCTCGTAGCAACAATTACCGTTTTCACACCGTTCCCCTCCTGAAAGATATCAATACTTCAACTCCGAAACAGCCAGCCTGCTTTTATTAAGGCTCTCTACTGCTTTTGGATCTTTTGCCGCAAGCATCGTGTATATTGTGTCAAGAATCACCAATTGAACAATACGAGATGTCATGGCATCTGTTCTTATACGTGTTTCTCTTGTATTGGTGCAAAGGACAACCGTAGAAACTTTTGCTAAACTTGATTTTCTATTACCAGTAACAGTAACAACAGGAACTCCAAGTCCAATTGCTTTTTTTGCCAGCGAAACCATGGATTTCGTCTCTCCAGAATGAGAAACAGCTACAAGCACATCGCCAGCAATAGAATTTGCAAGCAATGTGGCCATTATATGTTCGTCGTTCGAAAAAAGGCAATTTTTTCCTATCCTGCTAAATTTGTGAAATGCATCAAAAGCCACTGCAGCTGAAGCAGCAAAACCAAAAAACAACACTCTGTTTGCTTCTTTTATGAGATCAGTAGCCTTTTCAATGGCATCAAAATCTATACTATCAAGTGTGTCGAGAATCGCTTTAACTGTGGCTTTGAAAATCTTTTGAGTAATTGTCTTCAAGTCGTCCTGCTCAGAAACATCTTCATAAACAATTTCCAGCGGAGCTTTCGATAGATCCTGAGCAAGTAACACTTTAAACTGCTGAAAGCTGCTTAAATTCAGTTTTCTGTAGAATTTAACTACCGAAGCCTCGCTTTTTACATTTGCAAGTCTGCTCAGTTCACTTATGGAACATTCAAGAACACCTCTTGGATTTGTCAGTATCACATCAGCTATCCTTTTTTCAGCAGCGGTTAAAGAATCATAAACAGTTCTCAGGGTTTGAAGAATATCCATTTTTTCCACCTCCAGAGTTTTGTTCAATGCTCCATAGAAAAGTTTAGCTCAGTGCAGTTTATTTTCTATTTAATAGCTTAATGTAAAATTACACCATTGTAGATCCTCCGTCAATGTTTATAAAACTGCCTGTCATAAAAGATGCCTCATCACAGGCTGCAAACAATATTGCAAACGCGATTTCTTCTTCTTTACCAAGACGTTTCATGGGAATTCGTGAAACCATTTTATTCATAGTTTCTTCTGGATTCGCAGATGACCTGACTCTTTCAGCGAGTCCTTGAGAGTAGGTTGTACCAGGGCAAATGGCGTTCACTCTTATTCCATATTGAACATAATCAACAGCAAAAGATCTTGTCAAACCGAGCAAAGCTGCCTTTGAAATGCTGTAAACACACCTGCGAGGAATACCAATTAAACCTGCCTCTGAAGCAATGTTAACTATGACGCCAGATCTCTGCTCTTTCATATACTTTACGGCGTGCTTCGATAGTAAAAATGGTCCTTTCACATTTATATCTATTGTCTTTTGAAATTCTTCATCAGAGGTTTCTTCAGCGTTTCCATAAGGCACTATCCCAGCATTGTTAACCAGTATATCAATTTTTCCAAAAACCTCAACTGTTTTTTCGACTATCTTTTCTGCATCTTTGGAAACATCCCCAAAAACAAAAATTGCTTCACCATTCTGATTTTTGATCATCTCGACCGTTTCATTTCCCTTTTCTTCCGAAACATCGTTTATCGCCACCTTAGCACCTCTTTCGGCAAACATCATAGCAGCTTTTCTCCCTATACCAGAACCGGCTCCTGTAATTAAAACAACCTTTCCCTTAAAATTCATCTCACTACCTCCTTATCTGAACAGCAAATCGGGTATAAACAAAACAAGCTGCGGGAAAAATACCAATAATGCAATGACAGCAATAGTGGCAACAAAGAATGGTATGGATGCTTTGACATATTCTTCTACTGACGCACCCAGAACTGAACATCCTGCATACATAGAGGCTCCGACGGGCGGTGTCTGATTACCCAGAGCTGCTGATAGTATGAACACTAACCCAAAATAAACTGGATCTATGCCTATTTTTCTCGCTACAGGAAGGAAAACAGCCGTGGTCATCAATATCAAAGCTGTGGCATCTATGAACAAACCAGCAAAAATCAAAAATATCATAATCATCAAAAGCAAAACATAAGGATTGCTGCTTATGCCAAGCAGAAAATTTGCAAGTACTTCGGGGATTCTGTCCCAAACAAGACCATACCCAAAGATAGCTGACATGACAATTATGTACATCACGCTACCTATATCTCCTATGGAGTTATCCAGAGTCTCTTTAAACAATGTCTTAAGATTCAATTCTCTATGAATCAAAAATCCAACGATCAGGCCATAGATCACAGCAAAAGACCCAACTTCAGATGGTGTAAATATACCTGTTCTGAGACCCAGGATGAGCAAGATCGGAAAAATCACCGACCATATACTTTTTGAAAAGGCGGATGCTATTTCTTTACTGGAAGCACGTCTTTCTCTCTCCGGTTGCAATCCCATTCTCTTCGCAGCTGCCCATATTGCAATCATATAAACAACCATCAGAAGTAAACCAGGAACAATGCCCGCCGCAAAAAGCCTACCGACAGAAACCTGGCCAATTGTTCCATAAATAATAAAAGCGATCCCTGGAGGTATAATAGGAGTAATGAGAGAAGTCCACACATTTACTGCAACTGCAAAACCCTTTGGATAACCTCTCTTTAACATTTCAGGGCCGAGCATTCTTGTTTCCATAGCTGCATCCGCGATGCTTGAACCGGAAACACCACCCATCAAGGTGGATAAAACAGCAGATACCTGGCCGAGACCACCTCTCATATGTCCGGTCAAAGCAGACGCCAAATTCATCAATCTTCCCGTCACGCCCGCGCTGTTCATAACATTTCCAGCGAAAATAAACATGGGAATTGCGAGCAGTGTGAAACTTTGGGTTTGGGAGAGTGCCAGCTGTATAGGAATAGTTACAGGTAAATCCAGATGCTGCAAAAACCATAGAAAACCCGATATTCCTATGGCAAAAGCAACAGGCATGCCTATTGCCAGAAAGATTATGAAAGCTATTATAACTATTATCATTTATCTTCCCCCTCAGTGCTGGCCCTTTCTTTGTTTTCGGCAAACTCACTTTTTATTTTTAAAAAAGTAGTCCTCAGCATCAATATCGCTCCTATTGGTATACTCAATGTAACCCACGTATAACTGAAATTTGGAATACCAACGAAAGTTCTGAAACGAGTCGTGTAAGAAAGATAAAATCCCCATATTACTAAATAAATCAAAAAAGCCGCAATAATAAAATAATTGGCAAGTCTGAGAATTTTCTGTACTTTTCGAGAAAGCCTTTTAACAAATAAATCAACCGTCATCATCTTTCCCTCACGCCATGCAACATCAGCTGCAAAAAAACATGCCCAGGCAAACATGAATGTGCTCATATCAACTGCCCAATTTATTGGATATCTCAAAAATCTCATTATTCCAGATGCAAAAACCAGTATCACCATAACCAGAATCAATATTTTTGCTGCATTTTTCTCAAACTTAAGCAAAAACTCATCAATCTTCCGCATCTTTTACCACCTCTGCATTCATACATAGGTCAAAGGCCCAACCCAATAAAAGAGCTGGGCCCTTCATGATAAAAGGAGTATCCTTTCATTACTTAACCTTTATAGCCTCCATGAGAGCATTTCTTGCCTCTACAAGTCCAAGTTTCTCATACGCTTTTTCAGCAGCCTTCATAAAAGCCTCTTTATCAACATCTGTGATAACTTCAATACCCTTTTCGACAGCTTGTTGCTTGAAGGATTCCTCAAGCTCTTTCATTATCTTCAACGATGTTTCAATACCAGCTCTATCACATTCTTCAACAAGAATCTGTTGATACTCTTCTGGCAAATTATTGAACCATTTTGCGCTGACAACCTCAAAATTGATCAGCAAAATATGGCCTGTCTCCGACATATACTTTAAAACTTCATAAAGTGCACCCGCCACAACATTTGCATAAACAAGTTCCGCACCATCAACTGCTCTTGTTTGAACAGCTGTGTAGATTTCTCCAAAATTGACTGCCACTGGTTGTGCACCAAGTGCGCGAATAGATTCTTGCCATATGGGAGCACCCGGGGTTCTTATCCTTAAACCCTTGAGATCGTCAGGAGTCCTGATAGGCTTGTTTGTAACAAAATGCCTGTACCCCTGAACCCACATAAATGAAACTACTTTGAAGCCATATTTTTGTTCAAGTTCGTCCAGCCATTTTTTCATAACATCTGATTCCTTGATCTTTTTCAACACTTCAATAACTTCATCGGGTGTTTTTGCACCCATGAAATCAATGAAGTAAGCCGCGTTCATAACGGCTATTTGTGGAACGTACATGCCCATCCTTGCTGAATCTGTATTTTGTCCAATATTTGCACCTGCTCTTATCTGTTCGAGAATATCTTCTTCAACACCGAGCTGGGCACTGTGGTAAACCTCAATTTTAAGGTTTCCATTTGTTCTTTCTTCAACAGCCTTTGCCCACTTAAGAAATCCCTCATGATATGGTTCGCTTGGTCCTAAAACGTGATTGAATTTCAAAGTATACTTTGGTGCTGCTATAAGTGACCCTGCCAGAATCACGCAAGCAACAAACATCAACAAGTACCTGCTTTTACCCTTCATGGGTTCACCCCCTGTGAAAAAATTATATGATTTGGACTACCTAAAATGGCGTCCGAAAAAAAATTATACACCACGATGAAGATATGTCAACAATTCGTATAAAATGTAACAGAGGTATTTCTAAAGAGGTACTTCTAAATAAGGGGATTCGGTGTGTTTTTCAAAAATTTGATTACTCTATTCGCTATGAACTTTCTGAAAAAATAAGAAGATCTGTGACCACAAGGCAGGACTATTTTTTTTACCTTAGGGAGGCTTTTAAACAACGCTTCTGAACTTCTTAATGGGATTATTCTGTCAAAAATTCCCCTGAAGAAAAGAATTTCCTGATTAACGAACATTCCATATAAACACGGATCATAATGAAAGCATTTGGGGGATAAAAGAAAAATGTCATCAAGCGAATCAGGCTTTTTCAAATTTTTCATAGCATCTCTATTTTTTAAGCAATCATTTTCATCCCGGCACCCGTATTCATTCCCATTCAATCTGTAGTTTTTTCTGAGCTCCTCTGTATATGGTGAGTGCCAATTTATCCATCTCCAATCTCCCCCGGTAAAAGCCAGAACACCTTTCTTCAACCTCTTATCAAGTGCAAGCGACATTACCGCTATCATGCCACCAAAACTAAATCCCATAATAGATGTATGCAAATCTGAAATACTATCAATATAATCAATAGTCCTCCTCACATCTTTTACTGTCTCGTGAAATCTATTGATACAGTAAGATGGTGATGGCGAGAAAAATGGTTCTCCACCTTTCCAACCATGCATTCCACGCCTTTCGTGATAAGGAAGTACCATAAAAAAAGTATTTATACCATGCAATTTAAAATATTCAGCAAACCACAACAAATATGGAATATTTCCATTTCCAATGCCATGCAAAAATATCAGGTTCATCCATGCTTTTTTTGCTTTATAAACATACACATAAACCCTTTTTGATTGAGGAATAGCTGGATCATACACAGCATCAAAGCTTACAAGTAAATAGCAACCAAGATCGATTGTTTCAACATTTAGAGGTAAAGTTTTATCATATTCATAAATTTTCATAGCGTGTCACGAAAATCGCCTTTTCAAATTAAACCTGGTTTCAATTTCTGAAACCGTTTTTTCAAAAAGATCATTGACTTCTTCATCGGTTAGAGAACGATCCGGGGCTCTGTAAACAACATAAAAAGTAATGCTCAACACATCCTGTGGTATATCTTTTCCTCTGTATATATCACTCACTCCTACTTTTTCTACATATTCGCTGGATTGCTTGAGATGAGACACAATCTTTCCACAATTAAAACCTACAGGAGCCAGTAAAGATATGTCTCTTCTTACAGATGGAAAACTTGAGAGATTACCAATTTGTTTGAATATTCTGCGATTTTCAAAAATTACCTGAAGATCAAGCTCCATAAAATAAACATCACCTTTAAAATCATAGAAATCGTTAAAATCACCCGATAGCATCCCCATAACACCGACAGATTTATCATTCAAAAATATTTCAGCGCTGCGCCCGGGAACGAAGAAAGGCATTTCTTTTTCTGCAACTTCAAATTGAACAGACAGATGGCTCGCCAGCTCATCAAGAACGCCTTTCAAATTAAGTAATGAAACTGTCCGGTAATCGGTATAATCATCCTCATTCAGTTTCCCTGTCATTACAAGCCCTATTTTTTCTCTCTCACAAACAGTACCGCTTTCAAAATTGTAGACTTTTGCTATTTCGAACAGCTTTACATCCCTGAGTTGCCTTTTGAGATTGTATGCAACAGAATCTATCAATCCAAAAACAAGAGAAGGTCTTAAGCAGTCCATATCTTCACTCAGGGGGTTTTTCAGTCTGACCGGCTCCATTTTTACAAGTTTTTTTACAACAGAAGAAGAACAAAAAGACAGATTTATACTCTCATCAAACCCTGACGCTATGAGCAATTGATTGATTTTTTTTCGAAATCTCTGTAATTCACCAAACCCCGTGCTCTTAACTGGTATCCTTAACATTTTTCCTTCTATTTTTTCATAACCGTAGATTCTCCCAACTTCTTCTATCAAATCCTCTTCAATAGAAATGTCCGGTCTGAAAGTGGGAATAAGCACTTTCCAGCCATCAGTTATTCTTTCAGTAACAAAATCCAGTCCGGATAGAATATGCTCCACTGAACTTTGATCGATGTCAATTCCTAAAATCCTGCTCAATTTTGAATCTCTTAAAAAAACTGTCCTTGGTGGAATTTTGTGAACATACTTATCCACAAATCCCCTTGCTGCTACTCCACCTGAAGTCTCCTCAATAACCTTTATTAAACGCTTCATCACAAAATCAACATCATTTGGATCAACACCTCTTTCAAATCTATAAGACGCATCAGATTTTATATTCATACTTCTGGAGGTTTTGCGAATTCTCACAGGGTTAAAATAAGCAACTTCAAGAAGGAGTGAATCAGTTTTGTCTGATACACCTGAATCTGCAGTTCCCATAACACCTCCAACTGCCAGAACTTTTTCCCCATCCGTTATTAGTGTCTCTATACCATGCAGTGAGTATTCTCTTTCATCAAGCAGAAGAACTCTCTCGCTTTTATTTGCTTTTCTAACAACAATCCGTCCGCTGGAAATTTTCGAATAATCGAAAGTATGAACAGGATGACCTGTCTCAAGCATTACATAATTTGCCGCATCGACAATCGAATTTATCGGTCTGATACCTGCAGACATGAGTCTACGCCGCATCCACACCGGGCTTGAAACTGCCTTCACTGACTCCATAAAAGCGGCACAATAACGCGGGCATCCATCCACATCCTCTATCGATACACTCACCATATCATTCACCGGTTTATCGGATTCTGTATAATCAACAGACGGTTTTTTCAAAGGTCTGCCAGATAGAACAGCCATTTCTCTTGCAACACCGATAACCCCAAGACAATCCGGCCTATTGGGAGTTATTTCTATATCAAGAACCTTGCCGTCAAGCTTCCAGTATCTTATTAGATCTGTTCCTACAGGTATTTCTTCTCTTATCTGATAAACACACTCCGATTTTTCCTCAAGCCCAAGTTCCTGTAGAGAACACATAATTACTTCAGACGTAATACCTTTTATATCCATTGCCTCAACTATTCTTCCATCTGACAGGGTTGTGCCAGGGAAAGCTACAGGAACCTTTGTGCCTTTGCAAATATTCATGTCCGAAGTGATTGTTGTATGAACGCTGTCACCATCAAAAACTTTACATACATGAAGCTTTTCTGAGCAGGGATGAGGAGACACTTCATGCACTATTCCGCAAGCAATTTTTCCTCTTATAGGTGAATCAATTACATTTGCAACATTCAATCCAGCTATAGTAAGCTTTGACGCTATTTCTTCATCTGTCCAGTCTATATCAACATATTCTCTGAGCCATTCTGTAGCTACAAGCACATTTCATCCCTCCATCAGAATTTTTCTAAAAATCTCTTGTCATTTTTTACAAAATCCCTTATATCTTTGATGTTATATTTGAGCATCGCTATACGCTCAACACCCATTCCAAAAGCAAAACCGGTCCATTTTTCCGAATCATAACCAACACTTTTGAAAACATTGGGATGAACCATACCAGCACCAAGAATTTCAAGCCAACCAGTGTATCCACAGGCCTGACATCCTTTTCCATTGCAGATGCCACATGAGACATCTACCTCAAAGCTTGGCTCAGTGAATGGGAAAAAGCTTGGTCTCAGCCGTATTTTTCTTTCGCTTCCAAAAACCATCTGGGCAAATCTCTCCAATGTGTATTTCAGGTGACCAACCGACACATTTTCATCCACATACAAACCTTCAACCTGGGTAAACATGGGAAGATGTGTCGCATCATAATCTCTCCTGTAAACACGCCCTGGTGATATAATTGCGATAGGTGGTTTTGCTGACATCATTGTTCTAATCTGAACCGGAGAAGTGTGCGTTCTAAGAAGTAGATCATTTATATAAAAAGAATCATGTTCGTCTCTCGCAGGATGCCACTCTGGAGTATTCAAAGCATCAAAATTGTGCCATACATCTTCTATCTCGGGACCTTCAACTACTTTAAAGCCCATTGATACGAAGATGCTTTCTATCTCTTCAAGCATCAATGATATAGGATGTCTGTGACCAACATTTCTCCGCGCACCCGGGAGAGTCACATCTACCCAGTACTTTCTGGCGATTATTTGACTTTCTATCTTTTTTAACATCTCCTTTTTCTGTTCTATAGCACGCTGAACAGCATCTTTGAGTTCATTCAGGATCTTACCAGCCCCCGGTCTTTCATGAACAGGAAGGCTGGCTATATTTTTCATCTGTTCGGTAATAGTGCCTTTTTTACCCAGAAGAGATACTCTTATTTTTTCAAGTTGTTGAAGATCGGTTGCTGCATTGATTTCTCGAAGTGCCTGTTCTCTCAATTGCTCGAACATCCTCCACACCTCCTGACACATATTCTTTCAAGGCATCTTTCCACGAAACAAACCGTTTGTTGACAACAAAACCCAATTCTCTTCCAGCAATTGCTTTCACATCCAGATTTCTTACAATACTCGCTTGCTTTTCTGTGTAAATTAATAACTCTGGATCGACAAATTTCACCACTTTTTTCAAGAGCTCTCCTTTTACAAGCTCACCAAATCTTGGATGATAAGGCCCGGCCACAATATTTTTCATCAGTTCATCTGGAACGAATAAGCCTATTCTGATAACCTTCACATTGTTTGACTCAAGTATAGCCATCATGTCTGAACATATATCAATTGCTTCATCAAGTCTTACAGCTCTGTATCTGCCATCCAGATAAAGGGACTCTAACGGCGCTCCTTTTAAAACTATTGTAGGATGTAAGCGACATGTTTTTGCGCCATTTTCTACAGTTTTCCAGCTGCTGAAAAGATCTTTCCATTTCTCATCACCTGGTAAACCGATCATTAAATGCAATCCAAAATCTATTTTTAATTCCTTAAGAAGTGTACAGGCTTTTTCAATATCTTTACTGCTATGATTCCTCTCAGACTCATGCAGCACGTCATCACAAAAAGATTGAGCTCCGAGTTCGACAAATTTCACACCGTTTTTCTTTAAAAATATCAGATTTTCTTTATTGATCTCATCAGGTCGTGTAGATATTCTTATTCCATCGCAAACATTTTTTCTTATGTACTCATCTGCCCAGGCAAGGTATCGCTTCTGCAACAAAACAGGGAGAGCCGTAAAGGTCCCGCCATAAAAAGCTATTTCAAACCGTTCGTCTGGGGCAATATACTTATTAATCATCTTATTAAGCTCTTCAATCGATGGCAACTGAGAAAAACCTGTTGCAGATCTCTGGTCGCAAAACAAACATCTTTTTTTACAACCCATTTGAGGTAAAAAAACAGGAACGATTTTCATATCAATCACCTTTGAGTTTCTCAATAGCTCTGCGTGCTGCCTCCTTCTCTGCTTCTTTTATTGAAGGTCCCTCGCCAACAGCTATCAATTTTCCAGATAGGCGCAGTTCTACAGTAAACTTTTTCATATGAGATGGGCCTTTTTCATTAACAAGAACATATTCAGGTAATTTTCTGTATCTCGCCTGAGTAATCTCCTGCAAAGAAGTCTTGTAGTCAAACACTATTTTCCCTTCAACAACTTCTTTTGCATATTTTGCAAAATAAGAAAGAAATACCTTTTTTACTGCTGTCAGGCCACCATCTATATACACTGCAGCTACAACAGCTTCAAGCATGTCGGCAAGCAGTGAATCTCTCTCTCTGCCGCTTGAAACTTCTTCTCCGCGTCCCAAAAACATATATCTTCCCAGATTTATATCCCGAGCTATCTGAGCTAAAGCTTCCTCGCTTGCAATTGCTGCTTTAACCTTTGCCATAACTCCCTCTGATGCTTCTGGAAACTCTAAATATAAATACTCTGCAAGCAGTAAATCAATAACAGCATCACCCAGAAACTCCAGTCTTTCATTCGATTCAACATCTTTTCGCCCGCGTTGTTTTTGCTCATGAGCATATGAGGAATGACAGAGGGCATTGTACAAAAGCTCTGGCTCATAAAATCTGTATCCTATTTTCTCCATGAAATCTATCAAAATTTTTGCCTCTTCTTTGTTCAACTGATCATCTGACCCAGCTTTTCGGCAATCTTAGTAGAGCTGAGTCCATAGATTTCATATAGAGCCTCGTAAGATCCTGAAACTGCATGCTCTTGAATAGCAATTTGTTCAAAACTTGAAGGAATTATCCCTTTCTGCAAGAAAAATTTTGCCAGAAGAGATGTTAATCCAAGTGTCGCAACATGATCCTCAACAACCAAGATTTTCTTCCCGTGTCCATATTCTCTCAACACATGCTCGTCAAGATCAAGCGGGCATGACACATTCAGAACGCTTACCTTACCTCTCAATTTATCCGCAGCCTCGACAACATTTGGCACAACAGATCCACATGTCACAACAGTCACATCTGTTCCTTTTCTGAGAATATCTATCTTTCCATATTCAAAACGATAGTTATCCGCAAAAAACAACTTGCCATTTTCATCAACGATAGGCATCATTTTTGCCCTGCCCATGGCTACCAGGTAGTTTCCATATACCGATGCAATGTAGCGAATAACCCTGTCGGTTTGATTGGGATCTGCCGGTACGATAACTTTGTAACCCAGCCAATTTGCAGGTGCAGAGATGTAATCAAGTCCATGGTGAGTTTTTCCGTCCTCCCCTACATTTAAACCGCAATGAGTCACAATAACTTTCAAATTGGTGTGGTTTATAGCATTCAATCTGTGCTGATTATACGTCTCACTTACTCCAAACACTCCAAAATCAGCAAAAAAGGTCACCACACCATCTGCAGAAAGTGCTCCTGCAACAGCTGCCGCATTATGTTCCTGAACACCAAGCTCTAAAAATCTTTCTGGAACGTACTTCTGAACCCCGTCAAGCTTTACAGATGTTGCAAGGTCGCAATCTACAGCTACTACAGGTGTTTCAGAGTTCCTGTTCTCTTTTACTAAATCCAATAAAGCATTTCCAAAAGCACTCCGATTATCAGTTTTGGTTGTGTAAGTTCTGCCAGCTGGAACTTTTATTTTTACAGGATACTCCAGATGGAATGGTTCATGTTTCTGATTACCAAGCTGAGCACGCATCTTCATATATTTCTCCACATCGTTATCAATGCCAAGTTCATTCAGAGCTTTCTCAAGTTGTTCTTTATCGAGAGGTTTCCCATGATAAGAAACATCATTTTCCATGAACGACACACCTTTGCCCATAATAGTGTGTGCCAGTATAGCAACAGGATTGACTTTATCTTCAACAGCCTGTGAAAGTGCATGCAAAAGCTGTTCTATATCATGACCATCAACTTCCAGAACTCTCCACCCATCTGCTTCGTAGTTTTTTCTGATATTAACCGGCATTACGTCTCTTGCTCTTCCAGAAATCTGGGCATCATTGTAATCTATAACAACAGTCAGATTACTCAACCCGTATTTTTTTGCAACCCGGCGAGCTTCAGCTACCTGTCCTTTTGCCTGTTCCGCATCGCTCATTGCCACAAAAATATGGTAATCCTGCTCCTTCATTTTAGCGGCCAATGCAAATCCCACTCCAGCTGACAAGCCCTGTCCCAGATTTCCTGTAGTCCATTCGACACCAGGAATGCCACGGGTTACATGTCCTTCAAAGATACTCGAATGGTGTCTGAAACCAGCTATAACCTGATCTATGTCTACAAATCCGAGCCTGCCCAGAACTGAATATACCCCTGGTGATGTGTGGCCATGGCTAACTACAACACGATCTCTCAAGGGGTCATAAGGATTATCAGGATTAAGATTTGCAAATGAAAAAACACTTAAAAAAATCTCCAGAGAGGACATCGATCCTCCCGGATGACCTGAATTAGCTACATATGTCATTTTAAGTATATCACCGCGGCAAAGGCGTGCTATCTGTTTGAGTTTTTTGATATCATGCTTATTAAATGTCTTCATGAAACTATCCTCCTTTGATTATTTTATTTCCAAAATTTCGATATTAACAAAAATATCAATGTTAAAGTGGCACTAATCAGCAAACATGTCGTGAGTGGAAAGTAAAAAACAAATCTTTCCCGCTTTATTACTATATCACCCGGCAACCTCCCAAGGGGGGTAAAACGCCCTATCAAATAAATGGAAAAACCCACGATTATCAGTATCAAGCCGAGGACAATGAGTATCCTACTTATCTGGATCACGCGCATCACCCCTGAAATACGAAAAGGGTAAGTTAATCATCTCTCCCTCCTCAGAAATTACCAGAACTTTTTCTTTGAAAACATCTATCGACTGAACTTTGCAATTTTTTGCTTCATAGATTATAGTTTCTCCCTCTGATGGAATATCAGCAAGAGCTTCTTCGTAAAAATCATATTCGTACATCAAACAGCACAGCAATCTTCTACAAGCTCCGGATATTTTCGCGGTATTTATCATGAGCTGCTGGCATTTTGCATGTTTCAGGGTTATACTATCGAATTCTCTCAAGAAAGTGCTGCAGCAAGTGGGACGCCCGCATAAACCTAAACCACCTATGAATTTCAGCTCATCTCTTACACCAACTTGCCTGAGTTCTATACGCGTCTTGAAAATTCTGGCAAGGTCTTTTACCAGTTCTCTGAAATCCACTCTTGTTTCGGAACTGAAGAAAAAAACCAGCCTTGATCTGTCAAACATATACCGGGTATGGAGAAGCTTCATGGGCAAATTATGCTCTTTTATCTTTTCAAGGCATATTTGCATCGCCTGCTCGGCATCTTTGAGATTTTCGCTATAGATTTTCGTATCTTCCTCGGTTAATTTTCTCATTACTGGCCTTAATTCCGATCCAATCTCCTCTATTCCCATTTCATCTGGCCCTTTTATTACCTTGCCAACGTCCGGACCGAATTCTGTCATAACGAGGACAAGATCTCCCGGTTTTATGTCTTCACCATTTTCAGAATAATAAAACAATTTCCCCTTTGGAAATATCTCTATAGCATAAACAATTGCTATCATTGACACAGATCATCACCTCTTTGCGTTTTCTCTAATCACGAGAAACAGGTTAAGCAAAGTCAACGTTCCATTGAAATTCATCAAACGGTTTGTCAATATCGAGTCAATCCACTTGAATAAAGACAATTCTGTACATCCTCTATACTCTGCCACAATTTGCAACAGGCGGCACAAATGTACTATCGTGCGGTTAAGATCAGCTCTACTGAGATTGCTCATCATGTCATCATAAAACTTGACCAGTGTTTCTTCACTCACCAGTGACAATTTCTCATAGAGATCATCGATCATCAGAATTGCTGACACTTTGTCAGCAGCAGATATCTCCTCTTTTGAAAAGATATTACATATCGCCTTGGGATCAAAATCATTGTTTTGTGGAAATTGATCTGATTTCATAACAAAATCGAGTACTTCAAAATCATTTTCAGCCAAGCTCAAGATAAGATCAGGTTTCACCAGGCTGGCTTTTTTTCTCTCCAGGTTATTCAATATCTGCCTGTCTATGGCAACATTAAACACTTTTACCCTGCTTTTAATGGTTGGTAAAAGGTCAGTATATTTTGCGCTTGTAAGAACTATCTCAGAGTAGACAGGTGGTTCCTCCAAAATTTTGAGCATTGAATTTGCCGCTTCATGCAAAATTCTGTCTGCACGGTGGATGATCACAATTTTATAACCATCAGAAGATGATGTATAGAGAAACTGTGACATATATCTTATATCATCTATACCTGGCGCCTCAAATTCTAAAAACTCGTTCGTAACTTCCCTGATGACTTGCTCACAGGTCCATTTCAGTAAAGATTCGTCCCGTGACTTTAAGCACACCGAGGAACCAATATTCCGAATCAAAAAATCCTTAACCGTGCTCAGCAATTTTTCCATATTGTAATCACCTGTATAAATCCATTAATAAACCGTATATTTCCTGAACTCTCGCAGACAACAAAATAGCACCTCTTTCAGCTTCAAATAACTCCGCGGCTATTTTCTCCAATCTGTTATCAACTTCTTGAACAATTAGATGCAAATCAACACTGGAAAGTTGTTTTCCAATTTTGTAGAGCTTTTTCTCAATTACTTTCAAAAAATCTTTAATGCTCTCACGATAAGATCTGAAATTTTCCTGCGTTGGCGATCTGACGAGATTGTTTCCCGATTTTACAACCTGTCTTATAAGTCTTTCAAGCAATTCGTCAAGTTTCTCTTCTTCAGCTTCTTCAAGCACTTCGAAAAAACTTGTGCTATCCATGCTCCTCACGGCAGAACTTGATTTGAATTTGATTTTCTTTTTTTTCTTAACTTCAGAACTTCTAAACTTACCATCTTCAAGAGGATTAATTCTCACATCACTATCCTCCAAACAACTTTGCTATATTTTCTTTATAAGGAGGCCTCAGAATTCCTTTTTCAGTTATTATAGCTGTTATTAATTGATGCTCTGTCACATCAAAAGCAGGATTATATACTGCCACACCATCCGGGGCAACTTTCACCCCGTGAACATGGGTTACCTCATCGTGAGAACGCTCTTCTATGGGTATCTCGCTTCCATTTTTTATTTTAATATCTATCGTCGATGTAGGAGCTGCGACATAAAACGGTATACCATGCTGGTTTGAAAGTACTGCCACCGAATAAGTACCTATCTTGTTAGCAACATCGCCATTCGCTGCTATTCTATCAGCTCCAACGATAACGGCATCGATCTTCCCCTGCTTCATAACCCAGCCAGCCATATTATCTGTTATTAAAATTGTTTCAACACCAATTTCAAGCAATTCCCAGGCTGTCAACCGGGCTCCCTGCAAATATGGTCTTGTTTCATCTACGTATACCTTTATCTTCTTTCCAGATTCTACAGCCGCCCTTATAACTCCAAGGGCTGTGCCATAATCTACCGTCGCTAAAGCTCCTGCATTGCAATGAGTTAAAACAGCGCAGCCATCTTTCAACAAAGTTTGCCCATGTGTTCCTATAGTTTTGTTTATCCTGATATCTTCTTCTGCTATCTTTATCGCTTCTTTTTCAAGATCTTCAAGAATTTCATCAACAGCTTTTGACAAGTCTACACACTTTTCCATTCGATTCAACGCCCAGAACAGGTTAACAGCCGTTGGTCGAGTCGATGCAAGTACATCGTACACATTTTTCATAACGTCGATAAAATTCTGATTTTTAAGAGTTGCAGCCTCTTTTGCTCCAAGAACATAACCAAAAGCCGCGGTGGCTCCTATAGCAGGAGCTCCACGGACGACCATATCTTTGATCGCCCGTGCTACTTCAGCATAGCTCTTACACTCAACATAATTAACAACATGAGGCAATTTTCGCTGATCCACAAGAATTAGTGAATTTCCTGTCCATTGCATTGTCAAAGTTTTGAAATTCATTGATCTTCCTGTCCTCCCTCGCTTAGCAAATAGATGTTTATAACACTTGAATTTTTGAAAGGAATAAATTGTTCATTGATCCAAGTCTGCCACAATTGCTGAGCCTTCTGCTGTATTAAGTGCTGATAGATATCGTTCACTACATCTTCAAAATTCTCATATCCTTTGGGCCTTTTGTCAATAATTCTATATATTTCCCAACCTACACTGGTTTGCAATGGACCAAGTATAGCACCCTTCGGACTTACGAAAATCTTTTCTTCGATTTCTTCAGATATCAGGCCACTGCCACGTTCTACCCAACCAAGATCTCCAGCCTTCCCCTTAGACAGAGGATCGGTTGAAACATCACTTGCAACCTGAGAAAATTCCTCTCCAGCTCTGATTCTTTCCAAAGCTTTATCTGCTTTCTCTTTTGAATCAACTGTTATGCGCAATAATTTTGCCGCTTCTTCAACAGCAAAATATTCTCTGTTTTGTTCATAGAATTGCCTTGCCTCTTCTTCTGTCACTGTTGCCGAGGAGGTAACCTGCTGCTGAATCAATGAAACTGTCTGCTGAACTGTGAAAATCCATCTGAGTCTGTCTTTAAAAGAGTTTATATCACCAAGTCCAGCTTGCTTGAGATACCAATCAAGATCACTTTCAGTCATTCCATATTGGGTAAGTGTTTTGTTCAATTCTGTTGAAACCATATTTTCGATATTATCTTTTGAAACAGTTACTCCCATTTTTTCGCCAATCTGCTTGATCAAAACCTGGTCTATCAGGTTATTTAAAACTTCTCTTTTATATCTGAGCAATAAATTAACACCTTCAGAGGTGTTAACCAGAACATCATAAAATGTGGCATCCACTGATTGAATTTGAGATAATAATCTATCCACATTCGCTTCCCTGTTTAGTTCTTCCATAGTAATAGCAACACCATTAACCTCAGCAACTACTGCTGTAGCAGGCTGAGTTTCCTGACCAATAGCCACCAATGACAGAATCAAAATCAAGCCAAACATAAAAACTTTTCTCATTTTATTTTTCCTCCCTTCGCTTCTTCCCAGAGTTCATCAAGTTGATCAAGAGAAAGCTTTTTTAAATCAAGCTTTCTCTCCCGTACAAACTCTTCAACCATCTGGAATCTCTCCACAAATTTTCTTGTTGACTTTCTCAAAGCGATTTCTGGATCAAGTTGAAGAAAACGCGCGATATTTACGACCGCGAAAAGCAAATCACCAAGTTCCTCTTCGAGTTCTTGCCTCCCTTCCGATTTAATTGCATCCTCTAATTCTCCCACCTCTTCTTTTACTTTTTCCATTGCACCGGAGATATCCGGCCAATCAAAACCAACTGCCGCAGCATTTTCCTGAATTCTCCTGGCAAGGCTGAGGGCAGGAAGCGCATGATTCAATCTCCCTATTGCCGATGATTTTTGCTCGCCTTTTTCACTCGATTTGATCCTCTCCCACTGCTCATAAGAATATCCGGGACTATCTGAAAAAACATGAGGATGCCTCCTGACAAGTTTTTCACTCAAAAATGTTACAACATCTGATATATTGAAAGCACCTCTTTCAGAAGCTATCTGGCAGTGAAAAATCACCTGAAGTAATACATCACCGAGTTCTTCTTTCAATTTCTCATCTTCTGACTGATCAATTGCTTCAATTAGTTCAAAAACTTCCTCGACAAGATAAGGCTTCAAACTATGGTGTGTTTGTTCTCTATCCCACTCACATCCATCTGGCGATCTCAATTTTTGCATTATGGAAACCAGCTTTTGAAACTGTTCACCAATTTCAGACAAATCATACCCTCCTTTTCATGGAAACAACTTCCACTCTGTCTGAGCAATCTTCAGCACGGTCTGAAATGTCGGCAATGCTTTGAACCAACTCTTTCAATTCAAATTTATGACCATGTGAGATATCGAGCTTATATATTTGCTTTATTAAACATCGTTCAACATTGTCCGCTTCATGTTCCTTTTGTTCAACAAGCAAAACGTGCTCTTTAACTTTTTCGAGATCTTCAAATAAATCTCCAATTGCAATCTTCAAAGCCTCATATGTTTCGATACAAATGTCAAGAAGTTTCATCAATTGAGAGCTGAGTACATCTGGTATAACAGGATGTTCGAGCTCAAGTATATCTGCAACATACTCTGCCCTGTTCGCAACTTTGTCAACCGATTCTATGACACCAAGCAAATCTCCCCTAAAGTTAGGCAAGAATGCGCCACTATACATCGATGTTTCCGCTTCTCGCCTAATTATGTCCGCCTGATGCTCATAATATCTTACCTTTTCTGCACACTGATCAATTTCATCTATCTCGTGATTCAAGTATTTTTCCACCAATTTTCTCAGCTCAGAAAGTTCGACACTTATCATATCCAGATGGTTCATAACTTTTGCTATAATCTCCTGTTCTTTCTTTCCTGTAATCCAGCCCATATTAACCTCCTCTCAGTATTAAATGGAGCAATACACTGATTATCCCTGAGACAGAGGGCGTCAAAACGAGTCCTAAAATTATCTTGATCTTTGTCTTTCTACTGCTCAATCGCTGACCTCTGCTCATTCCGGTCCCAACAACAGAACCTATTGCCGACTGTGTTGCAGAGACTGGAACTCCTACCATGGAGAAAACAAAAACATTTGTTGCCAATGCAAGTCCAGAAATAAGTGACGAAAAATGATCCAGTACTATTATACTTTTTCCTATGACAAAAGTCATCCTTTTGCTGAAAAACATAATACCTATGGCTATGGAAACACCCCCAAGCAACTGTGCTACAACAAGATTTGACTCGCCTGTGACAAATGATCTGGCGACATTCGCAACATTGTTTGCACCAAGAGAATAAGCACTATAGCACAGTGCCATCAGGTTAGCATACTGTAATACAAGATCTTGAACTCGTACATTCTTCAATTTTCTGAAAAAATACGCAACCAATCTGTATAAACTGAAAGATATTAAAATCGCCGATAAAGGCGTTATAATCCATATTGCAACAATTTTTATCAATATATCCCACCTGATAGTCTCCGCGCCGTTCAAAAAGGCAACACCAATGAGTGAACCAACAACAGCTTGAGAAACAGATGCGGGAGCCTTGATTAATATCATTAAAATAACAGTCAGAGCAGCAGCCAGAGTCGCTACGGCGCTCTGATCTCGTTCAAGAACAGTCAATGTGTTAAGTGTCTCCAGGCCATTTGCCCCACCAACTGTAGCCCCGAGAATAACAAAGATCGCACTAAAGATGCTCGCAGTCCTATAACGAACAGATCCAACAGCAACAAGTGGTCCAAATATACTCGCCGCATCATTTGCACCAAGGATGATTCCTATGAAAATGCCCGGCATTAAATAAATTATGCTCACGTTCTGTCGACCTCCAAAAAAAGTTGCATGAATTTTATTATAACCCTTTGTGAGAAAAGAATTTTCTATTGACATAGCTATAATGTGTTTAGTATAATTAATCAAAACTCAGGAGGGATACCATGTTATTCATAACAATTGGAGAAAGCCCAAGAGATGATGTTGTCCCCGAACTTATAGATATAATAGGTAAACGAAACATTTCTTATAGAGAAATAGGTCTGATAGATAACGTTGATTCAAGACTATACACACCATTAAATTCGCAAGACATTCTTGTAAGTAGAAAACGCGATGGGAGTATTGCATATGTATCGCACAAATGGGTTAGTGAGCGCTTAGCAAATCTCAAATTGAACGATCTTGGCATTTTGTTGTGTACAGATGATTTCGAGAACGATAGATTGATTCTTCCTTACAGAGTAGTCAGATCTTTTTTCAAAGCCTTGCCGAAACTTGATAAAATGACAGTTGTAGTACCCGAAGAAGATCAGCGGGAAAATGCAATTAAGAGATGGAATAATATATCAAACAGGCTTTCGTGTATTGCTTTTTCACCGTATAAACCACAGATGAAAGCAACCAGCTTTGATCTGAGAGATGAACAGTTAGTGTATTTAGATTGTATCGGATTTTCACTTCAACACGAAAAATTTTTCAAAGATCTAACAAAAGGAATAGTTATAAGTGCAAGGAGAATTCTGGGAAATTATCTGAGGTGTCTGATATCTTAAAGGAGGGATTGGTATGAGGAAACTGGCAGCTTTTCTTTTTGCAGTGGTTCTATCCGTTGCAATATTTGCATCGCCAAATTACAACTCTGTGATACGTGTTGGGTCTGATCAAAATCCTACAACAATGGATCCTGCCATGTATCAGGATCTGGCTTCGGCCCAGGTTATGAGAAATGTCTTTGAAACTCTTGTTGCTTACGATGCAGATGTAAAAGAAATCCACCCGTTAATTGCAGAATCCTGGGAAGTAAGCGCCGATTTAAAGGAATGGACATTCAAGCTCAAAAAGGGCGTCCGATTTCAAAAGGGAAAATTCCAGAATGGTCGAGAGGTAACCGCTGAGGATGTAAAATACAGCTTTGAAAGAGAAATATCTATCTCTCCTATGGTGAGACTCTATATGGTTGAAAAAGTAGAAGTAATAGATAGATACACAGTAAAAATTGTACTTAAATATCCCTACGCTCCATTCCTAACAGTTTTAACAGATATTGGGGCCGCTATTGTTCCGAAAGAAGAGTGTGAAGGCTGGGGCGAAGAATTCACACTTCACCCTGTTGGAACTGGTCCATTCAAACTTGTAGAATGGGTAAAGGACAGTCATATGGTTTTCGAAAGAAATGAAGATTACTGGGATGAAAAGCCATACCTCAAACAAATTGTTTACAAATTCATTCCCGATAAATCAGTTTTAACCGTTGCACTCTTGAGTGGAGAAGTGGATATAACAAGCGACATCTTAGATCAGGACATACCAAAAGTCAAATCAAATCCAAATGTTGACCCTATAATGGTTGGAGGTTGTAACGTTTATGCAGTATATCTCAATTCTTCAAAGGGTCCCACAACAGACAAAAAGGTAAGAGAAGCCTTCTTTAGAGGAATAGATGTCCAGCAGCTCGTGAAAGTAATCTTTCCCAATGGCACCGCTGAAGCTGCCTACGGGCCTATTCCAACTGGATCATGGGCATACAATCCGAATGTGAAATCATTCTATCCGAATTACGATCCAGAAAAAGCAAAGCAGTTATTGAAAGAAGCAGGATACGAAAATCAACCGGTCAAATTGACTATATATACCCCGGAAGACCCCAATAGAAGGAAAGCTGCTGTGATCATCCAGTCAATGTTGAAAAAAATTGGCTTTGATATCGAAGTTCAATCCCTTGAGTGGGGAGCATTTACCGCCACGACTTCTAAAGGGGAGGCAGACGCATATACAATTGGCTGGACATGGTACCCAGATCCCGAATTTTTTATATTCTACATGTTCCATTCATCCAGAAAGGGCACATATGGCAACGGTGGAGGATACAACAACCCAGAAGTTGATAAATACATAGAGCTTGGAGAATCTTCTGTAGATCAAAACGAAAGAACAGAATATTATAGAAAAGCAGAAGAACTCATCATGAAAGATATGTACTATTTTCCACTCTGGCATAAATTAGTTGTTAATGGAGTAAACAAGAAAGTTCATGGTTATAAACCTTCTCCAGATATGACAATACGCCTCTACGCCCCTGGAACAAACGTGTGGGTTGAACAGTAAAATCCCAAGAGCGCTTTTGCGCTCTTGGATTTCCTGGAGGGTAACATGACAAAATACATCATAAAAAGGCTTCTGCAAGCTATTCCAACGTTATTTTTTGTAATTTTGACAGTGTTTCTCATAATGAAGATGATACCGGGAGATCCAGCGATGGTATTGCTTGGTCCTCAGGCTGGACCAGAAGATATTGCACGATTCAGACAACAACTTGGATTAGATAAACCGGTTATTGTTCAATTTTTCCTGTACTTGAAAAGGATTCTAACCGGCGATCTTGGAACATCGTTAGTGTATAGACAAGACGTGCTATCGCTAATTTTTGAAAGATTACCCACAACGATTATTTTAAGCATTTGCGCATTATTTATAGCTATCGTCATTGGTATTCCGGCTGGAATACTCGCAGCAATTAAACATAATTCGTTTGTCGACTTACTCGTAACTTCTTTATCCTTGATAGGTATATCGATTCCAATATTCTGGTTTGGAATGGTTTTGATAATCATCTTTTCACTTCAACTTGGATGGCTTCCAGCAGTTGGTACGGGAGATTTCTCAAAGAGTATATGGGATGGATTGAGTCATTTTATTCTTCCATCTCTGGCTCTGGGAATACTTTCGACAGGAACAATCGCGAGATTCACAAGATCAAGTATGCTCGAGGTTTTAAACCAGGATTACATAAGAACAGCGTACGCGAAAGGCTTGAGAAGACATCTCATATTATACAGGCACGCTTTGAGAAATGCCCTTATACCTGTCATAACAGTTATCGGACTTCAACTTGGAAACCTCCTGGCAGGTGCTGTTTTAACAGAAACAGTCTTCGCACTCCCTGGTCTGGGAAAATTGATGGTCGATGGCATTTTTCGGAGGGATTATATGCTTGTACAGGGAGAAGTTCTTTTCACAGCAATGATGTACATTTTTGTTAATCTTGCTGTCGATATAACTTACGCATTTATAAATCCGAAGGTCAGACAGACCTACAGAGGTGTTACAGGGTGAGAGTTCCGAACAAGCAAATAATTTTTGGGCTCATAATTATTATAGTAAACATTTTTGCGGCAATTTTTGCACCGTTAATAGCAACTCACAGTATTGATGAAATGGATTTTTCATACATTTTCGCTAAACCAGGAGAGGGTGGACATGTTCTTGGAACAGACGATTATGGAAGAGATATCTTTTCGAGAATAATCTACGGAAGTCGTATCTCTCTCATGGTTGGTGTGATAGCCGTTGGAATAGGCTCACTGATCGGCACTCTTCTCGGCGTGGTATCAGGGTTTTTTGGTGGATTTCTTGATGCTCTGATAATGAGGTTTACTGATGCGTTGCTGTCATTTCCATATGTGCTTCTTGCCATAGCTATGATGGCTGTTCTCGGTCCTGGATTGTTCAACGCAATGCTTGCAATTGGTATCGTAATGGTACCAAGTTTTTCAAGAGTTGTTAGAAGCTCCGTGATCAATGTAAAAAACGAGGAGTTTATTTTAGCAGCAAGATCGATGGGGGCATCAAATTTATGGATAATTTTTCATCATGTTCTGCCCAACATAGTACCGACGCTTATTATATATTCCTCTTTGAATTTCGCTGGCGCTGTAATAAGTGAAGCTACATTGAGTTTTCTTGGGCTTGGCATACAGCCACCAACTCCTTCGTGGGGTAGCATGCTTTCCGAGGCAAAAAATTACCTTCAGACAGCTCCACATATGGCTATTTTTCCCGGACTTGCTATCTTGATAACCTGCCTTGGTTTCAATTTACTTGGCGACGGTTTGCGCGATACACTCGATCCAAGACTGAAAACATAAGGAAGGTGATGATTTTGAAAGAAGTCATTTCAAAGCAAATCGACTCTATAAAAGAAGAACTGGTTAAAATGTCGAAAAAGATATTCGAGCTATCTGAACTTTCTTACCAGGAAAAAAAGTCATCCAGACTCCTGTCAGATTTTCTGGAAAACAATGGCTTCACTGTTGAAAGAGGCGTTGGAGGTCTTGAAACATCTTTTGTGGCAAAAATAGGTGAGAAAAAACCAAAGATAGCCTTGCTGGCTGAGTACGACGCACTTCCCGCTGTTGGACATGCATGCGGGCACAACATGATAGGCGTAATGAGCTGTGGTGCGGCGGTGGGGTTCAAAAATGCTGTGAAAAATATAGATTTTACATTGATGGTGATTGGCTGTCCTGCTGAAGAACACGGAGCAGGCAAAAAAGATCTCATAAAAGCTGGAATTTTCGATGATATCGATGTCGCTATGATGATACATCCAGCATCGATGAGCACAGGTTATGACATAGCTTACGCGATAAAAAGATATAAGATAGAATTTTTTGGTAAATCTGCACATGCCGCTGCTGACCCATCAAAGGGAATTAACGCACTTGACGCAATGATACTCCTCTTTAGCTCCATAGGCCTTCTCCGCCAGCAGCTTCCCGAGAAAGTAAGAATCCACGGGATCATAACCAATGGTGGACAATCTTTTAACACGATACCTGAATACACATCTGCGGAAATTGGAATTAGAGCTCTGACAATGGAAGAAGTAAACTTTCTTGAAGACAAATTAAGGCTTCTCGTTCAGGGAGCGTCCGCGATGAGTGGATGTAAAAATAAAATCACTGTCGAAGAAGAGATGCCCGAAGTTTATGTCAACGTTCCCTTGGCAAACACTCTTGAAAAAAACTACAAATTACTGGGTGAGAAAGTAACGTCGAGAACTTATGAACAAGGAGTCGGATCGACCGACATGGGGGCCGTGACACAAATTGTTCCAGCGATCCATGGGTATATAAACATTACAGATGGCAAAGATATACCAACACACACAAGAGAGTTCGCACAGGCTGCCAATTCCGAATACGGCTATAAAGCGATGATCCGGGCGACGAAAGCACTTGCTTTTACGATTTATGATATTTCTTCAAACAAAGAACTTCTAACAGAAATCAAGGAATATTTTTCTCAAAGGAGGAGGGATTTTTGAAATCTCTTCTAACAGTGGAAGATCTCGCTGTTGAATTTAGAATATCAAATTCAAAACTCAGAGCACCTGATGGTATCTCTTTTAGCGTCATGGAAAATGAGTGCGTCGGGCTTGTTGGAGAAAGCGGTTCTGGAAAAAGCGTGACAGCTCTTGCAATAATGAATCTTGTTCCTGCGCCTCAGGGGCGCATAATCAGAGGAAAAATCATTTTCGAAGGCCTGGACCTCTTGGCGATCAACAAACATCCAAGAGGGACAAAAATAAGCATGGTTTTTCAGAATCCAATGAATTCACTAAATCCAAATATCAAAATAGGGAAGCAGTTAACCGAGGTGCTTCAAGAACACTACAACTTGAATTACAGAGAAGCAATGGAAAGAGTTATACGGGTCATGCAGGAACTTGGCATCCCAGATCCTGAAAAAATGATCGATAGATACCCATTTGAATATAGTGGTGGAATGAGGCAAAGAACAATGATCGCAATGGCGGTTCTCTGCAACCCAAAACTTTTGATAGCAGATGAACCAACTACGGCCCTCGATGTTACTATTCAGGCACAGATAATACAGCTCTTCAAAAAACTGAAAGAGAAATCAAGAACGTCTATACTTTTTATAAGCCATGATTTGAGTGTAATTTCCCAGATTGCTGACAGAATAATTGTCATGTATGCTGGAAAGATCTGTGAAATCTCACCAACAACTGATCTTTTTAGAAACCCTCTTCATCCATATACAGCAGGGTTAATCAACTCTATACCCGGAGCAAATGAACGAGGCACAAAACTCATGGCAATACCGGGAAATATCCCAGATCTTACAAATCCACCTGAGGGTTGCAGATTTCACCCGAGATGTTCCAGAAAATTACCTATTTGTTCTCGAAAAGAACCACCAGTGATCTTATACGAGCAAAGATCTGTCAGTTGCTGGTTATATGAAGGAGTGAACACCTGATATGCTCAGGGTAGAAAATCTCTCAAAGAATTTTCCCGTGGAATTTGACATATTTGGCAAACCAAAGCGCTTTCTAAAAGCTGTCCAGGATGTCTCTTTTCAGGTAGAAAAGGGTTCTGTTTTCAGCATCGTTGGTGAAAGTGGATCTGGAAAATCCACGATAGCACGTATTTTGAGTGGCATATACAATCCATCCAGTGGAAAAATATATTACGAAGGAAAGATACTCAAAGACGCTAAAAGAATTAAAGACATCCAAATAGTATTTCAAGATCCAGAAACATCGCTCAATCCCAGAAAAACTATCTCGTTTATTGTAGAAGAGGGACTTCTGGTTCACAGATCAGCAAGCAGGTTTGAGCGAAAAAAAATAGTCAGAGACGCTATCAAATCTGTCGGGTTGACGTCAGATATTTTGAAAAAATATCCTCATCAACTCAGTGGTGGTCAAAAACAGAGAGTTGCCATTGCCCGCAGTTTGGTGTTAAAACCCAAATTGCTCATACTCGATGAACCAACATCAGCTCTCGATGTATCCGTTCAAGCACAGATATTGAATCTCTTGATGGAGCTGAAAGAACTTTACAATTTAACGTATATATTGATCACTCATGACCTGAAGATAGTTAATCATCTATCAGATCAGGTAATGGTTCTGTATCTCGGGCAAATCATGGAAATGGGTAGGTGCGATTCGATCATAGAAAATCCCTTCCACCCATACACAAAAAGCTTAATTGAGTCCATTCCAAAACCTGGTGAAAACAATCTTGAAAATTTTTCCCTTTCTGGAGAAATGCCAAGTCCTCTGAATCCGCCGGAGGGGTGCGCTTTTCAAACAAGATGCCCTGTGGCGTTTGAAAAATGTTCCAAAAAACCACCATTAATGAATTTTAGAGGCAGAAAAGTTCGATGCCATCTGTACAATCAGGAGGTGTAGGTAAAATGCTTTCTCAAGTTGAGACAATCACAGAACTTCTGGATAGTCCATATGTAGATGGAAAGAAAGTCTGTGAACTGTTTGAAAATTATCAAGGTGTCAAAGCTGAATATGAAACAATCACAACAAGCAGAGGTAAAACAGACATCGTGAGAATAACTATCGAAGGTCAGCAAAATGATGCTCCAGTCCTTGGAATCATTGGCCAGCTTGGTGGAGTCGGGGCAAGACCAGAAATGATAGGTCTTGTTAGCGATGCAGATGGAGCAATCGCTGCACTGGCAAGCGCGTTAAAGCTTGCACAGATGAAGCAAAAAGGAGAAAATCTTGCAGGAACAGTTTTCGTAGCAACTCATATCTGTCCTCATGCACCCACGATTCAACATAAACCCGTACCATTTATGGATTCACCTGTAGGCGTCAGGCAGGCTTTAAAATTGATGATCAGAAGAAAATTAGATGCTATTCTCTCAATCGATACAACAAAAGGAAACCGTATTGCCAAAAAGAAGGGGTTTGCTATTTCACCAACTGTGCTAAAAGGGTATATACTAAAAGTGTCAGACAATTTGCTTGACATTTATGAACGTGTTACAGGAAAAGAGCCTTTTGTACTACCGATAACATTTCAAGACATCACTCCATATGGAAACGGAGTGTATCATATAAATAGTATAATGCAACCATGTACTGTAGCCATAGATGTTCCTGTTGTTGGAGTCGCTATAACAACGCAGGTACCTGTTGCTGGATGCGCAACAGGGGCATCAAGTGAAGTAGACATAGAACAAGCTGCGCGGTTTTGTGTTGAAGTCGCAAAGTACTTTGGCCGGGGCGAGGTTAGATTTTACGACAAAGATGAATTTAAAAAAATTGAATCTCTTTACGGGAATCTGACTTTTTTAGTTTATGCTGGAGAGGAGTGTGATGAATGAATAGCGAGTTGGACAACATAGGTGAAAAAATCAGATCACTCAGACAATCAAAAAAATTGACAGTCAGAGAACTCGCAAAGTTGTCTGGCGTAACTCCCGGCTTAATAAGTCAGATTGAGCATGGCAAAGTATCACCGTCTTTAAGCACTTTGAAAGCTATTCTTTCGGCTCTTGGAGAAACGATAATTTCTCTCGTAGAACAAGATGTTGGAGATCAGATCATAAAAGGCATTGTTAGAAAGGAAGAAAGAAGAAAGGTTATAGTCTCTCCCGGCTTGACTTACGAGCTTCTTTCATCAAAAAATAACGCTTATTCCATGTTCATTTCTTATCTGGAACCCGGGGCGGATAGTAGGGAATCTTTTTATGCTCATGAAGGCATTGAATCGGGGATAGTTATTCAGGGAGAAGTTGAGATTACTGTTGGTGACAAATCAATTGTTTTGAGGGAAGGTGACAGCATAACCTACCCTTCCACGATACCGCATCGGTGGAAAAATGTTGGAAACGTCACCGCAGTGGGTGTATGGGTAGTTAGCCCGCCAAGTTTTTAGGAAAATTCTATGGTAATGTAGAAAGCTATTCAGGGAGTGAAAAGATGTTCAACGAGAATTTCCAAATAATAAAAACAGCTATGGATGTAGCAATATTAAGACAGAATATCTTTGCCCAGAACATTGCTAATGCAGAAACACCCGGATACAAAAGAAAATATGTTGTCTTTGAAGAACTTCTCAATCAGGCTATGAGCATGAAGATGAAAACCACAGATGAAAATCATATACAAACAGAGAAATCCGCGGTTAAACCTCAGATAAAAGAAGAGGAAAGCTTCTTTTACAGAAACGATGAAAACGGGGTGGACTTAGAAATTGAAATAGCTCAAATGACAGCTAATGGATTAAAATATGAAGTACTCTCGCGCTTGATGAGCAAAAATATTGAATATTACAACACTGTTCTAAGGAGTGCTTGATATGAACGAATTTCTTATCATGAATGTCAGCGCATCTGGTATGACAGCTCAGAGATTAAGAGTTGATATAATATCAAGTAACATAGCCAATTCAGAAACAACAAGGACCGATCGGGGTACACCTTATAGAAGGCGTGTACCTGTTTTCTCAGAATATTTGATAAGCGACGGTAAATCTGCGAGCACGGGCGTGAAAGTTGTAAGAATTGAAGAAGATCCGTCACCATTCAGGCTCGTTTATGATCCTTCACACCCGGATGCAGATGAGAATGGTTATGTAAGTTTGCCTAACGTCAATGTACTCAGAGAAATGGTTGATTTAATAAGTGCACAGAGATCTTACGAAGCAAATATTTCTGCGTTTAATACAACAAAGTCCATGATCAACAGTGCCCTTCAAATAGGGAGGGGTTAATAAATGGTAGACAAAATATCAGGAATAAATCAAGATTTGAATTCATTGAACCAGACCTCAGAGAAAAAGAAAAGCGAAAATGATTTTGCAGAGATTTTTAAGAGCGCCATCAATAAAGTGAATCAAATTCAAAAAAATGCCGAACAGATGTCTGCAGATTTTGCGCTTGGAAAAATCAGCAATATACATGAAGTGATAATTGAGGCAGAGAAAGCAAGCATTGCCCTCAAATTAACAACAGAAGTAAGAAACAGAATAGTTGAAGCTTACAGGGAAATAATGAGAATGCAGTTATAAATTTTTCATCAGCTCATCAAGTCTTTTTTCCAAGCTTTCTAAGGACAGATATTTTTTCCCTACGTCGAAGTTTTGTTTTACTTTTTTTTCGAGCTCCTCTGTTCTGCCGATTAGTCTTGCAAGCTTTTTGGCTGCTTTTTGCAAAATATTTTTGTCTATTTCATAAAACCCGGTTTTTTCGTTCCACACAACTGCATCAGATAAAGATATGAAATCAAATCCAAGAGGCTTTATATCAGTTTTGTAAACAGGATATTCAAAAACAATCAATGGCTTTCTCGCAAAAACAGCTTCAATGAGTTGATTTCCCCAACCTTCCAGAACAGAAGTATAGGTTATTGCATCAGATATCGCGTATATGTCCCAGAAAGAGTAGAATTTCTCTTCTCTGTTTGACCTGTTCTGCCTCAACAAAGGATAAGCAAAATGAGTTTTAACTTTCATATTAGCAGCTTTTTTTTGAAGCTTCTGAAAATAGCCAAGCGATTCTTTTTCGGGAAATCCACCAACGACGAAATGAACTTCTTTTTTAACAAATTTTTGAAGATATTCCGCAAAATCCATCGCAATTTCTATAGCTTTCCTCTCAACAATACGCGTTGCATGCAACAAAACAAAATCCTTATCAGATATGCCAAGTTTGTCTCTCAAATCTCTGTTGTAGTCATCTATCACCCACTGTGGTTGATCGAAATCAAAAACATTTGGTATTACAAAAGAATTTACACCTTTGCGTGAAATAAGTTCATTTCTTGCTATATTGTTTATGGTAACATGCATCATATTGCTATTTTTGGGTGGGAAATAGTCATCTAAAATCTTCTCTACAAAACCCATTTGGGAATTAGAATATCTCTCGCGCTCCCAGTAAAAATCATGGTGATGCCCTATAACCTTCACCTTATTTTCCCGCACATACTGATCAATCGCCACTGCTGCAGCCAAATTGAAACCGAGAGAAAAGATATTGTTGACTATGAAAATATCCGCTGGAGGTGCTTTGGCTTCCAGCTCCGATCTGATCTGTTGAACATATTTCTGAAAGATTCTGATGAAAAATTTCTCGTCAACTGATAATTTTTCAAATGCGTTTCTATGAATCCACAGATTCACCTGATTTCTCATTGATATAGTTGAAATCTGGACTCCACCAGCTTCGTACAGATCTCCTGAAATATAGAAAACATCATGCCCCATTTTCTCAAGAACACGTTTCCATTTCGCCATTTCCAAGGAAACACCATCTGTCTCACCAGCTCTGAAATGAACGAGGGCGATTTTCATTGCTCACCACCGCTATACATTTTCGGTTTGAGCACTTCCGAAAGATCGTTGAGATGACTTTCTTTTTCTCCATATATTTTCTTCAGAACCATCTTGAATAGAATCTCCAGAACCGCCATTTCTCCAAGGTTTCCTCTGAGAAATTCATACTTTTCAAATCTCGCAACTGGACTATAAAGGGCAATATCCACAACACTCGACAGAGGAGAGTTTATTCCGGCAGTTACAGCCACTGTTCTGGCACCAACATCTCTCGCAACCTGAGTTGATTTCACGGTATCTCTTATGTTTCCACTATGACTGACTGAGATCACAAGATCTTTCTTGCAGAGGCCTGTTGCCACGATAACCTGTACATGGGGATCGTTGTAGCAAAATGAGGAAAAACCAAGTAAAGATAGCAACAAACTACCATACTCAGCAACCACAGATGAAAGTCCTACACCAAAAAATATTGTTTTTTGAGATTGTACGATCCAGTCAGCTGCCTTTTGCAAATCATCCTTTTTGAGAGTCGTCTTCATTCTTTCTGCAAGAGATTTGATCTCCTCCACATATTCATCAAGTGTTTCCATGTTTGTCAGAGGAACAGATTTCACACCACTTGTCTGTCTAATCAATTCTATTTTAAATGCCTGATAGCCTTTGAATTTCATCTTCTTAATTACTCTGTATATAGTGGTTTCACTAACATCAACGACCCTTGCAAACTCAGTTATAGAATAATGGATCACATCATCAGGTCTTTCAAGTATATACATCGCTACTTTTTTCTCTGAATCGCTCAATCTGTCGAATATTCCAAGAAGGTAATCAAATATCACCCAAACCACCTCTTTGAAAACGACGGTTTAAGCTGCAAAAATACACTCAATTGTTTCTCGATAACCTCCTCTGCAACGCAGTCGTCAACCCCCCCGGTCTCTTCAACAAAGCTGGCTATTCGGGCAAAATAAAACGGAAGTAAATCAACTATCGCCTGCTCATCAGCAGTTTTTTTATAATGAAGAGCAACCTGATAAACAATTTCAACCCAATCATCAACTTTTATCTGCCCTGAGTTAACAACGGAATCAACTATTTTCCACGGCAAATAGGATATATGTTCCAGCCTGTTTTTCAAAAAGTTTCGCGCTTTTTCTTTCAAACCGGGAAGATCTATCACGATTTTCTCCACAATCTGGTTGGGCTGCTCCCCGTACACATAACACTTTTCAACTTTGTTGACATTTTTCCATTTATCTTCATAAGCCAGCATCAAATCAAAGAGAGTCTGTACAACTTGAACAAACATATTTTGAAGATGCTTACCAGGATCTTTAACATCGTGAACTTTTGCTCCAAGAGCCGCTTGTAAAGGCTTTTTGTTTGATTCATTTATGGCAATTGTTGTCATCCAGATATCTATACCAAATCTTGCCACGTTTGTCTGCCAGGTATCGACTGGTTTTGAAAGGTAAGTTTCTATTAATCTGCGTCCGACACCGAAATCTCCACCTATGGGCTGGCGAATTTTTAATCCGTACAGAACAGAGGTCAGCGGATAACAGATATTGTTCGTTATGGTTCCGTCATATTTATGTCTCAGATAAAACGGCGCCACGTAATCTGTCTTCCCATGAATAATTGGTGATGCGAGCCTTTCTATCCACCACGGCTGAACACTTCGCAAATCTGAATCAAGCATTATAAAGACTTCTGCTCTCACCTTGTGTGCAGCTTCTAAGAGAGCTCTAACAGCGCTACCTTTTCCAGCTATACCCCTGTATTTGAAAGACATTTTTTCCACTCCAAACGTATCACTATTCATGAATGCATCGATAGTGCCATCAGTAGAACCTCCATCAGAATTAACTATCAAAGCCTTCAAATTGAGATCCAGACAACCTTTTGCAGCTACACTTGCCACATTTGCTATTGTCTCAGCATTATTGTAACTCGGTATACCTACCAGTACATCATATTTCTTTAAATCATGAACCTCATTGACATACTCCACAATCATTCCTCCTCCATAAGTTCAACTATGTAGTCAGAAATTCTTTTCTTCGATCTTACTTCATTTAACTTCCAGACTAATTTCTCTGGAAGCCTCCCTTTAAGGAGAGGCAGAGATAATTTCAATTCCAGCATGGTTCTGTACAGAGTAAAAAACCTGTGCAGTAAAAAGCGATATTCTTTTGTGTTTTTTTCTATGTTTTTCAATTTGGTTTTCACATTTTTTATCTCTTCATTGATCTTGTTTATTTTATCTTTAATCGCTTTCTGCATATTTGCAGACGAGGTCTTTTTACCAGCCCTGGAAGGAAAAGAAGGAAAATCGACAAATCTGACTAATACTGAATTTTTCTCCCCAGCAGTTTTTCTCGGATTCAAAGGAACTGTTGAAATCTTTCCAGGAAGAATATGTTCAACAATCTCATCAAAAGGGTTATAAACAAAAACTTTACTTTCTTTTACACAAACCCACGGTAATTTACTCAAAAAAAGGATTTTATTATTTCTACAACAGCTGTTATTCTTCAACTCTATCTTTAAAGGCTGGTCATCAAACAAATTGAACCATTTCATAAACTCCGTTGATTTAACATTTACATTCACATCACATACAGCAAGCTCAAATCGTGTTGTTCTATCACATTTTGCACCTGGAGCATATATGAGGGGTCCGGCATCACCAATCCTTCCTTTTACATTCTTTTTTGCAATCCACTCCACAGAACGGATCAAAGTTACGGACAGTTTTGAATCATCAATTCTGTAACTTCTTAATCCCTTAGCCATAAGCGCAACAGTTCTGCCGGGAAATGAAAGTGATACAAAACCCTGAAAGGGGTATTCATCAACCTTTCCAACTTCTCTGGCAGCAATCAACACATGCTTCAATCTTTCAAGAAGCTCTTCATCAATAAATTCATATGTTTCCTTTTCACGCCGGACTATTTCAAATGGCATTTTGGCAAACACTTCTGAACCGCTATTTTTCATCTTTATCGAAAAATTGAGCACATAATTTTTTCCTTTTGAAGTGGTTACTATACTCCATTTGATTAAGGGTGTTTTGTCAAAAACTATCTTTTCTTCTGTTTCTATTACGGCATTTCTTGATCTTAGCTTCCTTTTCATTTTGATGATCTTGTGGTTCAATCCAGCACTTTCAATTTCTATAGATTTAACAGAGCATGAAAAATCAAGAGGGCTGGTAAAACTCGAATAACTATCTCCTGCTTCCTTAAGCAGCTCCAGATATCCCACACTAAAGTCATTTACCTTCATAATACCGTTATTTTTCAATTCTGCCCTGTAAAAATCGTTTTTCCATACAAGCGTATTATCATTTCTGTAGCGGTCAACTTTTTCTATTCTGTAAAAACCTACTCCTTTGCTTTTCAGAAAAAAGCATCTTCTGCCATCACAGTACCAGTTATTATATTCATGCGGAGAAAAGCACAACGCATAAGAGCCACTCTTGAAATTCGATGCACCTAAATAATTGCCTATCTTACTCAAAAGAAACTTTTTAAGATCTCTATAGAGTTCTCTATAGGTTTTTTCCATGTTCTCATGGACTTTGTCTATCGCAACCCCACAGATATTGTCATGTATGAGTGTTTTCAAATATCTTCTCCACAAATCTTCTACAGATTCGCCGCCGAAAATTGAGAGAAAGTCACAGTACCTGAGCATTTTCTCAATATAATAAGCTTCTACTTTCAGATAACTCCTACTCGACAATGTCCCGGGAAAGACACAGGCATATTTACCACTTAACATTTCACCTCTCACAACAGGTATGTTCAATGATTCATCAATATGGCTCAAAAAGATTTCTGGAGAAGATCTCACAGTCTCACCATTCCGGCTCAGTAATTCAAACGGATCTTCGGGAGACAAATCAAGATCATACCCATCAAGTAGAGGTATCTGTTTCGTTAAAGAAAATGGTTCAAGCTTTTTTATTTCATGGATCAATCTCTTTTTTGCAATATCTTTCGTCAAAGAAAGTCCGTACAGATTTCTATAACCTCCTATGAGGAAAACACACAAAACTCTCGAGCCATCAATAGATTCATGAACAAATTCTATCGTTGGATTCTCAATGCCAACGCCTCTCCACAAAAAAACCGCTGCTATTCCATACATTCTGAGCAATTGAGAAAGTTGAGAAATAAAGCCAAAATTGTCGACCATCCAGGCAATTTTCGGTAAATCTCCAAATTTCTCCATATCTTTCAAACCAATCTCAAAATTTTTTATAATAGCTGCTTCTGAAGCTATTCGAAAATCTATCTGCGAATACACCGGACCAATTATCAAATTTCCTGATTTAATCGCTGCAACTAATTTTTTTTCAAACTCAGGAAAATTCTCCAGCAAATCCTCGATTATGAGTGTCTGACCATCAAGAACAAAAGTATATTCAGGGGTTTTCTCGATGAGAATAAAGAGCCTTTCAAAAAGTTCCCTCAACCATGAATTCGTGATATTCGAGGTGGCAAACCATTCCCTATCCCAGTGTGTGTGGCAGATAATGTGATTCAAAATTCAATTCTCTCCTCTGTAACAGGATTAAAAATGTGAATAAAAGGAAGGTCAAGATGAACCTGTACCAATTGTGATTCTTTAAAAGACACATCCCCGGGAACCTTGACTACTATTTTTTTGTCATCAGCTACAGACAGATGTATCACTGTCTCGGACATCAGCTTTTCTACAAAATAAACACTTGCTTCAAATCCAATAGAATCTTGCCTTTTTTCAACAGAGATATGTTCTGGCCTTATACCAACAATTACTGATTCAATTCCTGGATCTTTTTTCAGAGGTATTTGAAGGCCAAATCCTTCTGCAAAAAACTTATCTTTGTGAGAAATAACTTTCATGGGTAAAAAATTCATCTGAGGGGAACCAACAAAACCAGCTACAAAAAGTGTCCTGGGTGCTTTGTATATTTCCTCAGGTGAACCGTACTGTATGATCTTACCAGCATTCATGACAGCTATCTTATCCCCCATTGTCATGGCTTCTGTCTGGTCGTGTGTAACATAAATAGTTGTAACTTTGACCTGTTCATGAAGTTTTCTGAGTTCACTTCTCATTTTTATTCTCAAAAGAGCATCAAGGTTTGATAAAGGTTCGTCCATCAAAAGTACCCTTGGTTTATGCACAATAGCCCTCGCAACAGCTACTCTCTGCCTCTGTCCACCTGATAGTTGAGAAGGATACCTATCGAGGAGTTCAGAAATATGCAACAAATCAGACGCCCAGCGTACTCTTTCTTCTATTTCCTTTTTGGGAACTTTTTTCAATTTCAAAGGATATGCAATATTTTCTTTTACTTTCATGTGAGGCCAGACAGCATAGCTTTGAAATACCATAGCTACATTTCTGTCTTTCGGTGCAAGATTCGTAATGTTTTTACCATCAAAGAGAATTTCCCCCTCTGTGAGTTTCTCCAAACCGGATATGCATCTCATTAAAGTCGTTTTTCCACACCCGGAAGGTCCAAGTAAGACGACGAAAGATCCCTCTTCTATGGAAATATCTATCCCATCAAGCGCTTTCACATTACCAAAATATTTCTTCACATTTTGTACAACCACTCTTGCCACTTTTATCACCTCGTCATTTCAGAGAAATTCCCCACATAGATATAAGATATTTTCTTATGATAAATATAAAAACCATAGCAGGCACAGCCATAATTGTCCCGGCCGCAAATTTGAAATAATCTGGAGACGCCATCGCCGTGTTCAATATATGAGCAGGTAGAGTTCTATCAGTTATAGCCAGTACAGATGCTGCGAAAACCTCATTCCAAGACATTATAAAAGCAAAAATAGCAGAAGCTGCCAGGCCCGGCAAAGCAAGCGGAATTGTTATTTTCAAAAAGGCTCCGAATCTTGAAAGACCGAATATCATGCCAGCTTCTTCATATTCAACAAACACACCGGAAAATATACTCGATGTTATCAAAACGACGAAAGGAAGTATCATGGCTGCATGAGCAAGTGCGACACCTATCATTGTATCTGCCAGATTGAATCTCAGATATATTGTCACAAGAGAAACTGCAATAACAACAAGTGGTATAGATCTTGTAAAGAGCATCGTAAGTTTTATGAAGTTTTTTCCAGGAAAAATATATCGGGTAACCGCGTAACCAGCAGGGATACCAAGGGCAAAAGAAACAGCTATAGATATCAACGCAACTTGAACACTTGTTAGCAACGCCCTCCATCCTCCGAGGTTCACCAGTAATTTGTATATATGTTCAAATGTCAGTTTCTCAGGAAAAATCCTATCCATTTGATAGAACTCAGACGCCGGTGTCAGTGAAGCAAGAAAAACAAAAAAGATTGGCCCAATAAACCACAGGCATATTGCCGCAAAGGCGAGCACGTAAAAGAATTTTCTCATGATCTGACACCTTCTTCTAAATGTTTTGAGCGAATGGTGCCTATGTAGAACCATCCTATTACAAAGGTCAGTACAGCTATGATCAGAGCATAAGTGCTTGCGATATTTCTGTTATTCATAAACACATACCAATAATAAGTTTCTCCTGCAAGTACTGTGATATCTCTTCCCGCCAGAAGCCAGACAACTCCAAATATTTGAAAAGCGAAAAGCGTTCTCACAAGAAGAGCTGAAACAATCGATGGTTTAAGCAATGGTAAAGTAATCTTGATGAATTTTTTCCACGCCGAAAAGCCAAAGATATCTGCTGCTTCAAGATATTCAGTATTTATAGATTGAAGTCCCGCCAGCAAAATTACAAAGACGAGGGGTGTGGCTCTCCAAACTTCCGTCAAAATTACAACAAGAAACTCCCTCGATTTGAAAAGATACCCGAAGAAATACAAAGGCCTATCTATCCAGTTAAGCTTCAAAAGAATTTTATTCAAATAACCATTTGGGGCGAATATAGAATAACTTATCAATGCAGCGGTAACATCACTGAGAGCTAATGGAGTGGCTATTATATACAAAAGCGATTGATAACCTTTCCACTTCTTATTTACCAGCAAAGCCAGCATTATTGCAAAAACAAACTGTACAGGAATAATAATTAACCCGAGAATAATAGTGTTCAAAAAAGCATTTTGAAAATCTTTTGAAGAAAAAACATACCTGAAATTCTCAAGCCAGCCTTTCTCATTAGTAAAAGCTAATTGAAATGTACCAAATATAGGATAACCAATGAAAACTGCAAGATACGCCAGAGCAGGTAAGATAAGTAACATAGGGGTTATACCTTCTCTTCTCACACTCTCAACTCCCAATCCAAAAGCAGGTGGCGAAAGCCACCTGCAAATCATCAAAACAGGCTTGCATCTGGTTCAGGCAGAGGTGCATCAACTTCTATAAACAGCTGTCTTATCTTCTCTCCAAGTTCACCTATCACTTTTACTGGATCTTCGTCGTTGAAAACAATTCTGGTGAAAGCCAGGCGGTAGGTTTCGCTGAACTCTCCGCCTTTTGCTCCAAGTCCTGGTATGAAGCAAACAACAGAATCTTTCGCCGCAGATTGATTAACAACACCCTGAGCAAGCACCTTTAAAGCCCCTTCGGGTATCAAACCTGCTGCTTCTTGAACAACGGGGAAGAATCCAACATTTTCTAAAATAGCTATCTGTGTTTCTGGGCTGGTCAAAAAGTCCAGAACCTTTAAAGGTTCTGTCATGTCGACATTCTTTGGAATTGCTATACCTGCGAGAACAATAATATACCCTCTGCCCATAGGACCCCTTGGAACAGGTACGACAACAAAATCGTTAGGTTTTTCAACTATGGCTTGTTTGATTCTTGCCGTGTGATCCCAGGCAATCAGTACTTCATTCCTGAGCAAGGGCTGATCCATGTTATCCCAGGTTGTACAGGCTGGATGCACATATTTGAATAATTCCTTCAGGTAATTCCACATTTCAATAGCTTTCACACTATCAAATTTAACAGCCTGAGCACCTGTGTAAGATGGGTATATATAACCATGCAAAAACCTGTGCCATAAACCTTTCGGTCCAAGAGGAAATCCAAGTTGAGGTTGCCTGGTTTTTTCTTGCATATTTTTTGCCCATTGTAATAAAGCATCATAGGTCCATTTTTCAGTTGCATTTGTCACATCTTCCATTGTCAATCCTTTCGGCAAATATTCGAAAGCTTTTTTGTTGATTGCCATCGCATAGGTTGCCTGTAACCATGGTATAAATACCTTTTCTTTTCCAACGTAAGTGTACTTTTCGAAAGTCTGAACAAATGTTTTTCCACTCAGCAAAACTCCCGACAAATCGGCAAGCAATCCGTTGGCGCCCATCGTGTAAAGTCCGCTCTGCAAATCTGCCACCAAATTCAAAACGGGTTTACCTGCTTTTTGTTCGGCCTCCAATCTGCTGAGCAAATCAGTGTACTCGAAATTGAGAAATTCAACATCCACACCAGAGGCTTTCGAAAATTCACCAAGTTTTCTGATCATAAATTCACGTTCTGCCGCCGGTGTCATCTGGGTCGAACCGAAGTTAACTTTTGCAAAACTGAAAACCACAAGCGCTGCCAAAATCATCACAATTAAAAAACGCCTCATGAAAGCACCCCCTTTATAGGTGAAAATGTTTTTCATAAATTCAGAACAAAAGGAAAATTTTCTACCTATTTTCTATCACATGTTACATTATATGTCAATACCATTAACATAAATTGGCATAGTTTTGCAAAAAGTTTGATGACCACTACAAGTGTTGAGAAAATATTATCTCGTGAAACAATATGATGAATATTCGTAGAGATACCGGTCTGTAGAGAAATATCATTTCAAAAGCGAGGAATAATATTCAGACAATCACTATTTGCTCGATTTCTGACTTATCTGAAAACCTACTACAATATGGAAAGAGCCCGGGTAGATATGCAGAAAGATTTTAATTGCCGTTATTCTACTTCACTACCTCTTGCATAGCTATAATAAATATGATAGAATTCTATTTGGTCGCCGGGGTGGCGGAATTGGCAGACGCTGCGGACTTAAAATCCGCTGGAGGGAGCCTCCGTGTCGGTTCGAGTCCGATCCCCGGCACCAGATGGAGATAAAAAGTGATCTTTTGAAGATATATGCGTTGCGGGGTGGAGCAGTCTGGCAGCTCGTTGGGCTCATAACCCAAAGGTCGCAGGTTCAAATCCTGCCCCCGCTACCAGAGATTAACAAAAACATTTTTAAGAACTCGTGGCTCCGGCATGCGTCGGAGCGTTTTTTGTGAATACACTAATCCTGAATAAATTGACAAAAATCGCGAAAACTCAGGATGATGAAGATAACTCAAAAGCACGAGTGATATCATTGAATGCGCTTTAGACTTTTTATCTTCACCTCAATTAATGGTGCGACTATATCTTGCACATAGAGATATAAATCCTTCTCTTTGAATCTCATATTTTCACATTCAAAGGTTTGCCTTTTTAGATAATCAGAATATTTACAGATTGCCAAATGGTGTAGAATAACAGTGTTAACTGTTTGGATTATATGCGTAGTTATTCGGAGGGGGAATAATATGGGAGAGAACAAATTAGAACAATTTCTCGCAGGGGCAGAAGAATTCGACTTAAAAAGTATAAAAACGAAAAACCGTTTGTTAAAAAAGAAGATCAAAGCACTAGAAAAATACCTTTTATATGCAGAGAGAGCTAAAACTCTCCTAAGCGAATTGAACGAATTGGAATTGGTCCATAAAAGCTTGGCAACGTTGGATTCAGAGACTCTCTTTAAAAAAGCAAAAGAATTAAAATCTCAGACTGAACAGATGAGAACACTGGTTGCTCTTCTATCCGAGCATATCGAACAACTAAATAAGATAGATGAAATGATGGTTGAAAGCAAGAAACTAGCACACATTCTTGAAGACGCAATGAGTGTTGATTTAAACAACTTGAAACAGGAAAACCACCATCTTGAAGCTCTCATTCCAACGTTGCAACAAAATGTTGATCTTCTGGAGTCATATAAAAAGCTGTCAGAGGAAATAAAAGAAATGAGAAAAGAGATTAAGGATAACGATTGACTTCCAGATAGCAACAGTTTTGATGGAGTTGATCTTGCTCAAGTTTGTTTTTTATATAAATGATTTTTAGCTGAGCAATAAAATTGTACTACTGAAAGAAACCAAGATCGCAAGTGAGTTAGTTGCCATATCCCTACCAGCGCAAAAATTCAATAATTTTTTAAATTAATCTATTTTCGATGATCACAACTATTTATGTGCCCACCATATTCAACTTGACTTCAAATTTCGTGGCATGGAATATACTTTTTGCACGAATTAAGAGCTTTTGTTTTCATCGTTACGTGTTTCATATAGAGAAACCGCAACAACAATTAGAATTCATATAACGAAAATACTGACTTTCTTTACTTCAATACTAATTAAAAGAATTAGCCTTATGCATCTTCCCAACAAAGATCGGGTTGGTATGTTATCAAACTGTCTGAACACTCTTAAAAATAAAAGTGAACCATATCTAATGGAAAAAGTGAGTGTATGAGAGGGTATATCAAAAAGAGTAAAGCTCATATCTCGTGCTGGTAAGATTTGTGTCAGCAGAAATCAGAAAAAATTCGATGTTTTTGCCGAATCAGAGAAAGTATGTGTCTTTCGATGAAGTAAATTCGCAGAGTATAAACTCAATTATGAGATCTTCTTAGGAGATTACATACTAACTTAACGCAACACAGGCCGGGCAGAGAATAATAGACGATGAGCATATTCACAGGTTGATGCAGATATTGAGCAAGTACAGACTCGATCTGGAAGATGTTGAACCAGATATTTTAGGAAGAGCCTACGAGTACTTTTAAGGAAATTTGCGGAGGGTTCTGGGCAATCTGAAGCTGGATTGCTTATGGCATATATCCTCGATCCTGAAGAGGGCGAGAAAGTTTACGATCCTGCCTGTGGTTCTGGTGGTCTTCTCATAAAAGCTCAGCTGGTTCTCAAAGAAGAGAAATGCGAGGTAAAAAGACCTCTGAAACTCTACGGACAGGAAATAAACCCATTCACCTATGCCATGGCAAAGATGAACGCCTTCATTCATGATGTGGAAAGTGCTGCAATGAAGAAACAGTCGGTAGATATCTATTCAATAGAAAAAGTGCCATAACAATTGGGAGCACAAGAGAATCACTGTTAGGAATAATCCCCTCAACACCGATCCAGCAGGAATACATTCCTTTCTAAGAGATCAAGGGAAGATCAACCTATGAGGAATTTCCTTTTTTATTGCTTCCATGCCTTTTTTCTCAGTATCAGTTTTCTCATTTCTGGTCATTTCGTGTTTGGCCTTTACTCCAATAACAATGCGATGAATTTTTCCTCTAATTTTTCGTTCGATCACAAAATCGGGTTTAGAGGTGTTGCACTTCTTTTCTTCGCCAATTTTCTATTCATCTTTTTGAGGATACTTTTGCCTCAGCAATTTTCGAACATGAGAATATAATTTATCTTCTTTGAACTTCATATTTACCCTTCTTTAGCTCAAACATCCACTCGTTAGAGACAAAAAGTAAATGGAATTTTCCTGCACGCTCGTTATTAATCTGTAATTAACCTTTTATCTCAACTTTCGTGAGGTTTACCATGGGAATGAGCACAGGGTGAACACCCATTTGAGCGGTTGTTGTAGCTATGAAAGAGCGGGCTATAATAAGTAGGTTCATCAAACCGTTGTATTTGCAAACTTTGTCAAATAAATCCTCGTTATTTTCTTCAATGTTAGCCTCGAAATTGCCTTTTATTTTTACATAGATATTATGTACTTGCACGTCTTTTTGTTTTCCCTCTATGTGAACTCCCAGAATAACGCTCCTGGAAAAACTGCCGTTTTGTCGAGTTATTTCTCCAAATTCTGATTCCAGTTCAAGCTGGTAATCTATGAAATTGCCTTTTGCATCCTTTAGCCAGAACCTTGCCTCTTCAATAAAATAATTCACCATTCTGAAAAAACTCTTTGAAGGAGAAAATCGCTCCGGTTGTTTTATCACGCCGCGACACTCCCCTGTGTTTCAAAAGATGTATAAGGTATATCATTAGGAAATGCTTCTCTAAACTTATATTCTGGCACCTTATTTTCCTCTTCTTCCGGCAGTATTCCGAGAGATATCCTAACTCTACCACCAAATGCAGCAACTATTTTTGTCAGCACTCTAATAGATATGTTCTTCTCTCCCGTTTCGATTTTTGAGACCATAGACTGTGATATACCAAGCTTTTTAGCCAAATCCTTCTGTGTCAGATTATGTTTCTTTCTGTAAGCCATCAATTGTCCTCCTATCTGAGACATAGCTTCAATAAAAGCCTTCTCCTCCTCAGAATGATGAAAACCAATCTCCTCAAACAATTCAAAAACATTAGAATATTTCTTGAATTCTCTCACTTCTAACACCTCCTTATAGATGCAAATTGCTGGATCTTTTCTTTGCTTTGTCTATAGCTTTATCGTAATCGCTAACCTCTTTTTCTAAAAAAGCGGAGAGAAGTACCACATGATTTTTCCAGAAAGAAAAAATAATTCGTATGTTTGGATTTTTCTTCTCTAATCTAAGAGAGTATAGTTCCACATCGCCAGTTCCCTTGAGCTTCTCAAAATATGGTTGTGTTATAGCTTTTTCACCTTCATCAACCAGAATTTTTATCAAAGTTTCGTATTTCAATATCAATTTATTCATTCTTCGTTTCGGGACATACCTTTCTATCAATTCTTTGAATTCTTTATGGAATTCTTCTGATGCTACAATTTTTCTCCCCATGAACACCGCCCTTTTTCCTGTATACACCCCGTTAGTAATTATAACCTATAGGTCATATTTTACAAACGATAATTCATTACAATTCGGTAAATCACCATAACATCATAAAAACTACGCCCCCGCCTGTCCTATCACAATCTTTATAGGAGTGAATTATGAGTGAGAATAGAATAGCTCCAAACATCATAGACAACTCACCAAGAAGAGAACTTGTGAGAGTAATAAAAGATCAGCTTAAAAAATCAAAGGAAGCAAAATTTGCCATAGGATACTTCTTTCTGTCTTCAATCTGGTAAAAGATGATTTTCCAGAACACATAGAAAAGAAACCTTTCTTAAAGTTAGTAATGGAAGACGAAACAACATACCAGATCAAAGAAAAATTGGTCACAGGATATAATTTAAGAGAACCACTTAAACAGAAAATGATCGAAGATTTGCAGAAAGCAGAACTTACAAACCGGATAAAGGAACTCAAGGAGTTCTTAGCCGAGAATATAATCGATGTAAAGCTATTTGAAAATCACGGTTGCATGCAAAATTATATTTATTTCTAATAAAGCCAGAAGAAAAGTATGGATCTTCAGGCTTTGCAGTGGTTGGATCCTCTTGTTGGTGTAGTAAATGCGACGGATATAATAGATTTCATATTGAATTTTGAAGACGTTATAAGAAGGGGTAAAAAAGTTCCAGATATCTTCTTTTTTTCAATAGTAGAATATATGCTTTTTTCACAAACTTTAAGTGTTCAAAGTTTAAGCTATAACTTGATTGATTCCTTAATTTATGAACTCTTCTTCAAAGAAAAATTCCACCAAGATGGATTATATCCAGAGCCAAAAAATACCTGTTGGAAGCAGTCTCAGAACACCTGAATCCCATAAACTACGACCGCTGGGCTGAGCTGTACTGGAAAAAAGCAGTTGGAGGGGAATATAACATATAACAGAAGAAGAGGATAAAGAACTTGAAGGACTGGAAAAAGAGAATCTTAAAACTATAGAGGAAGTCTATAAATCCTTGAAAGAGGATAAAGAAGTACAAAAAATGGATTGAGAAAATAAAATCCCATGAATGGGTTAAAATCATAGAGGAATAACAATGAGTGGGTTCGGGACTCTCGCAATCCAAAGGATTGTTTGATGCTATCATATTCAAACAACAAACAGCCATTCAGTATTTCATATCTCTGCCCAAACTCGCTTATGGAGGTTTAAATAATGAATAGAAATAAATTTGTTCCGGAATTACACGATATTGGAAAATTGGTTGATGATCAGGTTAAAAAGCAATTACAAAATCAGATTGGACAATCATGGAAGGGGCATGTTTTTGCTAAATTTGATTTTCAAAAGTTTGGAATTCCACAACCAACTTCTCCATCCTGGTGGGGACAATATCATCATGAAACTTCCGAAGTACATAAAGATATAAATCAGTGGGATTTAAGGGACAGTCTTGGAAAAATTGCTTCACCTGAGGATAAATATCATCTATTTTTATTAATAATTGCAGACCATTTGGCGTCTTCAGTTTCGAGAGCCGTTGGTGGTAGAGGACCAAAGTCTCCCAGTGGTATTTACAAACTATGGAACAATAATTTTTATCAGCAACAAAAAATTGGGAGGTATTGGGCAGCATTCAAGACAATTGATGATCTAAAAAACCTGTTTGATGAAATTGAAAATTGCCAATCTGGAGAGGAATTTCTAAATAAATACAAAGAACATCTTCTGCTTACTCCTGAGGATAAATCCATTCCCAGAAATGTAACATCATTATATACACATGTTGAATTGGTAGGCAAAATATACAGGGTTCTTGAGAAAAACACAGAATTAGCTACAGAATCCGATGACCCAATAGCAATTGTATATAACGGGATGAAAGTAAAAACAATAAAAGAGGCTGAAGGCGGTAAAAGAACAACGGGAACAAATGATACAGACAAAGGCAAATGGCAGGCAAGGTTAGCAAAATGCTGGATAAGATTTCCCCACTCCTTCGTCAGGTTACAGGACATAAACCTCCTCAGAAAAAGGGAGGAACTCGTAAATTGCATTGCAAATTATTACAAAGATGAGGTTATATTTGCAATTTCAGATTTTATCATTCTGTTTCTTCCACCAAATCAAAATTTAAAGGAAATACTCAAACCTTTTTTGGACTGGGGTTTTCACATAGAAGTAGAGGAAACTTTGGCCAATTTAGGAATATTGAACTCGATACTGGATAGAAAAACTCTGCGAGCAAGGCAAACAAATGATCAAGCAAGATTAAGTGTTTTTACCAATAGAAGAACTAAAGTATATAAGAGATATCTTGTGTCTGAACTTCCAGAAGAAATAGAGCCACCCATATGCGATATATGCCAGCAAAGAAGTGGTGTAGAGCGAATAAAGGAAAATATAAGAGAATGGGTATGCTACAGATGCCAGGAAATAAGAGAGATGGGTGAACCTTTTAGAGAATATGCAACAGTGTGGGAAGAGGAGGGGGTTAAAGTTTGCTGGTTGAAATTCTCTCTAAATCAGAGCAAACTGGAAAAATGGTTGCAAAACGCGTTTGAAGAATATATTGACCATTACATGCAAGCAAATGATCTGAAAGAAGAATTCAGACCGCTTGCTTTGCAGGTAGATTTCAACAAAGACTATAAAGAAATGCTAAAAGAGTTCTGGGAGGATTTTAGCAGGGTTGATGATATTAAAAAGCCTATTGTTGAATACGATGAGCTGGGTGTATTCAAATACTCCCCAGAATTAGCAAAAAAAGTTATAGATAACTTCAGCACTGTATTCAGCAAATATTTTCCAGACTGCATTAGTAATGAGAATTCCCCTATAAGCCTATCGTTGAGCATTGCTAATATTAAATATCCTATAAGAGATCACTGGAGATTTTTTGAGGAAAATAACAAGAGTTTTCTTAATGTGCATTATCATAAAGTATTCACTGAAAAATATACAAAAGATGAATTGGATGTCATCATTGGGAAAGCTCTCAACGTGGAAACTTCAAGTTCATTCTTGTACAAGCTTGTTCAGTTAGAAGAGATCCTTCAATCCGAAATTCATATTGCCGTTGAGATATTTAACAACAGAAAGAAATACTCTGAAATTTACGAGTTGTTTTCAAAAGGAATAAAGCCATCAAAATTCTTGAACCTATACAGACTTTTAAGAGGTGGTGAGTGTGAATAAAGAATTGCTGGAGCTAAAGCTTGAAATTGATTCTTTAATCATAGGAGAAAGAGTTAAAGGTGGCATATTCAGACCCTGCCAGGATACCATTCCTTCTTCCACTATTGAGGGAGCACTAAAACATCATTTTGGTGTTGAAATTCCTGCTGTTGGATTTTTTGAAGAAAATACCTACGAATTTGATGAATTTACATATTCTGTCAGGGATAAGTTTCTTAATATTTCAAAGATGCCTATAATTACTACATATCTAAGACCAAAAAATGACAAAATCAAAGCGAAAGTGTATATTCCCCTTTACAAAGGAGATAACTTGAAAGATGAGTTAAAAGATACAGAGTTCCAGCTTGGAGCTCTGAAAAGCAAAGGATTTGGAAAATCAAAAATAGTTGAAGTGAAAAAGATTGAATCAGGGATAAAACAAGGAATTTTAAAGGTCAAAGTGTTTGAAGAAGAGGCTAAAGATTTTGGAATTGAACTAATATCTTCCGTTTATGGATATTTATTCAAACCAGACAGTTTTTCAATAGGTGGAACATACAAAAGGGCTTTATTTCCTGGTAGTCTGGTTAAAGCCCCTGAAGTTTTGTTGAAGGAGGTAACTTACTATGACGAGTAAGATAGATGGAGTGTTTAGAAAAGTGTTGAATGATAGAGAAATATTTGACAGTCCGTACGACAGGAACAAAAGAAATAATATTCCAAAACTCTTTGAGAAAGATAGCTGGAAAGAATTGGAAAGGTTATTTAATGAAGGCAAAAGAGACGAGTTTATAAGTAAAGTTGATAGTAGAATTACAGAAATAAAGAACCAAGAACAAACAACTAATAATTGGCGGCGAGAGAAAATTAATGAACTAAAACAAAGAGGAGAATGGTTAAAATTAGCATTTGATAATAAACCACATCTTCTAAAACAATTATTTGAAAGCCTTGAATGGTATGGCCTTGTAAATTGTAATCTACCAGATATGAATAGTTATGGCAGAGTTATAGAGAGATATAATATTTCAACAATTGAGCAGTATTTTTTAGATGGAATAAGAAGAACTTCTTATCCTCAAAATAAAGCGTTAGAGAAGGTTCTTGAATACGTAAAAGAGCTTTATACAGCCGGTATCTCTTCTGAAGAAATAGCATATTTTGTAAGAAAATTAGAATCGTTAACAACATATTGGGAGGTGATAGGATGAGCGAAGAAATAAATGGACAGGCAAAAAAGATTGAATTCAAAGAAGAAGGAAAAATTAAGATTTCGGAACTACCATTGAAGATAGAAGTTGCAGGAGGAAGCTTCCTACACATAGGTGCTGCCCCTTCGCCATTAACTGAGAAAAAGGGTGCTATATTCAAAGTAGATAGAACTCCAGTCATACCGGCAACGAGCTTTAAAGGGGCATTGAGACATCAGCTGGAGTTGCTATTTGCAGAAAAGGCTGATGAATTTGCACAGCTATTCAACATACCTGATGATAAGAAAGACTTGTTAAAGCCTTGTATCCCTTCTCCAAGACCAACAAAAGCGGAAGAAGAGTTAGTTAATGCTGGGAAATATAGAAAAGAACATTGTGAGATAAAGGTTAATGAAGAACAAATAAACGTTGGAAATAATGGCATTTGTCCCGTATGCTATTTTATGGGTGCTGCGGGATTAATGGGCTTTTTGAGATTTAGCAATTTCTATCCTGAGAGTGAAGGCGATATAATAGATCAAACAAACATAAGAATTGATAGAAAAACAGGAACTGCTGCCCGTGGTGCGAAAGTTGAGGGTGAACAGGTAAAACCAGGAACGGTATTCAAGGGCATCATTAGCATAGTAATATCCGAACCAATACTGGAACAATTTGGCGATGCAAGAAAGATCGGAAATGTAGTAATTGACAAATGGTTGGAACATTGGCAAGAAACTGACAAAGAAAAAAGAGCAAAAGCTCTGATAGAAGAGATATTGCTTCCTGCTATCAAGAACATAAAAATGTTAGGAGGCCAGAAAAGTAGAGGAGCGGGGAAAGTAAACGTAGAAATTGATGGATAAATTCGACGTATATGGATAGTTTGTAATGGTCACTTCAGTCTATTAGATTGGAACACTCAATGAATGAACAATCTCAGCTCATCTAGATTTTTGTGGTTCGATCTGAAAAATGTTCCCGTTCTTATTTTCGTTTTATATAATGCACAAAAGATATAAGCGCAACAAAAGCCATATTATGAAATCCTGTTTTCAATTTTTCAGATCTTATCTGTTGAAGGTATCTTTGAATTTTAAAAAATCATTGATGTTATCCATGAACAAAAAAGGGAGCTCACGCTCCCTTCAGATCTTCTGAACACCGTCTGCACTCTCTATCTCGTGAAAGGCGAGTTCTATTTTAAAACGATCCCTGTAAGCATTCTTCAGTTCTTCTTTGATCTTTTCAAAAACCCTTCTTCGACAGAACAATCACATCTCCGCCAAAACTACCACCATTTTTGCACCCAGAATACCTTCTTTCCCCTTCAGAAAATTCATGATGAAATCTGTCTCTTCACATGACACTTCGTACAGTTAGATTTGCACGAGAAAAAGCAAGCTACCAAATGTTTCGAAACCTCCATCTTTCAACGTCTGAACACTTTTCAACACTCTTTCGCTCTCTTCAAGAACGTTCTGTGCTCGCCTTTTCAGTGTGTCAGAAAACTTCTTCGAGTCTTCCTTTGTTACTTCGCGAAAACTTCCCTTTCCAAGAACTTTCAGTAAATCTTCGAATTTCTGTCTTCCTCTAAAGAAGTCGTTGCGAGGTGCAAAACCTGAGGGTGCGCCCCGGATCCTTTTTCTTTTATATAGAAAGATTTTCGGGCTAAAAACTCCATATCTGTGATACAGAGATACAGCTCACCCATGTAAATAGTTATTGAGTATCGACAATTGCAGACAGTTAACTTAAGGCAGGAATTTGTAAAAAATTATCTCAAGGCATTTACTGGAAGGTATAAAATGGAATCGTTATTTGTTACAAAAAATAAACCCTGAAAAACCACAAATCGCAGACGTGGTAAAAAAACTGTCTGAACACTCTTAAAAATAAAATCCAAAATCATTATCGAATTTTCTCAAGAAATATCGCGATTTATTGCCCTATTTGATAATTTGCACATTCATCACAACCCAGCGCAGGAAACTCCATCTTCTTTAAGATGAAGAAAAGTGCGCTGATTCCTCCTTTCCAATATTAACGTCTTTGCTCTTTCAATAACCTTTAAGTCTTGATATTTTGCTGATGAATGAATTTTTTCCCCACTCAATGTACGTATATCAAAGTATCCAGCGCATGCCTATTTGATCGTTATATCTTACTCTGTCGAATCTTTTAAACCCTTTAACTTCCTTTACAGTATTCGATTGCCTAATTCCACCCTTGATTAGATTAGCTTTGTGTAATGACGTGTTTTGTCTTCTGAAATATTTCCCAAAGTACCATTCAGTAGCTCTGTTAACATCTTTGCTACCACCTGCTATTACAAATGCATCGTTTCTATGTGTTTTCTCTAACCCCATTTCTGTTCTTTTTGCTTTTGTGATACTGCCAAAAGTTATTTCAACATCGTATTGTTGTTTCAACCTGTTTACTATGTGCCATCCTATTGTCGAAACATGATTTGCATCTTTTGGTTTTCTATATCTTGTTTTTCCATATCTTCTGTTTCTTCTATACTCTCTTCTCTCTAAAAGCAGTTTCTTTATATCTTGTCGCAGTTCTACTTCTGCACTAAATAATTCTTGTTTGTCTGTTATGGCTGAAACACCGATTACTTTTGAGCCAATGTCTACCCCAACTGTAATAGGTTGCGTATAGGTCGTTGTGTCATACAGCAACTGAATTGTAAATGGTTCTCTTCTAACAACTTTTGCAAGACCTTGTTTTAGTAGTCTTCTTACTTTGCCATGTCTTTTTGTTGGCATTAATGGTTTACTATCCTTCGAAATAACATATACCATATGCGGTAAGCCTCCTTTTCGGAGTTAGGTGCTCATCCTCAATGTTAGACAGGCTTGTTATGTGCAGATCACTGTCCCTACCTCTCAGGACTGTTTAGACCTGTACGACAGAGCCTGGAACTTGAGCAGCATCATAGGGTGTACCTGTCTAACGTAGCCACTTATGTGGCTGAGGGTAGTCAATCAGGGCTTTTTCAAGCCCCCGCCTCTATAGGCGGCGGGTAGTTGACCTTGCTTATCTCAAGATACTCGTAAAATCTAATATATCCACTTTTCTACAGAACGAGCTGTGCGATCCACATTTTGTTTTGCTTTATCTGCAAGAAGCAATTTTGTTTGTTCAAAAAGCACTTCCAGAACATGAAGCTGTGCTATTTTAGATCTTATAGCGCCACTTTGAAAAGGATTTTCTCTGACTGCTGTTAACAAAACAAAATCTGCATAAAATGTTAGAGGTGATTTGTTATACCCTGTAACAGCAATCACACATGCCTTGTTTTGTTTTGCAATTTGAGCCATATCAACTACAACTGCGGTGGAACCACTCTGAGAAAAAGCTACCACGCAATCTTTTTCATTGCATCCAGATAAACTCATAGCCTGAAAATGTGGATCCAGCATATATTTCACGTCTACCCCGATTCGCATAAATTTGTAATATGCATCAAGGGCTGTTACACCTGAAGCACCAACTCCAAGTAGATAAAGTCTTCTACAATTTGATATCTTTTCAGCACATTGATATACGACCTTTTCGTTTAATTTCAACAACTTTGAGGTTTCCTCTATCGCTTTGATATGATCTTCTTTTACCATAGCCAGCATATCTTTTGAACCCTCAGAAGCCTCTTCCTGACGGCCTAAACTTTTTGCAAGCGCTATTTTAAAAGGATGAAAACCGGAAAAACCCAGTTTCTGGCAAAAACGCACCACCGTTCCCTGGCCTATTCTAAGTTCATCAACAATTTCTGTTATGCTCATGTGGATTACTTCATCAGGATGATCAATAACAAACTGCGCAAGTTCATTCTCTTTTTTCGTAAACTGTTTTTGATTGGCTTTGATGATTGTCTGAACATCACCCGTCACTGTTATCAGCTCCTCGAAATCCTGTCTTTAGCATAGATAACTGCACCAATTATACCCGCGTCATTTCCAAGAATCGATAAATCCACCTGTGAGGTATTATACAAGGATTTAGAAGAATATGGCTCCACACATTTTCTGAGTATCTCAAGTGCATTTGATCCTAATTCGCAAAAGCCACCGCCAATTGCAACAACTTGCGGATCGATTGTGAGAAAAATTCTATCAATCAATACAGCTATATCCCTACACATCTTTTCCACAGCTATAACTGTATTTTCATCTTTTTGTTTGAATTTCTCTATTAGTCTTTCCCTATCTTTCTCTTTTGCATACCTGTGCAAAACTTTCATCGATATATACATTTCGGCACAACCTTTTTTCCCGCAGTTGCAGCGCCTGCCATCTGGATAAAGTATCGTATGTCCTATTTCTCCAGCTTGCCAGTGCGCTCCTTCAATCAATTTTCCATCAACCACTATTCCTCCACCCAATCCTGTGCCAATTGTCAACAAAACCATATTAGACACATTTCTACTCCCTGCTTCAGCCAAAGCCGCCGCACGAGCATCGTTGATGATGAAAGTTGGAATATGAAATCTGCTATTTATTTTCTGAGCCAAATCCAGACCAGACCAGTTTTTCAAATTTGAAGTAGCATAGACAACTATTCCTTTTTCTGAATCTATCCTGCCAGCGCTTGCAATCCCGATTGCTTCTGGTCTGGTATCCGCATGTTCTACCAGTTTTCCAATTACATAGACAAGTGTTTCAAAGGGATTTTTCATTTCAATTAATTCGACTGTTTTCCAAACAATAGTACTTTTTTCAACTATGCCACCTTTTATCGCTGTTCCTCCAATATCTATACCAAGTAACAATGGACTCATGGCAATCACCTGGTTTCATTTAAAACAATGCCTATCTCAAATGTTCTATGCCACGGAAAATATACAGATGCTTTCCATGAGCGCTTAAAAACTTTATTCAATTTTTCAACATATTCCTGAATTTCTCGTTCGACAAAATTAACGGCCCAGTTTTCATCGGGAAGAAAATAGGAGCAACTATTTTTCTGGCGAACAAATTCAACCAAGCGTTGCCTAATATCTGACTGATATCCATAGTGTTCCAAAATCAATATAGCTTGATATCTCTTGATCTCATCTTCATTTATATTGATTAATTTCTTATGCGAAAGATACAAAAAAATAGTATGCGCACATGTAGATCCTATTGTATTTCCCGCCGTGTTCCACCCATAATAACATGCTCTGGTCCAGTCAATTTTCATATCTAAGAGATTTTCGACAAAAGCTCTGTCAGAACCATTTGCAAATCTAACATCTGCCAGTCCTAAAACCTTTTGCATATCAAAGGTTTGGTTACTAATCGTCGATCTCGTTTTTTCCTGAAAAGGAGCCTCTCTGATTTTTTCATACTCATTAAAATTATTCACATACAGTAATATATCAGCCTCTGAATCGCTCAAAACGCCTCCCGAACCACTTATATGACTTTGAACAGACGCCTCTAAGGGTGAACTTTCATAAGGAGGAATGAGATTTTTACAATCTGGGAATGTGTATTTGACAGTAAAACGAGGTCTAATATCAAAGTGATCACACAGAGCTCTTGAGAGAAGAACAAGGGAAATTTCATCAGTTCCATTTCTAATTGAGACCTTTTTTGATAAACCGGATCTTTCAACAAAATCATTCAATTCCTTTGCCTCTTTAGCAACCAAACTACCTTCTGAATTATCATCCATCATGAGGCTTAAATAATCTATAACCCCATTCTTGACAAGATTTATAATCTCTTTACTTACCGATAAATTTCTCTTTCTTCTCCACAGAAAATCCTCAATTACCCACCCTGGTATATCTGAAAAATTTCTTTTATCTCCATTGGAGAGAGAAAGTGAATATCTGTACAATTTTTCGCCATAATACATCCAGTAATCAGGTTCTTCCTCATCAGAATTGTATGTTGGTATGCGTGTAATAGATCTGGAGGCATATATTTTCGTTCCTATTTTCTTGAGCTTTTCAAGAATCTCAAGTTTTCCAAGCAAAGTTTCTATCTGCAACCTATCTATTCTTGAAGGAACAAGCCCACCGTGTAGCAACATATCCAGTGACAATATTAATAGATCGCCTTCTCTGGCATTCGCCAAAAGCCAATGAGATATATATTCCGTATCTGCCGGTATTTTTTTACACCCTAAATCCTCTGGACAAAGAACGTCAAAATTGAAAGCCTTAGAAAGCAGCATAAAGTAATCCTTGGTGCAAAACCTGTTATCAACAGGAAGAAAAATTATGCGCATATTTTTCACTCCCCAAATATCAGCGTTCCAAATCTTTCAATTGTATGATAAGAACCATACGTTACACTCCAGCAACTGTACTGCGGTTTCCCCGCTCTCCATCTGTTTCTGGTAAAATTAGCTTTCAAAATCCCACCTTCAACCGGTTCCAATCCAATCGTTCGCAAATTTATTCTTATTTCTGCACACCATAAATTGTCACTCAACGTCGTTATCGCTTCTATATCCCCGTTCCATTTGCTGTCAAGCCCTTTTTCGTCATAGATAGTTCCGTCTATGCCAATGACAAAATGATAATATTCTCTGTCTCTCTCGTTTTTCAGAATAAAAACCTCAACAGAATCACCTAAGTATGTTCTCGTATCTCGAGGGCCTGAAACTTTCTTCACATCATTCATATACGGTTCTTCACATAGAAACTGAACATATAGATTTGCATCATCATACATGACTTTGACAGACGTATATGGTTGGAAAATCTCGCCAGTATCGTAAACAAAAAATCGAGAAAGTTCATCTATATCTTTCCATTCATCGAAAATTCCATCCACCTTTGCATGCCCAAAAGGTACAATAACTTTCGGCAGTGGTTTGATATTGTCGACAACTATCATATCTACAGGTTTCTCAGGAACAAATTTTTCTACCGGCATAGCTTTATAAACTTTTGGACGAAGAATGTCCATCATCCATGAAATTTCATCTGAGAGTATCAAAGCCGCCTTCGGATTTTTAATATTGTCGGAAATATAGTAAAAAAATTCGGAAAGCTGAGAGAAAATATTTCCAACATCGTTACCAAATTCTATTTTCTCCCACTTTTCAAGAACAATGTTTACCTCTGATTCCGAGAGACCCAGATCCTGGCATAAAGCTAAATCTTCATGCAATTTTCTTTCAAAGGCTTTAACAAGACTATTGATTTCTGAATGTGCACATATTGCTTCAACACCGAAAATATTTCTTATGTAATCTTCATCGTACCTGTCCAGGTATGATAATGAAAATAACACAATGCCCGAACTCAAATAATTGATAGAGGTCTTTATTTGTTCAATGAGATCCTCTGTGCTTTTCAAATTGATCATTTGAAGACCCGAGTAAAGATAAACCATATTTTTGAACTTCGTTTGCATCTCGAGAACTATCTTTAAATCTTCTATACTACCTTTGTAATTCATGGGAATAAGAGCATCAATGTATTTATTCCTAACCCAGGCTTCCCAATTTTGCTTTTTCTCGTTCCTTGCCCCACTCAAACTTGGGTAAACATCTGCACTTATTAAAAGACGATCATTCAAAGCCTTGGCCCTCTTGTATAACTCCTCTACAAAAGAATTTATTTTTTCTTCTCTCCACATATGCCAAATTACCTGATCTTTGCTGTATTTTTCAATCTTATAGGGATCAACACCTGTTTCTTTCATGAAGCTCTTAACAGCGTGCTCATCATATCCCATTTCATCTCCATCATAGCGTATATAATCTAAATTAATCCCATCTATCTCATATTTTTTCGCAATTTCCAAAATGCCATCAATTAAATATTCCCTTGTTTGGGGATTAGAGTGAGAAAACCAGGCAGTACCATTCTTGGTGAATATATTCCCATACTTATCCTTCTCAATCCAATCCGGAAAATTCTTTATGAAATAATTTTCTTCTCCTCCCGAGCTTGCAGCGAAAACCCAGCACCATGCATGAACTTCAATATTGAGTTTTTTTGCTTCATCAACTATCACTTGCAACGGATCTTCTGACCACCTCTGAAAATCATCATCTTGAGGAAAATAAGAGAGCTTCGAAGCCATAGTTTTACCTTTATAAATTACCTCAGGTATAATCATATTGAATCCAATACTGTGTAGTTTACGAATTGTTTCCCTTAATCTTTCAGGAGAACCTGTTTTCTTTATCGATTGATTGTCGAGCCAGATACCTCTTGTTTGAATGCTGTATTTTTTCAACAAACCTATTTGGAGAAGATCCAGCTCTTTTTTCAATTCTTTAATAGAATTAATGTCTGAAGCCGCATAAAGCTTCGCTTTAAAATTTTTTACTTTTTCTTCCAATTCCCTTGCACGTTCAGGAAATGCCTCGTATTGTTCGCTTATTGCTTGTTCAAAATCAAATATCTTTGAAGACAGTTTTTTTCGTTCATATTCCATAAAATCAACTTCAGCAGGCGGCATTTGTGCAAGAAACTTTACGGCATTAACCAGAATAATTTTTATTTCATCACTTACAGAAGTATGAAGATATATATTCTCACCAAAAAAGATCCCAAATTGCGTTAAAACAGCCGCCGACGGAAATTTTTCGTCCACAATTGTCTTATCTTCTTTCACCCATAAAGCAAGAGGCGTCGAGTTTTCGGTAGTTTCTACCAAGAACGCGAATCCCCTGGGTAAATTAATGATATTTGATACGTTGAAAACCTTTTCACCGTCGTCAGTTGGCTGTAGAAAATAATATTTTCCACTGCCCCATGATTTGAATTTTATGCTCAGGAAATCTCCATACGCATAATTCATCCTCAATTTTCCGTCTGGAAATCTGAGGCTACTCTCATAAGCAGCAAGCAACTTCCCACCATTCAGAATAAAATTCTCTACAACCGACACCTCTGAATCTGTTAGTGCAGCATTCGAAGGATCTATAAGAACCTTTATGTTTTCCGGTATGTATCCATCTAAACTGTTGATAATATCATAGTTTATTTTTCCAAACTCTAATGCTTCTATCAGCCCATCAATTATAGTTTTGTAGGTGGAAGAACCATAATATTTTTCTGAGGTTGGAGAATAAAAGATTCCCACATTCGTTGCTAAAACTACCTGTTCCGTTACTAATAAAACAAGTAAAAACACTAAAATTCTTTTCACGGTCATTCCTCCTATTGAATAACTGCTCCTTTATAACCCTCGATAAAAAATCGCTGAGTGAAATAGAAGAAAATCAGTATGGGAACCATTGCCAGAACCATTGCCGCTGATGCAGTTCTAAAGTTAGGTTCAAAAGTGCTGCTCAGTTGAGCAAGCCCAACTTGAATGGGATATTTATCAGGAGATCTCAATACGACGAGTGGCCATAGTAAAGAATTCCAATATGATGTGAAAGCAAATATAGCAAGTGCTGATGTACCTGGTCTGACAAGCGGAAATGTTATTTTCCAGAAGACTTGAAATTCGTTGCAACCGTCTATCCTTGCAGCATCTTCTATTTCTTTTGGTACAGAAAAATATTGTTGTCTCATTAGAAATATACCAAATATAGAAACGGCACCCGGTAATACTACTCCAAAATATGAATCGTATAACCCCATTTTTATAATCGTTATAAAGTTGACAATTAAGGCGCCCTGCATTGGTATTAACATGGGTAAAAGTATCAATTTAAAAATCAGATCTTTTCCTTTCCATTCCAGTCTTGCAAGTGGATATGCCGCCAATGATGCCAGTACAACTTGAAAAACAACACCTATAGCTGTTATTATTAGAGTATTTAAAAAATATCTGATCATGGGTATTCTCTCAAATACAGCTTTATAATTTTCAAAAGTTGGTTTCTTCGGAATCCACTCAGGGGGCCATGTAAATATATTTTCAGCACCCTTAAATGACGTGGATAGAACCCATAAAAATGGAAAAGTAAAAAATAACGCAACTACTATTAAAATAAGGTATGTAAAAATACATCTCAATATTTTTCTTCCCCTCATCCTTTCTCACCTCCGATGCCGAAAAACTTGAAATTGATTACTGTAAAAACAAGCAAAATCAAGGAAAAGACAACAGAAGCAGCAGCAGATATACCAAATCTATATCTATTAAAGGCATAATCATATATCAAATACATCATAGTTGTCGTTTCCGAACCACCCTGAGTTAACAAGTAAATTTCTTCAAAAACTTTTAAAGCTGCTAAGCTTGATATAATGAAGCAAAAAAGCATTGTTGGTCTTAAAAGAGGAATCGTTATTCTGAAAAATGTTTGTCTCCGGTTTGCCCCATCAATTCTTGCAGCTTCATATATTTCAGAAGGAATATTCTGAAGTCCAGCAAGGTAAATCACCATATAATATCCAAGTCCCCTCCAGAAAGTAACAAACATGGCACTGTAAATCGCAAATCTTGCATCAGTGAGCCAGAGAATGGGTTCTTTTATTAAACCTGCATTCATCAAGAAATTGTTCAGTATACCGTCAACATTGAAAATCCATTTCCATGCCATGCTGACAATTACAGCACCAGTTATCACAGGAACATAGAACAACGTTCTAAAGATCTTTATTCCTGGTATCCTTTGGTTGACGGCAACAGCCAGAAGAATTGAAAAAAACTGTATAAAAGGTACAACCAACAAATATTTGAAGATATTCCCAAGCGCCATGTAAAAATACCTGTCCTGAAAAAGTGAAATGTAATTTTTTAAACCAACCCACTTGCCGGTCTGTAAGAGCATGTTGTATTCGGTGAAAGAAAGAAATACCCCTCTAAAAATAGGATAATAAGTAAAGATCGCAAGTAAAGTTAGTGGAGCAATTAGAAAAGCAAACACTATTAAATAAACCTGCTTCTTGCGGCTCAAAGCCACCGACTATCACCCTCTCGAAAATAAAAATGTGGGAAGGATAATCCTTCCCACGCAAAACTACTTAGATAATATTTTGTTAACCTCTTGTTCTGCCAAATCCAAAGCCTCCTGGGCGGACAGCTCTCCTTTGATTGCTTTCATCCAGTAATCCTGTATCACTTTTCTCACATCTGCATATTTTTCGCTCGGTATTCCATGAACAGCCACTGAATTTAGATCAACTGCATTTTGCATGGATTTGCTTGCCATCAACATTGCCTTAGCACTTAAATCTCCAGACTTTGCTCGATTAAGAAACTCTTCGCTCGTCTCAAGCCCCTGCTTAGTAGATGGAATCACTGTTGCATATTTACTGAACTCGATTTGCCATCTTGCAGAAGTCACAAACAAGGCAAATTTTGCAGCCTCTTTTGGACACTTCGAGGTAATAGGAATTGCTAAATTCATCAGCGATACTTTTATCATACCTCCTTTTCCCAATGGGTGGCTTGATACATCAGTAACTTTGTATATATCAGGGCTATTCACCTCTATATGTTTAAGCATGGTCAATCCTGCTGGATACATAGCCAGCCTTCCAGATTGATAAAATTCTCGAGCTTCTCCGTAACCACCAAGGGTTCTTGGCATTAAATTCTCGCGATAAGCCTTCTGAAACCACTCGAGCTTTTTGACGGCTTCTTGTGTATTGAAAGCAGCCTTTTTTCCATCATCAGTTACTATTGGAATTCCTTCAAGCAGGAGCTCATCAAGCGCTATTATGTTTGGTTCGAAACCATAGGCATCGAGTTTTGCTCTAATTATCCTTGAATACTCAAAAACTTCATCCCAGGTTTTCGGAGGGTTATCTGGATCAAGACCGGCTCTTTCAAACATATCTCTGTTGTACATCAATATTGGAATAGAAGCATACCATGGAAAGGCATAAGAATTTCCATTCAAAACAGTTGCTTTCCAGAGCTTTTCCCAATAAAGTTCTTTGTCTTCGTGATTAATAAGATCATCAAGAGGTCTCAGTGCTCCCTGAGCTGCAAAGTCAATAGCCCAGGTTGTGTTCAAATTAACCACGTCAGGGGCCTGACGTGCTGCTATGGCGGCTGTAAGTTTTTGAACGGCTGAACCATAGGGAACATCAAGCCATTTGATTTTTATTTCCGGATTTTGTGATTCAAATTCTTCTATAATTGCTTTGATGTAATCGTCAAAAGTGGGACTCAAGGAAAGCGTCCAAAATTCTACAGTCACCGTCTTAGCCAAGAGAACCGCTACCAGTAAGACCATCAAAAATACCAGAAACCTTTTCATAAAAACACCTCCCCAAATTTTTAACTCCCCCGAACTTTTGCTGGTTCGTAAAAACTTTTGCTGACTCTCCCTGCAAATTTGCCGATCGCTTCTCCCATATCAATGCACGATGGCATAATCCTTGCGGCAGATTGTCCGGGAAAGTCTGATGAAAAATTTCTTCCAATTACTGCGAGATTCTCAAAATCCTTGGAAATAAGTGACCTGATTGGAATTTCATAATAATCCTCATATTTTGGAATAGCTGTTCTTTCTTCTTCGGTCACAGTATAATTTTTTCTGTGAATATCAATTCCATAACATGCCTTGACGGCTGCATCTTTAAACTTCATTTTGAGTTGTACATCTTTGCCGGAAAAAATGTACAAACCAACTACTCTCCTGCTCTCTCTGACTCCAGGAATAGTCGCGATTTTTTCAATGTAAGAATTCTCGAATCCAGGCACGAATTTTTTTGCGAAGCGATAAACATCGTTAACTTGTTTATGAAGGTTTTTAATAGCCGAAGATAATTGAAAATCGTCTGTTGTTTTAATTGAGATATGAGTTGTATTTACAGAAACTCTTCCCGTGCCTGGAAGCTGTGTGAAGAAAAAGAAATCATTTGGGAGATCCATACCTTCTTTTCTTGCATGTTTAATTTCTTTAAAATACCCAGCAACGGAGAGAACCTTTGAATCTGCTGAAACCCATTTATAAAAGTTATCAGGGTCTTTCCTTATATTGTTTCTAATCTTTTCAAAATCGACATTTCCTAAAACAAACATCAAAGTTACCGCTTGATTTTCGCCAAATTCATCACCGGATTGGAATTCACAACCGGCTAAATAAGATAAAGTTCCATCGCCTGTAGCATCGACAAAGAGATTTGCCTCTATGGTATAACAATTTCCAAGACTTGTTTTAACAACAACCTTTTTGATAAATTTGCCTTCCTTTAAAACATCAATGGGAATTGCTCTGAAAAGGAGAGTTACACCTTCAAGTTTTTCTAACAGGACTATTTTCAGCATCTCTGAATCAAAGCAGTTTTCAAACAAAGCTCCTTTACTTTCCAGATCTGCCATAATTTCCTGGAAAAAATCCCCGACAAGTACTTTTCCATCGATCCAGAATCTCATAAATGGATTTACCAAACCTAAAGTTGCATTTCCACCAATGATGGAATTTTGCTCTATTAAGATAACTTTTTTCCCAGCTCTTTTAGCATTAACTGCAGCGCTTACACCTGCTAAACCCCCACCAAAAACAGCAACATCCCAATTCATATTTTCTCCCCCTTAATTAAATTTCTTATAGAAAAGATCGACGAATTTTTTTATAGTTATCCAGGGCCTCGTTATTGCGGTACCTATAACAACTGCATAAGCTCCATTTTGAAAGGCATTCTGAACTTCTTCCAAAGTTGTATAGCCGCCCTCTGCAATAATGGGAATACTCATTTTCCGTGAAAGCCCTCTTACAAGTTCAATGTTTGGCAGACTACATCCGAGAGTATATGGTGTGTAACCGCACAGAGTCGTGGCAATGAAATCTGGTCTCAGGGCAGAAACCAACTCAGCATCAGCTTCATCAGCGATATCAGCTATAATGCCAACATCAGGAAAACTGGAACGTATCTCTTCAAATAATGTTTTTAATTGCACAGGTCTTTCACTTCTTGTGCAATCGATAGCCACAAAATCAGCCCCAGCTTTTATTACATCTCTTGCGTGTTCAAATGTCGGTGTTATAAAAGCCTGGTAATTTCTATCTTTTACAAGTCCTATGACAGGAATACTTACAGAATCTTTGACAGCTCTTACATGATCTGCGTTATTAGTTCTGACTGCCACTGCACCTGCATAATCAGCAGACCTGGCCATGTTTACAATAAATGAAACGTCCTGCACAGGGTCCCCGGGTTCTAACTGGCAGCTTATTATTATTCCTCGTGGTAGTTTCCTCATAATTTTCCCCCATTATTGGAAATATTTTCCATTTTTAATTATATAATTGGAGATTATCTCTGTCAATAGTCTAAGTATGGTTCAAAAGCCCAAATTTGGAATATTTACATGATTTGATCACAAGCATATTTAAACTACTTTCTTACAATAGTGAAAAATATCACGAAATGTTTTAGCATAGAATATAACTGACAATTTATTTTGAAAGGGGCGAAAGAAGTGAATTTCTCAGAAATTGCTGTTAAACTTGAGCAAATTTTGCGGCTCGACACCTTTCCGGTGGCAATTAAAATGTACAAAAATGCTGAAGAATTACCGAGAAAACCTTTGAATTTTAAACTCAACATCTGTCAGCTTGTTTCAATGGCAAGATATGCCAAAAAGAGCAACTCTGGTATCCCCGAGAAAATGGTTTGTTCCATGGGTGCTGCCTGCGTTGGTTTGATAAAAACTCCCGAACCAATTAGAACAGGTAGAGCAGCCGTCGGACCTTATACTCGAGATGAAAAAGCAGGTAAAAGATTTATGGAGAATACCTTCAAAATAGGAGATAGTGGAAAAAAATATGATGCAATAATGGTTGCTCCCTTAGAAAGCGTTGATTTCGAACCAGACGCTGTTGTTCTCTATGCGACCCCAGCTCAAATAATGAGACTTATTCATGCAAATACATACGATACAGGAGAAAAAACCACAGCTGATACAGTTGCCGAAGCAGCTCTATGCTCATCGATAGGTTTTGCTATCTCAAAACAAAAACCAATAATCGGTTTCCCCTGTGCTGGAGATAGAATCTTCGGCGGCACTCAAAATCACGAATTGTTAATGGCAATACCATTTTCTGAAATGAATCGAATACTGAAAAACCTTGAAGAAACTGCAAAAGGTGGTTTTTCAGTTTACCCGGTTCCACCAAATATGATGTGGACACCCACCATGCCATCCACATATACGATCCAAGAGGCAGATCTACAGGATCAATAATTAACAACTAAATAAAAATAAATCACAGATCCTCTTTATTTATAGAGGATCTGTGTTATTGTTGCTGGCTGTTTCTTTTTTATTCATAAAGTATAATAATTACATGCACAAAGCAAATTTGAAAATAAAAATCATGGTCTGAAACATGAAATGTTTCGTTGGCACAATATTTGGTGGGGAGGAAAATGCATGAAACCGGCTTATGTCCTGATAATGGACTATATCAAAAACAAAATATTTTCAAGAGAACTTAAACCCGGGGACAAAATTCCCTCAGAAAATGAGTTAGCAAAAATATTTAATGTCAGTAGATTAACTGCCAGAAAATCCTTAGAGAATCTGGAATATGAAGGTATAGTCACAAGAATACAGGGCTTAGGAACTTTTGTAGCCTCCATGCAGGAATCTTTAAAAGGAAAAAGAGTGGGAGTTTTGATAACAAATTATCAAGATACTCGGGCCTCTCTTCTGTTCGGTGTTGTGAGAACTCTTCAGAAATTCTCAATCAGCGTTATACCATTCAATTTAGATACCTTTGTCACCACTCCATTTCACGAAGAAAAAATGTTAAAGGAATTGCTGAAATTAGAAATCAAAGGACTTATAATGGAGCCACGCATAACTTCTCTTGCTGACACTTTGCTGATAAGTTTGATAAAAGAGAACTTTCCTGTTGTTTTTGTCGATAGAACAATAGAAGGCTTTCCACAAGTTCCAATGGTGTCGTCAGATAATAAAGCAGGCGGCCAATTAATAGGCAAACACATGAAAAAGCACCATGTATCAAAAGCCCTTTTTGTAACAGAAGAACCTTTTGAAGTATCCAGTGTGAAAGAAAGGTTTGAAGGAATAAAAGAAGAAATTGAGGATGTCTGTTATAAAATGATAGGGGATTATGATAGGGACTTCGAAATAGTTGCTGAGATTATCGAGAAAGAGAATATAGAAGCCGTGTTTTTCTGTAATGATTATCTTGCAATACGGGGTATCACCTATCTTAAGGAGCAAAAAAGAAATATTCCTCAAGATATTAGTATATACGGTTTTGACAATCTCAGGGTAAGCGTTTATTCTCACCCCCGTCTTACAACCATCAGCCAGGACTTCCAGGCTATGGGGGAATTGGCCGCGTTGCAAATAGCAAAGATCTTTTTGCGGGAAAATATCGAACTCCAACAGCAGGTGCCGGTTAGTATAGTGGTGAGAGAATCCTGCGGTTGTAAGCAGTAGTAGCTGAAAGTTTTTTTGAGTACCAACTTGTATATACAAGTATAATCAGGTATATTTGGAAATACTTATGAAAAAAACATTTAAAACACGATTTGACATAGTTGCAAAGTATACGTAGAATCTTTCGTGAAAATTCAACTTTTCAGGGGGTGAAATTATGAAACACGCACTTACATTTTTGCTAATAGCAGGCTTTGCAATTTGCTTTTTTGCTCAAAGCGTAGAAATTACTTTCTGGCACAGCATGACCAATCCCGTAGACAGAGAAAGTATAGCCGAAGCTGTAGCGGAATTCAACAAAACACATCCAAATATCAAAGTGAACATCGTTATCGTGCCAGGTTCGGAAACCGAGATCACGAAGCTCATGACAGCCGTTGCCGGCGGAACAGGCCCTGATGTCTACTATCTTGATCGTTTTACTGTTGCACAAAGGGCTGCGTACGGAGTTCTCGAACCATTGGAGGACTATCTTGTTCAACTCGGTTATGATATCAGTAAATTGAAAGAGGAGTTTTTCAATTTCGCTATCGAGGAATGTCAGTGGAACAATAAAATGTGGGCGTTACCATGGGATACAGATAACAGAGCTTTGTACTATAACAAAAAACTTTTCAAGGAAGCAGGTTTAGATCCAAACAAACCTCCTGTAACACTGGAAGAGTTAGAAATCTATGCTGAAAAACTCACCAAAAAGACCGCAGGTAGATATACTCAGGTCGGTTTCATACCATGGGCATTTCAAGGTTGGCATTACACATGGGGCTGGGCTTTTGGAGGAAATTTCTATGATGCTCAAAGCCAGAAGCTTGTATTTGCTGATGATCCAAGAATTGTGAAAGCTTTTGAATGGCTTGGAGAATGGGCAAAAAAATACAATATAAAGGAATTGGAAGCCTTTGTTTCTTCATTTGGAATGAGTTTTTCAGGGGCAAGTATAGGTGGAGCTGAACCAATAAATCCATTTTTGGCTGGAAAACTCGCGATGGTAGTTGATGGAAATTGGCTCTTAGCACAAATATTGCAATTGGCTCCGAAAGATTTCGAATTTGGTATCGCTCCAATACCTGCTCCAGCATACGGCGAGAAAAACAGTACATGGGCTGGAGGGTGGTCACTCGTTATACCGAAAGGAGCGAAACATCCGAAAGAAGCTGCAGAATTTATTCATTATATGACAACCAAGGGACAGATAAAATTCGCCATTGACACTCAGCATCTTCCCACTCTGAAAGAAGCTGTTCCGGGACTTTTGAGTGCTTCCCCAGCAGAGCAGAAAATCTTCGCCGATCTTCTACCAACCGCTCACGTGAGGCCTGTTATTCCTGTGGGAGCTTTACTCTGGGACGAACTCACAAACGCGATGCAAGCGGTTGTTTACGGTGAAAAGAGCGCAACCGAAGCATTGAGAAGTGCGCAGGAAAAGGTACAGAAAGAACTCGATAAATGGTTAACAAAGTGAAAAACGACCATTATTCACAGCCACTCTTTTAAAAGGGGTGGCTGTTTTTGTTATACATTCAGGAGGGCATATATTATGAAAAAGCATAAACGATTTTGGACAGCGATGTTTTTTGTTCTGCCGGGAATAATTGGCCTTCTGGTTTTCAGAATATATCCGATTTTTGCTTCTTTCTTTTTCAGTTTCACTGAATATCACATAACCCTTCCACCAAAATGGATAGGATTGACAAATTTCAAAGAACTTTTTCATGACCCTCTTTTCGTAAAAAGTCTTCAGAATACATTTGTATATTTCATTGGCTTAGTGCCGATTGGCCTGATAGTGGGAATTCTGCTTGCTCTTTTACTTGTGAGAGACTTTAAAGGAGTGAGTTTTTTCAGAGCAGTTATGTACATGCCGTCTGTTGTTCCAATCTATGCATTTGCTGTAGTCGCTTTGAATTTCTTTAACCCATATCTGGGGCTTGTAAATGGATTTCTTGCGAAATTCGGTATCCCGGGTCCCCTATGGACCGCGGATGACAAACTTGTCAAACTCACGATAATCCTCATCGCACAATGGGGAGCAGGTCAACAGGCGATGATACTTATGGCAGCGATGAAAGATATCCCAAAAGAGTTTTACGAAAGTGCATTAATAGACGGGGCAAACAAATGGCAGATCTTTAGAAAAATAACTCTGCCGTTGATAACCCCAGCTATTCTGTATTATTTTATCACTTCATCTATACTTGCACTCCAGTTTTTTGAACTACCTCAAATCATGTTTGGCGGTGGACCGAACAACGCAAGTTTATCGATCGCAATTTATCTGTACAGACACGCTTTTAGATATGGGAACATGGGTTATGCCTCTGCAATGGCATGGTTCATATTTTTGATCTCCTTGGGGATATGCATTCTTTACTTTAAAACGTCAAGAAAATGGGTTTTTTACAGCTGAGGAGGAGAACCTGATGAACAGAAAATTCAGCATACAGGCACTCTTTCGCGTGATATTTTTAATTTTAATTACCTTGATCTATATGGCACCTTTTTTCTGGATGATCTCTACCTCTCTAAAACCAAATTACGAGCTTTACGAATTTCCTCCTAAACTGATCCCATCGATTGCAGAATTTAACAACTATTCAAAAGCTTTGCAGAGATTCCCGTTTTTTACATATTTCAGGAATAGTTTGATAATAGCAGGTGGTGCTGTTTTAGGGGCTCTGATCTCCTGCCCGCTTATTGCGTACGGATTGTCTGTTCTCAAATGGAAGGGTAGAGAAATAGTCTTCTACGCTATTTTAGCAACTATTATGTTGCCAAATGCCGTTACACTGATACCGACTTTTTTGATTTTCAGCAAACTTAACATGGTTAACACTTTCTGGCCTTTGATTTTACCGTCTTTTTTTGGACATCCATTTTATATCTTTCTCATTCGTCAATTTTTTCTCACACTTCCACGCGATCTATTCGAAGCTGCCAAAATAGATGGTGCCTCAGAGTTTCAAACATATTTCAAGATAGCTCTTCCACTGATAAAACCTACTCTTGTAATAGTAGGGCTTTTCCAGTTCATAGCTTCCTGGAACGATTATCTCGGGCCTCTCATATACCTGACAGATGAGAAAAAATATCCCTTAGCTCTCGGGCTGCCACAGTTTCTGGATAGATATGGCACACTCTGGAATCAAATGATGGCTGCTGCAACCATAGCTGTTGTTCCCACTTTGATTTTCTTTATTTTTGCACAAAGGCATCTACTGGAAAGTATAAAATTTACAGGGCTGAAAGGATAACTCAGAGGGAGGAATCAATTGTGGACAAAAAATTTTTCTACAGACTTCTTAAGAGCATCTCTGAAATTCTTCCTTACACAATTTCAGAACAGAGGCCTCTTAAAGCCTGGTATTTCACCAATGGTCCAATCGAAGAAAAACCTCTTGATTACGAAAAGACCATCACTTTTCCATTCAAATGGGACTTTGAAAAATCACCAGTCTGGTTCATGAAAGATTTAGAGCCTGTTTTACTTCAAGAAAATCAGAGAGCTTACCTCAAACTCTGGTTTGGTGGGGAAAGTCTTATATTAGTAGATGGAAAACCCTACGGTGAGATAAATGAATATCACAAACTGCTTAATATCACACCGCTCTGTGACGGGAAAACACATCGTGTAGAAGCGCAGGTAATGCCGCGCGGATTGTTTGGCAAACCACAGGAACCAGTCTTTTCGGAAGCTTTCTTACTCATCATTGATGAAGAAATTTCTGAGATACTTAAGACAGTGGAAATTACTGTGAGAGCGGCAAACATTCTGGAAGAACCTGTCTCAAAAAAGCTCTCTGATATCTGCGATGAATTTCTCTCGAATGTATGGGTGCCGAGAGATACAAAAACATATCTCAAAACTGCTCAACAAGACATAGGTGTTAAAGGAGAAATCGAAAGCGTTTGGAATACGCCAAAATTTGAAGAGTTCACGGGGATCAAATTGCAAGAAGAGTTGAAAGAGCAACTGATTAACAAATACAAAGTATTTAAAAGCAAGCTTGAAAAACTCAAAAGAGAGCACCCCCCTGTTGGAACAATTCATCTTGTTGGCCATTCACATATAGATTATGCCTGGCTGTGGCCAGTAGAGGAAACAAAGCGAAAGATTGCAAGAACATTTGCAAACGCTGTTATGCTGTCAAAAATGTTCCCGGAATTTGTCTTTTCTCAATCTTCTGCTCAGATCTATCAGGACTTGAAAGAAAAATACCCTGAACTGTACGAAACTGTGAAACAGCTCGTAGAACAGAATAAATGGGAACCAGTTGGCGGTATGTGGGTGGAATCAGACTGTAATGTCCCAACCATTGAATCCTTGATAAGACAGTTCTATTACGGACAGAAATTTTTTGAAAGAGAATTTGGGAAGAAAAGCAGGGTTTGCTGGTTGCCCGATGTATTTGGCTTTTCATGGGTATTACCACAGATTCTCAAACAGGCTGATATTGAGTACTTTGTCACAACTAAACTGAACTGGAATGACACTACGGAGTTTCCTTATGATCTTTGCATCTGGCGGGGAATAGATGGCTCTGAAGTTCTGTATTGCAGCTTTAATAATCCCAATGAAGGTTACAATGGCAGGATAGACCCGGATACGGTTTACAAAACCTGGAAAAACTTCAGGCAAAAAGAACTAACAGATAAAGTGCTTCTCTCGTTCGGTTATGGTGATGGCGGCGGTGGTCCAACAGAAGAGATGTTACAGAATTATCGTATTTTAAAAGAATTTCCAGACCTTCCAAAACTTGAAATTCAGAGCGTTGAAAAATATTTCGAATCATTAGAACTTCAGAAAAACCTTCCAATATGGGATGATGAACTCTATCTTGAATGCCACAGAGGAACTTACACCTCTCAGTCAAATATAAAAAAACTTCACAAAGATGCAGAAGATGCTCTTTATTTTTCAGAGGTGGTTTCTGTTTTTTGTAAACACAATTATTCTGACGAGTTAGATGAACTGTGGAAAATCGTTCTGAGAAATGAGTTTCATGACATCTTGCCGGGATCGTCTATCAAAGAAGTTTACCAAGACGCAGAAAGAGAACTTTCATATGTAAAAGAAAAAGCCACAGAAATTTTTGAAAAAGCCATTAATTCGATCACAAAGAAAAACAAAAGCATAATTTCTATACTTAATCTTTCCTCATTTCCAAAAAGATGTGTCTTTTCTCTGAACGAAAATCTCAAACTTTCCCTTGACAGAGAAGTTGTTTTCAGTCAGAAAACCTTCGACGGTAGATACATTTATTTTGTTGACAGGAAAATAGAACCATTCTCTAAAATAGAGCTAAAAATTTCTGGAGCAGATGATGAACAACCTGAACAATCTTTAACGAAAGACAACCTTTCGATGGAAAACGAATATCTGAAAATTTCCGTGAAAGAAGATGGCTCTGTTCAAGTATACGACAAAGAGTTGGGGAAATTCGCATTCGATAAATGTGGAAATATTTTAAAAATGCATAAGAATATTCCTTATTACTGGGATAACTGGGATATAGCAGACGGTGTCGAAAAAACAGGTTTTACACTAAAAGCATCGAAAATAATGAAAATTGAATCAGGACCTATCAGAGAGATCATAAGAGTAGAGTATGAAGCTGAAGGCAGTAAGATCATACAGGATTATATACTTGCGAAAAAATCGAAAAGACTGGACATCAAAACAAAGATCGACTGGCACACAAGACGGGCACTGCTAAGGGCGTATTTCCCTGTAAATGTCTTAACAAGAAAAGCTATATTCGATATCTCAGGCGGGTTTATAGAAAGATCTTCTCACAAAAACACAAAATATGAACAGGCGCGTTTTGAAGTACCGGCACACAGATGGGCTGATTTATCTCAAACTGACTTCGGAGTGACTATCTTGAATGATGGAAAATATGGTTACAGCGTTCATCAAAATACCATCGCACTATCTCTCATAAAAGCAGGCATATTTCCAGACTTTTTCGCAGATGAGGGCCTTCATGAATTTACATATTCTGTGTACACTCACCACAGTGAAATCAAAGCAATTGTGGAAGAATCTGAAGATTTGAATAAACCACTTACTGTAATAAAAGGAGAACTGGAAATACCTCATACGATTTTGAAGATAACGCCGAATAATTTCAAAGTCACCTGTTTTAGAAAAAACACACAGGGAAATATAGTTCTGAGATTAGTCGAAATATTCGGTACATCCGGCAAACTCTCGCTCGAGATGCCATGGCATAAAGGAAATATCTCTCTGAGCGATATTCTGGAAGAAAAAAGGCAACAGGTCTCGTTCCCGATGAATTATCATCCTTTTAAAATCTATACTTTAATTCTGTAATAGATCCCTTTAGAAAAAGCCCCGTTTCACGGGGCTTTTTATCCAAAACTACGATTTCTCTATGATTCTGTGGAATTTTTCAAAATGCTCATTTTTTCCTATGACCATCAGTCGGTCGCCTGGAAGGATCTGAGTAGTACCCGTGGGGTTAAAGATCGTTTCGTCTTCTCTCTTGATGGCAATAACAATTGTGCCGGTAATCCTGGATAAATTTATCTCTCCAAGTGTTTTATAACTCACAGGGCTGTCCTGAGAAATCACTATCTCTTCAATTCGGAAAGCTTCCTCGCCAAGGGAGAGTATATCCAGAAAACGCACTTGCTGAGGATTTATAGCCAATTGAGCCAATCTTACACCGGCAAGTTCTGTGGTCGTGATTACCTTGTGGGCACCTGCATATATCAATTTTGTCATCGTCTTTGCATCAGATGCCTGTGAAACAATTTCAAGATCTGGGTTTAAAGATTTCGCCGTGAGAACAACAAGTATATTCTTAGCATCATTCGTCAATGTTATTATTAAAGAACGTGCTCTTTTGATTCCTGCCTTTATTAATACTTCTTCTTCTGCAGCATCTCCCAGAACAAACGGAAATTCCATGTTCAAAAATTCCCTCAGTCTGTGAATAGATTCCTCTGAATCTTCCACAACAACAAACATCTTTTTAGCTTTTTTCAATTCTGCGGCAGTATGCCGACCTGTTTTATCTGCACCGATTATAATAAAATGATCTCTTAGAGAATCAAGCATTTTTCTCATCCTCCTGATCTTGAAATACTCCTTCATGTGACCCTCTACTATCAAAGAAGTGATACTTGTGAAACCATACAGTACAACTGTTATCCCGGCACCTATCAAAATTGCAGAAACTACCTTACCGGCTTCAGTTATATTTTCTGGCATGGAATAACCAACAGTGGAAACCGTCACCAGTGTGAAAAACAATGAATCAAACAGCGACCAGTTTTCAGTGAAGTGATAACCATATGTGCCAAAAAGAAAAACCATGACCAGCATTAGTATTAGAATATACAATCTATTTTTCAACATCCCACCTGCCTGCAACAGGAAAAATCTTGAAATCGAGATTTAAAAAAATTATAATACATAGCGACTTACCTTTGGCCGATAGAAACGCTGAAAGAGAGGTGCTTGGAATGTCGAAAGATTTACTCAAATCTCAGTGGGGCAAGGTAAATGATCTCTTAACTGATCAAAAACTCGGAAAGCCACAACCTTCATTTGAAGAACCATTTGATAATAACATGGTTATACTCGAATTAGAAAAACCTGAAAACTTAAAGTTTGGAAACATCTCGTTTAGGGAAGTTGTTGAAAAAAGAAGCAGCAAAAGAAAATATTCTAAAGATCCTTTGAGCATAGACGAACTTTCCTACTTGCTCTGGTTAACCCAAGGTATTCGAAAAATAACAAATGGGATCACATTTCGCACAGTGCCGTCCGCAGGGGCAAGACATCCATTTGAAACCTACATTTTCATCTTCAACGTTTTGAACTTGAACGTAGGTTTATACAGGTATATTGCTTCTCAGCATAAGCTTCTGCTTATCGATGAGGGAGATTTCAGAGAACTTTTGAACGACGCCTGTCTTGGACAGAATTTCGTTGCTCAGAGTGCTGCTGTTTTCGTCTGGAGCTGTGTATCATACAGAACTACCTGGAGATATGCTGACTTATCATATAAAGCCATACTGCTCGATGCAGGACATGTATGTCAGAATCTGTACTTAGCCTGTGAATCAATAAACTGTGGTTGCTGCGCTATAGCTGCATACGATCAAGAAAAACTCGATAAACTTTTGCATGTCGACGGCGAAAAACAGTTTGCAATCTATCTTGCGGCGGTTGGAAAAATCCCTTGAACCAGACAAATTTTTACCCTGTCTATTCCAGAGATCGATAGCCCAAAGGAGGAAAGATTATGCAAACCTGGATGGAAAAATATGTGGTGAATGAAGAAGAAAGAAATCAGCTTAAACATCTTCTAAAGAATGGTCATTTGAGTGAACTCGAGAAGATTTTCGGCGATGATTTTGTTCAAGAGTTAATTGACAACAGTGAATATGTTGAGCCATATGGAGATTATGAAATCTTCAAATTCACAGATGAAGGAGTAGTAAGACTGGTAGCCATCAGCTATGACAAAAAACACGGCACTCCTTATGTAATAGAAGAATCTCTGATAGCAGAAGATGAATTTGGTGAAGAAAGTGTTGAAGAGTTTAAAGAGATGATCGATAGTCAGTATCTGGATTTTGAGGAAGACCTTGAGCACGACGAAGATATCGAAGAGCTCGTTGATTTAGATGACTTTGAAGAAGACGATGATGAAGATTATGAATGGTAATCAGAGCGGCCTTAGCCGCTCATTTAGTTCTGTACAATCTATCGCCCGCATCACCAAGGCCAGGCAAAATGTAGCCATGTTCATTCAACTGTCTATCTAAGCACGCAGTATAGATTGGCACATCTGGGCAGTGGATATTGAATTGTTGAACACCTTCAGGTGCAGCAATAAGCGAGACAAAAACTATGTTTTTCGCTCCTCTGTCTTTTAATATTTTCACCGCATGTACTCCTGAGAAACCTGTTGCAAGCATCGGATCAAGAACAAAAACAGTACTTGAATTATCTATTGGCGGAAGTTTGCAGTAATACTGAACCGGTTTTAAAGTTTCAGGGTCTCTGTAAACACCCACATGCCCTACTGAAGCATTTGGGAGCAATTCGAGTATACTGTCAACCATACCAAGCCCCGCACGCAATATAGGAACAACAACAACTTTCTTATCTTCTATTGCAAAGCCAATAATCTTTTCCAAAGGTGTTTCAATTTCTATCTCAACAGTTTCGATATTTCTTGTTGCTTCATAAGCAAGCAAAAATGTTATCTCTCTTAAGAGCTCACGAAATTCCTTGGGGCCCGTGTTTTTGTTTCTCATTATGGTTAATTTGTGTTTAATCAAAGGATGATCAACAACATGAAGATTTTTCATACTCATACCTCCTAAAAATTAAAATAAAAGGGGAGCTGAGTCATCTCCCCTGTACTGGTCCAAATTCTTTCAGTGGCCATATGCGCAATATGGGTCTTCCTATTACATGGTCTTTTGGAACAAACCCAAAATATCTGCTGTCAAAACTGTCCTTTGTGTTATCACCCATGAAAAAGTAAAATCCTTGTGGTATCTCAACTTCTACTCCATCAATAGTTTTACGAATGTATTTTGAAAGGTCTATGTTTTCGTACAATTTGTCATATGTTTCTGCAAAAGGTATACCAAGAGGGACTGGATACATTCCACCCACTACTGAAAAAACGAGGTTTGCCGTATACGCATCCTGACGAGCTATATTCTGTAAAAACACCTTGTACTCGTTCGAGTTATCTCTTAAACGACTTGCTTTTATGAACAGATTCAGAAGTTCTGGATTCGAGAAAATACCCTCGGGAGAATATACCACATCTTTCAAAACATCGGGAATCTCACCATTGATGAACAGATGATAGTTCCCATCTTCCGAAAGCTTTATCTGCAAAACATCTCCGGGTTTTCCAACAAGCCGCTTTACATATTTTACATGTCCTTTAAATCGTGCAGGAGCGAACAAGTCCATAAATTTATCAAACCAACGAAGCATGGTTTGTGCTCGCTCATCAATAAAAGGCGACCAGAACACAACTATATCACCAATTTCAGGTTCTCTTGCCGTGTAAGTGACCTTTTCTATGAACAATCTATCTCCTACATTTATAGTTGGAATCATTGAGCCAGTTGGAACAAGCATCGTCTCAAAAACAAACAGTCTTATTATTGTGGCTGCAACAATGGCATAGAGCAGGGCTTTTCCCCACTCTATTGCCTCTTTTTTTATACTTCGTTTTGACATTTTTATTCTTTTCGCTCCTTGAGCCTTATCTTTCCTCTAATATCTCTTATATAATAAAGCTTTGCGCGCCTGGTAACTGCTTTTTTCACAATTTCGATTTTCTGAACTACTGGCGAGTGATATGGAAAGGTCCTCTCTACACCAATACCACCACTTGCTATTTTCCTGACTGTAAAAGTTTTTCCCAGACCAGAACCTCTTATCTTTATAACTATCCCTTCAAAAATCTGGATCCTTTCTTTTCCACCTTCGACGATCTTCACGTGGACCTTAACTGTATCGCCGGGTCTGAAATCCGGCAATTGTTTGTACTGATCTTTCTCTACCAGCCTCACAAGGTTGTCCATGCTCATTATTATCCCTCCTTTTCTCCTATAAGTCTGTCGATAATTATAGCCGCTGCAGCTCTCACTGACAGATGATTATAGTCAGAATCTGCTCTTATTGGCTCCAGTGCATAATCGCAAATTTGCAACACTTCATTTGGTAAACCCCAGCTCGTACCAAAAAGAATTAAAACCGGGCGATCAGTTTTTTTAATAAATTCTCGAGCTTGAGCGTACGTTAAGGTGTTTGGCCGCTTTTTTGCCGAGGTAAAAAACATCACAGGCTTTTTATTCGTTTCGTTTTCAATTTCTTCGATCACTTCCTCAAGGTAAGATTTGATATCAACAAGCTCCAGTGCCTGCGTTCTGCTGAAATTTCTTTCACGCCCGTAACTGTCAATCCAGTATTCAAGAACAGTCTTCACAACTTCCTGCTGAGCTCTTAAATTTGTTACTATATAATATTTTCTCAAATTATAAGTTCTCGCTGTTCTTGCTATATCATGAACATCGAGATTTGTCACAGCACTTGAAATAATTTTACCATCTTTGCCAAGAACAGGATAATGTATCAAAGCAATTCGAACATCATTCAGCATCCTTAGCCAGCTCCTTTATGAGCCAGATCAAAGCTTTTTTTTCATCTTCAGAGAAATCTCTTTTCACGAAGAGATCTGGCCGACGGAATGCGGTTCTCTTAAGACTTTCTGCTATTCTGAAAAGTTCAACTTTTTCATGATTACCACTTAACAACACATCAGGAACTTTCATTCCATCAAACTCGGCAGGACGTGTATAATGTGGATAATCCAGCAGTTCATTGTAAAATGAATCTCTTTTTGCCGACTCTTCATCTATCACTCCTGGAACAAATCTGCTTACAGCATCGCAGATGACCATTGCTGCAAGTTCTCCTCCACTCAAAACGTAATCTCCTATAGAGATTTCCATATCAACTATTTTCATGACACGTTCGTCGACACCTTCATATCTCCCACAGAAAATCAAAAGATTTTCTTTTTCAGAAAGATGCCTTGCGATTCTGTTGTTAAATTGGACCCCTTGTGGCGATGTCATTATTGTGTACAGATTGCTATATTTATCCAGGCAATGTCGATAAACCTCGAAGAAAGGTTCTGGTTTCATAACCATACCAGGGCCGCCACCATAAGGATAATCGTCCACCGTTCTATGCTTATCATGAGTAAAATCCCTTAGATTCAAAACTTCGATTTGCAACATCTGTTGCCTCAAAGCCTGCGCTATCACTCCGTATTCTTTGATAACTCTGACAAATTCTGGAAATATACTCGATATAATTATTCTCATTAAATCCACTCCGGTACTTTCACAACCAGTCTTTTCCTTTTTTCAAACTTGATTATGTAGTCATGTATTACTGGAATCAGCATTTCAAAAGAGCCATTTTTCACGACAGCTACTTCATTAGATCCGGTTTGAATAATATCTTCCACTCTGCCAATGAAATTGCCACTCTGGTCCAGAACCTCAACATTCAAAAGTTCATAGTAATAATATTCATTGGGTGATTTTGGCTTTGGCAAATCAGTAACCCTTACCGCCAGGCTCAAGCCAACTATTTTTCTCGCTCGTTCTTCATCATCTATACCCGAAAACTTTATCAAAAATCCTTTCCCAGCCTTCCTGATTTCTTCAATCTGAAGCCTGTGGGTATTGCTTTGAGCGTCATTCTTTATGAAAACATTTTCAAGCTTTTGAAAAACTTCAAGAGCATTCGTCAAGGGTAAAACTTTTACACTTCCAAATAAACCATGCGTTTTCGTAATTTTACCAATGACTACATAATCGCTCACCTGATCACCCTCAGGGTAAAGTTCTCATCTTCTAAAAGAGCCGCGAGTAGAACTTTCAAAGATTTGATCGTCCTTCCATCTTTTCCTATCACCTGGCCAACATCTTCCTCATTCACTACTATTTCCAAAACCCTGTTTCCATCATCATTGAATTCCACAACAACAACATCCTGAGGATGTTTAACTATCCCCTTCAGTATGTACTCAACTAACTCCTTCATCACTCTTCTCCCTTTTACCATATTTCATCTCATGAACTTTTGCAAGAACTCCCGCTTTGCTTAAAATATTTGCCGCTGTTTCACTTGGTTGGGCTCCTTTCAAAATCCATTCAACAGCTCTTTCTACATTTACTTTGATTTCAGCCGGTTTTCGAAGTGGGTTGTAATATCCAAGTGATTCGATGTATGCTCCATCTCGTCTTTTTCTTGAATCAACTACAACAATCCTGTAAAACGGCATGTGCCTTTTTCCCATTCTTGTAAGTCTTATTCTTACCACCTTGACACCTCCTGTCATATTTTGAACGGAAGCTTTAGCTTCCCATGTTTTAGTCTTTTCATAAGTTCTTTCATTTCCTCATAAGATTTGAGTAATTTGTTTACATCTTGAACTGATGTTCCACTACCTTTTGCAATTCTTTGCCTTCTGCTCGCATTGAGTACCCTTGGATTTCTCCTCTCTTCAATTGTCATAGAATTTATGATCGCTTCGACTTTTTTCAACTGCTGCTCACTTGTTTCTACATCTATTTTTGGTGCACCTGGAAGCATTTCGATTAATGAAGACAAAGGGCCAAGTTTTTTCATTTCCTTCAACTGTTCCTGAAAATCTTCCAGTGTGAACTCTGCTTGCAATATTTTTTTGCCAACTTTCTCCATTTTCTCTTTGTCAAGCTCTTTCTCTGCTTTCTCTATAAGCGACAGAACATCCCCCATTCCAAGTATCCTTGCGGCAACCCGATCAGGATGAAATTGCTCGAAAGCGTCGATTTTTTCGCCAACCCCTATGAATTTAACAGGCTTTCCCGTGATGTGCGTGATAGACAGTATTACACCACCACGGGCATCGCCATCCATCTTTGTAACTATAAAACCTGTCACATTGAGTCTTTTATCAAACTCAAGAGCAGAATTAACAGCATCTTGGCCAATCATTGCGTCAACAACCATTAATATCTCATCCGGATTGCTTAATTGCTTTATTTGTTGCAATTCCTCCATCATCTCTTCGTCAATATGAAGCCTACCAGCTGTATCAAAAATAAGGGTGTTGTACTGGGAGTTTTTGCTGTATTCAAGCGCTTGTTGAACTATTATCAATGGATTTTTTCTGTCGCCAGTTAGCACAGGAATTTGAATTGATTTTCCAAGCTTTTCAAGCTGATCTATTGCAGCTGGCCTGTAAGTATCAGCCGCAACTAACAAAACTGTTCTGCCTGATTTTCTGAGATAGTTCGCAAGCTTCGCTGCTGTAGTTGTTTTACCACTACCTTGTAACCCAACAAGCATTATTACAGAAGGATGGTGCCTCAAATTCAATGTAGCCGCGGATTTTCCCATTATATTAATCAGTTCATCTCGAACTATCTTCACAAATTGCTGGTCAGGCGTAAAACTTTTCAGCACCTCTTCGCCAAGTGCTTTTGCTTTAACTGAATCTATGAACTCTTTCACCACTTTGAAATTCACGTCAGCTTCGAGTAAAGACAATTTGACCTGTCTCACAGCTTCATTTATATTTTTCTCAGTTAGCCTTCCCTGACCAGTGAGGGACCTGAATATCTTGGATAGTCTTTCTTGAAGATTCTCAAACACGCCAAACACCCCTTTGAATGGTAAATCAGAACAGAAGAAAAATCAATATCGAGTCAGCAACAACTTGTCCACTTTTATATTACAATTAAATTTCAATAAATAGATGCGTTATCTAAAACTACATGTATATGTAATTAAATATTATATAGCTCTGATTGAGTCAAAGTTTGACGTTTTTTGATATCTATTTTTTTATTCTTAATAAAGTGTATAATATAGTTTATTGGGGGGATGGGAATGAGTAGGAAAATTTTGGTCCTTTTTATGTTGCTGTTGTCATCTCTTCTAATCTTTGCCACTCAGTTTTCAAGAAACATAGAGGAAAAAATAACCATCCTTAGAGATGGAACAGCAGAAGTAGTGAGAACTGAATACATACCTTCTTCGGATCTGGCCAAGATATTCATAGAATATTTTGAAAACATGAAAAAATCAAGGGAGATATTTGCCAATTACCTGTATGAGGTATCCAAGGAATATTACTTTATTTATGGAACAACTCCGAAATTTAGTTCAAGCGATGTCAAATTTGAAGAAAATTCAAAAGGCTTTACCTTAACCGTCAAAATGAAAATCCCAGGTATCGTGAGAAAAGATGGAAATGTACTAATTCTTTCTCGCAAGAATTTTTCTGACGAAAAGTTGTTACCAAAGTACTTTGAAGAACAGATTGATGGAAAAATTTTCGAATCGGCATTTCTTCAATCTGAGAAAAATTACCTCGTTACAAAAAGACTAACCACAATAATACTACCTGAAAATTCAAAAATCGAAGATTTAAAACCTATTTATGCGAAAAAATTTGATGAAAAATGGTTTGTCGATATGGGTGGCGGGACAACTTACAAAGCTCACATAGAGAAGATAGAAAAAGGAGTCATAATAGAGGAAGAAATAAGAACTAGTGCATCTACTCCAAAAAATTTACTTGATGAGAAAAACAACATAGAAACTCTCAACAACTTGAGAGATTACACGGCATTTCAATTGCTTTTCACCAATGAAAAGATGGAAGAAAAACTCTCTCAACCAGTCGATCATAAAATTAAAAACGATTTCTCCGGTTCATGGTCCTTCTCAGTCTCCTCAGGTGAATTACTTTCTTATACTTTCACTTACGGAGTTATAAACGTCACTCCGAAAATCACTGTTACTCTTTCATTTTCTGCATCTTTATTGTGGGAACATCAATGGGTGAGAACTGGCTGGTTTAGCTGGAGTTACAAGTTCAAAAGATTTGAAAGCACGATTACTTTTTCACCCTCACTGACACCATCAATCACTGTTCAATCGGGTGGATCGGTATCTAAGGAATGGTCCAAGAATTTGTTCTCAAAGGGCAAAACAGTTACTTTCTACGTCTCGTGCGTACCGGTAATACTCTACATGCAAGCAAAGCTCGATGCTGAAGCAGAGGCATCAATAAGTGCATCTATAGGTTTCACCGCAGCAGCAACTTTTGGCTTGAATACTTCTCTTTCTATGAAATACCAGAATGGTTGGAGTGCACCTCTCTCTTACAACATTCATTATTCTGGTGTCAGTTTTACAGCGAGTGCGAAAGCCAATGCGAGTGCAGAAGGAAGGCTACCTTTCACCTTAGCAGCATATGTTTATTATGTGGCTGGTCCTTACGTAAAATTGACGCCATGGATAAAAGGAGAGACGAATGCATCAGTTGGAAACGCAAATCAAGTTAGTTACAGTATAACTGGTGGTATAAAAGCTGAAGGCGGCGTAGCAATGGCAGGATGGTTGAAAAACCTTTGTGGTAACATTCCTTCTTTCAGTTATCAATTCTTTGACTGGAATCGAACACTTGCAAGTGGTACAAAAACATTTTAATCAATCGTGAGGCATTTTGCCTCACCGTTGATATCATCATAAAATTCAATCTTTTCTTGCAGCAAAAAGCTGAGCTCCAACGAGGAAGTACTTCGTGAGTGTAAAAAAGAGAATCAACATGGGTATGCTTGCTATTACTGCAGCAGCCATCATAGCACCTTCATTTGTGTATTTTTCAGCAGCAAACTGAGTTATGAAAAGTGGTATTGTCTTCTTTTCCGGGCTTTGAACAATCAACAAGGGCCATAACAAATTATCCCACTGTGACCTGAAAGTCAGTATTGCGAGCGTGGCAATCGCAGGTAAACTATTCGGCAATACGATTCTCCAGTAGATGCCAAATTCACTTGCACCATCTATCCTTGCAGCATCAAGAAGTTCATCAGGAAATGTGAGCAAATACTGGCGCATCATGAAAACACCAAAGGCATTCATCAAAAGTGGTACTATAAGTCCAGCATAGCTATCCTGCATCCTCATTTCTGTGACAATCAGATAAAGAGGGATCATTATGGCCTCAAATGGTATCATCATTGTACTCAAAATCACAAAAAAGATTATCGTTCTTCCCCTAAACCTGTATTTTGCAAGCCCGAAACCAGTAAGTGAACAAAGAAAAACTGTTCCCACTGTTGTGAGGGAAGAAACCAAAAATGAATTCCATATACTTCTCAGATACAAATATTTTCCATCGTTGCCTCTTATAGCCTGCCAGTAATTTTGCCACTGAAACTCTTTGCTGAACCATGGATATGGTACCTGCATTATATCTCTCGAGGGCATGAACGACGCAGTAAACATAAAAACCAGCGGAATCAATATGAAGATTGCAAAACCTATTAAAAAAATCCATATAAAAATATCGATTATGGCCGATGCTATTCTGCTCATATAACCACACCTCAGTAAGAAACATCTTCTGATTTTGAAATCTTAAATTGCAGGTAAGTAAAAAACATAATTATGAGAAATAAAATCACACTCATTGCACTTGCCCTTCCTATTCTGTGATCTCTTATAGCCGTGTTATAAATGTTAAGTGTGATAACATCAATAGGCTTGATTGGCGCTCCGCCCTGAACAAACAAATACTGTGTGCTGAATGTCCTCAAACACTGAATCAACGACATCACAGATACAAGCAACGTTGTAGGTTTCAAAAGCGGAAAAGTGATATAGAAAAAATCCTGCCATTTACTTGCTCCATCAATCGTAGCAGCCTCATGAATTGATTTTGGGATACTTGCCATCCCCGCAACAAATATCACGGTGAAATAGCCTACATATTTCCAAAAATAAACAATAATTGTAGCCAGCCTGAGCATGTTTTCGTTCGCAAGCCATCGATAATCCACGCCATCAGTAGAAAAAACAAAGTTTAAAAATTGATTCGATAACCCCCTTGGATCGAATATCAAAAGCCATATCGTAGCAGCAACCACAGAAGATAATACTGCCGGTGAATAATAAGCCATTTGCAAAAATTTCTGAAATCTCTTTCTTGTCATTATTAACGCCGCAAGAAATAAGCTGAAAGTAAGCATGGGCACAAATGTTCCAAAAGCAAATATAGCCGTTGCTTTCACAGAGTTCCAAAAAGATTCCGATGTAAACAAATACAAATAATTTCCAAGGCCGACAAATTTCGGGGGCTTTAACGATAACAATTCTTTCCTGAAAAAACTCATCCAGAATGCGTTAATCATTGGATAAAAATTAAAGATTGCAAAAAAAATTATTGCCGGGACAGTGAAAATGAAACCCCAAGTAGCCTTTTTTCGTTCCAAAACTCTCACCTCAGTGAAAAGGTGGGCAGTGAGCCCACCTTAAATCAATCTTCTTTTAAAAGTTCATTTGCTTTTCGCTTGAGAGTTTTAAGAGCATCTTCGGCAGTTGTATTTGTAAGCATGACAGATTCAACAGCTTCTCTGATAAGCTGTTCAAATTGTGGTCCTTTCGGATGAAGTGGAACTATATGGGATTTTTCCATATCTTCAAGGAAAACCTTCGCATAGGGGTAATTTTTAAACACATCTGATTCAATCAAATCTCTCCTTGGTTGAATTAATCCGACATTAAGTAAATAATCTTGTGGATGGCTCAGCATGAAATTTACAAATTTCCAGGCCCACTCCTGTTTTTCTCTGGAACTTTCTGCATTAACCATGTAATAATGACCATAATAGTTGCATCTCACTTCTCTAACAGCGTTTTCGAAAACAGGGAACGGAACTACCATCCATTCATTCGAGTTATAAAACTCGGGGTTTTCAGCCCTGATTCTATCAATTTGATATAAACCTGATAGACACATGGCAACGGTATTGTTATCTTTGTTGAATTCCTTTCTGGCAGGTGTGTAAGTAGGAGAACCCAGATTCTTTCCATTTGGTCCCCATTGTTTCATAAAATTCAAAGCCTTCAACCACGCTTCATCATTGATAATCGCTTCTTTTCCATCGTCACTGAACAGAAAACCGCCGAGTTGCTCAACCATTGGCAGAAAGAAAGTCAAGTAATAAGGATAACGAAAATCGAAACCTCTTCTTTTGATTATTTGCCCTTCTTTAATGACAATTTTTTCACTAACCTGAACCATTTCCTCCCAGGTCTTTGGATAATCTTTTTCAGGATCTAAACCAACTTCTTTGAAATATTTTTTGTTGATAAACACACACCAATTTGTCAACTCGAGTGGTAGACCATAAATCTTATTTTCATAGGTGACAGCATCGAAGGTTCCCTCAATGTACATATTCTTGAGTTCATCGTAATTTTCAAGGCCTATTGCTTTCAAATTAATTGGTGCAACTCTGCCATTGACAATGTAAGGAAAGGCATCCTGGATCTCCATATTGAATATATCAGGCCCTTTTCGAGCTGCGAAAGCTGTTAGAACAACTTCCCGGATCTTTGCTGATGGATAAGTCACACGTGTAATTTTCACATCTGGATACATTTGTTCAAATTGTTGAATATACTTTTCCTCAAGAGGAGTTCTGTTGGGATCTTCATGCGTCCAGAAAACTATTTCAATCTTTGCTGCAAACGAGAGAATAAAAACCGTACTCAAAACAAAAATTAAGAACTTTCTCACTTTACACCACCCCTAATCAGAAATTATACAACTTTCAACAATTCAAATTGGTAACATATGAAGATTCAAATAGTGCATAATATTACTAACAACATCAAAGAAGGTGAGACAGGTGAAAGTATTCGATGGCCATTCAGATATCTGGTACGATGCCTTTTTGAAAAATCATCACAAAGAAAATATCCTGTTGTCATACCATATTCCAAGATTGAAAGCAGGAAATATATGCGGAGTAAACGCCGCAGTATGGACAAACCCAAAAAGTGAAAATCCAATGGAGAAATTTATGCAAATGATTGCTATCAGGTCAAAATATATGAGAGAAACAGAGAACAACGAATTGATCTTTGCAGAAAACGGGTTGCAAATCAACAAAGCTATAAAAAGTGAAAAAATTTTTGTTATCTCAAGTATAGAAGGGCTTATTGGTATTGGAAACAATATAGATTTCATAGCGACACTGTACGATCTGGGGTTCAGGGTAATCAGCCTCACATGGAATGAAGCAAATACACTTGCAGCAGGTTGTGGTTGTAATGATGACTCGAAAGGCTTAAGCGATTTTGGCAGGCAAGCAGTCAAAATCATTGAAAATATAAAAATTGTTCTTGATGTATCTCATTTGAGTGAAAAAAGTTTCTGGGATGTTGTAAAAATCGCTCAGAAACCTTTTATTGCGACTCATTCGAACGCATATTCTCTGTGCCCTGTTCCACGAAATTTAAAAGACGATCAAATCAAAGCAATAGCAGAATCAGGTGGTTTGATAGGTATCAGTGCACTTCCACAAATTGTGGATCGTGAAAATCCAAGCTTAGAAAAAGTAGTCAAACATATAATCTATGTTACCAATTTGATCGGTGTTGACCACATCTGCCTTGGTTTTGATTTCTTTGATTACCTTACAACAGACAATATTATTCAAAATCAAAAGCAAACAACAGGGCTGGAAGACGTTACAAGGGTACCAACCCTGATCGAATGCCTTAAAAAGAGCGGTTTTGGTGAAAAAGATATAGAAAAAATAGCTTTGCTCAATTTTCTCAATTTTTTACAAAAAATGATCTGAATTCAACCACCGGCAACCATGGCGATGAATCTATCCGGCAAAAGTTTTTTACCAATAAAGGTGATAAATTTATTTTTCATACCAGGGGTGTATACAACTGAGCCTTTCTCAAAAGCTTTAAGTGTACCAGCGACAACTTCATCTGGCTTCATGCGAGAACCAAATTTTTGCAAACTTTGATTCTTAAAAGCTCTTTCAAAAAATCTTGTCTCTGTTGGTCCTGGGGAAACACACAAGACATGAACATTGTACTTTCTTAATTCAGCCCACAATCCAAGTGAGAAATTATATACATAAGCCTTTGTTGCAGCATAAGCACTGAAATAAGGTAATGGTATGTGCCCGGCAACTGAAGCAATATTTATAATTCCACCAAATTTTCTTGCAATCATTTCCTTAGAAAAAATATGGCTAAGGCTGGTCAGAGCCTTGATATTAACCTCAATCATCTTTTCAATTTCGCTTAGTTCAAGTTTAGTAAACTCTCCATAAAGGCCAAAACCAGCGTTATTAATCAGAAGATCAACCTGATATTTTGAAAGATCCACAACCAGAGATTTAACATTCTCTTGCCGCGAAAGGTCAGCCGTATAGCTGATGATTTCTACATTCGAAGATTTTTTCACAGTTTCGACAGTTTGTATCAATCTTTCTTCATTTCTCCCAATTGCAATTATATTGAGCCCTTTTTTTGAAAGCTGAACAGCGAATTCTTTACCAATTCCTGATGAAGCACCTGTGATCAAAGCCCATTTGAAATCTGTTAAACTCATAATCACCACTCCTGTTATCAAATTACCCATATTTCACTGTATTCATGTGGTGTTTCACAGTACTCACAGACTAACCTGTCATCAATTCTTATAAATGAAGCACCAACATTTTCGCCATTCTTCGGATGAGTTATACAGTTTTCATTTTTACATCTAATTTCATCAAAATTGTATATCTTAGGAGGTAATTTTATTCTATATTTTTCCTTTACAGAAGCGCCTTTTATGATATTAACAGTTGTATTCGGTGCAATTGCGGCAAGTTTTTTGATCTCTTTTTTGCTCAGATATCTGTCTGGTAAACTTATGTAACCTTTATAACTTCCATCGGCAGATTTAAAAATACCATCGGCACTATCACAATCATGAAGCTTTAGAATTTTCCTGATCTTCACTATTGTATTGAAAATTTCCTCGGTGCTCTTTCCTTTTGCTATATGGTCTATAACAGTTCCATTTTCGATGGGTTTGATTCCACGTTTTCCTTCTTTTGCAACACCTTTTGTCCCATGAACTATTTGGGTAGGTATTATGAATTCATACTCATCTTCTTCTTTCTGGAATGTTATTGACTGGTCGCATTCCATTTCGACAGCCCCACCAAGCAGCGACAACAAAACAACTCTCACCCAGAAACCATTCCTTGCTTGAATTTCCCAACCATTGAGAGGTAGCTCATCCAGAAAGGTGGGTATTTCTGGATCAATCTTGGGCCTGGGCAAAGGATGGTAGAATTTTGTCCCCTCTTTCACTTTGTCGAGCATATCTTTTCTGAAAGTTACAGCTTTTCTCAAGATATGCTCTTTTTCAAGAATATCCTCTCCCATTCTCTCAAGCTGTAATCTTGTAAAATACCATATTTTTGCGACATCTTTATTTGAGAGATACTCGTCTATCGATGAAAATTTTCTCACCTCAAAACCGTTTGATTTCATTTTTTCGATATAATGCTGTGGCATTTGAATCTGCTGCGGAGCAATCAGATCGACCTCAACATTTTTGAAAATCTTCAAACCATCCACTTTTGAATGAACTGTTCTGCCGTGCAATAAATCTCCTATTAGAGCAATCCTGATATGCGAATTATCAAAGTTATTTTGTTCAAGAAAAGTGAATTCATCTAACAGTTCCTGCGTTGGATGTTCATGTTTCCCATCACCACCATTTATGAAAGCAGGTCTCTCTATACCATGCCTTTGTGCAAACTCACCCACTTTTCTTTCCAGAAGTCGTGGAACACCTTCAAGCCTTGTTCTGACAACAAAAATCGAATAAATTCCATAACCTGTTAGCATATTGAATGTATCGACATAGCTCTCATTCTTGTTGAAGGATGAATGCTCAGCATCGAAGATGTTAACTCTTGCGTTTTTATGAAATTTCGCTGCATTTATAAATGACTCTTTTGTTCTCGTACTCGGTTCGACAAAAACGATGTAAATATTCACATCTCCTTTGATCTGAAATTCACTCATATCCTCCCTATTAAGCCATTTCTGTTTCAGTTCTTTTGTTTTCTGATAGAGAAATAACTGCTCATCGATAGTAAAATCCCTGATCAACGCGAGAGTTCTTCCACGAAAACTCCTCATTTTAACACCTCCCTGAAAAATAAAAAAGGTCAGCTATTGCTGACCTTCTATAAATATTCAGATTTAAAAAACAAAAATATTCTTGCTGTGGCAAACATACCAATACTAACGAAAACATATTCATCCCCGCTTTTATTAACCGATTATCTTCATTTATGTTATCACAACATGTGAAATCGTCCAAGTATTTGCCTGATACAATCCATGTTAAAATGTCAACGAAGCAAATCGTAAGAAGGTGTCTCAATGTCGCATGTAGCAACCCTCAGTAATGTAAGTATCAGTTTTCCGGAGAAAACTTTATTTACAGAGTTCACAGTCAATATATCAAAGAAAGATCGCATAGGACTGATGGGAAAAAACGGCAGTGGGAAAAGTACCCTTTTAAAAGCAATAGCGGGTATTTTTTTAGATTATACTGGACAGATAAGCGTTTCCGGCAAGATTCTCTATATGGATCAACTCAGATCATTCAATGCTCGAACACCTTTTGAATATTACGCATCAACAGCCGATACACCCAGGAAATTAAGAGATGTGAGAAGTATCTTGAAAGGTTTCGGTTTTGAAGAAAAAGACTGGCACAGAGATATCTCGACTTTCAGCGGTGGCGAAAAGACCAAACTTCAGCTCGGAAAACTGTTCTTAGAGGAACCAAATTTTCTATTACTCGATGAGCCAACAAATTTTCTCGATGTACAGGCAATAGAGTTCCTCAAAAATTTGTTGAGAAAATTCCCGGGAGGTTATATAGTTGTTGCACACGACAGAAATTTTTTAAGAAATGTTTGCGAAAAATTCTGGGAAATTAACAATGGCCAGATCTGGATCTTCGATATGGATTTTGATAGATATAGAAAGGAACGAGAAACAATACTTAAAACTCAGGAGCGGCGAATTGAAAATATTCAAAAAGAAATCGACAGACTAAAACACATCATAGATCAGTACAGAAGATGGAACAGAGAAAAATTTTTCAAGCAGGCTAAAAGCAGGGAGAAACTTCTGAATAAAATGTATGAAGAACTTGAAAATATGCCAAATCTCTATTTGCAGGAAGAGGAAAAAAACATAAAAATACCGATCCCGGATAACACCGGTCACGTAGTGCTTGAAGTTATTGATGTTTCCTGGAATTCCCTTTTGAAAAAAATCAATTTTACTGTTTATCAAAAAGATAAAATAGCCATAATTGGTCCAAACGGATCTGGAAAAACAACGCTGTTGAAGATAATTACTGGCCATTTACGCCATAATGGTACTATAAAAATCGGTCACAATGTAAAAATGGTCTTCGTTGACCAGTTCATATCACAGCTTGATCCTGAGAACACTGTTTTCGACGAGATCTTTGAAGAAATGCCAGATCATCCGGATTATGTCATCAGATCATATGCTGGAAGATTCGGCTTCAAGGGAGAAAATGTATTTAAACAGATTTCTCAATTGAGTGGTGGGGAAAGGCAAATTCTTGCTATCGCAAAGATTCTTTTGAGAAAACCAAATCTTTTAATTCTTGATGAACCAACAAATCATATGGATTTGCAAACAGTTGAGGCCCTCGAAAAAGCTCTTAAAGAATACGAGGGAAGCGTGCTGCTGGTATCACATGATCTTGAGCTTGTGAGTAATGTCTGCAATCGCTTTTTTTCCATAATTAACGGTGAAATCGTTGAAGTAGATAGTCCTGTTATCCTCTTTGAGAAAAAACCAACAATTTCCAAAACAAAAAATCTCCCATTTGAAGAAAAAAAGAAATTGAGAAACCAGCTAAAAAACCTGCAGGAAATACTGGAGAACCTTTCAAAGAAGGAAGAAGATCTCTGCGGAAACATAGAGCAAATAGACAATAAACTTTCTCTGACAAACGACTACAATGAGATAACATCCCTGATAAAAGAAAAGGAAAAACTTGAACAAGATTTGTTGACAGTTATGGAAGAAATGCAAAAAACTCGGGAAAAAATAGAAAATCTTCAAGCCCACCTCAGTGAATTTTAACGAGAGCTTATATTAAACAACAGGTTTTTAATATTCTAAACAGCGAATAGTAAAACTGTTAGCATTGCTATCTGTTTAATCTATCTTATTGTTTTCTTTTCTTTTTATTTACATCGATACCTTTCATAAATATTGACTCAGATGTAACAGAGTGATAGAATGATTTTGATTATGATAAATGTAAAAAAAATTATATGTAAAATCTTATTTAGTTAAAAAATTGTATTTTCATAAAAAGAAGGAGGAAGCTCTTATGAAAACTATTAGAGGAAAAATGTTGGCACTAATTTTATTGCCAGTAGTTGTTCTAACAATTGTTATAGCTGCAGTTGCATATCTTCAAATTAAATCATCAATCGTGACCTCGGTTGAACAATCATCTTTCGAGATTGCAAAAAAATCATCGCTGGTGGTAAATGAATGGATAAATGGACTTGTGAAGGAATTGCAAGCTTTTGCCGAAAGAAATGTAGTAGTAAATGCCTTGAAAACAGGTGATTGGAAGGATTTAATGGCAGATCTGAATTTAAAGCTCAAAAGTAGACCAGAAATAGAGATGTTTCTTATAGCTTACCCTGACGGTAATGCTCCTACAACGCTGGGTAGTACGGCACAAATTTCAGATAGAGATTATTTTATACAGATAATGAAACAGGGAAAGAATTTTGCAGTGAGTAATGCGCTTGTTTCAAGAGTAACAGGTAAAAATGTCTTTGTCATAGCAGCAGCAGTTAAAGATGAAAACAACAAAACAATAGGTCTATTCGGTGCAACAGTACTACTTGATACGATAAGCAACATTGCATCCAGTATAAAAATAGGCGAAGCTGGTTATGGCTGGGTGGTAGATTCTACCGGCTTAGTTCTCGCCCATCCTAATAAAGAAGCTGTAATGAAGCTCAATATTACACAAGCTTCAAAAGAAGGCTATAAAGGCGTTGAAGAAATAGCAAAGCAAATGCTTGCTGGCAAAAACGGAATTGCCAAATTCACCCGTCCAGATGGTTCAGTTGATTATGCTTTTTATTCTCCAATTGAAATTGCTTCCGGGTGGGCTTTTGCCGTAAGTGTACCTGAAAATCAGGTACTCTCTGAAGTAAATAGACTGCTGACCATAGTCATAGCAATTTTTGCGATACTTATAGCAATCGTAGCCGTTTTGATAATCTTTGTAAGCACATCGATATCTAAACCAATAAAGAAACTTGCAGAAAATTCAGTAAAATTTGGCAAAGGCGATTTAACAATCAAATTTGAGGCGAAAGGGAGAGACGAAGTAGCCCAAATGGCTCAGGCACTTGAGCAAATGGCAGAATCATTAAAAGAATCAATGAAAGCGATACAGGAAGGATCAAACCAGATACATTCATCTGCAGAAAACCTTGCAGCAACGGCTCAAGAAGTGAGTGCAACAAGCGAAGAGCTCTCTTCACAGATGGAAGAAATAAACAGAAGTGCACAGAATGCTTCTGCATCGATACAGGAAGTAACAAGTGGTGTACAGGAAGTAGCAGCCAGTGCGCAGAACGTATCAAGATCTGCACAGAACCTGACAGAAAGAGCAGCTCAAGTGGACAGCGCAGCGAAAGAAGGGGAAAAAGCGGTACAGGCGATAGTAGAAATAATAAACCAAACCAAGGAAAAAGCAAACGTAACAGAAAGCTCGGTGATGGAATTATCAAACAAAGCAAAGAACATAGGAGAAATAGTGGAGACAATAAATTCAATAGCAGAACAAACCAATCTGTTAGCATTGAACGCAGCAATAGAAGCCGCCAGAGCAGGGGAAGCAGGGAAAGGCTTTGCGGTGGTAGCAGATGAAATAAGAAAACTTGCAGAAGAAAGCAAAAGCGCAACAGACAAAATTGGTCAAATGCTAACACAAATACAGCAAGGCGCACAGCAAGCAAGCACAGTAACGAGCGAAACAGTAAAAGTAGTAGACAAGGCAAGTGAACAATCTGAGGTGGTTAGAGAAAGGTTAATGAATATATTAAGAGAAGTAGAAGGTATAAGCACAATGATAGAAAGCCTTGCAGCAAGTGCACAGGAGCAGAGTGCAGCAGCGGAAGAAATGAGTGGAGCTATGGATACAGCGACAAGATCGATAACAAACATAGCTCATCAAATAGAAGAAATGACGCAAGCAGTAAAACAACAAGCTGAGGTCAGCCAGAATGTGAGCAGCTTGAGCGAAGAACTCAGTTCAATTGCAGAAAGTCTGGTAGAACAGGTGAAAAAATTCAAAATGTAATGATAACCCCAGCACAGCTGGGGTTTTTTCATTTATACTTTTTAAGGGGATATAAATGGAATATTTTCAATACACTAATCCAGACTCCAAAACGATATTAAAAACAAAAAGGGGATATCCGAGGCCCGGAGCAACCTGCGATGATGCAGGAACCAATTTTGCGCTTTTTTCAAGAAATGGAAGGAAAGTTATACTTGAACTTTACCAGAATTATTATGATGAGACACCTTCTCATAGATTTGTGCTTGATCCGAATCAAAACCGAACAGGAGATATATGGCATATATATGTTTATAACGTAGGCCACGGGCAATATTACGGCTGGAGAGTAGACGGTGAATATGATCCTTTAAGTGGTAAAAGATTTAACGTTAATAAACTTCTGACAGATCCTTACGCAAAAGCAATTTCCGGATCTTATGAATGGGATGAAGATAGCGTCTATGGCTATGATAGGAACTCTTCTTTAAAAGACCTTTCCTTTTCAACAATAGATTCTGCTCAAAGTCCTACAAAATCCATAGTAATTGATGATTCAAAATACAATTGGAACAACGATAGAAGACCAAAGATTCCGTGGAAAGATACCATTATCTATGAAATGCATGTAAGATTTTTCACCATAAGCCCCACTTCAAAAGTGAAACATCCGGGTACATTTCTGGGAATAGTTGAAAAACTCGACCACCTTAAAGAATTAGGAGTCACAACGATAGAGCTAATGCCAATATTTGAATTTTGTGCTAATGCAAACACAAATATTAACCCGTTAAACGGAAAAAAATTGAAAGATATGTGGGGATACAACCCTCTTGGTTTTTTTGCAGTAACCGGAAATTATTCGGCAGGTATGAAACTTGGGGAACAGGTCTTTTTCTTCAAAGATTTTATCAAAGAACTTCACAATCATGGTTTTGAAGTAATACTTGATGTTGTGTACAATCACACAGGCGAAGGAAATGAGCTTGGTCCAACTCTCTCTTTTCGTGGAATAGATAATGAAATTTATTACATGCTAAATCCATCTAACAAACGCCTCTATCTGAATTATTCTGGCTGTGGGAACACGCTAAACTGTAATCATCCAGTCGTCAAAGAGATGATTATAGATAGTTTGCGTTATTGGGCGACAGAAATGCACGTAGATGGCTTTCGATTTGACCTGGCATCGATCTTAGGAAGAACACCTGATGGCCGGTGGATTGGAGACCTGTCCCTGCTCAAAGATATCTCTGAAGACGCGATATTACATGATCTCAAACTAATAGCAGAAGGTTGGGATGCAGCCGGAGGTTATTTTCTGGGTCAGTTTCCACCAGGATGGGCTGAATGGAACGGTAAATATAGGGATACTGTTCGTAAATTTGTTCGAGGAGATGAAGGAACAATTCAAGATCTTGTCATGAGAATATCTGGAAGCCAGGACCTTTATGGTTCAAAATCGCCCCATGCAAGCATAAATTTCATAACATGCCACGATGGTTTTACAATGAGAGATCTGGTAAGTTATCGTCACAAGCACAACGAGGCTAACGGTGAAAATAACCGGGATGGTACAGATGAAAATTTCAGTTGCAACAATGGAGCTGAAGGTGAAACAAATAATCCGCAGATAAACAGAATAAGGAAACAACAGGTAAAAAATTTCATAGCCATTTTGATGGTATCTCACGGCACTCCCATGATTCTCATGGGAGATGAACTTTATCGAACTCAGAGAGGAAACAACAATGCATACTGCCACGATGACGAGACAACATGGTTGGATTGGACCTTAAAGGAAAAACATTACGATATCTTCCGTTTTTTCAAAAAAATGATCCAATTCAGGAAAATTCACCCATCTTTGAGAAGGCCTCATTTTTTCAGTGGCGCTCCAACCAGTAGAGGCATTCCTGATCTCACATGGCACGGAATAAGACCTTATGAGCCAGATTTTTCGTATTACTCCCATTCAATTGCGTTTATGATAAACGGGGAGACTTATCTCGACGGATCGGATGATGATATTTATGTAATACTCAACCAGTGGCGCGAACCTCTAAGATTTATTCTGCCTTTTATCCACGGAAAAACATGGTACCTCGTAGTTGACACTTCTAAAGAATCACCTGAAGATTTTCTCGACAAACCAGAGCAGGTGGGATACATATACACAGCCTCTCCAAAAAGCACTGTTATTTTCATTGGCAAATAATATTTACTCCAATAATTTTCGTGAAGGGTGATACAATGTTCTTGCCAACAACCAGTGAAGAAATCAAAAAACTCGGTTGGAAACAATTAGACATAATACTTATTACCGGGGATGCTTACGTAGATCATCCATCTTTTGGAGTCGCCTTAATAGGACATTATCTTTTTTCAAAGGGATACAAAGTTGGTATCATAGCCCAACCTGATTGGAACAGCGACAAAGATATCAAACGCCTTGGTAGACCAAAGCTTTTTTTTGGCATCACCGCCGGTAACGTTGATTCAATGGTTGCAAATTACACTGCTTCGATGAAAAAAAGAAAAATAGATGATTACACCCCCGGTGGTACATCAGGCAAAAGACCAGATCGAGCCACAATAGTTTACTCGAATCTGGTCAAAAGATTTTTTCCGAATGTTCCAGTGATTCTCGGTGGACTTGAAGCCAGCTTAAGGCGTTTTGCCCATTACGACTGGTGGGTTAACAGGGTGAGAAAATCGGTTTTGATCGACTCAAAAGCAGACCTACTTGTCTATGGCATGGCGGAAAAAACCATCCTCAGAATATCTCAAATTCTTGAAAAATATGCTGATTTAGACAGATGCAAACAATTGCCCGGTGTTGTCTGGTGGACATCAAGAAAGCCAGAAAGCGGAATCGAACTTCCAAGTTTTGAAGAAATTTCTGAAGATAAAATCAAATATGCGGAAGCTGTGAAATTACAACTTTCAAGCACAGATCATCTAAAAAATGTTGTTCTCTATCAAAAACAGGACAACCGCTATATTGTGCAAAATCCCCCAGAGAAACCTCTTGACCAAACAGAATTAGATAATCTTTATCTGATGGACTTTGAAAGAAAGACTCATCCATATTATGAATCTATGGGACATGTGCCAGCAATAGAAACTGTTCAATTTTCTATAACATCTGTCAGGGGTTGTTTTGGTCGGTGTTCATTTTGCGCACTGAGTTGTCATCAGACAGCACATGTTGTATCCAGAAGCGATGAATCAATAATCGAAGAAGCCCGTAAAATCACAAGACACCCTGATTTTAAAGGTATTATCACAGATGTCGGTGGACCAACAGCTAACATGTACGGTACTTCGTGCAATGTAAGAGATTCAAAAGGCACATGCAGAAAATTCTGCCTGCATCCAGAAATATGTTCCAGTACTCAAATGAATCATGCAAAATACATAGATCTGCTGGAAAAATTACGTCAGATCAAAGGTGTAAGACATGTTTTTGTTTCCTCGGGCATTCGGCACGATCTGGCATTGAGCGATCCGGAAGGAGAATATTTCATAAAAGAACTCGTGAATTATACTCCCGGGCAACTGAAACTCGCACCAGAGCATGCACACCCGTATGTTCTGAAACTGATGAGAAAACCTCCCGTGGAACTATTTCTGGAATTTAAAAGAAAATTTGAAAAACATGCCAGACATCAGGGGAAAAATCGTTATGTGATAGGGTATTTTATAGTGGCACATCCTGGAGAAACGCTTCGTGAAAACAACTATCTGAAAAATTTCATCAATGAAAAACTTGGATACCATCCTCAGCAAATTCAAATTTTCACACCTTCGCCTGGAACTATAAGCACGGCTATGTACTATTCGGGAATCGACCCTTTTACCCACGAACGCATTCATGTTGAGAAATCACTGAAAGTAAGAAATCAGATGAAGAAAAACTTGTTCAAATAAAGAGGCGGATTGTCCCGCCCCTTAGTTGTTCACAGTAACCGGTTCTTTATATATTGGATAAGTCAAAGGATATCCCATTAATCTTGCGATGATTCTTGGGATTTCAGTATTATCGAACCATCCCGTGAAGTTTTCAGCTCCTGGTCCAAATGAAAAAACTGGTACTGGCATACCAGTATGGTCAAAGGTAGTCCATCCTACAAGAGATTTTCCACTCAAAAATCTTCCAAATTCTTTAACAAATTCAGATGAATTCAAACTATTCTTTTTGCTAAGTAAGAACCTGTATTCTTCATCAGAGATATCTATACCGTAATAGTTCCTGGCTGCATTGATAAACTCCTCTTTTTTGTCGATTGAAAATCTGCTTAAAAAAGTTTCTGTGTTCATCTTGTACTGCCTGAGTTTATTGATCTCGATCATTTGATTTCCAGATGATATCGAAAGCCCGCCAGTTTCGTGATCAGCAGTAATTACAACCAATGTGTCAGGATTTTTTTCTGCAAATTCAAGAGCTACCTTTACCGCCTTGTCAAATTCCACAGTCTCTTTCCAAACTCCATACACGTCATTGTCATGTGCCTCCCAGTCAATCTGTGAACCTTCTACCATAAGGAAAAATGGTTCACCATCCCGGGAAAGCAACTGCAATGCCTTATTGACCATTTCGTATAACATGGGTTGCTCTTCTGGTCTGTTTGATGCCGGAGACAGGTGGCTCGGAGCAAAAAGTCCTATAACTTTCCCTTCATCAACAGTTTCGAGTTCTGACTTTTTGCTCACATAAACATACCCCTGCCCCTTCATTAATGCAATTAAATCTTTATCATCAGTTCTTTTGCTTCCTTTTACGGATTCTGGAAAGAAGTGTCTGTAACCTCCGCCAAAAATAACATCAAAATCACTATCTGCAAGTTGTTCTGCCAGTTCATTCTCCATATCTCTGTCCTCAACATGCCCGTAAAAGGAGGCTGGTGTTGCATGGGTGATTCTGCAGGTAACTACTAATCCTATTTTCACTCCATATTTTTTGAGAACTTCTGCTAAGGTTGGAACATTTTCGCCACTGGGTAAAAGCCCTATCATTCTATTGTTTGTCTTGAAACCTGTTGCTAAGGCAGTCCCGGCTGCCGCTGAATCAGTCACCCAAGAATTTGCCGAGTAAGTTGTGATCAACCCGATGCAGGGTGTTTTCGTCATAGCCAATGGTTGGCCTTCGAGCAATTGGGTTAAATAAACGTGATTGATACCCATACCGTCGCCAATCAAAAGAATAACGTTTTTCACATAAGCAAAACTCATAACCGTTACCAGAACCATGATCAAAACGGTCAGTTTCCGCATGTTTTCACCTCCAAAACGTAGTTTTCCATCTTATTTATGCACAGAAATATTAATGAAATACGGAAGGCATTTGTAGTATTTTCAATATCTTTTATAAATTTTATCTGCGTAAATAACCATAAATACGTATATTGTGATATTTTCCGTTGTAAAATTTTCCATTTTTTATAACGCCTTCAAGCTCAAAGCCGGTACTTTCGAGAAGTTTTATAGAGGGTTTGTTGTATTCATATACTTCAGCTGTCAGTCGATTTAAATTGAGCTCGTTGAATGCAAAATCCATGGCCATCAAAAGCATCTTTTTTCCCAAGCCAATCCCTCTTGCTTCAGATATCACATAATAAGTAATGTAGGCGTTTCTATTTATCCAGCGCACATCAAAAGAAACAAAACCGACAGGTCTGTCTTCCTGAAAAAAATTCATAACGATCTTTCTCGGTATATTAATCAACCTCGTTTCGGAAAAATACATGAGATCTCTCGTTTCTATCAAAACTTCTTCTTTATCCCCTATATAGAAATCCATCCATAACACCTCCAAAATTATTTAACCATCATGAATATTAATCGTCCTGGAAAAAAGATTCAAAAAGAGATTTTACCTAACAGTGGTATAATTCTCCCAGTCCATCTTTGGAGGTGTTGTTTTGCAGATTTTCTGGCAAAAAAACTGTACCTGTCCTGTTTGTGGAAAACAATTTCAAGCTGTTCGCCTATTCAGTGAAGCAATCAAAGTAAAAGAACGCGACACTGATTTAAAACCAGCTTACGAAGGCATCAATGCATTGTTGTTTCAGCCAATAACCTGCACACATTGTTATTACACAGCGTTTGAAGATGATTTTGAAAAACCTGTAACTGAAAAAAAACGCATTCAAGAACTCTGTGATCGAATTAAAAACAGCCTCTCGATAGATCTCTCTGAAAACAGATCACTAAAAGATGGTGCAATGATCTTTGCAATAGCTGCAGCGGTTTACACTTTAACAGAAAAGCATCTCAAAGCGGCCGAAGCTTATCTAAAACTATCCTGGATCCACAGAGATATGCATTCGAAAGATGAAAATAATGCGTTAGAGCAGGCAATGAAATGCTTCCTAGAGAGTTACAAAAACGATGAACTGGCACCCGAAAAGGAAATTATGGTAATCTTTTATCTCGGAGAAATCAACTTGAGGCTGGGAAACAAAAAAGAGGCTGTCCGATGGTTTTCGAGTCTAATTCAAAAATTTGGAAACACAAATTCGATATATATAAAATTAGCCCGTAAAGAATGGCAGCAGGCTGCTGCAGGGAAGCGAGGACTATGAAAAAACTTTTATTGCTACTACCATTGGTAATCATCGTGATTTCCTGCACTCCTTACGATCAGGACCTTCTTGAGCAAATCAACAGAAGGCTGGATGAACTCGAGTATCGCATAGCTCAAATTGAAAAAAGTACCTACAACAACCAGAAAAATATTGAAAAATTGCAGCAGGAAGTAAGTAAAATAAACAATGAAGTATCATCAGCCAAAAAATTGCTTGACGAGCAAAAAAATCTGCCAGCTGTTTCACCAGATGAAATAAACGAGATCATGGCCCGGTTGACATCTCTTGAAATGAGATACAACCAGCTCTCTGTGGCATTGAATGTCTCAGATATAAGAGAACTTATATACAAACTTGGTGACATCGAAGCTGCTCAGAAGCAGCAGCAAATAAATTATGAAAAATTTGTTCAGCAAACAGAGCAACTTTTGAATCAGGTCAATGCTGAACAAATTGCTGCGAAACTGAGTGGCCTTGAGAATTCTGTTCATTCTATTTCAAACCAGATCGCTGAAGTTATGGAATTGTCATCCAGAATAAAATCTATAGAAACAACTATAGAAAATCTGGCGATCGAAAATCCACAAATACAACAAAATATAGACCTTTTCGGCCTTGAAACGCAGATCAATCAGCTGAAAACAGAGATCAAAAATACAGAAAGTGCTTTGAAAAAAGAATTAGAAGAAAAATTATCAAAACTACAAATAAAATCCGGTGAAATTATGCCTTCCGATCTTCAGCAGTACATAGCCAATACAACCGCCCTTACAAGACAGTTAGCTACTGAGATAGAAACACTCAGAGGTATTGTGAGGGAATACGATAGAGACAGGTTTCTCAGGTTAGATCAGGGATACGTAACATATGTAGTGAAATCAGGTGATACCCTCTCCAGTATCGCACAGGCCTATGGTTTAAAACTTGATAAAATAAAGCAGCTGGCGGAGTTAAACGGTATAGAAGATGCAAATCGTTTGTTAGTGGGGCAGAGGATTCAAATACCTGTTGAAGACACAAATTCACTTTTTAAATATCCCTTAGATAGCCCACTTAATCCGCAGGACATAGCAGGCGCTTTTTCCGAGCCCACCGGCTCTGGGGCAAGAACAGGTATTGATATCAGGATAAATACTCCAAGAAAAGTGCGATCCATGCTACCAGGAAGAGTAGTGAATATTTTGCAGGACAACGATGGATATCACATCAGAATCGATCACGGAAACGGTATACTTGCTGTTTACGGCAATTTGAAAGCGATCGAAGTTGTTCAAGGTCAATGGATTTCAGGGGGAAACAATGTTGGTACTGTGGAAAACATTTTTCATTTCGAAATATGGATAGATGGAGAACCAAGAGATCCTCTGAGAATTCTTTTGAAATATGCAGGAAAATTTGAAGCGACCTATTACTCTGAATGGGAGGATGGAAAGTTGCCAGAACATCCTACCTTTCGGATAACAGCAGCCGGTACTGTACCAAAAGAATGGTGGACAATAGCGGCAGATCCATCTGTTATTCCACTTGGAAGTGTGGTATACATACCGCAATTTTGTGGTGGGCCAAATTATGGTTTCTTTAAAGTTGAGGATACCGGCGCTGCTATCAAAGGAAATAAAATAGATATATACACCAGCAATATAAAGCAAGCGCTTGTAAATATGCGATCCTACGTTGATGTCTACGTTGTTCCAATTCAGATGAACTGGAGGTAGATAAAATTGGGTATAACTATCAAAAGTGAGTATGCTTTCAAAATATTGCTACAAATCGCAAATTGCCAGGCTAATGAACCTGTTTCGCTTTCCCTTATTTTAACAGATGTTAATGTACCAAAAGAATTTGCAGAAAAGATAATGGTAAGTCTGAAAGAAGCCGGAATTATAGAATCAACACGGGGCAGGAAAGGTGGATATCGCCTGACAAAAAGTGCTGATCAGATCACGGCTCTGGAAATTGTTAGAGCTGTTGACGATCCTGATAAATTGATTAAATGCACCATGGATGAAAACTGTTGTAGCGATCCAACAAGCTGCACCATAAGACTCAAGATATGGGACAACCTCAAGAAAAGTGTCGAAGATACTCTGAGCTCTATCAAGCTCAGCGATCTATTTGAAGCCTGAATTGGGAGTAAAGCTATGAGAAACATAGTTCAAAACATCGCAGATGATTTTTTCAAAATACTCAGATTTGACAAAAATGACTGGTATTCTTACTGGAAAAAATATCGGGCAAAGTATAGTCCATTGATTGAAAATTACGAAACATCAATGGGACTCACAGAAGATGATATTAGACAACTTTTACAAAGCATGAGCAGACCGTTGCTTGACAAATTAATGCAGTACTGGCAAAGCGTCTCACGAGATCAGAAACTGTTTTCCTCAAAATTAGTATCAAAAAAACACAAAATTCTGGAGCTCCACAGAGAGGACTTTACTATCTTTTTAACAGGTTTGCTTGGTTTAAAAGACTGGACTGTTGTCAATGGAAATAAAGAAAAGGTAATACTTATAGATATACTATCTCTGTGGAAAAAAAACATTGTTGATCAAATAGCTGAGGTAGCATTTCAATCCGTGAAATCTTTCAGAAGGGGTGAAACGATGGGTAGTTATACTTCAAAAAAACAGCTGTTTGAAGAATTGACTAACCAGATAGAAGAAATAATTTTCCAAAATAATATTCATGAATCAATGGAAGAAATATGTAATCTCCTTTATGAAAACATTTCTTATTACAACTGGGTAGGTTTTTACCTAACAGATTTTGATGAAAAAAATACACTTGTGCTTGGGCCTTTCGTGGGCGAACCAACAGAACACGTGAAAATACCCTTCGGAAAAGGTATATGCGGCCAGGCTGCAGAAAAAAAGACGACCTTCATAGTCCAGGATGTATCAAAAGAAACAAATTATCTTTCTTGCAGCCCCAAAGTGAAATCCGAAATTGTTGTTCCAATAATGATTGACGGCATAATATATGGAGAACTGGATATAGACAGCCACATATCGAATGCATTCGACAAAGACGACGAACTTTTCTTGAAAAATATATGTGATAAGATATCTCAAAAAATAAGGAACGAGGAGTGAAAAGAAATGGAAGTAACAGATATTGTTAAAAAAGCTGCAAGGACTTTTGAAACACCCTTTCTGATAATTGACCTCGACATAATTGAAGAAAACTACAGAAAACTTGCGGCGGCTATACCAGATTGTAAAATATTCTATGCAATTAAAGCAAACAGTCATCCAAGAATACTCGAAAGATTAAGAGATCTTGGGAGTAATTTTGATGTAGCATCAATAGGAGAGATCAAAAAACTTATGAACCTCGGTGTCACGGCAGACAGGATGATATTTGCCAATCCGATAAAACGTGAGAAAGATATCGCAGAAGCTTATGACCTTGGAGTATATCTTTTTGCTGCTGACTCGACAATGGAACTCGATAAAATCGCTGAAAACGCACCGGGTTCACAAGTAGTTATCAGGGTGGCTGTTGAAAACACACACAGCGACTGGCCTTTATCGAGAAAATTCGGAGTGGATCTATTAGTCGCTGTAGATCTCATTGCATATGCTCAGAAATTGAGGCTGACGCCGGTTGGTGTGAGTTTTCACGTTGGTTCTCAAAATTACGATCCACACAGCTGGTCTAATGCTATTGAAAGAGTTGCGAAGATATTCTACTGGGCAGAAAGAAATTTTGGCATTCATTTGAGAGTACTCGACATAGGTGGTGGAATACCAATCAAGCATGTCAAACCAATCCCAACTGTTGAAGAGATAGGAGAAATTGTACTTCAATCGATAAGCGAACATTTGTATGGAGTTAGAAATCTCCAGATATTTGCTGAACCAGGAAGGTCAATGGTTGGAAACTCTGGAATTCTGGTCAGCAAAGTCCTGTTAAGATGCCAGAGAGGTAGCGAAGAATGGGTTTATATAGACGCGGGAGTATTTCATGGGCTGATGGAGACTATTGAAAACTTCAGATACGAAATAGAAGTTGATGGAAAAGAATCAGAGCAAAAAATTCCGTTCGTCCTTGCTGGTCCAACATGTGATAGTGTGGATAAAATCTATGACGACGCATTGCTTTCATACAACATAACACTTGACGACATTGTTTACTTCATTAATGCCGGTGCTTATACTGTTGAATATGGGACAAATTTCAATGGGATTCCTTCACCTAAGGTTTATTTCTTACAGGACCTTCTGTAACTATTTTCCTATTACTTGAACAATCACTGATCTTACCCTGGGGCCATCAAATTCACACAGAAAAACCTTCTGCCAGGTTCCCAGGGTCAATCTTCCTTCGCTGATTGGTATGGCGACAGAAGAACCAATTATAGCTGATTTAATATGAGCATCTGCATTACCTTCAAGATGAGAATAGTTCTCGTTAGATGGAACTAATCTTGAAAGCTTGCTGAGAATGTCAGACCTCACAGAAAGGTCTGCTCCTTCATTTATTATGATTCCGGCAGTGGTATGGGGAACAAACGCGACGCATAAGCCTTCCTTAGTATTTGATTCGTCTACTATTCTCTGAACTTCATGCGTTATATCTAAAAATTGTTCTCGCTGGGTTGATTTAACCGTGAAACTCTTCATGATGTCACCTCACTATTCAAAGAGAACATTTGTTATGATAACTATGTACCCGTTGTGCTCTTCGAACTCCACTTTCACTCTTTCACGATCAACTTTGAATGTATCGCTAACCCAATCGACAATTCTCTCCTTAATTTTTTCGGAATTTTCTTCAAATTCCTGCTTTGGAATAACCTCCGTAACAGCAACTGGCCGCCTTCTTTCAAGTATTGTCTCAAGCCTTTTGTAAGCAGTTTCTCTACTTTTCTCTCGTTTTTTCTTTTTGAAGAGTCCGAAGAACCACACGGATCATCATCCCCTTTTCCTGTTAAAAAGGTTCCTGAAAAATGTCATAAATCCCTTCTCTGACATTTGAGAAATGTCGTTATCTACAGGGACGCTTTCACCTTTCAAACGCCTTGCTATATTTTCGAAAACCTTCGAAACAGTCATGTCTCCATTCAAAACAACCGGTAGCCCCTTGTTTGTGGCTATTATGACTTCCTCGGAATCAGGGACAACTCCCAGAATCTCCAGAGCGAGCGTTGATTCAACATCCTGTTGAGTAAGCATTTCACCTGCTTTCACCATTTTGATCTTGAATCTGTTAAGTATGACCTTCATAGATTTATCACTAAAACCGAAATTTTCTAAAAGCCCCACAACCCTGTCTGCATCAGAAATAGCTGGTAACTCTGGAGTTGTTACAATCAGGGCGATTTCCGCAGGAGCAACAGCATTTCTGAACCCTCTCTCTATACCTGCTGGGGAATCAATAAGTATGTAATCAAAAACCGGATACAAAGTTTTGGCAATTGCCTTCATATCTTCAGGAGAAACCATTTCTTTGGTTGCCACCTGGGAAGCTGCGAGAAGATACAAATTCCTCATCTGTTTATGCCGAACCAGTGCCTCCTGAGCATTGATTTTTCCGTTGACTACATCAACAAGCGTATAAACCACTCTATTTTCGAGCCCAAGGACAACATCAAGATTTTTCAAACCTATATCTGCATCTATCAAGCAAACCTTTTCACCGAGTTTTGCAAGTGTGCAACCAAGGTTCGCCGTTATGGTAGTTTTACCAACACCACCTTTTCCCGAAGTGACAACAATCACCTTTGCCACTCGTTCCACCACCTCTCCGGACAAGCCAAAACATCAGTTTCATTAGATTTTACCACATAAAGCTCGAGTATCTAACAAAAATAACTACCCATATATTGGGTGGTAGATAACTCAATACAAAATGTAGTATAAGTGGTAGATAACTTCCAAATTGCTCATTAATCCTATAAAAATAGATGGTAGATAACCTGAAAATGCTATTAAATAGAAAAAAACAGGCAGATGTCAAATTTATACCATTTCAGTCCGGAAAGCTTTTTATCAGCTGTTGATCATACTTATGAGTTTTCTACCACCATAAAAACGGCTCTTAGAGAGCCTTTCAGAAGTTATCTACCATTTATCTACCACTTATCTACCACTTTATCTACCACCCCCCCAAGCAGATCTTTTTCACAATTTATGGGAATTACGCAACTTATGTTACAAAACTTACCACCTATATACTATATATACTACTAAGATAAGGTATGATAGTTTAGTAAAGAAGAATTGGGGGTGTTGAAAAATGAAAACAGTGGTAGCGACCATAGTAACTCTGCTGCTATCTATAACGGTCTTTCCAGCCGCAATCAACGTAGAAAGCAGATTAATCGAATACAGGTCTCACAGAATGGAGAAAGAAATGTGGCAACTCATCCAGGAACTGGAAGAAATGCCACAAGATGGCAAAACACTCGCCATACTCTGCGAAGCGCTGACGGAGTATGCAAACTGGGCTAAAATCTCTCAAGAAGAAAGAGAAAAAATATATGAAAGGGCAGTAGAGGTCGGTAAAAAATCGGTCGAATTGCTTCCAGAAAGTTCATACGCAAACTATGTTACAGGAGCAGCAATAGGGCGCTTAGCCCAGTACAAGGGAATCATACAGAGTTTGTTTATGCTTGGTGATTTTGATAAATATATTTTAAAAGCAATCGAACTTGATCCGAATAACTACACAGCTCTTGTAGCTATGGGTATGCGCTACAGGGATACACCCTGGCCATTTAGAGATTTCAGAAAATCTGAACAGTACTTTCTTAAGGCGATTGAAGTTGAACCTGCATATGTCAATTCTTATTACGAACTCGCTGTGCTGTATGAACAATGGTCTGAAATAGCAAGAAAATCGGAGGATAGGGAAAAATACTTTCAAAAGGCAAAACAACTTTATGAGAAAATAATCCTTATGGAACCTCATCCACAATGGATAGCCCAGGGAGAAGAGACAAAACAAATTGCGTCAAACTGGTTAAAAGAACACGATTGACAAAAACAAGGGAGGTAAGGTTATGTTTGTAAAGTACTGGATGAATCAGGATTTCCCATCTATCAGAATTAATTCTACGGTCCAAGAAGCCTTATCGGTGATGAGAAAGTACAAAGTGGATTACTGTGTTACAACAGATGAAGCTGGAAAATTTCAAGGTTTTGTTTATAAGAGCAACCTGGCTGATTCGGAACTTGACAGCAGTGTATTTGATCATGTTGTTTTTCCTGATTTCTATGCTTATGAAGACAGTTATATCGAAGAAGCAGCACTGACTTTTAGAGAGTCGCATGAAGCGTGCCTTGCAGTTGTTGATCAGGAGTTAAATGTTAAGGGAATAATTACCTTGTCGGAGATATTAGAAGCTTTTGTCGCCATAACCGCAATGGATGAACCTGGAACGAGAGTTCTTATGAAACTCGAGGATAAGCCGGGACAGCTTAAAGAGATATTCGACGTGCTCGCTCAAAACAAAATGAATGTTCTGTCTGTAAATACAATTAAAGAAGATGGTTTCAGAAGAGTTTCGATAAAAGTCGATACGTGCGAGCCTGAGGAGCTGGCAAAGACATTGAAGATTTTTGGAATCGAATATGACAGAATAACAAGGGAGGAAGGATTCTGAAAGATTTCTTTCTTGCTATTATCCAAGGGCTGACAGAATTTCTACCTGTATCAAGCTCGGGTCATATTGTTTTATTTGCCAATCTGTTGAAAACAGATATCAATATAGCTTTCGCAGCGATGCTTCATCTTGGAACACTTGCAGCAGTGTTTATCTTTGCTATTTATTCAATAATAAGAGCCTTGAAAAATATAAAAATAATTTTCAATTTATTCATATCAACATTACCAGCAGCTTTAATTGGCATAACCTTCGAGAATAAAATCGAGCAAACTTTTAGTAATATTGAGCTACTTCCAATATTTTTTTGCACGACGAGCCTACTTTTGATGCTGAGTTCTTCAAAAAATGGCGAGAAAACTTTGGAACAGATGTCTTTTATCGACGCTCTTTTCATAGGTTTATTTCAGGCTCTGGCTATTTTACCAGGTATATCCAGAAGCGGTTCAACTATAGCAGGTGCTCTGCTGCTTGGTTTCAAAAGAGAAGATTCCCTCTCTTATTCTTTTTTATTAGCTTTACCTGTTACGGCAGGCGCAGGACTGATGAAAATCTCAGAGATGAGGATGAGCCAAATTCACCTGGCTCTTACAGCTTTTGTTGTTGGCATAATTGCTCTTTTTATTCTCAAGAAAAGTGTTTTGACAGGCAAACTGAAATTGTTTTCTTATTATTGTCTTTTAGCAGGATTTCTGTCTTTTTTAGTGAGGTGAGTACTGGTGAGAGTTGATATTCTTGTGGTAGGGGGCACCTTGCGAAGTGCTCCGTATGTCATGGCACCATATTCAACCGTGTGTTTACTTTATGATGAAAATAAAAAAATGCTTATTGACCCAGGAAGCTTTGTAACGTGGCAATCACTCGAGCAGAGTTTAAAAGCGAGGAATATTTTACCAGAGGACATAACAGATATAATTTTGACTCATGTTCATATGGACCATATCTTTAATTCTATATTTTTTAGAAATGCTATGGTTCATGTTCATCAAAAATACAGAGCACGTGATTATTCTTCTTTTGGTCCCATCACCGGACAGCTTTACAGTATGGTGGTTTCCGGCTGGAATCATGTGAATATGCTCTCGGGAGGGGAAAAGCTTTTTGGATTTGTTGAAATTTTCTATTCACCATTCCATTCGTCTGATCATGTGTCGTTAGTAATAGAGAGCGAAAATATGGGTAAAATATTTATGCCTGGTGACATATGCTATACAAAGGTTGATTATTATGAAATTGCAAAAGGGTATAGAAATGATGAAGCAGCTCATTTTGTAAGACAGGCATCAAAAAACTGCGATTGGATTGTTTTTACTCATGATGAACCTTTAAAGCTGTGAGGTGATAGGTTATGTTAAAAGATTTCATCTCCTATAGGCAAAAGCTCAATGATTTGATAAATAAAAAAGGAAATCTTCATACGAAAAGATTCATGAATCTTGATTCACAGGTTTACGAACAGGGAGCACTTGACACCAAGACAAAGGAAATGTTAGGGCTTGTTGCCTCGATGGTTCTCAGATGCAATGATTGTATTACATATCATATGATCAGGCTTTTTCAACTTGGAACAACAGATGAGGAATATTTTGAATTATTTAATGTTGCTCTGATAGTTGGAGGTTCTATAGTTATACCACATCTCAGAAAAGCTGTTGAGATTCTTGAAGAGCTCAGGGAGTATGAAAAAGATGGCAAAACTATTTCTCTTTGATGGTACAGGACTCGCCTACAGGGCTTATTATGCCCTTGATCAATCATTATCTACTACTTCTGGCATTCCTACAAATGCTACTTATGGCGTATTGAGAATGCTTATAAGATTTCTGAAAGATTACGTTAAAATTGGTGATTATACTGCTTTTGCAATGGACACAAAGACACGCACTTACAGGCATGAGTTACTGGAGGAGTACAAAGCACATCGTCCCCAAACACCAGATGCGATGATACAGCAACTTCCATATATCAAAAGGGGTGTGCAGGCCCTTGGCATAAAAGTTTTAGAATATGAAGGATGTGAGGCAGATGACGTTATAGCCACACTTGCCCGAATGGGAGAAAAAGAATTTGAAGACATTTTTATTATATCTGGTGACAAAGACATGTTCCAGTTAGTAAACGATAAGATCAAAGTTTGGCGCCCATCGAAAGGCATAACTGACCTTGAATTTTACGATAAGAAAAAAATAATAGAAAAGTACCGGGTAGAACCATCCAAAATAGTAGACCTTCTCGCGCTGATGGGGGATAGTGTTGATAATGTCCCGGGTGTTAAAGGAATTGGCATGAAAACCGCTGCTGAGCTCATTGAAAAATTTGGGAATCTTGATGAAATATATGGGAAAATTGACGAAAACAGCAGAATAGGTAAATTGCTTTCTCGGGGCAAAGATGACGCGTTCAAAAGCAAGCAACTTGTAACACTTATGACCGATCTTGATTTGAGACTTACATGGGATGATTTGAAATACGCCGGCTATAAAGAAAAGGAGTTAGTTGAATTTCTTAGAGAGATGGAATTTTCAAGTATTATGAAAGAACTTGGTCTTTATACTCAGCAGGATCAGAAGACTCCTTATATAGCTGTAAAGGATAATAATTCTCTCAATGAACTTTTTGAGAAGATAAAGAAAAGCCAGTATTTTGTTTTGGATCTTGAGACAGATTCTCTTTCTCCAATAGATGCCGAGATAATAGGCTTTTCGATTTCATTACCCAGCAAAGAAAGCTATTATGTACCCTTGGCTCACAAAAACGGACCAAATGTTGATAAGAAGTCGGCGCTCAACAATTTAAAAAGTATATTAGAGAACCAAAGTGCAAAAATAATAGGTCAGAATCTCAAATACGATTACAGTGTTCTTAAAATGCATGGTATTGAACCTGTTAGACCATCTTTTGATACAATGATAGCTGCGTATCTGCTTAATCCAGATGAAAAAAGATTCAATTTGGATGAGCTTGCAATGAAATTTTTGAATTACAAAATGATCAGTTTCGAGGAGTTATTTAAGGATACTTCCCCATTGTTTGGTGCGGTGACATTTGCAGATGTTTCAGTAGAAGATGCAACTAAGTACTCGGCAGAGGATGCTGATATAACACGCAGGCTGTACGAGATTTTGAATATAAAACTACACGAGGCAGATTTGCTTGAAGTGCTTGAAAAGATAGAAATGCCTTTGATACCTGTTCTTGTTCACATGGAGCTTGAAGGTGTCTACATGAATATTGATTATTTGAAAGATCTTTCTTCGAAGTATGCTGCCAGGATGAATGAACTTTCACAGCAGATATACAATCATGCTGGAGAGGCTTTTAATTTGAATTCCCCTAAGCAGGTTGCTCACATACTATTCGATAAATTAAAAATACAGCCAACGAAAAAGACATCGACTGGCGAACCCTCGACTCGTGCTGATGTTTTGGAGGAGCTTTCGGAAGAACATCCTATAGTTCGATTAATTCTCGAGTACAGAAAATATCAGAAGATTAAATCTACGTACCTGGATGTTTTACCAAAACTTGTGCATCCAGAAACAGGAAGAATCCATTCTTCATTTCATCAAACTGGTACGGCAACCGGAAGGTTAAGTAGCAGTGATCCAAATCTGCAAAATTTGCCAAGTAAGCAAGAAGAGAGCAGGGAGATAAGGAAAGCTGTGGTACCTCAGAGAGATAGTTGGAAGATTTTGAGTGCTGATTATTCTCAAATAGAACTCAGGGTTCTTGCACATTTGAGCAATGATCAGAATTTGATTGAAGCATTCAAAAAAGATGAAGATATACATAACTTTACTTCATCCCGAATCTTCCAGGTACCTGAAAACCAGGTGACTCCACAGATGCGTTCAATTGGAAAGATGGTTAATTTTTCTGTTATATATGGTGTATCGCCTTATGGACTTTCACAAAGAACAGGTTTGAGCTACGATCAAGCTCAAAAATTCATAGGGGAGTATTTTTCGTTGTACCCGTCTGTTAAGGAATATTTTGCCAAGATTGTCTCGTATGCAAAAACCCATGGCTATGTCAGAACAATGTTTGGCAGAAGAAGAGAGGTACCTCAATTAAGGTCAAAAAATGCTTCTGTAAGACAAGAGGGAGAAAGAATAGCTATTAATACTCCTATTCAGGGGACGGCAGCAGATATAATGAAACTCGCCATGATAAATCTGTATGATAAAATAAAACAAATGAGATTGCAATCTAAGATGATACTTCAAGTTCATGATGAGCTTGTTTTTGAGGTGCCTGATGAAGAAGTTGAGATTGTTAAGAATCTGGTTAGAGATTCCATGGAAAACGTTGTCAGGTTATCTGTGCCTTTAAAGGTGGATTTGAAAATCTCAGATAGCTGGGAATAAAAAGGAGGTTTTAGCTTGGACGCAAGAGTTATAAATGCACTTATTGCAGCAATTGTTAATACTCTGGAAGTGCTGATTGGTGAAAAACCGACGGTGGGTAAACCAGGCGTACTGAAAGAAATAAAACCTAAATTCGATTTGATAACACTCATAGGCTTTGTTGGTGGAGTTGAAGGAAATTTGATATATTCTTTTAACCCGGACACAGCTTTGAAGATTGTTTCAAAAATGATGAACATGCCGTACGAAAACCTGGACGAGCTTGCAATGAGTGCTATTGGAGAGCTTGGAAACATGATTGCTGGAGCTTTGGCTATGAACTTAGAAAAAATTGGTTGCAAAATAGTTATTAGTCCGCCCACTGTTGTCACAGGACGTGAATTAAAGATATCCGTTGAAGGACTAACACTTCAATTGCCCGTCAGTGTCGCATCTGACGACGATGTAGAGACAATCCTTTCTGTGAAGGGATCCGTCAAGTGCGGAAAGACTTGAACAAGTACAGTGTGGTTTTAAATTTTGGCGTGACAGTTATTTCCAACATCATCGTTGGAACATTGATAGGCTATTACATTGACAAATGGACTTTTAAGAATGGTGTTTTCTTAATAGTTTTTGTTTTACTTGGAATAGCATCGGGTTTGTATAATGGTTTCAAATATTTGTTGAAGGAAGCCGATAAATATGACAAGCACGATAAAGAAGATGATAACAAACGTGATGATTCTGGGATCCGTTGAGATTGTCGTTTTTTTCATGTTATTTGGATACAGAGGTGCCATGGGAGTACTTGCTGGCACAATCGGTGCCTGTGTCAATATAGTTTCTCTGTGGTACGATGTTAAAAAATGTGTTAAGAAAAGAAGGAAGATGTCCTTAACAGGATATTTGTCGCGGTATACTTTTAGTGGTGCTGTTATGGTTTTTGGGTCAATTTTTTCTTTACCAGCTCTTTTTGGAGCTTTTTTTGGTTTGATGAACGAAAAAATTGCTGCTTTTTTGTCCTGGAGGTGACTGAGTGAAGATCAGTTTAGATAAAAGGGCGAAGGTTTTACTGGCAATTTTTCTCGTAGTCTACATAGTCGTAGGAGTTTTGAATGCAATTTACCTTTCTAAACAAAACATGGGGGAAGCATTTAAAAATGTTGCCAATCGCTGGGTTGTGGATCTTCCATTCGGGAAAGGCATTTTTTCAAGAATCAACCCTTTGACAATATTTATGACATGGGGCATCATGGCTGCCATAATCCTGATTGCCTTGAGGCTCAGAAAACCACAGGTTGTTCCGGATAGAAAGCAGTCGCTCGTGGAATCACTTTTGGAGTTTGTGTATAACATGGTTGAGGATGCTGTTCCAGATCAACGTTTTGTGAGGCCAACTTTTTATATAGCCTGTACATTATTTATATTCATAGTTTTTTCCAATATACTTGGTGGTGCCATCCCTGGCATATCTATAGAGGCAAACGCTCAAGGAACTGTCGAAAAAATTCACCTTTTTTCCGACACGTGGTTTTCTCCAACTGCGGATATAAACACTAATGCTTTTTTAGCTGTTTTTGTATTTATCATCAGTCAAGTATTTGCGATAAAATCCAAGGGAATTAAATCGTGGGCAAAGTCATGGTTTGAGCCAATTCCTTTTATGTTTCCAATGAACGTTATAGGAGAACTATCAAAACCAATATCACACTCTCTGAGGCTCTTTGGAAATATCGCTGGGGGAGCTTTGCTCACATATCTTTTAGCTTACATGGCAAAATATCTGTTTTTGCCCGTTATTCTGTGGGGATTTTTTGGACTGTTTGTAGGTGTTATACAGGCTCTTGTTTTTACAGTGCTTGCGATTGCTTATATATCATCTGCCTTATCCTAAGAAGGAGGGATTCTTGTGGAGAATGTTTCTCCAAGTCTTGCGGAAGCATTGATTCAAATGGGAAAATTTATAGGAGCAGGAATATGTATGGGTGCGGGAGCTATAGGCCCGGGTATTGGTGAAGGACATGTTGGCGATGGAGCTATGCAAGCAATGGCGCGCCAACCAGAATTGATAGGCGTTTTGACTACAAGAATGTTGCTTTCTCAGGCAGTCTGTGAGACAACCGGTTTGTATTCCTTGCTGATATCTATTCTCATACTCTTTGTGCTCTGAGGAGGACTTGAAATGGGATTTGTTGAGCTCAACCTCACGGGTATTATTCAATTACTGAATTTTCTAATTTTACTGTTTGTTCTTTACAAATTTCTGTACAAGCCTTTCCTGCAAATAGCCGATAAAAGACGGGAAAAAATACAATCTGATCTTGCCAGTGCAGAAAAAGAGCTCAAAGAAGCTCAAGAGATGAAAAAGCAGGCTCATGATGCTCTTGAAAGCGCAAGAAAATCTGCAGATGGAATCATTTCAGAAGCAAGGCAGAAAAGCGAAGAGATCATAAACCAAGCTAAGGTCAAAGCCCGTGAGGAAGCCGAGAAAGTTTTGAATTCAGCTCGAAATGAAATTGAACGTGAGAAAAAACAAGCTTTACAGGAAATTGAAAAGAGAGCCGGAGAGATAGCAGTAACATTAGCACTTAAGATCCTGCAAGGAGTACTTGACGAAAAGGCAAAAAGGGAATATTTGATTAATATTCTCAATAAGGAGAAAGAAAAATGAGATATTCGCAGATTGCAGCCAAGTACGCCAGAGCTCTGTTAAATGTTGCAGTTGAATTGGAAAAAACAGAAGAATACGGGGATATACTTGCTGTAGTTGTTCAACTTTATCAGAAAGCAAAGCAATTTTTTGATGATCCAACAATTGGCGCAGCAGAACATGTTGATAGAATTACCAAGTTTATTAATCAAATAGGGGCTCATTTTGACAAGCCTTTCTGGAATTTTTTGAAAATAGTTTTTGAGAAAAGAAGGCAATCAGTGTTACCTGCCATTTTGCAATACTATAAGAACATGAAAATTGAATCTGAAATGAAAGTACCTGTCTTCCTTACAACTGCTTATGAGCTTTCTGAAGAAGAACTTAAAGTTATCACTGACTTTGTCAGGAAGTATACAAAAAGAAATCCTGTTTTTGAAACCAGAATTGATGAATCCCTGATAGCTGGTGTAGTTATAGAATGTGAAGGAAAAACCTTTGATGCTTCTGTGGCTGGAAGGATTAGAAATGTAACCCGCCATGTTCTTCAAAGAGAGGTGATGTAGTTGAGAATTAGCCCTGGAGAAATAACAAAGGTGCTCGAGGATAGAATAAAGGAGTTTAAAGAAGAGATAGACCTTCAGGAAACAGGAAGAGTTGTCCAGATTGGAGATGGAATAGCAAGGGTTTACGGATTAAATAGTGTTATGGCTGATGAACTTGTTGAATTCGTTGAGACCGGCGTGAAGGGACTTGCTTTTAATCTTGAGGAGGATAATGTTGGTGTTATTTTATTAGGACCTTATTCTCAAATAAAAGAAGGTCATATTGTTAAAAGGCTTAAAAAGATTATTGAGGTACCAGTTGGCGAGGAACTCTTAGGTAGAGTTGTGAATCCCCTTGGAGAGCCACTTGATGGTCTTGGCCCAGTAGAGGCTAAACATACGCGCAAGATCGAAATCAAGGCGCCCGGTGTTATATATAGACGTCCTGTGAACACCCCTCTGCAAACTGGGATTAAGGCTATAGATGCCATGATCCCAATAGGTCGTGGACAGCGAGAGTTGATAATTGGTGATAGGCAAACAGGAAAAACAGCTATTGCCATAGATACCATCATAAATCAAAAAGGAAAAGGGGTCTATTGCATATATGTAGCGATAGGACAGAAGACAGCCGCAGTTGCCAGAATAGTTGATAAGCTCAGAGAATTTGGTGCTATGGAATATACTACAGTAGTTGTTGCATCTGCTTCAGATCCTGCACCAATTCAATACATTGCTCCTTATGCTGGCTGTGCTATGGGAGAATATTTTATGTACAATTCAAAAGATGCTCTTGTAGTTTACGATGATTTATCAAAGCATGCAGCGGCTTATAGACAGCTATCTTTGCTTCTCAGAAGACCACCGGGAAGAGAAGCTTACCCGGGAGATATATTTTATCTGCATTCAAGACTTCTTGAAAGAGCTGCAAGGCTCGATGACAAAATGGGTGGAGGCTCTTTAACAGCGCTTCCAATAGTAGAAACTCAGGCAAACGATGTTTCTGCCTATATTCCCACCAATGTTATATCTATAACGGATGGTCAAATATACCTCGAACCCGGACTTTTCTATTCTGGATTCAGACCGGCTATAAATGTTGGATTGTCTGTGTCAAGGGTGGGAGGTTCAGCCCAAATAAGAGCTATGAAACAAGTTGCCGGAATGTTGAGAATAGATCTTGCGCAATTTAGAGAGCTTGAAACATTTGCGCAGTTTGCATCTGAATTGGATCCTGCTACGAGAGCCCAGATTGTCCGCGGGCAACATTTGCAGGAGTTACTCAAACAGGACCAGTACAGCCCACTACCAGTTGAAGAACAAGTTGTGGTTCTTTATGCGGGCGTTAGAGGATATTTAGATGAGCTTCCGGTTGAATCTGTGAGAAAATTTGAAAAGGAATTTCTTGATTATATGAGAACGTCTAAATCTTCCCTGCTCAAATTGATATCGGAAAAGAAAGAATTAACTCAAGAAGTGGAAGATGAGTTGAAAAAATCTATTCAGGAGTTTCTGGAAGGATGGCATGAATAATGAGCAGAGGAAAATTAAGATCGGTAAAGGCTCGCATTCAATCAACGTCAGCGCTGATGAAAATAACGCGTGCAATGGAAATGGTTGCCAGAGCACGTGTCAGAAAGTTAGAAGAAGGTTTCAGAAAAGCAAAAACTTTTGCCAGTTCTGTTGAAGTTCTGAAAGATCGAATAGATTTTTCCTCGTGTGATCATCCGTTTGTTATTGGAAGCGGAAAGCCTGTTCTTGTTGTTGTAAGTTCAGATATGGGTCTATGTGGATCATTCAATGCAGAAATCATAAGAGAAACTGAACGCAGACTTAAAGATTTTGAAATACTGATTACCGTTGGCAGCAAAGCAACGGCGCATTTTTCTTCAAACAAAAAGCTCGCAAAATCTTATCAGAGAATATATGAAACACCAGCATTTAATGTTGCAGCTGCTTTGATGGAGGATTTACTGAAGATATCAGGAAATGTACATATTATATATGGGAAATTTGTTAATAGACTTGTTCAAAGACCTACTTGTGTTCAACTTACTCCGATAGCTGGAGGAAAAAATATTGAGAGATATGAATATGAACCATTTTCAGAAGAGCTTGCCGCAAACTTTGCCAATTTTTATGTAGCCACAAAGATATTTTCACTTCTTTATGAAACAAAAGTCAGCGAGATGTACGCAAGGCAAAATGCCATGAGAAATGCTACGGAAAACGCCAGAGAGATGATAAGAACTCTCACTCTGGAATATAATAAAGCCAGACAAGCGTCAATAACACAGGAACTTATAGAAATTGTGACAGGCGCTGAAGCACTGAAGGAAGAGTAAGGAGGCGATTTCTTTGGCTGGAAAAGGATACATAGTCAGAATCATAGGACCTGTTGTTGATGTCAAATTTGATGAAAAGGAACTTCCAGACATATACAATGCTTTAGAAGTTACCAATCCTCAAAATGGGGAAAAACTGATCCTGGAGGTTGAACAACTTATAGGAGATAATACTGTCAGAGCTGTTGCTCTTGATTCAACTGATGGTTTAACTCGTGGACTTGAGGTAGTGGACACAGGTAAACCAATTGTTGCGCCCGTTGGAAAAGGTGTTCTTGGAAGAATTCTAAACGTTGTTGGAAAACCTATTGATGAAAAAGGAGATATACAGGCAGAGGATTACTGGCCTATTCATCGACCGGCACCGAAGATTACTGAGCAGAAAACAGAAATTGAGGTACTTGAGACAGGCATCAAAGTGATTGATCTGCTTGCCCCCTTTCCTAAGGGTGGTAAGATAGGTTTTTTTGGTGGTGCAGGCGTTGGAAAAACTGTATTAGTTATGGAGCTTATAAGAAACATTGCAATTGAGCAGAAGGGTTTTTCTGTTTTTGCAGGTGTTGGAGAACGAACAAGGGAAGGAAATGATCTGTGGCTTGAAATGCAGGAAGCAGGCGTACTTGAGAATACTGTTCTGGTATTTGGGCAGATGAATGAGCCACCAGGAGCCCGATTCAGAGTAGGTCTGACTGCTCTGACTATAGCTGAGTACTTTCGCGATGTGGAAGGCAGAGATGTGCTTTTATTTATAGACAATATCTTTAGATTCGTACAGGCTGGTAGTGAAGTGTCTGCTTTGCTTGGAAGGATGCCATCGGCAGTGGGTTATCAGCCAACATTGGCAACGGATATGGGAGAATTGCAGGAAAGAATCACTTCGACCCAGAAAGGGTCCATAACATCGGTGCAGGCAATATATGTTCCCGCAGATGACATAACAGACCCAGCACCTGCGACGACTTTTTCCCACCTTGATGCATCGGTGGTTTTATCAAGAAAGATTGCTGAGCTTGGTATATATCCTGCTGTTGATCCTCTTGATTCAACTTCGAAAATACTTGATCCAGCAGTTATAGGCTGGGAGCATTATCAGGTTGCAAGGGGTGTTCAGGAGGTTCTTCAGAGGTATAAGGATCTCCAAGATATAATAGCTATTCTTGGTATGGAAGAATTGACAGAGGAGGATAAATTGATTGTTCAGAGAGCAAGAAAAATTCAACGTTTTTTAAGCCAGCCGTTCTTTGTGGCTGAGAGATTCACAGGCGCAAATGGAAAATATGTACCCATATCAGAAACAGTGAAAGGCTTTAAGGAGATACTCGAAGGAAAGCACGATTCCTTACCTGAGCAGGCGTTCTTTATGGTTGGAACAATTGATGAAGCTGTTCAAAAAGCAGAAAGATTGAAAGGAAGTGCTGCATGATAGAGGTTGAGATACTCTCTCCTTCAACGGTTTGCTGGATTGGAAAAGCAAAATTCATGAGTTTCAGAACAGTTGATGGATCGATGGGGATACTTCCAAAAAGAGCACCTATTGTTGCTCAACTTGCAATTGACTACGTGAGAGTCGTTACGGAAAGTGAAGAAAAAACCTTTGCTACGTATGGTGGATATATTCACTGCGACGGTCAAAAAGTAACAGTTGTTTCAAGCATTGTTGTTCCTGTGGAAGATCTGGACCCACATGTTTTCAAAAATGCTCAGGAAAGGGCGAAAAAGCTTCTGGAGTATCAGGATCAACTTTATAGAAACACGAAAATTGAAGCAGATGTGAGGGCAGGAAAGTAGAATATGCCATATTTTCTTGCGATAGGTGGCATAGGATTGCTGGTGGTTTCTATTTTGATTTTTCGAAAAACTTTTTCTGAGATCTCAAAAGAAATGCTGCTTGTTGTTTTGCTCTGCGTTGTTCTTGCGATCATATCAATTATGGCAGCACTTTTGAAGGGGGGATGATTGTGGAAAAATTTGTATTGCCATTTTTTAATAGGAAAACTTTGCCGTCATCTGATTTTTATTCTTATTCTATGCTGATTTTTTTCATTTCCAATATTTTGGGATTGATTGCTTCAATAATAGTTGTTTCTGCTGATTATCTTTTAGCCCTTTCTGCCAATCGTTTTCTCGGATTAACGCAGGGAATGTCGATTTTCTCTGGTTTATCACTGCTTTTTGTTGTGATCAGGTGGAGTTTTGTAATAAAAGAACTTCGCAGAGAACTTATCGAGAAGATACCTGAATATGCAAGTATTGCGATTAGATCAGATGAAACTCTGATAAATCTTGGAACGGCTGTTACGACTGCTGGGTTGGTCATAAGTCTGTTTGTACCTTTTGGGTTTCTGGTAACTCTGGTTGGGTTAAGCCTGGCATATTATTTTTTCTTTAACTCAATGAAGGAGTACGAAAACGATGAACTGATATTTTTCTCAAAAATGCCAAAGATAGCTGAGTTCTCCAAGACGAAAATTTTTAACTTTGAAGTAGATGCTAATGTGATTATTTATTCTTTGATAACACTTTTTGGATATCTTACCTTCCATCAAGAGCAGTACATATCTTCCGTTGAGAGCTATGTAAAATCAAGGAAGCAATTACTTGAGGAGGTGAGCGTGTGAATTACATTTTTTCAACCAAAGGTTTTGACTCTTCACCAGCGATAGAAGAGTATTTGGAGAAGAGATTTCAAAAAGTAGATCGTGTTTTAAAAGAAAATGATATCGTTTCCGCCGAAATAAGAGCAGAGAAGGATGCAATTAATTATGTTTTGAAGGCAAACATAAACTTCAAAGGCAATATCATTGTGGTCCAGGAAAAAGATCCGGACCTTTACACTGCTATTGATAGATTATCTGATGCGCTTGAAAAAAGGGTTAAAAAGATCAAATCAACTGTTCGTGAAAGGCACAGAATGCCTGTCGAAAAGATTCCCAGCATCAGTGATACATATGAATTCGAGGAAGAGGGATCAGAAGTTTATGAAGCAAAAAGAGTACCTTTATCTGTTATGCCACTCGAGGAGGCCATTCTTCAATTTAAAACTATGGAAAGGCAGTTTTTTGTGTTTAGAAATTCAGAAACAAACGAGATAAATTTGTTGTATATACGAAAGGATGGAAAAATAGGATTGTTTGAATTTGTAGACTGAGATGTGGTGAAAAACATGGCTAATCAACTTGTGATAAATATTCAGGAGGAAAAGGTTAATGTCGCCATACTCTCTGATGGTGTTCTCCAGGAGATCTTTAGTGAAGAGGATGAGTCGCTTTCTGGAAACATATATGTCGGTCGAATTGAAAAAATTATTCCAGGTTTAAATGCGGCTTTCGTAAATATAGGCGGAAATCGCAATGGTTTTTTAAAGCTGACAGATATTACAAAGCAGTATATATCCGAAGTGACCAAGAGTCCCGTGAAAGAGGGTATAAAGATTTTGGTGCAGGTGAAACATGACGCAATAGGCACTAAAGGTCCTCAATTGACAGGAAAAATATCCTTAGCCGGAAGATTCTTGGTATATTTTCCCCTCTCAAAAGTGAGAGGGGTTTCTAAAAAAGTTCAGGAACCAAAAGAGCGTGTGAGACTTCAGGAACTTTCAAGGTCACTCGCAAAGAATGATGGTGTTGTGATAAGAACTGCCGCGGAATTCGTACCAGAAGAATATGTTGCAGAAGAGTTTAATCAACTCAAATCAGAATGGCGGAAAGTCCTTCAAAGCTTTAAAAGGGCGAGAAAAATAAAGCTCCTCAGACGTGAGCCGACAACTGTTGATTATATTCTCCGCGAGAGATTAAACAAAGATATAGATGAGGTGCATGTGAATACTCGAGAAATTTACGAAAAGGTAAAAGAAGTCAGCAAAAGACTTGCTAAAAAACCGATGATCTATTTTTTTGAGGGAGATTTATTTGATAAGCTTTGCATATACAGTCAAATTGGGCAACTTCAGGAAAGGATAATCCATTTACCCAGTGGAGGATACATAGCTCTTGACACAACTGAAGCAATGACAGTTTTTGATGTGAATTCAGCGAGCTTTGTCAGTGAAAAAAATCATGCAGATCTTGCTTACAAAACAAATGTTGAGGCGGCTTACGAAATAGCGCGCCAGCTGCGCCTGAGAAATATAGGTGGTATAGTTATAGTCGATTTTATCGATATGCCATCGAAAACTTATTATGATAGATTGACTAAGGAACTACAACAGGCTATAAGAAATGATTCTGCACATATCGAGTTAATTGGATTTACAAAACTTGGGCTTCTTGAAATGACCAGAAAAAGGAGATCGCCTTCGATAGATCAGTTGCTCTTTTCCGGTTGTCCAATTTGCAAAGGTACAGGCAGGGTTGTCTCACCGCATATAGTAGTAAGAAGAGTTATAAACGAACTCTCTAAGATAGAGAATATATCAGAATATTCTTCAGTAAAGGTGATTCTTCATCAAAGACTATCTGGCTACACTGAAAAAATAAAGAAATCCTTATCTTCAACTATTGTTGAGAAAATTCGCTTCAGTTTTGAAGGCAGCAATCCTGGAGATTTCAGCGTTGTTTTCACGAAAAAGACATCTTAACTGCTTGAGCTACTCGAAGATATCTGTGAAAGATATGAACTTTGAGCTTGCATTTGAGCTATAATTTGTTCCATGGTCGCGAATTTGCTCCACAGGTCCTCTTCCTTTTTCTGGATTCTCTCAATCCAGTCTGCAAGTTGTTGAGCCAGTACGCGTTTTTCTCTGTTTATACTTCCGTTCAGACCAGCAACCTGGTCAATTTGCCCTCCGTATTTTGTCAATTCCTTGACATATTGCTGAATTTGCTGAGCAAAGCCTTCGGTATTTTCTTCATTCTGACCGAAAAATTCCCAGATTGCTTCTGGATTCTCTTCTATTTTCGATCTTAGCTTATCTTCATCTATTTCCAATTTTCCCACGACCATATTCTCATAACCGTATGAACCGGTACTGATTCCAATTTCCCACAGATACTTGATTTCTCCAGGCATACTCGTGGTAATGTAGTTTCTTAATTTATTAAAAACAGTGCGCAAGAAAGAGTCATTATTCAAAATTCCTTGCATTTTTTCCTCTTCTGTCATTTCTTCTTCATCTTTGTCTGTAACTTCGGTTTCATTCAGCTTTTCATACAAATAGCTCATTATATCATTCCATTGATTGACAAATTCCTTTATTTGCTCCACTGTAGCATCAACATTGTTTTCAACAGTGATTGTTTGAGTGGATTCTGATGTGTTCTGAACATCAATAGTTAGGCCGTTGTATTTAAAGCTATTGGAAGACGAATATAGGTCTGTCCAGTTGACATTGTCAGTACTTATCTGAACATGTGCGGAACTACCGACATTGAAAGTGGATGTATCCAAACGCAGCAATTGGGAAAGTCCACTACCTCCGTCATCTATAGATATAGTGTTTGCGCCAGTTGAATCTGAGGTCAAAATTAATTTGTCACTATTTTCATCGTATCTTGCAGTAACTCCAGCATCGCTGTTATTTATAGCGCTTATGAGTTCAGAAAGAGTTGTAGTGGTTGTGAAAGATATGCTCACGTCATTTATTGAAATTTGACCGTCATTCAATGACAAACCACGATAAGATGCTATATCACCCAGTTTTTTGTTAGCCGAAATGGCACCTATATGTGCTGTACTCTGCATTGAATAAGTTGACCCGTTCAACTCTACAGGGGCATCAACAAGATTGAAAACTTGCATAAATGTTCCCTGGGTCTGTCTGATTGCGAAAGCTTCATCGCTTGTTATATTTAATTTTCCATCGGAGAAAATCACATTTCCTGATCCAAAAATTGTTTCAAACTTAGCTATGATGTCATCTATTGTATCAGTCGTGCTTATTGATAAATCATAAGTGCTTGATCCTTTCTGCACCTTAAGCGTAGAATCAGCCGGGGTGTATCTGTACATAAGGCTCGAAAAAGTTGCAGAAGAACTTATATTATCGGGACCTATAGTCCCACCGCCAGTGAGAGAGCTTCGTGTGGCTAAGGAAAGAACCTTGACATAATAAGTTCCATTAGCAGTACTGGCATTTGCTGAGGCTGAAAGAATTGTAGAACTGGTTTCCACATTTTTTGATAAAAGATTCGATTGAAGTTTAAAATTGCTTAGAAAATTCATAAACTGCTCGAGTTTATCATCGAGTTGCTGGTATGCTTTTTGTTTCAAATCAAGCTGCTTATATTTGGTATTTAATCGCTCAGCTGCTTCAATATCGGTTGCAAGCAATGCATCAATAATAGAGGAAGTATCCAGACCTGAAAATAATCCTCCAAACTGAATTCTACTTGACGAACTTTGATAATTATAATTTATAGTGCTTGCTATTGATGACAGATCCAATTACATCACGCCCTTTCATCAAAAAGAATTCCTATTAATTCTTGAAGATTTTTTGCTATTTTCACAGCTACTTCTGGTGGAATTTGCCTGATTATCTCACCGGTTTCAGTATTTTTGATCTTGATTATTATCATATTCAAATCTCTATCTATTGTAAACTGTGCTTCTGCTTTTAGAAAGCTTCTTATTTTCTCGAGAGATTTCTCTATGCCGTCAAGGACAGTTTCTATATTTGTTTTATCGTAATTTTCCCTATTTTTGATATGAATTTCAGCTTGGGCAGTTTTTTGCTGTGGGACATTATGAGTGTTAACATCGTTTACAGGATTAATTCTCATTGCGCCACCCCCAAATATTTTCATCTATATTATTAATCGTCCCAATAAATAAATCCTTTAAGATATCTTGAGAAAATCTCACATTTTCTAATTATAGAACTTTTTGAGATTTTATCATAAATATATAAAAATGATTTTGGGATAAATGGATAAGCAGATCTGGTATAAAATATAAATTATGAGACGATTTATCATAGCTTTTTTACTCTTTTGCTTTTTTGTATGTGGTTTATCAGGTGTTCAACTCAAAATTGAGTTTAAATCTTCAGCAGATACCAAAATTCTCGTTGAAGATGTGTCAAAGGTAATTTCTTCTCTTTTGCCGGAAAAGACATATTTGGAAATAACGCTTGATGGGTCGAATCTTCTGGCAACAGGAGATTCAACGCAAATTGACACAGTTTACGAACTAACTTTTATCGCAACTTATGATGCTACTCAAAATAAATACAATGCTTCCTGGTATGATCAAACACAACTTGCTTATTCGTGCTCTTACTCACCTAAGGATCAGCGACCATATTCAGATTTTGTTAGAGAGTGTGCACATTATCCTCTTGAAAAAGTTTCTCTCTGGCTTCTTAAAAACGATCAATTTGAAAAATACCTTCGTATTACATATCACCCATCCGTTGATGAATATGGTAGCTTCAGCCCGGATGGAAAATATTTTGCGTTTATAACAGACAGGCTATCGGGTAATCGAAACATAGCCTTGCTTGATTTGCAAGCAGGCAAGATTACGGTCCTGCCTGTAGCTGGAAGCAGCGAATATTTTCCAAGATTTTCACCTGATGGAAAACGTTTACTGTTTCAAGGGTCTCTCCATGGATTCTGGAACATATATGTTATGCCATTAGAAAATTATTCAAAAAATATTGTGTTGATTTCAGCTGGAAACAATCCTGCTTATAATCCCTGCTGGTATGATGATGGGACAGTTCTCTATGTTCAGGATAGCGAATATGGGAACCGGCTTTTGCTGAGCACAATTGCCAAAAAAAGAAAACAGATAGAAATACCTTATCCCTTTGAAATGGTTTTTTCTCCGACAGTTTATAAAGATACCATTTATTTTGTAGGGTTGAAAGAATCTGATTTTGGGATATATGCGTTAACCTCGGATGGAACTGTTACTGTTGTGGAAAACACAGTTTTTAATGAACACGATCCTGCAATATCTCCAGATGGTAGATATCTTGCTTATTCATGCAACATAACCGGTTACTATACAATATGGGTAAAAGATCTGTTTACTCAAGAAAAATGGTGCATTACGCAGGATATACCGCACGACGCTTTTTATCCAGTTTTTTCACCGGATGGTAAGGTTGTTGCGTTCAGCGTTTATGAAGGAAATTTTGAACCGGATATATGGTTTGTTAGATTCAGGCCAGTTTCGTCAACCCTTCAAGCTGAATCTGTTCCTCGCTCGTCAAGAGCTCCTTGCCATTGAGTATGATCAACAGGTCTTCTTCAAATTTTGCTATACCCAAGACAATATTTGTTTTTGTTTTACCAAGATCTGCAGGGGGTTGTTCAATCTGTTTATCTGTTATGGTAAGTACTTCGTGCACCTGATCAACAAGTAAACCAATCTTCCTGTCGTCCAGATTGATGACTACGATTTTTGAAGATGGAGCTCTGTCTGTAATTTTCATCTTGAATTTCTTCTTCAAATTTATGATTGGGATCACATTGCCACGGAGATTCATAATCCCCTCCACATAATCAGCAGATTCAGGAATTTTTACGATCTTCCCCATTTCGACAATGCTATCAACGCTCATTATATCCAAGGCAAATTTTTCTTCTCCAAGTAAAAAACTGACTACCTTAAGTTCCATATTTGTCCCTCCTTTAATCTATCTGCAAAAGGATCTGCCCAGTTTCCACATTGTCCCCTTCTTTGACGAGTACTTTTGTTACCGTACCATCGTGATCAGATAAAATATCGTTTTCCATTTTCATGGCTTCAAGGACTATAAGCTTTTGCCCTCTGGTCACCTTTTGCCCTTCACTTACATGAACTTTAAGTATCAGTCCAGACATTGGTGATTTAATCTCGACACCACTGACTGTTGCAGATGGCTGAGCAGGCTGAGGTTCTATCCGTTCAGGTTTACTATGTTCAATTACGGTTTTTTCAGCGGATTTTTCTACTGGAATTGTCGATTGTCGAATAATTGGTTGCTGCACGCCTGATAAGCCTATCTCCTCAACTTCAACTATATACTCTTTACCGTTAACTACCACCCTGAACTTGCGCGCCATCTTCTCGCTCCTTTCCAACCATATCTTCTCCATTGCACAGTTCTGTCATCGAATGAATAATTTTTTGACAGATGAATTGATTTGATCTTGACAGGTTCTCCAAAAATTTCATTTATCACTGCCGATATGATTGCAATGTGTGTATCATCGTGTTTTTCAACTGTTTTCTTCTCATCAGCTGTTTCTGATTTTTTTTGTTTTGTTTTTGAGTCTCTCGATAAAAATTCCATCAGACGAAAGATGGTATAAAGCACAACAAATATAGAGAAAACTGCCGTTATACCGACTAAAACATAAGTAGCGAGAGACATCTGATCACCTCACAAGGGGATATTACCATGCTTCTTCTTTGGCAAGGAACGGACTTTCGTTTGACATATATCTATCACTTTAATAAGCCAATCTCTGGTCTGCCGTGGATCAATAACGGCATCAATATATCCTCTTGAAGCAGCAACGTACGGATTTGCAAATGTCTCTTTATACATTTGAACGAGTTCTTTTCTTTTTTCTTCAGGGTTTGGTGCACTTTCTATATCTTTTCTGAATATAATATTTGCAGCACCCTCTGGGCCCATTACAGCTATTTCAGCTGTTGGCCAGGCTGCAACAAAATCCGCTTCAAGATGCTTACTTCCCATAGCAATGTAAGCCCCTCCATAAGCTTTTCTGAGTATTACAGTTATTTTTGGCACAGTTGCTTCACTGTAAGCATAAAGCAATTTTGCCCCATGCCTTATTATTCCTCCATGCTCCTGCTGGACACCAGGTAAATATCCTGGTGTGTCAACAAATGTAACGATTGGTATATTGAAAGCGTCGAGAAATCTTATGAATCTTGCGGCTTTGTCTGATGAATCTATATCTAAAGCACCCGCCAGGACTGATGGCTGGTTTGCAATTAATCCTACACTTTTTCCAAAGATTCTTGCAAAGCCAACCACGATATTTTTGGCGTAGTGTTTGTGAACTTCAAAAAAACTCCCCTGATCTACTACAAGGTTTATGACGTTGCGCACGTCGTAGCCTTTATTTGATTCTACAGGTACAGTAGAGAGTATCTCTTCACTTATGGTAGTTTCATAATTTCCAGGTATGCACTCTGGTTCTTCAAGGTTATTTTGAGGTATATACGAAAGAAGCTTTCTGACGATATTTACAGCATCCTGTTCATCGGAGGCAAGGAAGTGGGCATTCCCGCTTTTAGCATTGTGAACATATCCACCACCAAGATCTTCCTGACTTATTTCTTCTCCAGTTACAGCTTTTATAACATTCGGACCTGTTATAAACATCCTTGATGTTTTGTCAATCATCACTACGAAATCAGTTATTGCTGGCGAATAAACCGCTCCACCTGCACAAGGTCCGGCTATCAGTGTTATCTGTGGTATCAATCCAGATGCAATTGTATTTCTGTAAAATATTCCACCGTAACCGTACAATGAATCGACGCCTTCCTGAATTCTTGCACCACCTGAGTCATTGATACCTATCAGCGGTATTCCAAGTTCCATTGCAAGATCCATAATCTTCATAATTTTCTTTGCATGCATCTCTCCCAAGGAGCCACCCATTACCGTGAAATCCTGTGAAAATATAGCTACAGATCTACCATCGATTCTTCCTATACCCGTTACAACTCCATCAGCCGGAAGGTCTTCTTTATCCATGCCAAGCAATGTTGACCTGTGCCTGACAAATTTGTCAATTTCAACAAATGAACCGGCATCGAGCAACAAACTAATTCTCTCGCGAGCGGTGAGCTTCCCCTGGGCATGCTGTTTCGCTATCCTGTCATCTCCCCCGCCTTTTTCAATGTGTTGGTCGAGTTGATGAAGTTTATTTATGAATTCTTCCATTTTCACGCCTCCTCAGTGATTACCTTCAACAAGCTCTATAAGAACTCCACCTGTAGTTTTTGGGTGGAGGAACAAAACTTTCGTACCTTCCGCACCAGCTTTAGGTTTGTCAGATAATGGTTGTAGCCCATTGCTTTTTGCAAGTTCAGCAGCCTGATCTATTCCCAGAACATTGAAAGCAATGTGATGAATTCCCTCTCCTTTACTGTCAAGAAATTTGCTGATCTCAGAATTTTCATTCATCGGCTCCAGTAGTTCTATTTTACTTTCTCCAACTTGTATCATGTAAACTCTTATACCTCTTTCAGCAATTTCTTCCACATGAATATTTTGAAGGTTGAAAAAATCTCTATAAACTGATAGTCTTTTGGAAGCATCTCTCACAGCGATACCAACATGATCTATTTTCTTCGTGATCAAAATTAGTCCCTCCTCGTGAAAAATAGGGGCTTAAAGCCCCGTTTTAAGCCACTTTTTCCTCGGATTTTTTCTTTGATTCAGAACTCGATTCAGATGATTGGACTCCGTTTTTTCTGCTATCTGTACTGTAAAAACCACTTCCCTTGAAAATTATACCTACCCTCGAAATAGCACGTTTCATTTGTTTTCCACATTCGCAAAAAATCTCCGGGTCTTCGTTAATTGAGTGAAATACCGTTTTTTGAGAATTGCAGTTTTCACATACATATCTGTAAAACGGCATCTTATCACCTCCTGTGCCACTTCTATGCCTTTACAGTTGTATATCTTAGCCTCTGGACGTTGCAAAAGTGTTAAAATTGATCAAAATGCCTTTTTTATTATCTGAAGAAGATCGTTTTCCTGTAATTTCTTTGGAGTTTTCACCACAACACCTTTCATTGCCCTGTAAGCTACTTTTGCTATATTTTCGAGCTCTTTTTCTTTGAAACCAAGAGATGAAAGTTTCTGATTCAGGCTGAAAAGCTCTTGGAATTCGAAGAGCATATCTATGAAAATTCTGGCAGCAGTTGTCGTATTGTATTCATCAATATTGAAAACTTCATGAGCGAGTATGGCAAGCCTTTCGCGAATTTCGTCAAAGATATACTCAAGTAAATAAGGGCCCGTTATACATAGTCCTAAACCATGAGGAAGTTCTGGATGAAAGCCACTTAACCCATGCTCTATTGCATGATTTGCGATTACACCTGTAAGCGTTTCGGTGATTCCCGCTTCGGTGCTTGCCCATGCAAGATTTGTTCTTGCATAGATATCTGCACCATTTCTATAAGCAATGGGCAGGTTTGCCACAATTCTTTTCATTGAATCAATGGCCAGGATATCTGAATAAGGATTGGCGTCAATATTTAGAAATGCTTCAAGGGAATGATAAAAGGCGTCCAGGGAAGTGTACGCTGTCTGATTTTTCGGAAGTGTTATCATAATTTCGGGATCCACAATGGAGATTTTTGGAAATATAACGCTATAGCCAATACCTACTTTTTCGTTGGTTTCTGGATTTGTGATAACTGCGAATGGGTCAGCCTCAGTTCCTGTTCCATGAGTTGTTGGTATTGCAATTACAGGTAATGCTTTGTCCGGCTTTTTGCCACCACCTACTTCGACATAATCCCAAAATTTTCCACCCATCGCAGCTGTTAATGCAATAGCTTTTGCTGAATCAATAGCACTTCCGCCACCCAGGCCTATTACAAACTTGACATTTTCTTTTTTTGCAATCTCAGCAGCTTCGTCAACATCATTACTTACTGGATTTGGCTGGATTTTGTCGTAAATAACAGACTCAACATCTGTTTTTTTCAATAAGGATACAATTCTATCAAGTAAACCGCTTTGCTTCGTGCTTTTTTTTCCTGTAACTATCATTGCCTTATTTCCGAGATTTTTGATTGAGTCTGGGAGATGCTCGACAGATCCCTGACCAAAAATGATCTTTGTTGGCAAAAAAATATTAAACATATTATCCCCTCCTATATTAAGATTACACCTTTTTCTATATATGCCTTTGCAAGGCAAAGCATCTGTCCCCAACCAAACGCACATCCGAAAGCTATATCAAGTTCGTTGACGTTGCTAACAAAAACCCTGTCCTCAATTTTCACCCATGTTCCCCTCGCTGCATCTGATTGAAAAGTCATCTTTACCCTTGATCTATAACCATCGTCATATTCATACCACCAGAATTCCATAATTTTATGAGGAATGATTGATATAACGATTCCCTTATCTTCGACAATCTGCCCTTGCGTCAGTCTCTTCCAGCGAAAATATATTTGTCCTCCTTCATAAAGATCAATTTTCATACCATCGGTAAACCATGGATCCCATCCGCAATGATTTACAAAAGTCGTCCAGGTTTTTTCGATGGGGGCATTAAAATACTCTATAAACTCCATTTCTGGTATTCGAAGCAACAATATACCTCCTTAGATTTTATTATACCAACTGAGCAGGTATGATACGAAAAATGGAGAAAGCAGAAGAAAAAATGAGTGATAAAAAGATTTTCTTTTGTATATATGGAAAATAGCACTTCAACAGTGAAAATTCTTTTTATCCACGTTTGATTGTTTTTGGTAAAAGTTATAACATTATAAATAGTTCCATACCCCAGGGGAGGTGTGTTTATGAGAAAGTTCTTGTTAGTTCTGGCAATGGTTTTTACTTTATCTGCATTAGTTTTTGGAGCATACGAAATAGCTTTTGTTGTCAAGGCGACAGACTCTGATTTCTGGCAATATACCATTGTAGGAGCAAAGAATGCCGAACATGATCTACAGGGTCTGGTGAAAGTAACAGTTTACGGCCCGCCATCTGAAGCAGATATTGACAAACAAGTAGCTATCCTTGAAGATGTCATAAGAACAAAACCAGATGCAATAGTTATATCGTCGACAAGTTCTCATGCGACAGCCCCAGCTTTAAACAAAGCCTACCAGCAAGGCATAAAGATCATTCTGATTGACAACTTTGTTTACGATACCGGTTATCATTCCTTTTTAGCAACAAACAACAAAGTTGGCGGGGGTCTGGCAGCCGAGAAAGTAGTCGAACTTCTAAAGAAATCGGGAAGGCCTCTTAAAGGCAAGGTAGGTCTTATAAGTTCGATGGCGGGAGTTCAGGTGCTGATCGATCGAGATGACGGATTTACAGCAAGATTGAAAGAATTAGCGCCGGATTTAGAGATATTACCGACAAGGTATGTTGACAACGATATCGCCAAAGCGGCAGCTGCAGCAGAAGACCTTATAACAGCTTATGGAGATCAGCTGGTTGCGATTTTTGCTGACAACAATCACACAGGGGATGGAGTTGCCAGGGTGATTGAGGAACAAAATCTTCAAGACAAGGTGATTGCGGTTGCGTACGATTCTGATCCACAGGAAGTGGAAGCTCTGAGAAACGGTAGTTTGAAAGCTCTCATAGTTCAGGATCCTCATGGAATGGGTTACAAAGGAGTCATGTTTGCATTCATGGCAATTAATGGAGAAACGCTTCCAAGTTACTTTGATACGGGTGTTTATGTTGTTACGAAAGAAAATATGGACAACCTACAATGGGTACTTGATCCCTACAAAAGAAAGAAATACTGATTGTTTTTCTTGAAACGACTGCGAGGGGGATCTCCCCCTCGTAACTTTACAGAAAGAGGGGATTTTTATAAAGTTTTCCGAGAGGGATTTTGCAAAACTTTTTGATAGTACTTTACTCAAACCCGAGACATCCTGGGATGAAATACTAAACTTCGTCGATGAATCAATAAAATATGATGTTCGCGCTATAGCGATTCCATGGTATGCATTGACCTACGCTATAAAAAAAGTATCAACTACAGATATAGGTATTGTTGTTGGAATAGACTTTCCTTTTGGGTACAGCTCCATAGAACGAAAGCTCGATGAAATCAAATTTTACCTTTCGTTCAGTGAAAAAATAACTGATTTTGATGTGGTTGTGAATATCTCGGCTGTCAGGTCCAATAATTGGGAATATGTCCAGGAAGAACTGAGAATTCTCTCTCAGGAAATCAAAAAACACGACAAGATCTGCAAAATCATAATAGAAACAAGCAGATTATCAGATAATGAGATAGTCAGGCTATGTCAGCTAATTTCAAATGAATCGAGCATAGATTACGTAAAAACAGGGACGGGGTTTGGGCCTGCCCCCACGACATATAAAGATGTCCAGTTAATGAAAAAATATCTTGGAGGAAAAAAGATAAAAGTTTCTGGAGGCATCAAGACTCTCGATCAAGTAAAGCGTTTTCTCGATATGGGAGTTAGTCTTTTTGGAAGTAGTGCGGCTATTGAAATTATAGATGAATTTGTTGAAAGGCATAGGAGGAAGTGATCGATGCGCGAACTTTTAAGAGTTGATAATGTGAGCAAGTCTTTTCCGGGTGTAAAAGCCCTGGACGGTATCACTTTTTCTCTGAATAGTGGAGAAGTGCGAGGACTTGTTGGAGAAAATGGTGCTGGAAAATCAACATTGATAAAAATAATAACAGGAGCCTACAGTAAGGATTCTGGTAAGTTATATTTTCTTGGCAAAGAGATAAAAAGGAATGATCCTGTTCTGTCCAGAAAGCTGGGTATCTATGCAGTGTATCAGGATGTTATGATAGCTCCAGACATCAGTGTGGCTGAGAATTTTTTCCTCGGATCCCAACCAGGTTTTTTCGGCTTTGTAAATTGGAGAAAAATGAGAAGTGAATCAAGAAAATTTTTGAATGAAATAGATTTAGCGGTGGATGTTGATATAAGTACAAGATCTCTGAGTCTTGCTAATAAAGAAATGATAGCTATTGCAAAAGTTATGCTTTTCAATCCAAAGCTGGTTATATTTGATGAACCAACAGCGGTGTTGACTGATAATGAAAAAAGACTTTTGTTTGATCTGATTAGAAAACTGAAGAAGAAAAATATAGGGGTTATATACATATCTCATAATCTGGAAGAAGTTTTTGAAATCTGTGACACAGTGACTGTGCTTAAGGATGGAAAAGTAGTGGGCACATATAAAACAGAGGAGATAGGTAATGTAAACAGCCTTATACCACTCATGGTGGGACGGAAAATAGAAGAGATGTACTACAAAGAAAAGGTGGAGATAGGAGAAGAAATCTTGAAAGTTGAAGGGCTAACTGGCAAAAAATTCAAAGGGGTGTCTTTTAGTCTTCATTCAGGTGAAATTCTTGGTCTTTACGGATTAGCGGGGGCTGGTAGAACAGAGATAGCAAGGGCAATCTTTGGTGCGGATAAAATTGATGCTGGCTCGGTATTTGTGAAAGGGAAAAAAGTAGCAATAAATAACGCTAAAGACGCGATAAAACTTGGTATAGGTTATCTACCAGAAGATAGAAGAAATCAAGGAGTGTTTCCACCACAGAGTGTTGAGTTCAATGTAAATATTGTTAATTACCAGGACATTTTATCGAAATTTTTTGTATTTGTAAATCAGAAAAAAGCAAAAAGAATTTCGAAAGAACTTATAAACAAACTTTCAATAAAAGCTTCAAGCATCACCCAATCTGTTTATCAATTAAGTGGTGGCAATCAGCAGAAGGTCATTCTGGCAAGATGGCTTAGTCGTTTTGCACAGGTACTGATACTTGATGAGCCAACGAATGGTATAGATGTTGGTGCAAAAGCAGAGATTTACAGGCTCATAGGAGAAATCGTTAATCAAGGGAAAAGTGTTATTTTTATATCTTCGTATTTACCTGAGCTTATTGGAATATGTGATCGGATAATAGTTATTTCGAATGGTGCGGTAGCTGGGGTGTTAGAACGAAGCAATTTTTCTGAAGAACGCCTTTTAACTCTGGCTATGAGTAATGTGAGAAAAAAGGAGGGTGCTTCGTGAAACAAAAATCGAAAATGGTCATTCGGGGAACAAGTTTTGCTGAGAGAAACCTTATAATTATATTTCTGGTTTTGGCAGTTTTCTTAGCATTTGCTACCAAAGGCACTTTTTTGTCTTTTGGAAATATAACTAACTTACTTCGACAAACTTCTATAAATGGTGTTGTAGCCCTCGCAATGCTTTTTGTCATAATTACAGGTGGAATAGATTTATCTGTAGGCTCGGTTGTGGGACTTTCTGGAATGGTTTTCGCCATGCTGACCTCTTCCAGGCTACAATTTCAATTTTCCACTTTTCAGGCAGTTGTTATAGCCCTACTGGTCTCAATTTTTGTAGGTGTCGGGGATGGTTTTGCTGTTCATGATTTGAAAGTTCCTCCATTTATAGCCACTCTTGGAATGATGACTTTTGTTAGGGGTCTTGTTATGTATATTTCATCTGGTCGAATGATAACAGGTATACCCTACAGTTTTGTTAATTTCTCTTCTGAAAACATCCTCGACATTCCAAAACTTGTCTGGCTCTGGGTTGTTATGGCTGTGATTGTCACGATCGTTTTGAAATACACAAAATTTGGAAGAAACCTCTACGCTCTTGGAAGCAACAAAGAAGCCGCAAGATTGTCTGGTATAAGCCTTAGATTAAACTACTACGGTGCATACGCAGTATCAGGCCTTCTGAGTGGCATAGCAGGAATTATGCTGGCTTCAAGGTTGGCAGCAGGAGTTCCAACTGCTGGCCAGGGCTATGAGCTGGACGCGATTGCATCAGTTGTGATAGGAGGGGCGAGTTTGAGTGGAGGTACCGGCACAGCGCTTGGAACTGTTATAGGGGCTTTACTGATTCAAACTTTGAGGAACGGAGGAAATCTTCTTGGTATAGATCCTTTTGTTATGCAAATGGCAATAGGATTGATCATAATCGCAGCTGTTTTCTTTGATCAGTACGTCAAGGCCAGAAGGGGGTGAGGATGTGAAGATATACATAGATGGATGCGATAAACAATCAATAGATCTGGCAGAAAAGTTTGAAATAGGTATCACCACCAACCCCACGATAATTGTCAACAAATGTGCGAAGAGAAGTTTATTTGAGTTGATTGGTTTCTTTTCGCAGATAAAAGTACCTGAAATTTTTTTACATGTAGAGAAATCTTATGAGGATATTGTTGAGTGTCTGGATACAAAAAAATTTGTGATCAAATTGCCGTGGGTGGAAGAAAATTACGAACTGAGTGTTTTGTTGAAGAAAAAAGGATTCAGAGTGTGTGCAACAGCTGTTTATGAATTATCTCAATTGATAACGGCGTTAACTCTAAATGTTGATTTCGTGGCATTTTATTACGACAGAGCAAGTAAAAAAGGAATAGACCCAGAAAAAAGGATCTGCGAGTTTATGGAAATAATCTCAAAAAACCATTCAGATACCAGAGTAATCGTGGCGAGTTTGAAAAATGCGAATCAGATTTTATCGGCTGTAAAAACCGGAGTAAGCCATATAACTATACCTGTAGATCTTTTCAAAGAATTTGTGAAAGTTCCAGAATATGTTTTGGTTGATGTTAGAAAGTTTTCAGAAGACCTCAAGAAGATTTCTATCTCAGAAAGGAAGAAGTGAACGTGAATCGCGTGAGTGTTTTGGGAAGTTTTGTTGTAGATCTGGCAGTTTTTTCGTCTCATATTCCAAATCCTGGAGAAACTGTTTTTTCAGAATCTTTTAAAATGGGACCAGGTGGGAAAGGTTTTAATCAAGCTGTTGCTGCAAAACGATCTGGAGCAGATGTTCTGTTCATTACCAAAATAGGCCAGGATTTGTTTTCCATTTTAGCTGAGCAGGCTTTTGAAAAATACGATCTTTGTAAGAAATATTTATTAAAATCAAAAACTTATGGAACAGGTGTTGCACTGATAATTGTAAATGAAACCAACGGAAACAATGCAATATCAGTTGTACCGAATGCCTGTGTTGATATAACGTTGGAAGATGTGGAAAAAAATTCTGAAATATTTGAAAAATGTGATGTTTTCGTAGCTCAATTTGAATCTAATTTGCAGGCAACTTACAGAGCTATTGAACTTGCTAAAAGATCTGGAGCTGTTACTGTGCTTAATCCGGCGCCTGTTCGAGAATTTGACTATGAGATACTGAAATATGTGGATATATTAATTCCGAATGAAATAGAAGCGTGTTTGCTTGCTGAAAGTTTCTCAAATTGTAATAAAGTATCGAAAATTGCTGCAAAGCTCGAAAAATTTGTTGATACTGTTATTATAACTCTTGGCGAAAAAGGCGTATTCTGTTCAAAAATCTCTCATGAGATTATTCCAGCCATTAGAGTTAATACTGTTGACACTACAGGGGCAGGAGATGCTTTTGTAGGTATTTTTGCATCGTATCTTTCGAGAAACTATTCTCTGAGAGAATGTGTGAATTTCGCCATTACTGGCGCTGCTCTATCTACAACAAGATATGGAACATCTCCTTCCATGCCCTCGCAAAAAGAGATTGAACTGATGTACAGATCAGTTTTCTCTAATGAGGAGGGACAAGACCTATGAGTTACATAATTTCATATGATTTGGGGACTACAGGAAACAAAGCAACTCTTTTCAAAAACGATGGTAAGCTTTTAGCAAGTGTTTTTCATCCGTATGAAACGAATTATTTCAATATTAACTGGGTAGAGCAAGATCCAAATGATTGGTATGAATCTGTTAAGATTTCAACTCAAAAATTGTTCAAACTTTCAAAAATAAATTCAGATGACGTGAAAGTTATTAGTTTTAGCGGGCAGATGATGGGAATTGTCCCAATTGACAGAAATGGAAATCCGTTGAGACCTGCAATAATCTGGGCAGACCAGAGGAGCATTACACAGGCCGACCGTCTGAAAAAGCTGGGAGACGAGAAGGTTTATTCGATAACCGGGTCAAGGATAACTCCAACTTATGCGGGCCCAAAGATTTCATGGATAAAAGATAACGAACCTGATGTTTACAGTAACGCCTTTAAGTTTTTGTTTGCCAAAGATTTCATCATTTACAAACTGACAGGTATTGCTGGCACTGATTTTTCAGATGCATCCCTATCATTAATTTTTGATATAAGGAAGAAACAGTGGTCAGCTGAACTTGCAGAAATTTTGAATATTGACATAGGAAAACTCCCCGAAGTCTCAGCCTCTACATCTATTGTTGGAACAGTAATACCATCTGTCGCGTCAGAACTCGGATTGTCTGAAAAAACACTGGTTGTAAGAGGGGCTGGTGATGGTTCTGCAGCAACAATTGGGGCTGGTGTTTTCGATTCATGCGAAGCATATGTCTATCTGGGATCATCAAGCTGGATAAGTACCTGTACATCAGAACCGTTTTTTGATTCTAAAGCGAGAACTTTTAATTTCTGTTACCCTATTCCGGATTTTTATTGCCCAACAGGAACAATGCAGTCAGGAGGGGGATCATATCAGTGGGCGAAAAACGCACTGTGTCAATTTGAGGAAAAGCTGGCGAAGGAATTAAATCTGAATGTATACAGCATAATGGATGATTTAGTTGATTCTACAAATCCCGGTGCAAAAGGACTGATTTTTTTGCCATATCTTGTGGGAGAAAGAAGTCCACACTGGAATGTCAATGCAAAAGGTGCCTTTATTGGTCTTTCAGTAACGCACAATAAAAATGATATGTTGAGAGCAGTTCTCGAGGGAGTTAGTTTTAATTTAAAAATGATACTCGATGTATTTGAAAAATCTGGTGGATATAACTTCAAAAAGATTCGTTTAATAGGAGGCGGTGCTAAGGGTAGAAACTGGAGGCAAATAATAGCTGATGTTTTTCAAAAGCCCATTGCTGTGGCAAAGTTTCCAGAAGAAGCAACTTCCATCGGGGCAGCTATTATCGGAGGAATTGGTACAAAGATTATTACGATAAATGATGCCAAGAATTTTGTAAAAGACCTTTGCTTAGTTGAACCGAGATCCATGTACTTCAAAAGATATGAGAAGATGTATGAAGTTTTCCAAAAATCGTACTACTCGTTATTAGAAAGTTTCGACCTACTTGCAAAAATAGATTGATTTTTCAGGAGGGATTGATGTGAAGAAAAATGGAATCTTAAACCGGGAATTATCCTATCTTATAGCTTCAATGGGGCACGGTGATATTTTATCTATTGTTGATTCGGGTTTTCCCATTAGTGAAGATGTGTTTTGCGTCGATCTCAGTTTAATAGCTGGAAAACCGAAGATTGTAGAAATAATCATACCACTGCTCGAAGAGCTTGAGATAGAGAAAGTTTTGATTGCTGAAGAGATAAAAATGATCTCTCCAAAGTATCATCAGAAACTCTTGAGTATCTTTCCAAAAAATGTTCAAATTGAGTACATACCACATGAGAAGTTTAAGGATAGAGTGAGAGAGTCTAAGGGAGTTGTAAGAACAGGAGAACAAACTTCTTATTCCAGCGTAATTTTGGTTGGTGGAGTTACATATCATGGGGAAAAGGAGGAGGGTTTATGAAATATAGATCGACCAGTAGATTTCCTGAACAGATTTCAGTAATAGGCCTTGGTTGCTGGGAACTCTCTGGATCAAATGTATGGCAAGGTTCGAATGACGAAGATTCCATCAAAGTTGTCCACAAGGCCCTGAAAGCAGGTATTAATTTTTTTGATGTAGCCCCTGTTTATGGGTTTGGACATGCTGAAGAGATTCTCGGCAGGGCAATTGAAGGATTCCCCAGGGACAAGATATTGATTGCCACGAAATGTGGTTTGATTTGGGATGAGCATAAGCGAATAAAGAGATGCCTTAAACCAGAAAGTGTTTTTCAAGAAATAGATCAAAGTTTGAAAAGATTGAAAACGGATTATGTTGATCTCTATCAGCTTCACTGGCCCGATCCCAATACACCTATTGAGGAAACCTTAGATGCTTTAACCAAGTTGCAAAAAGAAGGCAAAATCAGGTACATAGGATTATCGAATTTTTCCAGGGATATAGCAAGCAAAGTGTTACCTTATATAAGTAGTATGCAAGGATTATATAATATGTTTGAAAGAAATGCCACGAGTTATCACAGTATTCCTCTTGAATACAGATCAGAAAAGGAAATATTACCATTTTGTGAGAGAAATGGCCTTGCTTTCTTCCCTTACAGTCCTTTAATGCAGGGAATATTGACTGGAAAGTTTTTAGAGAATGAGGTTTTTGTTGATGTCAGATCAGCCAATCCCAAGTTATCAGGTGAAGAGTTTAAGAAATACATTGGTGTAGTGAGGAAATTAATGGAAATATCCCGGGAAATTGGAAAGCCTTTGAGTCAGGTGAGCATAAATTGGTTATTGAAACACGAGGCTATAACATCAATTATTGCAGGTGCAACGAACCCATCTCATATTGAAGAGAATGTGAAAGCGTTAGATTGGGAAATGGACGATGAAGTATATAGGCATATTGAGAAGATTATTTCTGAATCCGGTTTAGAATAATTAGGAGGCGCTTTTATCGTGAAATTTCATATTTCAGAACCTTTGAAAAAAGATTCTCCTGTACCGCTTTATTACCAAGTTGAGCGAGCATTAATCAAATGGATATCTCAGAATCTCAAACCTGGGGATCTTCTACCAAGTGAGAAAGAGTTATGTGAGGCTTTTCAGGTAAGCAGAATAGTCGTGAGACAAGCGTTGGGGAATCTTGTTAACAGAGGTTTGATTCAAAGGCAGCGTGGTATAGGTACAATAGTAATCCAACCGAAAATAAATGAACATCTTGTTTCTAAGCTGACAGGCTTTTATGCAGATATGAAATCCCAGGGTTTAAATCCAAAGACAAAACTCTTATCATCCGAGATTATAAGAGCAGATGACTTTCTTGCCTATTATTTGAATTTACTGGCAGGTGAGAAAGTCATGAGGGTTCATAGACTCAGATATGTGAATGATGATCCAATACTTACGGTAACCACATACATACCATGCAAAATTTGTCCAAAGCTGTTAGAGAAAGATCTTGAGAATAGATCACTTTATGAAATACTTGAACAAGAATACAAGATAAGATTAATATGGGGAGAAAGGGTTATCGAAGCGGTTGCTGCTGATCTGCAAGATGCAAAACTTCTTAATGTGGAAAAAGGTTCACCGCTATTTTTTCTACGAAGTATAACCTATACCGAGAACAACATACCTGTTGAATATTACGAAGCTAAGCACAGAGCTGATCGAACGCGATTTATTACACGTCTTTTTAAAACAACATACCCAGACAGTGAGGAAATAAACAATGTTTTCAACAGTGAATTGCGCTTAACGAGATTCTTTAATAAGGATTTTGAATCCACCACTTAATAAGGAGGGATATATGTGTTTAAATGCATAATAAACAATAAATTTGTAGAATCACCTTCTGGGGAAGTTATACAGGTCAAAAATCCAGCCAATATTGAAAACATTGTCGGGGAAATACCTTCTCTCAGCGCTGATGAAGTTGAGCAGGCTATAGAAGCGGCACACAAAGCTTTTAATAGCTGGAGTCAGATGTCTCCAGTTAAAAGAACAGAAATTATAAAGCACGGTGTAAATATTGCCAGGAGCAAAATAGATGAAATTGCACATTTATTAACACTTGAGCATGGGAAAACTCTCAGAGAAGCAAAAGAGGAAGTAGCATCTTCTATAGATTCTATAGAATATTTTGCAAATAATGCTTTGAGTATTCTTGGGGAAACTTATCCAGCAAACAAAAAAGACAGGTTCAGCATTGTTATAAAACAACCTGTTGGTGTTGTTGTTGCGATTGTGCCATGGAACTATCCTCTTCTTCTTTTATCTTGGAAAATAGGACCAGCTCTCGCAACAGGTTGTACTGTTGTTGCGAAACCTTCTTATTATACGCCACTATCAACATTGAAGTTCTCCGAGTGTTTCATTGAAGCAGGATTACCTGAAGGTGTTCTGAATGTAGTTACAGGAAGGGCAAGCAAGATTGGAAAAGTTCTTACTGAACACCCACTTATTTCCAAGATAGCGTTTACTGGAAGCACTGCTGTTGGAAAAGAAATCATGAAATCTGCAGCTAACACTGTCAAAAAATTAACTCTTGAACTTGGCGGTAATTGCCCAATGATAGTTTTCGAAGACGCCGATCTACATGAGGCAGTTAAAGGCGGCGTAAGAAGAGCTTTTAGAAACGCCGGGCAAATCTGCAACGCAGTAAACAGAATCTACGTTCATAAAGAGGTGTTTGATGAATTTGTTCAAAGGTTTGTAGAATCAGCAAAAAAGATAAAAGTGGGTAATGGATTGGATGATTCTGTCGAAATGGGACCTATGACCACAAAAGAAGGATGGGAGACAGTAAGAAAATATGTTGAAGAAGCTTCTAATATGGGAGCAAAAATACTTTGCGGGGGGAAAAAACCCGATGGAGAAGAATATCAGAACGGTTATTTCTTTGAACCAACCGTGCTTGTAGATGTAAATCACTCGATGAAAGTCGTGAGAAATGAAGTTTTCGGACCTACAGCCCCTATAATGATGTTTGAAACTTTTGATGAAGTTATTCAAAAAGCAAATGATACAGAATATGGCCTTGTTGCTTATGTATATACAAAAGACCTTTCCAAAGCTTTAAAATCTGCGCAATTACTGCAATGTGGAACAGTCGGTGTTAACAACGTTTCAGGAGGAGAATTTGCATATCCTTATGGTGGATGGAAACAAAGTGGTTTTGGAGTAGAAAATTCTCATCATGTTTATGATGAGTATTTGAGGCTTAAACATATAAGAATTGATTTCTGAAAGGAGTTGTTGCAAAGTGAGACCGTTTACTGTTTCCATGAATTTGGATAATATCAATTTCAATGGAAATCATATTGTGAGAAGATATGAAGATATAAAAAGTATTTTTAAGTCAACCGATATATCGCTTGAAGGTAAAAATCCGGTAATTTATGAGGTTTTTGAATCTCCTGTTCCGGAACAACAAGGGCATCTCATATTTTTGGTCACAATACTTTATCCTGGAAAAGTAAATGAAGAATTCTTTATGACAAAAGGGCATTATCATACTGTTGAAAATACTGCAGAGGTTTACCTGGGAATAAAAGGAAAAGGGTTGATCCTTTGCCAGACAAAATCAGGAGATTTTGAAGTGGCTGAAATTTCTGAAAACAGGGTTGTTTATATACCTCCATTCTGGGCTCACCGGGCTGTCAATATTTTTGATGAACCACTAATTTTCTTTGGTATTTACCCGGCACATGCAGGTCATGATTATGAGACAATAGCTCAATCAGGGTTTGTAAAACGGGTTTTTTCAAAAAATGGTAGAGTGGTTATAGAGTGATTTTTCATTTGATGAAATAATCTATATTGTTTAAAAAAATATTGAATATCTCTGGATCGAAATGGTTAGCACAACTTTTCATTATATCTATCGCTTCTGAAGGTGAGTATGCTGAGCGGTAATATCTGTCTGTAGTTAAGGCGTCAAAAACGTCTGCTATAGCAACTATTCTTGCAGAAAGTGGAATCTCTTCTCCTTTGAGTTTACATGGATATCCGCTGCCGTCAAATTTTTCATGATGATATTTTGCCACGAAAAATGATGTATATACAAGCTGATTTTTGGGTTCGTAGCGAAGAATTTTCTCAAACAGAGAAGCTCCGTGTAAAGTGTGCATTTTGATTATGTCAAATTCTTCGTTTGTTAGCTTACCTGGTTTGCGAATCACGGCATCTGGGATGAACAATTTTCCTATATCGTGAAAAAACGAAGCAATCGATAGAAATTCGAGTTCTTTATCGGTAATTAAACCTCTTTCCAGGCAGAGCTTTGCAAGCACTGTTGTATACGTTTTTACATTGATCAAGTGATCAAACAGCATCTTGTCTTTTAGTTTAATTGTTTGTATAAGAAATTCTATGAAGGCCATAGGAGAAAGTTTTTCCAGATCACACATTGAAACTGGTAGAGAGAGGTCAAAGCGGGAAAAATTCTCAACAACTTTATCTGCGCCACAGCTCATGAATTCTTTTTCAGCAGAATTTGGCGCAATGATTGTTACTATAGGATACACACAGGCAATCTCTTTGCGAAGACTGGATACAAAGTCTTTGATTACTTCTGCGGGAAAACTTTTTGCATCAAGAACGATATTTGCATAACTGTGCAAATTTCTGTTGATAAGTCTCCATGCAACCTCAAAATCCATTGTGATTTCGAATGGTGTCTGGTCTGATATTTGAAAAGAAACGTATTTCTCTGGATTACTGCTCAATAAAAGTGTTTTATATTTCATTTGCTGTTTTTTCCCCATTAATCTAACTTAAAAATATACAACATAAGATTTTTCAAACATATTATGCATGTTTTTATCTAAAACTGACGTAACCTTAATATTAAGAAAATCGTATCTAAAGCTTATAGATTTATACCTTTCATAAGACTCTTCGTAAAATTGTATTTAAGATTATTATTTTTTACTTCACAAAGAAAGTCAAAAAGAAAAAGCCAATATTCCGGTTGATCGGGATAATCACATTAATTCAATACAAAGTGCATTTTTATTCTACTTTTTTGTTTTTAGTTGAAAAGTTTTCTTGCAGTTTTGACAGTAAAGAACTTCTTTTGATCTGTATTTTTTGTAATATAGTCTCTGAGAACACTCTGGGCATGTTTCATTCGATGGTTCCAGCCAGCTTATGAAATCACAATTATCACTGGTACATTTGAAGAAGATTCTTTTGTTCTTGCTAATCTTCTTTTCAACAACTGCTGAGCATTTGGGGCATTTTCCTCTTGCAAAGCCTGTATATGTCTTTCCGCAATTCTGGCATTTAATATAATTGCCATATCTGCCACTCATTTGTTCAAGCTTTCCTCCACATACCGGGCACACTGTTTCGATAGATTCCTTTTCCTGATGGGTAAAATACATTGTGTTTTCATAAAACACAGCAGGCGTTTCGAGAGCCAATGACGTTGTTTTTGAGCAATTCTCGCACAGAAGGTACAGACCATATCTCCCGACTTTAAGTTTGTACTTGCTTTTGCAGTCACATTCCAAATTTGTGTTCATGTCTATTGAAAGCCATTTTTGTTGAGCTTCATCGAGATATTTCGAAAAGTCGTTGTAGAAATCTCTTAAGAGTTCTTTGTAATCTTTCTGACCCTGTTCAATTTTGTCGAGGGCCTCTTCCATTTTTGCTGTGAATTGAAGGTCTACTATTTCAGGGAATTTTTTTTCCAGATAGTGGTTAACTACAAAACCCATTACTGTTGGGATGAGCTGGTTTGATGATTTAATGACATATTTTCTTTCAAGGAGCGTTGATATTATTGTGGCGTATGTACTGGGCCGACCGATTCCTCTGATTTCCAGGGCACGTACCATAGATGCTTCTGTATATCGAGCGGGGGGTTTCGTCTCATCTTCTTCTATTTGCCATTTACTTATACGGATTTCCCCCGAAGGAATAGTTATCTCTTGCTCTTTGTCTTTTTTCAGAATTATCTCAAAGCCATCGAATATTCTGCGCTCGATTTTTGATTCAAAAGTATATCTATCTGATTGAAACTGGATTGTTGTTTCTTCATAAATAGCGTCTGCCATCTGTGAGGCCATGAACCTCTCCCAGATTAATTTGTAGAGCCTGTATTGATCTTTGCCAAGATCACCTTCCACTTGATCTGGCGTCAGGTCAATATTGACAGGTCTGATTGCTTCGTGAGCATCCTGAACATTTTGTTTTGCTTTTTCTGTTCTCACTTTCTTCCCTAAATAATTTTTGCCAAATTTATCTGTGATAAACTCTATTGCTTTTTGTTTTGCTATTTCAGAAACCCTTGTTGAATCTGTTCTCATATAGGTTATAAATGCCCTGTGGCCTTTTGGCGTATCTATACCTTCGTAGAGTTGCTGGGCGATCTGCATAGTTTTTTTCACTGAAAAACCGAGTTTATTGGCTGCTTCTTGCTGCAAGGTACTTGTAATGAATGGTGAAGGGGCTTTTTTCTGTATTTTTCTGGTTTTGATCTGAATGACTTTTAAAACCTTAACATTTTTTTCTATTTCTTTTGCCAGCTTTTCGTCTATCTGTTGCATGTCAATTTTTTTTCCATCTATATGTGTCAGGTAAAACTTCAGAGATCCGATATAACCCTGCACTTTCCAGAACTTCTTTGGCTGAAATTTATGTCTCTGGATTTCTCTTTCACATACTATTTTTAGAGCTGCTGATTGTACCCTCCCAGCACTTGAACTTGTCTTAAGCATTTTCCACAACAGCGGGCTTATTTTATAACCTACTATTCTGTCAAGAATACGTCTTGCCAGTTGTGCATGTACTTTGTTCATATCTATATTTCGTGGCTCTTTGACAGCATTTTTTATAGCCTGAGGAGTTATTTCGTTGAAAATGATTCTATTTTTCTCGTTAGCAACACCAAGGATGTCTGCCAGATGCCACGCTATGGCCTCTCCTTCTCTATCCATATCAGAACCCAGCAAAACTTGTTTGTTTTTCGCTTTTTTCTTCAACTCCTGAACAATTTTTTCTTTTCCATATATTATCTTGAATGTTGGTTCGAAATCTTTTTCGATATTCACACCAAACTCTTTTTCTGGTAAGTCGCGCACATGACCTTTTGAGGAAAGTACGTCATACTCTCCTTTCAATATTTCTTTTATTGTCTTTGCTTTTGCAGGTGATTCAACAATTATTATTTTATTAGCCATTTTTTCCTCCTTTCAGAATTACTCGGCATATCTGCTGATTTTTCTGACTGCACTCAACATCGTTTGTAGTGTTTGCAAATCTCTTGATTCTAAATAGATACGAACTATCGGTTCTGTTCCAGAAGGTCTTACGAGCAGCCAGCTACCATCTTTGTCAAAAAAATATCTCATTCCATCCACGGAATCTTCGTCAACTATCTTCAGATTGACCAGGTAATCTTCAATATTCTTAAATTTATCCAGAAACTGCTTTTTTTCCTCATCACTCTGGAAATCTATATCTATTCTTGTATTGTTAAATTTTCCATATTCTTTTTCAAATTGTTTTCTTATTTCAGAAAGACTCTTTTTTTCATAGGCAATCATTTCAAGAACCAGTAAACATGCGAGTATACCATCTTTCTCGGGAACATGATTCGCTATGGATAAACCACCACTTTCTTCTCCGGCTATTACTGCATTCTCGGACATAAGTACAGTTGCGAGAAATTTGAATCCAACAGGTGTTTCGAGAACTTTTTGTTTGAATGTATGAGCCACAGCGTCAACGGCATGAGAAGTGGCTATTGTTCTTGCCACTGGACCAATTTTACCTTTATTCTTGTATAAATGATAGGCAAGAAGCGCGATAATCTCATTGGGTTTCACGAATTCGCCATTATTGTCAAGTATGCCGAATCTATCTGCGTCGCCATCGGTAGATATCAAAACATCCCAGTTGAGATTTTTTATCCTGCTGGAAAATTCTGACAACCTTGTTTCATCCGGCTCAGGTCTTCCACCACCGAAATATGGATTTCTGTAATTATGGACAACATCCAAATCTGAACAAATCGTCTGACACAAGTCATCTAAGTATCCGATGGAAGATCCGTACAATAGATCTGCAATAACTCTCAAACCAGCAGATTTAATACGTTCGATATCGATTAATTCTGATAGCGCTTTAAAATAATCCGGTTTTGGGTCGATAATCTCAAAAAGATCTTTTGAGCTTGCTTCACGAAGATTCATTAGAGGTATTTTCCGTTCATCTATTTTCTCAATGAGTTTTTCTATCTCACTTGTTACTTCTGTTGGAGCAGGAGAACCATCTGATGGATTGAATTTTATTCCACAATACTCCGGTGGATTATGCGATGCAGTGATGTTTATCCCGCCATCAAGCTTATAATGTCTTATGGCGTAAGAAACAACTGGTGTTGGAGTTGGATTTTCGGGCATCAAAACCTTTATACCATTTGCCGCAAGAACTTCAGCAACAAGCTGTGCATAGTTTTCGGTCATAAAACGGGTGTCACGTGCCACGATCACTTTCCTGCCGCCATTTTTCTTCAAATATTCAGCAATAGCTTGTGTTACAATTTTCACGTTGGAAAATGTAAACTGATCACCCATAATAGCTCTCCAGCCAGAGGTACCAAATTTAATCTTCATTTTCTTGCCCTCCCAGCCAAAGGCGTCTTTGAAGGTGCCTATCATAATCTGTCCAGATTTTCTCGTTCCCATTTTTCTTACCCTTTTCCTGCAAATATCTGAATCTTGCAAGCTTTGCATCCATATTTTCGAGGGAATGAATAACAAAAGCCTCAGCTGTTTTTGGAACCACAGGCGACCCCCATTCAATTTCACCATGATGAGAAAGAATTATATGTTCAAGGTGAAGTAATTTACTTCCGGTTAGACCAATTTTATAAGCGACTTCTCTGATTGCCTCGACTCCAAGTACTATGTGTCCTTTCAACTCGCCTTCAGTTGTGACTTCAAAGCCTTTCTGAGTTACTCTGTATTCTCTGACTTTTCCAATATCGTGAATCATCGCGCCAGCGAGCAGAAGATCTTTGTTTAGCATAGAATCATACACTTGCCAGATTTTCTTGCACGAGCTCACAACATCTACAGTGTGTTCAAGCAATCCTCCGATGTATGCATGATGTACACTCACCCCCGCTGGGCATTGAACAAACAATTTGACAAACTCTGTATCCTCAATGAAAATCTTTTCCAGCAACTTTTTCAAATCAGAATCCGAGATTTCTTTGACAAAGACTATCAATTTCTCATACATTTTATCTATATCACGCGATGTTACTTCCAAAAATCTGCGAAAATCGTATTCTGAATCATTCAAATTTTTTATAGAGTCAGCAGATTTCTCGAGATTCAACTGTATATGATCTTCAAAATAGACTATCCTTCCCCTGGCAACCACTACATCTCCATCGTTTATTTTCAAGAAATTCTCATCCGCATTATACCAGTCTATTGCCCTGATACTACCTGTTTTATCTGATAAAGTCATGAGGAGAAACTTTTTCTGATCCCGGGCCTCTTGAAGTTTTCTGCTTGTTACCTTAGCTATGACCTGGACATTTTCATTTACTTTGCTGCCTAAGTCCTCGAGATATGGAAAATCAGGTTCCTTACTCGGCTTGAGTTCGTTAAAAATTTCTTTTGGAATCCTATCTCCAAGTTTCACGATATTCACGCTCCTCGTAATTATTGTACAACACGACTTTGATTATCTATTAATTTGCGTTAAAAATACAAAATACGAATACTTTTGGAGGCTATCTTATCTGTGGACGGTTTTATGGTATAAAAAACATGCAACGAGGTGATCTTTCTCTACTTCTTCTAATTTCGGTCTGAGACGATTGCACTCTTTTAACCTCAGGTGGCATCGATCAAAAAAAGGGCATCCAGCAGGTGAATTAATCAAGGAGGGGACCTCACTCGCATCTAATTCGAAATTCATTTTTTTTGCAGGATCCGGTATTGGTACCGAATTGAAAAGTAATTCTGTGTATGGATGGAGCATGTTATTGATTACCAGATCAGTCTTACCCATTTCAACTATTTGACCAAGATACATTACAGCTACTCTATCACTTAAAAATTTAATAACCGAAAGATCGTGAGATATAAACATATATGTCAATTTTAAATCTTTTTTCAGTTTTTTCAGAAGATTGATGATCTGTGCCTGCACAGAGACATCGAGTGCGGACGTGGGTTCATCGAGTACAATAAATTTTGGTCTGGTGATTATCGCACGTGCAATTGCTATTCGCTGCCTTTGACCACCGGAAAATTCGTGTGGGAACCTGTTCATGTGCTCTTTTTTTAACCCCACACTTTCAAGTGTGCGAACTATTGTTTTTTTCTCCTCGCTTTTTGGAACTGTTTTATGAATTCTGATCGGACGGGCAAGTGTTTCATAAACAGTCATTCTTGGGTTAAGCGACGAAAATGGATCTTGAAAGACTATTTGAATATTTCTCCTGTATTTCTGGAAATCTTTTTCGGGTATATCTGTTACATCGTTGCCATCAAAAAAAATTTTACCACCATCTGGTTTTTGAAGCTTTATAACAGTTCTTCCGAGCGTCGTTTTACCACATCCTGATTCACCAACTACCCCGAGTGTTTCGCCTTCTCTAAGAGAAAAAGAAACTTCATCAAGGGGTTTAATTTGAAAATACTTACCAAAAAACCCTTTTTTCACCGAAAAAGTTTTGACTAATTTTTCTACTTTCAGGATCTCCAATTTTCATCACCACCATCATATGGATTGAAGCAAGCAACTTTGTGGTCAAAACCCGTTAATTCTGGTACATGTTCATCACACAGACCTTTTATAACTCTCCCACATCGCGGATGAAAACGACAGCCCACTGGTGGATCTATTAAATCAGGAACTGTACCTTCAATTGCTTTAAGTGTTTCCAGCTTGTTTTCGACAGATGGAATAGCATTTAAAAGCCCTCTGGTGTAGGGGTGTAAAGGTCTGTTGAATATTTCGTACACATTGCCGGACTCTACTGTATATCCTGAATACATGACTACCACTCTATCGCAAATTTGTGCAACAATACCCAGGCTGTGTGTGATGATTAAAATGCTTAATCCAAGCTCTTTGTTCATCTTCTTGAGCAGCCCAAGAATTTGCGCTTGAATAGTAACATCCAAAGCAGTAGTTGCCTCATCTGCAATTAGCAGTTTTGGATTACACACCAGTGCCATCGCGATCATTACTCTTTGCCTCATTCCTCCAGAAAGTTGGTGTGGGTATTTGATCATTAAAGATTCAGGGTCCTGCATTTTAACCAGTTTAAAGGTTTCGATTGCCTTTTTGAAAGCCTCTTCTTTACGAATTTGCATATGAGCCATTATTACATCGCAAATTTGTTCTCCAATTGTGAAAGTTGGATTCAATGAAGTCATTGGCTCCTGAAAAATCATGGCTATTTTTTTGCCTCTTATATTGCTCATAGCTTCTTCTGAAAGATTGTCAATTTTTTGTCCATCGAACCAGATTTCTCCGTTAAGATACCTGGCAGGAGGCGATGGTATCAATTTCAATATACTCATCGCTGTAACAGATTTTCCGCTCCCAGTTTCACCTACTATTCCAACAATTTCCCCTGTATTGATAGTTAAATTAACATCTTCTATAGCCTTTACAACACCTTCTTCAGTGTTGAAGTAAAGTTTAAGGTTTTCTATCTTAAGTAATTCATTCATTTTACTACTCACCTGTCCTTTAAACGAGGGTTAAGAGCGTCATTGAGCCCATCACCAAAAAGATTAAAACCCATAACTGTCAGAAAAAGCGCCAGACCAGGGAATATACCAAGATGAGGGGCTATCTCTATGTAGACTCTTGCCATCGCAAGGTCAGTTCCCCACTCGGCTTCAGGGGGTTTAACACCCAATCCAAGAAAACTTAATCCAGATATTGTCAGCACAGCTGTTGCCATTCTGAGTGTTGCTTGAATTATTATTGGTGTTATTGCATTTGGAACCACGTATCTTATCATTATTGAAATATTAGATTCGCCGATAGCTTTTGCTGCTTCAACATATTCGCTATTTTTAACGCTCAAAACTGATGCCCTCATGACTCTTGCAAACTGTGGAAAAGAATAAATAGCGATAGCCATAATAAGATTAGATTTTCCTGGTCCTAATGCTGCAACAATCGCTATTGCGAGCAGTATATCCGGAAATGCCATCAATATATCCAGAAATCTCATCAATACCTCATCAATCGTTCCTCCAAAATAACCTGCAAATGTTCCAGCAGTTGTTCCTATGAAAATAGCAATCAAAACTGCAAAAAAAGATATTGAAATAGAAGTTCTTGCACCGTAAATAACTCTACTCAATACATCTCTTCCAAAAATATCTGTACCGAAAACATGCTTTAAAGAAGGTCTCTGGAGACTTGAAAGTAAATCCTGTTTATAAGGATCGTAAGGAGCTATTAATGGTGCAATTATCGAAACAGTTATCATCAATATTACTATAAACATTCCAAAAAGAGCTCCTTTGTTTTTACTTATTCTTTTGAACATGACTAATGAACTTTTTTTTGGCATACTTACCCCCGCCTCAATCTTGGATCTACAAATACATAAAGAATGTCAACAATCAGGTTAACCAGAACAAAAGAAACTGCTATAATCATTATTCCGACCTGAACAGCAATATAATCTCTGCTGAAAATTGAATCCACGATATATTTGCCAAGTCCAGGCCAGCCGAACACACTCTCTGTAAGAACAGCCCCGCCAAGAAGATAACCAAATTGCAATCCTATGACTGTGATAACCGGTACAAGAGCATTTTTGAGAGTGTATTTGTATACGATTTTTCTCTCAGGCAGCCCAAAAGCTCTGGCGGTTCTCACATAATCTTGATTGAGAACTTCAAGCATACTCGCACGTGTCATTCGAGCTATTACTGCAGATGTTGCTAAGCCGAGAGTTATAGCAGGCAAAATAATGTGCTGTATACCTCCTTTTCCTCCAGAAGGAAGCCATTTAAGCACGACCGAAAAAATTATTATCAAGAGAATACCGAGCCAGAAAATAGGCATTGAAACACCTGTTAGTGAGAAGATCATTGCAAAATTATCTACCCAGGTATTACGTTTTACAGCAGAGATTATTCCAAGAAAGATACCTGCTAAAGATGAAATAACAATACTCACAGCTGCAAGTTGAACAGTATTTGAAAATCGCGGCAAAATTTCTCCAAAGATAGGTTTTTCAGTCTTAATTGACCTAAGGTCATTTATCAAAACTCCCCTCATAAATCTGATGTACTGTTCGATCAATGGCTTATCCAAACCATATTTTGTACGTATTACCTCTATATCTTCTTTCGTTGCTCCTTCACCAGCTATTATGCGTGCAGGATCACCAGGAATCATGTGCATTATGGAAAATGATATCAATGAAACTCCAATGATCACCGGTATAAGTAAAAGCAATCTACGACTAACAAATTTAATCATTTGAGACACCCCGCAGGTAAATGGGGTGTGATAACATCACACCCCTTGAAAACTATTTTTCAATCCACGCATAAGTCATATTAAAACGTTCTGTAGGATAAATTTTGAGACCTCTGATTTCTTTTCTTGATACTGTCGCAATTTTCATTTCGTAAAGAAATAACCACGGTGCATCCTGAAGGATTATTTTTTGCGCTTCGGCATAATATTCCATTAATTTCTCTTCATTAAGTTCTTTGCCTATTTTATCGATGAGATCATCAACTTCCGGGTTTCTGTAGAAGAAATTATTATACCTTGCTGTACCTTCAGGATTTCCCATTTGGTTAACAGAGTGAAAGAGTGGAAACAGTACCCAGTGACCTTCGGCAGTTCCTGGTGCCCAGCCAAGCAGGAACATTTGATAATCCCAATCTTCAGGCTTGTTTGAAAGTATCTTTGCTACATAGGTCCCCCATTCCATAGGTTTTACATCTAAGTCTATCCCCACTTCACTCAACATCCCCTGTATAGCCACGGCGGTTTCGTAGTCGTTCAAATACCTTCCTTTGGGTGTGATTAATTCCAGTTTTAGATTCTCGTATCCTGCTTCTTTCAGAAGTTGTCTGGCTTTTTGAGGGTTATATGGATAACCGCCAGTTGAAGTATAACCATAGGTGATACTCGACAGAGGAGAATCTGATGGACGCGCCATTCCTCTCATTATGATACTGCACAGTTTTTCTTTATCCACAGCGTAATTTAATGCTTGTCTGACTCTAACATCGTTCAGAGGTGGAACTAAACTGTTCAACCCTATGTAAATTACTCTTACCGTGGGTATCGTTATTACATTAAGTTTAGGATCTTTTTCGAGTGCAGGAACCAGAGCTGGAGGTGGATTATACATAACATCAGCATCACCTGCTCTAACCTGCGTAACTCGCGAAATGTCCTCAGAAACGATAGAGAAAACAAGACTATCAAGATATGGTAATCCTTCGCGCCAGTAATTGGGATTCTTAACGAGTTCTACTTTTTCCCCAGCTTTCCAGCTTTTAAACATAAAAGGTCCTGTGCCAATTGGATTTTTACCAAATAATGCTGGATCTGATCCAAATTCGTCGATGGCTTTGGGAGAAATTATCCATGCGGCAGAAGATGTAGCTAATCGATACAATATCGGCGGATATGGTCTGAACAGGATGATTTTTACGGTGTAATCGTCAACTACCTGCACTTCTTTAATGATACCTTTGAACATACCAACATTTCTCAGAGAAGAACCAAGGACGTAATCAAAATGTTTCTTGACGGCATAAGCGTTGAAAATTTCACCATCGTGGAATTTTACACCTTTTCTAAGGAAAAACACGTAGGCGGTCCCGTTTTCTTGAATTTCCCATCTTTCGGCAAGAGATGGAATAATTTTGAGATTCTCATCTACGTCTATTAACCCTTCAAAAATGTGACTGGCAACTATGTTACTTACTGAATCTGGAATATTTGGACCAAGCAAAGTTGTGATGTCAACCCCGATGAGGAATCTCAACGTTCCACCAAGATTTGCCGCGAAAAAGGACGTAAAAAGAAGTAAAATGCACCAGGAAACGGTTTTTCTCAATAAATTCACCCCCTTTTGGTATATTTAGCCAAAATTCTATCATGGCAAAATTATCTTGTCAAGCTTTTTTACTAAATGTGTAGAAATAATAAACATCGAAGAGGAATATTCAGGGAAAATGGGGAGTTTCGATGGGCAAAAATGGTTGAAGTGTGGCTAAGTTTCCATCCCTCTAAGGTTCGATTGAAACCTTGACTATCTCATCTGCGTTCGGTATACCTGGAGTTAGTTTCCATCCCTCTAAGGTTCGATTGAAACTCGCCTTGCATACACTGGGACGGATTGGAAAACTTTGTTTCCATCCCTCTAAGGTTCGATTGAAACCAGTTCAGAAGCTTCAAGAGCAATATCAAACTGCTGTGTTTCCATCCCTCTAAGGTTCGATTGAAACAAGATTTGAAAAAGTTGAGGGATGGTATTGTGTTCATGTTTCCATCCCTCTAAGGTTCGATTGAAACGTTTCCGTATTTGTTTGTGTCTGTGTCTGGACTTGTTGTTTCCATCCCTCTAAGGTTCGATTGAAACTAGTGGTATCAAAATTTGTTTATATCACCCAGACAGGTTTCCATCCCTCTAAGGTTCGATTGAAACGGCGGATAACTCAATAAATTTTGAGGAGGTTTTCATAGTTTCCATCCCTCTAAGGTTCGATTGAAACTGTGGTGGTATAGTGTGGTTAGACGGGAAGGTATACAGTTTCCATCCCTCTAAGGTTCGATTGAAACCACGCAAGAAGCCTTTGTGTCCTTCGTTGCTGCGATGTTTCCATCCCTCTAAGGTTCGATTGAAACTCATAAGATGTTGGTGTGCTTATCTCATTGAGTATTGTGTTTCCATCCCTCTAAGGTTCGATTGAAACCTGATATGAGCATTGCTATTCCCAACACAACCACAAGTTTCCATCCCTCTAAGGTTCGATTGAAACAACTGCAAAATCTGGGAGAATTAAATTGTTTTCTCCGTTTCCATCCCTCTAAGGTTCGATTGAAACTTGTGCTTCTTAAGAATCTCCCTGGCCTGCTCTGGGGGTTTCCATCCCTCTAAGGTTCGATTGAAACTGAAAGAACAAAGAGAATATTTAGCTGAAAAATATCCGTTTCCATCCCTCTAAGGTTCGATTGAAACCAGTATAACCAAGTGCTGAATCATACCCACCAGCATGTTTCCATCCCTCTAAGGTTCGATTGAAACATAATCTGCGAGAACTTCCTAAGCTTTTTCCTAAGTTGTTTCCATCCCTCTAAGGTTCGATTGAAACAGGTTAAGCACAAATTTGGTTCCAAACGAGGTGCAAGTTTCCATCCCTCTAAGGTTCGATTGAAACATTGCCTGCTCAAAGGCTTCGTGCGGGCTCATCTCTGTTTCCATCCCTCTAAGGTTCGATTGAAACAGAAGAAAACCATACGATGACAAAAAGATCGATGCACGTTTCCATCCCTCTAAGGTTCGATTGAAACGATGCTGACAAACATCTATACATAACAGTAGCCGAGGTTTCCATCCCTCTAAGGTTCGATTGAAACCGCTTCTTCTTCAAAACATGTCTCAACAATTTGCTGTTTCCATCCCTCTAAGGTTCGATTGAAACTTAACAATATCATCCGAGCTAAATATTCCGAATACTGTTTCCATCCCTCTAAGGTTCGATTGAAACGGCGACTTACTTCGTTCTGCTTGGAGACATTCTCGAGTTTCCATCCCTCTAAGGTTCGATTGAAACTCCGTAAGCTGTCGCGAATTCGTTGTAGTATGCTTGTTTCCATCCCTCTAAGGTTCGATTGAAACGGGAATCGTAGTGCTTGTGTTGCACCATTATATGTGTGGTTTCCATCCCTCTAAGGTTCGATTGAAACCAACTTGATTCAATTGAGATGATCGCGAACACGTCCGTTTCCATCCCTCTAAGGTTCGATTGAAACTGTTACATTTGCATATGGTAGTTATTGGGACTTTGGTGTTTCCATCCCTCTAAGGTTCGATTGAAACCGCCTGCTGAAGTGTCTCATATTTTTGCTGTAGCTCTGTTTCCATCCCTCTAAGGTTCGATTGAAACTGTCGTTGAGGCCTCGAATTTGAACAGAACACCGTTGTTTCCATCCCTCTAAGGTTCGATTGAAACTTCCACTATATCCTTCAATTCATTCAAATCATCGATGGTTTCCATCCCTCTAAGGTTCGATTGAAACAAGCGTTTGAATTTTTGAATCCAGATCTTGGAGACTGTTTCCATCCCTCTAAGGTTCGATTGAAACGGATTTTCGCTATTGGATAGTTTGACTCCAGAACAGGTTTCCATCCCTCTAAGGTTCGATTGAAACTTGGATATTTGAATGAAGTATCGCTAATATTTGGAAGTTTCCATCCCTCTAAGGTTCGATTGAAACTAGACGCGTCCCAAGCAATGGACTTTCTCCAACTTGGTTTCCATCCCTCTAAGGTTCGATTGAAACGACTTCGATTGTGAAATTCACACCATTAATGGGTTGTTTCCATCCCTCTAAGGTTCGATTGAAACCAAAAGAGGGAAAAACTGGATGGCAGTAATTACAGCGTTTCCATCCCTCTAAGGTTCGATTGAAACTTCAATCACCAGGCGGAATTAACTTCCGAGGAAGCTGTTTCCATCCCTCTAAGGTTCGATTGAAACCCGGCATTGGCCTTTTGGCAAGTGTATACGAAAGGATGTTTCCATCCCTCTAAGGTTCGATTGAAACCGTTCTACTCAGGCTATCGCGATCTTGCACAATCTTGTTTCCATCCCTCTAAGGTTCGATTGAAACGCCGTTGGAGCAACGATACCGATACTTTGAGCAAGCTCTGTTTCCATCCCTCTAAGGTTCGATTGAAACTCAGAAATTTCATCAGCAAGAGCATCAATAGACGTTGTTTCCATCCCTCTAAGGTTCGATTGAAACTCGCTTGATATTGCTCTTGATATTGATCTTGTGTTTGGTTTCCATCCCTCTAAGGTTCGATTGAAACTTCCAAATGCGATCGTGAGTGCTCCAATTGTTGCTGGTTTCCATCCCTCTAAGGTTCGATTGAAACCCATAAGATACTGAACAAATAATAATCCCCAGAAACAGATTTGTCAATAAATATTATACTATATGGCATGCAAGAATATATAAAGGCGAGCATTAAAAGCGGGAAAATTTATAAAGGCACATAGTAAAAAATGTACGGGGAAAAATTACTTATTGGAGGTTCTGGAAAAAAGGGCGATTTTGGGGGTGTTTGTTAACAAATCTTAGAAATTCAAGTGAAATGTCACAAGGTTATTGAATACAATCTTAATAAAAATTATTCAATCCACAAATTGCTATTCTATATAATAATTCACAAGGTTAGAATTATTTAATTTATAAATCTATCAATCACTTCTCTTAAGTAATTCTCGTCTATTATGCCAGGTTTTTCATGTATTTGTTTCTTCACTTTTGCAAAATGATGAATTAATAAGTGTTAAGTTTAATCAAAAAATCATCAGTTCCTGGCTTCTTTGAAAACCAGTATATTCGTCATACCAATAATTGAGGTTATCTTTTGTAACGACCAAAAAACCATTTTCTATCAACAGAGCTCCTCTTAGATCTTCGCTTTTCAACGGTACATCTATCGTATAGAGAGACATCTGTCTTATTAATTCTGAAATCTGTGCCAGTTTTTCAAATTTTTCCATTTTGCTGTTCAGGGTCTCATTTAATTTTTTTCTCAAAAATTGCGCATATTCATCATATTCTATAAACACCGGGACTGTATCATATCTTTTTTCTATCAATTTGAATTTTGAGGATATTTCTTCAAATTTTAATAGCCGAAGTTGTTCTGTTAGATTTTCACGATCAGTATTTCCCCTTTCTTTAACCATATTGAAGTATCTTGAGACGATCTCTGGGAATTCTTTTTCCTCGAATTCTTTTTTTGATGAGAGCAATTCCCTTGTCATATCAAGTAGAAAATGATCGTACACATATGAAGAAAAGCTTCTATTTCTTTCTTTGTCAATGACACGATAAATGTGTGCGGATGAAATAGGAGTTTCGAAGTTCCTGTTGCATCTTCCTGCTACTTGAATAACGCTGTCTATCGGGCCTTCATCTCTTATAATTTTATTGAAAGAAAGATCCACACCGGCTTCTATTACCTGAGTACTTATGCATATTATTCCTTGATTTTTCAATTTCTTAAGTCCGCTGACTCTTTCTAATCTTTGCTTGGGAATAACGTTTGAAGATAGATAAACTAATTTGCTTATATCAATGGTTGATCTCAGATGATTAAAAAGCTCTTTAGATTGTCTTATTGTGTTCACAACAACAAGTAACCTTTGATTTTTTTCCAAACACTTGTTTGCTTCTTCTTCCACTTGTTTCATGAAAGATGGGTAATCTATTTCTCCACAATAATGAATTCTGGTTCTGTTGAGTTTTGAATTGTAATTTTTATTTATGAGCTCTCTGGTTTTTGTTATGATCATAGGTTGGGTAGCAGTAGAGAATATTATTTTGGTGCCAAATTCGCTGAGGCAACTTAGAATATCAGCCAGAGGATTCCAGTATTTGTGAGGAATCGATTGAACTTCGTCAAGTATTATCGTCGCGTTGAGAAGTTTATAGAAAAACGGCACTCTTTTACTTGTTAGAAGTGATTCGAATAAACCTACAAAGGTTGTGACTACTATCTGAGAATGCCAGCTTTCTATCAGAACCTTCTGAATAGCTTTTTCGCCGTATATGTCTTCTTCGTATTTTGGATTAGCCAGATGATGATAAGGTAGTATTGTACTTGCATCAAATTCTGTATCTTGCATTATTTTCTGAAAAGTTTCCACAGTCTGGTCTATTATGTTTATGAATGGTAAAGCATAGACAATTAGAGATTCATCTGATAAAGATAAAGCTACTTTCAGGTTAGCCAGAGTTTTTCCAAGACCAGTAGGAGCTGTGATTGAGTATATTTTTGAATCATCTAAATATTTGAGCGAGTTGTCCAGATCAATGTGAAATTCCTTTCTCAGAGAATAAAGTGGATTATCTTCTGGTATTGCGTGCATGTATTTTCTCAAGTTTTCAAGCGTCAATCGAGTTTTTAAAATTAAGGGAGTATCATGCAATGCAGCATCTTCATGATCTGAAGAAACCAGGATGGAAAGCAGCGTATGTACAAAAAGATAATCTTTCAGTGAAAAAGGTCGGAAAAAATTGAGCTTTGCTACGTCTTTTTCTAATTTACCGTAAATTTCACTAATTTTTGGAGTTACCTGAGTATTCAATTTTGATTCAACCCAGTCAATGAACTCTTTTGGAATAGAACTCATCTGTTTTTCAAGAGCCTCGAGGTTTTCTCCAAAAGCCTGAAAATCTTTCATTGATTCATGATGACATCTTACGACGAAATATGCAAATGATGCATACTTCGGTTCAAATCCTGTATTTTTTGCTATGTGGTAGGTAATGATTGAAGAAAGGGGGGCATGACTTACATGCACCCCTTTTTTCGAAGATGTTATATATTTTTGGAATCCTGAAGATGCTTTGGCAAAGTCGTGGCAAAGAGCACATATCTCGATTAGTTTTATAGCATCTTTCTCAGTTATACCAAAATTGTTCCATTTGATTGAATTTGCTTTTTCCAGAGCTCTTTTTTTAACTCCATTAATATGGTCCAGCAACAATCTTTCCGGGTGTGACTTTAATCCATCCAGCATATGTTTTCATCAAGCTCCTCTATTCTGAAAATGTTTGGATGCTTGATAACCTCCAGAGGCCTGGCATTCTTTTCGACCCAGTATGATGCGAAAGCAACAGGGTGCCTTTCATCGTCCATGTTAAGGACCATTTGTTCTCTAAGTAAAATAGAATTTTCTTGCGGCTGAATACGAATTCCATCGGTAATTTTTAGAACCGAATGCACCACCACTGGAGGAAAAACTGATTTTGCCTCGAAAACGCCAACGTGGCTGATTTTTGCTATAAATTGAGCCTGACCAAGATATGGAGTGAAAACACATGTGTTATTTTCGAGATGGTTTCTCAATTGGTCGAATTGTGAAAATTCAGAAACGTAGATTCTATAAACAGGTTCTTTGATCAATTCAAGTATAATCTGTGTTCTCTGATTTTTGCCTGATTTTGTTTCAGCATAATTAACACCCATCGTTGTTTTTCTGATAGGAACGAGTACTCTAAGGGCTATGTGAGCATTATCGAAAATTCTCAAGTGTTTACTGAATTGAGTAGCCTCATTTTGTATACCCATGATAGCTCCAAGCAAACCGCATATAGATGTCCTTGGAGGAAAGTTATAGGATGTTGAACTACTTGTTGTGTAATTTCTCCTGAAAAGCGCATATTTACCCTTTACATCGAAAACAATTACCTTCATTGTAGTGCCACTGCCCTTAATCCAAGATTGTCAAGCTCGTTTTTCAAGATTATATCTTCGCCGTTTTTCACCAGTTTCAACCTTCCATCTTCTTTGTATTCAATGTGGTCTATTTTTTCTTTATTTTGACTTAGTTTTGTGAGTAATTCTGATATATCAAGTTTGATTTGAGCAGTATCTCTTATACTCTTTTCTTCGATATCACTCAACAACTTTATGTAGGAATCAAGTTCGCCTATGTGATAATTGATACCTTCTTTATAAACAACTCTTAGCAGTAATCTTGGGTTGTGTTCCATTTTTGAGCGGGTTATAAGATTTTTAGTTCCATTCCACATTGCGTTGAGAAGCTTTTTAATATCTTCTTCAGTTAATTTTGTTATTTTCGCGGCGTTTTCATTCGCTATCCCATAAAAGCATATGAGGGCGTACGGAATCAGGTATTCTTCTCTGAAACTTCTCTGCTGGGCCTGCTCTCCGCTTGTAAAAGCAGCTGTACCCTGCTGAAAAACGACTTTTACTGCGTGTAATGATGTGCCGGGTCTGAATTGAACAGGGCCTGTGAAAGATGTGTCGGCCTGTTTTGATATGGGTATAACTGCCCCAAAAAGCCTGACATCGATGCACTTCAGTGCGTCTGTTTTATCCTTTATACCAAGTTCTCCGCGCCTTTTATCTGGATTAACTGATTCACCCGATACCCATATGATTTCTCCATTTTCTTGCAATTCATCTCTGATTGTTCTTTTTAGCCGGACGTCACTTACTATGCACTTTTCCGTTTCCTCGTCTATCCTTGGCTTGTTCTCGTCGAGTGGATCTCCATTTGGGTTTGCCCATTTGACATCATATAAAAACAGTATTTCAGATCTGCTGTTCATATTCTTCAACCTCCTCGTATTTTTTGAAAGGTTCTTTTCCTGCATACGCCAGACCAAGTGTAAAGATGAAATTTAGCTCATCAATAGTTGTATTAGATTTTGAAGATTGCAGATAATATTCCGCCGCTGTTTTTAGTAGCTCATCACTTTTTTTCCCGTAAGCATCATATTGCTGAAGTTTGTTTCTAATATCGGCCAGAAGTCCCATGACATCTTGCATATTCATCTTCAATCCTTTGAATTTTTTAAAAAATGGCGTTGCTTGCCTTTTAGCATACTGGACAGATAACACTTTACCTGCCAGAACGCCTGTCAAGAACACAGCCTTTTTCCATGGTAGATTGAAAAACTCCGGATAACTGTTGAAAAACTGATCAATTTCACTACTGCTCACGATGTATTCCCCCCTTCGCAAATTCAACACATTTATTTGGTTCAGATGCAGGATAGCGGCAAAGCTGACGTATGTCAATTTTCTCCACCATGCACCTTCGGTTATAGCAGATTTTCTTATTTTCCTCATGAAATACCACAAAAGCCTGGAATAGCTGTATGGCTCTTCCTGAAAAATACTTTTCACAAGTGCAAGATAATCTTTTCTCGACTTATCACTACCCGATGGTTTTTCGTAAAGTTTCCACAACATTCCAAGAGAAGGTTCTGGAAGGTCATCGATCTTAATTCTTCGTTTTGAGTCATCAATAGATTGAACAATTTTTTTCAATCTTGTTGGAGAGATTTCTGTCAAATGAAGTTCTATTCTCTGTTGATTTTGGTTTAATTCCATGAAAAGAAAGTCATAATGCACGGTCGATTTTTCTTCGGATAAAACGAGCTCTATTTCACGTTCGGAGTTTGCAAAATCTTTCAATTTTTTAGATGTATCTGCTATTCTCTGGATTACATTCTTGAGGATCTCTTCGCTATTTTCTTCAATAATCGATGGAATCACCCAGAGAGGGTTTTGGTTTTTCAGAAAGTTGAATGACAATTCCTGAATAACCTTGTTTGCACCATTTTGAAGCTGAGATTTGCACTCATCGCATATCGGTAGTACTTTTATTGAATCATCTTTTTTCAAACTTGGGCAGAAACCGGGCTTGTCAAATGTGGCAAATTTGAAAACTTCATTTACCGTTGCTGAAACAATCTTCTTTCTTCCACAAAATGTGCATATACCCTCTTCGCCACCTTCGACCGATTTTTTCAGAATGTTGTCGATAAAGGCTTTTACAAATTCACCATGTTCAGAAGGAAAAAGTTCACTATCGTGCCTGAGAAGTTTGACAGTTAAATAAACGCCTTTAAGGTTTTTTTGATCAGTCAGAAGTTTTTCTACATCAAGCACGATACTTTCAAATTCGTCATTTATGCAATTTTCAAAATCTTTCAACATCGGGTGCTTGAAAAATGATTTGAGTTTGAGTATAGCTTTTTCAACACCTTTTCGGATTTTTTCAGAGCCATCTTCATTTTTAAAAGTTATGCTGACAGTTGGTGATTTTCCTGATACATTGCCTTTTTGGTCGTAGTAAAGAAGTTTTTGCAAATTTTCAGGAGGCTCGATGATATGTGAAGAAATGTACTGAACAGGTGGCCCAAGATCAAAGTAAAGCGCTACAAGCAAGTTTGACTTGAAAGTCTTGGCAAAATTTTCAAAAAGCTCTTCCTGCTGATAAAGTTTACCTATCTTGATAATCTTTGTGAGCACAAATACCCCCCCTAATAAATGATATCTACTGTTCCTTTTTCATTGCCGAGCGTTTTTAGATCAAAAAAAGATTTATTTTTTAGGATATAGATTCTTACGGAATCTTCTGATTTGTCAATGCTTCTTTCAAGCTCCAATTTAAGTTTTTCAAACTTTGCGATTGTTATCTCGCCTTCTAAAACTGAGTTTTGAACCCAGTTTAAATATTTCCTGCAGACTTTCAGAACTCTCGCCACTCGTTTTTCTCCCACATCATATGTGACTATGAGATACACAGTAAATCACCCAAGATAAGGACTGTAAGGTTCGTCTTCCAGAATGTGTTTTTCAATTTTATATGCTTCCGTTCTGATCAATGTTCTAAAAGATACTTTTCTTTTCAAACCTGAATGGTAAATGGTATCTTTAAGCTTTTCTTCAAAGGATTGAACAAATGTTCTTCGTGCATTTTCTTTTAGTGATATTCCGCCTGTTATTTCGTGAAAATCAGATTTTTTGATCTGCTTTCTATTTATCAGTGTAAAAATCAATCTGTCAACGATAATAGGTTTAAAGATTTCTGAAATATCAAGGTTCAAAGTGAATCTTCTGTCGTTTGTTGTGTGAAGGAAACCTATCCTGGGATCAAGATGGGTTTTATAAATCTCTGAGAGTGTCGTTGTGTAAAGAAGGCTGTTGCCGAAACTTACAAGAGCGTTTAATTCATTCTGAGGCGGTCTTTTGCTACGATCTTCAAAATGAAAATCACCCGATTTGACGAAATTGTCAAAACAATGATAGTAAATCTCCCGTGCATTCCCTTCTAAAGCCATTAATTGTTCAACAGAGATGCATTGTTTTAAATTTTTAATATGTGACTCAATCGCATTTATAGTATTTGAGAATCGGCCATTTTCGTTGTATTTCTTTATTGTGTTGATGATATTTTTTAAACTTCCTTCTACAAACAATCTTGCCAGCTCCAGCCTTTTAACTGAATTTAAATAAAATTCAGCTTGTCGGAGTATGATCATTCCACTGTTCAGGAATTCTCTTGGATAATAGCTTCCAACATAATAACCATAGCGGTTAAAAAAATGAACGATGATATTTTTCTGCGTTAGAAACTCGAGTAATCTTTTGTTAATGTCCACTTCTCCAAAAATTTTTATTTCTGATACGTTCTCGACAGGTATATGCTTTTTACCTGACTGAGTTTCGAGCATGATGGTATTTTCTTTACGCTTGAGAGTGCCATCTGAAAATATGTACACTGGTTCAGCCACGAATATCACCTCAGGACCAACAAAATTGTTCGTAGCCACATTTTGTGCAGAATGCATTTCTGATCTTTTGTGGTATCTTTGGGAGAGAAATCAATTTTTCTACATTTTCTATAGCCTGGTTCAGATCTTTTATCCCCTGATCGTCTAAATTGATATCTATTTGCTTTTTTTCTTTCGGAATCATTATTTTTCCGGCAGCGTGAACCCCCCGCTTTTTGAGCTCGCTTAGATAATACAAAAGTTGTAGCCGCGCTCCCTTCAAAAATTTGGAGGATTTTTTTATTTCACCGACAACAGTTACCTGCCCCTGGCTGTAGATCATATCAATCTTTATGCCAGGAAGTGCTATTTCCCTGATTTGATTTTTTCTATAACTTTCTGTGTGTATCAATCTTCCAATCTCTATAAAAGGATTGGATTGTTCAGGCTCTATTTGATGGGCTATGAGCCATGCTTCTCTTTCGCATACGGTAAAACTGAGTAATACGGTCCCGGTAATCATTTTCAACATTCCTTCGTTAAAAATTTAAATTGTTGTCATTTCTGCAGACTTTAACCATACCAAAACCAAGGCTATTCTTTTCACCAAAACCAGCTTCGTAACCAACTTTAATGAGACCAGGATCACCTGTGATTAAAAATGGAAAAACTGTACCACGCACAAAGGTATTTTTAATCTGTATTAATTTAGTTATTCTACCTTTTCTTTGAATGTAATTCCAATCAGGTTGTATATAAACTTTAGAGCTGATTTCTTTTCCAAAGAAAGCGGAGTACTTTTTAATCAAGTTGGCATTAATGGCGTTCTGGAAGAAATCATCTTCCGGCGTCAGGTATTTGTGAGAAAGTTTCCCTTGATTTTCCACAGGTATGCTGACAACCAGAGGGGAAATCAGGATGAATTTCATCTGGTCTGTTATTTTTGGTTCGTCAAGCACTCTGACTTGTAAAATATTGAATAATACTCCTTCGAGTTCGATAAAAGGGTTTTCGATAATTGAAGAAAAAAAGTTTCTGATGAAATCTTCACTGAGTGATGAAATGTACCATTTTCCTTTTCCTTCAGAGATTATTATGGAGCCATTTTTAACATGAGAGTTTTCAAAGAAGAGTTGCGAAAAAGTGAACATTCTGAAGCCATTGAATCCTTCTTCATGGAGAAAAGAAGCAAAATTCTCATCTGTATATTTAAGTCTCTTATATACAAAAGAGCACAACATATATTGATAATTGATAGGTATGAAACTGTTAGCTGTCTTGAAGACAATTTCCAGTCTCATTAAACCCCCCACAGCTTTCAATCACATTTTAAGTTTATCACAATTTTATGTATTTGTTTCACCTAATTTATGACAGAAGTTGCCCACTTTCATAAGTGGATGATGAATGTCGCCTGGCAATTCCTTCCCCTGTGGCATAGTCAGCATTATAAGGAAGGAGCTGAGGAAATACAATGAAGGAAGTTGCCTTGACCACGAAACCAGCACCTCTATAGGTGGGGGTAGTTCACCAGGTTTTTAGGATTCATTTTCCTCCAGAAGAATTCCGTACTGATTTGTGAAAAGTTCGTGGTAAAATCCTTTGCTTTGTAAGAGTTCTTCATGTTTGCCTATTTCCACAATTTCACCGCCTTTCATGACAATTATTAGATCTGCATTTTTAACAGTGTTTAGCCTGTGGGCTATAATGATACTTGTTCTTCCTTCCATGAGTTTCCACATAGCAGTCTGTATACTTTTTTCTGTTTTTGTATCTATATTGCTTGTGGCTTCGTCCAATATGAGTATCTTTGGATTCGCCAGAAAGACCCTGGTGATGGAAAGGAGCTGTCTCTGGCCCTGACTTAAATCTTCTCCGTTATCTGTGAGAATAGTGTTGTACCCGTGTGGAAGATGTTTTATAAAGTGATCAGCATGTGTCAATTTTGCAGCTTTTTCTATTTCATTATCGGTTGAATCTGGGTTTCCGTATCCTATGTTTTCTTTGACAGTTTTGGAAAAAAGTATAGTGTCCTGCAATACTATACCAATGATAGACCTGAGAGACACTCTTTTTATTTTCCTGATATCTACACCATCTATGAGTATCTGGCCCGCGTCTACATCGTAGAATCTCATCAGCAGATTTACTATAGTGGTTTTTCCGGAGCCAGTTGGACCAACCAGCGCTACTTTTTGTCCTGGTTTTATGTGAAAACTGACGTTTTTGAGGATAGGAACTTCTTTATCGTAAGAAAACCATACGTTTCTAAACTCTATTTCACCCTTTGCTTCGCTAATAATTACAGACTTTTCATCATCGTTTTCTTCCTCAACATCCATGATTTCGAATATTCTTTCCGCACTTGCAAGAGCCATTTGTATCATATTGAACTGATTTGAGAGTTCATTCAATGGTCTGGTAAATTGGCGTGAATAGCCTATAAACGTGGCAATTGTCCCAACTGTAACTATACCTTTCAGGGCAAACCATCCACCAAAGCCACTGACCATCGCGAATCCCAGGTTGTTTATCATGTTCATAATAGGGCCAAGTATTCCTGAAAAAATCTGTGCTTTTACCCCTATTTCTCTCAAATTTTCGTTTGATTTATTGAATTTCTCTAACTCTTTTTCCTCGCGCGTGAATATTTTTATCACAGAAAGACCTGATATATCCTCTTCTATTATGCCATTGAGCTCTCCAAGCACACGCTGATTCTCATAAAAATACCTTCGTGTTCTCTGAGATATAATCCGGGTTGCCAGAAGGGTCAGGGGAATCACAGAAAAAGTGACCAGAGAAAGCAGTATATTAACCTTAAGCATCATAAATGCAGCTCCGGCAAGTGTGATGATTCCTGAAAAAGTTTGAGTGATGCTGTTTGCAAGCACGTTGTTTATATTGTCTGTATCATTTACAATTCTGCTGATGACATCTCCATGAGATGTCTTATCGAAGAAACCTATTGGAATTCTTTGGAGTTTTTCAAACAACTCTTTTCTCAAATCGAAGACAATTTCCTGCGAAAGCTTAAGCATGATCTTACCCTGAATCCAGAAAGATAAAGAAATAATGGCATAAAAGCTGCCCAGAATTAGCAAGTACCTGAAAAGTTTTTCGAAAGCCATTGGAATAAATACCTCGTCAATAATTTTTCCTATAAGATAAGGAGTTACGACATTCATCAATGAGGATAAAACTACAAAAAGAAATACCACTATTAATAGGATTGTATGAGGTTTCAAATAATTTAGAAATCGCTTTAAAGTACCTCTCGGGTTTTTTAAATCAGGCTTATTCACCGGTATTTCATGTGGTGGTCTTCTCACTATTTCAGGCATCGTTAATCATTCCATTTCCAAGTTGAGATTCATATATTTCTCGATACGCTCTGCAATTTCTAAGTAAATCCTCGTGAGTACCAAAACCAACCATTTTTCCTTCCTGAAGGGTTAGTATTCTATCTGCAAGCAGTGCCGTCGAAATTTTCTGAGTTATGATGAATGTTGTACACCCTTTTGTATATTCTCTCAATCCTTCCAGGATTTTTCTCTCAGTTATGGGATCAACAGAGCTTGTGCAATCGTCCAGTATTAGTATTTTCGGCTTTCTCACCAGCGCGCGGGCTATGGAAAGCCTCTGCTTTTGACCTCCGGAGAAATTCCTTCCACCTCTTTCAACATATGAATCGTACCCCTGCGGCAAATTGATGATAAAATCATGTATCTGAGCTATTTTAGCTGCTTTGATTACTTCTTCGTCTGTTGCGTCTTCCTTTCCCCATTTTAAATTTTCTTTCACAGTTCCTGAGAACAGATTCGTTTCCTGAGGAACTGCGGCTATGTATTTTCTGAGATTCTGCAATTTTAATACTCTCACGTCGGAATCATCAATCTTAACATCGCCAGAGGTGACATCAATCAACCTCGGTATAAGGTTCATGAGTGTGGTTTTACCAGATCCTGTCTCTCCCAAGATTGCTATAACTTCTCCCGATTTTACAGAAAAGTTCACGTTTTTGAGAACGGGGCTGGTGTCTCCAGAGTATCTGAATTCAACGTCTTCGAAATCTACTCTTCCTTTTATTTCAGGAACATATAAGGCATTTTGAAGTTCATGAATTGCCGGTTGTTCATCCAGTACTCCTAACACTCTTTTGGCAGAAGCGCCTGCTCTCACAACAAAATTGAGAATATTTCCTATCATCATGAGAGAAAACATGATCTGCATCAGATAGTTTGTATAAGCTATGATGTTGCCAACTTCCATCTGGTTTTTCTTAACCAGAACTCCTCCAAACCAGAGAACTCCAATTGTTCCTGCATTTACTATGAAGATGAAAACAGGAAGAGCAAAAACTATAAGAGAGAAAGCTTTAATCATAGAATTTTTCAGCAATTCATTGTTTTTGTGAAAATTTTCCTTTTCATATTCTTCCCTTCTAAAAGCTCTAACTACTCTGACGCCCAGAAGATTTTCCCTTACCACGGCGTTCACTCTATCTACGCTGTCCTGGATTTTTCGAAACAGCAGGTCACCCTTTTTCGTGAGCCATAAGAAAAGAAAAATTATCGGAGGAATCAAAAAAATAAATATCGAAGAAAGATGTGCATTTATAGAAATTGCCATCAAAATACCACCAATGAAGAGAAGAGGTCCCCTGACAACTATTCTCAATAGCATCATGACCAGATTTTGAAGTTGTGTAACATCATTTGTGAGCCGCGTGATCAGCGAGGAAGTATGGAATTTATTCACATTAGTGATGGAAAAGCTCAGAACTTTTTTGAAAAGATTTCGTCTGAGATCGGCGCCAAAATTTTGACTGGCATGGCTGGCAAAGATAGTGCAACCGATACCACCAACGGCACCAATTAAAGCAACAAGAAGCATGAAAATTCCTGTTTTCCAGACAAGTTGTAAATTTCCCCGAGCTATGCCTTCATCGACAATACGGGCCAGAAGGGTTGGTTGTGCAAGATCACATATTACTTCTATAACCATGAAAAGAGGTGCTAACACAGTTGAAAGCCAGTAAGGTTTGAGATATCTCAAAAACACTTTCATAATGGATTCTCTCCTTGACTTTTAAGTGACATCTGAAGAATTTTAAAAGGTCCTTTATTCATTATAAAACCCGGTTTGCTTTTGAAAAAGCACTTAAAAGTTGAAAAATTGTTGATTTTTGTCGATAATATAAATGAGGTGAAAATTTATGCGTATAGGACCTGTTGATTCAACGGGCGTATCTTATGAATCTGCGTATGTACCACAGAAACATTCACAGACCCAGACTCAAATTCTTGACAAAGATCAAATGGTTCAGTTGTTGAGTTTTATGTTTTACCAGAAAAATGGCCTGGATGTGAAATTGGTAAGGATAGCCGGTGAGTTGTTCAGCAAATCTCAAATGAACATAACGGTGTGATTTATGATAAAGCTCGTTAAAAATGTGGAAGTATTCTCACCAAATTTTCTCGGTAAAAAAGATATACTCATCGCTGGCAGCAAGATTGTGGTGATTGAAGATTTCATAAATGTAGATTCTTTGCCAGTTGAAAAGATAGACGGTTCTGGTTTGATAGCAGTTCCAGGCTTTATAGATTCACATGTGCACATTGCTGGTGGTGGAGGCGAAGGAGGATTTAAGACCAGAACACCAGGGATTGTGTTTTCGGATCTTGTAAAAGCAGGTATAACCACTGTCGTTGGTTGTCTCGGTACAGATGGTGTAACAAGAAATTTGAAAGATCTATATGCAAAAGCGAAAAGCTTGGAAGAAGAAGGTATCAATACTTATATATATTCTGGTTCCTATAGAGTTCCGCTGATCACTTTCACAGGAAATCTTATAGAAGATTTTATATTGATAGATAAAGTTATAGGTGCTGGTGAGATAGCAGTATCCGATCACAGGTCGAGTCAGCCATCTGTAGATGAATTGAAGAGAATTGTCGCAGATGCGCGAGTGGGAGGAATTCTTTCAAACAAAGCAGGCATTGTGAACATACATGTTGGTGATGGCAAATCGATGCTTGATATATTGTATGAAGTTGTTGAAACCACAGAGATACCAGTTACGCAATTCTTACCAACGCATATAAACAGAAACAAAAAGCTCTTTGAAGAAGGATTAAATTATGCCAAAATTGGTGGGTTCGTTGATTTCACAACAAGTGTGGGGGATCTGCTTGAAGAAGATCTTCAAGCGTGGAAAGCCGTTAAAATTTATATAGAGAACGGTTTTGAGAATCAGGTTACAATGAGTTCAGATGGGCAGGGCAGCTTACCAAAATTTAATGAAAAAGGGCAATTCATTGGGCTTGGGATCGGGAAAGTTTCATCTGTTATGGAGCAATTCAAATCTGCCGTGAAAAATGGTGTTCCTTTTGAAAAAATTCTCAAAGCTATTACACAAAATCCCGCAAAAATCCTTAAACTTTCATCAAAAGGTGTAATAGCTCCAGGAAAAGATGCAGATATATTGTTGTTCAACAGTGATCTGAACTTAGATAGCGTTCTTTGTATGGGAAAATTGTTGATGTCAAAAGAACAAATCCTTGTAAAAGGAACTTTCGAATAAGATCCTTCCTGTTTTAAAGATTATGATCTTTATTACAATGCTTGTAATTCCGATTTTAATTGGATATAAGTTATCTATCTTAGAAAAATTGTGATATATTCGATTGGGGGTGTATGCCTTCTATTACAGGTGTCCGAACTGCGGGCAAATTTATTATTCTGCAACAGAATTAAGTGATGATAAATTAACATGCGAAAAATGTGGTACAAAGATAGTGCCTCTCAGCCCGCAGGAAGTGAAAGATTTGTTGAACAGGAAAAAAGAACCAAAATGAATTACACATTCGCTAACAGAATATCAGGCCTTCTTATGATCTGCCCATCTATTTCAAATTCGATAAAGGGCCAATTGCTTGTTTGCGGATAACTTATTATCTCTAAGCCTTTTTCTGTTATTAAAACTGTATCTTCAGATTTGGTTCCGGTGATTGTTGGATTCCATGCAACTGCATTTCCAAAACAAAGTGTATAATCTGTCCATTCCTTGGCTATTATTTCTCGGGCATTGTAACCGGTTATTCCTCCTTGATGATGCAACATCCATTCATATGGTCTTCCAATTTCAGCATAAGCTTTCCTGATTTTATCCAAGACCTGATTTAATTTAACTCCAGGTTTTGAATTTGTTATAGCAACAGCGTCCACGTAACAATTTTGCTTGTGTTGTTCGATCACGTTTGTATCTTTTTTAAACAGGACGGATCTTGTTAACGAAATCACCAGGCCTCGTTTCCGAGCGCAGATACTCACGAAAACTTTGTCGCCAAGTTTAACATTTCTGGATAAATTGTGCCTGTACAATTTTGCGCTCTCTTCTCCACTGACCATGACAAAAATAGGCTCTATTCCTTTTTCGATAAGGGCACTGGCCACCATTCCCTGGACTTCAATTTCTCTCATCTCGGGGTTAATTTTTGCCATAACATGGTTAACCGATTCATCGCAAAGTTTTCCAAGAGTTCTGTAGGTGTTCAGCTCAAATTCAGTAAGCACATACCGATATTGATCCAGCATGTCTTTCACACAGATTGTTTCAAATCGTCCTGTATCCGAGGCAAACTTTTTTCCAGATACGAATGGTTTCAAAACATCTGTCATATCTTTGGACCAGATATATTCGGCAAACTCAACTTCCGGCAGCAGATCATCGTGAAATTCTTCTTTTCGGAGTCTTTCTTTTTCTATGTTATTAGTAAGTATATAAATATTTTCTTCAGTCAAAAGCACATGAGCATCACCTGTTTCACTGTTCAAAGTTATGTGGTTTCGTGCTCCAAAAGTAAACCAGGAAAAATTATCGCATCTGCTTAAAATAAGACCATCAAAATCATTTTCTTTAATGAAATTTCTGAGAAGCTCAACCCTCTGCCTGAAAAGTTCTTTCAATTTCACTAGCATCACCCAGAAACATTATATACTTTTTCTTGCATGACTAAACATTTGCAAATCCACTTAAAACAAAACCTCTTACATAATAACGCTGGAGGTACAGGAAAATTATCACCATAGGAACTACTTGATAAACGAGGGCAGTTAAAATTAAGTGCTGTGTTTCAGTTGTTGAAAAAGCAAGTGACAATCTTGAGATACCAACGGGTAAAGTCATAAGTTTTTGAGCTGTTGAAGTTACTATAAGTGGCCACAAAAAGGAATTCCACTGACCTATAAAAGTGAGTATTGCCAGGGTTGCGATAGCTGGTTTCAAAAGTGGCAGGATGATAGAAATGTAAATTCTGAACTCAGATGCACCATCGAGCCTGGACGAGTCAAGTAATTCATCGGGAATGGTCATTATAAATTGCCTCATGAGAAAAATACCATAACCGCTAACAGCAAAAGGTATTATTAATGATAAGTAATTATCCAGCCATCCAAACAATCTCATGAGATAATAAACAGGTATCAAAAATATGAAGACGGGAAACATCATGGTTGAGAGCACAAAACCAAACAGAATCTTTCTGCCAGCGAACTTCAGCTTTGAAAAAGCATACCCTGATAGTGAACTTGTGATAATAGTTATGAGAGTTACTGACCCCGACACAAGGAAGCTATTTTTGTAGTAATTAAATAAAGGTATTCTCCTGAGCACTTCGACATAGTTACCCCATTGAGGTTTTTCGGGAAGCCATTTGGGGACATCAGACAAGAGTTCCTGAGGTGTCATTAGTGAAGCGGAAAACATCCAAAAAAATGGTAAGATCATCCAGAAAGCCCCAAATATTATTATGGCATATCTTACGATTTCCAACAAAATGCAGGTTATCTTCTTTTTTTTACTCATATCCTTTGATTCCTCCACGTTTGAAGATCCACAGAATAACCAGTGTAAAAGAGAAAATAACACAGAATAATAAGAATGCTCCGGCTGACGCCCTGCCCATTCTCAATGATTGAAAAGCTGTTTCGTAAACATACCAGGAAACAGTCATAACACTTTTTGCTGGTGCGTTTCTCCCCATAGTAAATGGAAGATCAAATACTTGCCATGCCCCTATAAATCCTGTTGCAGTGAGAAAAAGCAAAGTGGGAGAAAGCAGAGGAACTGTTATGTGGAAAAACTGTTTGAAAGGACCAGCGCCGTCAATTTTGGCTGCATCGTAATAATCTTTTGGAATGTTTCTGAGGCCAGCCGTGATGATCAACATTGAACCACCTATACCCGACCATATGGCTGCGATGATTATTGAGAAAAGAGCAATATCCGGGTCAGTAAGCCAGTAAACAGGTTTCATCCCAAAAAGACCCAGTATAGAGTTCAACAGTCCGTTGTTTGGTCTGTAAAGATAGCCCCATATAGTGCCTATGGCAACCTGAGGTGTCACAACTGGCGTAAAATAAATAAATCTCCAGAGTACAGAAAACCTGGCACCATTGATCAGTACAGCTAATATCAGAGCTATGATTATTGTGGCTGAAACTGTAAGTAGTGCATAAATAAGAGTGTTTCTAAAAACAGAAACAAACATCTCATCATTCAGTAAGTACGAATAATGAGAAAATCCTATCTTTCTTGCATTAGAAAGCGGAACCAGCATATTCCATCTTCTTGTTGAAGCTAAAAGCGAAAAAAGGACTGGATATACGAAAAACATTGAATAGAAAATCATTATTGGGGCGAGGAAAAAATACCCCACCCCAGAATGCTGTTTAGCAATTTTTCGTCCTTTCAAAACCGATTACCCCTCTCATCAATAAAATTCAGAGAGAATCTTGTCGATCTCGAGTTTTGCATCTTTCAAAGCTTTTTCTGCTGTTTTTCTACCATTCCATGCTTCAATTATTTCCCTCATTAATATAGTTTTGATTTCTTGGCCCTGAGCGACATTGGGTTCTTGATGAGTGTGCTCGAGTTCTTTAACAAAAATAGAAGTATATAGATCATTCAATTCTGATTGAAAGAAATTAATATCTGCCTTGTTGGGGGGTATAGATCCTATATTCTTAGCCATAAGTTCACCCATTCTGGTGTATCCACCAGATTTATCCAAGGTTAGCCATCGAACAAAATCCCATGCCTGTTTTTTGTTTTTTGAAGCGTTATCAACTGCTATGAACCATGTGTAACCAGCTGTTGCTGGTTTTTTCAAGTATGGAATAGGGGCGACTCCAACAATTTCTTCATACTGATCTTTAAATCCAAGTTTTAGAGATGTTTCGTACCAGGTTGCCATAATCATCATGGCTACTTTACCCGCTGGAAAGTTCCATACACTCGCCGCCGGGTCTGTTCCGCCATTTTTAAAGAGTTTTAATTCTGCTTCGAGGGTTTCTATTGCCTCCTTTGAATCAAGCAGGCACCTGCTGAAATCATCTTCAAACAATTTACCGTTGTTACTGTAAAGCAATGCTAAATAAGGATGAACCACTGCTGAATCCCAACCAGAAAGGAATGCAAATCCATATTGCGAAATCGTACCGTCTGGGTTTCTCTTCGTGAGCTTTGGAGCCATTTCCACTAATTCATCCCAGGTTTCAGGGGGATTGGTGAATCCAGCTTCTTTCAACAATTTTTTGTTAAAGACAAGTGCATAATTATCGACTTCGATAGGAACACCCCATATTTTGCCATCAATCGTAGCTCCATCGATTGCAGGTCTCACAAAGTCTGATTTTACTTTTTCAACGATATCTTTTGGAACTTGATCCAGTATCATGGAATCTGATAACTGAACACCCCAGAGAGAATACAAAATGTAGACATCAGAGATTACCCCAGAAGTATGGCTTATAAGAATGCGTTTCAGATACTCATCGAATGGTACTGATTGAATCTCAATTTCGGTATCAGGATTCAATTTCTGATATTCTTCCACATACTGTCTTAATCCTTTTACCATGATGTTTCCATTTTCATCTTTGATCCCTTCAACTTGGTAATCAGACCAGTGAACTGCAAGAATGATTTTTGTTTTTGCAAAACCGCTTGTGATTATCACAAAAATCGAAATCAAAACAATTAACAAAGACTTTTTCATTCCTCACCCCTCCTATCTAAGGTTTTTCACTCGATCAACAAAACAACAGTGTGATTACCCTGTATGAAGATATTTTTGATTGATAACGCTTTGCTGCATGCTTGATATTCGAATTTTTGATCAGCGTTGATACATTTCACATTGTTTACCAGAGCAGGTAGATTATTTGAAGGAATCAGAAGATCAAATTCAATTGCTTCGTCCCCATGATTAAATAGAAATACTATTGTTTTTTCCTCAGAACGCGATATTCTCACTTCAAGATAATCTTCTTGACCAGAAGTAATTGAAGTTGAGTAATCAGGGTTAATGCCTGCTCTCTGTGCAATTTGTTTTAAGAATTCCAGATTGTTCCTATTTTCTGTTTTTTCATAGGCAAGACCAATGAGCATACCAACCATTATTGCCAGTCCTGAATGATATTTGTTTTCTACAATAACAGGCTGGCCATTAAAAAATGCTTTTGGAATGCCTGTTGTTTTTCTGTACACAGTTAAGTATCGATAAGCAGAAAGTTTGCAATCTTCATAATCGATAGCCTGTTCTTGGATTTCCCTTGTATAGAGTTCCTCACAACCAAAAACTTTTTCCAGACCGGATCCTGGGATTTTTTCTTGCAAAGTTCCGTCTTCTTTCATCCATCCAAGACGTCCATCTGCCAAAACTACTCCCCCGCTCCTCACATATTTCTCTATCGCATCAGCACTTTTCTGATCTATAACGATGGAAAATGGAATCATAATGAGATGGTACTGCTTAAGATCTTCTCTCAATAAGTCCGATATATGCAGAAAATCCACATTAACACCCATTTGCATCATGGCCTTGTACATGCCAAAAATGTCTTCACGTATGATCTCCGCACTTTCAGCCCTTAAACAAGCGAGAGTTTTGTGGGTTTCAATGTTATAAAGTATCCCTACCTTAGCTTGCAAAGCTTTTGCTTTTAAGAATAAATTCATGTTCTTAGAAATTATTTCGGAGACTTTTCCAGCCCTGATTACCTTGTTGTTGATTGAACCATCATAATTTGCCAGGCCGAATCCCGATACTTCATAGCCACAGCTCATAGGAAGCCAGGCATAGTAATTTAAACCCTTAGCATCATGGGAGATAGCGAGCCATGACCATCTTTCAACATCGAATTCATCAACTGGAACGCTGAATCTCAATCCTGTAACACCGTGACCAGATTGGAGCTCTCCTATCCAAAAAGGTTTATTTTTACTTTCGCAGGAAGATCTGCTTGCATCAAGTGCAACACCCATGTGGTGCGGTTTTAACGGCATCCATGCGCCTGTGTGCTTCGGATAGAAAGAAGTTCCCCATATATCTACTTTTTCAGATAGTTTCCAGTCGTCTGATGAACCATATCCGATACCAGGTATTCCATAAACACTTGAGATCGCTGCATGACTTGATACAGGATGTGATGGATCTATTTTTTTATCGCTGAGGTTTTCCAGAAGAGATCTTCGGATATCTTTTCGATGTTGAATTGAATCCAATCAAGAAGATCCCTAAAACTTGATAAAGAGACATATCGAGGTATGGTGATTTCTTCCCAGCTTCCATGTTTTCTATACCAGATTTCGTTCAGTTTTTGAACAGTTTCATACTTAGTTTTGAGCCATTCGATAAATCTATTTTTTGAATATTCGCAGTAACAAAACCAAGGATCTTTGATGTAGTCTATCCATGACCATTGAACAATATGTGGTTCAGACCATATGTCCCATGCTAAAAATGAATCGTGCCTTGATACTACTTTTGCAAGATTCTGCAGAAAGCTTGTAATATGTTTTCTTACCTGCGGATGGTCTGAACAGTATCCAGGAGCAGATTGAGAATGTATAGTCAGACCGGATCTGTCAATAAAGAGTGAATCTGGATAATCTCTTTCCACCCAGTTTGGTGCTGAGTCTGTGTAAATTTGAAGTATAGCCTTGATTTTCAGCTCATCAGTTATGTTAAGTAATTCTTCTATTGATGAAAAATCCCATACATCAGGCTCCGGTTCAGCAGTAGCCCAATCATACCAGAATCTGATAGTATTAAATCCGATCTTTTTGATTCGAGAAATCTCTGATTTTATCTCTGATAATCCTTTAACTTTTGCAGTCATGGGAGCCCTGGATTTGTTTGGCCCGTACCAGACAGATACTGGGAAGAAATCTTTCAAATTCCTCACCTCTCTTGAATTTTCCAGTAGTGCCTGTTTATTGTTTTTTGATGAAAATCGAAAATTTTCACGTTATAATCAACATCGAATCCCTCAACATTTGGAGATACAAATATCTTCAAATCTTTTCCGTGATCATGAAGAATAGCTCCAGTTTCTGCTATAAGGCTCATTGTGATAGCAACGACTGCTACAGTTGAAGAAGCAGCAATACGCTCTTTTTTTCCTGAAAGTTCTATAAGTGCATCTTCTGGCGGAGTGCAGTTATCAATGATGAGATCCGCTATATCAGAAAGTTTTTTTCCAGAACTGTGAGAAGCTATAGCAGCAACTTGATTACTTACAGAAACAATTGCAATTACTTTTGCCCCAACTTTTTTTCCGTACAACGCTGCTTCAACAGGAGCTGCATTGATTCCTCCGTGAGAGTAAATAATTAGTACATCGTCTTTGGCAATTGGTTGGTATCTTAAAAAACCGTTTTCCACATATCCTTCCTTTCTTTCAACAAGTAATAAACCAGGAGCACTTGCTGGACCAGTAGGGCTAAACCACATTAATCTGGGATCTATCAGTGGATTAAAACCTATAAAACTTCCATATCTTGGAAATGCGTCCAGAACGGGTAGAATTGAGTGCCCACTTCCAAACAGATGTACCATACCATTTTTTTCAATGCATTCTGCCATAATATTCGCGGCTTTTAAAATGTTGGTATTCTGTTCTTTTTTTATTCTTTTAAGAATGTCCGTCACTTTTTCAATATAAGCCTCGAATGCCGACAAATTCTATCACTCCTTTCTCAAAGAGGTATATTTTGAGCAACCTACGAGTTGCGCATCTTCGCCTAAGGAGGAAACTTTTATAATGGGAGGAGTAATGAATGGGCTGGTGAATTTTTTCAATGTTTTAACAGCTTCTTCTTCAAAAACTTTCCAGTTCAAACCAACACTTCCTGAGAGAACTATTATCTCCGGGTTTAGAATATTTGTAATTGTTGAAAGAAGATATCCCATTGCGAATGAGACATTTTTAACTACCTCAGTTGCACACGTGTTTTTCTGTAGATACAATCTTAAGACAGATTCACTGGATTCTATCTCTTTTCCACATATTCTGGAAAACATCTTTGCTATAGCTGGTCCTGATATTAATGACTCAATATCTCTGTATTCTTCTGTCAAAGGATCTTTTATATGAATCCATCCTGCTGATCCTGCTATTCCCTGATTCCCAAAAATGATCTGCCCCTGTGAGAAAATACCAAGACCAACTCCTGTACCAATTATCAGATATGCCACTTCTTTGAATCCTCTGGCACATCCACTGCATATTTCTCCAATTAGGCCTGCGGTACGGTCATCTATTATGTAAATCTGTACATTTGGAATAAAAGAACGTATTGTCTCTTTAAGTTTAATCCTCTGTGGGAACACGTTTGGTATTAAAACACTCCCGTCTTCGAAAACAGCTCCAGCTATTGAAAAAATACAATGTGATATTTCAAATTTTTCGTTCATTTTTTCAAATTCCTGTGAAATGTTTTCGAACAGTTTATCCTGCTTTTTTGGTGTGGAAAATTTTCTTTTGAGATATATTTTGCCGTCTGAATCAACGATAGCTATTCGTAAATTTGTACCTCCGATATCGCAGGCAAAGCTGTACACAGTTTTCACTTCCTCAACTGTACCTGTACCGAATATCTATCACTTCTTATTATTGATTCTGTATATTCAATGGGAGTATTATTTGTGTCGTATGCAACTCTTTCGACTATGAAACCGGCAAATGGCCACTTCGCTTTGAGTAGTTTGCACTCGTATTTATCAAGTATGGTTGCATAATATTTTTCCTGAGCAGAGGAAATTTTGATTCCGTACTTGAGTTCGAGCAATTTGTATAAAGATTGTGTTAAATCATTCTCCAGAAAATCCGGGGCGATGTACTCAGGCGTGTAAAATGTTTGTATCCCGAATGGATCACCATTAGCAAGTCTTAAACGTCTGACCATAATAACTTTTGAACCCGTTTCAAGTTTCAAGGCTTCAGAGATTTTCTCATCTGCTTCTCTTATACCTTTTTCTAAAATAACAGAGGTTGGATTGAATCCCATGGATATCATTTCTTCTGTAAAGCTGGTGAGTTTTCTTGGTCCCTGACGTATCCTGGCATCTACTACAAATGTGCCTTTACCCTGCCTTTTTATGAGAAACCCTTCTTCCACAAGTAAAGAAACAGCCTGTCTCACAACAGCAGTGCTGACACCAAACATTTTAGAAAGTTGCTTTTCTGTTGGAATCTTTTCACCAGATTTCCAGGTTTCAGATAATATGTTTTTTCTAAGAATTTCTTTAAGCTGATAGTATAAGGGTTCTGTTGAATATGGATCTATCTTTTGAATCATCTCCGTATACCTCCTATTAACTATAATCATTATAATGAATATAATCAATTTTGTCAAGCAATAAAAAGGCGACCTTGAGGCCGCCTTAAATAAAATTAAAATAAATTATGCCTTCAATATTGCTTTAATATCATTTTCGGGGTCGCTTATTAGTCTCAGATCATAATTGGATTGAAGCACATTTAGTATATCCTGATTTACCCATGCTGGGAGCACTGGGCCTATATAGATTCCTTTTATGCCCAGGGCAAGTAATGTCCAAAGTATGGCAACTGCTTTCTGCTCCATCCATGTTAACACAAGAGTAAGCGGTAAGTCATTAATGGGTTTGTCAAAAAGCTTTGAGAGCGCTTCTGCTATTTCTATAGCAACGATCGTATCATTGCATTGACCAACGTCCAGAAGCCTTGGAACACCATCTATGGTCCCAAAATTAATATCATTTATTCTATATTTTCCACATGCAAGTGTTATTATTACAGTGTCTTCAGGCAGTTTTTTGGCAAATTCCCTGTAATAATTTCCTTTTTGTGTTGGGGTGTCACAGCCTCCTATCACAAAAAAGTGTCTTATCTTACCAGACTCAACTAAGGCTTTTATTTTGTCAGCGATACTGGCAACGACACCTGTAGAATATCCTGTAGTCAGTTTATATGTAGAAGGTTTTTCTTCAAGTTCCGGCAGAGACAGGGCTTTTTCTATAACTGGTGAATAATCATATCCATCTATGTGGGTCACTCCCGGTAATCTTGCTATGGATGTTGTAAACATTCGATTTCTGTAGCTCTCTTTTGGCAATAGGACACAATTTGAGGTACCAAGTATGGCTGCGGGGATTTCATCAAACAGCATTTTTTGGTCGTACCATGCTGCACCAAGATTTCCAGCAAGGTTCCGGTATTTCCTCAAAACTGGGTATCCATGGGCTGGTAGCATTTCTGAGTGTGTATAAACATAAACATTTGTTCCTTCTACCTGCTTCAACAGTTCTTCAAGAGCTTTCAAATTGTGTCCTGTAACAATTATTGCATGTCCTTTCTTTGTACCAGTTTCAACCTCTGCTGGTACTGGTTCACCATATGTTTCAATATGAGCTTTCTTTAGCAATTTCATGACTCTTAAATTCATCATACCTGCTTCAAGAGCAAGTTGAACATAACTTTCGGGGTCAAAATTCACATTTGTAAGAGTAGAATACAGTCCTTTCGATAAAAACGAAGCAATCTCTTCATCTTTATAGCCAAGTTCTCTTGCGTGGTAGTAGTACGCAGATATACCATCAAGAATGTATACAAGATTGTCTTGGAGTCTTGTTACAAGAGGAGATTTTCCGCATACACCTGCCCTAACACATCCCTCATTGTTCAGAGCCTGAGAGCACATGTAGCAAAACATATCCATGTTTGACACCTCCTTGACAGTTTTTTCACTTAACAGCTTACTGAAATTTAGAAATAAGGACAGTAACTTTTGTTACGAACGAGTCAAAGAAAGCTTATCTCGCCTGTATTTTTATTCAAGAAGAAATCACAGGGACCTATTTTGTCGGATATCAATTTTTTTCTGCCGGCGATAGCAATTCTGACATTGGGATAACAGATTTTTCTAACTCTGATTCTGGATGTATCTGAATACTTGACCTGCAAATTGTGCTTTAAAATTTTCAGTGTTTCATGGATTTTTCTTACTTCCAATTCAATCCGCTTCTTTTTCTCGGCAGTTTTTTGAAGGATTTTCATCAACTCTTCTTTTTTTGGAATTTCTTTTGTTTCTGTTGTTTTCGCCCTGGCTGAGCTTTCAATTTCAGACAAAAGCATAATAGATCGCATTGCTTCGAGTAAATTTCTTTCAAGTTGCGCTATTTCTTTTTCGTTTTCATAATCAATCCCTGCGGCAATCTCAGTTCGAACTCCACTTTCACTGCCAAGCTCTGCTGCTTCCACATTCCCGGAAGTTTTCACTGCCCCGCCAGCTATAACGCCTCTTCCTTTTACGGTAATGTCACCACGACAAATTATTACAGAGTTCATTATATAATATTCAACAAATATATTACCTTCGCAAAAAATCTGCGATTCGTTTATAAACTTTGCTGTTAAGTCTTTACTAACTTTTATAATTCCCTTACCTCTTCCAAATATGCCTCCTTGAACTTTGAGTGAACCTCCGCAGGTAACCTGAATTTCTCCAAGCACTCCCATTATTGAAATATCTCCATCCGCCTTAATCTTAAAAGGTCCCTCTGCATTGCCGCGAATTATCACTGTAGCGTTGAAATCTATGTTTCCTGTGTCGTATCCCAAATCTTTGTCGATCAACAGTACATTCCTCACACATACCTTCGAATTCTGTACATAAGGTTGTCCATCACACGTTGCTATAATCTTTGTCCCATCTTCAGATAGTTTCGTGTTTTCGCCAACAAAGTTTTGTAAATTCAAATCTTTTGCTTTTTCCACCTTAATTATTTCACCAGTTACTGCTATTCCGTCATAGCTTTCCCTGAGGGGAACCTTTACTGCCAGTACATCACCTTCATGACATGTGAAAATTTTGTAAAGTGCAGCCATATCAACAGAATCTTTTTCTCCAATTTTTTCAAAGATCATTCCAGATTCGGGAAACAGAAACTCAATACTGGCATCACTTCCGTAAATGGGTTTTTTGCCAGATGCAACCGGAATGTGAGCAAACACTTTGCTTTCATCAATGATTTTTCGCAATGCATCTTCATTTATGCCGTAAATAACCCCGGATTTCTTCAATGCTTCCTTGAGTTCATCGAATGTTGGCAAAACTCTCTTCAAACCCGGTACTATGAAGATACTTGCTATCATTTTATCCTCAGATATTTCAACCTGAATATGTGGATCTGGATACTTTTCTTCCAGATCACTTAAATCTGATAATGCCGGCTCTATAATCTCTACTACATTTGAGAGTTCTTTCAGAATAGATTCTCTGTGTGATTCGTGAACAGGTTCAATTATTACTTCCATGTTGGCTGGATCAGCCTTGCTTATTCGAAAAGATACCTTTTCATGCCAATTTTGACCGTAATCTTTTTCCAGCAAACTGAGAAGTTCTTCAACATTTTCGATTTGGACAATCCTTTTTTGAGGTTTTCTGTCCATTGAATCCCCCCGAGTCTTTATATTTTACGGTTCGGCAGACAAAACTTTTCATAAATATTATAACTTCAATAAGTAAATTTTTATGCAAAAATTGAAGTTGAGCGGAGGTGTGAATTTGTACAAAATATTTATCTGGTTGGTTGTTTTTTTCTGGGGAATGTCTTTTGTAGCCACAAAGGTAGTGGTTTCTTATATTCCGCCAGCTACCGCTGCCTTGATAAGGTTTTTGATAGCACTGGTTTTCTTAATTTTTGTCAACAGAAAATTTCCGAAAATTCTTAATTTGCATGGTTTTTTTGCGGGATTCTGGGGTATAACAATGTATTTTTATTTTGAAAATGCAGGGCTTGTCCACACTTTTCCAACGAATGCTTCTCTAATAGTCTCAAGCGCCCCAATTCTGCATATATTGTTTTCCCATATTATTCAGAAGAAAAAAGCAACCATGATGGAGTACATAGCTTCATTCATAGCTTTTTCAGGAGTTGCCGTAGTAATCCTGAATGGAAAATTTGCTCTGAAGATCAATCCTGTAGGGGATATCATGCTTTTTGGCGCAGCTTCTGTGTGGGTGCTTTATACCTATCATGTCGAAAAAATGCCGAATTCAGATTCATTAGAAGGTGTTGCTGCGATAACATTCTGGGGAGTTGTTACACTCATTCCTTTTTCTCTGGTTGAGAAGAATAGCTGGGTGAGTTTCAATCCCGCTTCTTTTGTTTCTCTAATGTATCTTGGTGTAGTGTGTTCTGGCATAGCGTATGTTTTATGGAACAAAGGCATCAAAAAAGTTGGCTCACGGTACACAACAAATACTATTTATTTTATTCCAGTGCTCACCAGCATTGCAGAATCAATTTTTTTGAAAAGATTGCCTAATTTGTATACGATATTTGGTGGGGCGATGGTACTGGTCGGTTTATGGCTGTTCAATTTCTCCAGAAGGAGGCTGGTTTATGAAAACATTTCTGAAGGTGAGGATGAGTGAACATGATGCTCACTATGCAGGTGGGCTTGTTGATGGCGCGAGAATTCTTCAGCTCATAGGTGATGTTGCTACTGAACTTTTGATAAGATTCGATGGTGACGAAGGGCTTTTCAGAGCGTATGATTCGGTGGAATTTTTGAATCCTGTTTACGCTGGCGATTTTCTGGAAGTACACGGTGAGATAGTAAGCGCAGGAAACACTTCAAGAAAGATGAGATTCGAGGTTTATAAGATAATAACCAACTCAAGGATACCGGGACACGAATCAGCATGTGATGTTCTAAATCCACCGATACTGGTTGCAAAGGCAAGTGGAACCTGTGTTGTGCCAAAAGAAAGACAGAGGGTGGTGAAAAAAGATGGATAAACTGATTATAACTGTTGCAGTTTGTGGGGCAGAAGTTACGAAGCAACATACCCCCTACATACCGGTTACACCTGAAGAAATAGTCCAGCAAAGTTACGAGGCATTCCTCGAAGGAGCATCGATAGTTCACCTGCACGTTAGAGATGAAAACGGGAACCCCACCCAAAATGCGGAGATATTCAAAAAAGTTGTAACGATGATAAGAGAGAAATGCCGTGGTATGATTGTTCAAGTTTCAACTGGTGGAGCTGTATGGATGACTGCTGAAGAGCGACTGCAATCACTTGAGTCAGATCCAGATATGGCTACATTAACTACTGGAACTGTGAATTTTGGGAACGATGTTTTTATGAACAGCATCCCAATGATTGAGAGATTTGCCGAGGAGATGAAAAAAAGAAATATAATGCCGGAATTTGAATGTTTTGATATGGGGCATATCACGAATGCTTTGAATCTGGTCAAAAAAGGGCTGGTACATGGGCACTTACATTTTGATTTTGTCATGGGAGTTCCAGGAGGAATAGCCGCAAATGGGAGAAATCTCATAGCTATGGTTGATAATCTACCAGCTGGTGCGACATGGTCTGTTGCCGGTATAGGTAGACATGAGTTTCCCATGGCAGCTATGGCAATAGCGATGGGGGGACACGTCAGAGTTGGGCTTGAGGACAATATATATGTAAAAAAAGGAGAGTTGGCAAAATCTAATGCTGAGCTTGTAAAAAAAGTAGTGAAGATAGCCAGAGAGATAGGGAGAGATATCGCAAGTTGCCAAGAAGCAAGACAAATTTTGAATTTGAAAGAAGTGAGAAAATGAAAGTAGTAATCGTTGATTATGGTTCTCAATACACGCAGCTCATAGCAAGAGTGATAAGAGAACTTGGCTATTATAGTCAGGTTGTTCAATACGATGAGCCTCTTGATACCGATGAAGTTGGTGCTGTTATTTTTTCAGGTGGCCCAGAAAGTGTTTATGAAGAAAATTCACCGGGTTTGCCAGAATGGTTTGAAAGGTACAATGGCAAAGTTCTTGGAATTTGCTATGGTATGCAACTTGTCGTACACGCCCTTGGAGGTGCAGTTGAGCAGGGAAAAACAGCAGAGTATGGAAGAACAGAGTTGGAAATAATAAAAGATGACGATATCTTCTCAGGAATAGAGAAACATCTCACAGTCTGGATGAGCCATGGCGATCATGTTAAGAAATTGCCGAAGACTTTCAAAACTATAGCCAAATCGAAAGATGGAATAATAGCAGCCGCGACAGATGAAAAAAAATTCTGGCTCTTGCAATTTCACCCTGAAGTTCGCCATACATCTTATGGTAGAGAGATAATTGAAAATTTTCTTTCCAGGGTTTGTAAGCTTGTTCCAAATTGGAGTCTGGAAGATTTTATCAAGCAGAAAATCAACGAGCTAAGAGAACATTTATCGGGAAAAAAAGTCGTAGCAGCTCTATCTGGTGGGGTAGATTCTTCTGTGGCCTGCGTTCTTGTACACAGGGCAATTGGCGAAAATCTGCTTAATGTTTTTGTTGATCACGGTTTGCTGAGAAAAAATGAAGAAGAGGAAGTACCGAGAATTTTCAGACAAGTACTTGGTTTGAATCTTTTAAAAATAGATGCGAGAAAAGTGTTTTTAGAAAAATTGAGAGGTATTGTAGATCCTGAGAAAAAGCGAAAAATAATTGGAGAACAATTTATAAGGGTTTTCGAGAAAGAGGCAAAAAGATACGGAGCAACGCACTTAATACAGGGGACAATTTATTCAGATGTTATAGAGAGCGCAAAATCTGGAAAAAAGACAGCTGCTATAAAGAGTCATCACAATGTTGGAGGGTTACCGCAGCGCATGGATCTTGAAATAGTTGAGCCACTGAAAAATCTTTTTAAAGACGAAGTAAGAATTGTTGGTGAAATGCTCGGCATCCCAAGATCAATAATACATCGTCAACCTTTTCCTGGTCCTGGACTTGGTGTGAGAATAGTTGGAGAGATAACTGAAGAAAAATTGGAGATTTTGAAAGAAGCGGATGATGTCTTTATTCAGGTACTAAAAGAAACAGGCTGGTACGAAAAAACCTGGCAGGCTTTCTCGGTTCTTTTACCTGTAAGGTCTGTGGGAGTGCGTGGTGACAAGAGGGCCTATGATTATGTACTTGCTTTGAGATCAGTTGACAGTGTTGAAGGCATGACAGCAGATTGGTCCAGATTACCCCACGAGATTCTCGATTTAGCTTCAAGAAGAATTTTGAACAGGGTGAAAGGAATCGGAAGGGTTGTTTATGACATAAGTTCCAAACCGCCTGCAACAATTGAGTGGGAATAAAAAGGGCGGGATTCTCCGCCCTTTTTTGCTTTAATGTTGATCAGGTTTTTCCTGCATTCTGAACATATTCGTTCTCTCATTATTAGACACCAGGGCCTTTCTTCTATGTACAGCGCTCAGGGCCAACCTTTTTAAAATCGCTGGCAGGTCGCTATTGTTTAGAATTTCATTGCCAAGTATTTTTTCAAGATTTGGAGAAAGTTTATAACCATTTTCAGAATCTGGGTCAAAATAAATCTGGTCAATGTGATTCCTTGTGATTTCTGGTTTGATTTTGCTCAGAAAATTAATCGCGAATTCAATAAAAACATCAGCTGTCTCTTCAGGTCTTTTTGTGGCGGACAACTTTTCGCGATAAGCGCTTTCGATTTCTTTTTCAAATTTGACAAAAGATAAGAATTTTTCGCCTTTTTTCATTTGACAGCCTCCTTTCTTTATATCTTTCCGTTTAGAAAACTTGACAATCCGGCTGCCAGAATTGCCGCCGTTTCAAATCTCAGTATTTTTTTCCCCAAGTTCAAAAAGGTGCCCACCTGACTGAGCTGATTGATTTCTTCTGATTCAAAATCGCCTTCAGGTCCTACAACAATTCTTAGAGAGCCTTTGAAATCGTCTATTTTTGCAGCACGACCGGATTGGTGAAGTACTACTGTTTTCATAGATTCATTTTGTAGAAAGCTCATGTCTCTAAAAATTCTCAACTCTGGGAAGAGGTATCTTACGCTCTGTTTGGCAGCATCTCTAATGATAAGGCGTATTTTTTCCTCTTTGTCAATGTAAAGCTTGCTCCTTTTTGTTTTATAAATTATCAGTTCATCAACGCCAAGTTCGACAGCTTTTTCTAACAGAAAACGAAGTCTTTCCCAGTTCTGGCTTGCAATGCAAAGTGTGATCTTTGAAAGTTTATTTATCTCGGTTTGTTCGACATTTCTTACGACGGCTTTTGATTCGAGTTTGCCAAGCTCAATAAGTTCGCAGTTGTAAAGATTGCCTTTTCCATCTGTTACGAACAATTTTTGCCCCACGCTTACCCTGATGACTCTGAGGTGGCGTGACTCGTGCTCATCAAGAATTACGAAATCTCCAGTTTGTTTGCCGTAAAAAATGTGTGGCAATTATCCCAGCACCTCACAGCCAAGGTACGGTTGCAGTGCTTTTGGTACATCTATCCTGCCGTCGGCCCTTTGATAATTTTCTATTATTGCTACTAAGGTTCTGCCCACTGCAACGCCAGAACCATTTAATGTGTGGACAAAAGAAATTTTTCCGTCTTTTCTCCGGTATCTTATGTTGCCTCTTCGAGCCTGAAAATCTGTATCGTTGCTGCAGGAAGATATCTCTTTGTACGAATTATACGATGGTAACCAGACTTCAAGATCATAAGTTTTGGCCGCACCAAATCCAAGATCCCCGCTGCACAATTGAATAACTCTGTAAGGCAATTCAAGCCTTCTGAGAACTTCTTCTGCGTGGGAAACAAGCGTTTCGAGATCTTCGAACGATCTTTCCGGTGTGGTTATCCAGACCAGCTCAACTTTGTCAAATTGATGTTGACGGATCATTCCACGTACATCTTTTCCATAACTTCCCGCTTCTCTTCTATAGCACGGTGTATAAGCCGTATAAAGCAATGGAAGATCTTTTTCTTCAAGAATTTCATTAGACCTGAGTGCCACGAGAGGAACTTCGGCAGTTGGTATTAAAAATAGATCATCTGCCTCTATTCTGTAAGCCTCTTCTTCGAATTTTGGTAATTGCCCTGTAATGGTCATGGTTTCTCGTTTTACTATGTGGGGGAGCCAGACTTCTGTATAGCCGTGCTCTTTTGTATGCATGTCCAGCATAAAATTTGTCAGAGCCCTTTCAAGTTTTGCAAACATCCCATACATAACAGTAAATCTGGAACCACTTAGTTTTGCCGCGCGATCGAAATCCATAAGGCCCAGAGACGGACCGAGGTCCCAGTGAGCCTGAGGATTATAATCAAATTTTTTCGGATCTCCCCACTTTCGAATTTCTCTGTTTGAAGTTTCATCTTTTCCCTCGGGTACTGAATCGTCTGGGATATTGGGGACAAGAAGCATCAATTTTTCCATCTGAACTTTTATTTCTTTTAATTGATCTTCTATAGAGTCTATTTGCCTACCTATCTTTTTTCCTTCTTCAGTTAGATTTTCTATCTCCTCTGTTTTCCCGGATGACTTTGCCTGGGCAACCATCTTTGAGATGGAATTTCTTTGTGCGCGGAGCTGGTTAATCTGATTTGTGAGTTCTCTAAATTGTGCATCAAGAGAGAGTAGATCATCAACCATTTTTTTCTCGTAATTTCGCTTCTCAAGTGCTTTTTTCACAAAATCCGGTTTCTCACGAATTAATCTGATGTCTATCATAGTTCATCACTCCTCCACAATCAGTTCTACTCTTGCATTTGTTGCAGTCATTTTATCATCAATTGTGGTTATTTCAACACTGGTTGCCCACATTTTCATGTTTTTGTCGTGATCTATCAAAGTGACATCTCCTTCAAGTTTTATTTTTCCGCTTTTTCTGTCATAGAAAAAACTTTTAGCGCTCGCTTCTATTTTACCTTTGTATATCTGAACCTGATTTGTGGAGTTTCCCTGAAAAATGTCGTTTTCAAGATCTATTTCCATAGAATCACAGTTTATCAAAATTGTATCTGTACTTTCTTTATCAAATATTTCTGCTTCTACATCTCCAGACATTGTGCCAGTTTTGAGCTTAATATCGTACCTCAATCTGGTAGAGGTGGCGGTACCATCGTCGAAAAACACTTCTGCATTGTTGGCTTCAACTATCCTCCATTCATTCTGATACTTTGATACTTTCATCGAATCGCAATACAGATTGAGATTATCTTCTTCTATTTCAACTTTGACATTCCCTTCGTAGTAGGCTTGTTCTTTTTCTGGTTTGACAAATTCCGAGAAAATGTGCACTGTTTTAGCAAAGCTGAGACCCCAAAAGCTCACACAAATTGCTAATGTTAATAATTTTCTTAAACTGGTCATTTTACTGACCACTCCATTGAAACAGAACGGCTATCAAGCCAATTGCTACACCTGCCGCTCCTATCAGATAAGCAGTAAGAACACTGCTTTCAAGATTTTTTTGTTTTGTCTCAAGTTCGCCTATCTTTTTTTGGAGCATGCCAACCTGTGTATCTTCCATTTTCTGCTCTAATTGGGTTAGATTTACATCTATTTCTTCTATTTTTTGATTCAAACTGGTGATCGAATCTTGAACGTGTGAAAGTTCGTCTTTGCTTGCTAAAGATTCGATAATCTTCATATCCTGCTGTAATTGTGTCACTCTACTATTGTACAATTCCAAATTTTGTTGAAAATCTGTCAGTTGTTTCTTCTGAATTGAAAGATCGTTTTGCAAGCCTTTTGAAAGGGCATCCAATCTTGCTGCAAGTTCAGTTATTTTTTGATCGTACAATTTTCCCTGAGCATTCATCTGAACATTGAATTGCTCCGAAAGCTTTTGGATAGATTGGGAGTTCTCATTTACATTTTTAAGAAGAGAGTTTAAAAGATTCTCACTGCTTGAAAATGATCTTGAAAGCTCTGTTTGATTTGCCTGAAGTTCGGCAATCTTCGAACTTAAAAGATTTAAATTACTGTCTGTACTTTCTATGCTTTTTTGCAGCGATGATGCGAGTTTTTCAAGAGCTTCTACCCTTGAAAGAACCGGTTCAAGGCGGGAAATCTGGTTTTGATGCTGGTTTAAAATTTCCTCAATTTCTTTATGCAACTGCGCATATATTTGCTGAGATAACTTATCTGTTTGACTTTGGAGGCTGGCTACACTCATCTCAAAATCTTTGAGTCGTTGTTCATAGGTTTTATATGCAGCCTCAATTCCCATAATTTTTGTGGAAAGATTCTGCTGGTTCTTTTCGAGATTTCCGAGCTTGTCAGAAATATCTCTCAGCTGGAATTTGCTTAAAATATTGTAAAGATACTGTGCAATATCAAATCTTGTTACAAGAAGGCCACCCCTGAAATTTCCATTTTCATCCAGATCCATTATTTTGTTCTCGATCATGAAAGAAACGGGTTCATAAATATCGAGAACTGGTGAAACATCTTTGATCTTCACCTCTGCACCGAATATTGCAATAGCCACAATTAATGGAGCAAAAAAGAGTAATTTTCGCATATTAGACACCTCCGTTCATCGAAAGCCGAGCAACTGTCCAGCAGGCACTTCTATTTTTTCTTCTTTCTCTCCAGTTTTAATTGAATATACACCGGGTTCTAATGGATAGAATAACACAGGACTGAGGCCAATGAACTTTGAATCAATATAACAAGGAACTACCAGCTCACTAAAAATATTCAGATAAGCCCTGCTATCCAGGCTGATTATGTCCAGTGAACCAGATTTAAATTCCTTTGTTTGCTGCTTTGGCGGATCTGAATTAATTTCAATTGTGTGAAATCCAGCAGGCAAATAAGTTATCGCTGGAGGAATGTAAGTAACCCCTTCGACAGCAATGCTGTATTTACCCAGTAAAATGAGAGTTGCGTAGTCGAAATTTATTTTAAGCGATTGGTTTTTAGTGAGATCGACAATCCCGGCCCACTTTTTCTCTCCGAGTTGTGCTTCAACCCAGTGGATATCCCCTGAGAGTTTGAGCTTTACAGAACCCCTCGAAACTGATTTGCCATCGACAAAAATAACGGCATCTGCAGGGGCATCTATGGTGAGTTCTTTGATATCTGGCTCGAGTATTACGTGAAGATTATTTTCTCCCTGATCGGGTTGAAAGACGATCTGTTGAGTTTTGTACCCATCTGCGCTGACAGTGATTAATTTTTGAGATAAATCCGTATAGAATTCTGCTGGCTGGTTTTTCTGATCTTCGTTGATTTTTACCAAAGCGTGTTGTGGTACAGCTGTTATTCTCAACCGGGCAGATGGGGTCAACGAAAAATTAAAAGTTTGCTCTTGTTCGTTTTCTACGAAAATTTCTGCTTGAAGGTCGAAGAAATTCTCAGCTTTCAGAACTAACAGGTGCTTCCCTTTTTCGATATTCAATTCAACAGGGGTTTTCCCTGCAAATTTACCATCTATCCACACGTGAGATGGTGGTTTTGAAAGTATTTTGACATCAGGAATCTTTTTTAATTCATAGAACAATTCTTTTTTTTCCAGTGAGTCTATCTCGATTTTCTCTGTGAGCCTGCAGAAACCATCTTTCTCTATTTGCAAGATATACCTTCCGGGTATAATTTCTGTTTCCTTCGGGGTTGTTCCTATAAATTTACCATTCAGAAATATATCAGCTCCAATTGGTTTTGAATCTATTTTTAATACGGTGACAGGTGTGAGTATTATGTGATATGTGCCGGGCTGGTCACTTATAAAAATCTGTTTTGAAAGATAACCTGGTTTTGAAAAAGTAATTGTTGCTGGCAGTGATATTTCAAATGATGCCATACCTGATCTATCTGTCTCTGCAATTATAATATTCCCCTGTCTTATTTCAACATTTCCAGGGTTAGTAACCACATTCACAGTAAATGCGCATGATAATACGGCCAGTAAAAGATAGCAAATTGCTATGAACTTCTGCACTTTTCTATCGCCTCTTTGAATTTTTGTAATAATTGCAAAAGCTGGTTAGAATCTTCTTTACCAAGCTCTTGCAAGACTTTTCCAACAAATTCAACTCTTTTTTCTATCACGCTTTCAACAACTTTTTTTCCTTCGGCTGTTGCTGAGATCATGAAAACACGTTTATCTTTTCCGCGGGTTCTTGAAAGATACCCCACATTCTCAAGCCTTCGAACTATACCGCTGAGAGTGCTTTTGGCTATGCCCAGCATAGTACTCAGTTCAGTCATCTTCATAGGTCCTCTGAAATAGAGCCTTTGAAGCAAATCAAACTGAGCAGCAGTAATTGGATAATTTTTCAAAACCAATCGCCCTTCGACCTTTACCATAAAACAAATGTCCCTGAGAACTTTTTCGATTTCCTTTTTCAATTTTCTCCCCCCTTTTTCAGATACAAAACCACCGTTAATTCTCCTTTCGTCTGTTTGAAAGATTCTACAGCATCACTGATCTTTCCTCGAAACAACTGTTGAAAAACCTTTGTCATTTCCCTTCCAATGAAGATATCGCAATTTCCGAAAATATCCATAGCATCACTGAGGGTTTCACTTATTCTTGTAGCAGATTCAAAGAATACGAAGAGCATCTTCTTGCCTTTGATGTCTCGAAAAAGTTTTCTCCTCTTCTTGCCACGTGGCAGAAAGCCTGTGAAAAAAACTCTGGATGAATCAAAACCACACAGTGCCAGTGCACTTGTCAATGCACTCGGTCCTGGTGTAACATCCAGTTCTATACCACTTCTCCAGCAGGCATCAACAAGAAAACCTCCTGGATCTGCCACGCATGGCATACCGGAATCTGTGACAAGACAAAGTTTTTTCCCTTCTTTCAGAAGATTGAGAATAAAAGGTACACTCTTCAACTGGTTATGAAGGCCATAAGAGATTAATTGCTTTCCATCAATGTTGAAAAACTTCAAAAGTTTTTTTGTTCTTCTTGTATCTTCTGCGATTACCACATCGCATTCTCTGAGTGCCCGCAATGCCCTTATAGTTATGTCCATCATGTTTCCAATTGGAGTACCAACAATTGTCAGCTTACCTTCCAAACATAGTCACCCTTTCTCTCGAAGGCCTTTTCGAATAATTCACTGTTCAACGGGAATGGCCTGCAGTATCCAAAAATTTTTTCAAATTCTATCTGTAACGCTTCAGATAATTCGAAAATGGATATTCCATGAAAGTCGAAAAGCCCAGCCATTTTTCCTTCCAGTTGTTCTTCATCAAGATTCAGACACCTTGCATATTCAACTACATGCTTTTTAAGAACAATTGATCCATGTTGAAGGATACTTTTATTTGTCCTCATTTGCGCACTTCCAACTACTTTTTTCCCGTTAATGCATAGTTCATAAGATGAGGGAGCATCAAAACATGCCTGGCTGTTATTTTTGATTTTTCTTGCTGGCTGAATTTCTGCGTTATAACCAATCGATTTAAGGGCTTTTGATATACATTGGCTAATCTTAAGATAGGTTTCGAGTACTCCTGATTTGGCATAAATATGGTTTGCAGGAAGAATAACAGCATAAGTTAGTTCATCCCAGTGCAATACAGCCCTGCCACCAGTTGGTCTTAACACGCAGTTTATCTGGTTTTTTTTCATATAGTCAATGTTCAGATTGATTCTTTTTTGATGTCTTCCAAGTGAAAGTGTTGGTTCTGACCAGGTGTAAATTCTCAAGATGGGTTCTTCAGGGATTTCTGCAAGTATTGCATCCAGAGCCATATTCAGTTCTCCCGATAAATTCCATGTTTTTAAAACAAGCATTGTATCGCCTCACAAAGGATTTTTGAGTATTTTTTTTGTCTCTCTTGGATAATTATCAGGCGTTCTGCCCACTTTTTGAAATTGAAGTAAAACCCTTTTTTCTCCCGTTTTGAGAGTATAACTTACAATTTCGATCGTTTCGACATTCAGTGTCTTCATAGCATTATGCGCCGCATCGTACTCTTGCTTCCAGTTTGGCCCTTTGTAAAAAAACAGACGTCCACCCACTTTACAAAAAGGAGCGCACAGCTCTAATAAAATTCTGAGCTCCGAAACGGCTCGTGCTGTTACGATGTCAAAAGATTCTTTTTTATCCGCAGGTAATTTTTCTGCTCTTGAGCAAAGCAGATTTACATTGCCGATATTGAGCATATTCAAAATTTTTTCAAGCCACATGACTTTCTTCCTGACAGATTCTACCAAAGTTGCGTTGATCGGAAAGAGAATAGCGAGGATTAATCCGGGGATTCCACCGCCAGTGCCTACGTCCAGTAATTTTCCGGTCAGCATTTTTACAGGAAAAACGATATCCACAATATGTTTGTGTATCGCATATTCCTTGTCTCTTAAAGATGTAAGATTAATAGGGGCACTGATGAGCAAGTCAATGTAAGAATCAAGTTTCTCGGTTTTGCTGTCATCAATTTTAATTCCATACTCTCTGAAAATTTCAGCAACTTTGTTCATGGCAGTATGAAACTGGTTTCGCTCAATGGTTTACCCATATCATAGCTTTTTCCAAGTGTGAGTACAACCGATAACTCAGCTGGTAATTTTTTCATAGCTATCTTTTCGCAGGTTTTTTTCACATCGTAACTCACTCTTATGAATTCATAAGATAGCACGCCTTCATGAATATAGATTAGCAGGTAGCATGCTTTCGGGTTACCGTCTTTTGGCCTCCCTACGCTACCGGCGTTCAATATCAATTTTCCTTTGAAAAACTTTGCCATAGGAAGATGAGTATGACCGCTAATTATTACGTCTGCTTCGACATTTTCAATGATTTTTCTCAATCTTTCAGGCTCTGTGTCTGGAGTGACATATTCAAGAAGTTCGTCCAGGGGGCTTCCATGAACAAGTAAAAATTTTACACCGTCAAATTCTAACTCCATTCTGTGCTTGAGAGATTTGAGATAATTTTTTATTTCTTGTGAAGTGTTCTCTATGGTCCAGTTTAAAGATATATCTCCCACTTCTGTTTCTCTACCGGGTTTGTAGGAACAGCCACAACTTGACTTTGAGTATCCCACTGCATCATCGTAGTTTCCAGCTATAGATGGGATCTTCATAATTCGTCTGGTAACTTCTTCTGGATCAGGACCATAGCCAACTATATCGCCCAGACAATATATTTGATCTACATCTCTGCTCTCAATATCTCTCATGACTGAATCAAACGCTTCTAAATTGGCGTGAACATCTGAAATAAAAGCGAGAATCATACTATTACTACCTCCTGTATCTATTTTACACAAACGTTTAGAACAAACTTATCTGCTCTTTTTCAGGAAGGCCTTCGAGTTCGACCAGTTTCTTGAAGCTTTCGATATGAGATTTATTCATTTTGGTCCTTCGAACGATATCTTCAAGAGAGGTGAATGGTTTTTCTCTTCTTGCGGCAATGATAGATTCAGCAACATTATCTCCAAGGTTTGGAAGTTTGTTGAAAGGTATTCTGAGTTTGTTTTCTTCTATTAAGAATAATCGAGCATGAGATTTATTTACGTTAACAGGTAAGAACGAAAACCCTCTCAAAAACATTTCAAGCATAACTTCCAGAGTGGTTTCTTTTGCCCTTTCTCGCACATCTTTGTCGTTTATCCCGGATAGTTCTTCGAGTTTCTTTTTGACTATCTCAGGTCCATGCATAGCTGCTTCCAAATCAAATTCGTCACCCTTCAAGGTGAAATAAGCTGCATAAAAAGCGAGCGGATGATGAACTTTAAAATACGCTATTCTGAATGCCATACTTACATAAGCCGTTGCATGTGCTTTTGGAAAAAGATATTTAATCCTCTTACAGGACTCTATATACCATTCAGGGATCTTCAATTTTTTTAGTTCTTCTTCATCTTCCCGGGAAAGTCCTTTGCCTTTTCTAACGTTTTCCATTATTTTGAAAGCTTTTGAAGCATTCATGCCTTTTTTGATCAGATAGTTCATTATATCGTCGCGGCAGGCTATGACATCGGAAAGCGTTGCGTGTTTTTGTCTGATCCATTCCTGAGCATTGTTTAACCAGACATCTGTTCCGTGGGAAAGGCCAGAGATTCTCACGAGTTCTGCAAAACTTTTTGGCCGGGTTTCTGAAAGCATTCCGCGAACAAATTGGGTACCAAATTCTGGTATACCCAGTGTTCCAACATCTGTGCCCAGTTCTTCTGGTTTGATGCCCAAATGTTCAACACTCGAGAAGAGTTTCAAAGTTTTTTCGTCATCCATCGGTATCTTCATCGGATCAATATTTGTCATGTCTTTGAGAATTTTTATGAATGTGGGATCATCATGTCCAAGTGCGTCTATTTTCACCAAATCGTCGTGTATTGATTCGTAATCAAAATGGGTTGTCAGGACCATTGCTTCCTTAGTGTTTGCAGGATGCTGTATAGGGGTAAAGTCGTATACCTCGTATTCTTTTGGAATAATCATCAATCCTCCCGGGTGCTGACCAGTTGTTCTTTTTACCCCGGTTATTGCGTTTGCAAGTCTTTCCGCCTCCGATTTTCTCACTTTTCTTCCACTTTTTTCTTCATAAGCTCGGACAAAACCAAAAGCTGTCCTCGAGGCTATGGTATTTATGGTTCCAGCACGGTAAACATGTTGTTTACCGAATAAGGTTTCGATAAATCTATGTGCCTCGTCCTGATAATCTCCCGAGAAGTTCAAATCAATATCAGGTACTTTATCGCCTTCGAAACCCATGAAGGTTTCAAAAGGTATATCCTGGCCGTTTCTGTTCAATGGTTCACCACAGCTTGGACAAATTTTTACTGGCAAATCATAACCAGAACCATATTCGTTGCTTTCTATAAATTCAACATAACGGCATTTGGAACAGAAATAATGTGGTGGAAGCGGATTAACTTCGGTGATACCCATTAGATATGCAATAAATGAAGAGCCAACAGATCCCCTTGAGCCGACGACATAGCCATCATTCAAAGATTTATCAACCATTTTTTTGGCTATCAAGTACAGTACTGCATATCCATGGTTTATGATTGCATCAAGTTCTCTGTTTAGCCTTCTCTCGACAAGCTCAGGCAATGGAGTTCCATAGAGTTGCTCAGCTCTTTGCATGGCTATCGTCCGGACCTGATCTTCGGCACCTTCTATTCTGGGGGTATGTAATTTTTTCTCAAGCGGTACTATTTTCTCGACACTTTCAGCTATTTGATTGGGAAATTCCACAACTACTTTGTATGCCTTGTTAGTATCTTCAAATATCTCCAGAGCTGCTTTGAGCATTTCGTCAGTTGTTCTCAGATATGCTGCCGGCTGCTCTGATATATTTTCTTGCTGTGGAGCCTGAAGGACTTTCCGAATCTTTTCGTCTTCTGGATCGAGAAAATGAACATCACCTGTCATTACAACAGGAACATTAATCTTTCGTGCGATTTCATAAAGTTTAATATAAAGTTCTTTCAAACGTTCTCTGGTTAGACCAAGGTCATTTGTTACAGGAAGAAGGTCAAGCGGCATGACTTCAACAAAATCGTAAAATGCCATCTTTTCTTCTATTTCACTTTCGTTTGCCCCGGTCAGCATCTCCTGAATTAATTCACCACCAACGCAGGCACTTCCTATTAGTAGTCCTGCACGAAGGGCTTGCAATTCGCTCTTTGGTATTCGTGGAACACTGTAGAAATATTTAACATGTGCATTGGAGATTAGCTTGTACAGATTTTTTAAGCCTTCTTTGGTCTGAACAATTATGGTTGTGTGAAATGGTTTCGATTGTCTCAATGTGGATTCTTTTTGAAGAGATTCTATCTCTTTAAATGTGGTTATTTTCCTTTCTTTTAAGAGTTTTAGCAACTCAAGAAATATTTTTGCTGTCACCTTTGCGTCTTCCGAAGCTCTGTGGTGTGAGAATGGTCCTAATTTGAAATGACTTGCCAGCTTTTCCAGATTGTAGCTTGAAAGCCTGACCAGTTTTTTTGCTAGAGCCAGTGTGTCTATTACTGCCGGCTCCCAATTCAACTTTAAACTTTTTTCTATCCAGTATCTGAGAAATCGATAATCAAAATTGGCGTTATGTGCTACTAAGGTTGTGTCTTTGCAGAATTCCATGAACTTTGGAAGAACTTCTTCAATAGATGGCTGGTTAGCAAGCATTTGATCGGTTATTTTTGTAAATTGGACTGTAAATGCATTTAATTTTTCAGAAGGCTTCACAAAACTATGGAATTCATCTGTTATCTGCCCGTTTTCTATGGCAACGGCACCTATTTCGATTATTTCTGAGAACATTGGATGAAGACCTGTTGTCTCTATATCGACAATTACATATCTTTCCTGGTCGATCTCTATATCTTTGTCCATTCCAATAACTACAGGTTCAGAATCGTTAACCACGTAAGCTTCAACGCCAAAAATAGGTTTTATATCTTTTTTTCGGCAGGCTTCATAAAAGTACGGTATTCCCTGTACCACCCCGTGGTCTGTCAACGCAATGCTCTTCCAGCCCCAAGAAGATGCCCTGTTTACATACTCATCGATATCAAGCACACTATCTAAGTCACTGAATTTGCTGTGTGCATGGAGCTCTACTCTCTTTTTTTCTGCAAGATCATTCCTGTTATTTGGCTCTATTTTTTTAAAGTTTTTAACATGCAGTGTGGGTTCACCAGATTCGTCGTATTTTAAAAGGCCTTCGAAAACCGCCCAATCTCCCTTCTGAAGAGAAGAGAGAATGTCATTAATAATGCTGTTAAAAGCAAGGCAGGTAAGAGAATCTTTTTTATCAGTTATATGGACTAAGAGAAATCTTTTTCTTCCATCCCTCAGGTCCATTTTGTATATTTCTCCTGCTACTTTTACGTCATCAGAATTACTGGGCAGATTAGAGGGAGTAAGATAATCACTTTTTTGATATCTTTTTCTATTCCTGGATTTCTTTTTCTGATCTTGAACCTCTTCAACGATCAGATCATGTTTTTCAACTATTGCCTGGGATTCAACAACCTGAACATGAATTTCCAAATCTTTTCCGAGTTGTTTGCTTATTAAATCCTTTACCTGGTTCATTTTGCTTTTTATTCTGTCTCGACCAAATTCACCAGATACCTTAAGCACAACCTTTTCTCCTTCAACAGCGGCAGATTGAACATATGGAAAACTCCCGTTGAGTTCCCTTCTCAGTGCATCTACATCTATGGATATTTCTTTAAACGCTTCCACAGGGTAAAAACTGACAGGAACCTCAAAAAAGCTTTCCAGTAATTTTCTTAGCTCGTTCGTATTTTTTACACATCTGTCTGTTTTTATCAAAAGTTCATTTGACACGCTGTCAAAAAAAACACTCTCTATTTTGCAATCTTCTTTAAAATCTATGCCGAGTTTACTTAGAAAATCTTTAAGGTTTATCTGCACATGTTCAACCGAGACAGCTTTCATTAAGAAAACCTCCGTGTAATATTTCTAACTGCACAGTGACACCATGCAATTGCCAGTCCATCGGCTGCGTCATCTGGTTTTGGTAACTCTTTTAAATTCAGCAGGATTTTAATCATCTGCTGAACATCTTTCTTAGATGCTTTTCCACTACCAGTAACCGCTTTTTTGATTTCGTGAGGTGTATACTCAAACACTGGTATGTTCCTTTGCGCAGCTAAAAGTAAAACTATTCCCCTTGCTTCTCCAACAGATATAGCTGTGGTTATGTTTCTTGAAAAGAACAATTTTTCCATTGCAATTTCCGATGGCTTGAAATTGTCAATCACATTGCTAAGTTCCTCGTACAAAACTTTCAATCTCAATGCTATATTCTGCTGCTTTTCAGTTTGTATAGTTCCATGGCTAACATGTTGAAAAGAATTTCCACTGACTGAAAGAACCCCATAGCCCAAAATACCAAACCCAGGATCTACACCAAAAATTATCAACTTCTACACCTCAAATCTCTTTGGCAGGCAAAAAACATTATAGACTAATCAAAAAGTTAATGTGGTTACCTGTGGTTTAAGAGTTGAACAAAAAATTCCAAAGTTGTTCGTCAATGTTTTTCTTCATCGATTCTTAGAACGGCTAAGAACGCTTCTTGAGGGATACTTACTTGCCCTATTTCTCTTAATTTTTTCTTTCCTTCTTTTTGTTTCTCGAGTAATTTCATTTTTCGTGTCACATCTCCGCCATAACATTTCGCAAGCACATCTTTTCTGAGTGCTTTTATGTCTGCTCGCGCAATTATCCTTCCGTAAGCTTTAGCCTGAATAGGAATTTCGAATTGATGACGTGGAATAAGCTCTGAAAGTTTGTCGACCAGTTTTTTTGCGACAATGTATGCCTTGCTTTTGTGAACTATAGTAGATAGGGCATCTACAGGTTCTTTGTTTATAAGTATAGATATCTTCACAACATCTGATTCTTCATATCCTAAAAATTCGTAGTCCATTGAAGCATATCCGTGACTTATAGCTTTCAGCCTGTCGAAGAAATCCGTTATTATCTCCGCAAGTGGAACCTTAAAATACATTATCACCCTGTTTTTACCGGCATTTTCAGTGTGAAGGAGATTGGCCCTTCTTTCGTTCTGGAGGTTTGTAAAAATGTCTCCAACGTAATCGGAAGGTGTTATGATGGAGAGCTTTACAAAAGGTTCATAGATTTTCTGTATCTCATCTTCATCGGGAAATTTTGCTGGATCATTCACAAACATTTCGTTGCCATTGCTCAGCAAGATTTTGTATTCAACATTTGGTGCGGTCAGAATAACGGCAATTTCGTATTCGCGTTCAAGTCTTTCGCGCACTATATCCATATGTAAGAGTCCGAGAAATCCGCAGCGGAACCCAAATCCAAGTGCTGGTGAGTGCGTCGGTTCGAAAAACAGTGCCCAGTCGTTGAGTTTAAGTTTTTCAAGAGACTTCTTTAATTCCTCATAATACTCCGGTAATCCTGAAAACATACTTGCGTAAACCATCGGTTTGATTTCTTTATATCCTGGCAGAGGACTATCTGATGGAAAAGCAGCGTTTGTTATGGTATCACCAACTTTAGCATGCCCAACTTCTTTTATACCGGCTATTATATAACCGACCTCTCCAGGACCAAGTTCTTCAGTCGGTTTCATAAGAGGTGTGAATATACCTGTTTCTATCACCTCATATTTATCCCCAGTTGACATTACAAGTATTTCATCACCTTTTTTGACAGACCCATCGAAAATTCTTACATACACTATTACCCCTCTGTATTTATCGTATTTTGCGTCAAAAATCAGAGCTTTGAGAGGTTTTTTAACATCTCCTTTTGGAGGTTTGACTTTTTCTATTATAGCGTTGAGTATATTTTCAACCCCTTGACCTGTTTTTGCGCTGACTTTGAGGATATCGGAAGAATCTATTCCAATCAGATCGATTATTTCATTACAAGTTTCATCTACGTTTGCATTTGGAAGATCTATTTTGTTTACTGCTGCTACAAGATCCAGATCATTTTCTATAGCGAGATATGTGTGCGCAACTGTTTGAGCCTCGACTCCTTGAGAAGCATCAACGAGTAAGATTGCTCCTTCACATGCAGCCATGCTGCGGCTAACCTCATAGGAAAAATCAACATGTCCTGGTGTATCAATAATATTTATCTCGTATTCTTTTTCTTTGTATTGGTACAAAATTTTCACCGGCTGAGCTTTTATCGTTATTCCCCTCTCTCTTTCGATGTCCATTTGATCGAGAAATTGTTCGTGCATTTGCCTTGGATCAACACTTTTTGTCAATTCGAGAATTCTATCGACAAGAGTGGTTTTACCATGGTCAATGTGAGCAATAATGCAGATGTTCCTTATCAAATTTACATCTTTCAACTTTGCAGCCTCCTTATCCAATTTGTGGGCATAGCCTGCGCTTTTCCAAGAAAACCGTCGGTTGTCTCAGCACAAAAAAGTGCATCACAGATTGCCTCATATGTGCATTCTACAACTGCTCGAAATAGCAGGTCAAAAAAATCTCTGGACTCTTCTGAGTATCCTTTTTCTGTTGAAAAAGCTATACAAATATCGCCACTTGAATGATATCCCGGTGCACCAAGCATTCCCAATGCCAGAAAAGAGTGCCTCGATAGACGTTTCAACTGTCTTGAGTCAAGTGCTACGTTTGTTGCAACTATAATTATAATTGATCCATTGGCTTGCCTTTTTAAGATTCCTGTTTTAATGTGATCAGCAGCTTTGGTACCGAGAATATGTAAATCATCAAAGGCGCCGAAATTAGCAAGAACAAGCACACCCAAGATACGGTCTTTTTTCAGAATTCGTGATGAACTTCCTATGCCGCCTTTGAATCCAAAACATATCATGCCAGTCCCGGCACCTACTGAACCAAGTTCAAAGTTTTCAGAGGCGGACTCAATAGCTTCTATAACATGTTTTTGATTAACCGAGGGATAAAGTATGTCGTTCAGAAATCCGTCATTGCACTCACCGACGACAGGATTAAGAGTCCTGAATTTAAATCGAGAGCCCATATACTGTACAATTCCCTGAAAAGCGTATCCGACACTTAATGTATTGGTTAAAACAATTGGAGTCTCTATTTGCCCAAGTTCCTCGATCTGGAGAAGACCTATGGATTTGCCAAATCCATTCAAGGCCGAATATGCCGCCGTGACCGGACTTTGAAAAACATCTTCTGATGGGATTATTGCGGTAACACCTGTTCTTACAATTGTTGGTTTGTCGCTAAAAAGCGTAACGTGCCCAACTTTGACTTTTGGGACATCTGTGATAAGATTTTTTGTTGCAGGATTCAGAGTTCCAAAACTCAAGCCAAGCTGGCGAAATCTTTTACGCAAGATTATCACCTCTAAGCTATTTTAAATTATTTTATCAATGGGGGCAGTTAATATGGATTGCGGTTTTGTTTCAACGAAAATAGGCTTTGTGTCAGTCTATGTAGAGAGAGGCGCAGTAACCAGGATAGAGTTTGCTAAGAAATGCGAAGGAAAAGTGTCAAGCGAGATACTTAAGCAGTTGGAACAGTATTTTGAAGGCAAAAGAAAGACGCTGGATTTTCCGGTGAGATTTTCTGGAACGGAATTTCAAAAAAAAGTCTGGAACGAGTTGAGAAAGATACCTTATGGTAAGACAGTCTCTTATGGAGAACTTGCCAGAAAACTTAACACATCTCCAAGGGCAATTGGTCAGGCACTCAAAGCTAATCCATTACCTGTTTATTTTCCGTGCCATAGGGTAGTAGCTAAAGGCTCGATTGGTGGTTTTAGTGGGGGGTTAGAATGGAAGAAAATGCTGCTTGAGTTAGAGAGGTGCAATTTGTGAGAAAAATTTCGTTTTTTACAGGTTTGTTTGTATCTCTTGGCTTGTTGTGGTTCATATATTTTTCCACTATAAAAAATCTTGATAGCCCGGAATCTCATCTCCCAACTGGATTGATTATTCTTTACAATGATGGCTCTCCGGTGATGCTCTCGCGTTGTTTTTGGAAAGATCTGTCACAGGTCCCGCCATCGATAATTAATGCTCTCTTATCTTCAGAAGATAAAAACTTCACCAGGCATATAGGAATTGATCTTGCAGGTATAGCAAGAGCGACTGTAAGGAATATATCGCAAATGTCCATAAGTGAAGGTGGAAGTACAATTACTCAGCAGCTTGCAAGGACACTTTATCTCTCACCCGAGAGATCCTGGACAAGAAAAATTAAGGAGATGTTCATAGCACTCTGGATAGAAAGAGTGAGAACAAAGGATGAAATATTGCAGATGTATTTAAATTCTGTCTATATGGGTAACGGCTTATATGGATTTGCGAGCGCTTCAAAATATTATTTTGATAAAGATCTTTCCGAGCTCTCACTTGAAGAAGGCGCTATATTAATAGGAACTGTCAGATCGCCGGAAAATTTCAATCCGAAAGATAACCCTGATTTATCAAAAAAGAAAGCCAGGACAGTGCTTAAGGCGATGGTAAATGAGAATTACCTGAGAAATGACCAGTACGAAATGCTCGCTACGAAAATAGATAAAATGGATTTTCCAAAGATCGGTGAGCAGAATTTTGATGAGGAAATTTTTTGGAGAATCGTCAGGGAACTGAACAGCATTGGTTTTGGATTAAACGAACTCAGACAAGGATACAAAATTTATACAACTCTGGACCCTTTGCTCTCACGCCTGATTAATGATATAGATGAAAAAAACGTATCGCTGGAGGCTATAAATCCATCTACAGGAACCATCCTTGCTTATAAAGGCGTTGGTGTCACATATCCTGAAGGAAGAAGATTAATAGGTTCTTCTGTAAAACCCTTGTATTACTATCTTGCTCTCCTGGAAGGATGGGGCCCAGAAAGCAAATTGAGTGACCTGCCTATAAAGATTGGCGACTGGACTCCAGAAAATTTCGACAAAAAATACAAAGGAAGCGTAACACTTGCTGATGCCCTTATAGAATCCAGAAATGTGCCATCGGTAAATTTGTTTATGCAACTGGGGAAAGACAAGGTAATCGAGTTTTTAAAAAAAGAGCTGATGCTTAACGGTTATTATCCCAATGATATAACTGTTTCTCTCGGCACGATAGAAAGTGCGCCAGAAGAACTTTTGAAGTGCTATGCCGCTATATTCAATGGTGGTGCCGTGCTTAAGCCATACGTCGTTAAAGCTATAGAAGATCCGTTTGGCAGGATAGTTTACAGAGCTTTACCTCAGGTACTTAATGTTGTGAAACCGCGCGAAAATGACCCAATTGTGGCTAGTGGCTTACTTTTAGATATAATGAAGCAGGTTGTGAATATTGGAACAGGTGTTTACGCAAGACAAAAAGTCCCTGTGGCTGGAAAGACGGGTACATCGGACAGAAATGCGTGGTTCATAGGAGGAGATAGTCATATAATCCTATCTGTTGTTGTAGATGGTGAGAATATAACAGGTGGAACCCGTGCAGCTCCATTGTGGGCAAAAATTATGTCCTCCTATCCATACAGAGGAGTTTTTCCGGGATGGAAGACACAGACATCGGATAAAATCAAGAATACCCGCGCCGTGCCGACAATAGATGCTGAGCGTATTATACAATGGTTAAGCGAAGGAAAGCTTTCAGAAGAAACGCTCATGGAAATGATTAAAACCATGAGCGACGAAATGGTGCTCGATATATTAAGCGCACTGAATCAGTTTTCTCCTGAGCTGGCTCGTGAGTTGTGGGAAAAAATTAAAGACACAAGATCCTGGTGATCAATCAATTAAAGCTTCTACAAACTCTTTTGCGTCGAATGGCTTAAGATCTTCGGCACCTTCCCCTATTCCTATGAATTTGATAGGTAAATTTAATTCTTTTTTGATTGCTAAAGATATACCGCCTTTTGCTGTGCCATCAAGCTTTGTTATAACGATCCCAGTTACATCTACCATTTCCTTGAAAACCTTTGCTTGAACCAATCCGTTTTGCCCAGTGGTAGCATCTATGACCAGCAAAACCTCGTGAGGTGCTCCCGGGACAACTTTACCGATAACTCTGTGAACTTTTTTCAGTTCTTCCATAAGGTTCTTTTTCGTATGCAGCCTTCCTGCTGTATCGATTATCACCACATCTTTTTCTCGAGCCTTCGCATGGCTTACAGCATCAAAAGCAACTGCGGCAGAATCAGCTCCTTCGGAATGATAAATAACCGTAGAGCCAGTTCTTTCTCCCCATTCTCTTAATTGTTCTATTGCTGCTGCCCTGAAGGTATCTGCTGCACCCAATACAACTGTTTTCCCAGTTGATTGAAAATACGCAGCGAGTTTTGCTACAGTTGTGGTTTTACCTGTTCCATTAACTCCAACAACTGTTATCACAAAGGGAGGTTGATCTGGTGAATTAAGCTTGCTATCGAAAGAAAGCAGATCAATCATTATTTCTTTTAAAGTTTCGAGTGCATCATTGGTTTTGCTCTGTTTCAATTGCTCTATTATGTATTCTGTTGTTGGATAACCGACATCTGCCATCAGCAATCTTTCTTCAAGCTCTTCGAGAATTTCATCGCTTATTTTGCTACCTTTAAGAATTTGTGAAAGTCCTTCAAACAGCGCTTTTCTTGCTCTGGAAAGTCCTGTTTTAAGTCGTTCGAAAAATCCCATTTTTACACCCTTTCGTGCGGATTGTATTCTTCAAGCATCTTGAAAAGAACCGAATTAATTTTACTTAACTCTGCGCTTACTTTGATACTTTTGGAGCTGTTTCGTGATTTTAGTTCCACCATACCTTCTTTAAGGCTTTTTCCTACAGTTATTCTTAAAGGAAAACCTATCAAATCGGCATCTTTGAACTTCATTCCTGGCGAGATGTCTCTGTCATCAAGCAATACATCTATTTCTGAACTTAACAGAGAATTGTACAACTTTTGTGCGAAAATCCTCTGATCCTGATCCTGAGCTGATACGACAGTTATTATCAATTCAAAAGGAGCAACAGATCTTGGCCAGAGGATACCATCTTCATCGTGCAATTGTTCTACAATAGCTGCCATAGTTCTTGAGATACCCCAGCCATAGCAACCCATAATGAAGGGTTTTACTTCTCCTTTATCATCCATGTAAAGGGCATTCATGGCTTTTGAGTATTTTGTTCCCAGTTTGAATATCTGAGCAATTTCTATTCCTTTCGAACCTGTCAGCTGTTCACCGCAAACTGGGCATGGATCGTTTGGCTGGACTACTCTGAGGTCTGTGTAGGAATCTGGTGAAAAATCCCTTCCAACATTTGCATTTATATAATGATAGTCTTTTTTCATGCCTCCCACGACCACATTTTTCATATATTTGATTCCACAATCAGCAACTACATGGACCTTTTCAATGCCGACAGGTCCTATAAAACCAATAGGCACCCTGAAGGCTTGCAAGACTTCGTCTGGTTCGGCAAGTCTTAAAGATTGATCGTTCACATGAACCTTCAATTTTTCGATATTGAGTTCTCTATCTCCCTGAATCAATGCCATGACGAAACCATTTCTCCCGATAAATAGTAAAGATTTAACTATTTTGTTTTTTGAAACATTCAAAAACTCAGCTACCTGTTCCACAGAACGAACATTCGGTGTATGAATCAGCTCAACAGGTTTTTCTATCTCCTCATCGCGGTGGTATTTACCTCTGTAAGGAGCCTGCTCATCATTCGATGAATATCCACATTTTTCGCACTTCAAAAGATTTGTTTCACCTACTGGGGCGAAACTAACAAATTCGTGTGATTCATTGCCACCAATTGCTCCCGAGGCTGCTTCTATTATGATGTATTTCAAACCTATTTTTTCTGTTATCTTTCTATAAGCATTCTTGCAGGCCTCATAAGTTTCATTCAGTGATTGATCGCTATCATGAAAGCTGTAGCCGTCTTTCATGATAAACTCTCTTGCCCTTAGAAGACCAAATCTTGGTCTTATTTCATCTCTGTATTTCGGACCTATTTGATAAAGAAAAAGAGGTAGTTGTTTATAAGAACGAAGTTCATCTTTAACCATGTGTGTGAATACCTCTTCATGAGTTGGACCAAGTGTGAAATCTCTCTCATGCCTGTCTTTGAGTTTCATCATCTCTGGTCCATAATCATCCCAGCGTCCTGTGGTTTTCCAGAGTTCTGCCGGCTGAATCACTGGCATTGAAACTTCTTGGGCTCCTATCTCATTCATTTCTTTTCTGACGATTGCCTCGATTTTTGAAAGAGTTCTCTTTGCCAACGGAAGATACGAATAAACTCCCGCAGCAATCTTTCTTATAAATCCAGCTCGATAGAGGAGTGCGTGGCTTATTACCTCTGCGTCGGCAGGGGCTTCTTTTAGAGTTGGTGCATACAGTTGGGAAAATTTCACACTTACACCTCCAGTCTTTGAGAAATTATATCAAGCTATTGTGATAATATTGACATTGGATTGATTAACATGGAGAGAGTTTTTGTGAAAATTAGATGTTTTACTGTTTTATTAATCTTTATATTTGTAACAGTTTTTGCAACTCAGACACTGATATTTGTCAGCGGGGACTTTTATCCTCCTTTCATCTTTAAAGATGAAAAAGGAAATATAGTTGGAATTTCCGTTGATATATTACATTTGCTTGAGAAAAAAATAGATGTGAAGTTTGAAATAAAACTTTTGCCATTCTCGCAAGCTCTTGAAAAATTAGAGCGATCAGAAGCAGATATGATCAATTTTATTTTTAAAACTCCCCAGAGAGAACAACTGTTTCTTTTTTCCGATCCGATCTTCAATATTGAAAGCAGGGTCTATTTCAGAAAAAATTTGAATATAAAGAACTTTTCAGATCTATCGCGGTATGTAGTAGGAGTTGTTGAAAAAGATGCAAATGAGCAATTGCTCAGGCGAAAAGTTTCTTCAGTCTCTTTCAAGTATTTCAAAAACATGGAAGAGTTAATGTATGCAATTAGAGAGAACCAGATAGATGTTTTTTTGATGGAAAATCTAACGGCGCAATATTATTTAGTTAAATACGATATATTCCATCTTTTCACTTCTCTTGAACCCATTTCAATCCAGCAGATCTACTTTGCTTTTCCAAAATCAAAACCACAGATTGCAGAACTCATAAACAGCGGCCTGGCAAAGATAAGTGACAGCGACCTTGAAAATATAATATCGCCGTTTGTCAGGACAACTCGCCTACTCCCTGACTGGGCATGGTATGTAATATTCATAGCAATAGCCTGTATCATAGGAGTTTTCGGTGTTCTAATTGTTGTGAATCGATACCTCTCTAAGCAAATTCGGAAGCGAACGGAGGAATTGCAAAAAAGAAATGAAGAACTACTTTCAGCAAATGAAGAACTCGATGCTTTGAATCAGGAGTTGAAAGCCTCATTTCAAGAATTAGAATCTCTCAACGAAGAATTGCAACAAACCAACAAAATTTTGCAGGAGAAATCTGAACAGGTTTTAAAATTTCAAAATGCTTTTCTCGAACTCTTGGATATTTCATCAAAGATGACTTATGAATCAATACAGGAGAAAGATTTTCTTTTCACACTGTTAAAAACATTCAAAAACTATGCAGATAATTTGCGGCATGTTGGAGTTGCCCTCAAATCGAGCGAGTTTGGTAAAACTCTTATTGTACTGTGCAAAGACAGTGATGATTTCGTGATTGAAAGGATAAGTGAATTGATCGATTTTCAAAGTGAATCAGTTCATGAAAGTATTCTGAATGTGGTGAGCAGGATGTGTGGAAAAGATATAGTGGAAAACTGTTCTATTCATGTTATTAAGACTTCTTCAGAAGTCTACGGTGTTCTTTTTTATGATTCAGGGAAAATTGCCAGCGAAGTTAATATGGAAAAACTGTCGTCTTTGATAGCCACATTTTTATCTTTGCGCAGTTATGTCAGAGAGCAGGGAATCTTTCATAGAAGGTTGTTAACAGTTATGACCAAAGCCTTGGAGTACTATGATTTTTACACGAAAGGTCACTCTGAAAATGTTGCAAATTATGCGGCAAAACTGGCTGAAAATCTTAGTCTTGGTAAGGAGATTGTGAGAAAGCTTTATTGGGCAGGTCTTGTACATGATGTCGGAAAAATCTTTGTCCCTCAGCAGATTCTGAATAAAGACGGCTTTCTTACCCCGGAAGAATATGAACGTGTGAAAATCCACCCGGTGAAAAGTTATGAGTTGCTGGTGGCTGCGGGGCTTGGGGATCTTGCAAAAATAGTACGGCATCACCATGAACGCTACGACGGAGAGGGGTATCCCGATGGTCTGACAAAAGAAGAAATCCCATTAGAATCAAGAATATTGTGTGTTGTGGATAGTTTTGATGCAATGACAACAGATAGACCATACAAAAAAGCATTGAGTGTTAAAGAAGCGAAAATCGAGATTGAAAATTGCTCTGGTTCTCAATTTGATCCGGATATAGCCAGAAAATTCATCGAGTTACTTGACAGTGGTGAGATAAAGCGCTAAGGCGCATTCATAGACATCGAAGGAGGTGTTGTTGTGGCTTTGAGGTTTTCACCAAAAAACGTATGGCATGTTCGCAATCGGGATGAGATCGAGCTATTCAGCAAAGATTATGCTAAGTTCATTGATTTTTCAAGAACAGAACGAATGACTATCTCGCAGGCAGTTTTGATGCTCGAAGAAGCAGGGTATGTACCAATAGAAAAATTCGATGGAAATTCAAACAAAGTATATGCAGTCAACAGAGCAAAGTCTTTGATAGCACTGAATATTGCAGGAAGGCTTGAAGAGGGCGTTAACTTAATTGCAGCGCATATAGATGCTCCAAGGCTTGATTTAAAACCACAGCCAATCTTTGAAGAAGAAAAAATAGCTCTTGGAAAGACTCATTACTACGGAGGTGTGAAGAAGTATCAATGGTTTGGTTTACCTCTGGAACTTCATGGCTACATTGTTAAGGATACAGGCGAGGTTGTAGAAATACACATAGGTCAGTGTAAAGACGATCCCGTTTTTGTCATACCTGACCTGCTTCCGCATCTGGATAAAAAAGATAGTTCTATCGAAGAAAAATTTGATGCAGAAAAACTTACTGTTGTCTTTGGCAGTATTCCTCTTGCTGGCCAGGAGAAAGAAGCTGTTAAAACTTACGTGTTAAAACTTTTGAATGAACGATATGATTTAACTGAAGAAGATTTTGTAAGTGGTGAATTTGAACTTGTACCGGCGTTAAAGACGAGAAGTGTCGGATTTGACGAAAGTTTTCTGGGTGCTTACGGCCACGATGATAGAATATGTGCCTATACAGCTTTGAGAGCTTTGATAGAAGTAGAAAATCCTGTAAGATCGTGTGGTGTTATTCTGTTTGACAGAGAAGAGATAGGAAGTGAAGGTAACGCTGGAGCAAAGGCCAATTTTTATGCCATGTTCCTGAAGAGACTTCTCAAGATTCAGGGGTGTACAGATACTTCTCTTGGAATAGATGAATTATTTGCAAAAAGTTTTGTTGTATCGGCTGATGTTTGCCCGGCGGTAGATCCAATGTTCAAGGAAGTGCACGATCCAACAAATGCCGCGAGAGTTGGCCATGGTATAGGAATTGTCAGGTACACTGGTAGCAGAGGAAAGTCAGGTTCCAGCGAGGCTCATGCAGAAATTGTCGGAAAAGTGAGGAAAATCTTAAACGAGGAAAATGTTGTTTGGCAAGTGGCAACAATGGGAAAAGTTGATAGAGGGGGCGGAGGAACTGTTGCCAAATTTTTAGCCGAACGTGGAGTTTGCGTTTTGGATATGGGACCGGCTTTGCTTGGAATGCATTCACCATTCGAGCTTGTTTCAAAAGCTGATTTATTTGAAACTTACAGAGCTTATAAAGCTCTCTTAGAAAGATTTGAATAAAAAAGGGGACATTTGTCCCCTTTTCAAAATTTTGTATCGAAGCTCAGAATGTACCTTTGCTCTCCCATAATACCTGCGTGTTTGGAATATTCATACACATATGCCGTGAACCCTATTTTAACAAATGGTATATCAAGCTTTACACCACCAGTAAGCCATCCGGCGTGCAACCCACCAAAAAGTTTTACAATACCAAAATCTGTGCTCAATCCTAAATTCAATTTTCTGTATATAGATTTTTCCTGATTGAGAAGATCCTCAAGCTCTGCCGCAACAGTTAAAAATTGCCAGTTGTAAGATGCACCAATTGATAGGATATACCTTGAAGAATTAATCAGTACATCGTTTGAATTATAAAAAAGACTGGCACCGAATCTGAAATTACTAATGTCATATATTACTCCAGCGGAAGCTGTAAAGAACAAATTATTTATGTTCGAGAAGATTTTGTTCACGTCATCTGGGACAATATTTTCAAATGAATTTTCGTCAAGTAAATTAACAGATGCTGGATAATCTGTCCCGGTAGCAGGCACGAGAAATCCTGCCATTCCTCCACCGACCGAAGCTCCAATTTTCAAATTTGAAATTTTGAACGAGCCCCCAAAAACGCCAAAATAACTCGCCCAGACACCTAATTCAACATCCTCAACTCTCATGAGAGACAGATTCCAAAAAGCACTTGTCTGAAAAGCGCCCATACCTCCAAGTGAGATATTTCCTAATTTCGACCCGTATCCTGCAGCAATATTCCAATCGTAGCTGTGCACGCCCTGCATTGAGACGAGAAACTCTGTATCACTGGCTAACTCTGTTATAGAAGATGGGTTTGAGATGTATGGGAAAAGTTTGGAAATTGACATCACATTGTTTGAAACACCTATTGGTGAAATAATTTCAAAACCAGGCGTATACAGAGCCGGGTTTAATATCAAAGCTCCTAATCCCTGGCTTGTCGTGACATATGTTCCCCCCATACCAAGATTTTCAACGGGTTTGAAAAATCCGGGGGAAACTTCCCACTGATAGGAAAACGCAGTGACAAACAACAAGCACAAGATCAGGATCATGAATTTTTTCATTCTGCATCACCACTCAACAATTCAAAAAGATCTGGTAGATAATGTGCGTCATACAGATCCTGAGTAGCTGGTGCGTCTGGCAAATCAATATCGATATCCAGTGTTGTCAGAATATCTGTTAATATATCGTATGCCCATACGAATTCATCACAGGAGTTTTCATCATGATACAACCCACTTTGGGTATTGCTTGCATATTCTGTGAAGGAAGCAGGGCTGGTGATGGTATTCTTTACGAGATCTTCGTCGGTTATAACTCCGTCATTGTCGATGTCTAAAACCAGGTTTAACATATAACATATATCATACCATGCGCAGAAAGCTGCATAAATCATGCTTGCATCATCTGTTGTAGATATCAGGGCGTAATAGCCAGAGGTAAGAAATTTTAAAAGTTCGGCGTTATCCATAAAACTGGCGACAGATGAGACTATTGTGCCGGCTTCAGATTCCAGGATCTCCCAGAGGTTTTCTGAACTTTTCATGCTTTTTGGAAGATAATCTCCAATGTTAAAGCCAAGTTCCTCAGCAACTTCGCTCAGATCGTCAATCACCTCGTTTACACTTTTTTCAGATTTGCTGGCAGATGCTTCCAGGAGAACTTTCAAAGCTTCAACCGCTGTTTCATTGAGCTCATCTTTTTTCTCGTACAGGCTCTGAGCAAATTCGTACAGAGTACTTGTTGAATCAAGAAGAGAAGTCAATTGCTCGTTTGTGAGATTAAGTCCAAGAATATTGTTTAGAACTGAACCTGATAGAGCAATAGCTTTCGTATAATCTTTAGAACTGAGAGCGTTTTTCGCATTTTCCAGTTTTTGTTCATCTGTTCCACTCGATAGAAGTGATTGAAATTCCAGATCTCCAAACAAGTTGAAAGCGCAGGATGATAGCAACAAAATCGACGCCACGATCAACCAGAGTGTGGTAATTGTTTTCAATTTCATCATACCACCCCTTTCCAAAATCAGATGATACTACAGTAAACGGTTTTATTATACTTTTAAATTTATCTGGTGTATACTTTTTACTTGTCCATCTTCTGTTAGATAAATGCCTGTATTTGTTATAACTCCATCATGAATATCGAAAGGTGTTTTCACAAATTCCAGATAAATTGCCCCTATGTTGGTTTCTTTCAATGTCATGAGCTTTGATTTCCCATTCTGGTCAGCAAACCAGACTTTCAATTTTGCAAAAACGCTGTCCGATTCGTCAATCCAGTTATTTCCATCCTCGTCGTATCTGGCAAGCTCTAAAAAGCCATTTCCTGTCCTGGGTCCGAATAATTCTAAGCCGTTTTCGATGACGCCATTCTGATTCAGATCGAGTGCCAGGAAAGCCCCGTTTTCTGGAAGGTGAATTTCATCGGTCACATTATCCAGATCGAGGTCTAATTTCACTTTTTTATCGGAGAATTCGACTGGCACATTTGAGAAATTCAGCAAAAGAGGATCCTGTAAATTTTCATGCATGGAGAGATTGATTTGCCTTGTAATTTCAAGCGATCGGCTCATCTTCAGAGAAATTTCAAATTCTAATTTTCTGCCGTCGTTTGAAAAAACAGTACCTTTTGCAGCAAAATGCAGTTTTTCTTCCTCAATGTATTTTTCTCTGATATCGTATATAACATTTGAGTCAACTGGCAGGTCTGGTTCCTTAGTTCCAGAATTTTGCGGTCTTTCTTCAAATTCAAGTACAAAGATTCTGATCTTTTTTCCTGTAAATTTCTCCAGTAAAAATTTTATGAGTCTTAGTTTTAGTTTATCTTCATCACTCAATCTTATTTCAAACAGATTTGTGTCTGCTTTTGCAGCCTTAATATTATTTATTGTTCTGTACCTCCCGGTTCTTTCGTAAAATTTCACATGTGAGTGATAACTTTTCATGTTTACATACGAGCTTTCAATTTTCATTTCTTCACCTCGACAATAATATCGGCTAAAATGAGAAAAACTGGAATTTTCACGGATTATTCAACCGACGAAGCCAATGTTATACAGGCCCTGAAGACCTTATAAGCCTGCATATATGTCGAAGCTCTGTATATTACAGTCCTTGCATCTTTTCTCTCAACTCCAGGTATAAGCAGGGACATCTCGGCAAAAATTGATTTTATAAAGCAAATTTCTAATTCAACCGGTTCTTTCTCTACAGTTGGTTTGAATTTCTTTATATTTTCAAGTGCTTCTTTCACGCCTTTTTTTATTCGTTCTTTACTCACTTCGAAGGGGTAAATTTTTGCTGAATATCTGCCACATGCTTCTTTCACAACTACGCCAACAAAATCATTTAATTCTTCTTTTGCACATTTTATTGTGTTTTGATCGCCAGTGATGAGAACAACGGGCACATTAAAGCATCCGGCGAATCTTCCGTTTAGACCAGATTCACTCAATGTTTTTCCGTTCACTTTTGTGTAAAAAACCTTGCCTGTGTAGGTATGATCCATTATAGCTTCGGTGCCGGCTTTCGCATGGTAGCCTATAAGAAAAACCCCATCGAATGTTTCGTCAATACCCTGCATCATGCTAAAAGGCTTTGGACTCCCGCTAATCAAAATGGCCCCGGGGTGAAGTTCTTCAATCAGTATATTGTCCATATTGTTGTGTGAATCATTTACAACAATTTCTGTGGCACCAGATTCAATTGCAGCTTCCACAACGGTGTTGATTTCCTTTGTCATAAGTTTTCTGAATCTTTCGTATTCTCTGTGACCGGGTTCAACATGTGATAAATTAACAACACCAGATATGCCTTCCATATCAGCTGATATAAATATCTTCATGGATTTTCCTCCTCTCAGAATATATACTTAGTTTATAGTGTTTTTTGGATTTTTCAAAAAGATTGAACCCAAAGGAGAGTTGTCAGATGGTTGTGAAGGAGCTCATAGAGTCGTTTAAGAGAGAAAATAAAATTGATGAGAGGGAACAGATATTTTCTGTCCTGCCTTCGATAGAAGGATCCACAGTCCTTTTAAAAGGTTTTGTGGGGGAGCAGAGAGTAAAAAATCTTTTGATTCAAAAAATACTGGAGAATTCAAAAATGAATGTTTTGGATCAGATAGAGCTTTTGCCTGAGAAGAAATTTTTGAATATGTATGGAATTGTTAGAAAATCTGTTGTAAATCTTGTAAAAACCCCAGAAACGAACGATATAGTGACCCAGGCGCGCATGGGTGATTTACTGAAATTGTTTAAATGTGTAAATGATTGGTATCTTGTGCAGATGGAAGATAATTACATTGGGTGGCTTGATAGTTCAGGTTTCGTGATATATGATGAACCGTCGATTAACTCATATCTGGTAAATAATTTTGCCGTAGTCATTTCAAAATTTGCAGCTGTTGAGGATTCGTCTATGGTAGAAAAAATAGTGCAAGGCACGGTATTACCATATTTAAAGGTTAGTGAAAATTACGTATGGTTACTTTCGCCAGATAAGGAGCAATTGAAAGTGAGAAAAAGTGATGTTACTCTTCATTCAAGTAGAAAAGAGGTGTTTTCAGTTTTTAGGGATGCCGAGTACATTATAAATATAGCCAGACAGCATACAGGACTTGCTTACCTCTGGGGGGGCACTACTTCTTATGGTTTCGATTGTTCTGGATTTACACAGTTTTGCTTCAGAATGGGTGGATATTTTCTCAGAAGAGATGCAGATATGCAATTTGAGCAGGGTTTAGAGATAAACAGTAAAGAAGACATGATGCCTGGAGATCTTGTTTTCTTTCAGACATACAAACCCGGTCCATCGCACGTTGGTATTTATATCGGTAACTGTAGGTTTATTCATTCTGGGAGTAATGGAGTTACAATCAATAGTTTTGCTGAGAAAGATGAAGATTATTCTTATAAACTTGACGTTAATTATATTGGATCCAGAAGAATAATAGGCGCAGAAAATCTTCGCCATCCTTTTGATTAGATAGATTAGTTTTATGGGAATCTTTCAGTTGAGTGTAGAACTTTAAAATGAAAAGTGAAGTAACAGCAATTTTGGGAGTGTTAAAGATGGAAATATTTGAAAAGATATCTCGATTGATCCAGTCAAAGGACTTTTCGAAAGCAAAAGAATTAGCTCAAAACATTTCTGATGAAATTGATAAAAATAACACGCTTGGAGTTATATCTTTCTATGAAGAAAAAAATGACGATGCCATAAATTTTTTTGAAAAAGCGTTGAGAATAAATCCAGCACATTCAGATGTGCTTTTCAATTATTCAAAAGCACTTTTTGAAAAACAGAATTATTTTGAATCCTGGCGATATTTAACAAGAATACCCAAAAAAACATGGGAAATTTATGACATGCTCGGTGATACACAGTTAAAACAGGATAACCCGGCCATGGCATTACATTATTATAAAAAGGCTTATGAAATGTCAAGCATCAAAGAGCTTAAAGAAAAATACGACTCTATCAAAGAGCAGCACTTTAAAAACGAGAAACTCGCTATCTTTTGTCTTCCCAATATAGATAATTTTATAAAAGACATTGCAGAGATCTTATCAAATATTTACAAAGTAAAGCTTGTTGTGACAACTGATAGTAAACAAATTGTTGAAGCTTACAACTGGGCAGATATTATCTGGCTGGAGTGGGCAAATGAAATGGCAGTACAGATAACAGGCAGAATGAACAAGGCGGGAAAAAGAGTCATATGTAGACTCCACAGTTATGAAGCTTTATCTACTTATCCAGAAAAAATGAACTGGCAAAATGTTGATATTCTGATCTTGGTCGCCGAACATATGAGAGAAATTCTTGAAATCTACCACAATGACACATACAGAAAAATAAGTAATATGATCAGAATAATTCCCAACGGAATAGATCTGAACAAATTTGTTTTCAAAAATCGCACTCCCGGATTTGACATAGCAGTTGTTGCCCATATAAGCCATAAAAAAGATCCCGCGGCGTGGCTTCAGGTAGCAGGCATGCTTAAGAAAATAGATAGAAGGTACGTTCTTCACATTGCTGGAGAATTTCAGGAGCTGCGTTATGCAAATTACTTCAGGCATTTTATTGAAGATGCAGATCTTGAAAGAAATATCAAGCTCTACGGCTTTGTCAAGGATATTAATGCATTTCTTGAAAATAAAAATTATCTTTTGTCAACGAGCATTCACGAGAGCTTCGGCTACAGCATCGCTGAAGCCATGGCAAGAGGAATAAAACCGATAATACACAACTACAGTGGTTCAAAAAAACAATGGCCAGCTGAATTGGTCTATAGTTTTATTGATGAGATACCGGCAATGTTAGAGAATGAGTATTCGTCAGAAAAATACAGAAGTTTCGTAGAGAATAAGTTTTCCATTGAGAAACAGATCAAGAACATTGTAGAAGTTCTTAATTTGCTGCGGTGTACACAATCAAAGGTCAATAATGAACAAATGCTGTATGGATCATCTAAGTTTACTGCAAATTATTTCAACCTTAAAGGCGTTTTTTCGGAAAGTTTCGTTTCAAAATGCTGTGAAACAATCGACGCTTACAACCAAAAAAATCGTGATAACCTCGATAATTCTACCAAAGTGGTTGTAGATACAACCATAAGAAAGCCATTAGTGAGCGTTGTGACACCAGCATACAACGCTGCCGAATTTCTTGAAGCTCTTGCAAATAGTCTGTCAAAGCAATCTATCTTTCGAGACCTGCAATGGGTTATTGTTGATGATGATTCTAAAGACGACACACAGCAATCTATAGCAAAACTTTGCAAACAATATAAAAACATGTCTATTAAAGTCTTAAAAAACGAAAAAAATGCAGGTGCAGCTTATAGTTTGGAGAAAGGTTTCGAACACGCAAATGGGGAGTATGTAGCCTGGGTTAGTGCTGATGATTATTACATAGATGACAGGAAGCTGGAAAAAGATGTGAATTTACTTGAAAATTCCTTCGATGTTGTGTTTTCGAAATACAGTTTATTTGGAAGTTCTCCAGGGAATGCAAAAAGATACGAAACGATATTACCAGATAATAGTACGGAACTTTTCATTCGCATAACTCTCAGTAATAATTTAAACGGCTCTTCGGTTGTTATGAAAAAAGAACTCTACGATCGAGCTGGCGGTTTCGATAAAATGCTCTGGAATGTTGATGGAGATTATGACCTTTTTTCAAAATTGATTCTCTGTGGCGCTAAGATTGGATTGAGCGAAAGTACGGTATTTAACAGAACGCATTCTGGACAGACTTCTTCTCGAAGTATTCTAATGAAAGTTGGTTCGTCCCTAACTCGAAGCAGGTTCTTCAGGATAGATCACTTAAGAACACTTATAAAGGACAAGATTTTCGGAGCTGGCAATGAAAGAATAATGTATTCACTTAGCATCAGATTCCCTTTGTTTTTTTTGGATTTATATAGAGAATCGATACAAATACCTGATTTTGAGAGATCATCAATCAAGAATTTGATGGAACACTATAATAAATTAGTAGATTTTCTTTTTAGTTCTGAAGCATTCAAAGTTTTTTTATGCAATTACACAATGAAGGAGGAAAAATTATGAAAATATTGCTAACGGGTGGCTTGGGTTTCATTGGTAGGATGTTAAAAGTCAAACTTCAGGCTAAGGGACATGAGGTTATTGCGCTCGATTTACAAGTTAGAGATTATGATGATTACGTTCGTGCCGATGTGACTGAATTTCTTGATCTCTGGAGAACTGCAAAGACTTTTGATAAATTTGATTACGTTGTCCACATGGCTGGTGAAGTGGGAAGACTTGTTGGCGAAGAACATCCACATAAGATGATTCGAGTTAATGATATTGGGACCTTGAATGTAATTCATATTTGCATGGAAATGGGATCAAACCTGGTGTATTTCTCCACTTCAGAAATTTATGGGAGGTTACTTGATATTCAAGAAGTAACAGAAGAAAGTGTAAACCATCTTTCACCATTTATGCTTAGTAATGTTTATGCAATTAGCAAGTACTTTGGGGAGGCTCTTGTGAACCACTATGTGACAAACTACAACTTAAAGGCTGTCGGTATAAGACCTTTTATGGTATATGGCCCTGGAGTTATTTCAAGTAAATATAAATCGGCGATTGACCAGTTTATATATAACGCACTAACGGGGAAAGAATTTTACGTGCATAGAGGTTCTGAAAGAGCCTGGTGCTACATAGATGATTTCATTGATGGAGTTATGCTCGTTTTGGAAAAACATGAGTTTAGAGATAATGTGTACGAGGCTTATAATATCGGAACACAGGAGTATAAAACAATGGAAGAAGTTGGAGAAATAGTTTTAAAATACACGAAAGCGCCAGGAGAATTGATGAAAATAGTCGAACCGCCGGAAAAATTTCTAGTAACAAGAAAAAGGTTTTCAAACAAAAAGCTATTAAATTTAGGCTTTGAGCAGAAAGTACCTCTGGAAGAAGGTATAAAAAGAACTATCGAATGGCACAGGAGTGTTGTAAGTGGTAACAATAATTGGTAGCGACGGCTTTGTAGGTCATCGTGTAAAAAAATGGGCAGAATGCCTGAAAATAAATCATACCGGAGTGTATTTTGAAGACAAAGAAAAAGGAAATATACATTTTGAAGAGTACATAGGCAGCGAGTTATTAAAGGAAACAGATACCTTAGTGATAACAGCGGGAAACTCCAATCATAATCTGCCGCGGCACAATTTTACCGAGGCTCTCAAAATGGATTTGAGCTACCTTGAAAAACTTGAGAAAGCAGAATTAAGAGCAGATATAGTTTTTCTATCAAGTGCGGCGGTGTATTATGGGCACGAAGGAAAGGTTGATGAAGAAACATCGGTTGAACCACTGGATTACTATGGATTGAGCAAGCTTTATTCAGAATATATGGTAAGGCTTATAGCAGGAAAAACAGGAAAAAAATTGATCATTTACAGATTAACAAATGCATTTGGAAAAAACGAGAAAAGAAAAAGACTGTTTGACAACATAATAGAATGCATTAAGACAGGAGCACCGCTGAAAATAACAGGTAAAGGTGAGTCATATATAAATCCGGTACCAGTAGAAAAAGTTGCTGAAATACTAATTAAAAGCGCATTAGAGATCAGAAAAGCTCTCGGTGAAAAAAAGCTCGAAGTGATAAATCTCACTTCAAAAGAAGAAGTCAGGGTTATTGATATAGTAAAGAGCATTGAAAACAAATATGACTTGAAATGGGTGTTCTCTGGGCAGGAAGAATCACCGGTAAAATTTATTGTAAAGAGTCGTAAACTGGAAAATTTTTTGACCCGGCTTGGAATCGAAATAGAACCATTGAATAGAAGTATAGAAAGATTTCTCGTATCATATGGATTATAAGGTTTGAATAATTCTAATCGCGTTTTTTCTCTAAAGCCTTCTAAAATTTTGTCGATATAGATAATGAAATCCCATAGGCGCCCGTGGGTAAAGGTAACTGCCAGGAAGGCAGTACAGAAAACAAGGAGGTGTGGTTTAATGAGAATTAATCACAATATCAGTGCATTGAATGCCTGGAGAAGTATGGACCAAACACAATACTCAATGAGCAAAACTCTTGAAAAACTCTCATCTGGTTTGAGAATCAACAGAGCTGGAGATGATGCAGCGGGTCTGGCAATCAGTGAAAAAATGAGAGGGCAGATATCAGGTTTAAATATGGCAGTAAAAAATGCACAGGATGCCATATCCCTGATCCAGACCGCAGAAGGTGCTTTAACAGAAGTTCATTCAATACTGCAAAGAATGAGAGAACTTGCAGTACAGGCAGCATCAGATACGAACACTGACGTAGACAGAAATCAGGTTCAAGCAGAGTTGGATCAACTTCGCGAGGAGATCGACAGAATTGCAAGAACAACCGAATTCAACACAATGAAACTTCTGGATGGAAAAATAGAAAGTTTCAGAGCAAGCCCGGATGCAAAGGTAGTCACAGCTGGAAATATCAATCTGCAACTTGGTTCAGTGAGCTCGGCGGCAGTTGAGGGCACTTATGTGGTTGAAGTTGGACAGCTCAACGGCACTGAAACAAGCGCACTTGATGTCAAGATAACACTTTTCACAGCTGGTGGAAGCAATTCTGTAATAGCGAACATTACCGCAGGCGGCGCAGCTATTGGTAATATCACATTTACGTGGGATACAAATGTTATCTCTCTTGCTGACTTTGGTGGAGCACTGCCTGTAGGCGAAGTTGTGGACAGTGCTGTAGCCAGAGTAGAAGCTGCGGTTACGACGGCAAGCCAGTTAGTCTTCCAGATAGGAGCGAATGAGGGCCATAACATGGTTTCTGGCATCGATGATATGAGAGCAGCTGCGCTTGGTTTGACAAGTACGTCGCTGGATGTTAAAGATCAGGATAATGCCGAGAGGACTGTTATGGTCATAGACGCTGCTATACACAAAGTTAGCAGTGCAAGAGCCCAGCTTGGTGCTGTGCAGAACAGGCTGGAGCACACAATAAGCAACCTTGGAGTAGCAGCAGAAAACCTGACAGCAGCAGAATCCCGTATCAGAGATGCAGATATGGCAAAAGAAATGATGCAATTCACCAAACAGCAGATACTGATTCAGTCAAGTATGGCAATGTTGGCTCAAGCAAATACTCAACCACAAACTGTATTGCAGTTGATGAGATAATTTCTTTACCAAACAAAGGCGGGCAAAAGCCCGCCTTTTTTATTGCAGATAAAATGGTACAATTTGTTCATGAAGGCAAATTTGGAGGTGCTTGGCTTGAGTTGCCTGCTGTCTGTTGCCATGATTGTAAAGGATGAAGAGAGCAATATTCGTAGAGCTCTGGACAGTGTGAAAGATATTGCCGATGAAATAGTTGTAGTTGATACAGGCTCTGTTGATAATACACCAGACATAGTACGAAAATACACCGATAAACTGTATTTTCATCCATGGAAGGACGATTTTTCGGAGGCAAGAAATAATTCCTTGAAATATGTTACATGTGAATGGGTTTTAATTTTGGATGCAGATGAAGAGATTTCAGAGGATTTCAGAAAACAAATAAGAGATTTTCTTAAAAATCTTCCAGAAGATGTTAACACAGTTTATCTTCCAACTTTGAGTTACCTCGATTGGGATTTCAAGCGAACTGAAATTGCTTCAACCCCGAGATTGTTCAGAAATGGCACTGTACATTACGAAAATATTGTGCACAATCAAGCAATTTATAAACCAAAAGTTGTAAATGCAAATTTTTTGATATATCACTATGGTTACATATGGACAAGAAGACTGAGAAAGCAAAAATATGAGCGTACAGCAAATTTGATAAAAAAATATCTTCAGCAATGCAAAAATGACCAGGAAAAGCTTTATTATTTGATACAGCTTTATAAGATAGAAAAAACTGGTGGAAAACCATATCAGATAGCAGAAACAGGCTGGCAAGCATTTCAACTGATGAAGAAACTTACTTCAATACCAGCAATTGGCCTGGAATTTTTGTACGTTTTTTCGATTGATTTAGCAAACGCTGGCCTAAATGACCTTGCCGTTCAGCTTGCTCAAACTGCGATAAAAGTTGTCCCAGATTATCCTGACCCTTACTTCTCGCTCGTTAATATCTACGCTAAGGAACAAAAATGGGAAAAGGTGATTGAATATTATGAGCGATTTAAAAAAGCTGTTGAGTACGCGTCTGAAAATATAGAGAAATTTGGCTGGACAATTATGTCTTTTAAGGATATCCCGGTGGCTGATGCCACTGCTATGATAGCCTATGTTGCAACTGAAAATTACGAGAAATTCAATGAAATTGCCAGAGATAGATTTGCGAAAAATGAAGACATCCCAGAAAAAATGTTGCAGTTCCTTGTTGAAAAAATATCTGAGAAAGGCATCAGAGAATGTCTAAGCGGTTTGACCAATTTGGTAGAATTTATCAGGAAAAAACAACTTAAAATCAATATGCAGCCAATTTATGAAAAAATTGTTGAGTTCAAATTACCTGTAAAAATAGAAAATGTTTACGCCAAAGAAATTACTCCATTTAGCTATGCTTTGCTGAAAAGATTGAGTGAAGGACGGGATTTATTACTCGAATTTTTGAGCAGCGGAAACCTGAAAAAACTGGTTGATGATAATGGTGTCGGTGGTTTACTGTTTGTTTATTCAATGCTTGAGAGCGATGAAGAGAAGAAAAAATTTGTTGAAAATTTTGTGGATAATGAAGATTACGTCGTTCAAGGTGTTGCAAAAGCACTTCTGGCAGATCAGTTTTTAAAAGAAGCTAAGTTTCTGGAGGCAATCAGATTATACAGAAATGTTGTACAGCTTGTTCCGGAATTGTCAAAATTTGTCAAGCCCATTGTTGAAGATCTCAAAACGAAACTTGATCCAGATATAAACGGTGTTTATGAAGAACTGTATAATTTCTACGTAAAGCAAAAAGAATTTTTGATAGATTTTCAAAAATATGCTGGCGACAATACAAGCAAATTGCATTTACTTTCAGACAAAGACGTAGCATTATATGTTTCTGCCGTTTATACTAAAAATGAAGATAAAGCAATAAAACTTTTAAAAAGAATTAAAAATCCGTCCAGATTTCCCATGTATTATTATAGACTCGCAAAAATATATTCGAAAGTGGATTTGGAAAAATCTCTTATGTACCACATAAAAGCGGTTGAAGAGAATGAAAAGCTTGCTGACATAAATTCAGGACGCTTCTTATATACTGGATTGTATCCAAACATTACACTGGACTGGTTTGATAAAAACGATGAGATATTGTGGGCTGGAAATATTTCCGAAAGATTCACTACTTTTGGTGTAATCCATCCGGTTCGAGCATGGATGAAAGCTAAAAATGGCTTGATTTATTCAAGGCCCTATCCAGTTGACGAATCAATAAAGGCGTATGAGAGTTTCGAAAAAGAGTTTTACAAGGAGCTACCTTTACGAGTTGGGGCATTTGAATTGCATGAGATTTTATTAAACCTCGACTGGAAAAGTGTTAGAAAAGCTGAAGGCATGAAAAATTTCGAGTATATTTTTATGGATCTTGGCATAGAAGTGAGTGACAATTCTGAGAATGCAGTAATACTGGAAGATGTTGAAAAAACGGTTGAATTGAAAAAATTACTTCAGGGGGCAAAAAGGGCTGTGGTGTTTTATCATGTGCCAAATCTATGTGATGGGGACGATATAATCTGGTACTATCCAGCGTTCAGAATACTCAGGACAACAGCTCAAATGAAGAAAGAGCTTTCTTCTATAGGCTATAAAATTCTGACAAATATGATTTTCCCAAATGGTTTAAGATGCGTGGTAATTGAGCAATCGAAAAAGTAGAAAAGAGGTTGTTAGTTATGGCAGTTTATCAGAGACCTCCTAAACTTTCTGAAAGTATAGCTCAACAGTTGAAAGATGATATCATAAAGGGTATTTATCTTCCTGGAGAAAGACTTAAAATCATAGAAATAGCAAGACGTTTTGGCGTCAGTCAAACTTCTGTGAGAGAAGCATTAAAGATTTTGGAAAAATCGGATCTTGTGAGCGAGTCGCCACATAAAGGCTATGTTGTTACAAATTTGACCTTGGATGAGCTTGTAGATATATGGACCATAAAAGAAAAACTTTGGTCTCTTGCGTTTGCCTGGTTTACTGAGAGAGCGGATAAAGAACTGATTAAAGATGCGGAAAAATGGGTTTCGGAATTCAGAAATGCCTATATAGAAAATGATTTAGACAGGGCTTTTGAGGCTAATTTTGCATTTACCGATGTTATTCTGGCTGGTTGCGGTTCAAGAAAACTTGTCACACTTTTGCGTTCGATAGAAGATCAGGTAAAAAGATATAGGTATTTAAGTTTAGAGTTTGATGATAATTTAAAAGTATCCTCGCAATATTTTGGTGAAATAATAAAGGCTATCTGGATTAGAGATTCAAAAAAGGTTTCTACAATGATTCAAGAATATATTCGGTTTAGCCAAAAAGTCTTGAAAGAAAATTATAAATATATGCAAGAGAAATCGAAAGAAAAAATGAGAAAAGAGCAGCTATAGAGGAGTTTTTCCCAATTTTTCTCTCTTAAGAGTGTTTTTCTGATCATTTTTTGCTTAGGTTTTTTGTGTTTTTTTATGTATTATCGATAATCGATAAAGAGGGGGTGGTAAAATGCCGTATCAATTAATTGATTTAAGTGAGACAATATTCCCTAACTCTGAATCTGAACCCTGGCCAGCAAAGATAACATATCTTGATCACCGCACAGGTGCCCAAGAAATGAGAGAAAAGTTTGGTGTTATTCCAAAAGATCTTGTTTATTCTCAAGGATTGGGGTGGTCGTATGAGTTTATCGAGGCGATGACTCACACTGGTACTCACTTGGATGCACCGTGGCATTTTCATCCAATTTCTGAAGGAAAAATAGCAAAAACAGTAGATGAGATTCCTCTTGAATGGTGTTTTTCAAATGGAGTAGTTCTCGATATGCGCCATAAAAATCCGGGTGAGTACATTACAATTGAAGATTTAAATCTATCGCTTGAAAAGATCAACTATGAAATCAAACCCCTTGATATTGTACTAATAATGACAGGTGCTGATAAAAGAATGGGGACAAAGGAGTATTTCCTTCAACCAGGTATGAGCAGAGAGGCGACGCTATGGTTAATAGGTAAAGGTGTTAAGGTGATGGGAATTGATGCTTATACATGGGACAGACCATTCTCTGAAATGTCCAAAGATTATTCTCAAAAAAAAGATGGCTCCTTTATATGGCCGGCCCATTTTGCTGGTATTGAAAAAGAATACTGTCACATTGAGAAACTGGCAAATTTAGATAAAATACCAAGACCATACGGTTTTAAAGTATCTGTTTTTCCAATAAAAATACATAAAGCAAGTGCAGGTTGGGTACGTGCTGTTGCGATAATCGAGAATATTTAATTTAGAGGGGGGCTAATCATGGGTACGGTGGGCATATTTACGACTTTTTTCGCTATTTTTGGTTTTATAATGGTTTTTGTTGGATGGGTAACGAGAAAGTGGATTGGAAGGAGCACAGATTATCTTGTTGCAGGAAGACAAATAAATTTGCTCGTAAATACTTTAGGGGTTGCCGCGATAGGTTATGCTGGAACAACTTTAACTCTGGCTCCTGCCTTCACTATAATGGGTGGGCTCACTAAAAGTATTTTCATGCTTGGGGTTGCTTATTCTTTAACAGGTATTATTTCCTATGCTCTTTTGATAGCACCAGTTGCAAGAAGAACAGGTGCACACACTTTACCAGAATGGTTAGAGATAAGATATGACAGAAGAGTTAGGTTTATAATAACTCTTGTTACTGTTGTAGCAATGCTCGGGATTACTGCCAACAATGTTCTTTCTATGGCCACTATAATCACAGGATTTACTGGTTGGTCCATACCAGTAACTATTCTAATAACTTTCCTTATTTTCTTGTTTTTCACAGTTCTTGGTGGCATGTGGGCTGTTACTTTGACAGATTTTATTCAAGGAGTCCTCTGTACATTTGCAATACCGGTTCTGGTAATATTTCTTCTTGTGAGATATGGAGGATTATCCTTCCTGACACATAATTGGCCTGGCGGAAATGTATGGACTTCAGGAATAGCAGGAAAAAGTTTTCCCTGGTTTTCGACTTTCTATCCAAGCGTTTTTGTTGCGTTTTTCTTATATGGAATGGCGTTGGTGTGGGGATCTAATAGTTACTGGATCAGAGTTAGCTCTGTTCGAAGCGAAAGAGTAGCGAAGTTTTCTTATCTGCTGGCGGCTTTAATACTTTTTTCAGCAAATGGTTTTATGTATCCATTACTTGGAGCTTACGTTGGGGCAGCTCATCCAGAAATGTTTGCACCACAGGGATCTGCTGCACCAGCGGCCGCATTTGGAATATTCTTACGGGATACTCCATCTGTGCTGGCTGCTTATTTTCTTTTAACAACATTAGCTGCCTCTGTTTCAACTTCAACAACTTATTACATGGCTGGAAGTTCTGTTATAGTAAGAGACATTTATCAGAGATTTGTAAAACCAAATGCGAAACCTGAGGATCTTGTAAAGCCTTCTATGATTGTTAACACATTATTTGGCATTGCTGCTTTGTTACTTTGTTTCTTTCCGGGCGGCCCTGTGTACTTATTTGCTTTTGCAACAGCCTGGCTCGCTCCAACAGCAGTTATAGTAATTTTGGGTCTTTATAGTAAGAAATTTTCTACAACAGGAGCGTTTGTTGGAGGATTGACTGGGTTGATATTCATGTCTGTATGGACATTACTTGATTTAACAAAAATTTATCCATTAACCAGCAAATTTGGTCACATGGTTATACCTGGGCTCATTGTTTCGGTAGTAGCAGCTCTTATTGCCAATTTATTTGGAAAATCAAAATATGACTTCACGGTCAAAAAAAGAACACAACTCAGTGATAAAGAAATAGAAGTGCTCGATATAATCCGCAGAGGATACAACACGATGGCAGAAATAACAGATTTACTGGACATAGATTCTTCAAAGAGCAGTGAATTAGTTCTTTCGTTGGAAAAAGCAGGAGCAGTCAAAAGAGCTTCCAATAGAGGTTCTGGCTTTTACACATTTATTTTAACTGATTTTGCCCAAAATCTGCCAACAAGAATTAAATCAGAAGAGATTTATGGTGATCTGGACATAGTGGGATTAAATATTCTCAAACATGTAAAAAGTGGTTCGCAAGTGTTAGCGGACGAACTTTCAAAAACAACAGGGTTGAATTCAATGGCCTTATCAACGGTTATTAATTCGCTTATAAGGCGTGGTTACTTGAGTGAAGGTGGTATATGGAGAAGAATTATTAAAATAACACAAAAAGGCTTGGAAGCAGTTCAAAGATTTGAAAAAGGAGATGGTGAAAGTGCCGTTTGAAAAATTAGAAGGATGCGAGCCGTTTATTTTAAACGACAGCTGGGTGTCACCACTGAACTTTATCGAGGAAGTTCGCTCAAAAATGAATCTGCCCGAGCAGGTCATAATTCATGATGTCACGCTGAGAGATGGAGAGCAAATGGCGGGTGTTGTGTTCACTGAAGATGAAAAGGTGTTCATAGCCCAAGAACTTGATAAGATTGGTGTTCCAATGATAGAAGTTGGGTTTCCAGCTGTATCTGGTGAAGATCAAAGAGTTTTTAAAAGACTGTCAAAGATGAACCTCAAAGCAAAAAAAATAGCCCTTGCAAGAATCATGGATGAAGATGTAAAGCTTGCTGCTGAATGTGGTGCAGATGGTTTGTTCTACGAAACAAGCATTAATCCATATTTTGTGAAATATGTCTTGGGACTTGATTCAAAAGAATTCATTGACAGAATAATCAAAGGCGCAAAACTGGCCAAGGAATTGGGATTATTCGTCGAATTCTGTGGATGGGATACTTTTAGAATCAACAATCTTGAATGGATCAAAACAGTTTACACAGAACTTTTAAAAAATGTAGAAGTTGATCAAATAGGTATATCCGACACATTTGGCCAGGCACATCCATTCACAGTGAATTTCCTGGTGAGAAAGATGAAAGAATGGTTTCCCTCTATTCCGTTATCCATCCATGTACACAACGATTATGGGCTGGCTACAGCTACAGCGCTCATGGCTATTGCATCTGGCGCAGAAGCTGTTGAGACATCTTTTAATTGTCTTGGTGAACGTACGGGAAATGCCTCGACGGAGGAAGTAATAGCAGGTATTGAAATGATACTTGGAATAAAAACTAATGTGGATTGTCAGGAACTTTACAGAGTCTCAAAAATGATACAGGAAGTATCCAAAATGCACGTTGCTCCAAATAAACCGATAGTTGGTGATCGGATTTTTGACAGCGAATCAGGTATTGTGATTGATGCAAACGAAAAAATTAATAGAGCAACAGAAATAAAATATGCTATGTATCCTTACAATCCTGAGAACTTTGGTCGCTGGCTTAAGTACGTTGGAGGAAAAAAGAGCGGTCGCGCTTTTGTCAAGCAATATTTGGATAAAAGAGGTTTGAAAGCTAATGAAGCTCAGATTGACGAGATACTTGTTCGAATAAAAAAAATAGGGACTGTTTTAAAAAGTGCTCTTTCAGACGAGGATATAGACAGAATCGTAGAACTTGTACTTGGTTGATACGCCAGTTTGATCTTCCCCGCCTTAGAGGCGGGGTTATTTTTTGCTCTCATTGAATTATTCATACAGATGCATACTCATGATTTCGTGAGTATAAAAGAGTAAAGGGTGCTTTTCTGTGGTTATTTGCTATTCTAATTCTCATAGTCGCCTTTTGCCAGGGTTTTATGGCATGTAGACCGATGATACAATATGGCTGTGAAGCAATTCACTAACGACCCGATGGAAGGTTATTGGTGAACCTACGTGAAGGGAGGATTTTCGATGGCTAAGTCTCTATATCAGCAAGCGCTTGAGGTCTTTGGACATGCGGCAGATGTTATGCAGCTTGATCCCAATATCAGGAAATTCTTAGAGAGACCTCAGCGTACACTTATAGTTGAATTTCCAGTCGTGATGGATGATGGAAGAGTTGAGATGTTTACAGGGTATCGCTGCCAGCATAACACAGCCAGAGGCCCGGCAAAAGGAGGTATAAGATATCATCCTGATGTTACAATCGACGAGGTACAGACCCTGGCCTTCTGGATGACGTGGAAATGCTCGCTTTTGAACCTTCCATACGGCGGAGGAAAAGGCGGAGTCAAAGTGGACCCAGCCAAACTTTCAAAGCATGAGTTGGAAAGGCTTTCCAGAAGGTTTTTCTACGAAATAGCTAACTTTATAGGTGAAAAAAGAGATATCCCGGCTCCAGATGTGAACACAAATGCGCAGGTTATGGCATGGTATGTTGATACCTACACCATGCACACAGGGTATCCAGCTCTCGGTGTCGTGACAGGAAAACCGGTCGAGATAGGCGGATCTATAGGAAGAAACGAGGCCACAGGCCGTGGCGTGGCAGTTGTTGCTTCAGAGGCATGTAAATTGCTTGATAAAGATATCAGCAAAGCTACAGTTGCGGTTCAGGGTTTCGGAAATGTTGGTTCTTTCTCGGCGAAGATCCTTCATGACGATTATAAGGCCAAAATTGTCGCTGTAAGTGATGTATCGGCAGCTTATTACAATCCGGATGGATTTGACATAAACGATCTCATTGCTTACAGAGACAACAATAAAGGATTGATAAATGGTTATCCAAAAGGCCAGAAGATAACACATGAAGAGCTTCTCGAGCTTGATGTAGACATACTTGTGCCGGCTGCTCTGGAAAATGCGATTACCGAGGAAAACGCTGATAGAATAAAAGCAAAACTTATCGTTGAGGGTGCAAATGGACCGGTAACGCCTGCAGCAGATAGAATACTGGTTTCTAAGGGAATTATGGTTATACCAGACATTCTCGCTAATGCTGGCGGTGTTACTGTTTCTTACTTTGAGTGGGTACAGGATCTTCAGTCATTCTTCTGGGATTTAGATGACGTCAGGGCAAAGTTAACGAAAATGATGAGAGCCGCATTTGCTGATGTTGCAGAAACAAAGAAAAAATACAATGTTGATTTCAGAACGGCTGCTTATGTAGTGGCTATAGAAAGAGTAGCTCAGGCTGTCAAACTGAGAGGTATTTACCCATGATATTTAAGGGCGCCGACGCGCCCTTTTGTTTTTCACATTTTTTCATCGAGTCTTGTACCTTTTGAATCTGAGATATATCTGTAAAGCTTGATTGCAGATTCAGCGTTTTTTGTTTGCAATGCATTTTGTTGAATTTGGGCCATATGGGATTTTATTTTATCAATTCTAACTTTATCTGCTTCTACAAGTATTTGAGCTATTTTTTTGTCAATTGATGATAAATTTTTTATAAGTTTTTCTCTCTGAAAGAGAAGATTCAATATTTTTTCATATTCGTGTTGTTCTATAAGGCTATCTATTTGTTTTTCTATCTCAAAAATCTCTTTCACCAGTTCTTTGTCACTAATCTCCAGTCTCTCCTTTCCCCCACGAAATTTTTCAATTCTCCGTAGATTGGATGATCTATTGCCTTAATTTCCAGCAATGGAACTATCACAAATTGTCTGTTGATCAAATCGTAATGAGGAACTGATAAATCCGGCAATTTGTATACTGTATTTCCATACATAAGAATATCCAAATCGATAATTCTTGGGCCCCATTTTTTCTCACGCTTTCTACCCATTTCTTGCTCTATTTTTAGAAGCATGTTCAACAATTCTTCAACAGAAAAATCCGTGTCTACTTCTAAAACACAATTATAGAAATCTGGTTGATCTTTCACTCCATAAGGATCTGTCTCATAAATGGAGGATTTTTTTATTATTTTTATTTTGCGCGATTCCATCAAATTGCAGGCTTGCTGAATATTTTTCAACCTATCTTCGAGATTTGAACCCACTCCAATATAAACGTTCCCGGGGCGCTTTTCCAGTATTATCTGTGCTGCAGCTACGAAATCATGTGTGATGCTTATATGAGCAAAATTGAAATAAAAACCTCTGTGAAAAAGTAAAAGAGGTTTCCCGGCATGGTTGTGGATAATCTCTATGTCTGTGAAAGAGTAATTTTTCACACCTGTTCCGATTGCTTTGAAGAAAGCTTCTTTCGCAGCGAATCTTGCAGCCAGATATGTTTTCTTATCCTTAATTGATTCGAATTCCAGTTGCTCCAATGGTCCGAGGATTCTTTTGCTTAAAGACAATTCTACTCTATCGATTTTGACTACATCAATCCCAATGCCAACGATCATACAGGATAAACAGGGGCCTCAAAATCTTTCAACAGATCAAAATCAACTTTGAGTTGATTTATATAACGTTTCTGGAGATATTTCTTGCCAATCTCTCCGAGAATCACGTATATCAGGACGTCCTCATCGCCGAGTATTTTCTTCACCAGTTCTGGGTCAATAGGAGCCGGCGGACGTCCATAGAAACCTTTTACATATTCTTTGACTTCTTTTGTTACTTTAGAGTATCTTTCGCCTGTCATGACATTCAGCACAGCCTGAACACCAACTATCTGGCTGGTTGGTGTCACTAACGGAGGATAACCAAGGTCTTTTTGAACACGCGGTATTTCTTCTAAAACCTCTTTCATTCTGTGGGCCATTTTTTGTTCCTGGAGTTGTTTTACCATATTTGAATACATGCCCCCAGGTACCTGCGCGTAGAGAATTTTTGGATCAATTGTTGTCATTTTTACATCAAAAGCAGCGTATTTTTGTCTTACCCTGGTGAAATGGTCTATGAGAAAATCGAGCGTATCCCAATCTAAAGCTGGTAAATCTCCATTTTTACTCAGAGCATAATAGATAGGCTCGAATGGAGGTTGTGATGTACCAAGCGCAAATGGTGATAGAGCGGTATCTATTATATCTGCCCCTGCATCCATGGCAGCCTGATAAGTTGCCGGTGCAAGCCCACATGTACAGTGGGAATGGACATTTATCGGGATTGAAAACTGTTTTTTCAGAGCACTGACAAGGTTGTATGCATCTTTTGGCGTGAGCAAGCCTGCCATATCTTTTATGCATATAGAGTCAACGCCGAGTTCTATCAATTTTCGAGCATATTCTAAGTAGTATTCAATTGTGTGAACAGGGCTGATCGTATAGGATATTGCTCCCTGTACATGAGCGTTTGATTTCTTTGCTTCATCGATGGCAATCAGCAAATTTCTTTCGTCGTTCAATGCATCGAATATTCTTATTATGTCTAAGCCATTTTCAACAGCTTTTCTGACAAAAAGCCTGACTGTGTCATCTGCGTAATGGCGATAACCAACCAGGTTTTGCCCGCGGAGAAGCATCTGAAGCTTTGTATTTTTGATTTTTTCTCTGATTTTTCTCAATCTTTCCCATGGATCTTCATTTAAAAACCTCACTGCAACGTCAAAAGTAGCTCCTCCCCAGACTTCCATGGAGTAAAAACCAACCTTATCTATAGCATCAAGAGCAGGAAGCATATCTTCGGTCGACATTCTTGTTGCAATAAGCGACTGATGACCGTCTCTAAGAGTTGTATCGACAAAGTTCACATTTCTCACCTCCTGTTGGAAAAATGCTTTATCAATGCCATGGAAAGTTCTATTTTTGGTTCAAAGCTGCTCAGGATGGCGTATTCATCCTCCGAATGAAATCTTCCACCGCTTATACCGAGCCCGTCAATTGAAGGAACATCAAATTGATAGAAAAACGCACTGTCAGCGCCACCATTTGAGTGCTGAACCTTTATTTCTTTGCGCAGTTCTTTCGAAATTTCTTCGAGGGCTTTCAAGATTTCCGGGTGCGGTTTCATGGCAGGACGCCTTTCCTGCAGGGACAGGTCACAGTTTGTTCCTTTTATTGAGCTGAAAGAGCATATTTGAAATACTTTTTCTTTGAATTTTTCAAGATCTTTCTGATCTGAGAACCTTACATCGAAGTACACCATGCAGAGATCAGGTGTTATATTTGACTTTTCCCCGCCGTTTACAATTGTTGGATTTGCAGTTAGATCTGAGAATTTTTCATTGAGAGAATATATTTCAACCAGTTTTTTACTTGCTTCAACTATTGCGTTGGCACCTTCTTCAAGCCTTGAGGCATGCCCTTTGATCCCTCTCACGGTTAAATTCATTGATGCTATGCCTTTTCTACTTATTACAACTTCGCCGTTAGAACCACCGGGTTCAAAGGATAAACAGCAGATACTTTCCTTGGCATATTTATAAAAAGTCTCTCTGCTTGTTTTTGAACCGAGTTCTTCATCCACATTCATGATAACGCATATGTCTTTAAAGCCACTGCTTACAGCTTTTTCAACAGTAGCGAGTAAAGTGACTATTCCACCCTTCATATCTGCAACTCCAGGACCATAGACGATATCATTCCTGACATTGAACGGTCTTTTGGATGATTCGCCTTCTTTGAAAACAGTATCGAGATGGCCTATTAGTGTTATGTACGGTGGCTTTCCAAGAATTCCAACATGAGCTGCGCTCTCTCTGATTAACTTAAAGCCAAGCTTTGCTAACTCTTCAGCCACGAAATCAGTTCGCAAAAGTTTCTGAGAAAGATCTATATCGAACCCTGTATCTGTGTTCACAAGCCTTTCGTATATTCCGAACCATTTTTTGTCCATCTTTTATCCCTCACAATCCAAGTTCTTCAAGAACCAGTATAATTTTTATTCTACCCGGTAAATTGCGTGAATCAAATATTACATGCAGATGCCTGCATATTCTCTGAGGTGAATCACAATCATGGCAAATTCCAGACACAGCACATGGTGTGGAAAGAGATAATCTTTTTGCATTCATCGGAGCAATATATCTGATTCTTTCTTTCGCTTCTTGCAAATCTTTTACAATCTTATTTGCGCTCACGATCAGTATTACATTTCTGGGGCCAAATGTAACTGCTGCCACCCTGTTTCCGAAGCCATCCATGAACACCAATTCTCCGTCCATTGTTACCGCATTCGCACTGCAAAAATAAAAATCGCTGTCGAACGCTTCAAGTTCTGTTTTCCTCCTATCCGGGGAATTATAACGGTCCAAAAATTTGTATCGGTTACTTTTGAGAAGATCAATTACACCACATTCATTGAGTGTTATAGATCCACCGCTGCTTATGACGGCTCCTTCTGGTACAATTCGTTCTACAAGCTTTCTGACATCGCTTGTGTTGTCTGCTATATAGACCTCAAATGCCTTTTTTTCCAGAATTGGTTTCAATTTCCTGCATAAAGACTCATATTTAAATTTGTATAATTCCTTTCTCAACAGTATCACCCTTTATTTATTATCTCATATTTTGAAGTTTGCAGTGCGAATCGAATCTATTTTTGGCGGGGTTATATTTAAATGAATGCAATCAAATCGCAGGTTTTCTAAAGATTTTGCAGTGTACGGGTGGATATGAGAGAATCTTAATGAGAGTTCCTGAAATTCTGAGGAGGTATGAAGATGAAAATAATTCAGACAAGTGGTGCACCAAAGGCAATAGGTCCCTATTCTCAGGCAATTGAGGCGGGCAATTTTATTTTTGTCTCCGGGCAAATTCCGATCGATCCTGCCACGGGGGAACTGGTGAATGGCGATATCAAAAAACAGCTAAGAAGGGTTCTGGATAACATAGAAGCCGTATTGATGGCTGCAGGTTGTACTCTGAAGAATATCGTGAAAGTCACTGTTTTCGTGGTTGATCTGAAGAGTTTCAGTGAGATCAACGAAGTCTATGGAGAGTATTTTAATGAGCATCGGCCAGCAAGATCCTTTGTTGAAGTCTCAGCTTTGCCAAAAGGATCTCAGATAGAAATTGAAGTTATAGCTGTAAAAGATGTAAATAAATAAGAAAACTGGCATTATTTTATTGATGGAGAATACAAATAATTTTTTACAGACGAGGGGTGAAATATGGTGAAAGATTTTTACAAACAAAGTGTTGAGGATGTGTGCAGCCATTTAGGAACAGATCCTGATAAGGGTTTGTCAAGTGAAGAAGCAAAAAAACGTTTGGAAAAATATGGACCTAATGAGCTTGCAGAAAAAAAGAAAAAGACTATCTGGCGAATGTTTTTTTCCCAGTTTACGGATTTTTTGATTATCATACTTCTTGTTGCTGCTGGTGTTTCGATACTTGTTGGGGAATCCGTTGATGCAATTTTGATAATGATCATAGTTGTTTTAAATGCTACTTTGAGTACGATTCAAGAATCAAAGGCCGAGAAATCTTTACAGTTACTCAAAAAGATGGCTGCTCCAATGGCGAGGGTTCTCAGAGATGGAATCGTACAAACCGTTCCGTCGCGGGAGATCGTCCCCGGAGATATTGTGATCCTTGAAGCTGGTAATTACGTCCCCGCTGATGGCAGATTGATTGAGACTGTTAATTTCTCGGTTAGTGAAGCTGCTTTGACTGGAGAGTCACAGCCTGTGGAGAAAACCACAGATCTGATTGATCAGGAAAATCTTCCTCTGGGCGATAGAACAAATATGGTTTATTCAGGAACAATAGTAAGCAGAGGTCGTGCCAAAGCTGTCATAACCTCAACAGGTGAGAATACAGAGCTGGGGAAAATAGCGAAGTTACTTTCGGAAATGGAAGAAACACAAACGCCATTGCAACAAAATCTTGAGAAGCTTGGTAAACAGATAGGGATGATCATACTTGCGATATGCGCTGTTGTATTTTTGGTTGGAATTTTTGAGGGCGAACCTGCTCTTGAAATGTTTTTGACAGCTGTCAGTTTAGCTGTTGCAGCTGTTCCGGAAGGATTGCCAGCTGTCGTTACTATAGTTTTAGCCCTGGGTATGTACAACATGGTGAAAAGGCATGCGGTTATAAGAAAGTTGCAAGCTGTCGAAGCACTTGGTTCGGTGAATGTCATATGTTCTGATAAAACCGGTACTCTGACTAAGAATGAAATGAATGTGGTAAAGTATTATCTTCATCCATCTATTATTCTCGATCAGGAACAAATAAAATCACAAAAATCTGAGCACATAGAAAAATTATTCATGGGAGCAATTTTGTGCAACGATTCATTTATAACTGTCAAAAATGGCAACAGAGTGACATCTGGAGATCCCACCGAAATAGCCCTTGCTCTTGCAGCTATGGATTACGGTTTTGACAAAAATGAACTTGAGAAGCGGATACCAAGAATACACGAAATTCCTTTTGATTCTGATAGAAAGATGATGACCACTGTTCATGAATTTGAAAAAAAGAGGCTTTCTTTTACCAAAGGGGCCCCGGATGTTGTTATAAAGAATTGCTCAAAATACATGGCGCCTGACGGCGAAATAAAAGTATTATCTGAAAATGATAAAAACGAAATTGAACAGGCAAATATGAAAATGGCCCAGGATGGCTTAAGGGTGCTCGCGGTTGCCTTTAGAGAGATTGGCGATGACTATTCGGAACTTGAAAAAGATCTGGTTTTTCTTGGCTTAATGGGTATGATAGATCCTCCGAGGCCCGAAGTAAAAGATGCTCTTGAAAGATGTAGAACAGCTGGTATAAACGTGATCATGATAACGGGTGATCATAAAATTACCGCTCAGACGATAGCGAGAGAAATAGGCATTTTGTCTGAAAATGACATGGTTTTAACAGGACACGAGCTGATTGAAATGGATGTAGAAGATCTTGTGAAAGTCGTGGATAAAGTTAAGGTTTATGCGAGAGTCTCCCCAACAGATAAATTGAAAATTGTCGAAGCTCTTAAGAAAAAAGGAAAAGTTGTTGCAATGACAGGTGACGGTGTCAATGACGCACCCGCGTTGAAAAAAGCAGATATCGGTGTTGCTATGGGTATAACAGGAACAGATGTTTCAAAAGATGCATCGGAGATGGTCCTTACAGATGATAATTTTGCAAGCATTGTTGCTGCAGTTGAAGAAGGAAGGAAGATTTTCGATAATATAAGGAAAGTGGTTTATTATCTTCTTTCGTGCAACATCAGTGAGGTTGTCACTATATTTGTGTCAATTTTGTTGAGATTGCCTTTACCATTAATACCCGTTCAGATTCTTTGGATGAATCTTGTAACAGACGGTCTTCCGGCTCTGGCACTTGGTGTAGAACCCGCTGAGCCAGATGTGATGAAACGTTCTCCGAGAGATCCAAAGGAAGGAATAATGAGCAAAGAAATTATGACGAATGTGTTTATTGGAGGAACGATTCTTTCGGTTTTGACTCTGTTTGTGTACAGCTGGGCGCTTTTGGAACATGACCAGATTGAGTTGCTTCGAACAATGGTGTTCTTTACCCTGTGTACAGGTCAATTACTGCATTCTCTGAACTCTAAATCCATAAAACTCTCTCTGTTTAAGGTTGGCATTAAGAACAATCCTCGTTTATTAATAGCAATAGCAGGATCATTCGCTTTGCTATTGGGTGTGATATATTTACCAATTCTCCAGAATGTATTTGGGACCACTAACTTGACTGGGAAACAGCTTGTGGTGTCTTTGATCGCAGCTATAATGATAATACCGCTGTATGAACTTGTCAAAGTAATCAGGTACAGAAAAAAAGAATGATGTGAATTGTGGTAGTATTTTGTTCAGGGGGAATTTTATGAAAAAGATATTGACAATCTGCCTATTTTTGCTGGCAACAGGAGCAATAGCCGGGGTATTTTTTTCGGTAAACCCTTCACTTGGCTTTTCAATTTATAACGACGTTTATGCAGATGGTAAAAAACAAGTGCGTGCAATAACTGATTATGGTGGCCAATTGAATATCGAATATGGTTTGGACGAAGGCTTGCGAATGGGAGCGGTTCTTGGCTTGCTAAGTATGTCTGTTGCCAGTGACTTAGGTACAACAGATGCAAACCTCTTTTTCGTAGGCCTGGCACCAAGTTTTTCTTTTGGTTTTCTGGATGTAATTGGAAAAATTACGGGTGAAATAATGTTTGTTTTTATGGGACCAACCGGTAGCTTATCTGCGCTTGGTCTTTCTGGCACAAGTAATCTTGAAGGAAGGATTTATTCAGGAAGATTTGACGTCCAGTTTCCCTTGAGTGAACAGTTTTCAGTTGGCGCTGGGCTCGGTGTGAGATTCCACGATCTGTACATATCTACCAGAAATGTTTACGTACGAACTTTGAGCACCCCAATTTACTTGAACATGAACTACAAATTTTAAAGCCCGCAGGATTTGCGGGCTTTACTCCCTATATCTTCCTATCTTGAGTATCTTGGCAATATTTGCATCTGGATCTATAACTGGTTTTATCTTTGGCATTGCACAGCTCATTATGGTAGTTACACCCGGGCCATGTCCAGCGTATTTACAATCACTGTGAATAACAACACCTATGGTTGCCGCTCCTTTTCTATAACATCTTCCGAATGTGTTGTCATGGTCCTGAATGTAAACAATATCACCAAATCTGAGTTTGTCTAACCCATATTTTTTCAAAGTTTTTTTATCGGCAGTCATTATATCGTAGTCGCCTGTACCCATGCTCGTTGAACCAATTCCGGAACCCATCAAAAAGGAAGGCACAACTGCCACGACCGGCATATAAAGTTTGCCATCTTTCTCCTCTATTGAAAGTTTTTCAAGCAGGTTTGGGTCAATGTTGTATACGTAGACATCGGGATAGTCTAAAAATTTTAACCCCTGTCCAAAACTTTTGATTAATATCTTGTCATCGAGTGTGAGCTTTTCAAGTACTTCATCAGGAAAATCTATCAAAACATGTTCAGCTCCGCCGTGATGACCTGTAACAACACCTTTTGCCCCCTTTGCATCCCCACTTACAACTCTTGCTTCGTTTCCAATACATGCGTAAAAATTGTAGCCTCTGTTGGGCCCTGAATCCCTCTTGTCTTGATCTAAGATTGTAGAGACACCGGGCTCAACATGATCTGCTTCCCAGCCAAAGGCACAATCCCCAACTTTTACGTTGTAGGTTATTCCACCTGTTCCAGGTAGCATAAATGGTTTTCCATCATGTGAGACGCTGTGTCTACCGGAATGTTCTGGCCTGACAATTGTACCCTGCACAGAGATCATGACAAGCTTATCCTTATTTGTTCTCATAAGAACACCTCCAGGATATATCCTATCAAATCTGTTCGAAAAACGAATTTTGATATTATTTTTTCACAGGAGGTATCTGTTAGTGGATGTACGAAAATTTCTATTGAAAATCTACAAAATTCTTTATGGAAGTTACGGACCACAAGGCTGGTGGCCTGCGGAAAGCTGGTTTGAAGTGATTGTCGGAGCTGTTCTGACACAAAATACATCCTGGAACAACGTCGAGAAAGCTATACATAATATAAGAAAAGCTGGGGCCCTTGATCCGGTGATACTGTTCAGGTTACGTAATGATCAGCTCTCTCAACTGATAAAATCGGCGGGATTTTACAATTTGAAAACCGTTAGACTTAAGAATCTGTTGTCCTTATTGTCGGAGTATAATTTTGATTTTCATTCTTTAAGTAGAAATATCACAAGAGAAATTCTTTTGAATGTTAACGGCATAGGGAAGGAAACAGCTGACTCAATATTACTTTATGCCTTTGATAAACCTGTTTTTGTTGTGGATAATTACACCAAGAGGGTTTTTGAAAGACTTGGAATTCTGAATAAAAAAGATAGTTATGATAAGATACAGGCGATTTTCCACGACCTGCCGAAAGATACTGGTCTGTACAAAGAGTACCACGCCTTGATTGTGAAACATGCAAAAGATATTTGCTTGAAAAATAAACCAAAATGTAACATATGTTGTGTTAAAGGTTTCTGTGCATTTCATACCCACATTAGCAAACCAATCAGCACTTGCTAATATTTGTTGTTTATGGTATAAATTATTTTGCGTAGTAAACAATTTGGAGAGGTGGCCGAGCGGTCTAAGGCGCACGCCTGGAGAGCGTGTGGTGGGCAAAACCCACCCGTGGGTTCAAATCCCACCCTCTCCGCCAAAGTACCGGGACAGACGTCCCGGTTTTTCAGTAGAGGTGATTTTAGTGAAGAAAATAATAGATAAATTAAGACCAGTGGTAATTGATATATTGAGTCAATTGGGACTTGAGTTGTTTGATATAACTCTCAGGCGGGAACGAAGAAAATTGGTACTTCGTGTTGTCATAGATGACCCGGAAAATTATGTAAGCATTCGTCAGTGTGAGATTGTTTCCAGTCAAATAGGAAACTATCTCGATGAAGCTGATTTGATAGACAGCAGCTATATTCTTGAAGTTTCCTCTCCCGGACTTGATAGGCCTCTTAGGGAAATGAAGGACTACAACCGTTTTGTTGGCAGATTGGCAAAAATATGGCTTAAAGATGGAAAAGTACTGGTAGGGAATATCAAGGAAACTACAGAAAACACTGTCTCCATTGAATTGAAAAATGGAGAGATAATCACTTTTTCGTTTGATCAGATCAAGAAAGGAAAACTTGAAATCGACTTTTAGAGGAGGTGGGTATATGAATCTTGGGCTTCTGGATGCTCTTGATCAACTTGAAGAAGAAAAGGGAATATCTAAGGATGAAATAATAGAAATTCTTGAAAAGGCGCTTGTCAGTGCTTACAAAAAAAATTTTGGGACAGCAAAGAACGTTGATGTGAAAATAGATCGTATGACAGGAGATATACAGCTTTTTCAGGTTTTCGACGTCGTAGAAGAAGTTGAGGATCCTTTGACTCAAATGAGTGTCGAAGAAGCGAGAAAAGCAGATCCGCTCGCAGAATCAGGAAAGAAAATTTTCAAGAAAATCAGTGTTAAGAATTTTGGCAGAATAGCCGCTCAAACCGCCAAACAGGTTCTTATACAGAGAATCAGAGAACTCGAGAAAGAAAGGCAGTATGAGCATTATTCAACTCTTGCAGGTAGTGTTATCACCGTTGAAGTCATAAGAGTTACATCTGACTGGGCTGATATAAGGGTTGGTAAAATAGAAACAAGGTTACCTAAGAGAGAATGGATTTCGGGAGAAAGCATCAGCGCTGGCGAACTCATAAAGGTTTATGTTCAGAGTGTTGTAAAAGATAAGAAAGGGCCGAAGATAATGGTCAGTCGGGCAGTTCCAGAGTTTGTAGCAGGGTTGCTGAAATTAGAGATACCAGAAATTGAAAACGATATAGTGCAGATCAAAGCGATAGTGAGAGAGCCCGGGGTCAGGACCAAGGTTGCTGTTGTATCGACAAATCCACAGGTAGATCCAGTTGGAGCGTGTATAGGAGAAGGAGGAAGCCGAATAAGTGCAATATTGAGAGAGCTCAAAGGTGAGAAAGTGGATATCTTCAGATGGACAGACGACCCGAGACAGCTTATTGTGAATGCACTCGCGCCTGCCTCAGTGACAAGTGTTGAGATACTTGATTTTGAAAGAAAAGCTGTGAGAGTTTTGGTCCCACCTACACAGTTATCTCTGGCCATTGGCAAAGGTGGACAGAATGCCAGATTAGCTGCAAAATTAACAGGCTGGAAAATAGATATAAAACCGGTTATGAATGTTTGAGAGGAGGATAAATGATGCTTTACGAGTCTTTAAGAAAAGAACTTCGTTCCAAAAAGTATAGAATGACCGCCCAGAGAGAAATCGTTTTGAAAGTTTTTGCTGAATCTGGAGAAAGACATCTTGGTGCTGAGGATGTTTACAGAAAACTCGTGGAAAAGAGGTACAGGATAAGCAAGGCAACTGTTTATAGAACGGTGGAACTCCTTTCAAAACTCGGTTTTCTCAGAAGATTGGAATTTGGTGAGGGTATTTACAGGTACGAACTTGCTGCACCAGATGCAGAAACCCTGCATCAACACATAGTGTGCAAAGCTTGTGGAGAAGTAATAGAGGTTGATGAAAAAATAGTGAAAGACCTTGTGAAAAATGTAGAATCAAAGACAGGTTATGTCATAAACGATTACGATATAAAATTCTATGGTTTGTGTCCGAAATGCCAGAATAGGAAAAGTATCAGCAGAGAAAACAGAATATAACCTGTAAGACCGAGAGAAAAATTTGGTACAAGAGAGGAAAGATGAATTAAACGCTGAACAAGATATACAAAAGGTGTTGCACCCTTCAATAGAATTTGGGCTAAGGTTTCCATGTGAATTGTTCTGAAAAAAATTGATATGAAAGCTGCCCATATTATGGGGATAACCAGATAAGTAGCAAAGATACTTAAAAAAGGCGAGAGAACATTTAGCGAGGAGAAGATATTTAAAAAGGGTGCAACACCAAAAAATGCCGAAAAAGGTGTGAAGAGAGTTTTTACAACAATGTGGTATGAGCGAATCTTTTCCTGGCAGATTAGGATAGACGCTGTTGCCATATAGCTCATCAAAAATGATGTTGATAATATACAATAGGGTTCCAGCAAAATATTGAATGTTCCAGCCATTCCAAGTACATTTAATGGTTCAACTGGATAGTCAGCAATCTTAAAAAAACTCCAGATGCAAAGCATTGCTGCTGCTCTGAATGCCGAGGGTGTTGGACCAGTGCTCAGTGCAAACATCAGAGCTATAAAAGCTCCGATGAACCTCCTGAAAAAGAGTTTGTATGTAAAAAAACTCACTATAATTTCCACAAGCGCATACACAATCCCCACATGAAGACCAGATACAGCAAATATATGGGCAAGCCCACTGTTTTTTAGATCACTATATTCTGCCTGATCAAATTCGCCATCACTGAAAAGCAGTCCATTGACTGTTTTTGCAAATGGTCCGAGAACATCTATGATGAAAATTTCGTTTTCCTCTTTGAATTTTTGCAAGATGCTCATAACTTTTAAAAACCCTCTTGCTGTTTGTCTGACACCGCAGGAAAAATCTGGTACAACTGTATATAGAGGATAAGAAAAGGATTTGCTGATTTTTCCATAGATATATACCTCTTCCCCGGGATTTATCTGATCAGATTTCACTTTTACATCATGGTGCAGATAATTCCATTTCCCATTCTCAAAAAATCTGACATTGCTCACAACAGTATAGCTGGATTTTTTTAAGGTACAGAACCCGACTATTTCCGATCTTTGTGGAACATTGCCAGGAAGGCTGATGATCAAACCAAGAACGACACACAGGAGGTAGATCCTAACAGAAAGATGTTTCCACAATAAAAAAATGGCGATACCAACCATTGAGAAAGAAATTAAAAGAGCCGGGGATAGCAAAACCCCGGTTGAAATACCAAGAAAAGATATCAGCCAGAAATAATTCATGCACCATATTTTTCAAGTCTAAGAGCATGAGCAAGAATGATACTCATCGCATCTACTGCGTAGAATGTGCCGAGAGTTCCTTTTGCACATTCGTATTCATCGAAAGCCTTGCTTAAACCCTTTCTTGTATATTTTGACCACAACATGAACGGTACAGGATGCCAGCTGTGTGATTTGAGAGCAGCTGGTGTTGAGTGATCTCCTGTTATGGCAAGAACATCCGGATTTAAAGAAATGATTTCGGGTAGAACCGAATCAACCTCTTCTATAACATGCACCTTAGAATCGAAATCTCCGTCTTCACCATAGGAATCTGTTTTTTTCACGTGGAAGTAGAAGAAATCGTAACTACCCCAGACACTTTTCAGTGTTTGCATTTCTTCTTGTATAGTTGACCCCGTTTCAATTACATCCATCCCGACAAGCTTTGCGATGCCTCTGTACATGGGGTATGTTGCTATTGCAGCAGCTTTAAGTTTGTAAACCTCAGGAAATTGCGGTAATTTTGGGTATTTTGAAAACCCCCTTATAAGGGCGAAGTTCATCCTTTCTTCGTCTTTGAGCACATCTGCTATTTGATTCATGAGCTTGTTTACAATTTCCGATGTCTTTTTTGCTTCTGCTGTGAGAGGTTGGGTGAGCAGAATTGGTTTGCCTTCTTTTTGTGGATCGGCATCGGTTATTTTGTCATCAAGGCCCTCAGCAGTTAGTTTAACTACAAAACGATGCTCCTTGCCAGGGTAAAAAGTTATCTTGACGCCATCAATTTCTTTGATAAGACTTGAGAGTTTTTGAACAACTTTTCCGCTTTCCTCTGTTGAAGGTCTTCCTGCTCTTCGATCTACAATAATACCATTTTTTACAGTAGCAAAATTTGCCCTCGCAACGATATCTTTTTCTTCAACGTCTACATTTGAACCAAGAGCTTCGAGTATTCCTCGACCTATTTGATATTTAACAGGATCGTAACCAAATAAGGCAAGATGTCCGGGACCGCTGCCAGGTGTTACTCCATGAAGGACTGGTATAGTCTGACCGAGGTCTGAATCTTTAGCAAGTTTGTCAAAGTTTGGAGTGTTTGCTTTTTGAAGTGGTGTCTCTCCATTTTTTGGAATATCACCGATTCCATCCATAACAAGTAAAACGATTTTAGTTTGCGCAGGCTGAACTATCTCGCTTAAAAGCTGTTGCCTGTCGTAATTCATCATCTCACCTCCGTATAGGTTGAAAGATTAGATAGATTTCTTTCATAAGATTATCTTCGATTAAGTATAAATCTTCTTCAGTTATATCTATAGAAAGAACTTTCAGAAGTTCGATGAGAAAATCGCTTCCTTTTTTGATTCCGTTCAAATGCAACTCCTCAAGTGAAAAACTTTCATTTTCGAGCTCAGAAATTCTCTTTGCAAATTGCCAATGGTACTCCTGTATATCTGTTACTACATCGTTCACAAAGCTCTGAAGATCAAAGTTTCCGTGTGCACTGATGTGCAGGAAGATTCTCATCAATGTTATTGCCACTGCAAGCATTATTCCGCTTCCATAAAGCGAAACAGCCACTTTTGTAACATTTTTTTCCATTTTTATCGGATCATCATTTGATGCAAGTATTATAAACATCACGATGTCCAGCCATTGTACGGTGTCTATCTCTGTGTCTGTAGCAGGTAGTATTCCATTTTTCACCATGTTAATACGATCTTCGTTCTCTAAAAGATCTACCAGTTTTTGCACGTTTATCTCGCCTTTTTCCATGCACGGTTTGAATTTCTTGACTTTATCCGATATAAAATCTGGCACATCAACAGGACGCCATTGCCTTAAAAAAGTGATTAAATCTTCCATTTTCTCATAATACGGTGATGAAAGTTTTTCAGATAAGCGAATAGCTTCCTCTTTGTCAACAAAAAGTGTCAACAGCACTCTGTTGTAATTTAAAGAAGGATCATTGTTGTTGATCTCAAAAGCCCTGTCTATAAAATCTTTTGCCTGTTCATAGAAACCGAGTTTTCTCAAAATCAGAGCATATTCATTCATTATAGTGGCATCCTGAGGCTTTTTTTCTACAAGATCTTTTAGAATATGCATAGCTTCGAAATGTTTTCCAAGGCGAGACAGAGTGAAAGATAAATTGAATAAACTCAAATAGTCTGTTTTATCTATTTGTACAGCTTTTCTCAAACTGTTCTCCGCATGGTCATATTTTTGCAAAATGTTGTAAGCTACCCCTAAGCGTGCATATGCTTGTGCGAAGTTTGGATCGATTTGAATTGCCGTCTGGTAAAAATCGCATGCCTGTCTTACCTCCCCCATCTCCATATAACAATCCCCTATTCTTAATAGCGGTAAAAGAAAATTTTTGTCCGATTCAAAAGCCTTTTTGTATTCCAGTATGGCATCTTCGAACTCTTTTTTTGACCTCAAAAGATTCCCAAGTTCGTAATGGCCGAGTGCAAAATAATTGTTTTTTGATGTACTTGACCTCAGAAAAATTTCAGCCTGATCGTAATCCCCGCTTCTCGATAAAATCACACCTTTGAAAAAATCGTATCTGTAATCTCTCTCGAGCTGTTCAACCTTTCCAAGCCACTCTTCAGCTTCTGTCAGGTTGTTTTCATTCAGGGCCTCTTTAACTTTTTCATAATAGAAGTAAATCAAATATGATTTGTAATACTGATCTTTCGAAATCTCATACTGAGCTTCTAAGCCCCTTATGATTATATTCACGGGTATGTGATTCTCATCGAGAATCTCTGGCAGATCTTCTGCAAGTACTGGAAGTTTCACTGGTAGGTTCAATCGTTTGGCTTTATCAGGTTTCAGTGGAAGATAAACTATTGCCTTGATAAGCACTCGCCTCCTCTACAGTTTCGAAGGTAAATCTTCCAAGTTTTCCTTGAGATAATTTGATAAAGAAATCTACAAGAGCCCTTTCTCTGTCAGGTATGCCGCCTTTCAGAATCATTCCCATTTTTTGTGCGTGCCTTTCCAGAAAATCCTGCAGACTGTTTTCTTCAAGCTTTGCACGTCTGGCATATATTTCAAAAGCCCTTTCCAGAACCTTTGGGGGAACATTTTCAGGAATCAAACATCCGGTTAAAAGAAGCTTCGCAGCTAAATCTGAACTCCAGAGCTTTGGTAATAGCAACCCGGGCGTATCAAGTATTCTGAGTGAACCTCCTGCCGAAAACCACTGCAAACCCCTCGTGATGCCAGGTGCAGCCCCAACTTTTGCTGAGCGCGTTCCTTTAAGCTTGTTCAGTAAAGTTGATTTGCCGACATTTGGTGCACCAACTATCATGATCAACGAGTTTTTATCCGCGTGGTTTGCAATGAAGTCTATGAGGTAGTTTTTGGTGGTATTTTTGTTGAAAATTAATACCTTTTCATTTTTACTCTCAAAAAAAATCTTCCACTTCATGGTTTGTTTAGGATCAGCTATGTCTGATTTGCCGAGAATCATGACCTTCTTTTTCCCCATAAGGAATTTCCTGTCGTAAGCCTGCGTGGCGAGGGGAGCTCGTGAATCAAGCAATTCTACGACAAGGTCTATATCTTTTATGATACGGTGTATTGTTTTTGAAGCTTTTGCCATGTGCCCCGGGTACCACATGAAAATTACCTCCTATAACATTGTATACCAATGTCGATTTCGATGCACCAGAATGATAAAATAAGCTTGGGGGAGATACTATGAGAGTCCTTGGATTGATTCTTGCAGGAGGACAGAGTAAAATGCTCGGCTCTCTTGTGTCAAAGAGAGCAAGTGCAGCGCTGCCTATATTTGGTAAATATCGTGCTATCGATTTCACTCTCAGCAATATGGTCAATGCTGGTATAAAAAAGGTTGGAGTGCTTACTCAGTACAACCCGAGAAGCTTGATGGACCACCTTGGCTCAGGGAAAGAGTGGGATCTGGATAGAAAAAATGGTGGATTGTTTCTTCTCCAACCATACGTAAGCCAAGAAGGTTATTACTGGTATAAAGGAACGGCAGACGCTATTTTTCAAAACATGACGATACTCAGGCGTGGTGAAGAAGATTACGTTCTTATAGGTTCCGGTGATCACATATACAAAGCAGATTTTGGTGATATATTCAACTTTCATTTTTCTACAGGTGCCGATATAACATTGCTTGTTAAAGAACTTGACGAAACGTACGATCTTACTCAATATGGAATAGTGAAACTTTCGGGAAACAGGGTAATGGAAATTGAGGAAAAGCCAGAAAATCCCAAAAATAATACCGCTTTCTTAGGAATATATTTTATGAACAAATATCTTTTGATGGAGTTGCTATACAATTACGTAAATAGAGGAGAAAATGACCTTTTGAATATCGTCATTTCTCAGATAGACAGGCTCAAAGTACATGGCTATGTTTTCAGAGGATACTGGAGAAATATCAAAAAGGGAGTTGCCGAGTATTTCCGTGTGAATATGGATTGTTTGAAAAGAGAGATCCGTGAAGAGCTGTTTTACAAACATGGGAAAGTCTATACAAAACTGAAAGATTTTCCCCCACCTAAAATAGGTGGAAATGCGGTTGTGAAAAACTCAATAGTTTCTGATGGATGCATTGTCAATGGATATGTAGAAAACTCAATACTGTTCAGAGGCGTTGTTGTGAAAGCAGGTGCGGTTGTTGAAAATTCTGTCTTAATGCAAGATGCGGTTGTGGAAGAAGGCGCAATTGTCAGAAATGCGATTCTCGACAAAGAAGTTTTGATTAGACAGGAAGCAAAACTGATTGGGAGAGATTCCATAGCAGTTATGGAAAAAAGGGCAGTTCTATGATGAGGTGGTTAAAATGAGGAAAGTTCTCGCTCTCATTTTGGCTGGCGGCCATGGGAAAAGATTAGGGGTTCTGACTGAGAAAATAGCCAAGCCCGCTGTACCTTTTGGTGGAAAATACAGACTTATTGATTTCACTCTTAGCAACTGCGTGAATTCTGGAATATACCATGTGGGAGTTTTGACTCAGTATAGGCCGCATCTGCTCAACAATCATATAAATATTGGTCGTCCATGGGATCTGGATAGGAAAAAAGGTGGAGTGACAATACTTCCCCCTTATCTTGGTGGTGTAGCAGGCTGGTACAGAGGAACTGCCAACGCGGTTTATCAAAATATAGAATATGTTGATTCTGCTGATCCCGATTTTGTGCTCATCCTTTCTGGTGATCATGTGTATGCGATGGATTACAACGATATAATAGATTTTCATATATTGAAAGGTGCTGAAGGTACTATTGCTTGCATAGAGGTACCTCCTGAGGAAACGAATAGATTTGGCATCATGATGACAGATCTTGATTCAAGAATAGTAGATTTTGAAGAAAAACCGCAAAGGGCAAGATCGAATCTTGCATCTCTTGGCATATATGTTTTCAATTGGAAGTTTTTGAAAGAGTATCTTATTAGAGACGAGCAAAACAATGAAAGTACGCACGATTTTGGCCATGATATTATCCCTTTGATGATAAATGAAGGATGCCAGATATACGCTTTCAAATTCAATGGTTACTGGAGAGATGTCGGAACAGTTAGATCTTATTGGGAAAGTAACCTGGAGCTCACAAGGCCTATTCCTCCTTTGAATCTCTACGATCGACATTGGCGATTCTTTACACAAACAGAAGAAATGCCACCTGCGTACTGTGCCCCAACGTCGAAAATAGTTAATTCTATAATCAGTGAAGGATGCGAGATATACGGTTTTGTCGAAAACAGTGTGATCTTTCAGGGAGTTTACATTGGTGAAAATGCAGTGGTAAAGAACAGTGTTGTCATGACATCAACAAAGATAGGAGAAAATTGCGTTATCACAGACGCTGTAATAGCTGAACGAGTTATTGTGGAAAATAGAGTAATTATTGGTGAGGGTGATGATGCAAAAAACAAGTTAGATAGCGATGTTTATACCGGGCAAATCACTGTTATTGGGATGTATTCGGTTATACCATCAGGTTCAGTAATCGGTAAAAATTGTGTCGTTGGCGTCGGGGTAGAAAAAGGTGATTTCAAAACTCAGAAAGTAGAATCGGGGGATTATATACTTCATAAGGAGTGAAGGAGTTTGGATTTTTACTTTGTTAAGTATCGATTGAAAAGCCGTATCACGGCAGAAGAAGGGATAGGTTTTTTCTTCGGGAAAGTTAATGAGCCTCCCGAATATGATCTGCTAATTGTTCCAAGCAGGTATTCAAATTTTCTGAGGTTAGATCTCTCAGATGATTATGCTGCTTTTATAAAAGGGTTTAACGATCTCAAGTCAAAGTTATCATCGCAGATTCCAGAAAGTGTAGATCTTTCGAACGAATTTTTGAGTTACATTAAAGGATATATCTCTCGAAAAGGTGGGCAGCTCTTTGGGGCAGAGCTGAGTGCTGCTGTTAAAGACAGCGATGTAGATCTCGTGCAGTATATCGTTTCGGAGATTCTCAAAGAATGGGCCCCAAAGATAGAGATTACAGTTGAATTCAAACAGGTCAGCTACCAAGAAATATCCGCAGAGAATTTTATGCAATTGTGGCAGGATTTCGATAGCGAGGGTTTGGTTGATGTACTGAAGAGGCCAGATATAGCAGATCTTGCTGAGATTTTTCCACTGGTTGACCCTATAAGAGGTAAAGTTCTTGCGGAATTTGATGTTGGAGATCCTATTTTTTTCGTAATCCTCAATGTAAGAAATTCAGAGAATCTGGAAAAGCTCAAATTACTTTACCCCAAGCATTTTTCGCAGCAAGGAAATGTAATCCCGCTGCCCGGTATACTTGTTGGCAAAGAACTCATAAGAGGTAAAAAAGAGGAATATTACCTGATAAAAGTTGATATGGGTGAAGGTTTGCTCGGAAGGGGTTTAATACCTAAGTCTATAAAGATAATGTCTGAAGTCCAGAGATTTGAAGAAAAGATCACAAAATCACAACAAGAATGGAACGACAAACTTTCTCAGATGGTATCAGAGAAGCCAGAGCAGCAGAACCAGAATCAAAGTGTAAAATTAGCTGGAATTAGATCTGATATGAAATCTCACGGAAGTGATTTCCTAATAGCCTTTCTGATGACCTTGATGGTCTTGGGAATAATCTTGATTGTTTCGTACTTTTTCACATTATGAGATACGGGTTTTTAGTCCTTGATATGGTGATAGGCCTGCTTTTAATAGCGATTGTCATGGTGATTGCTTTTTCCACTATTTCTCATCAACGTTTTTTAATAAAAAGGGCTTTCGAAATGGATTTAGCGAATCGGACAGCCATGAATATATTTGTGAGAATTGTAACAAACAGTGAGATTCCAGAAACTTCCAATGGTTTTCAGATAAATGTTCTGAGTGATAAGATAATCTTAGAATCATCTACAAAGATCTACGTTTATCAGATCGGAGATGATGATGGTTGATATTGAGGGCATCGGTCGGCACGTTGTCTAAGTTGAATATCAGCAAAAGCATGTTTCCACCTGATTTGAAAACTGCATACCTGATGCTCGATGGTAAATGTAGATTCAACTGCTTGTATTGTAGTCATGCCATTTCCTCTATCTCCCCTCAAAGATTTTTGAGTCGTGTCACATGGCCCTTGATTGATAAAGATGTTCTTATTGAAAAAATTTCGCACAGTGACTTTGAAAGAATATGTATTCAAACAGTTTCTTACAAAGGTTATCAGGATGATCTCAGGTTGCTTTTGAAAGATATAGTTCCTTTAGGGAAAAAGGTATCAATATCGGTTCGAGCTGAAAATATCAAAGAAATAGAGGATTATTTCAACCTTGGGGTTGACAGAATTGGCATAGCTGTTGATGTTGTTAATGAAAAGCTATTTTCAAAAATACGAGGTGGAAACTTCAAATTCACGTTGAGTCTCATTGAAAGATCCGCAAAGTTGTTTCCGAAAAAAATATCAACACACATCATTGTTGGGTTGGGTGAGAATGATTCTGATCTTCTCAAAATTATGATTCACTTTTATGAGCTTGGTGTTGAGGTTGGTCTGTTTGCTTTTACACCACTGAATGGTACACCATTGCAGGATCTTGAGCGTCCGCCGATTGAAAGATACAGGAGAATACAAATTGCTCGTTATCTTATATTTACCGGTAGAAAAGAGCTCGTGTTTCTGGATCAGGGAATAATTCGTTTCAGATGTATTCCAGACGATGCAATAAAAGCTTTTCTAACAAGTGGTTGTCCGGGTTGCTCGAGGCCTTATTATAACGACCGTCCTGGTAAATCACTCTATAACGTACACTCAGAGAAACTACTTCTGAGCATGGATTTGTCGCGGGAGGTGAAGTGGTGAAATTATTAACTTTTAGAGGAGGTATTCATCCACCGGAGAAAAAAGAGCTTGCAAGAGAATCACAGATTATTCGGCTCGATCCACCAAAGATTGCATATGTGTTTTTGGCAAATCATGCTGGTGCACCGGCAAAATGTGTTGTGGAAGAAAACCAACATGTCAGAACCGGACAGGTAATAGGCGAACCAGCTGGATTCATTTCTGGTTATGTGCATTCACCTGTTACAGGCATTGTAAAGAAAATAGATAAAGTTTACCACCCGTTACAGGGTAAACCAATGGAAGCAGTCGTCATAGAGAGAACTTCAGAGGATGACTGGGAATATTTGGATCACAAAGATTGGGAAAAATTGTCAAGAGAAGAACTTTTAGAAGTTGTTAAAAAAGCGGGCATAGTTGGACTTGGTGGCGCAATGTTTCCAACTCACGTGAAGCTGAATCCCCCGAAAGATAAGAAAATAGATACGCTTATAATCAACGCAGCTGAATGTGAACCGTATCTGACCATTGACCATAGATTGATGCTGGAGAAGGCAGAAGATTTCATTGAGGGGATAAGAATTGTTATGAAAATATTACAAGTTCAAAAATCCTTCGTGGGGGTTGAATCAAACAAGCTGGACGCATATAAACATTTGAAAAGCATTGTTGGTTCTGAGGAAATAGAAGTGAAGCTTTTGAAAACTAAATACCCTCAAGGAGCAGAAAAACAGCTCATATACGCAATAACTGGAAGAAAGGTACCTGTCGGTGGTTTACCAATGGATGTTGGGGTGGTTGTTCAGAATGTTCAAACCGTCATTGCTATAAAACATGCGGTTGTTGATAGAAAACCTCTCGTAGAAAGAGGATTAACGGTTAGTGGAGAAGGTATTAACAAACCAGCGAATGTAATTGCCAGGATAGGTACAACAGTAAACCAGCTGATTGAGCTTGCCGGTGGTTTAAAAGAGGAAGCAGAGCGAGTTATTCTTGGTGGCCCCATGACTGGCATAGCCATTAACAGGCTTGATATTCCGATATTAAAAGGTACAAGTGGAATAACAGTGCTTTTAAAAGAAAAGCAGCCTGTGCAGAAAAACTGTATCAGATGTACTAAATGTGTTGTTGCTTGCCCGATGGGATTACAACCTTATTTGCTGTATCTTCTTTCAAATAAGAGGAAATATGATGAAGCTGTTTCTGAAGGGTTGATGAGTTGCATTGAATGTGGAGCATGTGCATATATTTGTCCTTCAAAGATAGATCATGTTCGTGCAATAAAACTTGCCAAGAAAGTTTATCAGGCTTTGAGAGGTGGTAGGAAATGAAATTGCTTGTCAAAGATGCACCTCATATAAGAAGTAACGATTCTGTCAGAAAAATTATGATAGACGTCCTGATAGCGCTTTTGCCAGCTGTTATCGGAGCGGCTATTTTTTTCGGCTGGTATGCTCTGTTTCTTTGTGCTATTGGGGCAGTTGTCGCTGAGCTTGTTGAATGGTTTATAGTCAGAGTTTTGAGAAAGCAGAAAGACTTTATGCCGGACTTAAGTGCAGCTGTTACAGGGCTTCTCTTGGCGATGAATTTACCTCCGACGGCTCCATGGTGGTTGCTTTTGATTGGAATACTTGTAGCAATATCTGTTGCAAAACAGGCTTTTGGTGGAATAGGACAGAACATTTTCAATCCGGCACTGGTTGGAAGGGTATTTCTTTTGATTTCTTTTCCAACCCTGATGACGAGGTGGATCAACCCGGTACAATTTTTTTCAACAACACCGTGGGATGCAATAAGTTCAGCTACACCGCTTGGAATCTTAAAACAGCAGGGTTTCTCAAAGGCAATTAGCGCTTTTAGTTATACAGATTTGTTTTTGGGAAACATTGGAGGCTGTATCGGAGAAACGAGTACGTTACTTTTAATAATAGGGTTTCTCTATTTATGGTATCGTGGTAGAGTGAATCCTGTTATACCAGCTTCTTATATAGGAACTGTTTTTCTTTTTGCAAGTGTGATGTATTTCGTGAATCCAGAAAAATTTGGCTCTCCTCTGTTTCATATTCTCACCGGAGGACTTTTTCTTGGTGCCCTTTTCATGGCCACCGATATGGTAACAAGCCCTATGACTTTAAGAGGTCAGGCAATATTCGGCTTGGGCTGTGGTATCACTACTATGGTGATAAGGTATTTTGCCGGTTATCCTGAGGGCGTTTCTCTTGCAATATTGCTTATGAATGCAGTAACCCCTCTAATAGACAGAGCTTTCAAACCAAGAGTTTTTGGCGAGGTGAAATCATGAAAGAGTATTTGAAAATGGGAGTGGTTCTGCTTATTTATTGTGCAGTAGCTGGTCTGGCGCTCGGTTTAGTTTACACATTGACAAAAGACAGGATATCTCTTACAGAACTTCAGCAGAAAATAAACGCGATAGAAAAAGTGTTGAAAGATGAGAATGGTCAATATATAGTACCAATAGAAGAGGTTAAAAGGCAAATCTCAAGGTCTGGACCAGTTTCTAATGTGATCTATGAGGACTCAAATGGGAAAGTCTATTCGCCGGTTTATAAATTTGAATCAGAATTAGGCACTGTTTATGTTCTGAGCGGTTCTGCTATAGGTTATGGCGGGTCAGTAACAATTGTAGCAAGCTTTGTTGAGAAACAGGAGGGATTAATGCTTTTTTCAATACGGGTGACAGACTTTTCCCAGGAAACCCCGGGATTGGGAGCAAGGATAGGAGAGGAAGAAATACAGAAGCGATTTTATCCAATGGAACCTTCAGCGCTTGAAAATTCAGTTCGCGTAGATAAAGATGCGAATATGACGGGACTTTCGGTTGAAGAAGCCAGGCAGAAAGGCATCGCAAAAGTGAGTGATGTAATGACAGGAGCCACAATTACTCCAAGAGCAGTTGCAAACGCCATCAATGCAATGCTCTCCTATTTGAAATCGGGGGTGAAACAATGAGTGCAATTAAAGAATTCACAAAAGGATTTTTTAAAGAAAATCCCACATACGTTCAGGTACTTGGAATGTGCCCGACTCTTGCAGTTACGACAAGCGCGATGAATGGTCTGGGGATGGGAATAGCAGCAACAAGTGTTTTAACTATGTCTAATATTGTTATATCCCTGATAAGGAAAAATGTTCCAAAAAACCTGAGAATACCAATTTTCATAACCGTGATAGCGACTTTTGTTACTATGATAGATCTTGTGATGCATGCCTTTACCTATGATCTGTGGAAAACTCTGGGACTATTTATTCCTCTTATAGTAGTCAACTGTATAATAATGGGACGAGCTGAGGCGTTTGCTTCCAAAAACGGTGTCTGGACATCCTTTCTTGATGGACTTGGAGTTGGCTTGGGATTCACAGGTTCCTTAGTTTTACTTGGCAGTATCCGAGAACTTTTCGGGAATGGCACGATTTTCGGAATTAATATCTGGGGGAAGGCTTTCAACGTTTTCGTGATGATACTTCCGCCTGGGGCTTATATGACTCTTGGATTACTTGCAGCTCTTTTTGCTTTCATTGGTTTAAAAAAGAAACAGAGAGGTGAAAAGAAATGAGAATTTTTCTAATATTGTTTTCCGCACTTTTGGTTAACAACTACGTTTTTATAAGATTTCTCGGTATCTGTCCATTTCTTGGTGTTTCAAAAAAAATGGACACAGCTGTTGGAATGGGGTTTGCTGCTACATTTGTACTTGTTATGTCTTCGGTTATAACGTGGATTATCAACAAACTGCTTATAGCATTGCAATTGCAGTTTCTTCAGACAGTGACCTTCATTCTGGTGATAGCGACATTTGTCCAGTTTGTTGAGTTTTTTCTCAAGAAAAATAGCCCCTCTCTTTATGAAGCTTTAGGTATTTATCTACCTTTGATCACAACGAACTGTATTATCCTTGGTGTTGCAATTTTGAACGCCCAGACAAACTACACACTTTTGGAATCTGTGTTTCATGCGCTCGGGGCTGGGCTTGGATTTTTACTTGCCTTAGTGATTTTCGCCGGTATAAGAGAAAGACTTGATCTGTATGACTTACCAAAATCGTTTGAAGGTCTACCAATAGCTTTGATATTGGCGTCCATAATCTCTATGGCATTTATGGGATTTCAGGGCCTGATAAAAATGTGAGGTGGTTAAGATGGTTATTGTTTATTCAACATTACTTATGGCTGTCCTTGGATTGGCATTTGGAACCTTTCTTGCCTACTCGGCAAAAAAATTTGAGGTCAAAGAGGATCCGAGGGTGGAGATGATAAAACAAATTTTGCCAGGAGCCAATTGTGGCGCCTGTGGCTATGCTGGATGCGAAGCATACGCGAAAGCTGTTGTGGCTGGTAAAGCCACTTTTGATATGTGTATACCTGGAAGGCCATCCGGGGTTTCAGAAAAAATCAGGGAGATAATGGAGAAAAATGCACCCAATTGAAATTTTTGCACTTTCATATTTTGGAAAATTTTCGATAGAGGAAATACAGAAAATCAAAGAAACTTACAATTCTGTGTCAGAAATCTTGAAATCAGATTTTTTCCAGGGCAACGAAAGGTTCAAGGCGCACTATGACGAAGGGTTTATTCAGCAACAGTTAAAAAAGATAGAAAACTTCAATGTTAAATTGGTAGATTTCTGGAGTGAAGATTATCCGGAGCTTTTGAAATGGACTCATTCTCCACCTGCTGTATTATTTTGCTTGGGAAATATCCAATTTTTGAAAGATAGCAGAACTGTGGCAGTTGTTGGCACAAGGAAAGCGACAGGTTATGGAATCGATGTCACGAAAAAAATGGTTACTGATTTAAGCAGGGCAGGATTCGTTACAGTGAGTGGGATGGCTTTTGGTATAGACAGCTCGGCACATTCAACGGCCCTTAATGTCGGCGGGAAAACTGTAGCAGTTCTGGGTACAGGTGTGGATGTATGTTATCCCGTTTCAAATAAAGATATATATGAAGTTATTTTAAAAAATGGATGTCTGGTAAGCGAGTATCCGCTGGGTACTAAAGCGGCGAAGCAAAATTTTCCGGCAAGAAATAGAATAATAGCCGGGTTATGCAGAGCCACAGTAGTTGTGGAAGCACCGCTCAACAGTGGCGCTTTAATTACTGCAAAAATAGCAGCAGAAATAGGAAGAGATGTTTTTTCTGTTCCTGGTGACATAGACAGAAAGACAAGCGAAGGTTGCAACTGGTTGATAAAGATGGGTGCAACACCATTGACCCACGTCGATCAAATTTTTGAATATTATGGGGTTGAATTTAAGAAAGAAGAACTTTCAGATAATTTTATATCTTTATTTGACAGCGGTCCTTTGCTTGCCGAGGAGGTGGCTGAAAGATTGAAAATGGATTTATCGGAAGTATTATCAAAACTTACTGAATATGAACTGCGGGGTATGATAAGTAAGACCCAGTCGGGTCATTACAATAGAGTTTGAGGAGGGAATGCTTGTGAAAATACTTGTGGTCAATTGTGGCAGTTCATCTGTGAAGTATCAGTTTATTGACATGAAAGGTGAAAAAGTTTTGTGCAAAGGTCTGGCTGAGAGAGTTGGTATCGAGGGAAGCAGGCTTGTTCACAAAGTCAACGAAGATAAACATGTGATTGAAAAACCCATGAAAGATCATGAAGAAGCTTTGAAACTTATTCTGGAAACGTTACTTGATCGAGAGATAGGTGTTATCCGCGATCTATCGGAAATCTCTGCTGTTGGTCATCGGGTAGTGCATGGTGCAGAGAGATTTGCAAGTTCGATTTTAATTGATGAGGAAGTTATGAAGGTGCTGGAAGAGAATATTCACCTTGCACCTTTGCATAATCCTCCAAATATAATGGGTATAAAGGCTGTTCAAAAATTGTTGCCTCAGGTTCCAAATGTTGGCGTTTTCGATACAGCTTTTCATCAATCAATGCCCAGAAAAGCCTTCCTCTATCCTTTGCCATATGAATTTTATGAAAAATACAGGATCAGGAGATATGGTTTTCACGGCACAAGCCACAGATACGTCTCAAAAAGGGCAGCAGAAATACTCGGACGGGATTACTATGACTTTAAAGTTATAACATGCCATCTGGGTAACGGTGCTTCGATTGCCGCTATAAGACATGGTAAATCGATAGACACGTCTATGGGCTTTACTCCTCTTGAGGGCCTTGTTATGGGGACCAGATCAGGCGACATAGATCCGGCGATAGTTATTTATATGCAGCAAAATCTAAGTATACCCGTGGAGGAAGTTTACAATATTTTGAACAAAAAAAGTGGCGTACTTGGTTTAAGCAAACTGAGTTCCGATATGAGAGATATTGAAGATGCTGCAGAATCAGGAAACGAAATGGCGCAACTTGCACTTGAAATATATATATACAGAATTGCAAAATATATAGGTGCTTATACGGCCGCAATGAATGGTGTCGATGCGATAGTTTTTACAGCAGGTGTTGGTGAGAATTCCCCATACGTTAGAGAAAAAGTATGTGATTATCTCGGGTTTCTTGGAGTCAAGATTGACAGAAATCTCAATAACATGAAAGGCGTTGAAAGGATTGTCAGCACGCCAGATTCCAGAGTCGCAATTCTGATTGTTCCAACAAACGAAGAATTGGTGATAGCAAGAGATACGAAACAAATTGTTGAAAGTGGGATCAAAGAACTTAAACTCTTTTGAGAATAATCGGGGGTTCGAGTGAAAATCCGATACCCCCGTTTTTTGTTCCACGCATCAATATGAGTACAGCATCTCTTCTGGAAGATCCATAGACAGGCAAAATTTTTTTGGGTTGCATTTTTTTTCTCAAAAACTCATTTATCCAGAAAATCAGGTGAGTGGGTGACAGCACGAACACAAATTCACCTCTGTTTTTTAAAAGATATGCTGCTGCCTCTACAAATTCCCTCACAGTTTCAAAATCAGCTGTTCTTGTTTGTCTCCTCTTCTCGTTAGGGCTCGGTACACCTGTTATGTGGTGAGGAGGATTGGATATAACCATGTCAAAAGATTCTGCAGCAAAGAACTTTGAAACATCTTTGCAGGAAATATTAACTAAATCGACTTTTCCGTATAGATTGTTCATCTGAATAGTTCGCTGAGCAAGATGAATCAAATCAGGGTCTTTATCTATGCCTACCACATAACGATTGTACTTTGAGGCTATGTAGGCGCACACAACACCGGTGGCACAGCCAAGTTCTATAACCTTTCGCTGATCTTTTTTTGGTTTTGAATACCAGGCTAAAAGAGTTGTTGCATGTGTGATTCTATAAAAATCACTGCTACTGGGCGAAAAGATAGAGTTTAAAATATCTGGATCAAATCTATTTTCGAAATTCAGATTTTCCAATTTTAACTACCTCTCCAAGCAACTCTGTTTTCAAAAGTGTTGCTCTGGAATCTCTCAATTGAATAGCAATTGAGGCAGATATCATACAGGCAAAGCTGTCGAATATGGAATATCCTGACAGAACAACTCCAGTGTCCGCATTGAATTGAGTGCTCCTGACACGCATTACAGAATAGTCCTGGATCTGAACGCATTTTTTCGCTGATAACCAGCTGTCTATCATTTGAACAAAAGAGAAATTTTCCAAAGAAAGTGCGGTGTCCTCAGAGTAGAAAGATGTTGAGTAAATCTTTCCTTTTGAGAAATCACTAACGTTAATACGATTTATTTTAGAATCGTTGATCAGGAAAGAAGATATATGTTTCAAGGTAAGTTGGGATATTTCGCATGAGTTTATCCAGAGTTTTCTGACATTCGTGAAAGTTATTTGCTTTGCCTTAACATTTTTCAGTGATATAGCCAGCGATCGATTAACTTCCAGATAAGACCTGGAAAGATCAAGATTTGATCCCCAGAACATGCTCGCACCCGAAATAACTATTTGAACTTCTATTTTTGAATTGTTGAGTATCAATTTACCTTCATCTGTTATTATCAGTTTTCCCTGTCCGAGGATCTTCGAACCTGATTCTGCAATCAGGTTACCTTTGATGGCAATCTCACAGCCTGCAGGAATTCTGAGTACACCACCTGATTTTATTAAAACTGTTTCGCCTGAAGGAATCACTATTTTGCCGAACACAGTGTATTCGCCGTTAGCGAGTATTCCGCTATTTAAAGTGATTATATTTCCTGGAGATATCTGATTGTTAATTTTTGTCTGATAGAGTAAAGATGGAAAACTTTCATTACCGGCACCATCCACATCGCATATAAACGCCATGTCCTTTTTGAGAGAATTTGATTTAGAATCTTCGAAATACAGCTCACCGTTTTCTATCCAGTACGCCCTATGTGTTCGAGAAGATATGATATTATTTCCATTCACCGCTGGTGGAGAAGGCAGGTGGGGAACAACAAAAAATCTGTAAGTCTTGTCGGTAACATTTGAATTGCTGTCTTTGCAGACTATCCTCAGAGCATGTTCGCCAGAGTGAATGAAAAAGTTATCTATCTCAAGAAAACCATCCTTAACTTTGACAAGCTCTGTTTGATTGCCATCTAAGAAAAATCTCATGGTCAACTTATCGAGTTCGTCCCAGTCATCAGAGATTTTTATGGGGAAAGAAAGTCTATCGGCTGTAACGTAGTATCCAGATATAATAAAATCGATCTTTGGAGGTAAATCTTTACTGGCATCTATGTTGAGCACTATCTTTTTAGTGGTGTCTGATAGAGGTGAAATTTCAATGGGGATATTCAAATATTTTTGCCATGGTATTTTGATTTCTCCTGAATTGACTGTGAACGACGTCTCATTTACAGTTACCTTTATCTGATCATACATCTCCAGCCCCTTAATAATTAACTGCGAGTTTTCAAAATAATAATTTACCTTTGCAAATAACACTGAACAGAATAGGATAAAAATCAGAATGAATTTATTCACTTTCGAGTTCCTCCTCGATCATCTGTTTTCTGAACATTCTTGCATACATGCCGTTTAATGCCATGAGCTCTTCGTGCCTTCCTTTTTCGATGAGTTTTCCGTCATCAAGCACTATTATAAGGTCTGCATCTTTAAGTACTTTCAGTCTGTGGGTAATAACAATCATCGTCTTTTCTCGATAATTTTCCCTCAATGCCGTTATAATTTTTTCCTCTGTTTCGGGATCAACTGCCGATAGGCAGTCATCAAAAACTATCAGATCTTTCTCCATATAGAGTGCTCTGGCTATAGTAACTCTCTGCTTTTGCCCTCCAGATAAAGTGACTCCCCTCTCGCCAACAACTGTATCGTATCCATGATCGAAAGACTCTATTTCGTCATGAACAGATGCCAATTCTGCATAATGGACTGCTTTTTTGAAATCAATATCTTTTTGCGCAAAAGCAATGTTTTTAAGTACACTGTCGGAAAAAAGAAAAGATTCCTGGGGTACAAAGGCTATTAACTGTCTTATATTAACTGAAGATATATCGTTTATATCAACTCTGTTTATGAATATCTTTCCACGCTCAACCGGGTAAAGCTTGGCGAGGAGCTTCACTATAGTGGATTTACCGCTTCCGACTGTGCCTACTATACCGATCATATCTCCTCTGGAGAAGGAAAAACTCACATTCTTGAGGACCCATCTGTCAGTCCCGGGATATCTATAGGTTAGATTTTTATACTCCACGGTATTGATTTCTTTTATCTCAACAGGGGCTTCTGGTTCTTCCACCTGTGGTTTTTCCTGTACTATTTCCATGAGTCTTTTGTAAGAAGCTCTTCCCCGCTGAATAACATTTAATACCCATCCAAGAGCCATCATGGGCCATGTTAACATACCAAGGTAGGAATTAAACGCTATGAATTCGCCGAGGGTTACATCTCCTTTTATAACCATTGGACCGCCAAATCCAAGTGCCAGAACATGCGATATTGAAGCAAACAACATCATCAGCGGAAAAAAAAGAGATGCAACTTTTGCAAGGGACATCGCTGCTTCGTAATTTTGAAATGATCTTTTGTTAAACAGGTAGTGGATTTTGTCGTTTGCTGCGAAACTCTTTACTATTCTCACCCCAGAAATTGTTTCTTCAGTCCACTCGCTTAATGAGGAGTATTGCCTTTGAACGCTCATAAATCTTTTATGTATCAATTTTCCAAAAAACAAAGCTATCAGCGCGAGTGCCGGTAAGGGGATTGAAGCCAGTGAAGTCAGACGCCAGCTCACAACTCTCCCCATAAAAAGAATAGTCATCACAGCCATAAATGAGGCGTCTACAGATAGAACAACGCCTTGTGCAAGTGCCATTCGCACTGCCTGTAAATCGTTGGTAAGTTTCGCCATCAAATCTCCACTCCGATTTTGATCAAAATATCCTGTGGAGAGAGATAACAATTTTTCAAATAAAAAGTTTCTCGTCATATATTCAAACCTTCTGGATGTGCCTATGATGAAGAACCTCCATAGAAATCTCAAAATGGCCATTCCGATTGCGATACCCACTATCCAGGCGACCATTGTTGAAACATAATCGAGATTGGGCTGGGTTTTCAAATGATCAACAACCTGACCAACTATTCTTGGAATGAAAAGCTGAAAAAGGTCGACAAAAATGAGCACAAGTATCCCGAGTGCATATCTGTACCAGTACTTCCTTAAGAATTGTTTTATCATTTTTTTCACCTTCCTGCGAATTTCTTGATCCTTTCTATGCCTTTTTTCAAAGTTTCCTCTGAGGTTGCAAAAGAAAGCCTTGCAAAACCGGGTGCATTGAAAGCGGATCCCGGAACAAGCGCAACATGATAGTCATTCAGAAGCTCCTTACAGAAATCTATATCGTTTTTACCAAATTCCGAAACATCGATCATGACATAAAAAGCTCCTTTTGGCTCGAAGTATTTTACACCAATCTCTGAAAGCAAGCTGCACACAAGCTCTCTTCTTTCTTTGAATCGTTTTCGCATGTACGAAACGTCCACATCGAAGGCCTTTAAGGCTGCGTATTGTGTTATGGTGTTTATATTAGAGGTAATATGAGCCTGAACTTTCCCGGCAGCTTTTGCAATTTGCACCGGGGCCATCAAATAACCTATTCTCCATCCAGTCATTGAGTGAGATTTTGAAAAGCCGTTTATGAGGACCGTTCTATCACCTTTTGATATTTTTAGCATTGAAATATGCTCCTGATAATAAGTCAGAGTTTCATAAACTTCGTCGCTTATGATCAACAGATCATGTCTTTTTGCAAGCTCGTATATTTTTGACAGGGTTTCTTCACTATATACAGCCCCCGTGGGGTTATTTGGTGTGTTTATAATGATAGCCTTTGTCTTTGAACTTATGGCTTTCTCTATTTCGTCGATTTTTGGAGAAAAACCATCCTCAATTTTTGCTTTCACATGGATAGCCTTGGCTGAAAGCAGCAAAACCATTGGTTCGTAGCTTACCCAGCATGGATCAATTATTATTACCTCGTCACCTTCAGACAGAACTGCGGCGAGGGTGTTGAAAATGGCCTGTTTTCCTCCATTGCTCACAACAATTTGATCGGCAGAGCAATTTAAGCAGTATTTTTTTGAGATGTGGTATGCTATTTTTTCACGGAGTTCAGGAATACCTGATGAATCGGTATATTTGGTTAGATTTTTTTTCATAGCTTCTATGGCAGCTTCTACAATAGGTTCGGGTGTAGGAAAATCTGGCTCACCTGCTGTCAGGTTTACCACGTCAACCCCATTTTTCTTAAGGTTGCTTGCTATCGCGTTGATCTCGAGAGTTTTCGAAACAGGCATTGCAGAAACATTTTTTGACAGATTCATCATAAGACCTCCTGGATTTTGTATTGAATACACGCACAAATGATATTATATTACCCGGGTGGTTTTGTATGCCAAATTTTGAACAATTGTTTGCTCATTCAAGTGATTACATTTTGTTGATGCTCGAAACATGGTATATTGTGATTCCAATCTCGGCCTTTTTAATCTTTGCGGCGAAACATGTGGAAAAGGTCTCTGTAAGCCTTTTTGGTTTTTTGCTGGGTGGATTTGTGCTTTTTCCGGTACTTGTTGACAGGTTTGAGGCGTTTAGACAGTGGATAAGTACCAGTGAGGTAAATCAGTATATCGCATTTTTTGTCATTTCGGTACTTTGTGCCATAGTTTTGTATGTTCTTTTCAGAGTATTTATTTTCCTGGTTGGTTTTCTGGCAACTATGGGGATGGTGTATTATGTTGTCGATTTTGTTGTGAAAAGGTTCGAATTGCTTGCAAATATGAACCAATTTGTTCAGGAAAACTGGTTTATGATTCTCTTAGCTGTTTCAGCCGGATGTGGTATAATTGGTGGCTTGTTGGCTACAAATAGAAGTTCTTCGGTAGTGGCGGTTTTGAGTTTACTGGCTGGCTCAGCCGCACTTTCAGTTGAAATTGTTGGTTGGAGCTATCTTTTTGCAACACAGGATAAGCAAAAAGTATCAGAGCTGTTCTCTAAACCTGCCGCACTCGCAGTGTTTATAGTTATTACAGCTGTTTTATTTGTGGCGGGATTGTATTTCAATTTTTCTCGAGGGAAAAAAAGGCAGGAAAATAAGCCGCAGTGAATTGCGGCTTATTTTACCAGAAGAACTCTAAAAACGCCATTTTGAACAAGCTTCTCAGCCAGATTTTTATCTGGAGTAATGTAGATCTTATACAGATCTATTTCGCCTGGAAAATCTTCGATATAGATGGAGTTTTGATCATTTTTCAGAACATACTCAGCTTCATCAGGACTAACAGCCAATATCATTGGATTGCCAGCAAAATCATCGTTTTTTGCAATATATTGTTGAAAATCCTCTTTTATATCCTGATAAACATATCTGAGTATCTTGGCAAAGATTTGCGCATCGACATAACCAGGTAAATATGCTATTGGCGTTGCTTGCTGAGTAAAAAACCAGATCATTGGCACGCTGTTAACCTGAAATTTTGTGAACAGCTCTGAATAAGTCATTTCTTTGCCAAAAGCAGTGGTCTTCCTGCTGTAATCAAACATTGCTTCGGCAAACACGTAATTTGCTGAGATCAATCTTCTGACAGTTTCATCGGTAAGTGTCTCGTTTTTCAATTTGGCACAATAAGGGCATGATGATGTTGTGAAGATAATAGCTAATTTTTTGTGTTCAATTTTTGCCAGATTGATAGCAACCTCCAGATTAGAAATCAAAATGTCTGCAAAAACGACTGCGCTTAAAAATAAGAAAATTACTGCCAGAACCTTTTTTATGTGCATACTCTCACCTCTTTGTTATATAAATGCTTTGCCCGTGACTATCAAAAGGCCGATTGTAACGAGTATTGCAGAAGCAAGATATCTAAAAAATCTTTCCCATTTTGGTGTTGAAAAACTGATTTTTGAGAAAACCCTCGAGATCACACTACCAATTGTCAAAAAAGGTATCGATATTCCTAAGGAGTATATAAACAGTAAAAAAGAACCTTTAAGCATTGTTCCCTGTGCCGAAGCTATGATTAACATTGAGGCAAGCACCGGACTTGCACACGGTATCCACACCAATCCTATTCCGATGCCTATGATAATACCTGATAGAAAACCACCAGATTTGAAGCGGTAAAAATTAAACGATTTAATTTTCACAAGTTGAATTTGCATCAGAAAAAATATCGCCATCAAAATTATTAGACTGCCGGCTATATATCTTGTAATTTCTCGATTTGTTAGAAACCCAATCAACCCCGATAAAGCTCCCAAGAGGGAAAAAGTTGCAGATAAACCTAACAAAAAGCCAGCAATCCTTGCAAATGCTTTAACACCTTTTTCAGAAAGTATCAGGGCTATAAAGGCGGGAATCAGTGGTAGCACGCACGGACTGAAGAAAGAAATTATTCCATGTGTAAGAGCTGTTATGAAATCAACCTGAGTGACAGATATTCCCATCTTTAATCCCCCAAAATTAGACTATAATTGTCTAAATTATATCATGATTTTTGGTAAAACACTATAGTTCCATCGGACGTCTAAGAAATGGTGACTGTGGTAAGATAGTACAAGAAAACGTCAAACGGAGGTGGATTTTCATGAAAAAAGTTTTCTTAGCGATTCTGCTACTTTTATCAGCATTTCTCTATGCAACGACATTTTCAGATGTTCCAGTAAATCACTGGGCTTATGAGGCTGTAACAGAGCTTTCCAAATTGGGGATCGTTTCTGGAATGCCAGATGGCACATATCAGGGGAATAACCCTATGACACGCTATCAGGTTGCCGTGGCCCTCAAGAAACTTCTGGATTATTTGACACAGCAGGTTGAAAAAGCAGTCTCGCCGGCAGATCTTCAAAATGCAATTAAAAGAATTTCTGTCATCGAGGATCTTGTAAGTACTACTCTGACAAAAGTACAGAAAAACAGTGAACAAATATCGGCGAGTGACCAGAGCCTTCAAACAGTACTGGCAGAGATTTCGAATTTGAAAACAACGGTGGTTGAAATTGCGCAGGTCAAGAAGGATATGCCAACAATGATTGCCGCTTCAGAGAACAAGATGATGACCATGTATAATCAGCTTTCCGCCAAGGTTTCATCTGTCGAAAAAACCATCTCTGATTTGCAATCCCAGATCTCATCTCAGGTAATGGCCCAGCTGAAGGATTCAATTAATTCTATCAACGCCAATGTAGCTTCCATTGAAGGTAAAGTGAACTCTCTATCTGGCAAGGTTGAAGCGCTTGCGAGCTCTGATGATTCAATCAAAGCCGACCTTACTTCTCTTTCAAAACGCGTTGACGCCGCAGAGAACAATTTGCAGATTCTGTCAACTTTGAGAAAGAGCTTCACAGATCTTGAGGCAAGAGTAGCGTCACTTGAGACAAAACTTGCAACAGATGTTGATTCATTAAAGAAAGCTATTTCAACAACTGCAAATCAACTTGATGCAAGACTTTCTCTTGTTGAAGGACAACTTGCCTCTCTTGTAACTGACGTGGAAAAATTGAAGAAGGACGTTGCTGATGCATCACAGGCTGCTAAAAAGGTTTCGGTTCTTGAAGGAAATGTTGGTACCGTGGCTGGTCAGGTGGTTTCTCTGAATCAGAAAGTATCACAGAACGAGCAGAACATTGCTTCTCTCAAGAAAACTGTGGATAGCAAGCCGTGGCAGGGCGATATAGAAGCTTCAACTGTTCAGTTTTCCAAAAAGTACGATGAAGTTTATAACATGGCCATGATAGGTGTTATTGCCGGTGCAGCAGGTGCAATTGTGGGATTGATAGGTTTATTGGTAGGTATGCAGTGATTTATATGGGAATATAGCATAAAGGGCCTTCGGGCCCTTTTGTTTTGGTGATTCAGTATGTTTTATGAAACAAGCTGATAAAATCTTGGTGTATATTTATCGTGCGGGAGGAGAAGTATTTGAGGGAGAAATTTGTTTTCCTATTTTTGTCATTGGCATGTCTTTGTTTGAGTTTTACTTTCAAATTTGATGGATGGTTTGAGTATGATTTTGACCAGCCGACAGATTCAACCAAATACTCTGTTATGATTCCCTTTATGGGAACGTATTTTACAGCGAGTGGTGGTTTCAGAAGAGACAATATTGTGATACCGCCGTACGCGGATGTTCTCATGAATAATTATTGGTACTGGGATGAAGGTTTTTTCAGCTGGTCTAATAATGTTTTCACATTTGAAGTGGGGGTGAAAGAAAATCATGCCGGACCAGGGCAGGTATACCAGCTGTTTGTTTCAGAAAATGGATTCTCTTATCCTTCAATTCACAGCGTTGCGGAGATTGGAAAATTCAGAGTAGAAACATTGTGGGGTGGGATAAGAGTTTTAAAAACAGACATAAAACCAGTAAAGGCTTTTAATTACAGGGCTCTCGTGTATACACCCTTTGACGGATTTGAAATAGCTTACGAAGACTCTATCCTGTATCTCGATAGATTTTTCGATCCATATTATTTTTTTGTTCCAATACCGGTGCCGGGGATACAAGAGTTTTGGCATTTAAGCGCCCCCTGGGGATACTCAAGTTATGAATTAAACGATAATTCTATGGTGGGAGCCTGGATAAAGTATTACAGGGAAAATTACTCATTTTATAGTGAAATTCTAATCGATGATATAAATATGAACAGATTTCTCGCGCCAGATTCACCATACCAGAATCCAGATAAAATAGCTTTTCTGGCTGGATTTACTGGCAAAAGTGGTCCGGTGAAGCTAACATTTGAAGTTGCCGGAGCCACTGCATTTACTTTTCAAAGGACAACTGATGATCCTTATGAATATACTTACTTTGAAGATTCGCAATTTCCCGTAGAAAAAAATATGATCGGCTACAAACATGGAGAAAACAATATTGCGTGCACTATAAAATTTGAATATGAAAGCGATAGCTGGTCTTACAGTGCAGAATACGAAGGATTGATATATGGCGACAGAACTCCAGATATACCATGGCATGGTAAATGGAGCAGCGTTCCTTATGGCACTTACTGGCTTACTGGGGATGTGCAATCGGAGTTTTCATTGAGGATGAGGATTGCATATCAATTCAAAAATCTTTTGCCGGGAGTTGAAAAAGCCGAGACAGGGTTCAGTGCCGGTTTCTACGGGGGCAATCCGTTCGTTGGATTCGATCTCTCTATAGCCCTAAATATAAATGATTGAGGAGGTGGGATTGTGAAGGGTTTGGTTCTTTGCGCGGGTAAAGGAACACGGTTGAGACCTCTGACTTATACCACTGCAAAACATTTGATTCCAGTTGCAAACAGGCCCGTAGTATATTACACGCTGGATTTTATGAAAAATGCAGGCATAAGAGAAATAGCTATAGTCGTCAGCCCTGAGAATAAAATGCTGTTCGAAGAAGTATTGAAAGATGGAAAAGATCTTGAATTGAATATAGAATACATAGTTCAAGATCAACCGAAAGGAATTGCTCATGCTGTTTATCAGGCAAGGAATTTCATAGATGAAGACCCTTTCTTGATGGTCCTGGGTGACAACTTAGTTTTTGAAGACATAAAATCTGTTGTAGAGGAATTTAACACATTGAAATCAGATGCCGTTGTTTTGCTTGCTCGAGTTTCAGATCCCCGTGCTTATGGAGTAGCAGTGCTTGAAGGAAATAAGGTCAAATATGTCGTTGAAAAGCCACAAAATCCACCGAGCAATCTTGCAATTGTTGGGGTTTATATGTTTCGTCCAGCTGTATTCAGAGCAATAGAAAATATCAAACCATCTTGGCGTGGAGAGCTTGAAATAACAGATGCTATAGGTTACCTAATTCAGAACGGACACTCTGTTAAAGCACATATCATAAAAGGATGGTGGAAAGATACTGGGAAGCCCGAGGATTTGCTTGAAGCCAACAGAAAGATTCTTGATAATATAAAAGAAGAATGTTGTAAAGGTAAAGTCGACGAAAATAGCGTTATTCAAGGTAGGGTTAGTATCAAACAAAAAACAATCGTAGTTGGATCTGTTATTCGTGGGCCTGTTGTGATAGGGGAAAATTGCAAGATAATTAACAGCTATGTTGGTCCTTACACAGCCATTGGTGACAATGTAACTTTGGAAAGCTGCGAGATAGAAAATTCTATTTTGATGGATCAGAGCGTCGTAACAAACTTGTCAGGAAGAATAGATTCTTCGATTCTTGGTAAAGGAGTTAGAGTATTCCAGAATGGAAAGATACCAAAAGCAATGCGTTTGATAGTTGGCGATCTTGGCCAAATTCAGTTTTAGTCAGGAGTGAAAATTTTGAAGGATGGAATCTTGGTACTTTTTTATCTGATACTGTTTTTACTTCTTACAAAATTATCTCCATTTATTATGACTGCTCTGATGCTTGGTGTGTATTTATCAATAATAGTTGATTTCGTAGCGAGATTTTTTGCCAGATTCCTGCACGGAAAAATCTCAAGAATTCTGGCGAATGTGACTGTACTTGGTGTGATAGCGTATTCGATTGGGAATTTTTTCCCCGTGATTATAAACGAAGCCAAAAAGGTTTTCTCAGAGATTGAGAAAATACAAATAACTTTCGAGGATGTCAGTATTCCTGACTGGATCCTGAGTTTTTTAACGAATCTTGGAAAGAGTTTCTCCGATATCGCACTTACCATTGTGAATAAATTGTTGGGATATGTTCCTTCGCTTATAACAGCCCTGGTTATCGTTGTTATTACAACACTTATTGTGGGGAATTTGAAAAAAGTTGTCTCAAAAAAATTGGACAAGTTATTTCCCGAAAATCCAGAAAAAGGTATCTATTTTGCAAAGACAACCTATAGAGAGTTTGAAAGATTTGTGGCAGGACAGGTTTTAGTAGCTGCTTTCGTTGGTTTCTTCGTTGGTGTGATGTCACTTATTTTCAAAATACCAAGCGCTATTTTTCTTGGTGTTCTTGCCTTTATTACTGATTTTATACCTTATCTCGGGGTCATAATATCTGCAATACCCCTTTTAATGCTTGGCTTTGCTTCCCATGGGTTAAAAGGATTGATAATAGGTGTTTTAATTCTCCTGTCTGCTAACCAGTTAGAAATGTGGTTTTTGGCACCTAAGATACAAAGTAATGCGTTGAAAATACACTGGTTTTTTATATTAATTGCAATCCTTCTATTTGGAGACGTGATAGGTTTTGGCGGAATATTTGTGGCACTTCCCACACTTATATATGTAAAGAATTTCTGGAATCAATATGTAAGCAAAAGCCCCCATTGAAGGGGGCTTTTTTGTTATCTACTTTTGACCCATTTGATGACCAGTGGGCTTGCTATGTATATGGAAGAATATGTACCAACTACCACACCAATTGTCATGCCGAAGGCAAAAGGTTTAATGGCATTTCCAGCAAAAAGAAACAATATGAAAACCACGAAAAATGTTGTGAGAGATGTATTTAAGGTTCTTCTGAAAACCTGGTTTATGCTCTCGTTGACCAGAGAGGAAATTTCTTTCCCCTTGAATTTTTTCATGTTTTCTCTTATTCTGTCATAGACAACTATAGTATCGTTTAGAGAATAACCAATCAACGTGAGAAAAGCTGCAACTGCTGGCACATTCAGTTCGTAGCCGGTGAACGAGAAAATCCCGAGAGTTATCAGGACATCGTGAATCAATGCGATTGTTGCACCTATTCCAAAGACAAAGTTAAATCTCAATGTTATGTACACAAGAACAGCTGCAAGGGTTATCAAAATAGACCTCCAGGTCAGTCTCCTTATTTCTTCTGCTGCAGAACCACCGGTTTCGTTGAAAGAAATAACCTGACCTTTAACGCCAACTGTTGAAATTTGCTGTTCTATGCTGCTTTGAACCTTTGCTTTTTCTTCTGTTTCGAAAGTTTTGGATAGAGTGATAGAAAACTTTGTTATACCTTCTGGATCTCCCACAGATCTGACTCTTGTTACACGCGCTGCTTCAAAATCTGAAGAAATGTTTTGCAAGATTGTTCTCACATCTGATTCTGAAAAACTGTTTGATTCGACGCGCAATATGATTTCTGAACCACCAGTGAATTCAACGCCAAAATTGAATCCCTTTGCCAGCATCGAGATCACACTTGCTACGATCAGAATAGTTGAGATAATTATGAAGAACTTTCTTTTTCCAACAAAGTCCATCTTTTTCATGACTGAGCTCCCCTTTCTTCCACAGCTGGTTTGCGTATGAAAGAGCTCAAAGCGTCGGTGAGAAGTCTTGAAAGAACAATATTCACAAAGAAACTTCCAAGTACACCTATGATCAGTGTGATGGCAAAACCTTTAACTGTGCCTGTCCCAAAATAATACAGGGCCAGTCCGGCTATTATAGTTGTTAAATTGGCATCAAACAGCGTAATGAAACATCTTCCAAAAGCCGACGATATTGCCGCTTTTACAGATTTTCCAGATTTAAGTTCTTCGCGGACTCTTTCCGCGATTATGATATTTCCATCTACTGTTGTTCCAATAGTAAATATAATACCTGCAATACCCGGTAATGTAAGAATAGAGTGGGTGGCAGCAAGTACACCAAGCAACAAAAAGGTGTTGTAAACGAGTGCTATATCGGCGATGATTCCCTGAACTCCGTAAGTGAATATCATATATATCAGGACAACAAATAAACCAATTATTCCTGCCCATAGAGAAGTTTTAACTATATCTGAACCAAGCAATGGAGCAACCCATCCTGCTGATATCTTTTCCAATCTTGCTGGCAAGGCACCGCTTCTTAATATGGCAGCAAGTTGCTTGGCTTCTTCTAATGAGAAATTGCCGGTGATCTCTGCTTTTCCATCCGGTATAACGGAAATTACATAACCGGCAAATTGAACCACGTCATCAAGAACTATAGCAAGTCGTTTTTCTTTTGAGGAGCTACTTCCTATAGCTGATTCTGGAACAACTAGTTGCTGGGTGATCTTTTTGAAGATTTCTGAATCTTTGCTCGATAGTTCAAAAGTAACTTTGTAACCGAACCTTCCCACGCGTGTCTCTGGTACAGGGCTTGCAGAGACAATCTGAGGTGAAACAAGTTTCAGATCTTTTACAAGCATTACTTCTGTGCGGACAAGGTACCAGATTTTACCATCTCTTGATGGAAGCCACTCGGCTTTCTTAAGTTTTGCCAGGTCTTTCAGCCTCGGATCGTTTTGGGGATCAATCTGGCTTTCGTCTATCACCTGGCCAAAGTACATTAACCCTGTAGAGCCGAGTAATTTTTCAGCTCTGGTAGTATCTGTTGCAGCAGGAATTTCAACAACTATGAAAGAATTATTTTCCCTGAAAGTCTTTCTTACCGTTGCTTCAGTATAACCTGCAGCGTCGAGTCGGTTTCGCAAAACAGTCCAGACATCGTCAATAACTTCACTTGGATTTTCGACATTCTCATCAATATCAACGCGATACTCTAATCGGGCGCCACCCTTTATATCAAGTCCCAGTGGTATGCGTTGAAATATAGCTGCCAATCCTCTGTATGTCTGTTCCTCGCTGGGCCAGAGTAAAGCAAGAAAGGCCCCAAAAATAGCTACAATCACAATAACAAGCCTTATTCTATCTGTTCTCATTACTAAGTCCCCTCCTTGGTTCTACTCTTTATCTTTCTCCTCCTGCTGTTCTTTTGATTCTTCTTTCTCTTTCAAAACAGTTGCTATAGCCCTTTTAGTTACTTCAAGCTCTGTTGTCATCGATGTTTTAATCTTAATAGTATCCTTTTTAATGTCGATAACCTTTCCGACGATTCCACCAACTGTGATAACCGTATCACCGCGCTTCATATTTGAAACCATTTCTTTGAACTGTTTTTCACGTCTTCGCTGTGGAAGAATTATCAAGAAATAAAACATGGCGAAAAGCATGGCAAGCAGAATTATGAAACTCCACCCAGAACCTGTCGCGGTTGTCGTTGCACTTGGTGCACTGCCTGTTGCCCCTGGTGCTGCACTGTAGATTATGTTCACTTGAATACCTCCCTTTTAATTTTCGATCTCAATTGATTTTACCAGAATTCTATAAATCGTTGGGATAAAAAACAATTGCAATCCCAAACCAATTAGTCCATAAAGAGTATCTTTAAATACTGTATACAGGGAAAACTGTGTAAATTCAACTAAGAACAACACAATTCTCGTAGAAAAAAATGTGAGCATTATCACTAATCTCAAATTTTTTACCTTTTTCATCCATACGAAACAGAAAATAGCAAGTATCACCAGCTCGATAGCTCTTATAAAAATGAAAGATTCTGATGGAATACGTGTTGCAAAAAAACTGAGAACAGGACTCAAAGTGCCAACAATTATCCCGACAAAGGCCCCGTGAATTAATGTGGCCAGAATGACAATAAAGTATACAGGTAAAATGACTCTATCGATAGTCTCAAAGCCAGTGAGATGTGTGAAATATAAAATAGCAACACTCATTGATAGCCACAGTAGAATGTAAACAATTTTCCTGGTCAACTTCTAAATCCTCCTATACAACATTTTTCTCTCTGAGAACGCCTTTTTTAAATCTGTCAATGTCAAGTTCGCTTATATCAACATGGATTGATTTGCCATGAAGCATCATTTGCGCTATTGCTTCTCCAACAGCAGGAGCAAGCATGAATCCATGTCCACTGAAACCGACGGCATAATAGAAGCCCGGGACAGCTGAAGATTGTCCTATTATAGGCTGTGCATCAGGCGACATATTATAGTGCCCTGACCAGTGACGGATTATTCTTAGATTCCCAAACGGCGGAAAGATATTCATCATTTTTTGCACCATATCTTTCTCGAATTTAAAAGTAACATCGTAATTTATACCAGGTTTTTCGTCTGCGTCCCCCTGACCCATGATGAACTGGCCGTGTTTTGATTGTCTGATGTAAAAATTTCCTGAAAAACTTATTACCATTGGATCTAAGAAATTCCTGACAGCCTCCGTAACCATTATTTGATGCCTGTAACTTTCTGTTGGAAGATCTATATTTACCATTTTTCCAACATCTCTTGAATATGAACCTGCTGCGTTGACAACGAATCGTGTTTTAACAGTTCCTCTGTTTGTATGAATTATGAAACTGCTTCTGTGAAATTCTATACCAACAACTTTTGTATGAGTGAATAGATGAACGCCCATTTTTCTGGCAGCTCTCGCATATGCGAAATTCGCGAGATGTGGGTTTGCATGGCCATCTTTCTGACAAAATGTTGCCAGTTTTACACCTTCGGTATTCAAGTAAGGATATCTTTCTTTTATTTGCTTAGGGGTCAAAATCTCCACGTCCAGGCCAAGTTCTCTTTGCATACGGACATTTTTCTCAAATTCCCGGGCTTCGTCCTCACTGTAAGATAGAACGAGATAACCTCCCTGTTTGTATTCTATATCTGTTGCTGTTTCCCCAGAAAGCTTTTCAAAAAGAGAGACACTTCTCATGGCGAGTATTACATTATGTGGAGAACTCCACTGCTGTCTGATACCTCCTGCACATCGCCCAGTAGAACCAGAACTGATGAAGTCTTTTTCAAAAACAGCCACATCTGTTTCGCCAAATTTTGCAAGGTGATAAGCCACAGAGCAACCAATTATTCCGCCGCCAACAACTACCACTCTGTATTCATTTTTCATGTTTCATCTCTCCTCTGACAATTGCTTCAAATTTCACAGGCATTATGGGAGGCCTGAAAGTATTTAGACTAATTTGATCTATTTTTCTCCCTGTTTTCTTTGCCAAAATTGCTACAGCAATTGCCCTACAGGTTCTTCCACCGCATGGGCCCATACCGAGTCTCAGATATCTTCTGAGCTCCTCATAGTCTGTGTAACCTTCTTCTATAGCCTTTTCTATCTGGTCAACAGAGATTTCCTCGCATCTGCAGACAACAGACTCAGATTGCTCCGGCAAGCGAAAAGCCCTGACGGTTTTTGAAAGGCCTTCTGGGACACTTATATAAACCAGATGAGTCTTGTTAGGGGATTTTGTTACTTTCTCTACAGTTGCTTCGCACACCTCATGCCCTTCTTGATCTAATGCTACGACCTTTTGACCTTTTTCTGGAATTGGTAGAAATTCATACGGAATAGCCACCAGATCTCTTTCAGGAAGGTAATTTTCCTGTATCATGAAAATAGCAAGGCCCGGGCATTTCATAGCACATATGCCACAGCCTATACATTTTGAGTAATCTATGATGGGCAAACTGTTTATGTTCTCAGCCACTGTTATCGCACCAGTTGGACAGGATGTTTGACATGGATTACATGGTATATTTTCAAAACATTCTATGATGGGCCTTATCTTACCGATCGGTCCTTCATTTTCCTGCATTTTTGTTGAATAGTTCATGGTTTTTTGTGTGAAAAACCTCTCCAAGCCATTCCGAACTTTCTCAGAAAATGGACCTGACCTGAATTCAACAAGTTCTCTCTGCATTTTCTCGATTTCAGATTGAACATCCACACCGGTTAATTCCCTGGAGACAGCAAGACCAGCGATTTTCCCCTCGATCATCGCGGTTGTTGCTTCTTCTATACCAGCCAGGTCGCCAGCCACGAAGATATTTTTCACATTTGTTCGCATTTCATTGTCTCTGTAAGGTACATAACCGCCAAGCTGTGGAATGTACTCCAGTTTCACGTGGGCCATTGCAGCAAGTTCAATAGATGGAATAAGTCCCGTGGCAATGCAGATAACATCTACAGCAAATTCTCTTTCTGTTCCCTCGAGGGGATTCATATTGCTATCTACCTGAACAATTACAGCTCCTTCAACCCTATCTTCTCCTATGGCTTTCTTTATTGTGTGATTCAGCAAAATAGGAACTCCCAATCTCTTTATTTTTCTTGCATGGACATCATAGCCTCCTACTCTGTTTGATATTTCAACTATAGCTTTTACCTTAGCCCCAGCTTGAAGGAGCTGATAAGAAACGATCAATCCTATATTTCCTGACCCAACCATCAAAACTCTTTTTCCGGGAAGAACCTTAAATTGATTCATCAAAGTCTGCACTGCTCCTGCGCCGTACACACCCGGGAGATGATTGTTTTCAAATGGTATAAACCGCTCCGAGGCTCCCACTGCAATAAGTATAAAATCCGCCTTTATCTCAAAAACAGAATCCTCAAGCCTGTTATAAGCAGTAATTATATCCTCATAGATCCCTGTTATTGTTGTTTGTTCCATAATGGAGACATTTTCATTAAGCTGGGAGGTTAATTTTTTCGCTATTTCAAACCCTCTGACAGAGGCATAGAATCCTTCGTGACCAAAGAATTTATGTGTTTGCTTTAGAAGTTGCCCGCCGAGATGAACTCCCTCATCGATTATTAATGTTTTAACTCCTCTTTTTCCAGCTTCGATGGCAGCACTTAAGCCTGCAGGGCCTCCTCCTATAATCAAGAAATCGGTTTTTACCATTTTAATTCACCTCTACCTGCTTGTCGCTCAACATGCATTCCATTTTTTACCAGAGTGATGCAGCTTCGAACATTCGATACACCATCGACAACGACCAGGCACGAAGAACATTTTCCTATGGCACAGTAAAAACCTCTTGGTTTTCCATGTTCTGTAGATCCGAAGATATCAATTCCGTTCGCTACAAGAGCGGAAGCTATTGTTTCTCCTTCATAAGCTTCGATTTCTCTGTCTTCAAAGAAAAACTTGACTGTTCTTGGTTGCTCCACATCAAGGATAGGGTGGGTTTTTATTCTTCTCAAAGCACATCACCTCCAGGGGCAAAGAAAGCTTAGAGATGTATGGGCATCTCTACAATACCTTCCAGTGCACCGAGAACTGTTTCGGTCAAAGTTGGATGTGGATGAATCGATTCTTCCAGCTCATTTGCCTTCAATCCAAATTTGACAGCCACAACGCCTTCCATGATCATGTCGGTTGAAGATGGACCTACTATTGCCATGCCAAGAACTTTCAGCGAATTTTTATCGGCGATTACTTTAACAAATCCATCTCTTTCAAGAATAGTTCTTGCTCTTCCGTTTGCACTAACAGGGAAAGAGAAGACCTTGATTTTTGAAGGATCAATTTCTTTTTCACGTATTCCCACAACTGCTACCTCGGGATTGGAAAATATCACGCTTGGGACAGCCGAGTATTCCATATGCACATCTTCACCACAAATATTCCTTGCTGCTACAACGGCTTCATACATAGCAACATGAGCAAGCATTATTTGGCCCCGGACATCACCAATTGCATAGATATTCGGTACACTAGTCTGCATTTTATTGTTTGTTTTGATTCCTCTTTGAACATTCACACCAATTTTTTCAATATCTTTGGGAATATTTGGCTTTCTTCCAACAGAAACAAGCACTTTCTGGACAATTTTTTCTACAGTTCCTTGCTTGGTTTCAATAATACATTTGAACGCGTCAGAATCAGGTTCTACGGAAGTGATTCTGGATGATTCGTAAATCTCGACACCTTTTTTCTTCAATGATTTTGAAATTGTTTCTGCAACATCTTTATCTTCACCTGGCAGAATATGATCCATCAATTCCACCACAGTTACGGGTATCTTGAGTGTGGAGAAAAATGTGGCAAACTCTATACCAATGACCCCTCCTCCCACTATAAGGATGCTCTCCGGCAGTTTTTCCATTTTAAATACATCATCACTTGTCCAGATACCTGGAATCTGATCGAAAGGGGGAATAAGAGTTGGGACAGATCCTGTTGCAAGAATTATATTATGAGTCTCAAGTTTTTTATCTGACGTTTTGACAACACTGGTTGACTCGACTGTGGCAGTACCATTTATCAGTTCTACGCCGTATTTTTTGAACAGGTACTCTATACCTTTACGCGACATCATGACGGTTTTATTCATATGAGCTTTCATTGCTGAAAAGTCGTACGATATTTTTTCAACGTTGATGCCGAGTTGCTTTCCTTTTTCTGTTATTTCGCTGTAAAGGTGGACACTGCTCAACAATGCCTTGGTCGGAATACAGCCCCAGTTTGTACATGTGCCACCAACAAATGACTTTTCGACCACGGCTACTTTCTTTCCACGCTGCGCAAGCTTTATAGCAGCTACATATCCACCAGGACCAGCTCCTATGACAACCGCATCATACAATGCAATCACCTCCTAAAAATCTTCACAAATGAATTGTACCATTTCGCTATTCTATAATGAAAAATAAAGTTATGCATTATTCGGCAATGTGTCACAGTATAATCATTTTCAAATGATAATATGAAGCATGAATTTAAATAGGGGGTATGCTTATGGAAAAACGGATAAGGCTTGGCAAAAAGAAGAGAATATGCCTGGTTGCGCATGATCGGAGAAAAAAAGATCTCATAGAATGGGTCCAGTTCAACAGAGGTACTTTGTCCAAGCATGAACTTTATGCGACAGGCACAACAGGTTCCTTAATAGAGGAAAAAACAGGATTAAAGGTAAACAGGTTCAAAAGCGGGCCATTGGGTGGTGACCAGCAAATAGGGGCAAAGATAGCAGAGGGCCAAATAGATATGCTTATCTTCTTCTGGGATCCGCTTGAGCCTTTAGCGCATGACGTTGATATAAAAGCACTGCTGAGGATTGCCACAGTTTACAATATACCGGTGGCAATTACAAGATCGAGTGCTGATTTTCTCATATCGTCGCCGCTTTTTGAAAAAGAATACGAGAAAATTGAACAGGACTACGAAGCTGAGCTTATCGAAAGAATCAAGCGGATAGTTCATCAATAGGAATGTTGTCTGGAAGTTTCCTTAAGTGATCCGATCCACCTTAAGTGATCCACCTAATAAATTAGGTGACTTCCTGCCTCACAGAGGCATGACTCACACAAATATGGGGATTGTTCTCCAATATCCTTGCAGAGGTTTTTCCCATTGGTTCGGCTCTGTGGAGCCTCACTTTTTTTATAGTGTTTTCTTCATGATTTTCTTTTTTTGTTCTTTATCCAAAAGTTGTGGTTATCTTGGAAACCTCTGTAAATATTATGCAGATTAACAATAAATTTTGAGAGTTTCTAAAGAAACTCTGTCGTTCATCATTTGTCCAAGGACAGGTGCATTCTGGTATTTTTTCGTAAATTCCCGTTGGCTGGTTTGAGGTAACCGTTGTCTTCAAACCACTGGATGGCATCTTTAAGGGATTCCTGTAAATTTCTCGGATTGTAGCCAAGTTTCTCTGAGGCTTTTTTGTTTGAGTAGATGTAATTTCTGCTCAGTGTATAAACGCTGTAAGGCGTTAAAAGGGGTCTTTTTTTCGCTGCAAAATAATATAAGGCAGTTAAAAGAGAGATTGGATAGGCTATATATTTTGAAAGAAATACATTTACTGATCGTTTTTTTCTGATTTTTTCAAGCATTTGTATCAATGCTCGAACAGTTGTGTGGTGGCCACTTGCGATGAATATTTCTCCCCATTCGTTTTTTTCATATGCGGATATTAATACATTTGCAACGTCTCGAACATCCACAAAATCAAAAGATCCATCAACTCCAACCTTTAACAAACCTTTTGAATAGAGAATCAACAACTTCCCCATTTCGCTGATTCGCCAGTCGTAGGGACCAATGATACCTGTTGGACATATTACAACAGTGTCAATTGCTTCTTTACTTGCTTTGAGAACTTCCAGTGTTGCCATTGCTTTTGATTTTGCATAATCGCCTTTAACTTTTTTGGGGTCTATTGGGATAGACTCATCAATTAAAGAGCCTGGCTTTTGATCTGAAAAAGCATGTATAGAGCTGACATATACCAGTTTGCCAATTTTGTTTTTTATGCAAGCTGAGATTACGTTTTTTGTACCATTTACATTCACATCGTAAACCGTTTTCTTTTTGCCAAGTATAGATATTGTTGCAGCCAGGTGAAATACAGCTTCGACATCTTTTGATGAATTTACCACAAAATCGTGATCTCTTATATCGCCTTGCACTATCTGTAGTGGTAAATTTTCTATCGGCTTTGTATCTTCAAATGGTGCAACCATTGCTTTCACACTGTATCCTCTGGCGACAAGAAATCTAACCAGAACATTCCCCAGATGACCCGTTGAACCTGTCACCAGTATCATCTTTCTCCCCCCGTTCTGAACAGCCTTGAAAGCCTCTCGAAACCGTCAGAAATTATCAAAAGGTCCTGTTCTGGTATTTGCGATGCAACTTTATCAATCAGCTTTGCAAAATCGTCGAGTATTTGTCTGTAAATATCGCGCCCGCGATCAGTTAATCTTATGTATATAACCCGTCTATCCTCATTTGACCTTTCCCTTTCTACAAAACCGTTTTTTTCGAGATTATCTACCAAAAAAGTAATGTTGCTTTTTGTCATTGAAAAAACTTCCGCAAGTTCGCTCATTTTTTGTGGTCCTTTCTGAGCAACATACAGTAGCACGTATAATTCAATTGCCCGGAGATTTTCAACTTCGCTGTTGAAATTGAGCATTTTTGAGAAGGCGAGTACCAGGTCGAAAACCGATTTCATGATTTTTTCACTGTCGAGGTCCATTCTGCACCACCCATTATGGATTATATAGTTAATATTTTAAACTGTCAATAATTTTGATCGTACGAGTCAAAAAATTTTAATAAACAAAAAGGTGCCACGAACCTGCTGTCGACTTACCCGAACCGGGGCATGACTGCACCTCCCGCTCCAGCCAGGCTCCCCTGCGGCACACGATGTGAACCACTTATGGCTGCTTCCTTCCGGACCTGACCAGGTTCATGGTACATCGTTGCACAGGACCCAGCCTTCATCACGTTCAGTTCAGCCTGTTTCCCGACTTAAGTAGCCTCAAGCAGGATTTCGGCCCCGCTATGGCGGGTTTCGGGTACAGGGGACCGCCAGCCCCCCGCCTATCGTGGCACCATATTTAATTATACAACAAACTATGTCGAATTTCTTGTTTACACACAAAACCATCAGTGAAATACAGCGTAAAACAAAACCGCAGCCGATAGCTGCGGGAAAATATGAAAACTATTGAATGGATTTTTTAGAAACTCATTGTGGTAATAATTATCTTGGTGATCAGATGAGGTTGTGGTCGATAGACTTTAGTTACCTGGATAGAAAAGGACTGCTTGGTGTCTGGAGAGAAGCACTCCTTGCAAAGGCTGTTTTATCTTTTAAAACTAAAGGATATAGAAGCCATCCTCAACTTGAAAGATTCAAAAACCATCCATCTCCACTGAAATCCATAAACACATATCTGTATCACGTATTTCAGCAAGCACAAAAGAGAAACTACAACTTCGATATCTCCAAGATCGATCTTTCACAGGTAGATACATCCATCAAACTCAAAGTCACCAAAGGACAGTTGAAATACGAGTTTCAGCATCTTTTGGCAAAGCTCAGACAAAGAGATCATCAGAAATATCTTGAACTACTCAATGTAGAGACTGTTCAACCCAATCAACTTTTCTACGTTGTAGATGGGGATATCGAAAGCTTCGAGCGACCAAACAATAGATAATAAACTAAGGTGTACAAGTTCTGAGAGATTAGACCTATCCCAATGTACGTGTGGACCTTTCACCAAGATCTTGGTTGGCGCCTTCCAATATATATAATACGAAATATATAAAACTAACAATTGAATGAAAAGCTTTTGTAGAGTAAATATGTAAACGAAATGATAATATTTTCTCATCAAAGAGCCAGATATAGAACTTATACGAGACTAACTTTCAAATTCTACGGTAAGATCCAGAGAATGCTCCTTTTCTAAAAGAAAAAAGGAGGGCATTCGCCCTCCTTGATTGATTTTACCGGATCAATATTCAGGTGGCATTGCGGGAGCTGCTTCTTTCTTTTCTTCTGGTTTTTCAACAACAAGCACTTCTGTTGTTAGAAGCATTCCAGCAATAGAAGCAGCATTTTGCAGAGCACTTCTTGTGACTTTTGCTGGATCGATGATTCCAGCTTTGAACATGTCAGTATATTCACCTTTCAAAGCATCGAATCCGTATGATTCTTCTTTCGATGCAAGGATTTTTTCTATAATAACTGCTCCATCATAACCGGCATTTTCAGCAATCTGTCTGATAGGAGCCTCGAGCGCTTTGTAAACAATCATTGCACCGACTTTTTCATCTCCATCAAGTTCTTTCAGGACATCTTCCACAGCTTTTCTGCTTCTGATCAATGTTACTCCTCCGCCGGGTACAATGCCTTCCTCGACAGCTGCCCTTGTTGCACTCAGAGCATCTTCTATTCTGTGTTTCTTCTCTTTGAGCTCTGTTTCAGTTGCAGCGCCGACTTTTATAACTGCAACTCCACCGGCAAGCTTTGCCATTCTTTCTTGCAGGGTTTCTTTCTCGTATTCAGATGTAGTCTGTTCGATCTGTGATTTTATCTGAGCTATTCTCTTTTTAATCTCTTCAGGATTTCCTTTTCCGCCTATTATAATTGTGTCGTCTTTTTTGACTCTCACGATGTCAGCCCTTCCAAGATCTTCGATGGCAACATCTTCGAGATTTATACCGAGTTCGTCGCTTATCACTGTTCCACCTGTGAGAATCGCGATGTCTTGAAGCATAGCTTTTCTTCTGTCACCAAAACCAGGAGCTTTTACCGCACAAGCAGAGAGTGTACCTTTCAATTTATTGAGAACAAGTGTTGTTAATGCCTCTCCTTCGACATCCTCTGCAATAACAAGGATTGGTTTGCCAGTCTGGGCAACTTTTTCAAGGACGGGTATTAAAGGTTTGACAGCACTCAGTTTTTTATCTGTGATGAGAATGAAGGGTTCTTTCAGTTCAACTTCCATTTTCTCTGCATCTGTTACAAAGTATGGAGAAATATATCCTCTGTCAAATTGCATACCTTCCGTGAATTCAACGTAGGTCTCCAAGGTCTTTGAGTCCTCAACTGTGATGACGCCGTCTTCCCCAACTTTGTCCATAGCTTCTGCAATGAGATCCCCTATTTCAGAGCTGTTTGCGCTTATAGCAGCAACATGAGCGATATCTTCTCTACCAGAAAGTTTCTTTGCCTTGTCTTTTATATACTTTGCGGCTTTTTCGGTAGCCTTGTCAATACCACGCTTTAAAAGTATTGGATTGGATCCTGCTGCTACGTTTTTGAGTCCCTCTCTGATCATTGATTGTGCAAGAACGGTGGCTGTTGTCGTTCCGTCACCCGCAACATCGTTTGTTTTGGAGGCTACTTCTTTTACAAGCTGAGCTCCAAGGTTTTCAAATTTGTCTTCTAACTCGATTTCTTTGGCAATAGAAACACCGTCATTGGTAATAGTTGGTGAACCCCAGCTTTTTTCTATAACGACATTTCTTCCTTTTGGTCCAAGTGTGATTCTCACTGCATCAGCAACTTTGTTTACACCTTTTTCGAGCGATCTGCGTGCTTCTTCATCGAATCTCAATAGTTTCGGCATTACTCACTCCTCCTTTCACTCTTCAATCTTAGCCAATATATCGTTCGCATCAATGATGATATAATCCACATCATCAATCTTAATTTCCGTACCAGCATATTTGGAGAAAATAACCCTGTCTCCAACCTTGACATCGATATTCTCGACTTTCTCACCCACGGCAACTACCTCTGCTTTCATGGGTTTCTCTTTCGCAGAATCTGGAAGAACTATTCCTCCTTCTGTCTTCTTCTCTTCTTTCAATGGTTTGATCAATAGTCTTTCGCCAAGTGGCGTTACTTTCATAAACGAAACCTCCTTTCATTTTTTTGAATATTATCACTCGAACTGTTTGAGTGCTAATTATAGCATACACCACTCTTCGGAAGTTATCAAGTACCAATTTTCGCAGTTATTGACAAGTATAACCAGTTATGAAAAATTAGTGCCAGAAAAATACCTATTTGAATGTTTTTTCTCTTCTTATCATTCTGGTTGCACTTATGTACATAGAAGATTGAAGAAGTTATGATACAATTTCGCAGGAATCTGTCCGGGAGGTGATTGGGTGAACAAGCCTTTACTTATAAGAGAATATATTCTTTCCTCGGTAGGAGTCTTCATAACGGCTGTTGGGCTGGTTGTTTTTCTGATACCGAATAATATTGCTGCAGGAGGAGCCAGCGGTATCGCGATGATCTTAAATGCATTTATAAAATTACCTGTTGGTGTTTGGATGTATATCGTTAATGCGCTGCTTTTTCTTATTGCTTTAATCACAATCGGCTTTGATTTTAGTTTGAAGACTATTTATTGTACTTTTTTGATGACATTTCTTGTAGATATACTTGATAGATTTATAAAATTACCAAAATATTTGGCTGGGGATATGATGCTCGCTGTTTTCTTCGGAGATCTGTTAACTGCTATTGGTATGGCCATAACCTTTACTCAAAACGCATCGACGGGTGGAACTGATATTATTGCAAGAATATTCAATCGTTATTATGGGGCATCTATGGGGACAACGCTGTTGTTTATAGATTTCGCTGTTGGAATTCTTGCGGGTTTTACCTTTGATCTGAGAACAGGAATGTATGCAATACTTGCCATAGTTATCAACGGCTTGATGATAGATTTCGTAATGAAGGGCATAGAAACTTCCACGCAGGTTGTTGTCATATCGGACAAAAATGACATCATTGCCGATTTTGTTGTAAACGATCTTAAAAGAGGAGCAACTTTTATAGATGGCCAAGGAGTTTATACAGGAAAAAGGAGAAAGATACTTCTCGTTGTGTTGAGAAGAAGGGAACTTGGGGAACTCATATCTTTCATACGGAAAACCGATAAAGGTTCATTTATAATTGTTGGTGAAGCCCGTTATATTTTTGGTGAGGGGTTTCAAAATATAAGAAACGCCTTCTGAAAGGGTGAGAACTTGGAACTGATATCGAATACGTTTTTTATAGCAGGTTCAATGGTTTTGATCTTTGCGATTCTGAGCTTTGAGCTGGGGCTGAGGGCCATGAAAAATGACGAGAAAGAGAAGATGAAAGGCCACAATAGAAGAGGCTGGAAAGCCATGCTCATTTGTGGCTTGATGTATGTTCTTTCTTTTATAATTGCTTTGTTTGTTTAGATGAGAATATCATCTTTGAGAGCGATAGGGAACCAATAATGAGTATCGCGTAATATGTTATCAATCTCCAGATAAGCATTGTAGCCACACTGAATTCACTGGATGAAAGATTTTTGAACATTAAATAAAATGCGCCTTCTATACCTCCCGAGGAGCCGGGGGTTGGTACAAAATAGACAACCATACTCATCGTAAGAAATGCACAAACAAATTGTAGATAATCGATTTCTGAGAGCCCAAAGCTTATTGATATAATATAAGGTAAACTTGCGGTGATGATTATGTTAAAAAACGTTATTATCACAGTGATCAAAACAATCAACTTAGAGGAAATCCATAAACCTCTGAGCAATTCAAAATAATTGCTCAGTGAGTCGAAAGCTTTTTTCCAGACGGCTTTTGGGTCTTTTTTTGTAAGGATGGAGACAATTCTGGTGAAAAATCTGGACATGATAATTTTCTGCGCAAATGGTTTTGAAAAGATGAGCAAAAGAAAGAATAAGTATATACTTGATGTTAAAACCAGTCCGGAATAGACCAGTAAAGTTGATCCTACAGTTGTCAATAATGACTTTCCTCTGATCAGTAGGAGAAAAAATGTACTGAATACCATCAACGTGAAAGAAGAGATAAATTTCACCCCTATCGTCATTGAAGCTGCCTCGACAGGAACACCATTTTTATTCAGATGATAAATTTGAAACGGTTGACCTCCAGCCGAGAAAGGTGTTACAGCACTTGTGTAAAGTCCAAGTAATGTATTTTGAAAACATTTCAGGTAGCTGATATTTATTTTTGCATGTGAGAGGAGAAGTTTAGTTCTCAGAGAATCGAGGACTAAGAAAAGAAGATACATAAAACATGCAAGCAGGAAATACCAGAGATTCATCTTCTCTAAGGCTGAGATGATTTGATTGCCTGATACCAGAAAAGATATGAGGCCACTTGCGCCCAGACTGAGAATCACTCCGAGAAAGATTTTTGTTTTCATCGTTCACCACCTTTTCTGCGTTTTATATTGTACAGATGTTACAGCTTGTTTTGACGATTTGCGCGTGAATTTGTTAGAAAATTTTGTCAATGGTGAAACCACCATGATAGAATCAAGTATGAATTGTATTTAATGGAGGATGATACCGTGAATGTGAGAAGAGATCTGGGGATAGATCTTGGTACTGCGAATACCCTTGTGTACGTTAAAGGAAAAGGTATAGTTCTGAATGAACCTTCTGTTGTTGCAATAAATGCTGATACTGGAGAGGTTTTAAAAGTAGGCATGGAAGCGAAATTGATGCTCGGTAAGACACCCGCTTCTATAATTGCACTTAGACCTTTGAGAGATGGAGTTATTGCAGATTATGATGTAGCTCTCTCTATGCTCAAATATTTTATTGGAAAAGCAAAATCTTCGATAACGCTTTTTAAGCCGAGAGTGGTAATAGGTGTACCTATTGGCATTACCGATGTTGAAAGAAGAGCTATACTCGAAGCTGGGCTTGAAGCCGGTGCTGCCAGAGTTTTTTTAATAGAAGAACCCATGGCAAGCGCGATAGGAATTGATCTGGATGTTGAAGAACCTAACGGGAATATGATCGTTGATATAGGTGGAGGAACCACAGAAGTTGCTGTTATATCCCTTGGAAGTATAGTTGTATGGGATTCAATCAGGATTGCTGGAGATGAAATGGACGAAATTATTGTTCAGTATGTTCGCGAGACGTACCGGATAGCAATAGGGGAGAGAACTGCCGAGAAGATCAAAATAGATATAGGTAATGTTTTTCCATGCCAAGAACATGATTCTCTTGAAACTGTTGTTACCGGGATAGATCTTTCAACAGGTTTGCCAAGGAGAATCGTTCTCAGAGGAGCAGAGGTTCGTGACGCATTGATGATACCTGTGGCAACTATTGTTGAAAGTATAAAATCTACCCTTGAAAAAACACCTCCAGAGCTTGCAACAGATATTGTCGAGCGTGGAATTGTTGCAACAGGAGGGGGATCTTTGATCAGAGGTATCGACAGATTGATCGAGGAAGAGACAGGTATAAAGGTCGTTAGAGCTGAAGATCCTCTGACCTGTGTTGCGAGAGGCGCAGGAAAGGTTTTGGAAAAAATAGAGATACTCAAAAAACTTCAGCAGGTGGATTAAATGCACTCAAGGCAGATTAGCAGACTTATTGCCTTAATGTTTATTTTTTCACTGATTTTCGCTATAGACATCCTCCTTTCAGGAAACATAAGTGCTGCAGTTTACTCGTTCAGCAATTTATTAACTGTCGGATTTAAAAAGAGCAGGGTTTTTTCAATTCGGGTTATTGAAGGAGTGGAGCTCTCTCTTAAAAAAGAGTCATCTCAGCGTATTGAAATCAGTTCTCATCTGTTTGCTGAGTATACACCCGTGCTTGGAGTGCGAGGTTATTATATCCTGGCAGCAGCGGATGCTGAAGAGGGCGATGTTGCCGTTGACCCAGATTCAAAACGCTTGGTTGGAGTTGTAAAAAGTTCGAATGCCGGAATAAGCTGGGTGGAGTCGATTTTTTCTCCTAACATGACCATTCAGGTGACTTTAGCATCAACTGACACTGAAATCGATGGGGAGCTTTTTGCGGGAAACAGGGTTCGGATTTATGAAAATATCGATGTAACAGGCTTCGATGTCAGAGTTTCGGATGTATTCACCTGCGGAACACTACTTAATAACCTTAATTTTGGTTACATAGGCACAATTGCTGGAAGAGAAGGGATATATTACATCGTTGACAGTAAATTTACAGCTCCTTCTCGTCTTGTGATTTTTCCTGGTTACTGACTATTTTTTGCATCAAATCTGAAAGTACCTTTGCATCTTCTTCATCGTAGTTATTTTTCTCTTCAAGCTTTTTCAGGATTTCGAAAGGATTTTCATCGCTGATAGGTTGTCGTTCGGGGACTTTTGGCTTTTCTTTGGCAAGGATTTCCTGAACTATAGAATCGAGTTGAGCTTCTATTTTTTTCAGCTCCTCATCTGACTGTTCATATTTTTCTTCTTCAGCAGGATTTATTTCCTGAACGAGTTTTTCTATCTCATTTATATTACTTTCAATAACCTCTTCAAGAGATTTCTCCGAAGAGTGCTCTTTCTTCTCTTTGATGATTTTGAAGCGGTGCTTTAACAGGTACATAACAAGAAACGTTGCAGAAAAGCTAAGTACGAATATTCCCACAAGCAAAAAGACCGATGTGCTACTCCTGGTAAATTTCGCGGGTGTTGCCAAAGAAGTTGTTTCCGGTGTTTTTGATCTGATCCACACCATCCATTCCTCGGTTGGCTCATTCTCCTGATCTATCAGTTGCAAGATTTTTTCGGCAGTAGCGTTTCCCTGGTAAGATCTCAAGTAAGTTCTTGCCCTTTGAAAATCTCCCGTTGCAAAAGCGCAGATCCCCATTTTTAATTTCATGAAAGGGTCATAAGACTCGAGTGATGGCTCTTTCTGGATAGCTGTTTCGAACCACTCAAGGGCCTGCTTGTAATTTCCAGAAGCATACGCATTCATAGCTGATACGTAATATTCGTTCATGGCAAATATAGTTCCACTAAGGAAGAAAGCAACAATTAGTAGTTGTTTAAGGTAATTCATAAACTTCTACCCTCCCATCAACAAGCACATAGACCTCCTTTCCCAATGTCAGCGCTCTCGTAATGTTTCCATCGAATTTTTGAATTTCTTTTCTGAGTGTCATTGTTTTAGGGTTCAGAAACATTATCGATGATCGGCCACAAATTAAAAGATATTCCCCACTTTGACATAGAAATTCGGGATCTATCCATCCTTGAGCGACAAGAGCGTATTTCCTGTTTACCATGTCATAAACCATCAGAGCATAACTTCTCAAACCCACGAAAGCATTGTTTTCTATACTCAAAAATGCGGTGAAATCAGTACTTATTTTCTGATTATTAATTTCTGATGAACTCAACAGCATTTTCAATCCATTCGATGAGAGTTCATAGATGTTTTTATTCGTAAGCAGTATAACATTTTGATTGTTCAGGAACTTTCCATACTCCCCGTCGAGCTCTAACATCTTTGCCCATTTCTCTTCCCATCTGTACAGAATCAACTTTTCATTTTTTACCAGACTGAAGATCCCAAAATCTGTCGATATCAGATCAATACAATTTGCTGGTAATTGCAATGTAGCTAACTTTGAAAAGGTTTTACCGTCGTAAGACATGACGTTACCGTTGGCATAGAAACTCATTTTACTGTTAGTCGCATGCGGGAATATAAAATTACCTTCATACAATTTTCCATTTGCCGAATAAATTCCATCCCTGCGAAGGTATATTACCTGTGAACCAACCTTCAGGATATCTATCACACCATCAAAGGGCATATTTTTCGTTTTTTTCATAACAGGGGTGATCGAGAAAGTATCCGGTGTACTTATATCGACGTTTTTTACTGACACAATTTCTCTGCCCTGTATATTGGGAATCTTTTCTGGATATGTTTCTGTTTTGTATTCAGGTACTTTTGCAGGTTCATAAGCAAGAAAAGCTCTCAACTTTTCTTGAAACTGAATTGATATATAACAATCGAAAAAAGAGCCTTCAACCACGAGGGATTCTACACCATCTATCAGGGCACTACTTTTTGTTACAACTCCATCTGCACTGCCTTTGACAAGCTCTGGATAAAAACTTTCGAAAGGAGTACTTTTCACATCGATTGACATAGGAGGGGAATTTCCCACGACACAAAGATATGCAATATCTTTTCTTGTCTCTGAGAGTGAGCTGAGCAATGTGGATGAGACAGATATTTCTCTGTATAAAGGCCCCAAGGATTCAAGATAAAATAGCAGGTGAGACTTTATGGAATCGACTATTGTCCTGTCCATTGAAAAATTAGACGCAATCACCTCTGATGGTTTTCCAAAAAGCAGTGTTCCAAAATAGATTGGATTCACAATATTTGTCCCTTTGTTTGGTGTACTGATCAGAACGATTTTTCTTACATTTTTAATTTCCGGATGCTTTTCTACAGCCAATCGCGCTATAATTCCGCCCACGCCATGAGCAACGATATCGAATTCAAGGTTTTTCAATCTTTGAAGCTCTGTGGCAAGTTTTTCCGCTTCATAAAGTATGAAGCTATTTGTGCCTTTGACCCTGGAAAATTGTCTGTAGCTATCCATATATGATTTGGATTTCGTGTTTACTATAGGATATTCGTAATACATCACTGTTCTGTTTGGAAACATCTCACTCCATATATTCACATTGGCACGTGCTGAATTTGGTATGAAGCCAAGAAAACCTCTGTCGATATCCGGAATCAAAAGCAGGATTGGTTCAAGACTTTTTGAGTTTTCTTTTATCAACTGGAGCCCTGTTTTTTGCTTTTCTGGAACGCTTGCAATTATTCCTATTTTAGAGGCATGGAAAGCTTCAACTTCGATGTATGGCCCATTGTTGTCAATATCTATGTAAGCCCCTCCAAGAGTTCTATAAACCGGTTCTTCAATATCTGGCACATACGCCACTTTCAAATTCGCGTATTCTTTACCGAGATAGAGGTTCTTGGGGATTCGGTATTTTATCGTCAAAGGTTTCATTGCAAATTCATCTATACCGTCACCTGGCGAAACATCGTAAACATCTGATACAAAAGAAGAAGAAAGTTTACCGGGCAAATTTTCAGGTGATATTTTTCGAATTTGAAGAACTTTCATCTTATTAAAAGCACCTTCTGGTATGGAAATAGTCAATGCCTGTGCAGTAATATCTTTTTGTTTATCTGGATGAATAACTGACTCATTGTTGATGAGACTCAGTACAAGGAAAATAATTACAATGGTTGCCAGCGATCCTGAGAGAACAATAAACAACAGCTTCCTCTTGAGGAGATTTTTTAAAACTTCCAGGATTTTTTTCACTCAACCTCACTCTCTCAAAGCACACAGGAAATCCACAACTTTATTAAGAGACAAAGATTTAAGCTGTACAATAACTGACTCATAAAGATTATCGGCAAAATTCTTAGCTTCTTGAATTCCCATGATATTCACAACAGTGGGTTTTCCAAGTGCTTTGTCCCTTCCAGTTGTTTTGCCAACATTTTCGTCCTTGCCAGAGACGTCTTTCAAATCATCGACAATCTGGAACCATACCCCAAACGTAGATCCGACATTTATCAATTTTTCAAGATATTCAAGTTTTTTCATTAAGATTGCGCCGATGGCAAAACAAAAAGAAAAAAGAGCTCCAGTTTTTTTCCGGTACATTTCTATAACGTCATTTATATCCTTTTCTTTTCCTGTAAATTCAACGTCCATGGCTTCTCCTATCAAAACATCGTAAGTTGATTTTGAAAACAAATCGAAGAGCATCGATTTGGAAACAGGATCAGCGGGCGTTTGGTTGAGCACACAGAAGGCCATTAACATGAGTCCATCACCGGCAAGTATAGCCATATCATTTCCAAAAACAACATGGCAGGACGGCCTGCCTCGCCTGAGAGGTGAATCATCTATCTGGGGGAGATCATCGTGAATCAAAGAGGCTGTATGAAACAGTTCAACTGCCATAGCGGGGTTCCATATTAGATCTTCTTGTACACCCATATCTTCACAGATAAGTTTTATCAGAACAGGTCTTATTCGCTTTCCAGCTGACAGCAAGCTGTATGCCATAGCCTGTTCAACCATGGTTGACTTATTTATTAATCGGGTCATCTTTTCATTCAATTTTTTCACAAAACCTTCATTATTCATCTTCTTCTCCCTCTTCATCTGGCTCATCCTTGAGCATTTCTCTGAACTTGTCTATATCCAGACTTTCGACAAATTTCTTGAATTCTTCGTCAGAGCTGTCTTCGGGTATTTGCAAATCTATGGCATGCTCCTCAACTATTTCGTTGCTCACATATATTGGCACACCTTTTTTAACGGCAAGTACGATTGAATCAGAAGGCCTCGCATCTATCTCAATTAATGCGTGCTCGTCAGATCCTTCCTCATCTTCAGTCTCAACAAATGTGAGATCTCTTATAACAAGTGTTGCGTGGTAAACATTATCTTTTACTGAGTGTATTATCGCTTTTTCAAGCCGGGCATCAAGTGCATCCAGTATATTTACTATCAAGTCATGCGTCAATGGCCTTGGAAATTCTAATCCTTCGAGATTTATTGCCAGAGCGTTTGCTTCACATGCACCAATCCAGATTGGCACCACCTTGTTTGTTCCTTCAATTCCAAGAATCACAACTGGTGAATTATGAGCTTTGTCAAGCACGAGAGCTTTAATCCAGGCTCTTCGCATGTCATATCACCTCCTGTTTCAATTTCTCTACCCCAGCACGCACAGTCTCTTCTATTGTTCTGGCGAGTTCTTCCTCATTGGGGAAATCCTCAGGATTAACTGGTGGGTGAATGAGCATTGCCACCCTGCCAGGGTTCAGGAAGAGGCTACGCCTGGGTACAAGAAATATTGTACCCCAAATCGAAATCGGTAGTATCTTCACATGTACCTTTTTCGCAATTTTAAATATTGCCGTTTTAAACTTTCCAACAGATCCGTCAACAGACCGGGTTCCTTCAGGAAAGATCAGCAATGACTTTCCAGAGGACAGAGTTTTGATCAATTCTTTGAGAATATGCGCACCTTCAGCAGGATTGCTTCTGTCCAGAAAATAACCACCCATATATTTCACGAACCAGTTCACGCCAGGAACTTTGGCAAGTTCTTTTTTTGCAACCATTGGCATTGGACCAACGTATCCAAGTATCAATGGAATATCCATCAAGCTTTGGTGATTTGCAACAACAAGGCAACTGGGCTGAATATTTTCTTCACCATGTACAATAACAGATGAAAACATCCATCTGAAGGAATTTTTTCCAAATAATTTTATCTGGCCATTGACAAACTTTCTTGAAACTTTTTCGCCAGCGAAGATTTTTATCAAGAATCCGGCAAACAAAACAATGCTGCCATAAACAAATACATACAGAACAGCCATTATAAGAAAATAGATTGTTACCAGAAGTTTTTTCATAAGATTACCCCACCTTTTAAAAGAGATTCAGAAAATCAAAGTGATTTTGCAACAGATTAATTTGCAAAATCTTCCCGTTTAGTATATCTCCTTTATTGCAAATAATCTTTGTCATTTCACTTACTTGAAGAGCTGCTGTTAAAACTACGGCGGGCGGGAAGATCTGTCTTTCCTTATCCTCCTCAACAGCTCCTCGATAAAGTTCTTTCAGCGTCGGTCCACCATTATACATCAATGTCATCACTTGCCCGGAGAATTTGCCAACACCAGCATGAACAAGTGGAATAGATTTTCTCTGGCACAGATCATCCAGGATCAATTTGCTTCTAAATCCTTCGAGGCAATCTATAACAATATCAACAGCTGGTAATATGAATTTTTCATCCAAAGTTTTATCAATTGTAATCAGATTACATTCGGGATTTATCATTTTAAGCTTTTCTCCCGCTACTTTGACTTTGCTTTTCCCCAGATCGTTTCTATCGTAGAGGATCTGCCGATTTAAATCCGGCTCATCCACTATTCCATGATCTATCAAATAGATATTTTTCACGCCAATTCTAACTATTAAAGATAAAACTGTACAGCCAAGGCCACCAGCGCCGGCGACAAAAATAGTAGATTTAAAAAGCTTTTGCATGCAGTCTTTCAATAATTCAGAGTGCCGTTGAAACATCTCAACCACCGCTTACTGGAACGAAAATAACGAGTTCTCCATCTTGCAATGCATCTCGGTCAATGTCCAGCAGGTTTACCCCATTATGAAGTGCAATAACCCAGTTTTTCAGAAATTTTCCGTCATTTTCGACAACGAGATAGACACTCTCTCGTTTTTCATCTATGAGAAGATTCACATTCTTTTTGAGAGAGCTTGAGAGGTTTTTGAAGATTTCATCGAGTGATCTGCCGCATACCTCTATTTCTTTTATTCCAACAAGATTATCCACCATATTTCCAAAACGTATTTTCATGATTTCACCCCGCTTTATCTATTATACTTTTCATGGTGATGATATGAAAATAGCAGTTTTTGGTGGAACATTTTGGGATGTGTATATATACGGCCAGCAGGTGCATAAAGCAGAGGTAATTGAAATGTGTGGCGGATCTGGATTGAATATAGCTTTTGGCCTCTGGAGATTAGGCTTTGACATTGAGTTTTTTTCAAACGTTGGCTCTGATTACAGAGCGGATTTGATTCTCGAAGAACTCAGGGCGCTTGGGTTTAAAAACAACATAAGAAAAATTCACGGAAAGACAGGATTGCACATTGCTTATAATGATGTCCCTATTGCCGTCAACAGGGGAGTCAATGAATTAGATGTTCCGGTGATCCAGGAGCTATTAAATGATTGCGACTGTGTGTTTTTGAATGGGGAAATTCCATCATCGTGTGCGAGAAAGATTATTGAACTTTGCAGAGAGAAAAAGATTTTTGTGGATGTTGGCCCGCTTGCCAATTTTGATTTTGACCTTAAGCAAGCAGCAAGGGACATTTTGGTTATTGGTAATGAGAAAGAATGCAGCAGAATTAATTGTGATGTGGTCAAACTTGGGCCAAAAGGGGCAGTTTTTGGCTCTATCAAGATTTCTGGAGATGGCAGGGATTATGTTTATAGGACGGGCTGTGGAGATGTTTTTGATGTGGTTCTGATGGCAAATTTGTTGAATAATGAAAAAATAAGCGTGGCACTCAATCGCGCTGTCAAGGAGGCGGAAAAAATGGCACGAACTGTAAAAGGGGCTTTCAGCAAGATGAAAAATCTTGGTGAAAAAGCGTGAAAGCTTTATTTTATGATGGAAATCTTCGATTAATTCAGATTGACAAGCCACGAATGCACAAGGGGTTTGCACTTGTCAAAATTTTGATGGCGGGAATTTGCAATACTGATCTTGAAATATTAAAAGGTTATATGAATTTTTCGGGTATACTTGGTCATGAGTTTGTGGGTATCGTAGAAAAAGGTCCATCTGCACTCATTGGAAAACGTGTGGTTGGTGAAATAAACATACCGTGTAAAAAATGTGATTTATGCCTGGAAGGACTCTGGCGGCACTGCAGAAATATGAGAGTGCTGGGTATAAACGGTTATAATGGGGTTTTTGCGCAGTATGCCCTGATTCCTGTAGAAAACCTTCATGTCCTGCCACACGAGATAGCGGATGAAGAAGCCGTTTTTGTTGAACCTCTGGCTGCTGCGTTCAGAATAACCGAACAAATCAATTTTACTGGCCATGAGAAAATTGCCGTTTTTGGCGATGGGAAGCTTGGTTTAGTAATATCGAAGGCTTTGAATTTTTCAAATATAGCGCATGTACTTTTTGGCAAGCACGAAGAAAAATTATCTCTTGCAAAAAAATGGACTGATGTTGAATTTGCAGACAATATTGAAAAATATGACCGCCACTTTGATGTTGTAATAGATGCAACAGGAAAACAAAGTGGATTGCAGCAAGCCCTGTATGCAGTCAAACCAGAAGGAACGATTGTTTTGAAAACAACGGTCGCTGGAAAAATAAGCATAGATATGAGCACAGCAACTGTTAATGAAGTAACCATAGTAGGGTCACGATGTGGACCTTTTCCAAAGGCAATTTTCGCTCTTCAAAATGGCTTAAGGGTAGTTGATCTGATAGAAGATGTATTTGATTTTGACGATTATCAGAAAGCTTTTGAAAAAGCAAGTGGGGCATTGAAGGTAATTCTTAAGATTCAGGATTAATGATACAATTTATTTGTGAAAATATGAACTAAGGGGGTGTATAGGATGAAGATTCCAAAACCAACTGTGAAAAGGCTGGCAATTTATTACAGATGTCTTGAAAGGCTTGTTGACAAAGGTATAGATAACATATCCTCCAGACAGCTGGCAGAGATGCTGCACATAAAAGATACACAGGTGAGAAAAGATTTATCATATTTTGGTAATTTTGGGCGACGTGGTTTTGGCTACAAAACAAGGGTTCTTTTGGATGAAATCAGGAAAATTCTTGGAATACACAAACGATGGAATGTGATAATAGTGGGTGCCGGCAACATAGGCAAGGCTATAGCGAGGTTTAAACAAATCGAAAAACATAATTTTAAGATAACAGGGATTTTCGATGTTGATCGAAAAAAGATAGGCAAGCGTATAAATTCCGACCTGATAGTTATGAGCGTTGATGAAATGGAAAATTTCATTGAAAAAACAGGATCAGAGCTTGCCGTTATTGCCACGCCAGCCGAAGCAGCCCAGCTCATAGCAGATAGATTGAAAAATTCCGGTATCAAGGGTATAATATGTTTTGCCCCTGTGACATTGAATACAGATATACCGGTTGAATATGTGGACATCACTATTTTCTTCAAGACATTAGTCCATTCTGTTATTTCACTTTCACACAATATATAGTGTTGTATTGAATTGATATACAACTTGTAGTATAATTACCCCCGAAAGGGGGTAAAGTTTTTATGTACTCAGACCTGATTGAAAAATATAAAAAGATTCAGCCATCGCAGAATGCAGTTAGAATATTGACAGAAAGGTACTTTATCAAAACGCCAGCGGGTGAATTTATCGAAAAAAGCTGGCACGATGTTGCCCATCGTGTGGCAAGAGTTGTGGCAAGTGCTGAATTGATTAATAATCCCGCCCTGGAAAACCTTTCAAAAAGTGAAAAGCTTGACTACATTAAATTGCTGGAGAAAGAGTTTTTCGATCTTTTAGCGAGCCGAATTTTCATTCCAAATAGCCCTACATTGTTTAATTCAGGTATGGGAGTTGATTATGAGCTTTTGTATAAACCTCTGGAGCAGATGGAGCTCGATGATTATTCAAAAATAATACAAATGAGAAATCATCTTCATATGTTATCCGCATGTTTTGTTGTGCCTGTTGAAGATAGTATTGATGGAATTTTCACCGCGGTGAAAGAATATGCGTTGATAACAAAAGCCGGAGGAGGTATTGGAAGCAATTTCAGCTCCTTAAGGCCAAATGGAAGCTTTGTGGCGGGAACTCACGGAAAAGCCTCTGGTCCCATCAGCTTTATGCATGTTTTTAATTCAGCTGTCTCTGTGGTTGAGCAGGGTTACAGAAGAAGAGGGGCGTTGATGGGTATTTTGAATATCGATCATCCAGATATAATGGACTTCATATCTGCAAAAAAAGGCAACGACGGAGAAAAGGTTCTGAGGTTCTTCAACATATCTGTTGGAATCCCAATGAGAAGGGAGGAACTTCTGAGAATTTATGAAAGAGATGGAACAATCAGATTGAATCATTCAAAATGGCATGGGGAAAAAGAAATAAAAGTACGTGAAATAATACAGAAAATGGCTCAAAGCGCATGGGAAACTGGCGACCCAGGAATGGTGTTTCTTGGTGAAATGAACAGATATTATGCATTATATCCACATAAAGAGATAATTTCCACAAATCCATGTGGAGAAATAGGGCTTGGTGCGTATGAGGCCTGTAATCTTGGTTCAATCGATCTGGCAAAACTGTATACACAGAATGGTGTTGACTGGGATGCATTAGAAAAAGCTACAAGGATTGCTGTCAGGTTCCTTGACAATGTTATAGATGTAAATGTTTTTCCAATCGATAAAATCTCCAAAGCCGTCAAGGAGTCCAGAAGATTGGGACTTGGAATCATGGGCTTTGCCGATTTACTTTACAAAATGGATATTCCCTATGATTCTGAAGAAGCCAGAAGACTTGCGAAAAATATAATGGCATTCATGGCATTACATTCTCATGAAGAATCATCAAAACTTGGGGAAGAGAAAGGAAATTTCCCCCTGTTTGAACAGAGCAGGTATCATACAGAAGATGATTTTGTTCCCTTTTCGATGGATGAAAGTGATTATGATGAAGAGATTTTTGAACACTTCAGAAATGTTGCTCCAAAATTCAAAAGAAATGTAGCCGTCCTTGCAATTGCTCCTACCGGGTCAATATCAAATATTGCTGACACTTCTTCTGGGCTTGAACCTAATTTTCTGCTCGCATACGTTAGATATGTGAACAAACAAAATAGCGATGAGCGGGAGCCACTGTTTTATGTCAATGAAGTTCTTAAGCAAAAACTTCCTGAAGACCTTATCAATTCAATCAAAGACAAACTTGTGGAAGATGGAACACTTAAACATTTGGAAATCGATGAGGAGATCAAAAGAGTATTTGTAGTATCGCATGATATAAAACCCATCGACCATTTATTGATGCAGGAAGCGTTTCAATGTTACGTGGACAACAACATATCCAAGACCATAAATTTACCCAATAGCGCTACTGTTGACGATGTAGTGGAAGTTTATATTGAAGCTTTGAAACATAAAATACGTGGATTAACAATTTACAGGGATGGTTCTTTACAGACTCAGGTTTTAACATCGACGAAATCTCTTAAAACAAAAGATGCACCAAAAATTCAATTTTTCGTACTTGACGAAAAGCACAGGTTGAGAGCCAAACCGAGAAAAGAAACTTTGAGAAGCGTGACAAGAAAGTATAAGAGCTCTTCAGGGACAACGTATATAACTGTTTCTTTTGATGATACAGGAGAAGCAATAGAGATATTCCTCTCCAACGGCACTGAAACCGCTGAGGCCATAGGAAGACTTTCTTCAACTGCACTCAGAGCTGGTGTATCGGTGGATGAAATCATTGAACAGTTGGTGAAAGTGAAAGGAGATTATGTGCGAAACGTTGGAATTGAGATAAAGAAAGCTATAGATGACTTTGCAGAGTTATGGACAGAGAAAAACAATGTGGAAACAGAAGTTATGAGAATAGATGGAACAGCCAAAACTCCCGAAGAAGTTGAGAAATTTGTAATTGCGAATGGACTTGAGTGGAAACAGGGATATTACGTAGATATAGATGGAAATACCTATTGTCCATCGTGCTTATCGAAAAATTCACTAATTATGCAGGAAGGATGCGTTAGCTGTAAAATTTGTGGATGGTCCAGGTGCAGTTAAGGTGGGGGTTTAGCCCCACTTTATACTTTCCGGATTTGTTTAATCTGAACACCTGGATGGTATTTTAGTATAGAAAGTGCCAGCACTTCATCGAGCTGATTTTTTAAGATTATTGTTCTGAATATGGTGATTTTAAGATCTGTTTGAAGATGCTTTGATACTGATTTCGTTAATTTTCCTATTTCATAGATTTCCTGAATATACTGCACAGAAAGTTTTTCAGATAGATATTCAACAGGATGAATTTTTTGCTGAGAATTCATCAATTGAAGAATATGAGGATTTTTTACAACATCGACAAGACATTTTTCGTAGCATACAGGTTTATCGTCTTCCAGCCAGAGAATCTCGAAATTGAGAACAGGAGATCCCTCTGAAAACAGGCTGTATTGCTCGCGAGAATTTGACAGGGCACTTTTAAGTACTCTAAATTGCCAGGAATTTTCTATCAGCCCCAGAAACTTCTTTTGAATCTCTGCAGCTACGAAGGTGCCGCGGCCTTTGATTCTTTTTACGACACCTTCCTCAGCAAGTTTCTTTATGGCGAGTCTGATTGTATGTCTTCTCACTCCATAAGCTTCTGCCAGGTCTTTTTCATCTTCGAGTTTTGTTCCCTGTGAATAATAACCGCTTTCGATCTTTTTTCTTAAATCTTTATAAACGATTTCGGCGGTTCTATCCATCGAATTTCTATTACTCCTCTTCAGACTCTCCGTGCTCCTCGAAGTTGAACATGCCACGCAGCTTTTCATCGTTTTCAAGCATATTGTTCCATGCTTCCGACACGCGATCAAATTCCTCTTCGGTCTCTATCGAATCAACGAAAAGATTACCCGTGTCATCTTTTTTAACTTCAAATGGATATATTTCACCAAAGTCTGTGATCTGTCCCTCTTCATCCACCATTATTTCTTCACAGACCCAGTACTTTTTTCCTGAGTTTTCGATCTCAGCAAGCAAGACGAAATGATGATCCACATTGTTTTCGTCTGTCAGTACAAAAACCTCAAAATTCTCTTTTTCCATGATATCAGCTCCTCTAAAACGAATATTGTATTTACATGATACCACAAAATGAGAAAGCAAGTTTGATTTTTTAAGAAGAAAAGATGAAAAACCGTCAAAGGTACTTGACAGATGGTCGGAGAATATATAGAATAAATTTCGGCATATATCGAAATAATTTCGATTTATCTACTTTTTCAACAACAGATATTTTACACTGGAGGCGCATAGTATGAAAAAAAATTTAATAATCATGTTGATGATTCTTCCCTTGATGGTTTTGAGCTATGATGTGGCACTCCTCATAACGGGGGAGATTGGTGGAAACCCGATATATGAAATGATGGTCGATGGAGCCAAAAGGGCATCTCGTGATTTTGGTTTTAATCTCAAAGTTGTGGAAGGTGGATATAATCCGGCAAAATGGGAACCATCTTTAATAGCGCTCGCCTCAACGGGATCTTATGATTTAATTGTAACCTTCACAGAGGGTATGCCAAAAAGCGTTGAAAAGGCAGCTAAGATGTTTCCAAAACAGAAATTCGCACTTATAGATGGTATAGCTCCTTTGTCTGAGAATGTCTACTCGCTTGGTTTTAAAGATGAGGAAATGGCTTATCTTGCAGGATATTTTGCAGGGCTTATAACAACAAGTAATCTTCCCGGTGCGAACAGGGAATTAAAAGTTGGGCTGATATCAGGAGATATTTATCCTGCCATGATTGATCGCATGAAACCAGCATACGAAAAAGGTGCTAAATCAGTTAACCAGGCAATCGAAGTACTTTTTTCAGTTGCAGGTAGCTGGTCTGACCCTGGTAAAGGATCTGAATTGGCTCAACTCCAGTTTTCTCAGGGTGCTGATATCATTTTTCTCGTTGCTGGTGGCACCGGGATTGGAGCAATCCAAAAGGCCAGAGAACTCAAAAAATATGTTATAGGTGTGGATTCAAACATCATCTCGATTGCGCCAGGTGTTATTTTGGCCTGTGTTTTGAAAAGAGCAGATGATGCTATTTACAGTGTATTGAAGAGAGCATATGAAGGAAAACTTCCTTTTGGAAACTACGAACGATGGGGTATTGAGGAAAATGTTATAGATTTTACCCTTGATGAGAATTATTTCACACAATTTGTTTCGGAAAACATTGCAGAAAAAATGAGGCAGATTTTCAATAGCCTGAAGAATGGAGAGATTGATCCACTTGAAAAGTAAGGTTTTTGTTGAAATGAGGGGAATCTTCAAAACTTTTTTTCCCAGCAATACGATCGCTTTAAAGGGAGCTAATTTTGTATTGAGAGCAGGTAAAATACACGCTTTGCTTGGAGAAAACGGAGCTGGTAAAACTACTTTGATGAAAATCCTCTGCGGTCTGGAAAGAATGGATAGTGGAGAAATTTTTATCAATGGTAACCCTGTTCAAATAAAAAGCCCGGGGGATGCGCTCCACCTTAAAATAGCAATGGTTCACCAACATCTTGCATTAATAGATGACTTTACAGCTCTTGAGAACATTATCCTTCAGAAAGTTCCTTTAAAAAACCTTGTTTTCCTGGATAAAAATTCGGCTCAGAAGCATGTTGAGAGATTATTTTCTGAATCAAAACTTGAGGTCAATCTGAATTCAAAAATCAAAGATCTTACAATGGCTGAAAGGCAGAAGGTTGAAATATTGAGAGCTCTGTATCTTGGGGCTCAACTTTTGATATTTGATGAGCCAACAACTTATCTTTCTGAACATGAGGCAGAAAATTTTTACAGGTTAATAAAATGGCTCAAGCAGAATGGGAAAACTGTTGTTCTCATAACTCACGATATTAAAGAAGCCTGCGATATATCTGATGAAATTACTGTGTTGAGAAACGGAAGGACTGTATTTTCCTCGTCAAATAAAGGTGTCTCACACGAAAAAATAGCGGAAATGATGGTTGGTAGGACAAAAATTCTTCTGACAAAAAAAGAAAAAAAATGTGGAAAAGTGGTGCTATCTGTTAGAAATTTGTCCCTGCCTGAGGAGACAATGGTGAGAAATATTTCTTTTGAAATCAGTGCTGGAGAAATAGTTGGGTTTGCCGGTTTGGCGAACAGTGGCGTTTTAGATATTCTTGAGGCTTTGATTGGTTTGAGGAAAATTGCTAATGGAGAGATTATCTTCTTTGGTGAGAATATAGAACACAAATCGGTGAAAGAGAGAAGAAAATGTGGTATAAGTTACATACCTCAAAACAGAACGCAAGTTGGGGTTTCTGCTGATTTATCAATACTGGAAAATCTTCTCGCTATCAAATATTACGAGAAAAATTTTACCAGATTCAAATATTTCTTAAACTACAAAACAGTAGAGAATTGGGCAAGAGAACTTTTGAAAAAATTCGATATTCAGACAAAATCAGTATGGCAACCTGTAAGTACCTTATCAGGCGGAAATATTCAGAGACTTTTGATTGCAAGGGAGCTCAGTGCTGTGCCAAAGCTTTTGATTGCTTCTGACCCAACAGCAGGTCTTGATGTACATTCAACTGCTATGGTGCACAAGTTTTTGTTGAATTTGAGAAACGATAATGTAGCTGTAATACTGTACTCAAGTGATTTAGAAGAACTTTTGAAAATTTGTGACAGAATTATAGTTGTGAAAGATGGCACGCTTAAAGATGAGTTTGTCGTCGATGAAAATATTTCGAAAGTTAAACTTTTCGGAGTGATGGCTTAAAGTGAGATATTCTGCTGGATGGTTGACATTTTTCCTTTTCACAATCACCGTGGCCTTCGCTTTAGGAATAGCCATAATTTTTCTCACAAGTGATTTCCCTCTTGAGTCAGTGAAATGGTTTTTTTTTTGGACCTGTATCCAACCTTTATTTTCTGGGAAATATGCTGAGCAACTCTATACCGTTGATTATGACGGCTATCGCCGCCGTTGTCTCTTTTTCATCCGGGTTGTTCAACCTCGGTTTGGAAGGACAGGTATATTTCGGAGCATTTTTTGGGACATTAACAGCTTTATTTTTGCCAGATATTCCATCTTTCTTTGCCAAGATGATTGTTTTGCTGGCAGCTTTTTTTGCTGGTATGATGCTATCGGGCGTTTCTGTTTTTTTGAAGATAAAACTTAATATAGATGAACTTATTTCTTCTTTTCTTTTGAGTCAGGCGACTGTGCACATAATAGATTATTTTCTAAATGGGCCGATGAGAGATCCTTCAGCCGGTCTTGCGGCTTCAAAATACATTGATTTGAGTTTTTCAAAAATTCTTCCACCTTCACAGTTGCATTCAGGTATCTTCATAAGTGCATTCTTTTGTTTTGCTTTGTACATGCTCATGAATTATTCATGGTTTGGTTTGGAGACAAGGATTGCGAAAAATCGAAGGTTTGCAGAATATATTGGTGTTGATGTCAAAGGTGTGTGGGTTCTTACCATGTTGATTAGTGGAGGTATAGCTGGTTTAAGTGGTATGGTGGATGTGCTCGGTGTGCACTCGAGAGTCGTGAAAGGTTTTTCCGCTGGTTATGGATTCAATGGCATAGCTGTTGCCCTGATTGCAAGAAATAATCCAATCCTGGTAATACCTGCAGCTATCTTCTTTTCATACTTAGAGGCAGGTTCGCAGGTTGCCTCGTTTATGTCCGATATAACACCAGAAATGTCAAGAATCATTCAAGGAGCTATTTTTTATTTAGTTACTGCTGAGGCGATACTCGATTTTATCGCCAAAAGGAAGGTTAAGAAAATATGGTAGGCGGATTTTTGCATCTTGTGATATCGTCAACTGTACCAGTGGTACTGGCATCGATTGGAGGCATGTTTAGCAATGTTTCAGGAAAATTGAATATAGGGCTCGAAGGTATGATATTAACTTCCGCGTTTTTTGGTGTTTACAGTGCATATTCATCAAAAAGTCTTTTGGTAGGTATTCTTGCCGGGATTATTTCTTCATGTGTCCTTGCTTTCGTCATGGCATACTTGAGCTTTTTTTTGAAGGCCAATATATTTGTTGTGGGCCTTGCAACAAATCTTTTTGCAATGGGTTTGACGGTTTTTCTCGGGGCTGTTTTATTTGGTTCAAAAGGAACATTGATATTTGATAAAGCGCCATTATTGAGAAATATTGAATTACCGATCAAAAATATTGACTTTCTTAGAGAATTATTGAGTGGGTACAACATTATTGAATACTCAACTCCATTTTTAGTATTGCTGAGCCACCTGGTTCTTTTTAAAACGCCTTTTGGCTATAGATTGAGGGCAATTGGAAAGAATGAGACAGCGGCAGCAGATATAGGAATAAACGTAAGAAAAACCAGAACAATTGCTTATTTAGCAGGTGGGATCTTCACAGGTCTATCTGGCTTAGCTCTCTCGCTACCTCTCGGATCGTTTGTTGCAGGTATGAGCAATAATCGTGGCTGGATGGCACTCGTGGCTGTTATACTTGGAGGTGAAAAACCTGTGAATGTGATGGTTGTTTCTTTTTTCTTTGGGCTGATCACATCTCTGTCCAATGTCTTACAGACTTCTACAAAATTGCCTTCTGACTTACTGATGAGCCTGCCTTACTTTGCAACAGTTCTTGCAATGGTGTTATATTCTCTTACAAGAAAGCGGGTGTGGTTCAAAAGATGAATGTAAGTGTTTTTCAAAAGATGAAAGATATGATGCCTTCAATGAGCAGATCGCAGATACGAATTGCACAATTCATCATAGAAAATCCATCAAAAGTGTTAAATATGAATATTCTTGAACTCGCGCGCAGTTGTGAGAGTTCTCCTTCAACTGTAGTGGAATTTTCAAAAAAACTTGGTTTTTCTGGCTACAAATCTTTTCAGATAGCCCTTGCTCAAGAAATAGCACTTTTTGAAACCCTTAAACCGGATTCTGATCGATTGAGGCGTATATGCAGGGATTTTCTTGGTTTTGTGTTTTCAGAATTAAAACAATCTGTTGAATTAATAAGCGATGAGGTTCTCACAAGAGCATCGGATATTATTTTAAAAAGTAATGTCGTGGAGATTTTTGCCTATGGATTTGATAGCATAGCAGGAAAAGATCTATTCCTGAAGCTGAAAGAATTCGGTTTTCAGGTTAATTTCTTTTCAAATCCTTTTCTTCAAAGCATATCTGCTTCTCACCTCGGAAATCGCGGGTGTGCCGTAGCTATTTCAAGCAGCCATTCTTCCACGGATTTACTTGACGCAATAAGTTTTTCAAAAAAATCTGGTGCTTCAGTAATAGCAATAGCCTCACCAAGTTCAAAGATAGCTGAAGTTTGTGATATTCTCTTACCGGCTTATGTCAGGACAGAGATATTATCCGAAGGAGGATTTCTGACGAAATATCTCCAGATTGTTATTGTGGATCTTTTGATTCTGAAAATGTTTGAAATTGACAAAGATAGACTGTATGAGAAATACAAACATTTTGAGACCATTTTGTCGCAGAAAAGAAGGGGAGACAAGGGTGTTTTCTGATTTGGTTGCCGCAGTAGATATAGGTACTACAAATGTTAAAATAGGCCTTTTTAATTTCTCCGGGGAAAAAATCTTCTTGTTTCAGCAGAGGTGTTTTGAATCTTCCAGAAGTGGTGTTCATGAGGTAAGCACGGAGAAGTGGTGGAAAGCGGTAGTTCAAGGTTTTCACAGTATTGATTCTTCTTACAGAAAAAATATTGTTGCCATATGTATCACCGGTCAGGGACCAACTACAATAATGGTTGATGAAAGACAAAAGGTTTTCGGGAAAGCTATAACTTGGATAGATAAAAGAGGATTTGAGTCTTTAAAGAAGATTATTGAGAAGGGCATTGATGGTCAGACAGCCACAGTTGTTGCTCATTTGATAGAAGTTGAGAAAAACTTAACTCAAAAAGTTTATTTATTACAGCCAAGTGATTTCATAATCATGAAATTAACCAGAAAGATAGTCAATGCATCATTTCCACAAAGCGGATATCTTCCATGGAACAAAGAGATTCTCGAAAAATTTAATCTTGACAAAAAATTTTCAATACCGCCGCTGGTTAATACTGGAGAGGTGATTTCAAGTATAGATAGGTCGATTGCCCGGGTTCTTGGCGTAAATGACAAAGCACTGATCATTGCTGGTGCCCCGGATTTTGCAATGGCGCTTATTGGGACTGGGGTTCTTGAAGATGGGATGCTCTGTGACAGAGGTGGAACTTCACAGGGGCTTACCTTATGCAGTGCCAAAAAAATCTTGCATCCAGGTCTAATAACAACGCCATTCTTTCTGGATGATTACTGGAAAATAAGTGGTGTTATGACAACAACAGGCGGGGCTTATGAATGGTTTTCTCGTCAAGTGGCGAGGACTCGTCTGGTAAATTTAGCAAGATTGATGCAGATTAAAAGACCAACCGGTGTGATTTTTTTGCCCCACCTTAATGGGGAAAGGAGCCCTTACTGGAATCCCAGTCTCAGAGGTGCTTTTTTTGGTCTATCTTTCAATGATGATTGGAAAACTATGCTGGTGTCTGTTGTGGAAGGTGTTGCATATGCTATCAGAGAGATTGTTGAACTCATGAAAAAAAGCGGATGTGATATAAAGACGATAAGAACTACGGGAGGACAATCTTTAAATGATTTGTGGAATCAAACAAAATCAGACGTTCTCGGAAAAGAATTAGAAGTAGTAAATGTACACGAATCTGAGTTGCTTGGATGCGCAATAGTTGCGATCTCTTCTTTAAGTAAGGAGAGCTTTCTGCAGATAAGCAAAAAAATCGTCAGAGTCTCAAGAAAATTTCTGCCGTGTATGGATAAGCATGAAGTTTATAGCAGACTTTTCGAACTTTACCAATTGATACACAGACGTAACGAAGATATATTTGAAAAACTGACAAAATCACTCTAAGGCCGAGAAAAACCTGGTTGCAGCAAGGGCATTAGCCTGTGGGTTGTATCCACCTTCCTGGACTACCAGCACGGGTAATTTTAATGCACCGATTTGTCTTGCAATTTTGGCGTAATCTTCATCACAGAGGGAAAATCTGCCTACAGGATCATCTTTATGAGTATCAAAACCAAGTGATATGATTAACAAATCAGGGTAATAATCTTTGATTTCTCTTAAAGCATAGGTGAGTGCCTCAGAGTATTCGTTCCAGCCTGATCCAGCCTGAAGGGGCAAGTTCAGATTAAACCCTTCTCCGGGCCCATTGCCTATTTCGCTTGCTTTTCCGCTTATCCATGGGTAGAAAACCTGTGGATCGCCATGGATAGATATGTAATAAACCCAGTCAACATCATAAAAAATCTGCTGAGTACCATTTCCATGATGAAAATCCAGATCCAGGATGACTATTCTGTCCGCGCCACGTTTCAAAAAATAGTATGCAGCTATGGCGGCATTGTTGAAATAGCAATACCCGCCACACAAATCCATTGTTGCATGGTGTCCGGGCGGTCTCGTTAAGGCGTAGACGGTATTTGTACTTGAATCAACAAAACTCGCTGCTGTTAAAACAACATCAACGGCTTTCTTTGATGCCTCAAATGTATTTTTTTTAACAGGAGTACCTGTATCAAAACACCTGTCAAAGCCGAACACTTCCATGAGGTATTCATCTTGATCAGATAAAGAAGAAGACTTGTTTTTGAGCCATTCAACATATGATTCATCATGAACCATGTAGATATAACTCATTGGGAATTTGTTTGGAGGTGTCAGATTGTCAAAACCGCTTAATATCAATGCATCTTTTATCGAGTCTATTCTCTCGGGCTTTTCAGGGTTTTCTATGAATCTTCCGTTGTCTATCTCCTTGGTTGGTTTGTGAAAAATATGGGATGGATCATAAACTATTTTCATTTATCCATCTCCTCAATCTTCTGAACACGATTTTCATGTCTTCCACCCTCAAATTTTTCTTCTATGAAGGCATCAACTATCCATTGTGCCAGCTCGACAGCTATAAACCTTCCTGGCAAAACAAGTATATTCGCGTTATTGTGAGACCTTGCAAGTTTTGCCATTTCTGGAAAAAGGCATAGAGCTGCCCTGATACCTTTTATCCTGTTGGCAGCGATACTCATTCCAATTCCAGTACCGCATATAAGAATTCCGAAATCAGCCCTCTGGTTTTTAATATCTAAGGCGACCTTGGCCGCGAAATCTGGGTAATCAACTGAGTCTTCAGAATAAGTTCCCTCGTCCAGAATGTTGAATCCTTTGCTCACTAAATAACCTTTTATAGCTTCTTTCAATTTAAAGCCAGCGTGGTCACAACCGATGGCTATCTTCAATTTTGATCACCCTCAAGAAATACTTTCAATGCATCTTCAACAGTAGCACGTATAGAAAAGACAGAATCAAGCGATGTCATTTTAAAAATTCTTTTCAGGTTTTCTTCAAGACCGCATAGGATCAGTGCTCCACCATTCAATCTGCATGATTTCTGTAATCCGATTAGAACGCCAAGAGCAGAGCTGTCCATGTAATCAACGTGTGAGAGGTCTATTATCAGGTCAACTTTACCCTGATGAATGAATTCGCGTTTTATCTGCTCTTTAAGTTCCGCGGAGTTACTCATATCTAATTCGCCATTTGGGCGAATTATCCATACATCTTTGATATTTGTAGCTGTGTAAAGTTCTTTTTTATCCATAGATTCTTATCACTCCCACCATTTTCCCAAGTATTTTCACGTTTTCTGGCTTAAGCTCAATCGGCTGCATTTTAGAGTTGGCTGGTTTAAGAATAATTTTTTCTGGCTCGATATAAATTTTTTTCAAAGTTGCTTCATTGCTATTTGTCAAAACCGCAACTATGTCACCATTATTTGCAGTGTTCTGTTTTCTTATAACTACATAGTCCTTATCCAGTATATGTTCCTCTATCATGCTTTCTCCTCTGACACGAAGTAAAAAATGATCGAATCCGATCTTTATCATTGCTTTTGGGACCTCAATGATCTCTGTTGGATTTTCTATTGCTTCGATGGCATTGCCGGCGGCAATTGTTCCAACAACGGGTAATCTAATTGCCTCGGACCGGTTTAAAACCTTTATGCTACGTGCTCTTTTGCCTCTGGTTAGATAACCTTTCTTCTCAAGGGCGTTTAGATGCACTATTGCTCCTCGAGGAGTTATGCGGAACGCGCGTGCAATATCTCTTATGCTTGGTGGATAGCCATGTGAATCTATATAAGAGAGGACAAAATCGAGAATCTTCTTTTGCCTGTCGGTCAATTCTTTTTTCATACATCAAACACCACCTTCAACACAATCTTACCTTTTTGATGCCGTAATTGCAAACCGTGATAGGTCAAAGCCTTCAATTCCGTTCCATATAGGTTCTCAATTTTTCTGAATTTGCAGATAAGTTTTTCCGATATTTTGCATTCATCAGGGAAAAACTTTTTCGCACTGATTGTGTATATCCAGTCATTAACAACATCGAAAACCATATCTTCTGGGTCTTGCACCGGATACTCTTTTTTGATAAAATTGTTCTTTAATTCAGGGCTGTAGCAGCTTTTAAATATTTTTATTAAATCTGAGAAAATTTCCTGAAGATCGTCACAAGCAAGTTCATAGCAAATATCTGATGGATGATTCAGTTCTCTGTACATGTCTCTACAACAGCAAAGTGCGATACTTCATCATCTCCAGAGAGATCGACTATTTTTACTCCTCTTGCTGTTCTGCTGAGTTGACTCACAGTGGATAAATTGAATCTTATGGATTGCCCATTTTTCGTCATAACGATCACATCCGATTTTGGGTCCGCCACGATATCGATTCCGCATAATTGTCCTGCTTTCTCAACACCCGGCATAGTTTTTATGCCAACTCCACCGCGACTTTGAACCCTGTAATCATTTACTGGTGTTCTTTTCCCAAAACCCCTCACTGTTATAGTGAGTATTTCGCAGTTTTCATCAGGCACATTCACCATACCAACCACTTCATCTTTTTCTCTGAGCCTGATACCAATCACACCCATTGCGGACCGTCCCATTTGTCTGACATCTTTCAGCGGAAATCTTATCGCCATACCATTTTTTGTTGCAATTATTATTTGATCGCTTTCACTGCTCGAGAGAGTAGCAGAGACAACAACGTCGCTGTCAGAAAAGGTTATGGCTCTTATTCCTCTGCTTGTGGTATTTTCGAATTCTTTGAGTGGAGTTCTTTTTATTCTGCCACTCTTCGTAACAAGAACCAAATCGCCTTTCCATTCGTCAAAAGAAATCATCGTCAGGACAGATTCATCTTCTTCCAGATTCAGGTAAGCTCGAATCGGTTTTCCTTTGGTATCTCTTCCTGTAAGTTCGATCTCATAATTTTTCAATATATACGCTTTTCCCGCAGAAGTCACGAACAGTGTTTGAGAATGCATCTTGCTTGTGCAAACGGTGAGTATTTCATCGTCCTCGGCTGTCCGGGCACCAACGATTCCCTTTCCCCCGCGCCTCTGACTTCTGTAGTCTTTTAGACTTGTGGATTTTAAATATCCTTTTTCTGTGAGAGTTATTACAACATCTTCATTAGGTATCAGATCTTCTGGAGTGTAAGAAAGGCTATCGGTAATGTTTTCTATCTTCGTTCTTCTTTCATCAGCGTATTTTTTCTTCAGTTCCTCAAGCTCTTGATACATAACATTATAAACTCTCTCATCTCGGGAAAGTATATCTTTGACATCTTCTATCTTTTTTATGAGTTGAGAATATTCGCCCTGCAATTTTTCTATCTCGAGCCCGGTCAATCTTCCCAGCCTCATATCAAGGATCGCTTTTGCCTGTTCATTGGTTATTGAAAGAGCTTCGATTAGATTTTTCATGGCTTCTTCACTGTCTTTGCTGGTTCTCACTATATCGACAACTACGCCAATTGCCCTCGCCGCTTTCATTATGCCTTCCAAAATATGAGCTCTTCTTGAGTAAACCTTCAACTCATACTCAGCTCTTTTTCTTATAACATCAAATCGGTGTTTTATAAAAGCTTTCAAAAGCTGAGAAAGGTTCATAAGTTTTGGCCTGCGTCCGTCTATAACAAGCATTTGAACACTGAAAGAAGTTTGCAGTGATGTATGCTTGTATAGATTGTTGAGAATAATTTCAGCGTTTGCGTTTTTTGGGATTTCAACGACTATTCTGAGCCCATTTTTGTCGGATTCATCCCGTATATTCTTTATCATCATTTTTGGATTTTTTTCAGCATAAGAAGCTATTTCTTCTATCAAAGCGGCCTTACTTACATTGTATGGAATTTCTGTTATCACTACGTTGTTAAACCTCTTTCCTTCTTCGAAATGAACCTTTCCGCGAAGCACTATTCTTCCTTTTCCGGTTGCATAAACTTCGGTTAATTCATTTCCATTTACGATTAAAGCACCCGTTGGAAAATCTGGGCCTTTTATTATCCGCAACAGATCAGCTATTGTTGCCTCTGGATTTTCAATGAGCATTTCTATGGCGTTTACGACTTCTTGAAGATTATGGGGCGGAATGCTTGTAGCCATACCAACGGCTATACCATTAGCGCCGTTTATAAGAAGATTTGGAACCTTAGAGGGCAAGACCTCAGGTTCATCGAGCGAATCGTCGAAGTTTTTCGTCATTGTAACAGTTTCTTTGTCAAGATCCTGAAGCATTTCTTCGGCAAGTTCAGAAAGTTTTGCCTCGGTGTATCTCATAGCCGCGGGAGGATCCCTATCTATAGATCCGAAATTTCCTTGACCTATTACAAGAGGATAACGTACCGAAAATGGTTGAGCAAGTCTCACAAGTGCATCGTAGACAGAAGCGTCACCATGAGGGTGATACTTACCCAAAACCTCACCAACAATCCTTGCACACTTCTTGGATTGGGCGTTGTGAGTTAAGCCCAATTCATGCATTGCGTAAAGAATTCTTCTTTGAACAGGCTTCAAACCATCCCGAACATCAGGGATAGCCCTGCCTATTATCACACTCATTGAATAGTTCATGTAGAGTTCGACAAGTTCATCTTCTATATTTTTTGAAAGTATTTCTGCCACTTTCTTGACCTCCTATGAAATTTGTGCGCCAGGAGATATCTCTCCATCGATGGTCAGTATTTTTAAATCAGTGTCGTCTTTTGCAGCAAGGAGCATACCCTCAGATTCTATTCCCATCAGTTTCACAGGCTTCAGGTTTGAAACGACCACAATATTCTTGCCAATCAAATCTTCTGGCTTATAGTACTTTGCTATACCGGCAACTATTTGTCTCGATCCAAGTTCACCAAGATCAACCAAAAGCTTTAGAAGCTTTTCGGATTTCGGTACTCTCTCTGCTGAAATTACCTTACCAACTCTCAGATTTACCTTCTTGAATTGGTCGAAATCTATAGTATCAGTCATCAAAACCTCACTCCTTTTTATCTCCTTCTGATCTCTTTTTGCAAACAAAGGTTCAGCGTGAACTATCTTCTTGCCTGGCTTTAAGATATTCCAGGTTTCTAACATATATTTTGAAGATTTTTGATCAAAACCAAGTCTTGAAAAAACTTCTTCTGAAGAATCTGGCATTATAGGGGAAAACATAGTTGCAACTTTCAAGAGGGATTCACAAACATTGAACAAAACTGTACTGAGTTTGTCGAAATCTTTTTGCTTTGCCAGAACCCAGGGTTTTCTTTCGTCAAAATATTTGTTCGATATGGCCAGAGCCTCCATAACTTTTTCGACAGCCTGGGTGAGGGAATACTGATCCATAAACTGCTGGTATTCTTTGCAACACTGAAGGATATCGTGCTTAAATTTTTCATCTATTTGTTCATGTGCACCCGGCCGAGGCATTGTTGATGAATAATATTTTTTGATCATGGCTAAGGTTCTGTGAAGCAGATTTCCATAATCATTGGCGAGATCTGAATTTAATCTGTTTACAAGGTTTTTCTCCGAAAAATCTCCATCTTTTCCAAAATTAATATCTCTTACGAGATAAAATCTCAGGACATCATTTCCATATTCCTCAACAAAATATTTTGGATCAATAGCATTTCCTAAGGATTTGGAAATTTTCTGACCGTCTACTGTTAGCCAACCATGTGCAAAAACAGTTCTCGGAAGCTCTAATCCGGCTGACATAAGCATGGCAGGCCAGATAATTGAATGAAATCTGTTGATTTCCTTGCCTATCAAGTGCAAATCAGCTGGCCAGTATTTTTCAAAAGTTTTCAGATCCTCAGGATAACCTATGGCGGAAATATAGTTTATGAGTGCATCAACCCAGACATAGATAACATGTTCTGGATCATCTGGCATCGGAACTCCCCATTTGAAAGTTGTTCTTGTTATGCTGAGATCTTTCAGACCACCTTCAAGTATCCTCATCATTTCATTTCTTCTGAAATCTGGCTGAACGAACTCAGGATGTTCTTCGTAATATCTGAGGAGTTTATCTTGATATCTGGAAAGCCTGAAAAAATAATTTTGCTCGCTGACATATTTTAATTCCCTGCCGCAGGAAGGGCAGAGTTTATCTGAACCTATTTCATCTTCATTCCAGTAGGTCTCGCATGGTACACAATACCATCCCCGATATTCACCTTTGTAGATGTCGTTGTTCTCAACCATCTTTTTAACAAAATACTGGACTACCTTCATATGGTTGGGATCAGTTGTCCTTATGAAGCCGTCATTAGTTATGTTTAGCTTTTTCCACAACTGTTTAAACCTGTCTGCCAATTCATCGCAGAAACTCTGCGGATCTTTCCCAAGCGAGCTCGATGCCTGGAGAATCTTTTGCCCGTGCTCGTCAGTGCCAGTTAGGAAAAAAACATCATAGCCCATCATTCGTTTATATCTTGCAATTATATCTGCGATAATAGTCGTATATGCGCTCCCGACATGTGGATCGGAGTTAACGTAGTATATAGGCGTGGTAATATAGAATTTCAACAAATCACCTCCAGAAACCAATTATAATTTTACATCAATTTGTTTTCGATGAGATGCTGATTTGTGTTGATTTTTTGTCAAGATATGTGGAATTTATTTCCATTTATAACTTTTCTTCCCCAACGCTCAACAAACCAAGATCTATCGAGTGTGTGAACCGGTAATATCAAATCCGGTGATACTGTATTTATTATACTTGAAAGTTTTTCGGCTGAAACGTGGCCTGATGCGTGAAACTGTTTCGAAAATCTGAGCTCTCCGTCAGAATCCACTCCAAATCCGAATGATTTGATAGAAAAACGGTCTATCCAGTTCTTAAATCTTCTGAAATCTATCTGTTGTTCTTCTGAATATGCTTCACTTGTTGAATGAATGTATAAACAGTTTTCCAGAACATCTTCGTTTAAATCAAGAATATTCGGTATATCCCAGTAACCGGCGGCTAATATGTACAATGATGGCTTATGGTTTATGTCGTCGGGTAAAAGTAAAATCTCATCTTTTTTTGCTTTTTCTACTACTTTTTTTTCTAAACCAATAAAAGAACTCTTTGCTGGATGGTAGATTTTGATGTGATTCTTTTCTGTATCATTCAATTTCCATAAAGGTTCTACCTCTCCCATAGTCTCGAGATATGCATAATCTTTTGGCATAACCACCAGAGTTCTTTCTGTCATTATTGCTACTTTCAGGAAAGTCATAAGTCTTTCAAGGTGTTTCATAGAAAAATCTGCTATAACAAGCTTATTTGTATTTTGAAGTAAGTTGAGAACATTTTGGAAGACATCCCATTCAGTTGTATCTTTTTCCGATTGACGGGTAGTTCGAGTACCTTCAACAATCAAAAGAAGTGGTTTTTTGTTTTTCAAGAGATCGAAGAACATATCACTTCTCTTAGAAAGTTGAACCCTTTTTTCGCCAAGGTTTTCCAGCCAGAAATTTTCTTCTTCGACACTTTCGGGCCCTGTTCTGAAATCACCGGTATAGGCAACCCACCAGTCATCAACTCTGGCTATCAAGCCAGCTGAACCAATGATGGAATGGTAAACAGGTTGAATATACAGTTCATCTTTCCAGAGATTTTTGGCATCAATCTCTTCGAAGAAATCAGGTTCCAGGATTTTTTTCTGAGTTGACGAGGACAGTAAGCTGATCTTTCTGCGATTCTTCACATTCCGCTCTGCTACGAGGATATCATGCCTCAAAACATCATCATTATGCCCAACTTTTTTTCTTTTTTTTGGGTACAATTCATCCCAGACATCCTGCCTTATCTGTGCCCCTGCTTTCATGATCGCAAATGTTTCACCGGTTACAAGCAACGGCAGGGATTCATCTATTAATCCTATCATCCCGCAATGATCGGCATGAGCATGGCTCAGGAACAAAAATGAGATTTTTGTATTTTCATCAAATTCTGGTGGTTGTAGATCTTTTCTGTAGATATTTATTCTTGGTATCATATTTAACTTCAACAAATCATGAAGTATCTTACCAGATCTTGGTTTCAGGTATTCTTCGAAAAACAGCGACCATTTTGAGAAATTCAATCCAAAGTCAAGCATGAATCCATCATTGTGTTTGTCTGCAACCAGTATTTTGTTTCCACCTATGCAATCATAACCATCGAAAACTTTGATTATCATTCAATCTCCTCCTGATCAAAACCATAATAGCACGGAATATTGAAATTACAGATCGTTCTAAGAAATTTCGAATAATTATGAGCTAAAACGTAAAAACAAAAGAATATTGAGCATAACTATTGCTGGGACAAAAATTCGATTCTTAATGATCGAAAACCAGGTTTGACCTTTATGATAAATTAAGATTACAATTTTTCGAGGAAATAAATAATTAAAGAACATCTGGGGGAGGTGAAGTTTCATGAAAAAACTCTTTTGGTTAATGCTTCTCTTGATATCAGTGAATCTTATTTTTGCGCAACTTGCAGCCGATGTGCCAAGAGATGAAACATTTATAGCCAATCAATTAACTGGTCGTGTGGGAACACCGGGGAACTTCAACCTGTGGGCTGGATGGAGATCGCAGGACAGAGGTATTCAAAATTTGTTGCTTGAACCACTCTGGTGTGTTGAGTACGCAACGGGGGAAATTATCAACGCTCTTGCTGCCGAACCACCGATTTACAGTGAAGATTTCACAGAACTCACCATCAAACTCAGAAAAGGAGTCTACTGGAGTGATGGTGTTCCATTCACAGCAGACGATGTTGTTTACACTATTGAGTTGGTTAAAAAAACCTCTGGGATGGATTACAACTCACAGATGCAAGCTGTTTTAGAAACAAAAAAGATAGACGATTACACAGTTCTGGTGAAATTAAATTCGCCAAACTCGAGATTCCATACCTACTTTCTTGACAGATGGGGCGCACTCAGACCTCTTCCTAAACACATTTTTGAAAAAGTTGCAGATCCTATGACCTTTGAATTCAATCCACCAGTGGGAACAGGACCGTATATACTTAAAAATTATGATGCTGGCGGATACTGGACTTTGTGGGAAAGAAGAGAAGACTGGGACAGAACTCCCACGGGAATGTTGTATGGTAAACCTGTCCCGAAATTTGTTCTTATCCAGACTTTTGGCCCCGCCGAGAGACAGGTGCTTGCTATGGCACAACACCAGCTTGATGCAGCAGACTTGACTATGGAAGCTCTAAAAGCAGTTCTTTCAAGAGTAGATACTGCCAGAGCGTGGAGAAGGGAATTTCCATGGACTGTCAATATTGACCCTTGTGTAACAGGAGTGATGTTTAACACAGCAAAAGCTCCATTTGATAATCCTGATGTACGCTGGGCACTGACACTTTCTATAGATATAGTCGAATATGCCGCCAATGCATTCGATGGAGCTGTAACACTCAGCCCAATACATGTTCCGTTGACTTCTGCTTATTATGACTGGTATTACACAAAATTAGATGGGTGGCTGAAGAATCTGGAGATTGATATTGGAAACGGCGAGAAATTCAAACCGTACGATCCTGACGCAGGCAAGAGGCTGGCGGAATATGTTAAGCAAAGAGGATATTCTGTACCGACCAATCCTGAGGAGGTTAAAAAGATCTTCGGACCGGGATGGTACAAATATGCGCCGGATGTAGCTGAAAAATTACTTTTGAAGAATGGATTCAAAAAAGATAAGTCAGGAAAATGGCTTTTACCTGATGGAAAACCGTGGCAGATTGTCGTAATAACAAATACAAATCCCGCACATCCATCATATCGAAATGCGTTTGCTGTGGCACAGGCGTGGAAAAAATTTGGAATAGACGCTACTGTGATGACAACTGATGCCTTGGCGACCCTTGGCCAAAAGGGAGATTTTGATGTAACAAGCGATTGGCCCGCAGCAGAACCGTGGGGTGGTCATCCTGACCTTTACAGGGTTTTAGATCCGTTCAATTCGGAATACTTAGCCCCAATAGGAGAAAATGCACCGTGGGGAAACTACGGCAGGTGGTCGAGCTCAAAGATGGATGAAGTTATTGAAAAACTCAGAAACACAGATTGGAATGACACTGAAACAATTGTGGACGTCGGTGTTGAAGGCTTGAAATTGCTTATTCAAGATATGCCGAGTATTCCCACATTCAATTATCCTGGAGTTATAGCCTGGGATGAATATTACTGGACAAATTATCCTGGAGCAGAAAACATGTACGCTCAACCATATCATCACTGGCCGAATTTAAAATACATGTTGCCGTTCCTCAAGCCAACAGGCAGAAAATAACTTTTTCCGGGGCATTTCTGCCCCGGATTCAACACCTGCTGTAAGAAAGGTGGATCAACATTGGCTTTCATTAGAAGATATCTTCTTCCAAGATTGATAGTATATTTTCTTGTTATTTTTGTTGGAATAACAGTTATTTTTGTGATTCCAAGACTTTTGCCAATAGACCCTATACAGCAATTGATAGGCAAACTTTCAGCGCAGGGAACATATTTGGATCCCAAAGCAATCAACAGGATGATAGAGACGCTTCAGGAGCTTTATGGTTTAAAGGGAAGCCTGTGGGAGCAGTATGTAAATTTCTGGGGCAGGTTACTCAGAGGTGATTTTGGACCATCTTATTATCAATTTCCTGTTCCAGTGATAACTCTGATAAAACAGTCTCTGCCATGGACATTCGGTTTGCTACTCACAACAACAATAATTTCATGGATCATTGGAAATATTCTGGGAGGGTTAGGGGGGTACTTTTCTGACAAAAACTGGGTGAAAATTCTTGATGGTGTGGCAATGGTGATAAGACCCATGCCCTATTATATACTTGCCCTTGGTTTGTTGATTCTTTTTGCATACGTTTTTCCTATTTTTCCTCTGGGAGGAGGATATTTGATAGGAGGGCATGTCAGTTTTACTTTTTCGAGCCTTCTAATACTCCTGAGACATGCTTTTCTTCCGGCATTATCACTTATTTTAATAAATATTTTTGTTTGGTTTCAAGCAATGAAATTATTTGTTCAGAGTGTCAAATCAGAAGATTATGTCAATTACGCGAAGCTTGGGGGAGTTATGCAATCGAGAATAGTCTACAAATATGTTATAAAAAATGCCATGCTTCCTCAAATTACAGGGCTCGCACTTTCTCTTGGACAGATTTTCAGCGGTGCGTTGATTACAGAGATTGCTTTTTCATATCCAGGTCTTGGCACACTTCTGTACAATGCTATCTTTACTGGCGATTATAATCTTCTAATGGGCATAACGACCATATCTATTCTTGTTATTACAACGAGCATTTTGGTGATAGATCTGCTTTATCCCTTATTTGATCCAAGGGTGCGATACAGGTGAGGAGTGAAATTCAATGAAGTTGTTCAAAGACCTGATTCGTGATTTGAGATTTAGATTTGCCTTTTTTGTCGTTGTGATTTTGTTTTTTCTATCTTTATTGTCGTTCTTTTCACCGTATGATCCGTACAGATGGAACCTTGTTCCAAGAGATTTGCCGCCAAAATGGCCCCACGTTCTTGGTACGACTTCTATGGGGCAGGATGTTTTCTGGATACTCACCTTTGCTGTTAGAAATTCTTTACTTATGGCTTTTATAGCCAGTGGTATTTCAAGGATTATAGCGGTGTTAATAGGTATGGTGGCCGGTTATAAAGCAGGAAAGATAGACAGAGCACTAATGTTTTTGAGTGATTCATTTCTTGTCATGCCACTTTTTCTGATAATTGTTTTGTTTGGTACAATGATGAAAGCCAGGATCAATCTCGTCAATTTGGGATTGTTGCTTGGTTTTTTTGGCTGGGCATGGGATGCCAGGGTTATAAGGTCTCAGGTACTCAGTTTAAGAGAGAGAGATTTCACATACACCGCCTTACTTTCTGGTTCGTCGACAATGGCGATAATTTTTAAAGAGTACATTCCGTTTGTGATCCCTCTCATTTTTGCCACTTTGATAGGAAACATGTCCTGGGCAATAGGCATGGAGATAACCTTAGCAATTCTTGGTGTGGCAAATCTTGAGATACCCACTCTTGGTACCATGCTTCAGTGGTCTATAAATTATCAGGCCATGCTCCTTGGCTACTGGTGGTGGGTCCTGACACCAGTTATAGTCTCTGTTTTTTTGTTTGTCGCTCTGTATTTGCTTTCTGTGAGTATAAGTGAATACCTTGATCCAAGAATGCGAATGCAGAGAATAGGAAAGGTTTGAGGTGGTAATCGTGAATCTGGTTCTCAAAACAGAAAAACTCAGATCTTACTACATTCTGAATATTTATGGTCGCAAGAAAATTGTCAGAGCAGTAGATGGAATAGATTTACTGATAGCTGAAAACGAAATATATGGAATTGCTGGAGAAAGTGGTTGTGGGAAAACCACCCTTTTGAAGACTATTTTTGCTTCAATAGACCCGCCTTTGAGATTGATCGGTGGAAAAGTTTATTATCATCATGATAATAAATTGATTGACGTTTATCAACTTGAAGACGAGGAAAAGAGAAGGCTGAGGTGGAGATTCATTTCCTATGTTCCACAGGGATCGATGAGCGTTTTGAATCCTGTAGCGAGGATAAAAGATACGTTCAAAGATTTTCTCAATAGCCATGCAAGAGGAAAAGACAAGAAAGAAGCATACGAACTGGCAAAGAAACACATAAAAGAGTTGGGATTGCCCTTAAAAACACTTGATGCGTATCCCCACCAGCTTTCAGGAGGAATGAGACAGAGAGTGACAATAGCACTGGCAACTATTCTCAGTCCCAGGATAATAATAACAGATGAACCAACGACTGCTCTTGATGTAGTAACCCAGAGAGGAGTTGTTCAACTCCTGAAAGATATACAGATTAAATACAACAATACACTGATAATAGTTACTCATGATATGGGTGTTCATGCCAATATGACTGATAGAATGGCCATAATGTATGCCGGGAGGATAATAGAAGAAGCCCCAACAGTTGAAATCTTCTCTAATCCATTTCATCCATACACAAAATATTTAATAGATTCACTTCCAAAATTTGGTGACAAACTGAAACGAGAAAGTGTTCCGGGCAATCCACCTTCACTCTCTGATTTGCCTGAAGGGTGCAGTTTTCACCCAAGATGTCCTCGTGTTTTTGAGCGCTGCAGAAAAGAAATACCGGACTTGAAAGAAATCAAATCAGATCACAGGGTCGCTTGCTGGCTTTTGGAGGAATAGAAATGGAAAAGCTTGTTGAAATCAGAAATTTGAAAAAAATATTTTCAATTGGAAGTATTTTTTCCAGAGTAAAAATAACAGCGGTTGATGATGTGACCTTCGATTTAAATTTTTCGCAGATATTTACCCTGGCGGGCGAGAGCGGGTGTGGAAAAACAACTATTGCTAAAATTCTTCTTGGTTTTGAAGAACCTACCTCAGGAAAAGTACTTTATAAGGGTAATGATTTAACCACCATGAAGCACAAAGAGAGAAGCAAATTTATGAAGGATATACAGGCTGTCTTTCAAAATCCATTTTCTTCTTTTAATCCCTTGAGAAAGGTTGACAACTACTTTTTTGAAACCTTGCGTAATTTTGAAATAGCCAAAACACAGAATGAGGCGATTGAGATAATAAAAGAAAAATTGCTGGCAGTAGGAATATCTTTCGAAGAATTCAGAGAAAAGTATCCCAGTGAATTTTCAGGAGGGCAACTTCAGAGGATTTCTATAGCAAGGTCTTTGCTGACAAATCCTTCACTGTTGATTGCCGACGAGCCTGTTTCCATGGTTGATGCTTCGCTGAGAATGTCCATAGTGAATCTCTTCAAAGAGTTGAGAGATAAATTTGGCTTGAGCGTTCTTTACATCACCCATGATCTAACAACAGCTTATTATGTGAGTGATAAAGTGGCCATCATGTTTCGCGGTAATTTGATCGAGTTTGGACCAGCCGAGAAAGTGCTTCTAAATCCCAAGCATCCCTACACAAAATTACTGAGAGAATCCGTTCCCGAGGCTGATCCGAAAAGAAAATGGACCAGCAGAATAAAATTGTCTGAATTAGAACAGGAAGAATATGCTAAGTTGGGATGTAAATTTGCAGGAAGATGTCCTGAGGTAATGGATATTTGCAGGAAAAACCTGCCAGATTACTACGAGGTAGATGGGGTAAAAGTAAAATGTTTCTTATACAGATGAGGGGGCTTCGATATGCCGAAAGTTCCAGCTTATAAAAACGCTTCTTTACCTGTAGATATAAGGGTTAAGGATTTACTTTCAAGAATGACTCTGGATGAGAAAGTGGCTCAACTTGGTTCTGTCTGGAGTTACGAGCTTTTAGATGACCAAGGAAATTTTTCAAATGAGAAGGCGGAAGCTTTATTGAAAAATGGAATAGGACAGATCACAAGACCCGGTGGTGCTACTAATCTGTCTGCAAAAGAGGTTGCAAGATTGATCAATCAGATACAAAAATATTTGATTGAGCAAACAAGACTCGGTATACCTGCTATCATGCACGAGGAGTGTTTAACTGGCTATATGGGCCTTGGTGCAACAAATTTCCCTCAGGCGATAGCCATGGCCAGTACGTGGGATCCTGAATTGATCGAGAAAATGACGAGTACTATTCGTGAGGACATGAGACAAATGGGGATACATCAAGGACTTGCGCCGGTGTTGGATGTTGTAAGAGACCCCAGATGGGGTAGAACAGAAGAAAGTTTTGGGGAATCTGCTTATCTTGTTGCAAAAATGGGTGTTTCATATATCATAGGTCTTCAAGGCAAAGACATCAAAAATGGTGTGATAGCGACTGCAAAACATTTTGTGGGATATGGCGCGTCCGAGGGTGGAAAAAACTGGGCGCCCACAAACATTCCAGAAAGAGAGCTGCGCGAAATATTTATGTTTCCATTCGAAGCAGCTGTGAAAGAAGCCAGTGTTATGTCGGTTATGAACTCCTACAGTGAAATAGATGGCATTCCCTGTGCCTCTTCAAAAGAGCTCTTCACTGGTGTACTGAGAAAAAATTGGGGATTCAGTGGCATAGTTGTGTCAGATTATTTTGCAATAGATATGCTCAGAGAATACCACAGATTAGCGAAAGACAAAAAAGAGGCAGCAAAATATGCCTTGCAGGCTGGTATAGATGTTGAACTACCAAAGGCAGATTGTTACACAACTATAAGGGAATTGGTTGAACAGGGATTAATATCAGAAAGCACCGTCAACCAGGCCACATCGAGGGTATTACAGATAAAATTCATGCTCGGACTCTTTGACAAACCTTATGTTGATGTAGAAAAAATTGAATTGAAAAAGCATTACAGTATAGCAACTGAGATAGCAAGAAAATCTATCGTATTACTCAAAAATGATGGCATTCTCCCGTTGAAAAAAGATGCGAAAATAGCCCTTGTAGGTCCAAATGCATCTGAGGTAAGAAATCTTCTGGGCGATTATGCATATCTGGCTCACATAAAAGTACTACTCGATAGTGTCAACCAGACAACTTTTAATGCGCCGAAATTCAACCTCAAGAATGTGGAGAAAGTGATCAATGAGAGCATCGAGAAAATACCAAGTATACTTGATTCTATGAAAGCTGAGGGTGTAATATTCACACATGCCATTGGATGTGATATTCTAAACAGTTCTACCGAGGGTTTTTCAGAGGCATTACACGCGGTAAAAAATGCAGATATCGCTGTTGTGGTTGTTGGGGATAGATCGGGTTTAACTGAGGATTGTACAAGTGGTGAATCAAGAGACAGTGCCAATCTGAAATTACCGGGTGTTCAGGAAGAGCTGGTTCTTGAAATTGCAAAGTGTGGAAAGCCAATAGTTTTGGTCCTCGTAACTGGTAGACCATATTCTTTGAAAAACATAGTGAGCAGAGTGAACGCGATAATTGAAATGTGGTTGCCCGGTGAGGTAGGGGGCATGGCATTAGTTGATGTTCTGTTTGGAAAAGTCAATCCAGGCGGAAAGTTGCCAATAAGTTTTCCAAGGAGCGCTGGACAGATTCCTGTTTATCACGATGTGAAGCCATCAGGAGGAAGATCACACTGGCACAAAGATTACGTCGATGAATTGGTGGAGCCACTATTCAGCTTTGGTCATGGTCTCTCTTACACCAAATTTGAATTTTCAAATCTCGTTATAGAACCGCAAAAGATTCCATCAGATGGACAGGTGACGATAAAGGTCGATGTGAAAAATTCAGGCGAAGTAGAAGGTGATGAGGTAGTTCAACTATATTTGACAAGAGAGCATGCGTCTGTCACAAGACCCATAAAAGAATTGAAGGGTTTCAAGAGAATCACCCTTAAACCAGGAGAAAGTAGAACAACCGTTTTCAAGATCCATACCGATGTACTTGCCTACTATGATAGAGGTATGGAATTAGTTGTTGAACCTGGTGTCTTTAAAGCCATGATAGGAAGCTCTTCAACTGATATAAGATGCTTTGGAGAATTTGAAATCACTGGAAAGAAAAGAAAGCTTGGAAAAAACAGGAAATTCTTCAGTGATGTGGAGGTAATATGATGGTCTATTTTGATATGCCATTGGAAGATTTGAGAAAATATCTGCCACAGAGGTACGAAGAAAAGGATTTCGATGATTTCTGGAAACAAACAATCCATGAAACAAGGGGATATTTTCAAGAACCAATTCTCAAAAAAGTGGATTTTTATTTGCAGAATGTTGAGACTTTTGATGTGACTTTCTCTGGTTACAGAGGTCAGAAGATAAAAGGATGGTTGATTTTGCCAAAATTCAGAAATGGGAAATTACCCTGCGTAGTTGAATTTGTTGGTTATGGAGGAGGAAGAGGATTTCCATATGACTGGCTGCTTTGGAGTGCGGCAGGATACGCACATTTCATAATGGACACGAGAGGACAAGGTAGCAACTGGATGAAGGGTGATACACCAGATTATGAAGATAATCCTTCAGATCCACAATATCCAGGCTTTCTGACAAAAGGAGTACTGAACCCGGAAACTTATTATTACAGGAGAGTTTTTATGGATGCATTTATGGCTGTTGAAACTATCAGCCAACTTGAACAAATAGATTCACAAACCATAATATTATCAGGTGCAAGCCAGGGTGGTGGAATAGCTTTGGCTGTGAGTGCATTGTCTTCAAAGGTCATGGCTCTACTTTGTGATGTTCCCTTTCTGTGTCATTACAAAAGAGCAGTTCAGATAACAGATTCAATGCCCTATGCAGAAATTACGAGATATTGCAAAACTCACATTGACAAAATCCAAACAGTATTCAGAACCCTCTCTTATTTTGACGGCGTCAATTTTGCAGCTCGTGCAAAATGCCCTGCTTTGTTTTCGGTGGGACTCATGGACGACATTTGCCCACCTTCAACAGTTTTTGCCGCTTACAATTATTACGCTGGTGAGAAAGATATTAGAATTTACCCATACAACAACCATGAAGGCGGTGGTTCCTTCCATACACTGGAAAAATTGAAATTTGTGAAAAAAACAATTTCTATGAGAGAGTGAACCATACCTAAGGAGGGAGAGGCATTGAAGTACAATTCGCCAAGAATAAAGGTTTTGAACAAGCAAAATATACTCAAACTGATACATGACAACCATCCCATTTCGCGCGCTGAGATTTCAGAAATCACCGACCTCACACCCAGCAGTGTCACCAGATTGACAAAAGAATTGATCGATGAAGGTTATGTGAAAGAAAGAGGTACCATAGGTAAAAATTCTCCAGGCCGAAGAAGAACTTTGCTCGACTTGAACAAAGACGCTTCTATAAGTCTCGTGTTTGATTTAGGGGTGAATGTAACTACCTTTGGTCTGGGCTACTTCAACGGCAAAGTTAGTCTGAGTGGATCTTTCGAGACGCCAAGGCGGCCGGAAGATTTTTTTGCAAAGGTTGAAGAGATATATCTGAGGTTAAAGAAAGAATACAGGATAACAAGGATCTCTTTGTCTATACCTGGCATGGTGAATATGCTTGAAAACAGAATCCTTCTGGCTCCAAATCTCTGCTGGCAGGATGTATTGATAAATGATCTTCTCGATGTAGATGTACCTGTCCTTGCAGACAACGAAGCTAATTTGTCAATGATGGCGGAAAAATATCATTCAAAAGATTTGAAAGAAGTTAAAGAAGCCGTTTTTATAGTGATTAGAGAGGGTGTTGGAACAGGCGTGCTTTTAGATGGAAAAATCTATCGAGGCTCATCTTTCACAGCCGGCGAAGCAGGGCATATGACTGTTGATATACACTCAGATAAAAAATGCCATTGTTCCAACAAAGGGTGCTGGGAACTGGTTACATCTATAAACTGGGCGATAGAAAACTACAGAGGAGAATTGCAAGGAAAAAATGCCATAGAAAAATTCGCATCATTGAAGAAAAAAACAGGCAACAAGAAATTTTTTGAAGAATTTGCAAAAAATATAGCTGTTGGAATTGTAAACATAGTGAATGTTTTAAATCCCCAGCTCATAATTCTTGGCGGCGAAGTTCAGGATTTGGGTGAGTATTTCTTTAACTCTATAGAATCAGAGGTTAAAAGAAGAGCACTTAGAGATGCTGTAAAGCAATTGAAAATCAGACCAACGATTTTTGAAACTGTCAGTTCAAACCTTGTTGGTGCAGCAATTCTGGCAATTGAAGACATCATCGAAAAAGTCAAATAGAAACTATAGAGTTCATTTGAATGTGGTTTTCATAGAGTTTGCGCAAATAAAGCAAAAAGAAAGAGAAACAAAAAGATTACAACTGAACTCGGGCAACCTTATAAGAATACAGCCGAAAGTCTCGAAAAATTGAATTTGATTTTATGAAAACTTGAGATTACAATTTTTCGGGGAAAGAAATAATATCCGATGACTATCGATTTATATTTTAGTAATACATTTAACAGAGATTGCTGACATTTGTTCGTGCCTGCGGCAGATTTCTTTGAGATCAACGGTATACCTTGCAGATATTTGCTACCCAAGGGCATCATAGAGAAAATTCTCAGGTGGGGTCAGAATCAATGGTTGTTCTTGAGGGGGAGAAAACCTTGATAGCAAGAAAAAAACAGAGAAGTTTTAAAGAACTTGGGCCACTTGTAGCCCTTATGAGCCTTGCTATTTTTACCACTGTACTGAATCCGCGTTTTCTGACAGCTTTTAATCTTCAAGCTTTGGGAAGACAGATTGCTATATTTGGCCTTTTAGCCATAGGTGAAACATTTGTCATCATTTCCGGTGGAGGTGCTATAGATCTCTCTCCAGGATCTGTGGTGGCTTTAACCGGTGTCATGGTGGCATGGCTCATGACTCATGGGGTTTCAGTGTGGATTTCCCTGTTCCTGATCCTTCTGTTTTCACTGGGAATAGGTGCATGGCATGGAGTATTTGTCACAAAACTTAAGGTACCTGCATTTATAATCACCCTCGGCACTCTTACCATTGCACGCGGTATGGCTGCTGTTATCACCAGAGGATGGCCTGTGATAAACCTGCCAAGTTCATTTTTGAAAATCGGTCAGGCTGATTTTTTAAAGATTCCAGTGCCAGTTTGGATTTTGATTGGAGTGACTCTGATTGCTGATTTTTTTCTCAGAAAAACAGTGTATGGAAAGCACTTGAGGGCTTCAGGCGGTAATGAGATTGCCGCAAGATTTTCTGGTGTGAATGTGGATGCGGTTAGAACAATTGCTTTTATGGTTTCTGGCTTTTTGGCAGGGTTGGTTGGAGTAATAGTTGCTGCAAGGCTTTCTCAAGGGCAGCCCGGTGTTGGTAGCATGTATGAGCTTTATGCAATTGCATCTACAGTGATTGGCGGGACAAGCCTAACAGGTGGCGAGGGGAGTGTCCTGGGAGCAATTATTGGTGCCAGCATTATCAGTTTGCTCTGGAACGCGCTGGTCCTTCTTAACGTCTCCACTTACTGGCACAACGTTGTCATAGGAATTGTTATTGTTGTAGCGGTTACTTTGGATATTGTTCGAAGAAGATTTGTGAGTAAGTAACTTTTTTAAGGGGGAGGGAATAGTATGAGAAAACTGCTGGTAGTGTTGTTGACGGTTGTTTTGGCGGTCGTGTCCTTAGCCATGACAATAGGAGTTATAGGAAAATCTGTTCATCCATACTGGTCTCAAGTAGAACAGGGTGTGAAAGCGGCTGGAAAGGCCCTTGGGGTGGATACCAGGTTTTTTGTACCGCAAAAAGAAGACATCAACGCACAGCTTCAAATGTTGGAGTCGTTCATTGCTCAGAGATTCGATGGTATCGCCATTGCTCCTTCTGACCCTACAGCAGTGATGCCAACGATAAAAAAAGCACTTGAAGCAGGTATTCCAGTTATAACTCTTGATACAGACTCTCCAGAGAGCGGAAGGTATGTTTATATAGGAACGGATAATTATCAAGCAGGCTATAGCGCCGGGCTCATAATGAGAGAGCTGCTCAATGGCAGGGGGAAAATAGTCATTGGGACGGGATCTCTCACCGCTATGAACTCTCTTCAGAGAATTCAGGGTTTCAAAGATGCAATAGCCGGGACAGAGATACAAATATTAGACACATTGAATGACGAAGAAGATGGTGCCAGGGCTGTCTCGCTCGCAGAATCTGCCTTGAATGCTCATCCCGATCTCGATGCTTTTTTTGGAGTTTATGCCTACAATGGACCCAGCCAGGCTCTTGTTGTGAAGAATGCTGGAAAAGCCGGAAAAATAAAAATAGTGTGTTTCGACACTACAACCGATATTCTCCAGTATGTAAAAGAAGGAGTAATTCAAGCAACAATGGGGCAGAGACCTTACATGATGGGCTATCTCTCTGTAGTAACGCTGTACCTGATGAGCAAGACAGGTGTTCAGAATACTCTCGCCATGTTACCGAAAGTTGAGGCAGAAGGAATAACCGATTACGTAATAGACACAGGTGTTGATATAGTAACGCCGCAAAATCTTAGTAACTATCTGGAAACCATGGAAAAACTGGGAATACCTATCAAATTCTAAAAATGGAGGGGAGTTCTCCCTCTCCCCTCCACAGTTTATCAGAGGTGGTAATTTTGCAGCTTTTGCAAGCAAGAAACATCATTAAAAGTTTTCCGGGTGTTCTGGCGGTTGACGATGTTGATTTTGAAGTGGGTGAAAATGAAATAGTATCTATTGTAGGGGAGAATGGTGCGGGTAAATCGACACTTATAAAAGTTCTTTCAGGAATCTTGAAACCTGACAGTGGAGAAATTTTTTTTAATGGTGAAAAAGTAGAGTTTCATTCACCTTTTGACGCTTTCATAAAAGGTATAAGTGCTATCCATCAAGAACTGAACCTTTGTGAAAATTTAACAGTAGCAGAGAACATATTTCTCGCCTTTGAAGCCATAAGGGGAAAAAGGAGGAGCTTAAGCAGCAGGCTTGATGAAAATTACATGCGAAGAAAATCAGAAGAACTTCTTAATCTCACAGGGGCTCGTTTTTCTTCTAATACTCTTGTAAGAGAATTGACCACTGCGCAGAGACAGATGGTCGAGATTTGCAAGGCGCTGATCAAAGAACCCAGGATCATCTTTATGGACGAACCAACTTCTTCATTAACTGTTGAAGAAACAGAGAGATTGTTCGAAATTATTCATATGTTAAAGGATAGGGGAATATCAGTTGTTTTTGTTTCGCACAGGTTAGATGAAGTTGCGAAAATCAGTGATAGAGTGATTGTTATGAGAGATGGAAAAAAAGTGGGAGAACTCAAAAGAGCGGAATTTGATATGGATACTGTCATAAAACTCATGGTAGGAAGGGAAGTTGAATTTTTTCCCCATGGAACGGAAGTTTCACCGGGCGAGGTGGTTCTAAAGGTCGAGAATTTAAGGTGGAAGAACAGGGTGAAAAATGTTTCTTTTCAGGTTCGAAAAGGAGAAATTCTTGGGTTTGCAGGTCTCGTTGGTGCTGGCAGAACTGAGACAATGCTTCTGATTTTCGGGATAAATAAAAAAGAAGACGGTGAAATTTTTATCAAGGGAAACAAAGTGAACATAGAAAGACCTCTTGACGCAACCAAACTTGGAATTGGCCTGGTGCCAGAAGATAGAAAGCTTCAGGGGCTTGTTTTAAAATTGACAGTGAAAGACAACATGGTCCTTCCTTCTTTGTCTGTTATTAGCAACCACGGTTGGATTTTGAATGAAAGAAAAGAAAAAATGATAGCGGAAAATTTTGTAAAAAAACTTTCAATAAAGACTCCATCTGTATATCAGATTACTGAGAATCTTTCTGGTGGAAATCAGCAAAAGATAGTCCTTGCAAAATGGCTTGCAACGAATGCCGACATATTGATATTTGATGAACCAACAAGGGGAATAGATGTAGCAACCAAAGCTGAGATACATAGAATGATAAGAGAATTAGCTGCACAGGGGAAAACCATACTAATGATTTCCTCCGAACTTCCGGAGATACTAAACTTAAGCGATAGAATTGTTGTGATGTGGGAAGGTGAAATTACAGCTATTCTGGACAACAAAAGTAAAAAAGTCTCACAGGAAGAAATCATGTATTACGCTTCTGGGAAGCTGAAGCAAAGCGGGAGGTAAACAGGCAGATGAATTTATATGTTGGGCTTGATGTAGGAACAACAGGTGTGAAAGGAGTTCTTGTCGATGAGAATGGAAAAATCATAGATATTCAAAGCGGACATTTAACCATACAAACGCCAAAGCCAGGTTGGTCAGAACAGGATCCTTTAAACTGGTGGAAAGCAGTTTTGAAAGTTTTGAAAAATTTATCGGAAAGATCGAAAGAAGCCGGCGGAAGAATAAGAGCAATTTCTACCAGTGGGCAGATGCACAGTCTGGTTGCTATAGGAAAAAACGGCGAGGTGTTGAGAAACGCCATACTCTGGTGTGACCAGAGAACTTATGAAGAGTGTAAAGAAGCCGAGAGTTTGCTTGGAGGAGAAGAAAAAACACTAAAGATAGTCGGAAATTCAATCCTTCCGGGATTTACTTTGCCAAAGATCCTGTGGTTGAGAAAAAATGAGCCAGATGTGTATGGAAAGATATATAAAGTGCTCTTGCCAAAAGATTTCATAAATTATATGCTCACCGGGATCATTGCAACAGAACATTCAGACGCTTCAGGAACAATGTTGTACAGCGTTTCTGAAGGACGATGGAGCGATCAGATTCTGGATGCTTTCGGTATTTCAAAGAAATTTCTCCCGGATATTCTTGAGTCGAATGAAATGATCGGAAAGGTAAGAGAAAATCTGGTGAAAATGCTTAATCTCGATGAAGAAGTAGCAGTGGTTGCTGGTGGAGCAGATAACGCCTGTGCTGCTCTGGGGGTTTCGGTGATAGATCCTGGAGATGTAATGATAAGTCTTGGAACTTCAGGCACTGTAGTTGCGCCCACCGGGAGCAAAGTACCTGACCCTTATGGAAGAGTGCATTTCTTCGCGCATGTTGTGCCTCGTACCATGTATCATATGGGTGTGATGCTATCAGCTGCCTATTCTCTTGAGTGGTTTAAGCATCGATTTTTGAAAGAGGATTATGAGGTAATAAATCGTCAAGTTATGAAGGTTCCTATAGGATCTAATGGCGTTATATTTCTGCCATACCTGAATGGCGAAAGGAGCCCGCATAAAGACCCTTATGCAAAAGGTGTTTTTTTTGGCATTTCTTCTTACAACAGTAAATGGGATTTTGTAAGAGCTATATTTGAAGGAGTGGCTTTTGGTATCAGGGATTGCTTCGAAGTCATTGAAGAACTGAATACCAGTGTGAAAAATATCAGGACAACAGGAGGAGGAGCAAGGAGTGATGTCTGGAATGTTATGATAGCAGATTTGCTGTCGCGCGAAATCCAAAAACCCTTGATTAATGAAGGTGCATCTTATGGAGCGGCTATGCTTGCATGCTCTGGTTTTTCTTCATCAAGCCCAGATCAAATTGCGAGACGCTGGTTCAAATTGGAAACTTCTGTAAAACCGTCGCTTGAAAACAAAAAAGAGTATGATAAGTTTTATTACAGGTTCAGAGACTTGTATAAAGGTTTGAAAAGCTTTTTTCATGACTGGAAAGATGAATAATTTGTATGCGTGAACTACCACACCTTACAGAAGGTATGGCTTCCTGCTTCAACCCATGGTGACGGAAGAATTCACCTTCCGTTCCGCCGCGAGAGCATGGTCCACAGGCTTAATTTCGGACAGTTCCTGCCCTACTTTTTCTTGTGACAGAACATAATTGGTTAAATTAATTGCCGCATTTATATCTCTATCATGCTCTGTTCCACATACAGGACATACCCACTTTCTTATGTTCAGATTTTTAACTTCTTTGTTCACATAGCCACATACACTACATCTTTGACTTGATGCATAGAACCTGTCTGCTTTGATTAATTCAATTCCATTTCTCTTAGCTTTGTAATTCAGTACCACTATGAACTTATTCCACGACTGCCAATGAATGTACTTTGCGAGCTTTTCACTCTTCAACATCCCTTTGATGTTTAAATCTTCAACCACAATCTTGCCAGCTTGGCTTTCACTGACAATCTTGTGGGTTATTTTGTGTATCCAGTCATTTTTTACATTGTTGATTTTCTCAATGTATCTTGCAAGTCTTATCCTTGTTTTTTCTCTATTTCTTGAACCTTTTTGTTTTTTAGACAATTGTCTGTGTAATCTCTTCATACTTTTTCAAATCTGGAAGGTTATACTTTTCTCCATTACCCAATGTGATTATATCTTTGATACCTAAGTCTATTCCCAACACGTCGTTTGATGTATTCGTTATTTGTACATCAGGAACTTCCATAACTATTGATACGTAGTATTTGTTTGTGGTTGTCTTTTCAAAGGTAACGTTCTTGATTTTGAATGTATCCGGTAATGTTCTATGTACACGCACCTTTATTCCTTCTTTGAATTTAGGTACGAATATATATCCATACTTTGGATTTTCTTCTTTCATATACAGTTGAATATGTTGAGGTACTCTGAATGTTTGTCTGTTTTTCTTTTTCTTAAACTTTGGATGTTTAGCTTGTTTTTTGAAGAAATTCTTGAATGCACATTCTAAATCCTTGAGTGATTGTTGAAGAGATTGAGAATTGACTTCATTGAGCCATGCGTATTTATCCGTTTTCTTTAACCTCACCAGAACACAAGCCCAATTATTGTAATTAGTTGAAATGTTCATCTTTTTGTACATGATGGAAGAATAGTTCAAAAAGAAGTTATACACAAATCGAGCACAACCGAAATGTTTATTTAATTTTTCTTCTTGTTCTTTTGTGGGGTAAATACGAAATTTGTAAGTTAAAATCATACAAAAGACACTTCAAAAAAACAGGAATATATACACAAGCGTATTATATTACACACGAATGACTACATTAAAACTTGCAAATTCATCTCCACCTTCTATAAGATGGAGTCTTCTTTGCAAAAAATAAGATCTTGACAATTTTTCGCAAAGCTGGCATAATTTGAAAAATATCTGAAAATTGTGGGGGACATGAAAATGAACGCAATAATTACAGTAATATTGAATAAAATTCAGCGGAAGCGGACTATGTGCCGCGGTGTGTTTGCGCGCACTTAGTTCATTCGTGCTTTCTGCACAACGCGGCCATATCAATTTTGATATGGCCGTTTTTTTTTACAGATCTTTTGAGGAGGGAAGTTATGAAAAAAGTGATTCTTGCCTACAGTGGTGGCTTGGACACATCGGTTATTTTAAAGTGGCTTTCGGAGAAAGGGTTTGAAGTAATAGCTTTTGTTGCAAATCTGGGGCAGAAAGAAGATTTTAAAGCAATTGAGTGCAAGGCACTATCAACAGGCGCTTCTAAGGTGTATGTAGAGGATCTGAGGCGAGAGTTTGTCACGGAATTTGTTTTTCCTGCGCTTATGGGGAATGCTCTGTATGAAGGCAGATATCTTCTTGGCACTGCTCTTTCCAGACCGCTTATAGCAAAAAAACAAGTCGAAATAGCTGAAAAAGAAAATGCAGCTTTTGTTGCGCATGGTGCAACCGGAAAAGGTAATGATCAGGTGAGATTTGAGCTTACTTATGCAGCATTGAATCCATTTTTGAAGGTACTTTCTCCATGGAAAGATATTGAGTTTCTGAAATTATTCAAGGGAAGAACAGACTTACTCGCCTATGCAAAACAGAAATGTATACTGACCAGAGCAACTATTGAAAAGCCTTACAGTGAAGACGAAAATTTAATGCATATATCTCACGAAGGGGGAAAGCTTGAAGATCCTCTCTATATTGCCGGGGAAGATGTTTTCAGCTGGACAAATTCTCCCAAAAATGCCCCGGATGAGGAGGTTTTTCTGGAACTTCATTTTCGCAGTGGACTTCCAGTAAAAGTAGTTAATCTGAATGACGGGAGTACAAAAGAAGATCCTCTTGAACTCTTTGAGTATCTAAATCGCATTGGATCGAAATATGGAGTAGGAAGAGTTGATATGGTTGAAAACAGGTTCATAGGAATAAAATCAAGGGGAATTTATGAAACACCCGGAGCAACGATACTCTGGATTGCCCACAGAGATCTGGAAGGTATTGCTATGGACAAGGAAGTAATGCATTTACGAGACATGCTGTCTGTTAAATTTTCGGAGTTGATATACAACGGTTTCTGGTTTTCTCCTGAAATGGATTTCTTACTATCAGCTTTCAGAAAATCTCAGGAAGGAATTGAAGGAAAAGTTAATTTAATCATTTATAAGGGCAATGTCGTACCTGTCTCTCGCTTTTCCCCGACATCACTTTATGATCAATCACTTTCAAGTATGGATGTTGACGGCGGTTTTGATGCTACAGACTCAAAGGGATTCATAAACATTCATGCTTTGAGATTGAGAGCCCACAATCTTGTGCTCAGGAGCAGAGATCCATTTGGGTGGAGAAGGGGGATAATCGATGCCGAAATTATGGGAAAAGGGGTATGACCTTGATTCATTAATAGAAGAGTTCACAGTTGGTGAAGATTATCTGGTTGATATGAAATTGATTAAATATGATGTGAAAGCCTCTATTGTTCACGCAGAGATGCTCGAGAAAATGGGGTATTTGGAAAGGCATGAGTTCATAAAAATAAAAGAGGCACTTGAGGAACTTCTGACTCTTGTGGAATCAGGAAAATTTTGTATCGACCCGGAAGAAGAGGACAGCCATACCGCCATAGAAAACTTTCTCGTTCAAAAACTTGGAGAAGCTGGGAAAAAAATACACACGGCTCGATCGAGAAACGATCAGGTTTTGACTGCCCTCAGGCTCCTGTATAAAGATGAATTAAAAGATGTATGCCGGCATTTAAAAGGCTTGAGGTCTGTTTTGAGAAATTTTGCAAAAAAGTATGGACATATAAAATTTGCCGGTTTCACGCATACAAGAAAAGCTATGCCAGCCAATTTCAGAATGTGGGGCATGGCACTTTGTGATGCTTTGAAAGACGATGAGATCATGATAAATCTTACAATCAGACTGATAGATCAATCTCCACTTGGTACAGGTGCCGGTTATGGAGTTCCTATCAAAATAGACAGAAATTATATAGCTAATAGGCTCGGTTTTTCAAAAGTGCAGCGAAATCCCATTTATTCTCAAAACAGCAGAGCAAAATTTGATTATCTTATATTGCACTGTTTGTCGCAGGTCAGTTACGATTTGAATAGGTTTGCCAGCGATATTATTTTCTTCTCTCTACCAGATATCGGATATCTGATTATTCCAGAAAACCTGTGTACAGGAAGTTCAATAATGCCCCAGAAGATGAATCCAGATCCTGTAGAACTTGTAAGGGCGTATCATAGCAGGATAATATCGAAAGCTCTGGAATCTGCGTTGATTTCAATGAATTTGATAAGCGGTTATCATCGAGATATGCAACTGTTGAAAATAACCGTGCTGGAGACTTTCAAAGATATTAAAGATATGCTGCGGGTCACGTGCAGGATTTTTGAAAAAATTCAGGTAAATGGCAATAAATGTAAAGAAAGTCTCACCGAAGAAGTTATGGCCACTCAGGAAGTGTATCGCTTATTGATGGAAAAAGGAATGTCTTTCAGAGATGCTTACAGAGTTGTTGCTGAAAAGTACGGAAGTGACAGGAAATGAAAATAAGAGTAGGAATTCTTGGTGCAACAGGTTATACAGGGTTAGAGTTATTGAGAATGCTCAAAAATCACCCACAGGTGAAAATAACCTATCTCTCGTCAAACAATTTTTCAGGACAGTCCATGAAAGATATATACCCGTTCGCAGAGATCGACATTTTGCTTAGCAAGATTGATGTGAAAGAAATAAAAGCAAATTGCGATGTAGTTTTTACAGCCCTACCGGCAGGTATCAGTTATGACATAGTGAAGAGTTTGAGAGATGAGAACCTGAAAATAATAGATCTGGGAGCAGATTTGAGATTTGATGATCCATCGCTGTATGAAAAGTGGTATGGCAGAACATTGCAAGATTATGGGTTGATAAAAAGAGTTTACGGCCTGCCTGAACTTTACAGATCAGAAATAAAAGAATCGCGTTTTATAGGAAATCCGGGATGCTATCCAACGAGTATACTTCTCGCAACTGCCCCAATTTTGAAAAGAAAACTGCTGGTGAACGGTGAAATAATTGTGGATTCTAAATCAGGCGTATCTGGTGCTGGTAAAAAAGAGGAGCTCGCATATTCTTTTTGTGAAATCGATGGTAGCTTAAAACCTTACAGTGTCATAAACCACAAGCATGTTCCTGAGATACAGGAGCAGATGAAAAAAATCTATCACAGCGAAGTTACTGTCATATTTGCTCCACATCTTGTTCCAATGGTCAGGGGTATATTGAGCACAATTTATCTAAAAACAAGATTGAGTGCTGACGAACTTTATGGACTATACAGTGAATTTTACAGAGATGAGTACTTTGTTCATGTACTAAAGCCAGCCATTTACCCGTCAACAAAATGGTCATATGGTTCAAACCACGTTTTTATATCAATGAAAAAGGACGAAAGAACAGATACAGCTGTATTGATATCTGTACTGGATAATCTTGTCAAAGGGGCATCCGGTCAGGCTATTCAGAATATGAACATACTTTTTTCTTTGAGAGAAGACACAGGATTGACCTTTACGGTTTATCCATAACAAGGAGGTTACAACAAATGAATATTCCTAAGGGATTCAAATTCTCCGGGTTGCATTGTGGGATAAAAAGGTACAGAAAAGATATCGCCTTGGCATATTCAGAAAAAGAGTGTGTGACATCGGGATTTTTCACTACAAATGCAATTAAAGCTGCTCCAGTTTTGCATAATATTCAGGTTCTTAAAGAAAATTCTGAAAACATAAGAGCGCTGATTGTCAACAGCAAAATTGCCAATTCGTGTACTGGTGAGGAAGGTTTGCAAAATGCGTTCAAAATGGCTAAAATAACAGCACAAAAGCTGCATATTGACTCCAGGAGTGTTCTTGTTGCTTCTACAGGGATAATAGGAATCCAGTTACCTATGGAGAAAGTAGAATACGGCATAGATGCAGCTGTGAAAAAACTTGACAGTGATGTTATATCTTTTGCGGAAGCTATCATGACAACTGATACAACAGTGAAGATCAGTTTCAGAAAGATTAATGTCCCGCAGGAAGTAATCTTACTTGGGATTGCAAAAGGGTCAGGAATGATTCATCCTAACTTATCTACAATGCTCGCGTTTATATTCACTGATGCAAAAATACCATTTTATACCCTGAAAGAATTACTAAAAAAATCCATTGATAAAACATATAACATGATCGATGTCGATGGAGATATGAGCACAAATGATATGGTTTTAATGTTCTGTAATGGAGCTGCGAATGTAGAAATAAAAGAGAAAACCGCCGCTTATGACAAATTTTCACGTGCCCTTGACGAGATTAATACTGAACTTGCCAAGAAAATAGTTTCAGACGGAGAAGGGGCTTCGAAAGTTATCGAAGTCAGAGTTGCCAATGCTCCAGATGAAGCTACAGCGAAAAAAGTTGCAAGATCAATTTGCTCATCCAATCTTGTGAAAACGGCTATACACGGTGCAGATACAAATTGGGGCAGAATCATCGCGGCCGCCGGCAGTTCTCAAACATTTTTTAGCCTGGAAATGGTGGACCTTCACATTTCTGATGGGAAAGAAGAAATATGTGTTTTCGAAAAAGGCAAGTCGCAGGCGTTTAATGAGGAGAATCTCAGAAGGGTTTTAAGTTCAAGAGAAATTTTTTTGCTTCTAAACATGAATACCAGTAATTCTTCCGCTACAGCCTGGGGGTGCGATCTGACAGAAAAATACATACAGATAAACGGGAGGTATAAAACATGACCAGTGAGAATATGGCGATACTTTTTGAAGTACTTCAGTATATGAAAGAATTTCGTGAAAAAACGTTTGTTGTAAAGGTTGGGGGTGCTGCCCTGGAAAAAGAGGAAGCTAAAACGTCATTTGCAAAGAGTATTGTTTTTCTGAGACATGTACAGGTAAATCCAATCATTGTACATGGCGGAGGGGTCGAAATAACCCGGTTGATGAATCAGCTCGGGATAAAACCACTTTTCAAAAATGGGTATAGAGTAACTGATGAAAAAACTTTACAGATAGCAGAAATGGTTCTTGAAAAGATTAATAAAGATATCGTCCTGAAAATAAATCTTCACGGAGGAAGAGCAATTGGTGTTTCAGGCAAAGATGACAATTTGCTTTTATGTGAAAAAGATATCGCAAATGGAGATATAGGGTATGTGGGAAAGATAAGAAAAGTGAATAGTGGGTTTATCGAGAAACTTATTGCTCAGAATTATATACCAGTTATTTGCCCAGTTGGATTTGGAGAAGACGGGACAACTTACAATATAAATGCAGATGTTGCCGCCGCTGAGATAGCAATTTCCCTGAAAGCCGAAAAATTGATATTCGTAAGCGATGTTCCTGGTGTAATGAAAGATGGAGAATTAATTCCATATCTTGATGTCCGGAATGCCAGAAAATTGATCGAAGAAGGTGTCGTTAAAGGAGGAATGATACCGAAAATACAGTGCGCAGTGAATGCTTTAAAGGCGGGAATTAAAAGCGTTCATGTTGTAAATGGAGAAATACCCCACGCTCTTTTAACTGAAATTTTTACGCTCCACGGCATTGGAACAATGCTAAGAGAAATTTGACGGGAGGGCATGGTATGAAAAACAATTATTTGATGAATACTTACAACAGGTTTCCTGTTATCCTGGATCATGGAAAAGGCTCTGTGGTCTGGGATAAGGATGGCAGATCATTTCTCGATTTTTCGTCAGGAATAGCCGTAAATATCCTTGGACATTCACACAAAAAACTTGTTTCTGCCATCGAAAGCCAGGTCAGAAAACTTGTGCATTGTTCAAATCTTTACTGGACAGAACCTCAGGTAGAGCTTGCAAAGCTTTTGATCGAGAATACCTTTGAAGGAAAAGTTTTTTTCACAAATAGCGGAACCGAGGCTAACGAAGCAGCTATTAAATTATCACGAAAATACGGAAAAAAGAAATCCATATCCAAATTTAGGATTCTCTCGGCGGTCAATTCCTTTCACGGAAGAACATTTGGATCTTTAACAGCCACAGGTCAGGAAAAATACCATGAATATTTCAAACCACTGGTAGCTGGTTTCGACTATTTTGAGTTCAACAGCGAAGAATCTCTCAGATCAAAAATGAATGATGAAGTTTGCGCGGTTATTTTAGAACCCATTCAGGGTGAAAGTGGTATAGTTCCTGCAAGTGATGATTTTTTAAATGCGGCAAGGGTTTTATGCGATCATTACGGAGCGCTTTTGATATTTGACGAAGTTCAATGTGGAATGGGAAGAACCGGAAAACTTTTTGCTTACCAGAAATATGGTGTGAAACCAGATATTTTGACAATTGCAAAAGGACTTGGAGGAGGGGTTCCTATAGGAGCCGTGGTAGCAAGCAATAAAGCAGATGTTTTCGAACCTGGTGATCATGGATCCACATTTGGCGGAAATCCTCTGGCTTGCAGCGCAGGAATAGCTGTTATGAGGGAAATATTGAAGGATGGTTTTCTAAAAAGAGTGGAAGATAAGGGAAGATATCTTATGAAAAAACTTGAAGGAATAAAGAAGATTTTTCCATCTTTGATCGGTGACCTTCGTGGAACTGGCTTGATGGTCGGTGTAGAACTTAAAAATATTTCAAGCAGAGATTTTGTAAACAATTGTTTTGATCACGGTTTACTTACAGTCCCTTCGGGAAGGAATACTGTGAGGTTGTTACCACCACTGACAGTTAAAAAAGTGGAAATCGACAGTGCACTGAAGATAATAGCCGAAGTTCTGGAAGGTTTTGACCGCACAGGGAGAAATATTCAATGAAGAAAGCACTGTTATTACTTGAAGATGGAACATTCTTTTATGGCAGGGCTTTTGCTGCTGATGGAGAAGTATTTGGTGAACTTGTGTTCAACACCTCAACAACAGGTTATGAAGAGGTATTGACAGACCCTTCATATGCAGGTCAGATAGTTATCATGACTTATCCAGAAATCGGCATATATGGAATAAATGATGAAGATGCAGAGTCTGATTCTGCAAAGGTAACTGGCCTTGTGGTTTATCGGTCAGTTCAAAGATATTTCAACCAGAGGGCAAATAAATCTCTTGGCGAATATTTGAAAACGAATGGCGTAATTGGAATAGAGGGGATTGATACACGATCGCTTACGAAAAAAATAAGAAACAGAGGTACGGCAATGGGTGCTGTCTCAACAGAAAATATGGATCCTGATTCGCTCCGCGAAAAATTACGGAATGTGATAGAGATAAACAAGACAGATCTTGTAAGCAAAGTATCGTCGGAAGTTGTATGGAATTATAAGAAAGAGGGCAAGGTCCGGATAGCGATCGTTGACTGTGGTTGTAAAAAAGGTATTCTGAGAGAACTTGAAAAATTTGATGTGGCAATAACAGTTGTTCCATACGATATTGGCTTTGAAGAAATTGAAAAACTGAATCCGGACGGAGTGATGATTTCAAATGGGCCGGGGGACCCGTCAATATTGATCAGAACAGTAGAGCTGATTAAACACATTTTGAAGAAAAGAATTCCGCTGGCAGGAATATGCTTGGGGCATCAACTTCTGGCGCTCGCAATAGGTGCAAAGACTTATAAAATGAAATTTGGCCACAGGGGGATTAATCACCCTGTGAAAGATTTAAGAAGCAAGAGGGTATTAATCACAACTCATAATCATGGTTTTGCTGTTGATCCAAAAAGCTTGAACATCAATACGGATACTCTTATAGGTATAAGCAAAGAGGATTTTGGCAGAGTTGAGATAACTCATTTATCTTTGAATGACATGACCGTGGAGGGAATAAGGCTTTTAGATTATCCAGCCTTTTCTGTGCAGTTTCATCCCGAGGCATCGCCTGGGCCGCATGATTCGAAATCGTTTTTTGAAGATTTTCTCAAGCTCATAATCTCAGGGAGGTAATTTTGTGCCGAAGAGAGACGACATAGAAAAAGTACTTGTGATTGGCTCCGGACCTATAACTATAGGTCAGGCGGCTGAGTTTGATTACTCAGGGGCGCAGGCTATCAAAGCTTTGAAGTCTTTGGGGTATAGAGTTGTGGTGATTAATTCAAATTCTGCAACAATAATGACAGATCCCGAATTTTCTGATGCTGTCTACATAGAACCATTGACTATAGATTTTCTGGAAGCTGTTATAGAAAAAGAACGTCCAGATGCTTTATTGCCAACTCTTGGTGGGCAGACAGCCTTGAATTTAGCTGTTGAGCTTTTTAAAAAAGGTGTTTTGTGCAAATATGATGTTGAGCTTATAGGCGTTAAGCCAGATACTATAGAAAAAGCCGAAGATAGAGAACAATTTAAAACGGCAATGAAAAACTGTGGTCTGGAAGTTCTTGAAAGCAGGCTTGTTTCAAGTGTAACAGAGGCCATGGATGTTGTAAGAGAATTCGGTTATCCTGTGGTGATAAGACCGAGTTTTACGCTTGGAGGCAGCGGAGGGGGAATAGCGTATAATTTGCAGGAATTGAAGGCAATTGTTGAAAATGGATTAATAGAAAGCCCAGCACATACCGTGCTGATAGAAAAATCCGTGATTGGCTGGAAAGAGTATGAGCTTGAAGTCATGAAAGATCATGAAGATAATTTCATAGTAGTCTGTTCTATTGAAAATTTTGACCCCATGGGCATACATACTGGAGACTCGGTAACTGTAGCACCTGCTCAAACGCTTACCGATGTTGAGTACCAGTGCATGAGAAATGCTGCTCGTAAAGCGTTAAGTGCAATAGGGTTTGATGCTGGTGGGTGCAATATACAGTTTGCTGTTGATACGTACACAGGGAAATTGGTCATTATTGAAATGAATCCAAGAGTTTCAAGATCATCTGCCCTTGCTTCAAAAGCCACAGGATATCCGATTGCAAAGATATCGGCTTTACTTGCGGTTGGGTTGAGGCTCGATGAGATTCCTAATTCTATAACGGAGCAAACAACGGCGGCTTTTGAACCGTCTATTGATTATGTGGTTGTAAAGATGCCGAGATTCCAGATGGAAAAATTTCCAGGTGCCGAACAGAAGCTGGGTACCCAGATGAAGTCAGTTGGGGAGGTAATGTCCATAGGCAGAACATTTAAAGAAGCACTTGGAAAGGCTGTGAGATCACTGGAGCTGGATATAGCCCCGAAACTTGATTTACGTAATATGAGAGAACATCTTGCCAATCCAACTTCGGAGAGAATGTCTTACATATTTGCTGCGTTCAGAAACTCCTTGTCTGTGGATGAAGTACACGAATTGACATTTATAAATAAATGGTTTTTGACGGAGATAGAAGAAATAATGAATTTTGAAAAGGTTCTTCGCAAGAAAAAACCTAAAGACTTCGGCTCGTTAAAAAAAGCAAAAGAGTTTGGATTTTCTGACAGAGAGCTGGCAGAGATCTACAAAGTTCAGGAAGAAGAGATAAGAAAGATCAGACACAAACTTGGCGTCACACCAGTCTACAAGATGGTAGATACTTGCTCTGCTGAATTTGAAGCTAAAACACCTTATTTTTATTCAACATACAATGGAATGGAAAATGAGACGATCCCATCAAAACGAAGAAAGATCATGGTTTTGGGATCAGGACCAAATAGAATTGGCCAGGGTATTGAATTTGATTATGCAAATGTGCATGCCGTATGGGCTTTTCAGGAAGAAGGTTATGAAGTTATCATGGTAAATTCCAATCCTGAAACTGTGTCAACAGATTACGATATATCGGATAAATTATATTTTGAGCCGCTGACAACTGAGGATATCCTTGAGATAGCAAAAATAGAAAACCCGGATGGAATTGTGGTCTCGTTTGGTGGGCAAACTCCTTTAAGGATAGCGAGAGCTCTGGAAAAAGAAGGTTTGAAAATCCTGGCTGCCAATTATGAGCTTATAGATCTTACAGAAAGCAGAGATAGATTTGCGAAATTTCTTAAACAATCAGGCTTAAGTGTTCCTCCTTTTTCAGTTGCGAGGTCAATCAAAGAAGCTTTGAGAGCTGCAGAATTAATAGGTTTTCCAGTACTCATCAGACCAAGTTATGTTCTTGGGGGAAGAGCGATGGCCATCGTTGATCATAAAAAAGATCTCTTAAGTTATATTTCAAATGCATCTCTAATTTCACCTGATCACCCCCTGATAATAGATAAATTTCTTGAAAATGCTGTGGAATTAGATGTCGATGTAATCTCTGATGGTGAAAATGTCTGGATAGCGGGCTTAATGGAACAAATTGAGAAAGCGGGAATACATTCAGGCGATTCTGCATGTGTCCTGCCACCAGTAAGTTTATCTGATGATTTGATAGAAAAGATAGAGCACCTGATTTATAGATTGATAAAAAGCCTTAAAATCATTGGACCAGCAAATATTCAATTGGCCGTGAAAGATGATAAAGTTTATGTTATTGAACTAAATTTGAGAGCTTCAAGGACTATTCCATTTGTAAGCAAAGCAATTGGCATACCTGTCGCGAAAATTGCAGCAAAAACTATTATCGGTAAAAAATTGTCACAACTTTTGTTGCGATACTGGCCTTATTCAACAAAAGAGAGATTGGTGAAATATGAACCTGCTCGCTCAGGTGTGCTACCGACACCGTGGCCGGAGTATTATTCTGTAAAGGAAGCAATCATCCCATTTAACAAATTCTCTGGCGTGGATATACTTCTTGGGCCAGAAATGCGTTCTACAGGTGAAGTCATGGGAATCGGCGATGATTTTGCTGAAGCTTTTGCAAAGGCACAGTTATCTGCGGATGGCATATCTACGAAATCTTTGCTTGTTACTGTTAACGACAGGGACAAACGAGAAATTGTTCCTTTAGTCTCGTATTTGTATGATCTTGGATTTGAGGTATTCGCAACTGCTGGAACCGGGAAGATCTTGAGATCAATGGGGATAGCAGTTAAAAATGTCTTCAAAGTTGGAGAAGGGAAACCAGATGTTGTTGATCTTATACGGCAGGGGAAGATAGGATTTATTGTTATAACCCAGTCTCCGAACCGTAAGACGAGTGCTGAAATCAACAGAGAAGCAGAAAACTCTTTTGCAGATGATGAAAGAACTGCTGGATATAAAATCAGAACAGCTGCTATACAATGCAAAGTGCCCTGTATAACCACAATAGAAGCTTTCAGAGCCGAGGTATCTGCTATCAGAAGACTCAAAAAGTCCACCCTGTCTGTTAGAAGTTTGCAAGATATTTTCTATGCACAGCAAAATACTCTTCTAAAAAAGTAGATTTTTATGGTTTAATATAAGTAATACTATAAAAAGGCAGTTGGAGATTGTGAGGTGGATAATTAAGCAGGTTGACCAGCAGAAGGTTGAGTTTCTAAGCCAGGAAGCTGGTATAAGTTTGTTTCTTGCGAAAATACTTGTGAACAGGGGTATTGAAGATCCCAAGATTGCGAATAGATTTCTGAAACCTTCAATTCTTGATCTACACGATCCATTTTTGTTGAGGGATATGGATCGTGTCGTTGAGTTGCTCTTAAAAGCCAGAGAAGAGAACATACCTGTTCTGATCTACGGTGATTACGATGCTGATGGTATAACTGGTATAGCTGTTTACAAGGAATTTTTAGACAGGTATGGCTGGGTTACAGATTACTATATTCCAAAGAGAATGGATGAAGGTTATGGGATCCAGCCTGCAGTTATTGAGCAATTTTTTAAAAAATTCAACAAAGGAATAGTGCTGACAGTAGATTGTGGCATAACTGCAATTGAAGCAGTGGAGTTTGCAAAGAAATTCAACTGCCTGGTGTTGATAACCGATCATCATGAAGTTGGAGAGCAGTTACCAGACGCCGCTGCAGTAGTTGACCCAAAGCGTCCAGATGATGATTATCCATTTAAAGATCTTGCGGGTGTTGGTGTCGCTTTCAAGGTGGTCAGTGCTATTTCCCAGAAACTCAATATCCAGATCGAAGAAATTTTCGATTTACTTGAATTTGTGGCGATTGGCACAATCGCCGATATGGTGAAATTGGTTGATGAAAACCGTTTTATGGTTAAAACGGGACTGGAAAAACTTAAGAGAACTGGAAAGCCCGGTCTTTCAATCCTGTTTAAGAGGCTCGGTATAAACGAACCGGATTCAAGGGACATTGGTTATAGAGTTGCACCAAAACTAAATGCTGCCGGTAGACTTGATTCAGCAGATGATGCATTTGAACTTTTGATCTCGCGAGATGAAACATCTGCTGAGAAGCTTGTAAATTTGCTTTTCGAGTATAATTCAACCCGCCAGGAAATAGAATCTGAGATATTCATGCGTGCAGTAGAGCAAATTGAGGAGCGTGGCCTGCATAAAGATCCGATAATTGTGGTTAAGGGAGATAACTGGCACGTTGGGGTTATAGGGATTGTTGCCACAAGACTGGTTCACAGGTATGGAAAGCCAGTTATGGTGATATCGAATTCTGACGGTATAGCAAGAGGGTCGGCAAGAAGCATACCGAATCTAAACCTCATTGAATTGCTTCAGCCACTATCGAGTTATTTTTATGAATTTGGAGGGCATCCCCTCGCTGTTGGTTTCAGCCTGGATTCAAACAACGTTGATGATTTCGCTGAACTTTTAAGAAATTTTGAAATACCAATTGAAGATGTACCTGACGTGTTAGAAATCGATGAGGATCTCCAGCTTGAGCAAATTAATGAAGAAACATTGAAAGATATAGGAAAACTGGAGCCCTTTGGCCATGGTAACAATGAGCCGATTTTTGTTGCAAGAAACGTGATAGCTGAGTCCATCAAATTTTTTGGTCAAAATCACGCAAATGTTAAGATGAATTTCACAGTTAACGGTGCTAAAATTGAGGCAATAGGCTTTGGTTTAGATCATGCCTTCGACAAGTCAATTTATGAATGCAACAAAGTAGACATTGTTTTCAGTATCAGGAATCATCGTCATCCTTTCAGCATAAATATTATTGATTTTTCCATAATAAAAGATTACCAGGATACACACCAGGCAACTGAAAATATCGAAATACTTCAAAAAAACTCACATCTTAACCATATACTTGAACAACTTAAAGGTGGAAAACTGTTCATTCTTGATTTAAGGACAAGAAATGCTCTTTATTACTGGTTGAAAGAAAAGAGTAAAATCAGATGTGCGGTGATTTCACTGAATAATATAATCTCTTCCCAGGTTCACCAGAGTCTTTTGAGACATATTCAAAAGCCAATAGAATACCTGAACTCTCTATGCAAAAGTGGTTCAGAAGATTTCGCGTTCATGACTATGTCGTATTTTATGGCTGAAAAAGAAGAGGTTATGAAACGATTTGACCTGTTTTTCATAAATGAACTGTCTGTTTTTACTCTGTTTCAAAATAACAGCCAGGTAGCAGAATTTTTGGATTTTGTTTCATCAAATTGTGATAAATTTGTCGCTGTGACTGTTAAAAATCCGGAAAAATTGCTTAGTTTTGCAAATGAACTTGGTTTTGAAGTAACCTATGAGAGGTCATTGAAACCAAGTTACGGTTTGACTGATGCTTCAAATGAAATTGATTTGATAATAAATGATGCATCCTGTTTTCTATTCTCAGACCAGAGAAAACTCTCGTCATTTTATAAAAAACTTAAGACGACCATAAAAAATAAAGAGATATTGATGTATTCCCATTCACTCAAACCTTCTTATCGTGCTGGTGTCGTGAATTATATAAAGAGAAAAAAACCTGTTAAACTTGTCAGCTCCACAAATACTGATGGTTTACCCACGCTACTTGGCCAGGAAACAGAAATAGCTATTCTTGACGCTCCTTTGACACTTTTTGAAATTCTGGATGCCATCTCCTACAATTGCAATGACCAGTTACTTGATTTGTGTTTTACAGAAGAAAATGTAGTTGAAAGAGAAAATGAATTGAACGAGCTATTTCCCTCCAGAAGCGTTCTGAGGGAAATTATTCTGCAAATAGGTGAGCGAAAAGTTAGTCAGGACGAGCTTATGGAATATGTTGTTCGGCAGGGATATTTTGGGAGTTTCTCGTATGCCAGGATCATTAAAAATATCTTTGATGATCTTGGGGCTGCCATATCGGATGGAATGATAGATCTCACAAAAATTGACTTTTCGAAAAAATCTTTACGAGAGATGGAAAGAGAATTGGAAATAGAGTATTTTGCGAAGATTACCAGACCACTGCTGACACAAAAAGTCAAAGGGATATACAGAGCTCTGGCAAATGTCCATGTGGTGATTTAATGATTGTTGCCGTTGATTATGGAGATGCAAGATGTGGTCTCGCGATAGGCGAGAAATTAGCCAGAAAAATTATGACCGTTGAAAAAAAGAAAGTAATTTCTGAGATTTCCAGAATCCCCTTTATTAATTGTTTCGTAGTGGGGTTACCCTTGTCTATGAGTGGAAGGTATTCCCAGCAGACATTTAAAGCAATCGAATTTGCCGAGAAATTGAACAGAAGGTTTAAAAAACGGGTTTATCTTATCGATGAAAGACTGACAAGCAGCATTTTCAAAAATCGTGAAAACATTGATGGATTATGCGCAGCGGAAATATTCGAAAAGTTTGTGTTCTCAAAAATGAAGTTTCATGAGATAATTCCACCGATCAAGGTCAGCGATAATCTGGTTAATGAATTAAATAACATGGCAGGTAACATTTTGATTGTAGGGCTGTCCGATACAAGACTTGTCTGCAAGAGACGGTGCATAGTGCTCCAGGAAGAGCCATATTATGCATATCTTTTCTACAAGCTTGGTTGTCATGTTGAGAGGTACGCAGACCAGTTGGAAAACTTTGCACCTTTTGATATTATCGTTGCAGGAAAGATGTGCGACAAATTGAAGGCTTACCTAAAACCAGAAGGGAAATTACTGTGCCTGTAGCTCAAACGGATAGAGCGCTGGACTCCGGATCCAGAGGTTGCGGGTTCGACTCCCGCCAGGCACGCCAATGTGATAATCGGGGAGGTATTAAAAATGCCGAAAGGTGATCTTGGAATAGACCTTGGTACAGCAAGCTTTATAGTTTATCAGAGAGGAAAAGGTATTGTCATTTTTGAACCATCTGTCGTTGCGATTTCTGAAAAAACAGGGGAGATAGTGGCAATAGGCGAAGAGGCCAAGAAAATGCTTGGCAAAACTCCAGAGTATTTCAAAGCCATTAAGCCAATGAAAGATGGTGTGATAGCAGACTACAAAACTATTGAGGCGGTAATCAAAGAATTCATAAACCGCACCGTGAGAAGATCTTTCTTTTTCAAACCGGATCTTGTTATAGGCATTCCAACGAAAGCCACGAGTGTTGAAAAAAGAGCAGTTTTTGAAGCAGCGCTTAACGCAGGAGCACGTCAGGTTCATGTGATTTCTGAACCCCTCGCAGCGGCAATAGGTTCAGGTATAGATGTGACAAAATCTGAAGGGAGTATGGTCGTAGATATAGGCGGAGGTACAACCGACATAGCCGTGATAAGTCTTGGAGGGGTTGTGGTTGGAGACTCTATCAAAATTGCAGGAGATGCAATGGATGAGGCTATTGTCAGATTTGCAAGAAGGAAGTACGGGCTGGTCATAGGAGAGCCTACCGCAGAACAGGTAAAAATAAGGATAGGAAAAATCCACTCTTCCATGGAATCATATGAAATAGAGATTAAAGGCAGAGACGCTGTTACTGGACTGCCAAGAACAGATCAGATAAACTCTGATGATGTTATGGAGACGTTGCGTCCTTTAGTTGAAACAATAGTAAGCAGGATCAAGATGGTTCTCGAAAAGACTCCGCCAGAACTGGCGGCGGATATAATAAACCAAGGTATTGTGCTTACGGGTGGTGGAGCTTTGTTAAGAGGCCTTGATTTGCTCATATCTGAAGAGCTTGGAGTGAAGACGATAATAGCTGAAGATCCCATAACTTCTGTAGCGAGAGGTACAGGTATTCTGTTAGAGAATCCAGATTTGCTCAAGGTTGTTGCTACTTCATACTCGAGGTGATAGCGTGTTAAGGGGTATTTATACTGCTGCAATGGGTATGCTTCTGGATATGAGTAAACTCGATGTAACTGCAAATAACCTTGCGAACGTCGAGACGGTTGCGTATAAAAGGGATAAACTTGCCTTTAGAGCATACCAGGACAGGGCAATATATGCCCTACCAGATCGAAGGCAGCCAATTGGAAATTTGACATACAGTGCGGTCCTGGACGACGTGTTCTTAGATTCATCTATGGGAACTTTCATGAAAACTGATAATCCAATGGACTTTGCCATTGATGGAGAAGGATTTTTCAGTTTACTCGGAGAAGATGGGGTATATTACAGCCGTGCTGGCAATTTCAAATTAAATGAGGAAGGGTATCTGGTAAATACTGATGGGCTTATGGTGCTTGATGAGAACAATCAGCCGATAAGATTTGAATCCAGTTATGTTGTTGATGCCGATGGATATATCAGAGACCCTGTGGGTAACGTGATAACCAGGTTGGGTATCTACAATTTCGATGATCCAGGTGAATTGAGAAAGATTGGTTATACGTTATTTCAACCAACGGAAGAAAGTGGCCAGCCTGTTGTTGCAGATGAATTTAGGATTTTATCTGGATACGTTGAATTATCAAATGTCAATGCAATAGATGAAATGGTAAACCTAATCGAGGCACAGAGGCATTTTGAAATTTCTCAAAAAGCTCTCACAGTATCAGATGAAACTCTGGCAAAACTAATATCTCAGGTTGGTTCTCTCAAATAATGGGAGGTGCTATTGAAAATGATGGTTTCACTTTATTCTGCAGCAACAGGAATGTGGGCACAACAGTACAAACTTGACACAATTTCAAATAACCTTGCCAATGTTGATACGACTGGTTACAAAAAAGTTAGAGCTGAATTTCAAGACCTCGTCTACCAGTATTACAAAAACGCAGGTACTCCCACCGCGGTGAATTCTACTATACCAACAGGAATATATTTTGGGCATGGCACAAGACTCAGTGCCACCACCAAGATATTTTCACTTGGCAATATGGAATATACAGGTAACGCACTGGATGTGGCGATTACTGGAGATGGTTTTTTTCAAGTGCAGTTGCAGGATGGTAGAACTGCTTATACAAGGGATGGTACATTCAAAGTCGACAGCGAAGGAAGAGTAGTTACATCGAACGGTCTGGCTCTGATACCGAATATTGTTGTACCGGCTGATGCCGTTGCCATTAACATATCTCCAGATGGTATTTTTTCGGCAGAAATGCAAGATGGTACAGTTCAGAATCTTGGAACCATCACGCTTGTCAGGTTTGTAAACCCATCTGGCTTGAAAGCAGTGGGAGATAACTTATACCTGGAGACCACGGCGTCGGGCGAACCCATCGAAGGGACACCAAATCAAGATGGTTTTGGCGCGTTGCAGCAAGGATATCTTGAAAAAGCTAACGTTGATGTTGTGAAGGAAATGGTGGATATGATAACTGCCCAGAGAGCTTATGAACTTAATGCCCGGGCAATTCAAACAGCTGACAATATGCTGCAAACGGTATCCACGTTGAAACGATGATCCATCCTTTCTTTGAATTTTGAGTGAGGATGGAAAAATGTGGAGAATTTTTGCTTTTTGCCTGATTTCCGTAAGCGCTTTTGCCGTTTTTGAAACAGATGTGCAAAGTGCCATAATTGATTTTGTACTTTCTCAGATCAGCGAAACTGCAACCGTAACAGACCTTCAATTCAAACAATCGATTCCCTCAGCTGACAGATTCGAGATTCTTTCGTGCAACTTCAATGGCAATAAAACAAATATTCTGATCAAGTTCTACAATAATCGATCTTTTGCCGGTTATGTTCAGGCGTCGGCACTTATTTCACAGCCAAGGAAGATTTTAATTGCACGCAGAACTATTAAAAGTGGAGAGATTATTAAAAGAGAAGATGTGGAGCTGGTCGAGTTTGATGTATTTGGAAAGAAGGGAAATTTTACGAACAATCTTGAGGTTGTCGCGGGAAAAGTGAGCAGGAAAATGTTCCGTGAAGGAGAGCCAATAGACCTATTCTACCTTGTCAAGGCGCCAGATGTGAGGGCCGGGCAGGTTCTCTTAGCAGTTTTCGAAACAGGTTCGGTTCTGGCTACAGCACTTGTGAGAGTTTTGCATGATGGAAATTTTGGAGAGATCGTTAAAGCGAGAAATGTTGATACTGGATTTCTGATTCAAGGAATTTTGAGATCAGATTATACAATTCTCATTTCTGGAGGCTGAGAGTGTGAAAAAATCCTTAATAATTGTGATTGTCTTCGCTTTATATACAACTTTTGTTTTTCCTACGTCGTTGTGGAACAACTCTTCATCCGCGCAGTTTAAAAACATAATAGCTGATAGAAAAGCGAGCAAAGTTGGTGACATAGTAACAATCGTGGTCAAAGAAACACCTCAAATAAATTCTTCCAGCTCAAATGACGCTTTTGAAAATGCTCTTGTGAATCTGTTTACAGGTGCTGTAAAAAACATCACGCAATTTGATCTCTCTCAGTTCATACCTATAAACAACAACTCTCAGCAGCAGAGATCCGCTCAACTGAGCTCAACAGTTGTTTTAACTATATCGGCAGTGGTGGTAGATATCCAAAATGGTAATCTGGTTGTTGAGGGGAACAAAAAATTGAAAGTGGGTGAACAGCTGAGCGAGATAATCATACGGGGCACTGTTAGACCTGATGATATTTCACACAACAATACAGTTGATTCTTCAAATATTGCAAACTGTCAAATATGGGTTAATGGAGAACTGGTTTTTCGGCAGAACCCGGATCAGCAATCGTGGCTTGATTATTTGTTATCAGCAATTGCAAAATGGTTTTTGTGAGGTGAGACAGTGCGAAAGGTCACCATATTTATAATCATTATTGTGGCTCTAACTGGCTTTGGCTCTGTAAGAATAAAAGATATTGCTGATTTCAGAGGAGCCCGCGATAATCAGCTTTTTGGAATAGGAGTAGTTGTTGGCTTAAATGGAACAGGTGATTCTGGTCAGGTAAACTCTACACTGCTCGCCAATATGGCAAAAGCCTTTAATGTCAGCATAGATTCGGACAGCTTGAAAACGAAAAATAGCGCTCTTGTTATGGTTTTCGCAGATATTCCACCGTTTTACAAAGAAGGAATGAGACTTGATGTGTCTGTTGCCTCTATAGGTGATGCCAAGTCTCTTGAAGGAGGTTTTCTGGTTCAGACACCGCTTTATGGTGCAGATGGAAATGTATATGCCGTGGCGCAGGGAAATGTAAGTGTAGGGGGCTTTGATGTTAAAGTGTCGGCTAATCTGCAGAACAAATACAGAATAGTTGGGTATATACCCAACGGTGCCATTGTGGAAAAAGAAATCCCATTTGAATTTGTTCAGTCGAACAGTGTAACAATACTGTTGAAAAAGCCGGATTTCACAACATCGGCCCGCGTTGCCCAGGCTATCAATACAACTTTCGAAAGAAAAATTGCGAAAGCCGTGGATGCCTCTTCTATAAAAATAGAAGTTCCTTCTGCTTTTGAAGATGATATAGTTACCTTTCTATCTCTTGTGGAAGAAGTAGAAGTTTCTGTTGATCAACCAGCAAGAGTGGTGGTGAATGAAAAAACGGGCACAGTTGTTTTCGGTGGAAATGTTAAAATTCTTGACTTTACTCTATCTTATGGTGTTTTTAATATTACAGTGAAAAACGGCAAAGTGGAATCCTCCGAGGAAGTTGACGCAACTGTTTCATCGCTTGTCTCAGCTTTGAAAAATCTTGGAGCAACCCCACAAGACATAATAGCTATACTTCAAACAATGCACAGTGCAGGCGTATTGCTCGCAGACCTGGTGGTGATGTGATGCTTGTTCAAAGCGTTGATAGTGTCAGAACGGACAAACTCTACAATGCCTGTTCAGAATTCGCTGGTAGCCTTTTTTACGAAGTATTCAAAAAAATGTACGATTCTATCCCAAAATCCGACCTTATACCAAGAACCCCTGCACAGGAATGGTTCACAAATATGCTTTTTTACGAATATTCAAAGCAGGTGGCAAAAGATAATCTGAAGTCACTTGTCAGAACAATTTATGAGCGGCTTGCTCAGAACGCTTATCAGTAAATCAGTTTCTGGTCAGCTTTATTAATTCACTTTCAAAAAGTTTCATTATTAGTTCATCAAGATCCCCATCAAGTATTTCCTGCAATCTGTATGTTGTGTAGTTTATTCTATGGTCTGTTACTCTGTTTTGAGGAAAATTGTATGTTCTGATTTTCTCGCTTCTCTCTGCTGAGCCGATCTGGTTTTTTCTCTGATTAGAGAGTTGTGAGTTGATCTTTTCTTGCTCGATTTCATAAAGTTTTGCTCGCAAAATGACAAGTGCACGCTCACGGTTCTGATGCTGTGATCTTTCACTTTGGCAGGAAACAATTATGCCTGTTGGGAGATGTGTTATCCTCACAGCCGATTCTGTTTTGTTGACATACTGTCCACCGTGTCCTGAAGCCTTGAAAGTATCTATTTTTAAGTCTTTCGGGTCAATATGAATTTCAACATCTGACACCTCTGGTAACACAGCAACAGTGGCTGTTGATGTATGTATTCTGCCTGAAGATTCGGTGACAGGCACCCTCTGGACTCTGTGAACACCACTTTCATATTTCAAATATTTGTAAGCAGATTTTCCTTTAACAAAGAAAACGATTTCTTTGAAACCGCCAAGCCCTGTATCGTGAAAATCTGACAGTTCTACCTGCCAGCCTTTCCGCTCTGCGTAACGAATATACATTCGATAAAGGTCAGCAGCAAAAAGGGCAGCTTCTTCTCCTCCTGTGCCGGCTCTGATCTCAAATATGACATTGTTATGTTCTTCAAAAGGTAGAAGGTGAGAAATTAGTTGAGAAATTATATCTTCGTATTGCTTTCTGGCTTTCAGAAAATCTTCCTCAAGCGAGGGATCTTCTTTCATTGCTTCTTGCCAGAAATTCATCTCTTCTTCTACTTGTTTGAGTTGCTGGTATATTTCGAGGGCCTCTTTCAACCTTGAATATTCAACAGAAAATTCCCGCAACTGCTCGATATCCAGATTGGAGCTGGATAATTTTTGTTCAAGCTCGATGGTTTTCTTATTAACATCTTTGATTATTGATTCAATTATGTCTTTCATCCTAATTTCTTCCCCATTTCCTGCTGGTTCCGGGCATACTCATAAACCTGTTTTTTATCGATTAATCCGCTCATATAAGCTCTAAACAGAGCATCATCAAAGAGCACCATACCCTGCCTGGAACTTGTCTGCATAATTGATTCTATCTGGTGTAATTTATTCTCACGTATCAAGTTTTTAACAGCAGGTGTACCAACCAGTATCTCGAGCACAGGCACCATACCTTTTCCATCAATTCTTGGTAGCAATCTTTGATAAATTATCGCAATAAGTGTATTGGCAAGTTGTAGAGCTATTTGTTTTTGCTGATGGGCTGGAAAAACATCTATAACTCTTTCCGGTGCACTTGCTGCGCTGTTTGTGTGGATAGTACTGAATACTAAATGGCCTGTTTCTGCTGCCGTGAGTGCAAGAGACATTGTTTCAAGGTCTCTCATTTCACCAACAAGTATGACATCTGGATCTTGTCTGAGAGCATATTTCAACCCATCGTAAAAGCTGTTTGTGTCCTGACCGAGTTCTCTTTGATGAATGACGGATTTTTTGTTTGTGAAAATGTACTCTATAGGGTCTTCGATAGTTATTATATGATAAGGGTGATTTTCGTTTATATAATCTATCATTGCAGCAAGAGTGGTAGATTTTCCACTGCCTGTTGGACCGGCTACCAGGATCAAACCTGAATCTCGTTCGGTAAATTCTTTCAATATATCTGGCAAACCGAGTTCATCGAAAGTTCTTATTTTTCTGGTAATCAGTCTTAAAGCCAGAGCAGGTTTTCTGCGTTCGTAATACAGATTTCCTCTCACCCTTACTTGTTCACCAACACTGAACGCAAAATCTATTTCTTTTTTCTCCAGATTGTTCGTCATTCCTATCTGGTCGAACAATTTTTTAAGCGACATAACCAGATCACTTTCACCCATGATGCCAAAATTTTTTTGCTCAACAAGAAGACCGTTTATTCTATAAATAGGCGGCATATCCACCGAAAGGTGGATATCCGACGCCTTTTTGCTGAATGCATCTGCCACGAGAGCCGATATCTCTATCATACAATCACCTTTTTTCTTTAAGAACAGCCATGCATCTTGGGCAGATATTGGGAAACTCCGAATCTGAATTGGTCAGCGGATCATATTTCCAGCAGCGCTCACATTTCTCACCTTCGGCATGTTCAACTTCAATGTGTAGATTTTCGTCAGAGTTGCAAATTTCTACTTTGGAGACTATGAAGAATTCTTCCAGGTATGCCGAATATTTTTTGAGTAAATCAAGGGTTTTCTTAGAGCCGGTTTTGATAGCAACCTTTGCATCGAGTGAATGACCTATCAAACCATTCTGCCTGGATTCTTCAAGTGCTTTCAAAACGAGATCCCTCAATTGGAGAAGTTCTTCAAAATCATTCATCAGATTGGTGTCTATGTATTCCTCTTTATATTCAGGCCAATTTTCAGCCATTACAGTTTGATATTTTTTCTCACCAAAGTTTAGAAACTCGTAAGCCTCTTCGCACGTGAAGGCAAGAATTGGCGAGAACATGACAAGCAGTGATTTTAGAATATTATATAAAACTGTTTGAGCCGATCTTCTTTTTAAAGAGTGCTTTCCTTCGACGTATAGTCTATCTTTCACGATATCCAGATAGATAGCGCTTAGTTCTACAGAGCAATACTTCACCAGTATGTTATATGCTTTGGAAAACTCATAACTTTCGTATGCCTCTGTTACAGATTTTATTATTTGCTGAAGTCTTCCAAGTGCCCATCTATCTACCGGAAGCATCTTTTGGAATCCGATAGAATCTGTTACTGAAAAATCCTGAAGGTTTCCCAGAAGGTATCTTATAGTGTTTCTTATTTTTTTATAAACCTCGACCTGCTGGAAAATTATATTTTTGGATATTCTGATATCGTTGAAATAGTCACTGCTTGCAAGCCACAATCTGAGTACATCTGCACCGTATTTAGAGCATACTTCAAGAGGATCGACAACATTTCCGAGAGATTTACTCATCTTCTTTCCTTCTGCATCTTTTATGAATCCATGCGTTAGAACAGTTTTATACGGAGGTTTATCGTGTGTTATGACAGAAAGGACCAGTGACGAATTAAACCAGCCTCTGTGCTGGTCGCTTCCCTCAAGATACATGTCTGCGGGAAATGTTAATTCCGGTCTTGTGGTTAAAACTGCCTCGAAAGAAGAACCGGAATCAATCCATACGTCAAGAGTATCGTTCATTTTAACAAGATCCTCCGAACCGCAATGTGGGCACACATATCCATCGGGCAGGAGTTGTTTTTCACTGAGTTCAAACCAGGCATTTGTTCCCATTTTTTTAACTATTTCGGCAAAATGCCTGATCAATCTTGCATCAAGAACAACCTCGCTACACTTGCTGCACCTGAAAGCCGGAATAGGTGTCCCCCAGGCGCGTTGCCTCGAAATGCACCAATCTGGTCTTTCTTCCACCATAGCACTTATTCTATTTTTTCCCCAGGCTGGTATCCATGCCACATTCTGTATATTTTCAAGGACCCTTTGCCTCAGGTTGTTTTTTTCAACAGATATAAACCATTGCTCTGTTGCCCTGAATATAACAGGTTTCTTGCATCTCCAGCAGTGCGGGTAAGAATGCTTGATGGTTGATTCCTTAAGAAGAGAGCCATTGTTTTTTAAATCTTCTATTATCTGTTTGTTTGCTTTTTCAATATGCATGCCAGAATATTTTCCGGCTTCCTCTGTGAAATAGCCTTTTTCATCAACTGGGGAAATAACGGCTAAACCATTCACGAGATGGCCGAATTCGTAATCTTCCTCACCATGTCCCGGTGCAATGTGCACGCAACCAGTGCCTGTTTCCATGTCTACGAAATCGGCTGTGATTATGCGAGATTTTCTATCAAATATTGGATGAACAGCCTGTTTTCCTTCAAGGAAATGCCCTTTGAATTTTTCAAGAATCCTGTACTCATCTATACCAATTTCCTGCATGGCCATTTTCAATAATTTCTCAGCAAGGATCCAGATTTCGCTTCCTACTTCTATTTTCACATATTGTTGATCTGGATGGACGGCTATTCCGGTATTTCCCGGCAGGGTCCATGGGGTAGTTGTCCAGATGATTATGTATTCATTTTCTGAGTTCTCCATTTTAAATTTGACATAAATAGATGGTGAATCGTGGTCGTGATATTCTATTTCCGCCTGTGCAAGGGCTGTACCGCAATTATTACACCAGAGAACCGGTTTAAGCGCTCTGTAAACATAGCCATCCTCCACCAGCTTTGCAAAAATTTCATAGATTTTATACTCATATTCAGGGTTCAAAGTCGCATAATAATTTTCCCAGTCACCTATAACGCCAAGTCTTTGAAACTGTTTCTTTTGCATTTCTATCTGTTGTTTTGCAAATTCTTCACAAGCTTTTCTCAATTCTGTTTGAGACATAGATCTCGCCTTTTCTCCAAGCATTGTCGTAACTTTGTGCTCTATTGGTAAACCGTGCGTATCCCATCCGGGTACATAAGGCGATTTAAATCCGCGAAGTGTTTTGTATCTCACAACTATATCTTTCAGTATCTTGTTCATAGCAGTGCCTATGTGAATATCGCCATTTGCATAAGGTGGACCATCGTGAAGGACGAAGGTTGGGTTATTCTCTCTGTGTTTTAGCAGATAATCATAAATATTCATTTTTTGCCATTTTTCAAGTATACGCGGTTCTTTTTCCACCAAATTAGCGCGCATTGAGAACTCAGTACCGGGAAGATTGAGAGTGGATCTGTAATCCAAAACAAGCACCTCCTCACATTTGCAGAAGTTTCTTGACTGTTTCTTTCAATTCAGTCAGATCAGTTGATTTGACCACGTATGCATCCGCAGCCCACGAAGCAAGGTCATATTTATAATGCGAATAAGCAGTCAAAAGAATTATTCTTAGTGCAGGATATTTTTGTCTCAGAATGCCAGCGAGTTCTATGCCATTCATTCCTGGCATTTCGATATCAATTGTGGCGAGATCAAAATCATCTGATTCGATCCTTTTCAGCGCTTCTTCTGCATTTGAAACAGTTTCCACTTTGTAACCAAGTTCCTCAAGTTCTTCACTTATGAGCAATCTCAAATTTTGCTCATCATCAACGACAAGGATTTTAGCTTCTTTCATCATTCGCCCTCCCTTTTTATTGGGATTTCAAATTTAAACTCAGTTCCCTCTGGCTTCGATTCCGCCCATATGCGCCCCCCGTGCTCATCTTCTATTATTTTCTTGCATATGGGGAGGCCGAGGCCTGTTCCGTAAGTTTTCGTTGTGTAGAAAGGCACAAAGATTTTTCTCAGATTTTCTTCAGATATAGGCTCTCCTGTGTTAAAAACGGAAACCAGTACTCTATCCTGGTCCTGTTGACTTTTTAAGATAATCCTACCACCTTGCGGTGTCGCTTCTATGGCATTTTGAACAAGATTTATCAAAACTCTCTTTATTCTGTTTCTATCAGCCACTACTTCTTGCAAAGGCGAGAGCATAAATTCAAGGTTGATTTTATTTCTGGCAGCTTTTTCTTGCATAAAAAATGCTACTTCCTCTATCAATTCATTTATTTGAAATTTGCTTTCATCTATATTTCTTGCGCTTCTGCTGAATTCAAGTATTTCTGAAACTATATTCTGCAAATTGTCCACTTCGTTACTCAGTATGTTGAGGTATCGTTCTCTTGCCTGTGGATCTGAAATGTTTTTCTTCAATCTGTTAAGGAAACCTCCTATAACGGTTATTGGATTTCGTAATTCATGCGCAACTCTTGCTGACATTTCTCCCAACAGTGCTAATTTTTCTTTGTCTTTTCTTTCCTGTTCGAGCAAGTACTGGTCGGTAACATCTTCAAGCGTTACAATAACACCGTTCATTGATGAACCTGCTATATCCCATAAGGGAGAATATTTTGTATCGAAAAACCTCTCCCCATTTGCAGTTTCTATTCTATATCTGGAAAGAGTAATTGTTTCACCACGCTCAAAAACTTTCATTGCAACACCAAATACATCCTGAAATGCCTCACCAAAATCTGTGTATGCGCTTCCAATAACTCTTTCCTTTGGCAATCCAAGCAATTGCTCTACTCTTTTGTTGCATTCTAAAACCTTTCCTTGCCTATCAATTACTATGACGGCAGTTGTAAGGTTTTGAAGAATGCTCTCGCTAAACTTTCTTAGATAATCTATCATATTTTTTTGTTGTTCAAGGCTTTCTGTTTTTTTCCTCAGCTCTTCGTAATTTGTCGCATTTTCTATCGTTAATCCTGCACTATCTGCTATAATTTTCAGAACTTCTGTGTCGATTTCGGAAATTGGATTTCCTGTGAATTTGTTGTCCAGTATGAGTACACCTATGGTATCCCACTTTCCTATCAATGGGACAACAGCGAATTCCTCTGTCTCCAGGAGATTGGTTAGATCTTTAACGGCTTCTCCCATACTTTTTGCAAGTGGCGGGGTTATATGGATCAGTTTTCTTCTCAGAACCACTCTTTCAAACACCGGGTGATCTTTGTAATGAAACATTTTTCCCTCTATTTTTTTCGTAAGTCCATTAGAAATATCAAGCATAAGCGCCTCTTCTCGCAGGTATTGAGAAAAATCGCCGTAACTCATCGCTCTTCTTTCAGCTTCTCTCCATATTTTTGTTATATCTTCCTCACTGGATGGGCCTAACCAGATTTTTCCGAACAGGGTTTCTGTCTTTCTATCACGTAAAAGTAATAAAGCTCTGTTGAAACCAAGACCCCTTCCCGAAGTCAATCCCAGAAGAAGGATTTTGTATACATTATTGGGATCGTAACTTGCCCTCATAGCATTGCTTATATTGTGAACCAGATCCATTTTTTTCAGATAAAGTTGCTGTTGTTTGATCAAATCCTCGTAACGCTTTGTATAGTTCTTGAGCTTCTCAATTTCTTTCTTGAGATTATTTTGATACTCGAGCCTTGTATAAGCGAGTGAAATACGCCTCGCTACTTCATGCAACGTTGAGAGGTCAAATTCGTCAAAACTGTATCTGGTTCTGTAGCCTTCTTCTGATATTTTGTTAATAGCGATCAGAACTCCCAGAATTCTGTCTTGCAACCTGAGAGGCACAGCTATCAATGATTTCACAGGAATGCTTGCAAAATCTATCTGCGTTTTTATGTTTAATATTCCACTGTCTGATTTTTCTATCTTTGATATGAACGGATGAGATTGTGGAATACTTTCTACCAAAAGTTGATTTCTATCGATGCCAAATCCAGCTGTAAAAACATAATTTTCAGAGATCTTCTCGAGAAAGAGTACCATATCAGCTCTCAGAATTTTTGCCACTACCTTGACCATTTCTTTTTTCAACTCATCCTGATCATCGTAGCTATAAAAAGCATCTGTCAGCTGACTCATGTTGTGGTATCTTTCTGCGGTATTTTCAAGCTCTGTGAATCTATCAAGCCACCACAGGGAAAAAGCAAGCTCCTCAAGAAGATTGTCAATTGCTGGTAAATTTTTTGGATTTCTCAGCGCTATAGCCCCTGTAAGCTTACCGTTGTATTCGAGTTTTATTGTATGCGAATCATTCATCAAGGTGTTTGAATTTATTTTCAATACTCCGATTTTTTCATGCTGATGGGTTGTCCCGACCAATCTGAAATGATCTTTTTGGCTTTCGTAAATAAACAAATCGCAATGCTCGGCATTAGCCTGAGAACAGATTATCTGGGCTATTTGAGACATAGCACCTGTCTTATGTCCTTTCTGAAAAAAATCAGCAACCAGGCCAAATACTTTCAGAATCCCAACCTCCTGAATTCTTCAAAAATATGCTGCACGTGTGTTCCTTCCCAGTAAACTCTCCCGCAAATTGGACAGGTATAAAAAACATCTTGTGTCTCCTGGACATAAAGCGGAACCTTTTTTCTTATCTGCTCGTTGCTTGATATGACAAGATCAACATTGCATAAACTGCATCTCATCATTATTTTATCTTTTTTTCTCAAATCAAAAACTTTTGATAATTCCACTAACTGATCTCGCCACATTTCAGAGTTAATCAGGAAACTTTTCAAACCTTTTTTGATTGCTTTTCTGTGTAAAGTTTTATCCCTCGTGATCAAAATTCTTCCTGTTTGCTGACATAGCTGAAGAATGGCTTCTTCTTTTATGTTGTTTATATACATGGTGTCAAAGCCAAGCAGTCTTAACTTTTTAGCCAGCTTTCCCAGCATTCTGTCAACAAAAAACACACCGATCTCCCCATTCGGTTTAAAACAATTATACTCAAAAAATCCGGAATCTGGAAAGAAAAAAGCGGGCTGAAGCCCGCTCGAGGATTCCATATTTGAAATTATTCATTTTGTTTGCAATTCGTTGATTCTTGATTCAATCTGGCTCAACTGATCTTTCAGAAGCTCTGCCTGAGTTTTTAAAAAATTCAGTTCTTGATCTCTTGTCAATGATAAAGACGGTGAAAAACCTGGATACCAGCACCTGGGAAGTCCTCCTCGGCCTCTTCCCACGTAAGGCCAAGCTGGAGAAAATCCTCTGAAGCCATATCCTCTTACGTATCCATACATTTTATTCACCTCCCTCTGCTTCTTTTATTAATTTTTCCATCATTTCTATATCTCGCTTAGCTTTCAGACACCATTCTCTTAAAAAACCTTTGCCTGTATCAGTAATGGTATAAATTCTTCGGGCCGGTCCGGTTCCTTCAGTATTCCAGTCAGAGGCTACCAGCCCGTGCATTTCCATCATTCTTAAAGTCCTGTATACGATGCTGGGGTGTAATAAGCTTGTATCTATGCCTATAGACTCTAAATCTTCAATCAATGAATAGCCGTGAATTGATTTCTTTTTAAGGATTATTAGTATTGAAGGAATCAGCATCTCTCCTGAAAATAGAAACTGTCCACCGCATCCTCTACCTCTTCTACCTCTCATCAATTTTCTCCTTTCAATGAACATGACCTTCTGTCATCTCTGGAAGTTTACCTTGCTTATATTCAAAAACAGCTTCTTCAACAGTTTTTGCAATAGTTTTCAGAACCGTGATTCCTGCCTGGTGCAAATTATCAAGTGCCTTCTGCCCCATACTGTGAGCGATAACAACAGATGCGTTATGATTTATCACGACATCTATAGCTCTTGAACCACCATGAAAATGTTCCCCTGTGTTTGCAATGTGCTTCACATCAATTTTTTCATCAGTAAGCTCAACAATTGCAAAATAAGGCGCTCTTCCGAAATGTTCAGAGATTCTTGATTTCAGACCATTGTTATCCAGTGCTGGAATTGCTATAACCATGCTATCTCCTCCTGTTATTTTTTCATATATAATTTTAGCATCTATGTGCATATTGTCAATATATACACATGTATACATTGGTAATTGTCAGAATTGTAGAAAAATACGAAGTTTCTGTGGAATTAGACCTATCCCAATTTACGAGGGGATAATTTCAGACAGATCTGCCGTGCAAGCTTGCCCAATATATAATATACGATTTGCAAAAAACTAACTTCTAACAAAAAGCAGCTCCTTAAGACAAAATAGGACAATTTTCATTTTCTTTATGGCTTAAATAGCTGTTAACAGAACTTAACCTAAGCTAATATCGTAACAATAAGATTTCTTTTGATTTAAATTGTTAGGATCTGCAAATCTTTCTTTTATGGTCTAAAATAATTTTCTGAGGAATTCATGACCCATCCTTAGTCCTATTTTTGATCTCTCAGTTTCACCAGCCCAAACAGGGTCTTCATGTTCAATGCTTATGACAAAATCATATCCTGCTTTTCTCAATGTTTTTGAGAGAGCTTCCCAATTTATTTCTCCTAAACCTGGTAATCTGTAAATCCACCAGCTTTTTCCATGAAGGTTTGTTCCATAGTAACCAAAGATGCCCTGTTCATATAAAGTTTGCCTATTTATTTCAACATCTTTTGCATGCACATGAAAGATTCTTTCACTGAATTCCTCAATTACTTTGATATAATCGATACCAAGCCAGAATAGATGGGACGGATCGTAATTCAATCCAAAGGAAGCTGGTGTTATTCTGAAAATCTCTCTCCATAGCTGTGGTGAATAAAATATATTACCTACTTTTTCGTGTTCTTGCCAACCTACCATAGGACAGTTTTCTATCATAAGTTTTACATTTTTGCTCTCAGCGTAAGTTATCAGTGGTTTGAAAACTTTCTCAAATTCTTCTAAATTTTGCTCAACAGATTTGGTTATATCTCTTCCAATAAATGTGCCGACTAATTCTACTCCGAGCAGACTGGCAGCATCGATAACTTTTCTCAGGTGTTCATTTATTTTTTTTCGTTTTTCCAGATTTGCATCTAAATTGTTATCATAGTACGCTAAGGATGATATGATCATGCTGTTTTTTTCAAAAAGAGCTTTTATGCGATCTATTTTTGATTTATCGAGCTGGTCGACATCAATAGTTGTTGAAGAAAAATCCCTTTCATTTACCAAAGGCCAGGTGGCTACCTCAAGTGCCTCAAAGCCTTCTTTTGAAGCCCATTTGACAATCTCTTCAATGCTGGTATTTCCAAGAGCAACTGTTAAAAAACCTATTTTCATAATTTGACCTCCTTGAAACATAGGGTCAGGCATTTGCCCGACCCTTTCTGAAAATTTGTTTAGAAAACAGATTCTGGGAAGTAGTAATCTTTGGCATTTTCTTTTGTGACAGTTTCGGTTGAGAGGATGATTTTTCTTGGAATACCTCTCTGGTAGAATCCGTTCAGATGTTCCCCTTTGAGGGCCATAACGGCAAGATTAATTGCCGTAGATATCATATTGGGTGGATAAGTAAAATCTACTCCGATTAACGGATGACCATCCATGATCATCTTAACAATGTTCTTCTCACATGCTCCACCAACAAGGACGATATTTTTGTCTCTTCCTGCTTGCTTTAAGGCGAGTAAGACACCGTGAAGCATATCGTCATCTCCAGTCCAGACTGCGTCTATATTCGGAAATTTTGTGAGCAAAGTTTGCATGATTTCAAACGCTTTTTCTCTGCTCCAGTATCCTGGTTGCTGAGCTATGATTTTAACATTTGGATATGGTTCAAGTGCTTTCTTGAAAGCTTCGACTCTCTCCGTGTTTATCGTCGATGGGATACCTTCGATAACCACTACATTACCTTTTCCTCCAAGTTTTTCAGCAATGTATTTGCCGGCTAAATATCCATACATATAGTTATCTCCAGCAATATAGACGTTATACTCTTCAGAGTTAATTCCCCTATCAACAATTATTGTGAAGATACCATCTCTGAACGCCTGAACGCATATGGGAGTTAACGGAGCTGATTCGTATGGGTTAATCACAAGAGCGTCTATTCCTTTTGCTAAAAGGGCCTGTACCTGAGCAATTTGCTCACTTGGTTCTTTCGCGGTTACAAGGTAGAATTCAACGTCTGGGTCGTTTGCATACTGTTTGATTGCATATTGAGCCCACCAGACCATGCCGCCTGTCCAACCGTGGTCCGCTGCTGGAATTGCAACCCCTACTCTGAATTTCGCAAAACTGAGAATTGTGACAATCAAAAGCAGGAAAATCAGAACTTTTTTCATGAAAACACCTCCCTCTAAATTGCCCTATCGGGCTTTTATTGTTTTTTAAGATTTTGAAGAAGTACTGCACCTATGATTATCAATCCTTTAACCATACCCTGAAGGTAAACGGCTACGTTTAACATAACAAGCATGTTGTTTATAACGCCAAGAATAAGTGCACCAAAAAATGTACCGATAACATTTCCCTTTCCTCCGCTAAGGCTTGTTCCTCCTATAACAGCAGCGGCTATTGCATCAAGCTCAAAGTTATTGCCGGTTGACGATGAACTGACAGAACCCATCATGGAAGACAGCAAAACAGCCGAAGTCACCACTGATATACCACTAATCACATATGTCATGGTTCTCACCCAATCTACTTTTATGGCTGAATAAATGGCCGCTGTTTCATTTGCTCCTACTGCATAAACATATCTTCCAAATCTGGTTTTATCAAGCAGAATGTATGCAAATATTGTATAAGCTATAAAAATAATCATTGTGAGGGGCAATCCAAGTATGTGTTTCATACCGATGCTTGAGTACTTCTGCGACATGCTCATATAAACTCCGCCATTTGCGAAATTCAACACTAAGGATCTGTATATTGCCATGCCGCCAAGAGTTGTGACAAAAGCAGGAATTTTACCTTTTGTAGTGAGCAAACCTACTCCAAAACCCATGACTGCACCAAGTACGTAAGTCAAAAATATTGAGAAAACGACAGACAAATTGCTATCTCCAAATTTGTTGACCATGGTGATTGCAAAAGCCCCCATGAGTGCTACCATAGAACCAACCGACAGATCAATACCACCGGCTATCATCACAAAAGTTATTCCGACTGCTATAATCCCAACGTAAGATGTTTGCCAGAATATGTTCAGTATATTTCTCCTGCTCAGAAAGGCAGGACTCAATATTCCAGAAAATATCATCAATGCGATGAGTACAAAAATAATTCCATATTTTGAAAAGCTGAATTTTGGCAAGGTCTTTATGAAAATCACCCTCCTTTAAGGCCTGTTGCATAGTAAATCAGGTTTTTTTCATTTATTTCATCTCCGGAAATTGTGGCCGCAACGGTCCCGTTTCGCATAACAATGACTCGATTGCAAAGTCCTATTATTTCAGGTAATTCAGAGGAAACAACAATAAATGTAATCTTAAGCTCTCGAATCATATTGCTCATTATTTCGTAAATCTGATGTTTTGCATTTACATCCACACCGCGTGTTGGCTCGTCAAAAATGAGAATATTTGCCCCGGTTTCAACCAATCTGGATATGACAACTTTTTGCTGGTTTCCGCCGCTCAACGTACCCACTGGTTGCCATGGACTTCGAGCCTTTATATCGAAATTCGCCTGGTATTTTTTGAAAGCTTCGACTTCTTTGTGATTGTTCAGCAGAATTTTTGAAAATTTCTTCAAAGACATCAAAGTTGTGTTTTTAAATATTTCCATTATTGATATAATTCCTGATTGCTTCCTGTCTTCCGGCAAATAGGCTATACCAAGTTTTTTTGCTTCTTCAGGATTCTCTATTTTTACTTCTTTACCGAAAACTGATATCTTGCCATTATGTTTTCTCAGGCCTATAATTGCTTCCATCAGTTCTGTTCTTCCAGATCCAACAAGGCCGTAGAAACCGAGTATTTCACCTCTGAAAACTTTAAAACTCACATTTTTGACACATTCATCTTTTGTTGTAATGTTTTTCACCTCAAGTGCAATTTGTTCAGATGGTGCAGGTTTTTCTGGGTACATCTTTCCCAGATCTCTGCCAACCATAAGCTCTGCTATCTGTTTTTCAGTAAGCTCTTTTGTTTCGCATTGATGTACTTTTCTACCATCTCTTAAAATAATCAGCTCATCTGATATACTTTTTACTTCCTTCAATTTGTGTGAAATAAAGACAACTGTAATTCCAGATTTTTTCATATCAAGTGCAACCTCAAATAATTTTGAAATCTCTTCGTCAGTTAGCGATGAAGTTGGTTCGTCCATAATCAAAATTTTAACTTTCTTCGAGATGGCTTTCATTATTTCAACCATCTGTTTTTGAGCTGGTGAAAGTTTTGAAACATAGGAAGCAGGATCAATATTAAGTCCCAGTTTTTTTATATACTGCTCTGTCTTTTCGATCATTTTTCTTTTGTCTATTAGAAAGCCGCGTTCTATCTCATTTCCCAAAAATACGTTTTCATAAACCCTCAAACTTTCAACAAGATTGAGCTCCTGAGGTATCAATATAATTCCTAATTCTTTTGCCTTGAGTGGATCTAAAGATACTTTCTTTCCCTCGAGAAAGATATCTCCTTCAACTGGCTTAAGAAATCCGGATAATACTCGCATCAGCGTGGATTTTCCGGCCCCATTTTCCCCTACCACACCGTATATCTTCGATTTTTGAAAATCTACATCTATATTGTGCAAAACTCTGACTGATGAAAAATCCATGCATATATTTCTTGCGGATAAAACCGCTTCAGACATCTATGATTACTTCCCCTTTCTTTTGGAATGATTCTGCTATTTTTTCAATTATTTTTATGGCTATGTACCCATCTTCCGGTTTCACTATGGCTTTTTCCATGCCAAGGCATACTTTTGTGAAATGATCGACCACCGGTAATTTCCAATACGGATCTTCATTGGTAAAAAGTGGTTTCATATTTATTTCTCCGTGAAACTTCACAGGTTTTTCCAGATATATTTCAATTTTTGAAGGATTTGTCTGCCCCACTTTCATCGTTCCTTTTTCACCGTAAATAACTATGTAGTTTTCCTCAAGACCTTTAGTGATCCAGTTTGCATCGAGGGTTGCCAGTGCTCCGTTTGAAAGTTTCAAGATGGCGCATGCTATATCCTCGACATTTGCCTTTTTTTCCAGAGTATCTGTAACAGAAACGCATCTTATGATATCTAAATCTGTTATGTATCTTATTAGGTCTATTTTGTGAACCCCGAGATCCCCAAGTGCACCAAAAATAGCCGAATCTTTTCTAAAAAACCATCCAGCAGTGGGCGACCAATTTTCGGGCCCTGAATGGGAAAACATGGTTTTAACTAAGCGTATCTCACCGAGTATTCCAGACTGTACTATTTCTTTTGCTTTCTGGTGGTGCGGAAAAAATCTTTGCGAATGATTGGTCATAAGCACTTTTTTATTTTCTCCAGCGAGCTTAACCATTTTCAAAGCTTCCTCGGAATTGGCTGCCATTGGTTTTTCTACGAGTACGTGCTTGCCTTTTTTCAGAGCCTGAAGAGCAACTTCAGCATGCAGAGAGTTAGGAACTGCTACAACCACGGCATCTATATTTTCTTTGTCAAGTAATTCCATGTAATCGGTGTAAAAATGAACACGGTGGTCGTTCAACTTTCTTTTAAAAAAATCAAGTCTTGCGGCATTTGGATCAGAAATAGCGATTAGTTCAGCATATTCACAGTTATATATATTTGGAACATGAAGTACCTCTGATATCTTTCCGGCTCCAATGACGCCAAATCTTATTTTTTCAGCCAATGAAAACACCTCCCGTTAAATTCTGGCGATATCCAAGAGCTTTTTTCTAAATGGAGCAAGTGGAAATCTCGAACCACAATGTTTAAAAACTTCAGCAAAGTCACATCCTACCTGAATTCCTCTGAACCCGGGAGTATAGACTACAGATGGCATTATCTCTTTTAAAAACACCTTTTCATCAAAAGCATCTTTCATCATTTCTATGGCCTGTTTTTTGTGACCAAAGAAATCTGTTATATCGATAGCTATATCAAAATCAAAATTCAAACTCGATGCGGGGATTTCAAAAAGATACACCTCTTTTTCCTCTTTTCTTGCTATCTTTAAAGTAATTCGACCGACCAGCTCGTGATCATAAAGTATTTCATTCTGCCAGTGTGTAAAGACAATATCTGGTTTGAGTTCTTTGAAGAGCTCCTCAATTTTTCTGGAAAACTCTTCTTCGTCAATTTCTCCATATCTGTAAGGAAAGCTCAAAGCTTCTACACCAAGGTGGTGCATTGCATCTTCAAAACCTGATATCCTATCTCCACATGCAGATACAACCCAGATTTTGTGCCCCAATGTACTCAAATTTTTTAATGTTCCCCCCATACCTATAACTAAATCATCGCTGTGTGCCGCTGTTACAAGAATTTTCTTCATTGGCTTTCTCTGCCTTTCAGACTTGATTGTCTGATAACCAGGTGTGGAGAGAAGACATAGCGTTTTATTTTAAGATCTTTCTTTATAAGTTCAAAAAGAAGTTTTGCAGATATCTGCCCCATTTCCTCTACTGGCTGATGAACAGAGCTAAGAGATGGTGATATTATCTCGCATAAATTTTCATCATCATCGAATCCAACAATTGCAATATCTTTTGGAATGTTCAGGCCAAACTCTTTAACGGCTTTCATGGCGCCCATTGCGACTAAGTCGTTCATACAAAAAATGCCATCCACTGTTTCTCCTTGTTTGAGGATTTTTTTCATATTTTCATAGCCCTTATTTTCATCGTAACCTGTTGCAAATATTCTTGGTTGAAAGCCACTTTCTCGCATGGCTGCCTCATAACCATTTGCCCTTTGCAGAGATACAAACAACTCATGTGTGCCACCGAGATGAACAACATGTGTACAACCATTTTCGATCAAATGTTTTGTTGCACTGTATGCACCATGATAGTTATCCAGAACGATTGAGACAACGTTTTCGCATTCGTAATCCTTGTCAAAAACAACAACAGGTATGTATTTAGAAACTTCCAAAACCAGTTCATCATTAACACGAGAATTTCCAATAATTATTCCATCAATGCCAAAAAATCGTGCATTCTTGATCAATTTTTCCTCCCGTTCGAGGTTCCTGAACGAATCCATAAGTATAATCAAAGCATCCTCACCGCATGTTTTCTCCACACCTTTGGTAAGTTTTGCAAAAAAAGGGTTAGTTATATCTGGTACAATTAGCCCTATTGTGAGAATTCTTGATCTGCGAGCCATCGTGCGTGCGTGGTAATTTGGAGTGTATCCAAGTTGCCTTGCCACCTTCAATATCTCCCGGCGTTTCTTCTCGCTAACTCTCCCTTTACCATTCAGCACTTTTGACACGGTGGAGATGGAAACATTGGTCAAATTTGCCACGTCTTTTAACTTAAACAAACTAAAACACCTCTTTTAATAAGATGAGCAAACGTTTAACCACTTATGTCACATAAACGATACCAGAAATCAAACGTTGATCAAAATATCGATATAGATATTTATTTGCTTTTTTAATCTATTTGGGGAAAATAATTTCTTTGAGGGTAATGAATCGAATTATTTCTCCGATTTTCTTCTTTTTTCTTTTGTTAGCCTTATTTTCTGGTTTAAGATAGAATAATTTTCACCATTTTATGTTACTGTAGTAAAATTTAATGACACAGTGAGGAGGTTTTTCGGTGCAGAAAGAAGATTTTGTTGATAGGGTTACCATATTTGTGAAAGCCGGCGATGGTGGTAATGGAGCGGTTAGTTTCAGAAGAGAAAAATACGTTCCAAAAGGCGGGCCAGACGGTGGAGATGGTGGGGACGGTGGATTTGTTATCTTGCGTGCAAACCCCGGCCTGTCGACACTGCTGAATTTCAAATACCAAAGAAGGTTCATCGCTCAAAACGGTCAACATGGAAAAGGCAAGAAACAATCTGGAAAAAGTGGAGAAGATCTTGTCATAGACGTCCCCGTGGGCACAATTGTAAAAGATGCAAACACCGGTGAAGTGCTGGCAGATCTTGATAGATCATGGATGATGGTCTGTGTCGCACGTGGTGGAAAAGGCGGGCGTGGAAATATACACTTTGCCACGAGCGTGTTTAGGGCACCACGTATAGCTGAAAAAGGTGATAAAGGAGAAGAAAGATGGCTTGAACTTGAATTGAAATTGCTCGCAGATGCTGGGTTGATCGGTTTTCCTAACGTTGGAAAATCGTCTTTGATTTCTGCAATGAGCAACGCAAGACCAAAAATCGCAGATTATCCATTCACCACTTTGGTACCAAATCTTGGTGTCGTGAAAATAGACGAGAACAGTGAATTTGTTTTAGCAGACATACCTGGATTGATAGAAAGGGCAAGTGAAGGTGCTGGGCTTGGAAATCTTTTCCTGAGACACATTGAAAGGTGCAGTGTACTCGTTCATGTGATAGATATTTCTGGTTCTGAAGGCAGGGATTTTATAAAGGACTACGACGTGATCGTCCAGGAGCTTTGCAAATACAACGAACAGCTTTCAAGAAAACCTCAAATAATCGTTGCAAACAAAATAGATTTGCTCGAAAAAGACGAACTCGAAAAACGATTAGAAACCCTTGAAAAACACGCCAACCAAAAGATCTATCCAGTTTCTGCGCTTTTGAGAATAAATATAGATATTCTGAAGCAAAAAATCTTTGAGATAGTTGGAAAGAGTAGGTTGCTGTTGCAAAAACAACCAGTTCCAGTCTTTGAAAAACCCAAACCCATTCGAACTAAGATCGAAGAGAGATTTGACTTTGAGATCAAAAAAACCCAAGATGGATTTGAGATATGTGGTGAACAGATAGATAAATGGCTGAGCAGGTATTCTCTGGAGCAAAAAGATGCACTTGAAAGGTTTCTTGATACTTTAGAAAGAAACGGGCTCAGTGAAAAACTCAAGCAAATGGGGGCTCATGATGGAGACACAGTATGGATTGGACAGTACAGTTTTGAATACAAAGAATAAAATAGGTATCTTTGGTGGTTCTTTCAATCCACCGCACATAGGACATTTGATAATATCTCAATATGCCATTGAAATGCTGCAACTCGATTTACTGTACATCGTTCCGACATACATTCCTCCGCACAAATCGAATGACCTTGCGCCTTTCGAACTCAGATTCAAATGGTGTAAAATAACCTTTAGCGGTCCACACATATCGATCAGCGATTATGAAAAAAATCGCCAAGGTATTTCTTATTCCCTGTATACTGTTTTGTACTTCAGTCAGCTTCATCGTACAAAACCTTATTTCATAACCGGTGAGGATTCTCTGTCATATATTCAAAACTGGCACAAATACAGAGACCTTTTGGAAAACTGTCATTTTGTGGTCTATCCAAGGTATTGCAACAAACCATACGAAGAACACACCAGGAGTGTACTTAAAGAGCTATATGATAGCATCATCTTTTTACAGGCTCCTCTGATCCAGATATCGGCAAGCGATATAAGAAAAAGAATCAAAGAAAGAAAATCGATCAAGGGTATGGTTCATCCTCAAATAGAAAAGCAGGTGATAGAGTATTACTCACTTTGAATATCCAGGTTTTGCCGGACTTGCTCCCATGGCAGGTATCACAAACAGAGCCTTTAGAAAGATCTGCACCTTTTGGGGTGCACAATTTTCATTTACGGAGATGATAAGTGCAGAGAGCGTTGTTAGAAATTTCAAAACAGTCCAGAGAATGCTTCCAAAAGACGAGCCAAATGTTGCAGTTCAACTCTTTGGAAACGATCCAAAAACATTGGCACAAGCTGCAAAGATCGTTGAACCTTATGCGGCATGGATTGACATAAACGCCGCGTGTCCTGTGAAGAAGGTGATAAAGAAAAATTCTGGTGGAGCTTTGCTCAATGATCTTGAAAGACTTGAAAAGATCATAGGATCTGTCAAATCATCTGTTCAAAAACCCGTGACTGTGAAGATAAGAATCGGCTTTGAGAAAAATATTCTGGATCAGATCGTACACAGCTGCATAAAAGCAGGCGCCGATGGGATAGAGGTTCATGGAAGAACCGTTGTCCAAAAGTACAGTGGCAAGGCTTTTTGGGATTTAAAACTCTCACAGTATGGCATTTCCACTGCTGTGAGTGGAGATATTTTCGAAGCCGAAGATTTTCATAAAGCACTTGAAATGTCTGGTGCAAATTCAGCCCTTATAGCCCGCGGAGCTTTGAGAAAGCCATGGATCTTTGCACAGATCACTCAGAAAAGAACTCCAAAAATCACAGAAATCAAAGAGACATTCACAAAACATCTGAAGATGCAAATCGAGGATGAAGGAGAAAGGTCCATTTATAAAATGCGACAGTTTGTAGCAGGCTACACACATGGCATGAGGGGTGCAAGGGAATTCAGAGAAAAATTTATGAAACTGAACAAACCAGAAGATATGGAAAAAGCCATAGAGGAATTTTTTAATAGTTTTCTAATGAACGAATGTAACAATAAAATAGTCGAATGGATTGAAGAACAGTCTTGATAGGAGGTGTTGCACATGAAAAAGCTCTTCTTGGTTGTGTTGATGTTAGTTGCCAGCATGGTCAGCTTTGGCTATGTGAATCCAGATTACCAGAGCCCTGTAGTGGCTGTCGTTGAGCAGTGTGCACCTGCTGTAGTGAAGGTAGAAGCAGTCAAGTACACCACATCGCCTTACTTCGATCCATTCATGGAAGAGTTTTTCAAACGTTGGTTTGGTTACAATCCATTTGGTGGCACTCAGGAAAGTACAAGTCTTGGATCTGGTTTCATCTTTGACAAAGAAGGCTTGATACTCACAAATGAGCATGTTGTGGATGGCTCAAAGGATATAACGATTACACTGCTCGACGGCACAACTTACAAAGCAGAGTACGTAGGTGGTGATGAAGAGCTTGACATCGCTGTTCTGAAAATCAAACCCGATAGAGACCTGCCGGTTTTGGAATTTGGAGACTCGGACAGTTTGAAAATAGGTGAGTGGACAATAGCAATAGGAAATCCGCTTGGTTTTCAGCACACTGTTACTATAGGTGTTGTGAGTGCAACAGGGCGGCGCATTCCAAAACCAGATGGCTCGGGCTATTACACAAATTTAATACAGACAGATGCGGCCATTAATCCGGGCAACAGCGGCGGACCACTTTTGAACATCCATGGCCAAGTGATAGGAATAAACACCGCGATTATCAACCCGACAGAAGCAGTTAACCTTGGCTTTGCCATACCTATCAACACAGTTAAGAGATTTATAAGCCAGCTTGTCGAAACCGGCAAAACTCAAAAAGCATACCTTGGTGTGAGAGTCATGACCGTTACAGAAAACCTTGCAAAGGCGATGGGCTTGAAGGTCAATCAAGGTGTGCTGGTTGTCCAAGTGCTTGAAAATTCTCCCGCCGAAAGGTCTGGTTTGAAAGAAAACGACGTGATTGTGAAATTCGACAACGTTTCTGTTTCAACAGATGCAGAACTCGTTTCTTTGATCCACAGCCACATACCGGGTGATACTGTGAAACTGTTAGTAAACAGATCTGGAAAAGAAATCAACCTGACAGTTACCCTTGGCTCCTCAGCCGAAGAAGGAGTTGAAACAGCGCAAGCCGCTCAGGAATTTCTGGGTATAGTTGTAGATGAAATCACAGACTCAGACAGGGAAAGTTATTCACTTCCAGCTTCACTCGATGGTGTGATAGTAAGACAGGTGAAAAATTCAGCACAAATTCAAAAAGGAGATGTGATATACCAGATTGCAGTGAATGGAAAAAACAACACCATCAAATCTGTTAATGACTGGAATAACATCGTATCAAAGATTAAGCAGGGAGATTTTGTAGCAATCTTTGTCTATCGAAAAGGCGCAAAGATGATCTACAGCTTTACATACCGCTGATGTTTTTTAAAAAACTCGAGGGGGTGGTTGAATGAAAGGCGTGAAATTTTGGTTATTTGCAATAGCAACAGTCGCAGTTTTAGCCATGGTAGGATGTGGCCCTATGATTCCCATAAAATCAAGCTTTGCTCACAACGTAGTAGAAGTAACTGCAAATGTTGTTGACGATGACTTAGAAGATCTTGCCTCTTGGTGCGATGGAAAAAATATTCTAATGCTCTGGTATGATTTTGACAGTCAGCCAGCTGGGTTTGGTGATCGAGATGATGTTTTTTCCGGGTCTCCTGTCGCTGATAAGAATGTCTATATAGACAATCAATATGCCGGTAATTATGATATTGAAACTATTGAAACTATTGAAAACTCCATAAATAACCTTAAAGTCAGCTTGAGTGGCACTTTGATTTTATATTTAAAAGCCAATGATTTACTTGGAACCAGCTGGGATTTGATAATTGGTGAAGATAATGAAACAAAGGCAATCACAAATTATGTTCTTGTAGAATTTGAAGTTGATTCTACTGGAGTTTATAAAGTTACCAAAGTTCAGGTAAATGGGGAGTGGGAGAACTTAAGAAGCGTTCCAAAGAATATTACAGATATTACAAACAAAGGTTTTGCGTTCTTTAGAATTGATGATGATAAGGTTGTAGATGCGCGGGTTATATATCCATGAAGGGGGGATATGAATGAGGAAGACGTTACTGGTGGTTTTAGCCCTTATAGTTGCAGCAATGAGTTTTGCAGATATGCAGCTTAAGAATATAATCATTGTTCCTAAGCCAAGCGAGCTTGAAGTAAAGGTCTGGCTCAACAAGCCTGAAGGTTCTGTCTATCAAGTGAATGAGTCTTTGAACATTTTTTTCAAAGCAAACAAGAGCTGTTATATTTTGATCTACGATATCAGAACTGATGGGAAGATAACGCTTTTGTTCCCAAACAAATATGATTCAAACAACTATATTGCACCGAATGTGACCTATAAACTTCCCATATCAAACCTGTATTCGTTCAAGATAACTCCGCCGGAAGGCAAAGAGTACATTCAGATAATAGCTTCTACAACCTTTCTGCCGATCATTCAACAGCTCAAAAATCTTGGTACAACTCAATCTTTCCCGCTTTTGTCTGAAGATGCGGAAAACTATGTGCAAAAACAGATCATGCCATATCTTACAGGTGAATGGGCGAGCGATATCACCTACTTTTATGTTGGAAAAGCTGCAAGAACGGGTATAGCGCAGCTTGAATCTAACCCGTCCGGTGCCTATGTGTACGTAGACGGAAAATACATTGGAAGAACTCCTGCACGAGTTGAGCTCGATGAAGGCCAGCATTTTGCTACTTTCTACTATGAGAACGATGCTGTTACTGAAACATTCTTTGTTACAGCAAACAGGACTGTTGTTGTAACAGGTAACTTTGTTAGAAAAACGATGCTCAATATAACAACCACACCGCCGCGCGCCCAAATTTTCTTAGATGGAAATTACGTTGGTTTGAGCCCATTGGAGATAGAGATTCAGCCAGGTCAGCATACGGTGCTTGCCACGAAAGATGGTTACAAACCTTTCCAGCAAAGTTTTTCTGTTTCAACAGGAGAAACGAAAAATATAAACCTGACACTTTCACCAATTTCCGCCCAACTGAATGTTTTCACAACACCTTCCGGTGCATCGATATATGTAGATGGAAAATATGTTGGAATAACCAGGCCAAGTGGCTTGAATGTCGATGTTGAGCCGGGTACTCATACCATCACGGCGAGGCTTTCAAATTATGAAGATGCAACACTGACAATTAATGTTCAACCTGATGAAGTCAGGACGGTGAATATAACACTGAGTCCCGTTGTTAGGACTGGAACATTGAATATTTTTACAACCCCAGTAAATGCTTCAATTTATGTAGATGGAAAATATGTGGGAGTAGCAAGCTCGAATGGCTTGACGATTGATGTTGAAGCTGGAACCCATAGAATTGTTGCAAGTTATCCTGATTATGAAGATGCATCTATAAATGTACGTGTGAATGCAAACGAAGTAAGGACCGTCAATCTTACTCTTGAACCTGTTGTCAAGGTAGGGACTGTTAATATAAACACCACACCAAGCAATGCCATGGTTTACATCAATGGTTATTTGAAGGGTGTCACGCCACTGAAAATAGAGCTTGATTACGGTACCTACCAGCTTGTCTTGCTTAAAGGTGGATATTATGTAGAAGTGATGGACCTGAAAGTCAACAAGCAAAATGTAACTGTCAGCACGACATTAAGAATTATCCAGTAGAATGAGAGGGGACTTCCCCTCTCATTCTCTTACATCTATTATTGAAGCAAACGGCATGCCTTCAAGAAATTTTCGCTCAAATTCCTGCTTGTACAGATCCCTGACTTTGACAACCACGTTATACTCATCTCTGGATTTTTCATAAGTTGTAACTGCTATTAGGTTTCCACCACACTGGTACATTAAATAAAGTATTTTTGACAAAATGCCTGGTACATTTTGAACTCGGAAAACATATCTTATACCATTTTCCCGGGCTCCAAGCATATTTATGAAAACTTTGAATATGTCAGTTTCTGTGACTATTCCGACCATTCTTTCGTTCTCAAGCACAATGAGTGAACCAATCTTTTTATCTGTCATGATTCGTGCAGCTTCTTCTATAGGTGTGTTTGGGTGAACATGGATAACATCTTTTTTCATTATCTGCTTGATTTTGAGTTTACCGAGCAAACTCGTTAATTCCCACACATCAAGTGTTGTTGCCTGCGATGGAGAGGCTGACAGTAAATCTTTTTCAGTAATTATTCCAACAACTTTATCATTTTTCACAACAGGAAGTCTTCTCACGCCACGTTTTCTTATCAATTCCATAGCTTCGGAAAAACTCGCATCTGGAGAAATTGTCACAACATCTGTCGTCATCACGTCTCTGACAAACACTATTTCACCCCCGGCACGAAAATTATACCCCATACGAAGACATGCTATTCTTCCTTTTTCCATCGGGAGAAAATATCTTTTTCGATGTCTTCTTCGTCTTTAAAAATATTGTTAAATGGGTCATAATCAGGTGCAAGCTCAACTGCATATGGCAGAGTTTTCGAAAGATCAATAAATAAATCATTATTAAATTTGTAATTATCGGGATAACTTATTCTTATGAGCTGAATGATTGTTCTCTTGTCTTTAAAGAAATTTTCTGCGTTTGGATAAATTTTGTTTATATCGTAGATAGCTATATTTGCCGACGTAGTTGCCCTTGTTGATGCTGGATATTCTGGAAAACCTTCATATTCTTCGAATGGTGTTTGAGATGGAAAACAAACAGTCCATGGGGTGATAAGTATCAGATCTACTTCGCCCTGATTTTTGAATGTATTTGTAGTCTTGAGAGGATAGTAAATTTTTCTATTTTTAAACCTGTACATGATAGGTTCTATTAAATGAATATTTTCTGAAACTTTAACTAAATCAAAGACAAAATAAGTTATATTTCTTTCTACGTAATCTTCGATTATTTTCTCAATCTCAGGATACTCTTTTTTGTAAGACATGCCATTCTTTTGGAAAAAATCATTTACCCACTCTCGAAATTGAAACCGGTCATTAATTTTAATAATCGTTATGTCATGGGCTCCGAGTCTTTCATGAAAACGCATCTCAACTCCTTGAGATGATAAACCACCCTTGCTCATCTCAAGGAGTTGCAATTTGTACTTTTTAATCAATTCCGAAGCAGTTTCAAATACCTTTGGAAAAGCCAGGTCTACCTGTGGTTGAGATGGAAAGGGAATAAAACGCACGATAATTGTTTCTTTATCTGCCACGAGATCTGTGCTTAATATGAGGATTTCTTCATCGCCATTGTGAAAAATAATGGCTTTTTGGGAATTTTCATTGATTACTGCATCTGTTGCATGGATTGCTCCCATATCTGCATAAATTTTCAGAGCAATGGTTGAAAACAACAAAATGAGAAATTTTTTCAGCATAAATATCCCCCCTTGTGTCATGCTCTTGCTTTGAGATTTCTAATATCTATTGCTGAAATTATAGCACTGAAAAACAATTGCTGCAAAAATAAAGGGGCTTGCCGCCCCCAAAATAAACTTTATTTTCATCTTATACAGTGGCGAATTGTTCAGATGCATCAACATCAGCGAGAATCACCATTCACCGCGTGGAAAGGCGTAATCGCTCTTTGAGTTTGGCCAAAACTTTACAATTCATCGTGTGGTTTGATACGAATTTGAAAGATAAATAGGGTTACTGATTGCATAAACTGGGTAAGGTCCGTAAGCTTCGACGACAATCCATGAACCGTTATCGGGATTAATCTCCTTGGATAAAATACATTCTCTCTGACCATTTACATCGATTTCTTGGACAATCTCTCCGCCCTGGATAACTGTTATTTTTTCCAGGGGAGTATTGGAAAAAACTTTGATGTCAAGGTTTAGCGATTCTTTATTCAAAGCGCTTACCATCTCTCCTGGCCCTTTACCATCTATCTCTATGAGTAGCAACGGACCATTTGTCATGAAACTATTTCCCCTCGCAAGTGCCTTTAAAACGGCAAAAGGCGTAAGTTTTGTCGCTTTGACGTAAGTGCGTGGTGTACCTGGATAAAGTCCGTATTTAACCCAGTTTCTCATAGCACTTTCATTTTCCATGACGTAATTTTTCATTGTGGGCTCGGAAAATTCTTTTTCAATTGCCGAGAGAACCTTATCCACCGGTAAAAAAGCAAGCATAGAGTAATTGCTGTATACATCGTGGCAGTCACTGTTAGCTGTCGCGTGAATCTGCGTGCCAGTATTGAGGATTTTGAACCAGTACATTTTTGCTTCGTAGTTCCCCATCCCATTGAGATTTGGTGCTGAGCCACCATTCCAGATTTCTATAACGTCATATCCTTTTATATCCCAATCGACGAAATAATCTTTCATGTCGAATGGATGATTTATCTGAGCAATAGCTGATTGTTTGGATATATCTGCAAATATTCTTCCTATGTCCTGTTTTTCATTGACTTTCCAGTTAACGATCTCGCTTATTCCAAGTGCGTTGAAGTGACCAAGAGGGGTTGTTACTTCTTCGCCGAGTATGGGTAACAATCCATATTTTGAGGCAGCTGTCCATTCTATTCCACCTTTGATAGTGTTGTGGTCTGTCAAAATGGCCCAGGACAAACCGCAAGCCACACATGCTTTCGCAACTGTTTCGACATCCTGTTTTCCATCGCTGTAAATGGTGTGAAGGTGTGCATCTCCTGAGAACCAGCCCATGCTTTCAAGATTGTAAAGTCTTTTGAGATTGATATGGATTTCTTCTGTATCATGTGAAAGTTCAATTGAAATTCTCTTGATTTCGTATTCGGGACCTTTGCAAACCTCGATAGTGTATTTTCCAGCAGGCAATTCTTGCTGAAACCTTCCAAACCAGTTTGTGTAATCTGTCAGAAGTATGCCATTTTCAGGATTCAAAAATCTGACCTGTGCAACAATGGGATGATTTTCACCGTCAGTCACTATCCCGGCAATTTTGACAGCGAAAACTGTGAAAAAGCACGTTAACAAAATTAATAAACTCAACACTCTGTTCATGCAATACCTCCCTCCTTTCATTCTTGATGTTATTATTGAGTTTTTAAAAATTTTTCAGTGAATGTGAAAACCGATAAAAGTTTCAAGTGGTATATCTGGCAATGGATATTTGTATGCTCATTTTAAAAGTTCTTTTCTGAAGTGCATTAAGAAAATATGTCAAAAAATTGAGATATATTGTATAATCATTTAGACACCTTTAAAGGGAGGGGTTCGCATGAAAAGTAAGTTGTTTATGATTTTCCTGTTGATAGTAGCTGTTTTGGCTACGGCAGGAGAAGTAACTATCTGGAGCTGGAGAAGTCAGGATGCAGAGGTCTGGAAACAAGTCGAAGCAGAACTCAGAAAAGCCGGATATGATATCAAGATCAACTTCACAGCGTATGCCCCAACTGAGTACGATGCCAAAATTGCTCTGGCACTTCAGACTGGAACTGGTCCGGATATTGTTTATTCCAGGAGACTTCCAGGTGGTAGAACTCAGACTATGATTGAGAACAAACTTTATTTGCCACTCAATGATTACGTAGATTTTTCCAATTTCTCGTCTACGATTTTGAAATCTGTTACACACGAAGGGAAAATCTATGGTGTCCCATTTGCGGTTCAGGTTGTAGGAATTTTCTATAACAAAGAATATTATGAAAAATACGGGTTGAAAGAACCTGAAACATGGGACGAACTGGTTGAAAACGCCAAGGTTCTGAAAAAGAACGGTATAACTCCATTTTTCATTCCCGGAAAAGAAGCCTGGGCTTTGACCATGCAACACGCCATGTGCGGTGTGAGTGTGTTGGGACCAGAATGGATTAAAAAGCTCACGGATGGAGAAACAAATTTTCTTGATCCTAAATTCACCGATTTGAACAAAAAACTGAACGATCTGAAAGTGTATTATCAGGATGGATTTCTTGCAAATTCCACAACAGATCAGGATGCTGCGTTTGCTTTTGGACAGGCGGCAATGGTATTTTATGGCATCTGGGGTTATCAAAACTGGAAAAATTTAAATCCTGACATTCAAGTTGGATATTTCATGGTCCCACCAGCCACAAAAGATCAAAAGCCATATGCCTATGTTTATATGGATGGTGCCATCACGCTTACTTCAAATGTCAAAAACAAAAAGGATGCCATAGAAGTTCTCAAATTCTGTGCCACGCCACAATTTGGTACAATTTTTGCTAACATTACGAAGAACATACCCGGTGTATCTGGTGCTACACTGCCAAAGGAGCCTTTATTTGAAGAAATAATGGATGTCTATGTCAACCACGCATCTCCATACGTTTACTGGGTAGGATCTGTTTTTGTGACGCAAAAACCATCTCTGTACGATGATGTTTTGAGTCCGGGAATGCAGGAACTTTACGCCGGTAAGATCACACCGGAGGAACTTTCAAAAAGAGCTCAGGACGCAATATCTCAATGGTATCCACCTTTGATGAAAAAGTAGTTTATGCCCCAGCAAAAGCTGGGGCTTTCTGAGAGGTGCTGAAAATGAAGGTAAAACTCAGATATATATTGATATTCGTTATACCCGCCATGTTGTTGTATACCATGTTTGTTACTTATCCGCTGTTTGACAGTTTAAGGCTCAGTTTTTATAGCTGGCGAGGTGTAGGCGAGAAAACCTTTGTAGGTCTTAAAAATTTCAAAGAACTTTTTACCGGAGGATTTTCGAAAGAGGTTTTCAACGCTCTTTCTCACAATATTTACTTTTTTATACTTGTTTCTGCTCTTGAGCTTGGTTTGGGATTTCTTATAGCGTTGTTAATAGCAAGCAAAATAAAAGGGGCGAAGTTTTACAGGACAGTTGTTTATATACCAAATATGATTCCTCTTGTAATGGTTGGTTTTATGTGGAATTTGTTTTTGCACCCCCAAATAGGGCTTGTGAATCAATTTCTTAAGGCGATAGGTCTTGGTGCATTTGCAAGACCCTGGCTTGGTGATCCAAACCTTGCTCTAACTACAATTATACTTGTTAATGTGTGGAGAAATCTGGGATTTTATGTACTGGTTATTCTTGCGTCAATTTTAAATATTTCCCCAGAATTGATAGAAGCAGCGTATATAGATGGTGCAAGCAACTGGAGGGTCACCTGGAAAATAATTTTTCCGCTCACTGTACCAACATTTAGGACACTATTAATACTTCTTTTTATAGGCAGTTTCAATGTTTTTGATATGATCTATGCCCTTGAAGGGGTACAGGCAGGGCCATTCAGGTCGACGGATGTCCTCGGCACAGTTTTCTACAGAACTGCTTTTGGCGGACTTGGAAGTGCATACACAGATATGGGACTTGGGGCAGCTGTAACGGTGTTTATTTTTATGATTGTCATGCCCATGTCTATACTTTATGTGTATCTGGTTGAAAGAAGGGAGAAGAGATGATAAAGTTTTCAAAACTCAACCGGTTGATTGTTTATATAGTTCTTTCGATTTACGCCTTTATCATTGCTGGACCTTTTTTTGTTATGGTTATGAATTCATTCAAATCGATGAGAGATATCTTCTTAAGGCCGTTTTCTCTCCCTTCGAAATTCATGTACGAAAATTATTTGCAGGCATGGAGACAGGCTGGTATAGGAAAAGGCTACATCAATAGCACGATTATTGCGGTTTCTTCTGTTGTTGCTGTAGTGTTTCTTGCATCTATGTTTGCTTATATGATATCGAAATATGATTTCAAGGGGAGAAGGTTTCTTTTTGTGTATTCAATGTTAGGTCTTGCTCTCCCTGCAAGGCTCGCGGTGATACCAATATTTCTTTTGCTTAGAAGTATTAATCTTACTAACTCCCTGCTTGGGTTGATAATTGTTTATTCATCAGTGAATATACCATTTTCTGCCTTCATACTGAAAAACTTTATGGATTCTGTTCCCAATGAGCTTTGTGAAGCTGCAAGGATAGATGGAGCCTCGGTTGGCAATATATATTACAAGATAATACTTCCACTCATCAAACCTGCTCTTTCGATTGTGGCTATTGTTACTTTTGTGAACGTATGGAACGATTTTTTCTTTCCGCTGATCCTTATAAATGATAAATCGAAGGCTACCATTACACTCGCAGTATCAATATTTTTTGGGGAATATTCAACTCAGTGGCACCTTTTGTTTAGTGGCCTGACTCTATCTATAGCACCAACTGTGATTTTGTTTTTAATATTCTCAAGATATTTCATTGCAGGAATGACTCAGGGGGCAATAAAGTGAGGTGGAAAAAATGGAACTTGGAATAGATGTTTTTGTCAAAAAATATCTTTCTAAATTCAGAGGTTTGCAAATAGGTCTTGTTACCAATGCTACAGGTGTGAATAGCGATCTGAGAAGGAATATAGATCTTTTTCTTGAAAATGGATTAAAGGTTGTCAAATTGTTTGGCCCAGAACATGGAGTTTTTGGCACAGCCCCGGACGGGGAAAAATTATCGGATTTTATCGATCCGAAATATGGAATACCTGTTTATTCTCTGTATGGAGAAAAACTTCGGCCTACTGAGGATATGCTAAAAGGCATAGATGTTCTGGTGTATGATATTCAGGACGTCGGTTTGAGGTTTTATACCTATATCTACACAATGATTTATTGCATGGAAGAATGTGCCAAATACGGCGTGAGATTCGTTGTACTCGACAGACCGGATCCGCTTTCTTGCAAAATAGAAGGGCCTGTTGTTAAGAAGGAGTTTGAAAGTTTTGTTGGTGGATACGGACTTGCTCTGAGATATGGAATGACTCCAGGAGAGCTTGCAAAATATGTCAATGCCGCGTTCAGGATAGGGGCAGATCTGTGTGTTATAGAAATGGAGGATTATGAACCATCGCTTTTTTATGATGAAGCTGGCTTGCTCTGGAACACGCCATCTCCAAACTTGCCATCGTTAGAGCACACTATTTTGTACGAAGGATTTTGCCTTTTGGAAGGAGTCAATGTATCTGTCGGTAGAGGAACTGTTCATCCGTTCAAGTATATTGGTGCCCCCTGGATAGATTCCGAGCGTTTTTACAGGGAAATCAAAAAACTCTCGCCTGCTGGAGTCGTTTTCAGAGAAAGGGTATTTTTGCCAGCAGCTTTCAAGTTACAGAATAAGCCATGCTATGGGCTTGAATTTTTCGTGACAGACAGAAGAGAGATCAAGCCTCTCCATCTTGCTGTAGACGTCATATCCACGCTCCGGCGGATTCATCCTTATGATTTTAGATGGGATAGTTATTTTCACGGAGACAATGAAAGATATCATTTTGATCTTTTAATTGGGGACGATTTTTACAGAAAAGCCATTGAAGATGGGGCGCTTTCTAAGGATTTTGAACAGATATGGGAATCTGAATCAGAACAATTTGAAAATATAATTGGCAAATTCAGGATATATTGATCCCCTGTTTTTGTTTGCTAAGGTAACAAATTGTTGCTATAATGATTGAAACAGGGGGTGTTTGTTTTGGCTATTGTTTACTTTACAGACATGTCCACGAATGGGAATGTCAATTTACTGAAAAAAGTGGAGTTATTGCTTGAGAAAATAGGGCTTGAAAAAATTATAATCAGGGATAAATTTGTCGCTGTTAAACTCCATTTTGGTGAATATGGAAACCTTGCTTTCATTCGTCCTCAGTATATCAAAGTTATAGTGGATCAGGTGAAGAAATTTGGTGGGAAGCCTTTTTTGACTGACTCGAATACGCTTTACAGAGGGCATCGTTCCAATGCAGTTGATCATTTGCTGAACGCCTACCTTAATGGTTTTTCCTACGAAGTTGTTGGGGCGCCGATTGTGATTGCCGATGGCTTGAGGGGCTCAGATGAAATGAGGATTAGGATAGATAAGACTTACGTTAAAGAAGCCAAAATTGGTTCAGCTATTGCACTTGCCGATGTCTTAATTGCTGTAACTCATTTTAAAGGACATGAACAGACAGGATTTGGTGGTGTGTTGAAAAATGTTGGTATGGGAAGTGCCTCGAGGGCGGGAAAACTTGAGCAACATTCTGAATCAAAACCAGTAGTTGCTTCCGAAAAATGTGTGGCATGCAGAATGTGTGAAAGAAATTGTCCTGTTAATGCAATAACTGTTTCGAAATTTGCTGCTATAAATTATGATGTATGCATCGGTTGCGGGCAGTGTATAGCGATGTGCAATTACGGAGCCATGGTTCCAAAATGGGATAGTTCTTCTGAAATTCTGAGCAAAAAAATGGCTGAATATACTTATGCTGTTTTGAAAGATAAAAAATCAGTTTTCATCTCTTTTATCATGGATATTTCTCCGGATTGTGATTGCTGGCATACGAACAGGCCCCCGATTGCACCGGATATTGGTATAGCAGCGAGCACAGATCCTGTTGCTCTCGATCAGGCCTGCATAGATCTCGTCGTTCAATCTACCGGAGGAGATCCCTTTTTAAAGGTTCATCCAAAAGTTACTTGGAAAACTCAGCTGGAATATGCAGAAAATCTGGGCCTTGGTTCGCGACAATACGAATTAGTTAAAGTTGCATGCAATCTTAAATAGAGGTGATAATATGCATTTTATGATGTGCTCATTACCACAGGATATTCAGAGAGAAGAAGGTCTGGGAAATTTCAGAAAAGCTCTGAAACTGATTGAAAGATGGTTAAAAGATGAAAGAATATCGTCAATTCAAAAAGAGAGGCTTTTGTATGAAAAGGAGAGAATAAATAGACTGCTTGAAACATATCCATTCAGCGAAAAACAGGCAATAGTCAAAGCAAAAGAGATAATACAGGATTTTTCTACTGAAGAATTCCACAGTTTACTTGAAGAGGGATATATAGATTATATTGTTGTAGAAGGTGAGAAGAAATTTGAGAAAAGATTTATACCAAATATAGGTTTTGCCCTGAATGAGTACAGAGAGAGAATCAAAAAAGATCCTGATTCCGAAAAAGCGAGATCATCGTTGAATGATAGATTAGTAGAATTGACCAGCGGAGCAAAACCAAAAAAATACAGAGTACATGCGAGAATTGAAGCAAAAATCGAGGATGGCGCCGGTTTTTTCAGAGTATGGCTTCCTTTTCCAAAAGAAGAGTTTCAGATCAGTGATGTTAAATTTTTGAGAGCGAGTCAAAAAGATTGCTTCATTTCTCCAAATTCATCTGAACAGAGGATCGTGTACTTTGAAGGGAAAGAAAAAGAATATTTTGTAGAATTTGAATATACCGTGAGAGAATGGGTTCACAATTCAGGCTACAACATTGATTCAAATTTAGATCAGTACCTTTGCGAAGAACCGCCACATATCGTTTTTACACCTTACATTAGAAAATTGACAGATACAGTTACGGGTGAGGAGAAAGATCCATATTTGCGAGCGAGAAAAATATATGATTGGATTACAAAACATGTAAGATACTCTTATGTTAGGCCTTATGCAACTTATGAGAACATAGCTCAGTACGTCGCCGAAAATCTCAAAGGTGATTGCGGTTTTCAGGCGATTTTGTTCATAACGATGTGCCGCATAGCCGGTATAGCCGCAAGGTGGCAATCTGGATGGTATGCAAATCCTTATTTTGCTTCTCCACATGATTGGGCGTTGTTTTACGTGCAGCCTTATGGCTGGCTTCCCGCAGATCTTTCTTTTGGTGGTGCGAGACGGGATAATGAGCAATTCCGTCAGTTTTATTTTGGGAATCTGGATGGTTTTAGAATGGTTGCTAATTCAGGTTTTGCCAGAGATTTCGTTCCAAAAACGAATTTCTACAGAGATGATCCCACAGACAATCAGGTTGGAGAAGCGGAGGCAGAAGATAGGAAAGTCAGGCTTAAAAGTAAGATACAGATAGTAAAATTTGAGGAAATTCAGGAGGGGTAAAAAATGAGCAAAATAATTGATGTGAAATTTAATTTGAAGTATTTTCAATATGAAAAACCATTTCATATAACCGGGAGTGTCTCTTCGGAGACAAAAAATGTTGAAGTTGAAATTGTCACAGACAGTGGGATCAAAGGAATTGGTGAGGCATCACCTTCATTCAGGGTGAACGGGGAAAAAGTTGAGATGCTCATGTCTCTTGAGAATATTGTCAAGGATATGTTTGTTGGTTTAGACGTGAAAGAATATCGCAAAATTTTTGAACTTACATCCAAATTTTTCGCAACTCCGAGTTTAAAAGCCGCTGTTGAATATGCTGTACTCGACGCCTTTGCTGAAAGCGCAGGCGTAGAAGTTTACCAGCTTCTCGGAGGGGCATTAAAGAAAATAGAAACAGACAGGACGGTGGGTATCGATACAGTTGAAAATCGAGTTAGAGAAGCAAAAAGTATATTTGATGATGGTTTCAAGGTTATAAAGATTAAAGTTGGAGAAAATCTTAAGGAAGATATTGATGCGATGCTTGAAATACATGAAGTTACAAGAGGGGCAAAGTATATTGTGGATGCGAATATGGGGTATTCACCGAAGCAAGCTGTAGAATTCGCTCAGCAACTTTACAGTGCGGGTATCGATGTTGCGGTGTACGAACAACCTGTGACAGCAACAGATATTGATGGATTAAGATTTGTGAGATTTAATAACCCATTTCCAGTTGCGGCAGATGAGTCTGCAAGAACGAGATTTGATGTAATCAGATTGATAAAAGAGGAAGCGGTGGATTATGTGAATATTAAGCTTATGAAATCTGGCATAAGTGATGCTCTTTCAATTGTTGAGCTTGCGAGAAGTGCCAATCTGAGATTGATGATAGGATGCATGTCTGAATCAAGCGTTGGCATAAATCAAAGTGTACATTTTGCGCTTGGGACGGGTGTGTTTGATTTTCATGATCTTGATAGTCATCTAATGATGAAGGAGCATGAATTCAGAGGTAAATTTGTTCAAAATGGCCCAGAGATAAAAGCAAGGTAGGCGGGATCTATGTTTATATATGAAATTCAGAAACTTATCAGAAAGAAAGAAATCAAACCTTCAGAAGTACTCGAGGAGTGCATAAAAAATATAGAAGCGAACGCAAAATTGGGGGCTTTCATTACTCTTACTCTGGACTCGGCGGTGAAGCAAGCAAAAAAACAAGATGAAATGCTCCAAACAGCAGATCCGGAAAAGTTACCTCCGTTGTTTGGCATTCCTATCGCCCTGAAAGATCTTATTTTTACCAAAGGAATACGAACAACTGGGGGAAGTTTGTTCTGGAAAGATTTCATACCGCATGAAGATGCATTTATAGTGAAAAAACTCAGGAAAGCGGGGGCTATTTTTATTGGAAAAACTAATATGCATGAGATCGCACTTGGCGTTACTAATAATAATCCACATTTTGGACCGTGTTTGAATCCGCACGATTCTTCAAGAATCTCTGGAGGTTCATCTGGCGGCTCAGCTGTTGCTGTCGCTTCAGGAATGTGTCTTGCAGCCATTGGGACAGATACAGGAGGTTCTATCAGGATTCCCTCTGCGCTTTGCGGGGTAGTTGGCTTCAAGCCAACTTATGGAAGAGTTAGTCTAAGGGGGATAATGCCTCTTGCATGGCATCTGGATCATGCTGGACCAATAACAAAATGTGTTGAAGATGCTCGAATAGTTTTGAAAGTGATAGAAGGCTATGATTCAAAAGATCCATTTTCGATCAGAATGAGAAATTCAAAAATAGATGGTAAAAAAACTACAAAGATAAAAGTAGCTAAAGGAGTTGGGGATTTTGTTGGCAAAGCTGATGAAAGAATCTTGAAACTTGTTGATGAGTTTTCAAAAGAACTCGAGAAGCTTGACATGAAAATTGAAATGGAAAATACTGACTGGTTAAAGGATGTAGCAGCTGCAAATGGTTTAATGACACAGGTTGAAGCAGCTGCATTTCACAGGAATCGACTCGAGGAAAAACCAGAGTGGTTTTCAGAAGATGTGAGAGAAAGGTTGATTCAGGGTAAATCAGCCAGCGGTGTAGAATATGCACTTGCAAGGCATACTCAGAGTATAGCAAAGCATCGTTTCAATGAATTTTTTAAGGCTTATGACCTGCTTTTGCTGCCAACAGTCCCTGTGATTGCTCCTCCGCTTCATGGTGAAGGGGCTGTTGAGTTGTCGAGAAAATTAACAAGATTCACAGCTTCATTTGACATAACAGGTCTTCCGGCGATAACCATACCATACGGCAAAATCGAAGGGCTACCGGTAGGAGTTCAGCTTGTTGCTGCAAGTGGCAGGGACGCTTTTTTATTGAAAATTTCGCGCATAATTGAACAAGTTCTGGCAAATCAATAAACAAATTGCCTCACTTTTTCTACGAGCTCTGGTTCGTTTAATTTCGTAAATTTGTCCCATAATGCAGGATTTTTCATCGTTATCATGGAGATTGCCTTTATGATATCCTGCCTGATCTCTGTTGAAAATGATTTGTTTTTGTAAGCATCAACAAGGCAATTGAGTGATTTTTCTGATGGAATATGTGCTAAAGCCATGATTGCCTGTTCTGCCAACTGGTCTTTGTATTCATCCTCAAGTACAAAGTAACATAGTATATCTATCACCGTATCTCCATCTCCAAGTTTTGCAAGGGCTTCATAAATTACAAGCTGTGCACTTTCATTATCGTACCTGCTCAACAGCTGATACAGGTCCTGTTTTATGCACTTTTCTTCCATGTCAGCCAGTACATCGATCAAATAAAGCAAAACAATATCATTTTGCTGCGCTCTGTGAACTCTGTCTTTGAATATTTTCAAAAGGATGGGCTTTGCATTATCACCAAATCTCTGTATTGTTTCAAAAGCTATTTCTCTAACTTCGTCGTTTTCATCAGTGAGAAGCTCGACAAGTTTTGGAATAGCATCAACACCTTTTTCTGTTACAATACGTTCTATGAGTGATTTGTAATTGTCTAAATCCATTTCACCACACCACCTTTTTCGACAACAAGTTTTTTATCAAAAAATTCAGCAAACTGTGGGTCGTGCGTGACAAATCCAATTACCCTGTTTAATTTTTCCATTTGTTTTAGTGTTTGTGCTACTTTCGCTTTATTATCTTCGTCAAGGGCTGAAAAGCCTTCATCTATAAAAAAGGCTTCCATTTGACCTGCGGCGATTTCGGCGATTGACATCGCCAGAGATAGTGATACTAAGGTTTTTTCCCCGCCGGAGAGGCCGTCTGCATTTCTTTTTGTACCGTCATCAATCACGACAAACCCATTTTCATCTATAGATAATCTGAACCTGCCATCTGTCAGGATATCGAGAATATCATTAACCTTGATGAGGATATTTTCAAGTACAATTTTTGCTATATAAGACTGAAATTCTCTCGCCGAAAAGGTGCTTTTAACTGATTGAGCGATTTGATATTCTTTATGAATCTGGTTGAAGATCCGTTCCAGATTTTCTTTTTCCCGTCGAATTTCTTCCAGTTCTTTTATCAAATGTTCCATCACTGCTTTCTGCCGAATAAAATTATCACGCTGTTTTTTCAGCAATTCTACAGTGTTATTTAATTCGGCAAAAAGGCTTTCGCACTGTTGTGCGGATATCTTCGTTAGGTTTCTTAACTGGGTAAGTTTTTCTTTGTTGTAAACTATTTCCGATTCTATTTTTTGAAGCACCTGGACAGCGCTGTGAGTCGGGAGTTGTTTTTTAAAATATGACTCAAATTGTTCTAAGGTAAAGTTGATCTCACCGAGTTTCTCGAAAAACTTTTCCTTATTCGATCGCAGTTCTTTCGCTGTTTTTTCCTGCTGTTCTGAATTTTTCTTCAATCTTTCCTTCAATTCACTAATTCGCTTGTTTATTTGATCTGATCGTTCTTTCAGCTGGGAAATTTCCGACTGAACTGTGATCTTGTTGTTCATGGCGTTCTGTATCTGTTTGGAAAGATTATGGATCTTGCTTTTAAGATCGTCACTGTAGCCAATTTGCAAAAGCTTTTTTGAAACAGTTGAAATTTCTTCTTCGTGAAGAGAAAGATCATCTTGAGTTTCTAAGAGTTTTCTCGTAAGGTTTTCTTTTTCTTCAAGGAGATTTTTTAACTCAAACTGGATTTGATCTATTTCCTTGGATAGCATTTCTATTGCTTTCTTAAGATATTCGTATTTTTCGATCTTTTCCTCTACTGTGGTTGAAAATTCGCTTTTTTTATAAGAATTTCCACACACAGGACAAATATCTCCATCTTGCAAAGTTTGAGCTATTTCCTGAGCCATATGGATAATAGCCTTTTGTTTAATCTGATTGAATTCAGACTCTTGTTCGAAAAATTGTTTTTGCTTTTGAAACAGTAAACGCTGCTTTTCTTCAATCAAGTCCTGTGTTTTGTTCAAAGAATTCTGCAGATCATCTATGTCTTTGCTGATTCTTAATTTAACTGCTTTTAATTCATTCAATTTTTTCAGCAATTCGTTGCTCTCTATATCTATTTTCTGTAGTTTTTCCAGTTCAGATGTAGATTGGGAAATTCTTTTGTCTATATCTTGCTGTTTTGTGAAAAGTTGCTCAAGTTGAGTGTTGACCTTTTTGAACTCATACTCAAGGCTATTGATTTGTTTTTCAAGTACTTTGGCATCATCTTTGAGAGATTCCATTTGCTTTTTTGATGTTAGAAAGATCTGGTATTCTGCTCCCAAGGATTTTGCAAGGGAAATCTTTTTTTCTTCCTCTGCTTCTTCAAGCACCCGGTGCTTTTTTTTCTCTAAATTTTCAAGTGTTTTCTCGATTTGATTAATTTCATTCCACAGATCTTTTTCTTTCTCGATTTGTTTCAATTCTTTTTGCTTTATGTCAATTTTTCCCGACAGATTTTGAATAGCATTTGTCAGTTCCGATATTTGCTTGTGTGGATTCTGGCTCGAAAGTTTTTCTAATCTGCCCCTAAAATCTGCTAATCGAGCCTGATATTTTTCATGCTCAGATTCCAGTTTTCTGACTATTTCACTTATCTTTTCTTGCATTGCTTTGATTGTTTTCTTTGGGGAAATCACGTCAAAGACAATATCATTTATCTCAGATCTCCTTGCAGTTAAAAGGTGAGCTGCCCTGCCCTGAGGCAGGAAAAATGTCGTTATAAAACTGTCGTAAGAGATGTCCATGATTTTTCTCAATTCTTTATCTACCAGAGTCCTGTGCGTGGTAACAACTGCGTTGTTTTCAGACAGAGATGCCTCGGAACCGCCGGAAGCTTTGATGCGCCTTATGACTTCGTACTTTTTTCCATTTCTCAGAAACGAGAACTTGATCTGACAGCTTGAGGATCTCGAACGAATATACTCTGACGGACTTTTTTTCCCGTATCTGACTCCTGTTCCATATAGTGCAAAAACAATTGCTTCAAGTAAAGAAGATTTTCCAGCGCCGTTTTGCCCAATTATAAGAAAGACGCCATCTTTGAAAGATAAATTGCATTTTTTAATACCGAGAAAATTCTCTATTTCAATTGTCAGTGGCCTCAGTTTGCTCAACCTCCCTGAACAACTTTTCAACCAATTTGACCATTGGTTGTTCCAGATTTCCGTATTTTCCTTTTATATATGCTTGGTACAGTTGGATTATGTCAAATTTTTGTTGGTTTAAATTTTGATATCCACCTTTTTCGTGCTCGTTTCTAAACTCTACTTTTTTAACGCACTCGAAATTTTCCATCAGATACTTTCTTACCTCGTTCGACGGCGGTGCATTGAAAATGACTCTCACATAACCTTCAAAAGATTTCAGTTCATTACTGAGGGATTCAAGAGATTGTTCTGAATAGTCTGTTTTTCTAAAGGTTTTAAGTTGTTTTCTTGGTGTATCAACGATTCTAATTTTTGTCCTTTCTCCCGAGAAATCGACAATGATAGCTCCTTTTCTATCTTTTTCCTCACCAAAATCCATAGCTATCGGGGAACCTGCATAACACATTAAAGGTGATTGCTCCACAATACTCAACGCATGTATGTGGCCAAGGGCTACATAATCCAGCCCGGTTGGTATCATGGATGCTTTAATCTGTACTTCCATTGAATTTTCTCTTTCAGATTCTATCAGACCTTCTATCATGATGTGAGCTGCTAAAAGGTTTATTTTTTCCCGGTCGATATTGTTTCTGATATCTGTGAAGACACTGCTAAGATAATCGCCAGCAAAGTCATTCGATTCATCAAGTGTCTTTTGAAAATCCAGATATGGCAGGAAAAAGAGTTTGAACTCGCCAGATGATATTTCCGTCCGTGAATCTATAATATGCAGATTTTTGACGGGCAGGTTTTTCAAAGCTTTGATTCCCCTCCAGTCGTGATTACCAAGGACAAGAAAAGTTGGAGCAAGACTTGAAAATTCTGCCAGGATATTTGTGAGAACATTGAGAGCTTCTATTTTTGGTGAAATTTTGTTGTGTACCACATCGCCAGTTATAATTATCAGATCAACTGATTCTTTCTTCGCGGCAGTAACAAGAAACCTCAACGCATTCTCGGTTTCGGCGAGTCTATCAACAGTCTTGGAGCCCGTCCACGATTCTAAGCCAAGGTGCCAGTCGGAAGTATGAAGTATTTTCAACTCATTCACCAGCCTTAAAAACGTTTTCTTCGAAGGGAAAACGATGATTTTGAACGTCTGAGACATAATTTTTGACAGCTTCTAAGGAAATTTGGAAGAGATTACTGTAACGCTTTGCAAATTTTGGTAGAAAAGATGGATTCATTCCGAGCAGATCATTTATAACCAGGATCTGACCATCGCAAAATCTACCTGAACCAATACCTATTGTAGGTATAGAAAGATTTTCTGTTATCATTTTGGCAGTTTCTTCAACAACCATTTCAAGCACGATTGAAAAGACGCCTGCTTCTTCAAGCGCTTTTGCTTCTTCAAGGAGGTATTTCGCGGATTTATCGCCCTTGCCCTGAACTTTATATCCTCCAAACACATTCACCGATTGTGGTGTTAATCCAAGGTGACCCATGACAGGTATTCCTGATTTCACTATTCTTTCTATTGTCGTTGAAAAAAAAGATCCCCCTTCAAGCTTTACAGCATTCGCGCCAGCTTCTTTTAGAAATCTACCGGCGTTTCTCACCGCTTCGTCTGAAGAACATTGATACGATAAAAACGGCATATCTGCTATTATAAAAGCCTCGGGCGCCCCTCTTCTCACAGCCTGCGTGTGGCGGATCATATCTTCCATAGTTGCCGGCAATGTATCTGAATAACCGAGCACATTGTTTGCCAGGGAATCTCCCACAAGTATGGCATCTACACCAGCCTGATGGACAATACTGGCAAATACGGAGTCATAAGCGGTTAGCATTACTATTGGTTTTTTCCCCTTCATAGATTTGAATTTGTTTACGTTCATTATCCCACCTCACCCTTGATTTTGATCAGAATATCTATCATATCATCATAAAGCTTTTTGTATTCAGGAAACGTTTTCACGAAGATCTCCCGTTCTTTCTCAACGATAAGCCAATCCTCCCTTGCAACAGGTCCCGTCAGAGACTTTTGAACACCTTTTTTAAGAATATTATGCACAGAGCTCATCATGAGTTTTGGTATCACTTCTTGAAATCCTTTTATATTGTAAAGCTTGTAGAGTTTCTCGGAAAGGTAAGCCAGTGCCACATTGAAATTTGACGCAATCACAGCTGCAAGATGATAAGCCCCCTTGGACCCATAAGGAATCTCAACCCAGCAATTTGATATTTTTTCTACGATTTGTTTTGCAACCAGAAGGCCTTCTCTATTTCCCTCTATGCCAAAGCAGCATGTTTTTATATATTTGAGGGCATTTTCTTCATCGGCAAATGACAGATTTGGATGGATCGAACCACGAGCCCAGCCTTTTTGATCAAAATCTTTGAAAATTTCTGAATCAAGAAAGCCGCTGAAATGAAAAGCACTGGCTTCTTCTAATCTATTTTTCAATTTGTGATACACTTCAGAGATCGATTGATCTGGGACGGCAAAAAAGGTAACTCCTTTTAAGGTGAAATCTTCTTCATAGGTTTTTGGAAACCCCTGTCCTATTTTTGCAACAAAATCTTCAGCTCTTTGCTTCGAACGTGAAACAACACAGCCAATCGAAAAATCCTCCTCCAATAAAATTTTACATAAAACGAAAGCCACTTTACTTGTACCAACTACATTAATATTCATAAACTCATCACCAAATAAATTAAACCACATGAGATGGTAAAATTAATTTGTGGAAGAGTTACGCAAGGAGGAAAAAAATGAAGTGCAGAAAATGTTCGAAAACTGCTGTGATACGTTTGAGGCAGCACAATACTGCGTTTTGTGAGGAACATTTTAACGAATATTTTGAAAAACGTGTTGAAAGAACCATAAACGAATATTCCATGTTCAATAAATCGGAAAAGCTTCTTGTTGCTGTTTCTGGTGGAAAGGATAGCTCAGTTGCCTGGTATGTTTTAAAAAAATTGGGTTATACCACATCGGGGTTGTTTATAGATCTTGGTACTGAAAACAATACAGAAATTGTTAAGAAAATTTCTGAAAAAACAGGTGAAGAACTGTTAATTGTCAATGGAAAGCAGTATTTTGGAGGACTTACTGTAGCTGAAATTTCTCGTATTGTTAAACGGCCAACATGCTCGATTTGCGGTCTTATAAGAAGATATATAATGAATAAGGTCGCTTATGAGAAAAATTTCGACGCTGTTATCACAGGACACAATCTGGATGATGAGGTTTCGTTTCTACTCGGCAATGTTCTCAACTGGCAGGTAGAGTATATAAAAAGACAGGCACCTGTTCTGGAATCTAACGGAAGATTAATTAAAAAAGCCAAACCATTGGTGTGGTTGACAGAAAAAGAAATTTATGTGTATGCTTTAATCAATCGCTTAACTTTCTCAACTGAAAGATGCCCTTTTTCAAAAAATGCAAGTTCTCTCAAATACAAAAAGGTGTTGAATGAACTTGAAATAACTCAACCGGGTGTCAAACTCAGATTTTACAAAGAATTTCAGAAAAAAGATCTTTTTGGTTCAGATAATGAAGAAAAAGCCAGATTATCAGAATGTGCAATTTGCGGATACCCAACTACGGGTAAGGTGTGCAGTTTCTGCAGATTGGAAGAGATGGTAAAAGATGCCATGGGAAAACAAGAGGATTGAATTTTATATCCCAGTTTTCGTTGCTCTGCTCATGATAATAGGCCTTGCAGTTATTTACAGTGCCACACGAGATTCTGGTATGAATTATTTGAAAAGACAGATTATATGGGACATTTTGGGAATTATTGTTCTTTTCGCTAGCGTTTTTTTACGCGAAAGGGATATTCGAAGGTCAGTTTGGATGGTTTATTTTGCAGCCATTGCTTCACTTGCCCTTGTTCTTGTTTTTGGGACAACTTCCGGCGGTGCACGTAGATGGTTTGACCTGAAGGCTGGTTATTTTCAACCATCTGAACTTGGAAAAATAGCCGTCGTGCTTGTGAGTGCAACACTTCTTTCAAAGCCGACTGTAAAGCGTGTTCTGGTTTCTTTGATTTCTATGTCTGCTGTGTTGTTGTTGATAGCTGCTGAACCAGACCTTGGTACAGCGGTTTTGATAGCTGCCGTTTGGTTTATCATTCTCGTTTGCTCGAAAGCGTCTATGAAGCTAATATCGATCATTTTGATTATGATAATTGCAATGATTCCGTTTTTGTATTTCTTTGGTTTAAAAGATTACCAGAGAGATAGAATTCTTTCCTTCCTTTCGCCATCAACGTATGCACAAAGTAGTGCCTACAATGTTATTCAATCTTTGCACGCGATTGGTTCTGGGGGACTCTTGGGAAGAGGCTATCTCAAAGGCCCTGCAACGATATGGAAATATGTACCGAAAAATCATACTGACTTCATTTTATCTGTTTTGGGTGAGGAATTTGGCTTTGCTGGTGTCCTGACCTGCCTTTTTTTGTATATGGCCCTGGCTTTTAGAATACTTCGCACTATCATGTTTGCGAAAGATGAATTCTGGCAACTCATCAATACTGGTATAATGGCAACTTTCGTTTTACATGTTTTCGAAAACATGGGAATGGCGATGGGAATAACTCCAGTAACAGGTATTCCGCTGCCTTTTATCAGCTATGGAGGCTCTTCCACACTCTTTTTCTGTATACAGCTGGGTTTAGTAATGAAATCTTATGCTGTTGGCAAAGCTGGTAAAAAATTGGAAGGAGGGTAATTGTGGTAAGGAAAACAAGGGAAAGCATAGTTACTTTTCTGATCTTTCTTTTCATAGTGGCACTGATAGGCGGTCTGTTTCTATCCGTTTTCTCTTTTTTCTATTATTTGAATCAGAAAAAAGAATACGAAAAGAGCTTAACTTCACTTGAGAAAAAGATAACTACCTTGAATGAAAGAATAAACAGGTTGGAAAATTTTATTGGACCCAACTCTACGATGGATAAACTTATTTCAATCTCCGGTTTTTTGTCGAACACCACCGTTGACTTAGAGCGAATCGTTGAAGAGATTTACGACGATCCAACTACAGGTTACATAAGGTTGTTCGTTATGGGTCAGGAAAATGTATGGGTGACATTCAGAAAAAACGAAACAATTTATTTTTCAAGGGAATTAAAACCGGGTCTGGCTCCTTACAAATTTTATTATTTCAAATCTCCCGCTGTTCAAACGGAATATTCGCTGGAAATTCCAAGAGATTGTACAATTGTTATTGGAAAACCTGGTCTGGTTTCTTTCCTTGTTTACGGCGTTGGCACAAGATACCATCCAACAAAGATAGTTACCTGGAAAGATGCAAAGATAAGCAATTTAGAAGCAGATCTGAGTTTATATATACCAAAATAAGAGGAGCCTGTAAGAACAGGCTCCTCAGGCAGCTTGGTTCCATCCAAGGGGGGATAGGGGGGTCGCTGTCCAGAAATAATACTAACGCCAAAGTTGTTAAATGTCAATGACAGAAAATAAATACAACGTTTAGAGGAGGTGACCCTTTGAGCAACGAAATTCTGAAGAAGACAAAACTTGCCCCGCAGGTTTATGATTTCATCATAAAAAATGAAGAGATTGCAAAAAGAGCAAAACCAGGTCAATTTGTTGTGGTAAGGATAAGGGAAAAAGGTGAGCGAATACCATTGACAATAGCAGATACTTATGAAAATAGCTTTAGAATGGTAGTGCGCGCGGTAGGAAAAACAACGTACGAGCTGTGTATGATGGAAGAAGGGCAGCATCTATCTGATATAGCTGGACCACTTGGGAATCCAAGTGAAATAGATTATTTTGGAGATGTGATGTTGATTGGCGGAGGTGTTGGCATAGCCACATTACTGCCAATTGCAAAGGAGTTGAAAAGATTCAACAACAGATTACATGTAATTCTTGGTGGGCGGAATAAAGATTACGTAATCATGCTCGAAGAATTTGAAAATCTCTGCGATGAATTGATAATTACGACTGATGATGGTTCTATGGGAATTAAAGGTGTTGTAACTGATGGCATGGATCTGGTTATGAAAAATACGAAAATAAATATTGCATGGGCTGTTGGACCTACAATTATGATGAAATTCTGTAGCATCAAGGCAAAAGAGCTTGGAATAGAAAAGATCTGGGTTTCACTCAATCCTATTATGATAGATGGCACCGGTATGTGTGGGGCATGCAGAGTAACTGTTGATGGAAAAATGAAATTTGCGTGTGTTGATGGTCCAGAATTTGACGGGGAAAAGGTTGATTGGGATGAGCTACTTAAGCGTTTGAGTCAGTACAGAGACGAAGAGGAAATAAGTTTTGGAAAATTCAAAGAACAAGTGGGTGATCTTTCATGGCTTTAAAGCCTCCAGCAAAGAAAGTGCGTATGAAAGAGCAGGAACCTCAGGAACGAATCCACAATTTTTTTGAAGTTGCTCTTGGTTATTCAGAGCGTGAAGCAATGGAAGAAGCTAAAAGATGTTTGCAGTGCGTTCATCACCCATGTGTAAGCGGTTGTCCTGTTGGGATAGATATTCCCGGTTTTATAAAAAAGATTAAAGAAAATAGATTTTATGAAGCGGTAAAAATTCTCAAATATTACAATAACCTTCCGGCTGTTTGTGGAAGGGTATGCCCACAGGAAACTCAATGTGAAGCAAAGTGTGTTGTTGGGAAAATACCTGGTTCTGAGCCTGTTGCCATAGGTAGGCTGGAAAGATTTGTCGCAGACTGGGAAGCTGTTAATGTTAAAGACAATCAAATCGAATTGCCCGAAAATAAAAATAAAAAAGTGGCTGTGATTGGCTCTGGACCTGCCGGATTAACAGCGGCTGCCGATCTTGCAAAGCAGGGTTATGTGGTTGATGTATTCGAAGCACTTCATAAACCAGGTGGTGTCCTTGTTTATGGTATACCGGAATTCAGGTTGCCAAAATCCATAGTTGACAGAGAGATTGCTTACATTAAATCCCTCTCCGTTAGAATTTTGGTAAATACACCTGTGGGCAGAGCAGTAACTGTTGAAGAGTTGCTGCAAAATTACGATGCCATCTTTATTGGAGTTGGTGCCGGTACACCGAAATTCATGAATATCCCGGGAACCAATTTGAATGGTGTTTATTCTGCAAATGAATTTCTTACAAGAGTAAATTTGATGAAAGCTTATCTCTTTCCAGAATTTGACACGCCGATAAGAAAGGGAAAGAAAGTAGTTGTGGTCGGAGGAGGAAATGTCGCTATGGATGCGGCAAGGAGTGCCCTGAGGCTTGGCGCACAAGAGGTAACAGTTATTTATAGAAGAACAGAGCAGGAAATGCCTGCTCGAAAAGAAGAGTATTTCCATGCTGTTGAAGAAGGTGTACATTTCCGATGGCTTACGCAACCAATTGAGTATCTCGGTGATGAAAAAGGTACTTTGATTGGTGTGAGATGCATAACGATGGAGCTTGGGGAACCAGATAAAACTGGCAGAAGAAAACCTATACCCATAGAGGATAGTGATTTTGTCATTGAAGCGGACACAGTTGTTGAAGCTATCGGTACGGACGCAAACAGGTTTCTGCTGAATCAGTTTAAAGGATTATCAATAAATAAATGGGGTTATATTGTTGCGGACGAACAAACAGGCGCGACAACTCTGAAAAAAGTCTTTGCAGGTGGTGACATTGTTACTGGCGCCGCTACGGTTATAGAGGCCATGGGAGCGGGAAAAAAAGCTGCATACTGGATAGGAAAGTATCTTGAAGGCGAGTTCAATCCTTGGAAGTGAGAGGGAGTTTTAGATGAAAATAACTTGTATATTTGTTAATATTTCGGAGGAATTTGTCAAGCAAGTGAGAAATTTTTTCAGATTGTCAGAGTTCAATTTGAGATGTGTTTTCGTTTCGAATGATGTCGATGAAATAACCGAGATGATTTTCAATTATGCTGAAAAAGAAAACGATCTTTTACTTGTTTTTGGTGGTGTTGATACAAGAGAAGGAGCGACTTCAAGCATAGCATTGAAGCGTATATGCGATCAGAGAGTGTACACACTTGAAACATTAGTTTGCGAAATGCTTGCCAGGGAAAAAAGATGCCTCCTCACATCTCCCACAGTTGGAATGAGGAGAAAAACTCTGATTATGTGCTTGCCTCAGGATGAATCTGTCTTCAATATAATATCTCTGGCGATAGGTGCATTGAAAGGCGGATGAACCGCCTTTCATTTACTGTAAACCATATTACCCTCTATAAAAACTTTTTCCACAACGGATTTCATATCGAAAGGATGCCCTGACCATATAACTATGTCAGCGTCCTTTCCTGGTTCGAGAGAGCCTACCTTTTCTGATAAACCAAGAATTGTGGCAGGATTTATTGTTAACATTTTCAGTAACTCTTCTTCTTTAACACCATATCTCATTGCCGCTGCAGCCTGGACAGTCGCATGTTCAAGTGGTATGACAGGATGATCGCACATCAGAGCAGTTAAAACACCTTTTTCTGATAAAATTTTTAAAGCTCCCATTGTCATATCTCTGAGTTCAAGTTTGGTTGCAAAAGTAAGCAAAGGACCAGCGACAACGGGTACCTTTTTTGATGCCAGTATATCCGCTATTTTGTATCCTTCAGTACAATGTTCAATTACGAAGCTCAGGTTGAATTCTTCCGCTATTCTAATAGCAGTCAATATATCATCTGCTCTATGAGCGTGCATTCTTGCAGGAAGTTCTCTTTTGAGTAATTTTTCACCCACTTCGTATTTTGGATCTCTCTCGGTAAATTCTTTGCCTTCTTTCAAAATTGACTCTTTCTTTTTCATATAATCCTGGGATTTCATAAGAAATGATCTGATAACCGACGCGGTACCCATTCGAGTGTTTGGCATAATTTTTTTCTCTGAATATACACGTTTGGGATTTTCTCCGAAAGCCATTTTAACACCCGCGGGATTTTTGATACACATCTCAGCAGCCGTTTTTCCGTTGAATTTTGCTATGAATCCCTGCCCACCGACCGGGTTGGCACTTCCCATAACTACGAAAACAGTTGTAACACCTCCAGATAGAGCTTTACTTATAGCCACATCGTCTGGATAAAAAGCATCAAGAGCTTGCAAATGTGCTGTCACTGGATCAGTCATTTCGTTACCTTCGCTCTCCGTTGCCCCAAGGCCCTCTGGATACAACCCAATATGGCAATGGGCATCGATAAAACCCGGGAAAAGATATTTTCCCGATACATCAAAAATCTCTGTACCTTTGCCGGGTTTGATCTTCTCGCCAATTTGCCTGATTTTGCCATTTTCTACCAGTACATCGCCAGTGAAAGGCTTTTTGCTTATTGGAAAAACGTGTGCTCCCTTGAAAAGAATCTTCACAGTTTCACCCCCAGAATTGTTAGTAATACGCACTTTCAGTATATCACAAAAAATCACGCTATTGTTTTAAATTTGTGTTATTATTAAAAGGAAAAGCAAAATGTGGGGGAGACTTTGTTGAGTAAATTGAATAAACTTTTGATTTTTCTAATAGCCCTCTGTATTTTCCTGCTCAGTCTGTACATTTTTTATCTTTCAAATAGCACAAAAGCTCGTCAAAGGATTATACAGGCGGAAAAAACTCTGAAGGGAGCTGTTGAATTTGTTGGAATGACGGTGCATGAAAACTTCTTTCGCGATGATAATGTGTACAGAGCAGTAATCCAGGAAGATGAGGTTTTCTTGAAGCAAAAACTACAGGAGATAATTGATAAATATCCAAATGTGATCAGGGTATATATCGAGGAAGTTGAACAGGAATACCTCAATTCTTTAGAAATTTTTACTGTGGATATTGTAAATGGAAATTTCAGGCTAAGTTTCAAAATTTGCAAAAAGGATCTTTCCGCTTACGTTTCGGGAAAACTCGCGCGAGTGATCCTGAATGCGCAGCAGTTTATAAACTCTCTCGGTTTTGATGATATACAGATCAATGGTGCATCGTACGAATACAGTGGCCCATTGATTTCTTCTCTTGAGATTTTGACATCCGCTTTAATAGCGTTATGCTCAACTTTCATTTTTGCTTTTGTGGCCCGATGGAGAAAATTAAACTTAGAGAAAAGGTATCATGAGAAACTCCACAGGAGGACACTTTGTCAGGAAGCTATACTTAATTTCACGAAAATCGTCTTGAGCGGTCAGGTGGAAGATAGTTATCAGTTTCTTCTGGAAAAGGCTGTTGAGCTTGTTCCTGGTGCCCAGGCTGGAAGTTTGCTGATGAAGAAAAACGATGTTTTTGTTCTAACGCATGTTGCTGGATACGATCCAAAAATAGCTGGTAAGATGTTTTTCAAACCCCATGAACTGGCGCAGCAAATTGATGGAAGAATCAGAATAATAAAAGATCTGCACCAGATCAATACCCAGAACTTAGATGAGGTGAGAAAGGAATTCCTCTACTCAGTTGATAAAGTTGCTAAGATAAAATCTTTGCTATCTATTCCCATCATTGCAAAAGATGAAGTTGTTGCATTTTTGAATCTCGATAACTTTGAAAACGAGAACGCTTTTAATGAGGAAGCTGTAAACATAGCAGAACTTTTTGCGGGCCATGTTGGTGTATTGTTCGAGCGAATGAGACTGGAGGAAGAATTGAAAATTCAAAAACAGTTGATGGAATATCTTTCATACCATGATCCACTTACAGATTTGCCAAACAGAAGAATGCTTGAAGAATACGTTGAAAAAACTTTCGCCATTGCGAGTCGGGAAAACAAACCAGTATGTGTTATATATATGGACCTTTATAAATTCAAAGATGTAAACGACACATTTGGCCATCCTGTTGGGGATGATCTACTGAAAATTCTGGGCAACCGATTGAAAAAAGAAATCAGGCGAGGAGATATGGTTGCCAGATTTGGTGGAGATGAGTTTGTTTTTGTTCTTTATGATGTCTCAGTAGAAGGAGCCATAGAGTTCTCCAGGCGCCTGCTTGAATTTATTCAAAAACCAATCGTGCTTCAGAATAAGATTTTTACAATTTCTGCCAATCTTGGAATAGCGGTTTATCCGGCAGATGGCGATAACTTTGAAACTGTTTTGAGAAATGCAGACATGGCTCTTTATACTGCCAAAAGGAAAGAACAACCATTTGCCATTTTTTCACAAATATCTCAATCTTGAGTGGGGGTGTATTTGTATGAAAAAATGGGCGCTACTTTTTTCGGCCTTTTTGCTGCTGTGTGGTTGTTTAAAACTTGACAGTTCAAAAGGATCTCTGGTTGTAAAAATCCTCAGTGAGAAAGTAATTCCTGATTCAACAGCTGTTCAAGGACTGATAATTCTTCAAAACGACTCCAGGACGATTCAACAGTTTTTCAATTTTCCCGGTCAGTCAGAGATCGGTTTTGAAGGACTTGAAACGGGTTTCTGGAATATTGAGGTAAATTTGCTCGACAGCCATGGATATGCTTTGTATTCTGCACATAAACAGGTAACTGTTGTTGCTGGTCAGACGACAAGCACTTCGATTAGCTTAGAGTTGAATAAGGCGGATTTGGAGCTTGTGATTTCTGTTAATTCTGATCAGATTGATCGAATTAATATAGAACTTTCATGTAACGAGGAGAAAATAGAAGAACAATCTACAGTGATCAACAATGCAGCATTCTTTAATTTTAGCGGGCTACTCAGTGCAGTATGGAATCTGAGAATAGAGCTCTATTCTCTTGACAACTTGATCATGGTTTGCCCTTCAAGTGGAGCTTATGGATTAGAACTTCAGCCAGGGAGAACGAATGTTTTTCAGATAGAGATAGATAACTTTGGATCAGTTACAATAGAGATTTTGAGCAATGATCTGGAAGCAGTTTCAAATGCGACCGCCGTAAATCTTGATGAAGGAATAAGTATACAATGGGAAGCGGTTTATGGGGCAGATTACTACGACATATACAGAAAAGAAGGAAATCTGTGGGTTAAAATGAATACCGATGATCTTTCGGAAACAAATTTTGTTGACACATATGTTGAAGAAGGCGAAGAGTACAGTTATGTCATAAACGCAAGATCTATCGATGGAAAACACAGCGGTTTTTCCCAGCCATTCACAATTGTTCGTGATATCAGGAGAGTATTTGTGTTTTCAAATGAAAAAATCTATGTATTCCACTGGAATGAAGACAGACTCGATAATTTTCAGGAAATACAGGTTTCAGAAACTCTGCTTGATATAGGGGCTGAAAACAGATACCTGATCACAGTTGGTCACTATCCTTGTACATTTACAAGATACAATGGAACTACCTTTTCTAAAGAATGCCAGAACATTTTTCAAGCCTACCCACTTTCTGCTTCTTTTAATGGCGATTATTTTTATACTGTTGCAGGGAATTATCTACTAAAATTAAGCAGTAAAACGCTGGATTATCAGCAATTTCCTTTTCCTGGAGTTGCAAGAATTTCTGTTGATGACTTTTTGTGCGCAGCAGATAATACCGGAATGGTGAGTATATACGCGCTCTCGGATTTTTCAAACTATCTTGATAGAGTTAACGGTTCATTTGCATTCACCAGGGGAGGAAGTGTTTATGTGTTTTCCCAGGGGCAGATCAATATTTACCACGTGGATGGGCAGGATGTTACTCTGAACAAACAGATAGCATTCAGTAGAGACCCCTTGAATATGCGTGTTTATAATAACTACATCTATGCAGGAACAGATAATGGAGTATACATAATAAACATAGATGATGGCAGTCAGAATACGATTGCTTCAGGATTGTTGATACGTGATCTGGAAATCTTCGATAAAAAACTTTATATTGTCGAGAATAACGAGTTACTGGTTTATGATTTGATCAATCCATCGATGCCTGTTTTCATAACTTCGACGATCTTTCCAGTTAATTGTTTTGGAGTGAGTGTTGATTGAAAGGAGGATTATCTATGTGGTTGATCATTTCAGACACGCATGATAATATACCAAAAATACGCCAATTTCTTGATGAAGCGAAGAGAAGAAATGTAACTCACATCTTTCATTGTGGAGATGTAATTTCTCCCTTTGCACTTGCCGAGTTTCTCAAGCAAGACTGTGATTTTTATGGTGTGTTTGGAAATAATGACGGAGAAAAAATATTGCTGAATCAGAAATCCTCCGGCAGAATGAAGAAAGGCCCAGCTGAACTGATTATCAGCAAATACAGAATTTTGATGATGCACGAACCGATTAGTATCGATGCTTTTTTAGAAGCGAATTTCTTCGATTTTGTTTTTTACGGCCACACACACAAAGTGGATGTGAGAAAAAGTTCAAAAACTGTGGTCCTGAACCCGGGAGATGCAAGTGGGTATCTATCTAATCAAGCTACAGCTGTTTTTCTCGAACCTGAGACTGGACAACTCGAAGTGTACCATTTGTGACGAATATATTGCAATTTTGTAAAGCAGGGGCGACTTGAAATCATTCGATTTTCCCATGTAATGCGACAATCTGGACATCGAATGAATTCTGTTAAAAAGATTGATTCAGGTCATTTTTATTTGTTTCACGTCATAATTTTATATTGGTTTTTAAAAGAATAACTTCTTTATGAAAAAAGTTGTTTGGTGTAAGAGTTTTTGTGTTAACAAAACACAGTTAATTTATTTACATAGTAAAGGGGCTGTTTGACTGCCCCTTTTTACATTTTTATAATGGACCAACAGGAGGTAGATTGAAAAGTGCGTAGGGTTCTTATAACAGGTATGGGGATCGTATCTCCAATAGGAATAGGAAAAGAAAAAGTACTCGAATCACTTAAAAAGTCTTACATAGCAGCTGATACGATAAAGAGTTTTGATCCAGCTGACCTTCCGGTGAAGATAGCATCTGAAATTAAAGACTTCAACCCTGAAGAATTTCTGGATAGAAAACTTGTTCGCAGGACGGATAGATTTGTACATTTCGCTCTTGTTGCTGTTAAAGAAGCACTTGAACAGGCCAAACTGGATCTGTCATTGCATTCTGAACGTACAGCAGTTTTAATAGCTTCAGGTATGGGAGGTTTCATAACGCTGGACAATGAGAATAACAAATTTCTTTCGGGCGGTCCGGGTAAAGTGAGCCCGTTTTTGATACCAATGCTTTTGATAAACATGGCTTCTGGAATTGTAGCAATTGAATATGGGCTCAAGGGAGTAAATTTTGCCCCTGTAAGTGCATGTGCAGCGTCAGGACATGCTATAGCGCTTGGGTCAATGTTGATCAGACACGGTTATGCTGACGTTGCTGTAGTAGGTGGTGCGGAAGCGACAATAGCACCGTTGCCAATAACGGGTTTTGCAAATATGAAGGCTTTGTCAACCAGAAACGATAAACCAAAAGAAGCTTCGAGACCTTTCGATGCCAGTCGTGATGGATTTGTCATGGGAGAAGGAGCGGCAGTTCTGGTGCTTGAGGCTGAAGAAATTGCGAAAGATAGGAAAGCAGATGTACTTGCTGAAGTAAAAGGGTATGGAATGAACGACGATGCATATCATATGAGTGCCCCGGATCCGGAGGGGACGGGCGCAGAAAAAGCTATGCGAATGGCTTTGAAAGATGCTGGAATCTCTCCTGACAAAATACAGTATGTTAGTTGCCATGCCACAAGTACACCAGCGGGAGACGCAGCTGAGGCGAAAGCTATCGAAAAACTCTTTGGACGAGAAGTCTTTGTCAATAGCACCAAAACTCTTATGGGGCATCTTCTCGGAGCGGCAGCGGCAGCAGAAACTGTTGTTGGGATCCTGCAAATGCACAACCATTTTCTTCATGCGATGCCCAATCTTGATGAAAAAGACCCTGAAATAAAAATTAATGTTGTTGGTAAGAAACCGGTTGAAATTCATTTTGACAATTTTGTGAAAAACTCATTTGGCTTTGGTGGTCACAATACATCCCTTGTAATAGGGAGGTATGAATCTTGAATATCGATGAAATTAAGCAAATTCTGCCACACCGGTTTCCTATGCTACTTGTTGACAGAATCGTTGAAAAAAGTGAAGATCACGCTAAAGCTATCAAAAATGTGACTGCATCTGAAATATTTTTTCTGGGTCATTTCCCTGCATATCCCATTTATCCGGGTGTTTTGATAATAGAAGGCCTTGCTCAAACGGCCGGGTTGATGCTTCTAAATCGGGGCGAGTCAGTTATTCCAGTTTTTGCTGGTATAGATAATGCGAGGTTCAAATCTGAAGTTAGACCCGGGGATGTTCTGGAATATGAGGTGTGGCTCAAGGAAAGAAAACTTGGTATGGCGAAGGTGGAAGCAATTGCGAAAGTTCAGGGAAAAATAGTTGCAACAGCAACTCTCCTGGTTGGAGTGAGAAAGAATGAAAAATAGGGTAACCGAACTTTTGAAAATAAAGTATCCGATTTTAATGGGTGGAATGGCATGGGCTGGAACTCCAGCTCTTGCCGCAGCTGTCTCTCAGGCGGGCGGACTTGGGATAATAGGTTCAGGAGCAATGAGACCGGATGAACTTGAGATAGCTATACGAACTGTAAAAAACCTTACTGATAAACCTTTCGGGGTAAATATAATGCTTGCCTCACCTTATGCAGATCAACTTGTGGAAGTCGTCATCTCTGAAAAAGTTCCTGTTGTGACTTTTGGTGCTGGCAACCCGGCAAAATACATTCCGAATCTTAAAAAAAGTGGTGCAGCTGTCATACCAGTAGTTGCATCAGATTCATTTGCAAAATTGGTGGAGAGAGCAGGTGCTGATGCAGTTGTAGCAGAAGGTATGGAATCAGGTGGGCATATTGGCGAAGTAAGTACGGTGGTTCTCACTAACAGGGTTTCTAAAAGTGTGACAGTTCCAGTTATTGCGGCCGGAGGGATAGCAGATGGCAGAGGTATGGCAGCAGCTTTTGCGCTTGGTGCTGAGGGTATTCAAATGGGAACGAGATTTCTGGCGACGATAGAAGCAGAGATCCACGAAAGTTACAAAAAAAAGATACTGACAGCTTCAATAAGGGACACAGTCGTCACGGGAGCAAAACTCGGTCATCCAGCAAGAGTTCTGAAAACACCGTTTGCAAAAAAAGTTTGCGAGCTTGAAGTCAATAATTCTCTGGAGGCGGAACAGGTTCTGGTTGGAAGCCTTCGTGAAGCTGTTTTGAATGGAAATCTGGAGAGAGGATCTTTTATGGCTGGTCAGTGCGCTGGATTAATCGATGAAATATTATCTGTTAAGGATGTTATTGAGAAAATTATGAGAGAGTTCGTAGAGACTGTGAAAAAACTCTATGAGGAGGTGAAAAAATGAAAGCTTTTCTTTTTCCGGGTCAGGGATCACAATATTCTGGAATGGGGAATGATCTCACTTCGTTTTCAAGGGCATATTATTTCTTCGAGACCGCGAGAGAGGTACTTGGGATAGATATTTTCCAGGTAATGAACGGTGACGAAGATTTTTTAAAGTTAACAGAAAATGCTCAGCCGGCTATTTACATAGCAAGCTACATTGCTTTTGACGAACTTATAAGGGCAGGATATGTTCCATCGTTGCTGGCGGGACACAGTCTCGGTGAATATACAGCACTTGCTGCGGCAGATGTGTATGACTTTGAAACCGGCCTGTATCTTGTCAGAAAAAGAGGAGAATATATATCTCAGTCAGTCAAACCCGGCGAAGGAACTATGGCAGCAGTGATAGGTGCAAAAATTGATGAGATAGAAGCTGCGATATCGGATATAGACAATGTATGGGTTGCAAATCATAATTCCGAAGATCAGGTAGTTATCAGTGGTATGGTTGAATCCGTGAGAATTGCCATAGAGAGATTGAAAAAAATTGCAAAGAGAGTTGCAGAGTTAAAAGTCAGTGGACCGTTTCATACTCCTCTATTAGAATCAGCAAGGGAAAAAATGGCCCATGAACTGCGCGGAATAAAATTCAGGAAGCCTCGTTGGCCAATCGTTATGAACAGTACCGGTCGTGAAACGACTGATCCAGAGAAAATAAGAGAAAATATTCTGAGTCAAATTTGTGGACCTGTTTTGTGGTATGACAGCATTAATAGAATGATTCAGCTCGGTGCGAAATCGTTTATTGAGGTGGGCCCCCAGAAAGTGCTCACCAATCTTTTAAAAAGATCTAAATCGGCACCGTGTAAGCATTTTACGGAAATAGTTTTTGAAAGGCAATTCGAAGCTGTTGGAATATGAATTCTATTCATTTTTGATGAATGAAAGAACCTCGTTACTTTCAATAACCCCTCTTCCGGGAGGCAGAAAATGTGGAATCTCATCGTTTTGGTTGAGAATAATAGTCAAAACGTCTCCCGGATGAATTACTGTTTCACCGTTTGGTATTATTTCATTGTTATCGCGTTTTATGAATGCGATAAGACAGCTTTCAGGCAAAACGCAATCCTTAATTTTCAGGCCAGCAAGCTCAGAATCGGGTGTGACAGTTACTCTGATGACAGATGTACGTTTTGCTTGCGCTGTTTTTGATAAAGGAAGCCTTTCGAAAAGCATATCATAAACGGAAGACACTTTAAACAGGCTCGATATGATATAGGCAGATATGGAAACAACGGAAAGCGACAGTAAATGGTTGAAAGATCCAACAAGTTCTGTAACAAGTGCTATGCCAGTTATTGGTGCCCTGACCACACTGGCAAAATAACTGGCCATACCCAGGACTACAAAATTAGTTAAATAGGAATCATTAAAATTCCAGAACACGTTTATCAAATGATAATATGCACTACCAATAAGAGCACCAATTGCGAGCATTGGCAAAAAAATACCACCAGGTGCCTTTGAGCCATAACTGATCATTGTAAAATAAAATTTCAAAACAAGTAAGACAATCAACATTTTTGCTGAAAAAAGTCCATGTGCAACGTCCATTATTAATTCGTGTCCTCCACCCAGAACCTGCGGGATTTTCAACAGGAAAAACCAGGCAGCTATTGTAGGGATCATTAAACTGAATACCTTCAATTTTCCCATCTGTTCTGAAAACCACAGGATGCTCTTGGTGAAGAATGCACCAAAAATACCAATTACTACTCCTAAACCAAGTATGAGTGGATAGTACTTTAAAGGTAATACACTGGAGAGTTTCAGATCAAATATTGGAGCCACTCCAAACACAACTTTTGAAATATATCCAGCTGTTATAGCTGCTATCATCGAAGTTAAAAGAGTTAGCGGAGATATATTTCTTTGCAGTTCCTCTATCGAGAAAATGACAGCGGCAAATGGAGCATTAAAGGCAGCGGCAAGTCCGGCACTTGAACCAGCAACAATCATATGCTTTTTTTCAAGATCATTTTTAGCAAATTTATTTGAAAATATGAGCCCTACTGAAGCTCCTATCTGAACAGACGGTCCTTCTCTGCCAAGTGAAAAGCCGTTTATTATTGCCAAGAAACCTCCAAAAAATTTTCCGAGAAGAACTTTTAACGGTTCATAATTAATTTTTCTCAGCAAAATGGCTCTGACCTGTGGTATACCACTGCCGTTTACATGCGGTACTTTTTTGGTAATCCACCAAATGATGAGCGAAAAGCCAACTGTCATGAATATCCAGAAAATAAACCAGCTGCCATACTTTATCGAACTTCTTATATTTTCAGCGCATGTAATCGAAAGTCTATAAAGAACAACTACCAGACCAGACACAGCGCCAGTCAGGAAACTTTTAAATATCAATTTGTTGGTGAGCACCTTTTTTGTGCTGAGAATATCTGCAAAATATCTGTTTTTTCTATAACCTGAACCACCCATAGCATTCTCCTCAGGTCATTACACTATTTTTCACGTGTACTACCACGTAAAAATTTTAATGGTGCAATTTGTCAACGCTGTAAAGAACTCAGTAAGGTCGGTCATATTTTTCCTTGCGTTTTTTTTAAGGTCATTTGTTGAAAAGATTCTTGACATTATCCTATATATTGTATATTATGTTATTTAGATACTATATATAGTATGGAGGTGTTTGCATGAAAAACATGGTTGAACAGTATTTGCTGTTGAAAGACTGGCGTATCAGAGAGAACAGTAACATGAATTATTCGTTGCAGGGGTTAAATAATCACATTGTTTCAGAGATTACATCCGATTACTGGCTTAAATGTGTATATACAGAGAAAATCTCTAAAGCCCATATGGAGGGAGATTTTCACATACACGATTTGAATTTGCTTGCTCCATACTGTTGTGGTTGGGATTTGAGAGATCTTTTAATCAACGGATTTGGTGGGGTTGATCAAAAGATAGAGAGTAAACCGCCAAGACATTTCAGGGTAGCTTTGATGCAAATTGTCAATTTTTTCTACACGTTACAAGGCGAAGCTGCCGGTGCTCAAGCTTTTTCAAATGTTGATACGCTTCTGGCACCTTTTATTGCTTACGATAAACTTTCTTATCAAGAAGTAGTTCAATGTCTTCAGGAATTTGTTTTTAATCTAAATGTTCCAACCAGAGTGGGATTTCAAACTCCTTTTGTGAATATAACAATGGATGTAGTTGTTCCAAAGTATATGGCGAATGAACCTGTTATTGTAGGTGGTCAGTTTCAGGAAAAAACATATGGTGAATTTCAGCAGGAAATGGATATGTTTAACAAGGCGTTTTGTGAAGTGATGTTAGAAGGCGATGCGAGAGGAAGAGTCTTTAGTTTTCCAATACCTACATATAATGTGACCGGGAATTTCCCATGGGAAAGTGAAGTCGGGTATATGATTTTACAGATGACTGCCAAGTACGGTATACCTTATTTTGCCAATTTTGTGAGCTCGGGTTTATCGCCCGAGGATGTTCGAAGCATGTGTTGCAGGCTCAGATTAGACAACCGAGAGCTTTACATAAGAGGTGGTGGGCTTTTTGGGGCAAATCCAATGACGGGATCCATAGGTGTGGTAACTATCAATATGCCGAGGATAGGGTATTTATCTGGAACCGAGGAAGAGTTTTTCAAAAGATTGAATTCTATTATGGAGATAGCAAAAGAAAGCCTTATTGTAAAAAGAAATGCAATAGAGAAATTCACAGAATGGGGATTGTATCCGTATTCAAAGGTCTGTTTGAAAAAAGTTAAAAAATTTTTTGGACAGTATTGGCACAATCATTTCAGTACGATAGGACTTGTTGGTATGCATGAAGCTTTGATGAACTTTTTCAAAAGAGGAATAGATACACCAGAAGGAAAAACTTTTGCAATGCGTGTTCTTGATTTCATGCGGGAAAAGCTGTTGATTTTTCAACAAGAAACCGGTACCCTTTTCAACCTTGAAGCAACGCCAGCTGAAGGTGCATCTTACAGACTGGCAAAACTTGATAAAGAGTGCTTCAAAAATATTTACACAAGTGGAGAAAATGAGCCTTATTACACAAATTCTACACAATTACCGGTGAATTACACAGATGATTTGTTTAGAGCTCTACAGATTCAAGAGGATTTACAGTTAAAATACACAGGCGGAACAGTTTTTCACATATTTCTGGGGGAAAAAGTTGAGGATGCATACAGCCTTGGAGCACTCATAAAGAGAATTTTTGAAAATTATAGACTTCCCTATATCACCGTAACCCCTACTTTCAGCATTTGCCGTGATCATGGTTATATCGGTGGAGAGGAATATTCCTGTCCAGTTTGTGGTCAGCCGACAGAAGTGTGGAGCAGAGTGGTGGGATTCTACAGACCAGTTCAAAACTGGAATCCTGGAAAACGAGAAGAATTCATTCATAGAGTAAATTATGTTGTTAATTGAGGTTGATGGACCGATGTATGTTCAAGGATGGGTCAAAGTAAGTTTGCTGGATTTTCCAAAAGAACCATGTTCTACTGTTTTTATCTCTGGGTGCAATTTGAGATGCCCATACTGCCATAATTCGATGCTTGTTACAGTTGATAAGTCTCTGGCACAGACAAAATGGAAAGAAGTTCTCGCATGGATCAAAAGCAACAGAAAACTTATAAATGCAGTATGTATAACAGGAGGAGAACCAACTTTAAGAAAAGATCTTTATTTAATGATCCATCTTGCAAAAGAATTAGGAATTAAGGTCAAACTTGATACAAATGGCACCCAACCATATATTATTGAAAAATTGATCAGGTTGAAAATGGTTGATTTCGTTGCAATGGATATAAAGGCTCCATTGAGCAAATATGAGAAGGTATGTCGTGCATCTGTAGATTTAGATTCCATAAAAAGATCAGTTGAGGTAATAAGATCACTTGCCCCAGAATACGAATTTCGCACTACTTATCATCCGGACCTGCTCTCCGTAGAAGATTTTTTGGAGATTTGCAAATGGCTGGACAGGTCATCAAATTACGTTCTTCAGCGATGTAGAATCGGAGAAAATCTTGATCCATCTTTCAACAAAATGCCAGTATATTACAGTTTAGGAGAAATTATCAAATTACTCAGAAATCATTTTCAGCATTTCACTTTGAGAGGATTTAGTGAGTTCGCGTAAAAATCTTTCATGGCACGTTAGGGGTATAATAAATCTTGGGAGGATTTTAATTGAGGGTGGGGTTTCTGATAGATGGTATTTGCCCGGGTGCCAATCAGTTTATATACACTCTGACGAATTATTTATCAAGTATTACTGGGTTTTTCCATGGATGGCAAGGCTTGCTGGAAAACGATTTTAAGTTAATCAGGGCTAACGAAATTGAGCAATTTAAAAAAATGGGTGGTTCTATTGTAGGAAGCACACGTAAGATATCGATTTTTCATGACTGGAAGTCGAAGGTTATCAGAGTTTTGACGATGAATCATATAGATTTGCTGGTTGTTCTGGGGTCTGAAAGATCGTTTCCCATGGTTAGCGAGTTATTTTCGGCCGGAGTAAAAGTTGTTCTATTACCATGCGCAGATTCTGGTTCTTTTTGCTTCAGTTATAGACTTGGGTTAACTACCGTGACTTTGCAATTGTTGAATTTTTTTCATTCTCTCAATAGATATGATCATGGATCTGTTACAGTTCTTTTTCCGAATGGAATTGAAGATGTAATTTCTAAGCTGAGGCTTGCCAGCGATTTTGTTTTGTTGCGTGAAAGTGATAAGGCCTCTGTAATTTTCAGAAATCACCCTGCAAGAGAAACCACTACGATAAAAATCCTTGGTATGCTCAGTTCAGCATTTCCAGAGAAAAAAGATATAGAGTTTGCAAGAGTTTGCGCCAAAAAATTGGTTGATTATCTTGATAATCCAAAAGGAGGAGTACTTGCAGAAATTGACGGGGGGTTGAAGATCATTCCACTTCAATATATTAAAAGCCAGACTGAATTTACTGTGGAGAGGATTCTTGAGAAAGTGAGGGAATAAATCATGAAAGGAGAACATCCTTATGTTAAGTGGGCCATAAAAAGCATTGAGGCATGGTTGAAAGAGAAAAGATTGCTGAACCCACTTAAAGATGGTGCACCTGTGGAATTACTGAAAAGAAGAGCGGGTGCTTTTGTTAGCCTCCATAAATTGGATGGATCTCTCAGAGGGTGTATAGGAACATATGTTCCGACGAAAGAAAATCTTGCTGAAGAAATAAGGGATAATGCAATTGCTGCAGCAGTGGAAGACCCTCGCTTTCTTCCAGTTAGCACAAATGAGCTTGATGATATTAAAGTAAGTGTTGATATATTGAGCGAACCTGAAGAGGTGTCGGGTATAAACCAGCTTGACCCTAAGAAATATGGCATTATAGTTGCGAAAGGATATCGAAGGGGTCTTCTGTTACCTGATTTAGAGGGTATCGATACTGTTCAGGAACAATTAAAAATAGCCAGGAGAAAAGCGGGCATTCTGGATAATGAGAAAATTACCGTATACCGTTTTACAGTTGAAAGGTTTTATTAAGGAGTGATTTTGTGCAAAAAATGGCGTTGTATTTTACCAGTCTTTCAGATGAAAAAATTAAATGCGAACTTTGTCCCCATCATTGTGTTTTGGAGAATGGGCAGATCGGTTTTTGCCTGACCAGAAAAAATAAGGAAGGGATTATGGAGTTATTGAATTATGGTCAGATTACGTCTATTTGCGTGGATCCAATAGAGAAGAAACCGTTATTTCATTTCAATCCAGGGGAGAAGATCTTATCTGTTGGAACCTTTGGCTGCAACATGAAATGTGCTTTTTGTCAAAATTGGGAAATATCCCAGCAACCGGCTCCAACTCGCCGGGTTCTTCCTGAACAGCTTGTCTCCATAGCTCTGGAGAGAGGTTCTCGTGGTATAGCCTATACTTACAATGAGCCATTCGTTTGGTTTGAATTTGTTCTCGATACGTCCAGAATAGCTTCCAAGGAAGGTTTGTATAACGTTTTAGTCACGAATGGGCTTGTAGAAGAAGACCCTCTCAGCCTGTTGATACAATCAATTCATGCCATAAATGTTGATCTCAAAGCTTTCGAGGAAGAAACTTACCGTCGTCTCGGGGGAGATTTGAACACTGTTAAGAGGACCATAAAAGTAGCTGTTGAGGCAGGTATACATGTTGAGATAACTACACTGATTGTACCAGGAATCAGTGACGACATGGAACATCTTGAGGAAGAATTCAAATGGCTGGCAAGTTTAGATAAATCTTTGCCTCTTCATTTATCTCGTTATTTTCCAAACTATAGAATGAGCAATCCTGCCACATCAAATTCAAAACTTATTGAGGCCTATAACCTGGCGCGACAGTATCTGGATTATGTTTATATAGGAAATCTTTGGGATTCAAATTACGAAAGCACGGTTTGCCCTTCGTGTGGGACCCTCGTAGTCAGGCGTGATAGGTATGAGATTCAAAACGAAGGTTTAGATCGAGAAGGCAGGTGCAAAAAATGCGGAAAAAAGATCGCGAAAGTTTTTTAAGAACAAATCGTTTGTTGTTTATTCTTCTTTTCGTTGGTCTGGCGATAATCTTTTCCTTAACTGCCGCAGTCTTTGTCAGATCACAGCACAACTATTATGAGTACGATGGCTTTACGCTTGGAACCTACTGCAGAATCGTTGTTTCGTCGAAAAAAGGCTCAAAATCCCTTGCGGAAATCATGTTTGATGAGATGGACAGAATTTATAAAAAATACAACCTGAATGATGAAAATAGTTTCTTGAGTAAAATAAACACTTCCAAAGATTGGGTTGACCTTGACGAGGAAACATTTGTTCTTCTTGATGCTGCTGTCAAATTTTCGGAAATAACCAGTGGGGCGTTTGACCCTGCTCTTGGAAATCTAATAGAGCTCTGGGGATTCAACAAAATAGCTGAACATTCACCAGAGACTGTACCATCAAAATTTGATATAGCTGAAACATTGAAAAAATCAGGGGTAAGAAACGTAGAATTAGACCGGAACACAAGGAGAATAAGGTTGCTGAATGGTGTCAAGCTTGATCTTGGAGGGATAGCTAAGGGTTATGCCCTTGATAGGGCATATCAGATAGCGAAAGAAATTGATCCGGAGTGTACGGGTTTTGTTGAAGCCGGGGGCGATATTAGAATACTTGGGCCAAAATTTGGATCTCGACCATGGGTTGTTGGTGTGAAAGATCCGCGGAAAGCAGACTCGGTGGTAACGTACCTTTATTTGACAGAAGGTGCTGTTGCCACTTCTGGCGATTACGAGAGATACTTTATTTTGGACAACGTGAGGTATCATCATATTCTTTCACCTGAAACAGGTTATCCTGCACAGGGTGCTCAATCAGCAACCGTTGTTGCAAAAGACGCGGTAACAGCTGATGCACTTTCAACGGCTGCTTTTGTCATGGCGAAAGACTGGGAGTACGTAGTCCTGGAATATCCAAAATTTGGAGGAAGTGTTTTGATAATAACAGAGGATGGATCTGTGTGCAGATCACCTTCAATGAGAGTATATGAGCAGGCGAAATAAGTTTTTCAGAAAAGCAGATTTTCTTGTAATATTGGTAATTTTGCTGATAATTGTTATCAGTTTTTTTGTTAAGGATAAAAATTCCTCGCAAGTAGAGGTATGGAAAAATGGAGAGATCGCGATGGTAATCAAACAGGCAGGGGAATACGAGCTCAGAGAAGGTGATAATCATTTGATGAACATATATTTTGACGGGAAGACGGTCTTTGTCAAGAATAGTTCATGCTCATTGAAAATTTGTGAAAAAACTGGAAAAGTTGGACCTGGTGGGGTTATCATATGTGTTCCGAACAGGGTTCTAATAAAGTTCAGTGGTAAAATGCCAAAGGCGGATGTGATAACTTGGTGAGAGCGAAGAGAATAGCCTTAACAGCGTTAATGATCAGCCTGGGTGTGGTAACGTATGTTCTGGAAAGTGTAGTACCTTTTCCCATTCCAAATGGAAAATGGGGATTCTCAAATTTTGTTGTGTTGCTTTCTATTTTTGCTTTTGGGGGAGTTGAAGGAATAAAAGTTGCGATCGGGAAAAGTTTGATCGGGTCTATTTTGACCGGCCACTTTATGGATGTGGCTTTTTTTATGAGTGTTGCTGGGTCTTCGTCTGCAGCTCTGATTGAAACTGTCTTATCCAGGGTTGGGTTCTTTGGTCTATTTGGTGTAAGTTTGTGCGGAAGTATTGCAAATAATATTGCTCAAATATTTGTTGGCTCTGTTTTTTTGCAAAGCAAATCTTTCTTTATAATACTACCTTATATGCTTTTTCTTGGCATACCAGGTGCCCTTGCAAACGCATATATTGTTAAGAGGGTGTTGCCGTATGTTGAAAGAATTCAGGTTAGTACTGGCTTCGACTTCACCACGAAGGAAAATGCTGCTCAAGAAACTGTTCCGCAGATTCGAAATAATCGCTCCGGAAATTGAAGAAAAGAATTTCGAGACTGCCCAGGAAACAGTTGAAAAACTATCAATTTTGAAGGCTTTGAATGTTTATGAAAAGGTCAGTGATGCAATTGTTATTGGAGCAGATACGATAGTCGAAGTGGATGGAAATATTCTGGGAAAACCAGAAAATAATTCTGAAGCACGATGTTATTTGCGCATGTTGTCGAATCGTTCACATATTGTACATACAGCTGTGGCGGTTGTCAGCCGTGGAGAGGTCTGGACCAAATATCGCTATACCACAGTCAAATTCAGAAAAATACCCGATGAATTCCTTGATAGTTATATTTCAATATATTCATTTGATAAAGCAGGAGGATATGGTATTCAGGACTTGGGTGGAGTTCTTGTGGAAGGTATAGATGGTGATTTATATACTGTAATGGGTTTACCTATAGGAGATTTGTGGGAATATTTTTACTCAAAAGGGTGGTGGAGTTTTGAAACCGAGAGAGAGGATGCTGAAAATTGGATCTGAAGGCCTTTCAAAAGAAGAACTCATTGCCATTTTATTGCGTACAGGAACCCGTGGAAAAGGTGTATTAGAGCTTGCTAATGAATTGCTACACAGCTTTAATTCGTCTCTTAAGATGCTTGCAAATGCAGAAATAGAGGAAATAGCTTCAGTAGATGGGGTTGGTATAGCAAAGGCTGCGTCGATAAAAGCTGCTCTTGAACTTGGAAAAAGACTTTATCGTGAATTATCAGATAACCGTATTTTGTTAGACAAGCCGGAATCAGTATACGAATATTGCCATGAGATGAGGTTTTTTGAAAAAGAAGTGCTGAGAGTTATTCTTCTGGACAGTAAGTTGTTCTCGGTATTTCACAAAGACATTACTCAAGGTACGAACAATCAAACGATATTTCATCCAAGAGAAATATTTAGAATCGCTATCAGATCCAATGCAACTTCAATTATAGTTGTTCACAACCATCCTTCCGGAGATCCATCACCCAGTGCCGAAGACAAAAAAGCAACAGAGATGTTAATTTCTGCAGGTGATATACTCGGAATAGAGATTATTGATCATTTGATAGTTGGCAGAGAAAGGTACTATAGTTTTCGAGAAAACAGATTGCTGGGGGATAGAAAAGGTGGAAGAAGAAAAAGATGAAAGAATTTTGAATCTGTTACGACTCAAAATGGAACTTGAAAAAGATCTTCAAAAGCGCGGTGTAAAACAAACCGATCACCCTAAGAGATCTTTCGTGCCTCCAAAAGTGAAGGTGTCAATCGAGGAAGATCTGAATGTGCCGGTTAATGAGATATGGTCGTTGTATGATTTGAATCGATTTACTTATGGTGAAGACGAGTTATTGATCGAAAAATCTGTCCAGAAAAGGATAATATCTGTAGGAGACAAAAACCAGCGTTTGATTCTGGAAAAGATTGTTCACCTTCTCAAGGGAGATTATGACGGCTGTGTTGGCTTGAGTAAAAAGAGCGATCAGTATCTTGATAGCATTGATCTAATTGCAGATCTTTACAAAAACCAAACTCCACCTGTTGAAAAAATGGTTTCCCTCCTCAGAAATTATTCATCTTCGCCTGTAGCTCTTCTATCTGCTGGGGAAGTGCTTCTCTCCATGGGGCGATTTCGAGAGGTTGCCAAACTTTTCAAAATAGCTTATGAAACCTCTAAGGATCCATACATACTACTTTTAACAAGTGCATATGATTCAGCTCAAATAGACGGGGCACTTTTTGCTAACTGTGCATCGAAAGGAAATTATAAACTTCTGGTATTGCTGATTTCGGCACTTACCGAAGATGAAAGCAAAGCAGATAAAGTAATAGATGTAATCAAAAAAAAGCAATATACGTGTGTAAGATACATAGTTTCAAGAGCAAATCTCTCCATAGACGAGCTTTTCCCATTTTGCCCAAGATCACTTATTTTAAACAATGCGATTCAATTTATGGAAACGGGGAGATTTGATGAAGATCTCATTTCTACTCTTTCAAAACATGACCCACAGGCTTATTTACTTTTGCTTAGCAATGCTTTAAGGCGCGGTGATCTCGTAATGGCAAGAGAAATTCTTTCTATGATTATAAATTCAGCAGAAGGTGTATCTGTAACACCTGTCAATAAATCGAAAGCCCCCGTTTGCCTACAAAGTGTTGTAAGCATGCGAAAACCGATGGGAAAGTCAATTTTAATTGATGATCCTGATGAAGGTCTAACAATTATTCAAAAATCCATAGAGCAATTCGGGGATGTTTACGTTACCTTTAAAGACATTGAGTTTTTGAGGTTGTATTATGGTGAGAGATTTTGCAAAAATAATTATCTTCAGGAGGGTTCAAAATGATTAGTAGAGAAGAAGCATTAGAACTTGTCAAATTGCACGTGAAAAGCAAAAATTTGATCAAACATTGTTTGGCAGTGGAAGTTGTTATGAAGTTTTTGGCTGAAAAGTTTTCAGAAGATGTGAACTTATGGGCTATATCAGGGTTACTTCACGATCTGGATTATGACTATACGAAAGATAATCCGGAAAATCACGGCTTAAAAACCATTGAACTTCTTAAAAATTATGATATTCCACAATCTGTGAAAGACGCAATACTTGCTCACTGTGATAAGAAAAATCGTGTCACTAATATGGAAAAAGCCATATACGTTGCTGATCCGACAACCGGCTTTATCGTAGCTGCAGCGTTGATAACTCCTGAGAAATCCCTTTCTTCTGTTGACACTGATTTTCTGTTGAGGAGATTTAAAGAAAAGCTTTTTGCAAAAGGTGCTAATAGAGATCAAATGAAAAGATGTGAGGATCTTGGATTATCACTTGAGGAATTTTTAACTCTGTCGTTAGATGCTATGAAATCGATTAGTCATGATCTTGGTCTGTGAGGTGATAGCAGTGAGCAGTTTAGAGTATCTTATTGAAGAAAGAATTGTTCGTTATAAAGAAGAATATAAATTTGAACCTTTTCTCAAAGAAGTTTCACGTGAGATGGTCAGAAAGAGCATAGAACATACTTTGTTAAAACCTACCGCGACTGTCGAAGATATCGTTGCTCTATGTGAACAAGCCAAGGAATATAAATTTTGTGGTGTTTGTGTTAATCCATCCTTTGCCGAAACTTCTTTACAATTGCTTAAGGGTAGTGGTGTGAAAGTCATAAGTGTTGTCGGATTTCCTCTTGGGACAAATACTCAGCTTTCCAAAGCACAGGAAGCATCTGAATTAATCAGAATAGGTGTGGATGAAATAGACATGGTAATTCACGTTGGTATGCTCAAATCACACGAATGGTCATATGTATATGAAGATATTCGTGGGGTTGTTGAAGCTTGTAAGGGTAAGCCTGTAAAAGTTATAATTGAAACATGCTATCTTACTAATGAAGAAAAGATAGCCGCTTGTGTCATCAGTGAACTTGCTGGCGCAAGTTTTGTTAAAACCTCGACAGGTTTTGGTCCTGCTGGTGCAACAGCAGAAGATGTAAATCTCATGAAATGGTCTGCACCAAAGCTTTCTGTGAAAGCATCTGGCGGGATTCGTTCTTACAATCAGGCAATTGATTTAATTAAAGCAGGGGCAACCAGAATAGGTACAAGCTCAGGAACAAAGATAATCTCTGAGGAGGTATAGAAATGAGTATTGAAAAAATATCCTTAAGGGAGTTCACTGAAAAAGTATCGGATAGAAATCCGACACCTGGTGGAGGTGCAGTTAGTGCGTTCGTTGGTTCTCTGGCAGCTTCACTTGTAGAAATGGTTGCCAATCTGACTCTTTTGAGAGAGGATTATTCAGAATGGCATACTGAAATGGAACGAGTAATAGAACTTATGGAAGAAACGAGAGTTGCGCTGCTGGAAAGTGTTGATCTGGATATTAAGGCTTTTGACGAAGTTATGAATGCATACAGATTACCAAAATCAACAAACGAAGAAAAAGAACGCAGAACTCAAGCAATCCAAGAAGCGCTAAAAGCTGCTGCACATGTACCATACGAGACTTGCAGACATTTGAAAGAAATTGCGAAATGTGCTCTTATTGTTGCAAAGTGGGGAAATGTGAATGCGATATCTGATGCTATAAGTGCTGCTGAACTTGCTATGGGATCCTTTTACTCAGCAAGGGCTAATGTGCTGATAAATCTTAAATCCATAAAAGACGAAGACTTTAAAAATAATATGCTTCACGAATTGAAAACATTTGCCGGAGAAATGGAAGGAGCGTTAAAGAGTGTGCGACAGATTGCTTCAGAAAGAGCAAAGATCCTGTTTTGAAATAGTATCAAAATTTGGCGAAGCACGTGTAGGAAAATTGCACACGAATCATGGTGATTATGAAACACCAGTATTTATGCCGGTTGGAACTAATGCCAACGTTAAACTAACTGACACAATGAGACTGAAGGAAATAGGAGCAGGCATAATACTGGGGAATTCTTATCATTTAGCTGTTAGACCGGGACTTGATGTTATACGTTTGCACGGAGGACTTCATCAATTTATGGGGTGGAAAGGAGGTATACTCACCGACAGTGGGGGATTTCAGGTTTTTAGCTTGAGAAAGCTTCGTGATATTGGTGACGACGGCGTCTTAATAACTTCTCCTGTAGATGGTTCTAAAATGCTGCTAACTCCAGAACTATCTATGGAAATCCAGAGCACCTTGAACTCGGACATAGTAATGGTTTTAGATCATTGCCCAGGTCCTGAAGACAGTTATACGGAATCCATGGTATCTGCTAAGAGAACTTACAATTGGGCTATGAGATGCTTAAAACATGGGGTAAATGAACATCAATTGTTGTTTGCGATTGCCCAGGGAGGCGTATATGAAGATCTCAGAAAACTTAGCGCAGAACAGCTTTCTCAGCTTCCTTTCGATGGTTTTGCGATTGGTGGCTTAAGCCTTGGAGAACCATTTGAAAAAACACTTTATTTAACACAAATTACTGTATCAGCCTTGCCTTCCGAGAATCCTCGATATTTCATGGGGGGCGGTTCACCTGCTCTGATAATTCAACTTGTTGAGATGGGGGTTGATATGTTTGATAGTGTTTTTCCCACGAGGCTTGCGAGACATGGTGCAGCGCTTACGTGGAAAGGAAGGTTGAATATTAAATCTGCCAGATTTAAAAGAGACCTCCAGCCAATTGAGGAAAACTGTGATTGCTTTGTCTGCCAGAACTATAGTAAATCTTACTTGCACCATCTTTTTGACAGAAAAGAGGTACTCGGTGGTATACTTCTCACATACCATAATCTGCATTTTATGATGAAATTCATGAACAAGATTCGTAATTCAATTGAAGACGGGACCTTTAAAACTTTGAAAAGGGAGGTGCTGGATGTCTATGGAAAGGGTAAAAAAGCTGATTTGTATGTTGATGCTGCTATTTCTGACAACAATAATGGGAGATATAATTGATTTTTCAGGGGATGGGAGATATGCATCTGCAACAGGTCCCTGGGCATTTAGAATGAATCCCGCTGGCATAGTGGAAAATGAATTTCGCCAGCTTTTGATTTCCAACACGTTGAGGATGGGAAGCAACAATGTTCGAAGTTTTTCAGTATCGTTGCTGCAACCTTCAGAAGATTCCTTAGCGGGTGTTTTACAGTTATCAAGTGATTTCACTGATTTCGAAATGGGAAGGCTTTCTTTTCTTTATGGCATTGCGGGGAGAGCATCGACTGTCGATCTTGGATTGAACATCGGATTTGAGAGAATTGAAGAAGATTCTCAGGAGGATTACTCCGTGTTCATTGATGTAGGAGCGCGGGGAAAATTTTCTGAAGATAGTTATGCATATTACAGTATTGTGGTGAAAAAATTCAGAGTTTGGTCAAGTAAATCCGATCTTATGAATACGGCAGACATTGGTGGAGGGGTCTCCCTTGAGTTCGACCAGATGAAATTTTCATTTGATGTAATGTATGTTTCAAACGAGCTTTGGAATTTTTCTCCCGCTGCTGAACTGAGTCTTGCCCCAGTTAATTTATATGTGTGTATACCTCTTTTCTATTTACCAGAAAATTCGAAAAGCGCTTTGTCAGTTGATTTTGGTGGCGATGTGCAGATAGGCAATTTTAATATAGGAGCTTCGGTTTTTTATCCTTTTACCAAGCTAAATAGCTCGGATCTTTTCGGCGAATTGGGTTATGATTGGCATATAGATTTCCGTGTTGGCGTGAGATGGTGAGAAAAGTTAAAGTTCTTTCCGAAGATGATATTGAAAGATCTTTAAAACGAATAGCTCACGAAGTACTGGAGAAAAATCGCGGCGCTCAAGACCTGATACTCATGGGTATCATGACGAGGGGAGTTTTTCTTGCAAAAAGACTTGCAGCACTCATAGAATCAATTGAAAAAGTGACGGTACCTGTTGGAGAGCTTGATGTGGGACCTTACAGGGATGACGGAAAAAAAACAGATTATTGCAAAACAAAAGTTAGATTTCCAATCGATGGTAAAATCGTTGTGCTCGTGGATGATGTATTGTTTACCGGCAGAACCGTGCGAGCAGCTCTGGGCGCACTATCAGATATTGGAAGGCCCAGGATGGTTCAGCTTGCGGTACTAATTGATAGAGGGCACAGAGAGTTACCAATAAGGCCAGATTTTGTTGGAAAAAATCTTCCAACTTCGAAAAACAGAGAGAGAGTTAATGTGAATTTATCAGAAATTGATGGAGAAGACGGAGTTTATATAATTCATTTGGAGGAATCGGTTTAATGGGTATTTCATTTGAAAGGTATATCAAGGCTATTGAAAAAGTTTTGAACAACATGGTAGAAAAAGAACGTGTCAATGTCGATGTCAGTGAGTTATGGATAGATACATCTATTCCCGAAGACTTGATAGTGGAAATCATTAAAAATTGTCAGCTCGAGTATCCAGAAGCGCTTGAGTCTATAACATACGATGGAAAAACATTGTGGAAACGCGATCATGATTTACGAGATAGCAATATCTAAGATCCCGCTGAGAAAAAGTTTTCTGTATCAATATAGTGGTGAGTTGGAATCTGGCGAGAGAGTGCTGGTAAGTTTTAATAGTAGAGATTGTGTTGGTTATGTCTTATGTCAATCAGAGTTATCGGATAACATTGATTTGAGAGAAATAAAAGAAATAAAAGAAAGAATAGATGGGCTGAGTTTTGTCAATCCGAGGGATGTGGAATTGATAAAATGGGTAGCTCGTCGCTTTTATTCCCCGATTGGTCAGCTTTTTGATATGATGATACCGGCTTTTGTAGATGATTATGCAAAAACAATGGTTGAATCAACTTCTGAATTAATCCCATTAGAATCAATGAGTTTATCTGAATTTATTTCAAAATATGGTGAGAAAACCCTGAAGATGTATTTGAAGAAAGGTTATATAAAACTTCGTAGAATTTTTGCAGCAAAACAACCAAGGCCAAGGGTGGGGAATCTTTATCTTTTTTTGAACAAAAATCTTGAAGAGGCCATTTTAACGGCAAAAAATCCAGATGAGTACGATGTTTTAAATTACTTGTTTGCGAATGAAGGTGCAACTGTCAATCAGGTAGTTGAATCTACAGGTGTAACTGTCAAAAAGATTCGGAAGATGATGGATAAGGGTTTACTCAGAGCATCAGATATGCCATCTATTCAAAGTGCTTTGATAGAAAAAAATAGAGAAAATCAATTGATAATAGATGATAATGAGCCTGAGAAAAAGGTAATTTCCGGTGGAACTGTTGAGGAAAGATTCAATTTGATTCTTCCGCTGATAAAAAATGCTATTGAATCCGGCTGTTCGGTTTTATATTTAGTTCCTCTTTCTTCACAGATACCTTATATCGCCGGTATGGTTCAGAAATCTCTTGATGTCAGAACGTATGTTTATCATGGTAATCTTTCAAAATCGCAAAAAGCTTTGGTTTGGATATCAGCCTACAAAGGAGAGACGGGGGTATATATCGGGACCAGAAACACTGTTTTTCTTCCTATCAAAAAACTTGGGGCTATTGTTGTCGAAAATGATGAGGACGAGAGCTACTATCAGTTTGAGGAGCCTGTGTTTGATTGTGTTGAGGTTGCACAGAAGAGGGCATTTTTATACGATGTACCTCTGATACTCTCTTCAGCTTCTGGTAGACTTGATGATTTTAGCGATTTAGAAAACTCCTGCATTCTAAAATTACAGACATCTTCCAGAAATGTAATCCTTGTTGATATGAAGAAACAGAACAGCTTTTTGTCAGATCAGCTTGTTGAAAACATGAGAAAAGTTTTGAATGACGGCAAAAATATACTACTTCTGACCAGAAGGAAAGGTTATTCTCCATTTGTCAGATGCCTTGTTTGTGGATATACTGTTCTCTGTCCAAACTGTGACGTAGCCATGTCGTTTCATAAATCGGAAAATCTTTACAAATGTCACCAGTGTGGTTATGTGGAGCAAGTATCAGATATTTGCCCGAAATGTGGGGCTCACGCATTGTACCCAAAAGGTTTTGGAACTGAGAGAATTGAAAGATTGATCAAATACAATTTTCCATCAGCCAGAGTTGCAAGGATTGATAGGGACACAACAAATTTTCGAGAATTACTCAATCGCTTATTTGAATTTCAAAAAGGAGAACTTGACATCCTTGTGGGGACAAGAATCATTTTGCATGGATTTACCTACCCAAAGCTTGGTTTGCTCGGATTTGTCGATATAGATAGCTTGCTTTTTCAACCGGATTATAACTCCAAAATTCGGGTATATCAGCAACTTCGCCAGGGGTTACAGATGGCACCGAATGCATTGATGGTTATTCAGACAGCAGAACCTGACAGTGATTTGATAAAATACTTGTTTTCATCTGAGTATTGTTTTTATCAAGAAGAACTTGAGAGAAGAAAATCTGGGAATTACCCGCCATATTCGTTTTTAGTACAGGTAGTCCTGGAAAGCGATAATCCTTCAATAGGATGGGATCTCATAAGTTCCTGTGTGGATTCGCTTAGGGATGAAGAAGTCCTTGGGCCTGTAGAACATGCAGTTTTCAAATTAAAAGGTAAGTACAGGTTTCACTTTCTTATCAAAACTCGTGAACTTGATGATACACTAAGTAAACTGGACGGCAAACTGAATGAAATAGGATGGAAGGGTTGGAGGGTGTTCATAAATCCTCCACATTTGTGGTAAGGGGTGAAAGTATGAGATGTATTGTTCTTGCAGCGGGAATGGGTGTAAGGATGAATTCGAAATACGCAAAGGTCACTCATACCGTTTGTGGCAAGCCTATGATTCGTTGGATTCTCGATACAGTACTGAATCTGCTCGATAAGGTATGTGTGGTTGTTGGCCACGATGCTGATTCAGTTAAAAAGCTTTTACCTGAAAATGTGGAAGTGGTTCATCAAAGTCAGCAGCTCGGTACGGGGCATGCCGTGATGAGTGCAAGAAATTTTATAGATCCAGCCGATAACTTGCTTATTCTTTATGGAGATATGCCTTTGATCACTGAGGGTACTATCCAGAAAATAATCAATTCACATAATTTGTCAAACTGTGATGCAACAGTTGTTTCTGTTGAGATGAATGATCCGACGGGATATGGCAGGATTGTTAGAGACAAATCTGGAAAGTTTGTAAAGATAGTTGAAGAATCTGAGGCATCAAATAGGGAAAAAGCCATTGTGGAAGTAAATACAGGAGTATATATCTTCAATGGGAGAAAACTTTTAGAAGTTTTACCAATGATTAACTGTAAAAACAAGAAAGGTGAGTACTATCTTACAGATGTGTTTGCATTCTTGGAGAGGGTCAATATTTATAAATCAGAACGCAGTTGTGAGTTTATCGGGATAAACAATCGAATTCAACTTGCACAGGCAGAAAAATTTCGCAGACAATGGATACTTGAAGAATTAATGATTAAAGGTGTTACCATTGTGGACCCGGAGACAACCTATATTGATGCTGATGTTAAGATTGGTAGAGATAGCATAATATATCCAATGAGTTTCATACATGGAGATACTAAAATAGGAGAAGATTGTATTATAGGCCCCATGACGAGGATAATTGACTCTTATATTGGAGACAGGGTTACTATTGTCAGATCTGAGTGCAAGGGGGCTCGAATTATGAGCGATGTTTCTGTTGGTCCCTTTAGCAGATTAAGAGAAGGAACGGTTTTGTGTAATGGTGTGAAGATTGGCAATTTTGTGGAAATTAAGAATTCGGAGATAGACCAAAATACGAAAGCACAACATTTGACATATTTGGGAGACGCTGTTGTTGGAAAAAGTGTTAATATAGGTGCCGGGACAATAACATGTAATTTCGACGGCAAGAGAAAAAATCAAACAGTTATCGAAGATGAAGTTTTTATTGGAAGCAATACAGCGCTGGTGGCACCGGTAAAAGTGGAAAAAGGAGCGTTTGTTGCTGCTGGATCAACGATAAACAGAAATGTGCCCGCCTGGAGTTTGGCTATAGCAAGAGCCAGACAGGAAATTAAGCTTAACTGGGTTATCGATAAAAGGAAAAAGGAGGAAGATTGATGCCGTTTCAGAGAAATGATTTGAAGTTATTCGCTGGAAATTCTAATCCGGAGTTAGCAAAACGAGTAGCTGATTATTTGGGACTTCGACTTGGTGACTGTCAGGTTTCAAGATTTTCCGACGGAGAGATAAATGTTAAAATAAATGAAACGGTGAGAGGACATGATGTATTTGTCTTACAATCTTTTTCGCCCCCGGTGAATGAAAATGTAATGGAGCTCCTTATAATGATTGATGCTTTCAGAAGGGCTTCTGCGAATAGTGTTGCTGTTGTACTGCCATATTATGGATATGCTCGTCAGGATAGGAAGGCAAAAGGAAGAGACCCTATTACAGCAAAGTTGGTTGCGAATTTAATTACCGTTGCGGGAGCAAACAGGGTGCTTACTGTTGATCTTCATGCCGAGCAGATACAGGGTTTTTTCGATATACCGCTGGATAATCTCTACAGTTTTCCTGTATTTATAGACGAAATAATGAGAATGCATGGAGATGAAAAAGAAAAACTGGTAGTCGTAGCTCCGGACGTAGGGGCAGTAAAAAGAGCCAGCAAATTTGCCGAAAAACTTGGTGTTCCACTCGCTATACTTGACAAGAGGCGCCCAACAGATAACGTGGCAGAGGTTGTTCACGTGATAGGAGAAGTTAAGGGAAAAGTAACAGTTGTGTTTGACGATATAATCGATACAGCTGGTACCCTGGTTCAGGGTGCGGAGATCTTGAAAAAATCAGGTGCAGAACGCATACTTGCTTGTGCAACGCATGGTATTCTTTCTGGAAATGCCGTTGATAGAATAGAGAAAAGTGATATTGATAAGGTTTATATAACTGATACAGTTTATCACAAAGGACTGTCGAGTAAATTCCATGTTGTCAGTGTATCAGCTCTTTTAGGAGAGGCGATAATCAGGATAAGAAAGAATCTTTCTGTGAGTATATTGTTTAGATGAGGAGGGAAAAAGCGATGCGGCTTAAAGCAATGTTGAGAAACGAGCGAGGAAAAAGATCTGTTAGAAAAATGAGAGCAAAAGGTTTGATCCCAGCTGTTGTGTATGGGCCGGAAACCGAGCCTCTGAGTATTAATCTAAATAAGTCAGAGGTAGAAAAGTTGCTGGCTAAGGCCTCCGAGGCTCTTCCAGTAGGATTAGAAATAAAATATGACGATCGTTCCGAGGAAATGGAGGTCTTCATAAAAAAAGTACAGGTGGATAAAGTAACGGATGAAATTGTTCATATCGATTTTTACAAACCTGCCAAAGGTCATACTATGAAGATAAACGTTCCGATTCGTGTTTTTGGGAAAGCCATAGGCGTCGAAAAAGGAGGAATTCTGGAGATAGTTCATAACGAGCTTCCTGTAGAAACATTACCATCTGCTTTGATAGACCACATAGAAATAGATGTTACACATTTGGAACTTGGACAATCTGTACATGTGAAAGATTTGCGATTGCCTTCAGGCATGAAGGCGTTGTTGCATCCAGAAGAGGCTTTGGTAACAATAGTTGTACCCCGTGGTTTGCTTGTTGAAGAGGCACATGAAGCTGTTGAAGTACAGGAAACAGCTGAACCAGAGGTTATAAAGAAAGGCAAGAAAGAGGAAGAAGAGGATTGAAAGTAATTGTAGGACTTGGTAATCCCGGTCCACGTTATGCCTTTAACAGGCATAACGTGGGTTTTATGTTTGTAGATCGATTCAAAGAGTTCAAAAAGTGCAGCACATGGCAACACAGAGATAGGTATACTTTTAGCCAGTGCAAAGACATTTTTTTAGTGAAACCGAATACTTTCATGAATTTAAGTGGGATAGCTGTTATAAAATGTCAAAGAGATTTTCATGTCACGACTACTGATATAATTGTTGTATATGACGATGTTGATTTACCGTGTGGAAGGCTCAGAATAAAAGCCCAGGGAGGATCTGGTGGTCACAGGGGATTACAATCAATCATTGATTATATTGGGACCAACGAGTTTGTTCGTTTGAGAATAGGAATAGGACCAAAACCAGAAAATATTGATTTAGCTGATTATGTGCTTGAAGATTTCACTGAAGAAGAGTTAAGATTGATTGATAAGGTTCTTGATAAAGCAGTGGAAGCAGTTGATGTCATGTTGAATGAAGGTTTAAGCAAAGCGATGTCTGTTTTCAATTCTTACGAGGTGGTTTTGTGAAATGTAATTCTTGTGGAGGCCCAGGTGAGAAATTTATTAGATTTGTGTCTGATGGGATGGTTAAAGAGATTAATTACTGCACAGATTGCCTGAGAAGATCACTCAGGGAGGCTCCTGTGTTCTCAAAAGAGGGAATAAAATATATCGCAGCTCACATAGAGATTGTCCAGGATACAGATCTGAGGGAAATTTCACCAGATGGCTCGGGTACCAGTGATGTCATATTTTCAATAGCTCCAGTCGCTGTTTTGAGAATTTTGTTTGATAAAGATAATGTTTCTCAAACCGACCTCAACGAAGCAGCTAAGAGGAGAATTTATGTGCTCCAGCATAGATTGGAAGAAGCTCTAAAGCAGGAGGATTACAAAACGGCGAACAAGATAAAAAAGCAGATTAATGATATAAGGGAACGTATTCTGGAGAAATGATTATGGTAGGTCGAATAATAATTTTTGGCCTTTGTTTTGTTTTGTTGTTTTTTTTCCTTTCCAATGTTTTTTCGGGAAATCTCATTCTGTCCAGTGCAATATTGAAGCTGGGGAGATTTGAGATACGTTACTACTCAGTTTTCATACTGACAGGTGTTATACTTGCCTATATTCTTGCAAGAAAAAGAGCTCTGAAAGAAGGAGTCAAAGCTGAACAGCTGGACGAGTTGATTTTCTATGCGATTATTTTTGGCATAGTAGGTGCTCGTCTATTTTACGTAATCTTCAACTGGAATTATTACAGAAATAATTTCATTGAAATTTTCATGGTTTGGCATGGGGGATTAGCCATACAGGGCGCGATTGTTTTTGGTATAACTGTTTTCATTTTGTACTCAAAGATTAAGAAAAACCTTACCTTCAGTATATTTCAAGCACTCGATCTTGGAGCTCTGTACCTTCCCTTAGGTCAATCTATAGGCAGGTGGGGTAATCTTTTTAACTACGAGGCCTTTGGTGGCCCTACCACGTTGCCATGGAAAATGTATGTGCCATCAGGATTTCGCCCGATAAAATATATAAATTATGAATATTTTCATCCCACTTTTTTATATGAATCTATATGGGATTTTTCGATCTTTTTATTGTTGATTTTGTATATTGAAAGGCATAGAAAAAATCACGGCGAGGTCTTCGCACTGTATTTATGTTTTTATTCCCTTGGAAGAATTTGCATTGAAAGCCTCAGGCTTGATAGCCTTTTCTGGGGGGAAGTTCGTGTTGCTCAGCTTTTTAGTGCAATATTGATGATAGCAGGGTTCATTTTGTTTATTTACAGAAGGGGCGGTCTTTCTGATCTACGCGATCGGTGACATCCACGGTTGTGCCTCAGCGCTTGAAATGCTTCTCAATTTGCTCCCTCTGGAGAAAAGTGACAGATTGATTTTTCTGGGAGATTATGTAGATCGTGGGCCAGATAGCAAACTTGTTTTGAATAAATTGATATCTCTGAGAGATGTATATGACTGTGTTTTTTTAAGAGGAAATCACGAATGGATGATGCTTAATTATCTGGATGAAGGTCGCGATTTCGAGTTGTGGTCTATAAATGGAGCTATGGCTACAATTAGAAGTTACGGGGGAATAGAAAAGATTCCTCGCGAGCATATTGAGTTTCTTCATTCAACGGTTTTCTACCACGTGGAAACAGATTTTGTCTTTGTTCATGCAGGGGTGAGACCTTCAATTCCATTGGAAAAACAGAGTTATTTTGATCTGGTATGGATAAGGGACGAATTTATCTTCTGTGATGAACCTTTAAAAGACTATACTGTTGTTTTTGGGCATACGCCTTTTGAAAAAGTTTTTTTCGGTAAGAATAAAATAGGAATAGATACTGGTTGTGTTTATGGAGGTAATTTGACAGCAATGCGGTTGTATGATAGAAAAATCTTTCAGATTAAGTGTGGTGACTTAAGGTGAAGGCAGTTTACCCGGGATCTTTTGATCCAATTACCTATGGTCATCTTGACATAGTTAATCGAGCGCTGAAAATTTTTGAAGAATTGTGGATCGTAGTAATGAGCAATCCAAGAAAATCCCCCGTTTTTACTGTTGAAGAAAGAGTAGAGATGATATCAGATCTTGTTAAAAAAGAACCAAATGTACATGTGGATAGTTATCAGGGGTTACTTGTTGATTACCTCAGGAGTAGAAATATAAAGGTAGTTATACGTGGTCTTAGAGCCGTTACAGATTTCCAGTATGAGCTTGAGATGGCTATAGCAAATAAAAGTATGTGCAAAGAATTTGAAACGGTTTTTCTTATGACTGATGAACGTTTTTCGTTTTTATCATCTGGATTGGTTAGGGAAGTTGCATCCATGGGAGGAGATGTGACTAAATGGGTTCCTCCAAATGTTGCAGAGGCTCTCGAAAAACTCAGGTCTAAAGGAAAACAATTTATGTTATAATAAGCCTTGCTCAATTTAGTAATAGTATGAGAAGGAGGTCATTTTATGCAGATAACCGCTGATATGGTTAAAAAATTGCGAGAGATGACAGGTGCAGGCGTTATGGAGTGTAAAACGGCTCTGACTGAAGCAGATGGTGATTTTGAAAAGGCTGTGGAAGTGCTCAGAAAACGAGGTGCTGCGGTGGCACAGAAAAAAGCAGGAAGATTAACAAAAGAAGGTATAGTTACTTCATACATTCACTTTAATGATAAAATTGGTGTGCTCTTAGAATTGGGTTGCGAAACAGATTTTGTGGCCAGAATGCCGGAATTTAAGGAACTTGCATACAATCTTGCCAAGCATGTTGCGGCTATGAATCCAAAATATGTTACCAGGGAGGATGTCCCGGAAGAGGTTTTAGAGAAAGAAAAAGAAATTTACAGAGCTCAGTTGGAAAACTCCAATAAACCAGCGGCTGTTGTGGAGAAAATTGTTCAGGGTAAACTCGAAAAATTCTATGAAGAAGTTTGCTTATACGATCAGAAATACATTTTTGACGATGAAAAAACAGTAAAAGAAGTTGTTGATGAGTTGATAGGAAAGATAAGAGAAAATATCAGAGTAACAAGGTTCGTCAGAATGCGAGTGGGAGAGGAATAAAATTGGCGCCTTAAGGCGCCTTTTATATTTTATTCAGTGCCTGGGAAAGATCTTCGAGAAGATCTTGAACATCTTCAATCCCTACGGATAATCTGACTCCTCCCTTAGATATGTGAGCTTTTTGCAGTTCCTCATCGTTCAATGCTGAGTGTGATGTTAGACATGGAATAGTTACAAGAGATTCTACACCTGCAAGTGACGTGGCCTGGCGAAAGAGCTTCAAATTGCTGGCGAATCTCAAAGCGTTGTCGGTTGTTTCTAAATCAATATAAATGACTCCTCCAAAACCAGGACAATCTTTGTAACATTCAGGGATATTTTGTTGCAATGAGGGATATCTTACTTCTTTTATTTTCGGGTGTTTTAAGAGAAAATCTACGATAATTTCAGCATTTTTGTTATGCTGCGTCATTCTTAATGAGAGTGTCTTCACCGACCGAGCCGTTAGAAAAGCTTCAAATGGATTTGGATTGGCACCGAAGGTATACATTTGTCTCCAGATTTTTTCAATCAATTTTTGATGCCTGGCAGTGACAAAACCGAGTATGATATCCGAATGACCTCCAACATATTTTGTTAGACTATGGATTTCAACGTCGGCTCCAAATTTGAGCGGTCTAAAGTTGTAAGGAGACATAAAGGTATTATCTACATAAAGTAATGCACCTTGCTCATGTGCTTTTTTTGCCAATGAATCTATATCAGCAAGTTTTAGCAATGGATTTGTTAATGACTCAACAAAAACAACCTTCGCATCACTAAAATCTCTGTGGTTCAACTCATCTACAGGTGTAAATTCGCATTTTATACAGAATTTTGATAAAACTTCTCTGATCATGGCATATGTGCCACCGTAAAGTTCCGCCGAGAAAATCACCTTGTCGTTTTCAGATAAAACAGATAAGAGAGAGCAACTTATTGCTGCCATTCCAGAAGATAGAAGTACACCGTCCTCTCCGTTGCAAAGTGCCGCCAATTTTTTCTCCAGCATTCTTACAGTCGGATTGGACATTCTTGAATAGATGTAACTATTTCTATCGTTAGACTCATATTTTTCAGCACTCATGAGAAAATTCGATGTTTGAAAAATCGGTGTGGTTACTGAATCGAGAAGATGAATCTCCCCGATGTGGATAGCTTTTGTGCTGAACCCTTTCATGTTTATCCCACCTTTTCTCCAAATGATTCTAATACTGCGCAATGAACATACACAGGATCATAAAAATATCTATCTAAATATTTTTCGAGAAAGATTACCGGTAGGACATCTTCGGGTGTTCTCGGTATAATGGAGGATTGATCAGTTAGAAGTGGTAAGGTTCTGGCAAGAGAATTAAATGTGCTGAAAATACTCTCTTTGGTCTGGTTGAATTCGCTTTTATCAATAATTGTTTCTATTCTTACAAGCCCTCTCAGGCCTGGTTTGTTGATCAATTTCAAATATGACATAATTCTCAATAAATTCCTATCATGCCCGAGCTCTGCTATTATACTTTTCGATCTTTCCCCACTCTTCATAAATGCATATGCATTGAAAGTTTCAAAATTCACAAAAGCCTTCTGGACATTTTTAACCAAACCAATAGGCCCACGATTTTTTTTAAATGCGGGCGTAGCAAAATCGATGCTCCCATCCTTTATGGTAAGGCATTCTGATATTTGATTTTCCACTTCTAATTGTTCCGCATGCTGCATGTAAATTTCTATAGCCGACTTTGCGTCTTCTCCAACACAGGTTATGCAGTTGAGTTTACCGATATTCAATTCTTCTCCATCTTTCAGATTTGCTATATTGGCAAAATCTTTTGGAATACCAAGCACTAACTTCGACTTTGGCCCATCGTCAGGTGAAAAGAGAGGAAAACATTCCCCTTTCTTGAAGCGCACAGAACCAGTTATTATCTGACATAGAAGAGTCACATAGCCGGAGACGGTTATAGATTCAAAAGTGCGCCTGCGGCTGTCTACGAATATAATATCGTCCAAGAATCTTCCAGAATCAATTGAGTCATCTTCAAGTAATGTGAACTGATTTTGGTAGTTTATATCCGGTGGTATCATTAAGCCCTCATCGTTGATGCGTTGAATGCGAGGATTAAGATCCTCAAAAATTTTCGATAGATCTCTCATAAACTCATCTCCATGTATAAATCACCAGAGAGAGTATAAATACCCAGATATAATTTATTCGAAAATTCCACAACACCGTAAGTTGGCGGGCAATTGCTTTTTGGAAGAGATGGGCTACCAGGATTAAAGAGAATCTTTGACTGGATTTTTTCGAGTCTTGGAATGTGCGTGTGACCGTAAAAGAGTATGTCCGCATTGTGCGCATTTAGAAGTTCTATCATATCTTCATCAGAGTGAAGATTTTCACCATGTAAAAGCACAGCCTTATAATGACCGAATGTTAATATCATGAATTTCGGCATATCTTCATTGTGTAGAACTGAAAGATCTACATCTGCATCACAGTTGCCTCGAACATAAATAATATTTTTATCTTTTAGAATTTGAGCAAGTTTTGATGGACTGTAGCCTTCTGGGATAGGGTTTCTTGGTCCGTGATAGAGAACGTCACCAAGGTGATAATATTTATTCACCGAACCCGATAATCTCTCGATGACTTCCCAGCTTTTGACCGAGCCGTGGGTATCCGAAATTATAAGGAATTTAAGCATTGTTTCTCACCTTCTTTTGAAATTAAATGCTCCGGTTAATAATACTAAGGCAAAAGTAGTTACAGCTATAAGGGCAACTTTGATTAATTCGGCTGCTGAAACTACATCGTATATTTGCGATTTTCTCAAGACATAATTTACTGAAAATAAAGGAGAATACTTCGAAATAGTTTGCACAATCTCTGGCATAGAACTTATCGGTACAACCATGCCACTTAAAAAGAAAGAAACAATGATTGTCCCCACTCCAAGTAAGCTTGCGATCTGAAGATTATCAGTAATACACGATAGCATTACACCGAAGCTGGCGTGAAAAAAGGAATTCATAAAAGTTAAGAAGATAAGTAATCCAACAGGAAGGTATACACCTATTGAAACAAATATCAAGCAGGCTATAGCTGATTCGACCATTCCTATCAGACTATATGCGATAACCTTTGCTGCAATATAGAGAAAACCTGACAGATTATATGTCATATACATATCTGTTAGTTTAATCTGGCGATCCAGGGTAGTTGAGCTACACGAAATAGCTATTATGACAAAAGCTGCTGATAGAAAAATTGCAATAGGTGTTAACAGTGATTCAAAACTCATGAGCTTTTCCTTTTCTGGCAGGATTAATTTTGGTGCCGGGTATCCGGGAGATGTGAACAAATATTTCATAACCTGAGGATCAAAAAAAGGGCTTCCCTGAAGATCTTCAAACATGGAATTAAACAGTCGATAGACAATCGTTGATACCTGAAGATCTACAGGACTTGGTATGAAGCTCAGAGTTGTTTGTTTGGCAGCATAAAGATTCTTAGAGAAATCCTTCGGAATTATCACTATGGCACTGTATTCACCTGAAAGCAGCTTACTTTGATAATTAGGTCCAACGTAAGATATGGTTCCCCCTCTAAAGAGTGACATAACTGTGCCAACGGTGAAACGAGACAGTGGATCATCATCAAGATTGAGGATACCTATTTTAGTGTTCAAAACGCTGAAACTATTAAACATGATCAACGTGAGAAAAACGACAACTATTGGAACAAGAAACATTATTAGAAAGGATAACTTATTTTTGAAAACTCTGTTCACTTCTGTTAGTATTAACCTAATCACCTGATGATCCCCCAGTAGAGTTGCTCAAAAATTAGTATGATTTCTGAGTGTATTTCTTCAATAGCTTTTTCGCCGTTCATCAAGAAAATCCTTTTTTCCTTTCTTGCCAGTTCCAGATATGCCTTTCTGACTTTTTTCAAAAACTCAATTCCTTCAGATTCAATTCTATCAAAAATTCTTTTTCTCTTGAGAGCTGTTTCCACTGGTACATCTATATAAAAAGTCAGGTCGGGTTTTAAACCATCTGTTGCAAAGTCATTGAGTTTCTCAACGAGCTCTGGCCCCAGTTCTCTTCCGACACCTTGATAAACAACGCTCGAGTCAATAAAACGATCCGCTACAACTACTTTGTTTTCCTTCAAAGCTGGCAATATTATCTGTGAAACTAATTGAGCCCTGCTGGCCAAAAAAAGCAATAGTTCAGCTTTTGGATAAATTTGAAATTGACCTTTGAGCACTATTTCCCGCAAAATCTCACCTAACTCGGTCCCTCCTGGTTCTCTGACATGTATATAAGGTAAATTCTTATTTTTAAGGTAAGACAAAAAAAGTCTCAATTGCGTTCCTTTTCCACTTCCATCGATTCCCTCAAAAGATATTAACATTATTGAACAATCCTCCTCTCACGGCACAATGTCAAATGATGTGAAATTTTGTCCGGCCACTCTTTCGTATTTTACACTAATTACGGTAGCCATCGGTGGTCCGATGGACACTGCCTTGAGAAACTCTACGAGGATTTCTTCGGGTGCTTCAGCGTGAATCTCTACTGATCCATCTTCCGCGTTTCTAACATATCCTTTAATTTTCATTTTATTTGCTAATTTATATGTAAAATATCTGAAACCAACTCCATGGACACGACCACTTATCTTTATAAAAAGTGCCTGCATGCTTTAACCTCCTTGATGATATAATCTCAGCAAACATCTTACATCAAAATGAAGCTTTTTAGGAGGTGGAATCTTGATTTTTGAAGAAGGCATAACTTTTGACGATGTTCTTTTGATCCCGGGTTATAGCGAGGTACTTCCCTCTCAGACAGATGTGAAAACAAAATTGGTAGGAGACATTTATTTAAGCATTCCTTTAGTGAGTGCAGCGATGGATACTGTAACAGAGGCAGAACTTGCTAAGGCTCTTGCACGAGAAGGTGGTGTAGGTGTTATACATAAAAATATGTCAATTGAAGAACAGGCGCACCAGGTCTTGGTGGTAAAGAGAACTGAAAATGGGGTTATCTATGATCCGGTGACTATCCATCCGGAGGATACAATTCACGATGCATTGATGCTTATGTCTACTTATAAAATAGGAGGACTGCCGGTAGTTGATGAAGAAGGAAAATTGATGGGATTGATTACGAACAGAGATATTAGATTTGAGAAGAATTATTCAAGGAAAGTTAGAGAGCTTATGACGCCACGAACACAGCTCATTGTGGCCGATCCTTCTATAAGCCTGGATGAGGCTAAGGGTATATTGCATACGCATAAAGTAGAAAAATTGCCCTTGGTTGATTCTGACAATCATCTCGCTGGTTTAATTACTATTAAAGACATAATGAGTGTCGTCGAACACCCGTTTGCTGCGCGTGACAGCAAGGGAAGATTAATAGTCGGTGCAGCTGTGGGAACAGGCAATGATACTTTAGAGAGAGTACAAGCATTGAAGGACGCTCAGGTGGATTTTGTTGTTGTCGATACCGCGCATGGACACTCTAAGAAGGTTATAGATGTGGTCAAAATGATTAGATCTGATTTTCCAGAATTATTGATAGTTGCTGGAAACGTTGCAACTTCAGAAGGAGCTCTCGCACTTATAGAAGCAGGGGCAAACTGCATAAAAGTTGGTATAGGGCCTGGTTCTATATGTACAACCCGTGTTGTAGCCGGGATAGGAGTTCCTCAGCTAACAGCCATAATGAGCTGTTCAAAAGTATGCAAAAATCATGAAATTACTTTGATAGCTGACGGCGGCATCAGGTACTCGGGAGATATAGTCAAAGCCCTGGCTGCAGGAGCAGATTCAGTTATGATTGGAAGCATCTTTGCTGGCACTGAAGAGGCTCCGGGTGAGGCTATTCTCTATCAGGGAAGAAAATATAAAGCTTACAGGGGTATGGGCAGTGAGTCGGCTATGAGAAGAGGAAGTGCGGACAGATATTTCCAAAGTGAAAATTTCAAATTTGTTCCTGAAGGCGTTGAAGGTATGGTACCTTACAAGGGCACAATTAAAGATGTGGTTCATCAGCTTGTTGGTGGTCTCAGGGCAGGTATGGGATATGTAGGAGCAAAAGATTTGAGAGAATTGCAGGAAAAAGCCCGGTTTGTGAAAATAACAACCGCAGGAGTCAAAGAAAGTCACCCGCACGATATAATAATTACAAGAGAATCTTCAAATTATGGATCTTTTTCAAATTGATGTAGAATAAGGGCGAACAGCGCCCTTATTCTCTTTTAATCAGCTGCGTCAGATCGCCGATCATCATGAAAAGTTCATCTATGTTTTTCAGGAAAGCAAGCCTGTTTTTTCTTATATCTTCACGATTTACCATAACAAAAACATCGTCAAAATACTTATCAATGAAAGGTTTAAGTGTTATAAGTGAACTTACACCCCTTTCATAATCGAGTTCTTTTAGGCTACTAACTACCGTCGATTTGACTTCGATAAACCGATTTAACAACTCTATTTCAGCATTTTCTTCAAAAAGAGCCCCGTCGAATTTTGTATCATTGAAATTTTTCGTAATGTTGTGCACTCTTTCAAAGCCTACGCATAATTCGTTGAAGCTGTTGTTTTTTACCATTTCTGCCAGAGCCCTCGCCGAGAGAAATCCTCTCAGTGGTTTTGACCAGAGATGATTCACTGCTCTGGATAAATCATAGTTGAATCCTTCGCCACTCAAAAACGCATAATATCTGTTAGACATGAAATCACTTATAATTTCCCATTTGCATGTTATGCTTAAAAGCTTAAGTGTCTCTCTTATCAATTCTTCGAGATCCAAGTCCCATTTCCTGTTCACGATCGTTTTGAAAATAACATCTGATTTATTTCTCAAACCAAAAGGATCCCGGGATCCAGATGGAATATTTCCAACTGCAAGGTTACCAATTATGGTGTCTATTCTATCGGCAATAGCTATGATAGATCCAGTAATTGTTTTTGGTTCATCAAAATATTGTTCTTCTATAGCTTCCGCCACTTCCGCATCTTCTTCATTCATCAATGCATAGAGTTTTCCGATAGTTCCCTGAAGTTCTGGAAATTCATACACAACATGGCTGGCTATATCAGCCTTACTCAAGATTGCTGCTCTGCCGATTTTCTCAGCCATTTGGGAAAGTCCTAATTTCTCAGCCATGTATAGAGAAAGTTTCTTTATTCTCAGAACTTTGTCAAACAAAGTACCAAGTTCTTTTTGAAACACCATTCCCTTTAATCTTTCATTGAAATCCTCAAGATTGTATCTTTTGTCTATTTCAAAGTAATATCTTGCATCTTCAAGTCTTGCGTTTACTACGTTGCTGTATCCGATAGTTATCTTTTCGATATTTCCAAAAGGATTGTCAATAAAAGCCACAAAATATGGCGTTATTTTTTGATTTTCAAATGTAGTGAATGCACTGAGATGATGCTTCACCGTGACAGTGATGAGCTCCTCAGGTAGATTTAAATATTCCTCTTTGAATTTTCCAACGATTGCTGTTGGCCACTCCAGAAGATTCGATATTTTCTTGATTAACTCTTTGTCTCTATCGCACGTGAGAAAATGTTCTTTCTCAATCTTTGCCAGTTCTGCTTTGATTTTCTCAATTCTCTCTTCTTGATTAACAAGTACATAATGATTCTTAAGAAGATCGATATAATCAGCACAATTTTCTACAGTGATGACTTTTTGCAGATTCGGGTGTCCTTGAGTTTTATTGGAAGAATTCTTTCCAAAAATCTGAAAAGGGAGTATTTGATTATTTAGCATAAGAACTACCCATTTTACGGGCCGCACAAATAGATATTTTCCGTTCCCCCATCTCATAGATTTGGTGAATTTCAAACTCTGGATAACTTCAGTAAAGATTTCAGGCAGAACCTCTGATGCTTTTCTGCCAGGTACTTTTTTCCTAATGTACACATATTCATCTTTTAAGTAGATATCTTCTTCACTCGCTTCATTCGCAGACAAAAAACCAATTAAAGCTTTTGTGGGTTTTCCATCCAAGAAAGCTGTGCTTTTCGATGGTCCTCTTTTTTCAAGGATAGAATCTTCCTGCCTCTCAGCAATTTCTTTCACTAATACTGCCATCCGTCGATTAGTCACCACGGACAAAACGGTTCGAAACGCAAGCCTTTTCTCTGTAAAGAGTTTTTCTGTTAGTAACTGTAATTGCTGCTGTATCTGACTCATTTCACTTGCCGGTAATTCCTCAATACCTATTTCTAATAGAGCTGTATTTGTCACTTTGACGAACCTCCCTGAAAAGTTTCTGCGCATCGTTTTGCCATAGATCTTATAGATCTTATGTATTCCTGTCTCTGAGAAACACTTATCGCGTTCCTTGCGTCCAATAAATTGAAAGTGTGCGAACATTTGATCATGTAATCGTATGCAACTAAGTAATTGCCATTTTCTATTTGATTTTCAAACTCGGATTGGTAAATATCATACAATTGAAAAAGCTTCTGTGGTGATGACTGATCAAAATTATACTTTGAAAATTGCTTTTCGTTTTCCAGATATAATTGTCCATATGAAATTTTGTCATTCCACATAACATCGAAGATACTATTTTTATTCTGCAGATACATTGCTATTCTTTCTATTCCGTAGGTTATTTCAAGTGGAATGGATTTTAAACTGATACCGCCTATTTGTTGGAAGTAGGTGAATTGGGTAATTTCCATACCATCTAACCAGACTTCCCAGCCAACTCCCCATGCCCCAAGGGTTGGAGATTCCCAGTTATCCTCAACAAATCGAACGTCATGTTCTTTAAGATTTATGTTTAAACTCTCCAAGGATTTGAGATAGATTTCCTGGCAGTTGTCCGGAGAAGGTTTGACTATCACCTGATATTGAAAATATCTTTGCAATCTGTTGGGATTTTCACCATATCTTCCGTCGGTAGGTCGACGGCTTGGCTGAACAAAGGCTACACTCCATTCACTATGTTTAAGGCATCCAAAAAATGTTGACGGGTGAAATGTTCCAGCTCCAACTTCCATATCATATGGCTGATCAATCAGGCACCCAAAACCTGACCAGTAATCGTTAAGTTTTTTTATGATATCTTGAAGATACACTTCGAGCACCTCCGATTCATAAATTCATTATACCCTGAAAAAATATAATAAAACGATATCATATAGATGACAATCCCTGATTATTCTTGTTTTAGCACAGAGTTTTTGTCATGTGCATCTTAACGAATTTGGGTTGCCGTTTTGCTATACTCATTGCTGTAAGCAAATTGTCAAAGGAGGTATAACATGATTTTAAGAGTAAATCTGTCAACCAAAAAAGTAGTTGCTGAAAGGTTGAACAAAATGGACCTTGAAAATTTCATCGGCGGGAGAGGTATAGCTGCAAAGATTTTGTGGGATGAAGTAAAGCACGTTGATCCATTATCTGAAAGCAACAAACTCATTATCGCTGCAGGACCTTACAATGGCTTGAGAACTCCCAGTGGGGGAAAACTCGTCGTGGCTGCTAAAAGTCCCCTGACAGGAGGCTACGGTGATGGAAATATAGGTACCATGGCTTCGGTACATTTGAGGAAGGCTGGTTATATGGCTTTAGTTGTTGAAGGTGCAAGTGAGAAACCAGTATACATTTATATTGATAATGAAAATGTGAGTATATTAAGCGCAGAAGGGTTATGGGGATTGAGTACATTTGAAACAGAGCGAAAATTGAAAGATGTTCATGGAAACAACGTAGGAGTGTTGAGCATAGGACCAGCTGGAGAAAACTTGGTGAAATATGCTGTCATTATTTCTCAGGATGGAAGAGCCGGGGGAAGACCGGGTATAGGGGCAGTCATGGGAAGCAAAAAATTGAAGGCGGTTGTTATAAGAGGGACGGGAGATGTCCAGGTAAGAGATGTAGAGGCTTTCAAGAAGTACACAACAGATGTATACAAAATGATTCCCACTCTTCCCGCTTACGATTTTTGGATGCGTCAGGGAACACTGGCCACTCTTGAGTGGGCAAACAAAAATAAAGCCCTTCCAGTTAGAAATTTTGGGCAGGTGAAATTCGAATATGCCAGAACTGTTGATGGTTATTCAATGGAAGCGATGAAAGTTACTAAAAGAGGATGTCCAAATTGCAATATGATTTGTGGTAACGTCGTACTTGATATGGAAGGAAAAGAAAGTGAACTGGATTATGAGAATGTTGGAATGCTTGGCCCAAATATGGGCATGCCTTTTTTGAACAAGGTTGCTGTTTTAAACAGGTTGGCGGATGAATATGGCATTGACACTATTTCGCTGGGAGCAGTGATGGGATTTATCATGGAAGCTTCGGAAAAGGGGTATGTGAAAGGCGCGCCAAAATTTGGAGATTATGATAACACTATAGAATTGGTCAGAAAGATAGCTTACAGAGATGGGGAACTGGCAAATATTCTGGCAGATGGCGTTAAAGAAGCTTCGGAAAAGCTAAATCTCCAGCATTTAGCAATGCATGTAAAGGGCTTAGAGGTCTCTGCTTATAATTGCTATATATATCCCGCAATGGCTCTTGCTTATGGAACGAGCGCCATTGGAGCTCATCATAAAGAAGCGTGGGTCATAGCCTGGGAAATAGGATCAACACCTCTTGAAGAAGCCACAACAAGCGAATATGTTATGACTTATACGCCGGAGAAAGCAAGAAAAGTTGTTGAGCAGCAACGAATAAGAGGTGGACTTTTTGAAATGCTCACAGCTTGTCGTTTACCATGGGTCGAACTTGGTGTTGATCTGGAGTGGTATGCAAAAATCCTCAGCGCAATAACCGGAGAACAATATACACTGGATAGACTTTATGAAGCAGCCGACCGGGTATATTCACTCATAAGATGTTACTGGATCAGGGAATATAGAGGCAAATGGAACAGGCACATGGATTATCCACCACAGCGTTGGTTTGAAAACGATATAAATGGTATGAAACTTGAAAGGGATAAATACGATCTACTGCTGAGCGAATATTACAAACTTCGAGGCTGGGATTCAAATGGTGTCCCGACACCCGAAACATTGAGAAGGCAAAAATTGGATTTTGCCATAGAGGAACTTGGAGATATTATCAGATAATTTTTCCAATACGATACAAACACTTAATCTCTGTTAGACAAAAATATTGTATCTTCAGAATTGCGACTGCTTGACATATGAATATTGTAAGCATATAATATCAAAGGCACGGTGCCAGCGTAGCTCAACCGGCAGAGCGGCTGATTTGTAATCAGCAGGTTGGGGGTTCGAGTCCCTTCGCTGGCTCCACAGATGGGTGGTGAGGTGCCCGAGCGGCCAAAGGGGGCGGACTGTAAATCCGCTGGCGGAACGCCTTCGGAGGTTCAAATCCTCCCCTCACCACCACTTTTATCTTAAGAGGTGTGGAAAATGAGAGTGAAAATATCACTTAAGTGTTCTGAGTGCGGGAAAAAGAACTATTATACGGACAAAAACAAAACTGCCAAGGAAAAGCTGAGTTTCAGAAGATATTGCCCAAAGTGCAACAAACATACTGTTCATAGCGAAACTAAGTTGTGATCGATGTAGGGCCGTAGCTCAATTGGTAGAGCACCGGTCTCCAAAATCGGGGGTTGCAGGTTCGAGTCCTGCCGGCCCTGCCAAATTTTTTTGTACCATGGAGGGATATCTGTGGAAAAAATAAAAAAATTCTTTCGGGAGGTTGCTGCTGAAGCAAAAAAAACCCACTGGCCAAGTAGAAATGAGCTTCTGACCTCCACTTCTGTTGTTGTTTTAATACTGGTAGTAATGGGGGTTTATTTTTTTGTGCTGGACATGGTCTTCTCTGGAGCAATTAGAACGTTTTTGAAAGCAATTGGCATAGGGTGATTTTTGTGAAAAAAAAGTGGTTCATCCTTAGAACGATGGCCGGATTTGAGCAAACGGCGAAGGAAAACTTGGAAGCGAAAATAAGATCCACAGGATTTGAAAGATATTTCGGCAGAATACTGGTTCCTGAAGAAACGATTCTGGATGCTACATCAAAATCTATAAAGCGTTTCGCGGTTTCTCTTAATGCCAAGCTGGTTGTTAAAAGTGGTGCCGACGTTGAGAGAGGAGATTTACTGGCTGAGGAACCCCCCATCCATGCTCGACACAGTGGTGTGGTGGTGAATGTTAAAAATTACAGAAAAGTAACTGTTGAAACGATAGACAGAAAATACTCGAAAACATACTTTTTGCCAGAAGGGTCAAAACTCGAAACGGGTATTAAAATTGGTGCTCGCATAAAACAGGGAATGCCATTGACGAAGGATTTTGAACATATCTGCGAACTGGATGGAAAAATAGTTGAAAACGAGAGGGTTAAGCGTGTTGAGATTCAGAGGGAAGATGGTGAAATAGACATCTACCATATACCCTTAGATGTCTACGACTCACAGAAGGTTTTTAAGGGAAAGCAAGCAAAGAATGGCGAGCTTCTCGCCGATGGAAGAAAAATCTACGCGACGTCTGGTGGGCGTGTGGAAATAGTGGATCTCGGAACAAGGAAGGAAATCAGAATCGCAAAGACTCATAAGAGAAGACTGTTTCCTGGATATGTTTTTGTAGAAATGATGATGAATGATGAGACCTGGCAATTTGCGCGAAATGTTCCAAGCATAATAGATTTTGTTTCTTCTGGAGGACAACCCTTAGAAATGAAACCTCGTGAAGCTCGGGTGATTCTGAGGCTTGCAGGTTTGGAAACTTATGAGGAGAAAATGAAACCGATCAAAGTGGAACTGGACTTTCACATTGGTGATGTTGTCAAAATAACATCAGGACCGTTTGAAGATTTTGCAGGTGTAGTAAAAGAGATAGACGCTGAGAAACAAGAGCTAAGAGTGGCAGTAACTATTTTCGGCCGTGAAACACCGGTCACGGTAAAGATATCGGAAGTTGAAAGGATCCAGTGAAGTGGGAGGGAATATTCCCAAACCACCATAAGGAGGGAAAACTTCGATGGCTAAAAAAGTAGTCGCAGAGGTTAAATTACAGCTTCCTGCTGGTAAAGCGACACCAGCTCCTCCTGTTGGACCAGCGCTTGGCCAACGAGGAGTAAACATAATGGAATTCTGTAAGAGATTCAATGCAGAAACTGCTGATAAAGCAGGGATGATTCTTCCTGTGATTATAACGGTTTATGAAGACAGATCATTCAGCTTTGTTGTTAAAACACCGCCGGCTTCGTTTTTGCTGAAAAGGGCGGCAGGGCTTGAAAAAGGATCAGGTGAACCCAAAAGGAAAAATGTTGGCAAGGTTACCCGAAAGCAATTAGAGGAAATTGCGAAAATAAAGATGCCGGATATAACTGCTAATGATCTTGAAGCTGCTGTCAAGATAGTTGAAGGAACAGCTAAAAGTATGGGTATTGAAATTGTAGATTGATTTGTGAGAGGAGGAGGCGTGTGCCGAGACACTCCAGAAGGTATCAGGAAATAAGGCAAAAAGTTGATCGAACCCGTTTTTATAGTGTTGATGATGCCATAGAGCTGGTTAAACAAACTGCTACGGCAAAATTTGATGAAACTGTTGAACTGCACCTGTCCACGAATATAGATACCAAGAGACCAGAACAACAAGTTCGTAGCACTGTTACTCTTCCACATGGGACAGGTAAGAGAGTTAGAGTGCTGGTCTTTGCAAAAGGAGACAAGGCTGAAGCTGCGAAAAATGCAGGCGCAGATTATGTTGGAGGAGATGAACTGGTAGAAAAAATAACTAACGAGAATTTCACCGATTTTGATGTTGCGATAGCTACGCCTGATATGATGAGATCGATAGGAAAGTTGGGTAAAATCTTAGGTCCCCGTGGTTTAATGCCATCACCGAAATCTGGTACAGTTACAGAGGATGTTGAGACAGCAGTTAAAGCGTTTAAAATGGGAAGAATTGAAGTTCGCAATGACAAGACAGGTTGTATACATATACCGGTGGGAAAGTGTTCTTTTGACGGAGAAAAACTCAGAGAAAATCTGCTGAGTGCATACAGACAGATCATTGCCTTGAGACCAGCGGGTGTAAAAGGGCAGTTCATAAAAAGAGTTGTCCTGAGTTCGACGATGGGTGTGGGAATAAAAATTGATCAATCTGATTTAGAAAATATTTGAATAATTGCTTTTCGCCAAAGACAGTAGGTCTATGCTGAAAAAGGGGAGTCCCCGCCTACCGAGGCGAAAGAAACGTTTAATAATATAGTTTCTTTTGCTGCGGGGTCTCTTTTTGAGACCTTTTTTATTGAAAGGAGGTGCAAAATTGATAACGAGACAACAAAAAGAGGCAGTTCTTGAAAAACTGGAAAATGACTTTTCCAACTCGTCGCTTGTAATGTTCATTAATTACTCAGGATTCAATGTCGCTATGATGAGAGATCTAAGAAGAAGGTTGTACTCTAAATATGAACGTGAAGCTCGCTTTACGGTTGCGAAAAACACTTTGATAGGCCGTGCCCTTTCAAAAGTTGGTTATGCAGAAAAAGACTTTCAAAGTATACTTGCAGGACCAACGGCGGTGCTTTATGTTCTGTCTGATGATCCTATTGAAGCAATAAAGATCACTCACTCTTTTTCGAAAGAGAAAAAACTCGAAGGAATATTTAAAGGTGGATTTCTGGAAGGAAACTATTTTACCGCTGATGACGTAAGCAAATTGGCATCGTTGCCTACAAAGGAAGAATTGTATGCAATGGTCGTTGGAAGAGTGCAAGCTCCTCTGACAAATCTTGTTTATGTTCTGAGTGGCACTATAAGAAAGCTTTTGTATGCTTTGAATGCAATACATGATAAGAAATCGAAATGATGGAGGTGTGGTAAAATGAATGTAGAGCAGATTGTGGAAGCTATTGAAAAACTAACAGTTGCGGAGCTCGCAGAGCTTGTTAAGGCATTAGAGGAAAAATTTGGCGTAAGTGCGGCTGCCCCCATAGCAGTGGCTGCTGCAGCAGCACCTGCTGCAGGCGCGCAACAGGCTCAGGCCGAAGAAAAGACAGAATTTGATGTTTTGTTAAAAGGCTTTGGCAGCAACAAGATAGGTGTTATCAAAGTTGTCAGAGAAATAACCGGTCTTGGTTTGAAAGAGGCAAAAGATCTGGTCGAGAAGGCCGGAAGTCCAGATGCGATTGTAAAAAGTGGTATTCCTAAAAATGAAGCAGAAGACATAAAAAAGAAGCTCGAAGAGGCTGGCGCCGAGGTTACTTTGAAATAGTGTGAAAAGCTTTTCTTATAGGCAAAGAAAATGTATCAAACCTATACCAGCATCGCTGGTATAGGTTGTTTTGTGTTAACATACTTTGGTGTCTCTACTCTTTAATGGTACCTCATGTTTTCGGCTCCTGAGAAATATTTTACCGCAAAACGAGGTGATTTGATGCGAACCGTTTGTTACGGGAAGAGGGAACGTCTCACCTTTGGCCGCATCCATGATGCTGTGAAAGTTCCAAATCTCATATCAATTCAAATTGATTCTTACAAAGATTTTCTTGAGAATGGATTAATAGAAGTCCTCAAGAAATTCTCTCCAATTACTTCTCAACCTCACAAAGGTGATTTGAAAAAAGGTGAAAAAGGATTCGTCTTGGAATTTGTTTCAACAAAAGTGGGACAACCAAACGCGCCCGTTGAAGAATGCAAACAAAAAGGGCTTACTTACACTGTCCCGGTTTACACCACAGTACGTATTACTGATGTAAATACTGGTGAGATGAGAGAAGAAGAGGCTTTCCTTGGTTCGATACCGCACATGACTGAAAATGGAACATTTATAATTAACGGTGCGGAAAGAGTTATTGTCAGTCAACTTGTGAGAGCGCCCGGTGTTTACTTTGTTGATGAAATTCCGAAAACTCAGGTTGTATCTCCAATTTATGTTGCTCATTTTCTACCTGTAAGAGGTGCGTGGCTGGAATTACTCTACTACAGCGCAGACAATATGTTTTATGCGAGAATTGACAGAAAAAGACGTATAAATCTCTTTTTGCTGTTTAAAGCATTGGGGTTCACTGACGACCTTGAAATTTTGGACCTCTTTCCTGATCCGATTGATGCTGACGATGAATACACTATGGAAAAAGCTGTTGGATCAATAATTCTCCATGATGTTGTTTTAGATGGAAAGAAAATTGTAGAAAGAGGTGGGGTTTTAACTAAGGCAGCATCACAGGCTATTTTAGAATCCAAAATAGCAACCGTAGTGAGAGCGCATCCTGCTGCCCAAAAGACCCTGGAAAAGATGGTAGATACCTATGGGGAAGTTGATTCTTCCAAAGCGTACGTAGAGATTTTTAGAAAGTTGAAGCCGGGAGAGATTCCCAGGGTTAACACAGCAAAAGCATATTTGACGAGTTTATATTTCAGCACCGAGAGATTTGAACTGTCTGATGTTGGAAGATACAAGATAAACAAGAGATTGACTCAGGCTTACAGAAGATATCTCGCTCAAGTTAAAGGACTTCCAGAAGAAGAAGTCGAATCAGTGGAATATAATCCTGAAGATCCTGTTTTAACACCTATGGATATAGTACTTGCAAGTAGATATTTGCTTGATGTAAGTAAAAATCCGGAAATAATGGACACAAAAGACCATCTTGGAAACAAAAGGGTCAGAACTGTCGGTGAATTAATAAAATTGGAGTTTGAAAGAGCCTTTGCTCGTGCTCAGAGATTAATTCAAGAACGCTTGACGCTTTATGCTTCACTCGACAAGATATCTATTCAGAGCCTGATAAATGTAAAAACGATAATAGCTGGTATCAATCAATTTTTTGCAACCAGTCCGCTATCCCAGTTTATGGAACAGGTTAATCCACTTGCCGAATTAACACATAAAAGGAGATTAACTGCAGTGGGCCCAGGCGGATTGAAAAGAGAGCGAGCTCGATTCGAAGTTAGGGACGTGCATCATTCTCATTATGGAAGGATGTGCCCAATAGAAACACCCGAAGGTGCAAACATAGGTCTTATAACTTCATTAGCGGTGTATGCGAATATTGACAAATTTGGTTTTTTAACCACTCCATATAGAAAAGTTGTCAATGGGGTTGTTACCAGTGAAATCGTTTATCTGACAGCCGATGAAGAAGAACATTACAATATAGCTCCGTGCACAATCAAGATTGACAAAGATGGCAGAATACTTGATGAAAGAGTTCCTGTGCGATTCATGGAAAGATTGCAGTTTGTTGAGAAAAATAAAGTCCAATTCATGGATGTTTCAACAAAGCAAATAGTGAGCGTTTCAACATCACTTATTCCATTCCTCGAGCATGATGATGCAAATAGAGCTTTAATGGGATCAAATATGCAGAGACAAGCAGTTCCTCTTGTGAAACCCGAAGCTCCGTTTGTTGCTACTGGTGTCGAGTATGATGCGGCACTTTACTCTGGTTATGTTGTTCAAGCCAAATACAGCGGTAGAGTTAAGAAAGTTGATTCAAGAAAAATAGTTATTGAAAGAATGGATGAAAATGGTAAACCTGTTTTGAAAAATGGTAAACCTGTTCTGGATGAATACAGATTAATGAAATTCATGAGAACAAATCAAGATACAACGGTAAATCAACGTCCAATAGTAGATATTGGAGACATAGTAAAGGCAGGGGACGTGATTGCAGATGGTCCGGCAACTGATATGGGAGAACTCGCACTCGGGAAAAATGTACTGGTTGCTTTCATGCCATGGGAAGGGTACAATTTCGAAGATGCGATATTGGTAAGCGAAGAACTTTTGGAAGAGGACACCTTCACTTCAATTCACATAGAAGTTTACGAGACTCAGGCCAGAGATACAAGACTTGGACCAGAAGAAATAACAGTTGATATTCCCAACGTGAGTAAAGAAGCGCTGAGAAACCTCGATGAAAATGGAATAGTCAGGGTAGGTGCTTATGTTGGACCCCAGGATATTCTGGTTGGTAAGGTAACACCAAAAGGTGAAGGTGAAACTACACCCGAGGAGAAGATCATAAGATCTGTTTTTGGCGAACGAGGAAAAGATGTTAAAGATACTTCACTCAGGCTTCCTCATGGAACCGATGGCAGAGTTATAGATGTTAAAGTGTTCGATAAAGACGAAGAAACAGATCTTGGTGCAGGGGTCAACAAACTGGTTAAGGTTTATGTCGCTTGTCGAAAGACTCTCGAAGTTGGAGACAAACTTGCTGGAAGACATGGAAACAAAGGTGTGGTATCAAAAATTCTTCCAAAAGAAGATATGCCATTTTTACCCGATGGTACGCCTGTTCAGCTGGTTTTGAGCCCACTTGGAGTGCCATCAAGAATGAATGTTGGTCAGATACTTGAAACACATCTTGGTTGGCTTGCTAAACTTACGCGAAACTGGTTTGCAACACCTGTCTTTGATGGTGCCAAGGAAAATGAGATATTGCCGTGGTTATATGAGGAAAGACGGGCAGTTGGTCTTGAAGAAGGAGATAGTGATAATGAACCTTCAGGCAAAGTTGTGCTGAGGGATGGAAGAACTGGTGAGTCATTTGCAGAGCCAATTGTCGTTGGTTATATATATATGATGAAGCTGGTTCATATTGCGAAGGACAAGATACATGCCCGTTCAACAGGACCATATTCTCTAATACATCAACAGCCTCTTGGAGGTAAGGCACAGTTTGGTGGCCAAAGATTTGGTGAAATGGAAGTTTGGGCTCTGGAGGCACATGGAGCTGCGCATACGCTCAATGAAATGCTCACCATTAAATCTGATGATATAAAAGGCAGGAACGAGGTTTACAAGGCTATCCTCAAAGGCAAGAATATACCAGAACCCGGTATACCAGAAAGTTTTCGTGTTTTGATCAAAGAGTTAAGAGGACTTGCTCTTGATATCAGGGTGTACGACGAGAATGGCAACGAAATTGATATTGACCGGGTTTGAGAAACCTGCCGAGGAGGGGAACGTATGGCGATATCAACTTTTAAGAGAAAAATTGCTTCAGTGAGAGTAAGTGTAGCTTCTCCAGAAATTATTCGTGCATGGTCAAGTGGAGAAGTGAAAAAACCGGAAACTATAAACTACAGGTCTTTTAAACCAGAGAGAGATGGTTTATTTTGTGAAAAGATTTTCGGACCAACGAAAGATTATGAATGCGCCTGCGGTAAGTACAAAGGAAAAAAGTATGAAGGCACTGTGTGTGAAAGATGTGGTGTCAGAGTTGAGTCAAAAGAAGCTCGCAGGAAGAAAATGGGCCATATTGAGCTTGCTGCGCCGGTTGTTCACGTTTGGTATCTCAAGAGCAGCCCAAGCATACTTTCAACTCTGTTGAATATACCGGCTCGCGATCTTGAAAACATAGTTTATCATGGAAGCAGAAGAATTATTGAACGCAGTTATATAATCACAGATTCAAAAAAGACACAATTTGCCGCTGGTGATGTTCTCTATGAGACAGAATATGAGGTTTACAAAAAGGTTTTAGATTTCGACGCTGAAATTGCTGTAACTGTTAAAAATCCAAAATCACCAGTTGTTTCTGATATTGATGGTGAAGTGTCTATAAAGTCAGAACAAACCAACACAGGGCGGGAGATTATCTGGATAACCGTCAAGGATAGTAAGAAAATTCCCATTCAGCTCCAGCCTGGTATGATTCTACTCTCCAAAAATGGCCAAGAGGTCAAAGAAGGGACAATATTAGTACCTGAAAAGCAAATCGCCCCATTTTATGCACCTTTTGATGGAACAGTGGAGATAGACGAAATCGCTTCAACTTTGACTATTAAACCACTTACTACAAGTAAAGAACAACCGGTGACTGTTACCATACCATACTGTGTAAGAGTTCTGGTAAAAAATGGTAGCAAAGTCAAGGCAGCGGATGAATTATTGAGCGGAGGAACAATACCTGCAATTACAAGTCCTGCCTCAGGAAAAGTTGTTTTTGGAAAAGAGCTCAATGTTAGACCGCTGGAAGATGACACTTACGAAGTGCTATCAGCGGGTATGCTTTATGTCGAGCAGCTCATTCAAGAAAAGCGGTACCCGATTTTTGAAGGGTCACTTCCATATGTGAATGATGGGGACAAAGTAAAAGCAGGAGATTACTTAGCTGATAGATTTTTATTTGAAGATGAGGTTCTGTCAGCTCATGAATATAAGATTTTTGAAGACTATTACCCACAGCAATTCACCGTAGAAGCTGAAGTCGAGAATGATAGACCAATTGTTGCGGTAACCGAAATAGACGATGAACTTTCAAAGGAAACAGGCCTTTCTGTGGGTTCTATCATAACAGAAAGCGAATATGAAGCTTATAAAGAGCTGTATCCGGGGAAAATCGAAGCACATTATGGAGCAGCCGCTGTCAAAAAGCTTCTTGAAAAAATAGACCTTGAGAAATTGAAAGCTCAGATCGAATCGGAACTTTCACAATTGCCAAGAAGCAGCGGAAAGGCTCTCAAATTATTGAAGAGGTTGAAGATCGTAAAAAACCTCATTAAATCGGGAACAAAACCTGAATGGATGGTTCTTGAAGCAGTGCCAGTCATACCTCCTGAACTCAGGCCAATGATTCAAATAGATGGAGGTAGATTTGCCACAACAGATTTAAATGATTTATACAGGAGGGTAATAAACAGGAACAACAGATTAAGAAGGCTTTTAGACTTGAATGCACCAGATATCATAGTAAGAAACGAGAAGAGAATGCTTCAGGAATCTGTTGATAGTCTTATTTACAATGGAAGGATAGGAAAGGCTGTTGCAGATAGAAACGGAAGAGCCCTGAAGTCTTTGACAGATCTTGTTAAGGGCAAGAAGGGTCGATTTAGGAGAAATTTACTTGGAAAACGTGTGGATTATTCAGGAAGAGCTGTTATTGTCGTTGGGCCTGATTTGAAAATACACCAGTGCGGTTTACCAAAGAAGATGGCTATGGAGTTGTTCAGGCCATTTGTACTTGCACAGCTGCTGAAAGAAGGCGGAGAATCAAGTAAAACGGCACGTAAGATGAAAAAGGCAATTATAGAAAAGGAAATGCCTGAGGCTTGGGATATTCTCGAAGAGGTGATAAAAGGCCATCCAGTGCTGCTCAACCGCGCCCCGACATTGCATCGCATGTCTATACAGGCATTTGAACCAAAGTTGATAGAAGGTAACGCAATACAGTTGCATCCACTGGTTTGTCCGCCTTTCAACGCGGATTTTGATGGGGACCAGATGGCAGTTCATGTTCCACTTTCAGCAGCTGCACAGGCAGAGGCCAAATATCTGATGCTGTCAAGATACAATATAATATCTCCTGCGCATGGAAAACCGATTTCTATGCCCGGAAAAGATATAATCGTTGGTGTTTACTATCTGACTGCTATTGGAAAAGATTTTGATGATGTTAAAACCGAGGAGATTCGATATCGATTTGGCTCAACGGAAGAAGCTATTCTTGCATATTCTCTGGGCTATGTTGATCTTCATACGCCTGTTCTCGCAAAGGTGAAAGTTTCTGATCAGGAAAAAATTGTTAAAACGACTGTAGGAAGGATTATTTTCAATGAGATAATTCTTCCCGATCTGAGAGATTATACGCGTGTTTTTGGAAAAAAAGAGATAAAGAATCTTATATACGATACTTTTAAGCGCCACGGTATAGATGCAACCGCGGATCTTCTTGATGACATGAAAGATCTTGGTTTTCATTACGCTACAGTTTCTGGATTGACCATATCTTTGAAAGATTTGATTGTTTCACCGAAAAAAGATGAGATAATCAGAGGAGCTGAGCAAAGAGTCGAACAAGTTGAAGAGGAATATAGAAGAGGCTTTCTTACTTTTGATGAAAGATATAGAGAAATAATAAAGATCTGGAATAAAGCAACAGAGGATGTACAGTTTGTTACTCAGCAGGCTCTCGGTGAAAATCCGTTCAATCCGATTTTCATGATGGTCAATTCCGGTGCAAGAGGTAATATAGATCAGGTAAAACAGCTTGCAGGTATGCGGGGCTTAATGGCTGATCCTTCCGGAAAAACGATAGAAATACCTATCATATCTAATTTCCGTGAAGGCTTAACAAGTATGGAATTCTTTATATCAACACATGGTGCAAGAAAAGGAGCAGCTGATACAGCTTTAAGGACATCATCTGCAGGATATCTAACCCGCAGATTAGTCGACGTGGCACAGAGTATAGTTATAACAACAACTGATTGTGGTACGCATGAAGGTTTAAAAGCTGTAGAACTTATCAGTGATGATCTCACTGTGCAGAAACTGAAAGATTTTCTCTTTGGAAGGGTTCTTTCAAGGGATGTTGTTGATCCATTGACAGGAGAGGTTATCAAAAATCCGGTGACAGGAAGAGAATATGTTAGGAATGCCATGCTTTCTGATGAAGATGCCGAGTTTCTGGCTGAGTACGTGGTTTCTGTGCCTGTCAGTGTTGAGCAGGTACTGGACTTACAAGGCCTCCAGCTTCCGCACTGTTATGCAGAAGTATGTGAGGAAATCAGAACAGTTGACGGAGTTTATTATGAAGAGGGAACAGAACTTAACTGGGATGTTGTCAGAAATGCTAAGAATGCTGGCAAAAAGCAGCTCAAAATAAAGATGTACCCGGTAGTTGGTACTATTTCCGAACAAGTTATTAAAGATAAAAAGGGCGAAAAGGAACTGGTGGTCCTTCGAGAAGAAATAGACGAATTAACAGCAAAGATTCTGGAAGAAAATGGAGTAAGTCAGATCAAAGTTAGACCCAATATCTATGTCCGGTCAGTGCTTACATGCGAAGCAGAAAAAGGTGTTTGCGCAATGTGTTATGGCATGGATTTGTCCAATCACAAAGTTGTCAATGTTGGTGAAGCGGTTGGTATAATTGCAGCGCAGTCTATAGGTGAGCCTGGAACTCAACTGACCATGAGAACCTTTCACACGGGTGGAATAGCTACTACAGCAGATATAACTCAGGGGTTGCCGAGAGCTGAAGAGCTTTTCGAAGCAAGGAAAAAACTTAAAGAACCTGAGGGAATTTTCAGTACTGAAACAGGCTTTGTGAAAGATATTAAAGAAGTGGAAGGAAGGCAGAAAATCTACATTGAAGATTATTCGGGAGGTATACACGAATACGAAGTTCCGGAGAAAACCAAAGTGAAGGTTAGGATTGGTCAGAAGGTCTTACCTGGAACACCACTCACGACAGGGGCAATCAGACTTAGAAAATTAATGGATACACTTGGAGTTGAGGCAACGGCAATGTATTTATTGAAAGAAACGCAGAAAGTCTACGTAGAGCAGGGTGTCGAGATACACAATAAGCACTTTGAGATTATCATAAAACAAATGCTTGGCAGAGTTGAAATAGTTGATCCGGGAGATACAGATTTTCTGCCAGGCCAACTTATGACTATATCTGAAGCTGAGAAAATAAACGAGAAAATTTTGAGAGAAAATGCAAATGCCCAAAGCAATAGAAATTTTGTTCTGGGTAAAATACTTGCGAAAAAGGTAGTTGCAAAAGTTAGTGATGAAGTTGAAGAAATAGCATCTGAGGGAACAGAAGTAACTGAAGAAATTCTTGAAAAGGCCGTGGAATCTGGCGTAAAGGAAATATGCATATATGATGAAGGCAAACAGATTACATATCAAATTGCTCCTAAGGAACCTATGAGGTACAGGCGAAGGCTTTTGAGGATAACAAAAGCATCCCTTGAGCAAAAAGGCTGGCTCAGTGCGGCTTCATTCCAACAAACACCGCAGGTTTTAACTGAAGCTGCTGTTGAGGGAAGTATAGATTTGCTTGAAGGCCTGAAAGAAAATGTTATAGTTGGACAACTGGTGCCAGCTGGAACTGGCCTTGAAACTTTTGCAAATATCCAAATAGAAGAAACACCGAGAGCTGCTGAAGCAGAAAAAATGGCTTAAAGAAGGGGCTTTTGCCCCTTCTTTGATTTCAAAAGATGTAACACCAGGTCCACAAACCGCTGTTTTGAAATCTGAATTTTCTTTGCAATTCTATTGAGATCATTTTTTGTAGATCTTCTCTTGGGGTTATCAGACATAACCGGGCATCTGGAAAGATTTTTCTCAATTTTGAGAGTTTTCTGTAGAAACTTGCATTTCCTTCTCTCATTCTTAAACCAAATGGTGGATTAGTGACAATGTGTAGTTTTTCATGGAATATGGGTAATTTTTCAAAATCGCTGCAGTGAAATCTCACATATTTTTTTACACCAGCTCTTATGGCGTTTTCATTTGCCACTTGCAAAATATCCGGGTTTTTGTCGTACCCTATCGCCACTGTTCGCTTGCATTCATGCTGGTTGACAATCGATGGTTTTAAATCTTTAAACAATGGCCAGTTTTCAAATGAAAAACTTCGTTTGTTATTTTGCATTTGTAAAGCAATTCTCGCAGCTTCAATTGCTATGGTACCACTACCACAGAATGGATCGATCAGCGGAACCTCCTGATCCCACCCGCTTATCAGTATCAGGGCGGCTGCTATTGTTTCACGCAATGGGGCAGATGAGGTTTTCATTCTGTAACCTCTTTTGCTCAGGCTGTTTTTACCTGTTGTGTCAAGCATTAGACTGACAAAATTGTTTTTTATGTATATGTACATTGGATATATAATACCATCGGGCTGATTGTCGGATTTTATTTTGCTGTAAATGGCTTTCTTCACAATTGAAGCTACGGCCCCTTTTGCGGATAGTTTTGAGTTTGTAATCTTTACTTTTTCAACCACTATTGTTCCTCTTTTATGTACCAGTTCATTCCAATTAGCGCTAAAAGTTCCTTCGAATAATTCATCGAAGGTTTCTGATGGAAAATCTGTTACATTGATCATCACCCTGTCAGCACTTTTTAAATAAAGATTCAGTTTAGGGATATCGATCAGATGGCCATCAAAATGAACATGACCAGATGTTGTTGTTTTGATTTTGAAACCGAGTTTTTTTAATTCAATACACGGAGCTTTTTCCAATCCAGCACTGCAAAGTACAACTAACTCCATTTTTTCACCTCTGGCCATAATTTTAGCATTATAAATCTTTGAATGATAGAATAAATATTTGAGGAGGTGCAAAAATTGCTTGATGAGAAAGTTGTTCAGGACGTAATAGTTTATGGAATTAAAAAAGGTGCCGAATTTGTGGAAATATTCTCTGAAGACAGGACCAGCACGGTTATGACGATGACGGATGGAAGAATCGACACAGCCAGTAGTGACAGAGAATTCGGAATAGGGTTGAGGCTTTTCAAAAATGATCAGCAGGTGTATGCCTACACAAATGTTTTTGCCAGAGAACAACTCATTTCAATGGTGGATAGGCTTATACAGGCTTTGTCGGCAGGCAATGGAAGCGAAAAAAAGATTGATATGACAAGAAATGATGTGAAAAACAATCATTTAATATTTTATTATCCACAGGAAGTTTCAAAAACTGACAAAGCGAGAATAATGAAATTGGCGTATGAAGGTGCCAAGGGTTATTCAAGCCTTATAACGCAAGTTCTTATCAGATATTGGGATTACGATCAAAAAGTGTTCATAGCTAACTCTGATGGTTTGATCGCTGAGGATCGCAGAGTCAGGACGAGGTTAATGGTCAATGCTGTGGCTTCAAAAGACGGGGAGCAGGAATCTGGATTTTATGGACCAGGGGCAGCTATGGGTATAGAATTTTTCAATTTATTCAATCCTCATGATATAGGTGCTGAGGCAGCGAGGGTAGCTGACAGAATGGTAAAAGCAGATCATGCGCCGGCGGGGAAAATGCCTGTTGTGATTGCAAATGAATTTGGCGGAGTAATCTTTCACGAAGCTTGTGGGCATGCGCTTGAGGCAACCTCTGTTGCAAAAGGTGCCTCGGTCTTTGCTAGAAAATTAAATCAAAAAGTTGCTGCCGAATGTGTTTCGGCTGTTGACGATGGAACAATCCCTAATGCTTGGGGTTCTGCGAATATCGATGATGAAGGCACGCCAACACAACGTAATGTGCTGATAGAAAATGGTGTTCTGAAATCGTATCTGGTTGATCGGTTCCATGCAAAGAAAATGGGAATGAAGCCAAATGGTTGTGGCAGAAGACAAAGTTATAAATTTGCACCGACTTCCAGAATGAGTAATACTTTTATATTACCGGGCAAACATCTTCCAGAAGAAATAATTGCTGCAACTGAATACGGGCTTTATGCGAAAAAAATGGGTGGCGGATCAGTGCATCCTTCAACAGGGGAGTTTAATTTTGCTGTAGCAGAAGGTTATTTGATAGAAAAAGGGAGGATCACAAAGCCAGTACGGGGTGCAACGCTTATCGGTAAAGGAACAGATGTTATAGCAAAAATAGATATGGTTGCCAACGATTTAGCTAGAGGCCAGGGAATGTGTGGATCGATTTCAGGAAGTATTCCAGCGGACGTTGGTCAACCCACTATACGGGTAAGCGAACTCATTGTTGGGGGGCGAAACAAATGAAAATAGATGATTTTAGAGATAAGGTGTTTCTTCTGGCAAAGAAGAAGGGATTTGATGACAGTCAATTACTTTTAACTAACAGAAAAGAGTTTGGTGTAGTCATCAGTAAGCAAAATATAGAAAACTACACAGATGCCGAATCTTTCAAAATAGTATTTAAGGGTATTAAAAATGGCAAATCATCATTTTCAACCAGTGAAATCCTTGATGAAAAAACTGCGGAATTTCTCGTCGAAAGCGCATATGAGAATCTGGAAGTTACCGATACTCTTGAAGAAGATGTGATTTACGATGGCTCAGGAGAATATTCACCTGCCCAAAATTTTGTGGATGAATTCGAGCGGATATCAGTTAAAGAAAAAATAGATTTTGCAAAAATGATGGAACAGAAGGCGCTTTCTGTTGATAAAAGAATAACAATGGTCATAATGAGTGCGTATGAGCATGAAAGACGTAACATAACACTCTTTAATACCAGTGGCCTACAATTGAAGGAAAGTACTGGCCTTGGAGCTGCTTTCATTTATCTGATTGCTTCGGATGGTCAGAAGCCAAAGAGAGGGACAAAGGTTTGTTTTGCTTCAAAACCATCAGATATAGATTTTGAAGAGGTAGTTTCTCAAGCAGCCAATGAAGCTCTTTCACAGCTTGGTGCAAGTAGTGTTTCTTCTGGAAAATATCGGGCGATTCTGCGACGTGATGTCTTTGCGGAACTGTTCACGGCGTTTTTGCCGATTTTCTCTGCTGAAAATGTACAGAAAGGTCTATCCCCCCTTAAGGGAAAGCTTGGTGTACAGATTGCGAGTGAAAAATTGACACTGATAGAAGATCCTCTTTCGAACAAAACACCTGTTCGGAGATCATTTGATAATGAAGGTGTTCCAACAATGAAAAAAGAATTTGTTAAGGATGGTACTTTAACTACATATTTTCATTCTCTCAAATCAGCGAAAAAAGATGGAGTCTTACCAACAGGTAATGTCTTTGAGAGCAAATGCGTCCCATTAAACGTTATTGTAGAACCAGGCAGTAAAAGTTTTGATGATTTGCTGAAGGAACTTGATAGTGGTCTTGTTATAACAGCGCTTGATGGATTGCATTCTGGTGTGAGAACTGTTTCAGGGGATTTTTCGGTGAGTGCACTTGGATATCAAGTTGAAGGCGGAAAGATAGTCAAGCCAGTTGAACAAATTACTATCTCCGGGAACTTCATCGACCTGCTCAGGCGTATAGAAGGGGTAGGAAATGACATTAAGCTCGTTTCTGATTCATTCTATACTCCTTCTGTACTGGTCGAGTTTTTGGATGTAGCTGGAGATTAAAAACAGGTTGACATGTGTGCTTTAATGTAGTATTATTTTGGAAAAATAGTGATAGGAGTTGCTCAAATGTTTATAAATTTATTTGAAAAGAAAGCATCTCAAATGATAAAGCATTACAACAGAGGCAGCCCGGTTTTCTTCCCGGGTAGCATCTGTTGTGGTGCTGCTTAAAGGGAAGATAGAGAAAAAACCGGGCTGCTGAAAAGTAGCCCGGTTTTTTTTATATCACAGGAGGTGATTTTGGTGAGAAGGTTTTTTGTCATTTTAATTGTAACCGCTCTCTTGTTTACAGGTTTGGCTTCTTTGATCGATGATATTCAGAAAAGAGGCGTACTCAGAGTTGGTCAGGATGAAGGATATATGCCGCTCTATGGTACTGATGAAAAAGGTGAGCGAGTTGGACTTGAAGTTGAACTTATAAACAAAATAGCAGAAATACTTGGAGTAAAGGTAGAGTACGTAATTGTCAACTGGGATGGAATCATACCGGCTTTAATTTCCGGAAAGTTCGACATTATCTTCTCTGGTATGACTATCACGCCAGAGAGAGCTTTAAAGGTGAATTTTTCAGCGCCGTATTTAACAGTTGGTCAGGCAATTCTCTACAACAAAAGTGTTTTTAAGACACCACCAACCTATCAAGATTTGGCTGATAAGCCTGTAAAGATAGCTGTCCAGCTGGGAACAACGGGAGAATTTACTGCAAGAAGAAAATTTCCAAAGGCTGAGATTTTAACTTTCTCTACTATGGATGAAGCAGCCTTTCAGGTAGTTTCGAAACGCGCGGATATAATGGTTAATGATTCTATCTATGTCAAATTTCTCACTCAAAAATATGAAACCCTTGGTATGACAAACGAACTCTTGAGCAGAGAAGATCTTGGAATAGCTATCAGAAAAGGAGACATGGAGGCTCTAAGATGGTTTGATACTTTTGTTCAGTGGGCGAAAACCAGTGGTCTGATAGAAGAATTGCATCAGAAGTGGCTTGGCAACGAGTGAGGGCCCTGCCCTCACTTTTGGAGGTGGTAGCAGTGAAAAAAGTTTATGCCATTGCCATGACGGCAGGAGTTATGATTGCAATTTATCTTGCAATTTCCCGGGTCTATCCTTTCGACTGGACAGTTGTTCTGAAATATCGTCGTGTGTTCATAAATGGTTTGGTAATGACTATGAGTTTAAGTGGGTTTTCACTGCTTATTTCATTTGCTGTGGGGATAGTTTTCGCTCTTATGAGAAGGTCAAGTGGTATTTTCAGAGAATTTGCGATACTATACGTTTTTTTCTTCAGGAACACCCCCTTACTTGTTGTGATTTTGCTGACTTACTATGGTCTTGGAAGTATAATTCCATTCGATAGATTCTGGGCGGCTGTGATGGGTTTATCTGCTTTTGAAGGAGCATATATTGCGGAAATTGTAAGATCTGGTCTTGATGCAGTTGATAAAGGCGAACTTGAAGCAGCTTTTTCACTTGGTTTAACAAAATCAGAAGTTTTCTTCTATGTACATTTTCCCCAGGCAATAAGAATTTCCTTGCCAGCACTTATCGGGCAATCTATAAGTCTTGTGAAAGACAGTTCGTTAGCCTCTGTGATAGCGCTTGCCGAATTAACCATGACGGGCAGGCAGGTTGGTACACAAACACTCGCTTCTTTTGAAAGTTACTTGACTATAGCTGTTTTTTATGTGGCGGTTACAAGCATTTTGTCTTTGATTGGGCACTGGCTTGAAAGGAGGCTTGCTATACCGTGAGTTTATTGAAGGTTGTTGATGTTCACAAATCTTTTGGAAATACAAAGGTGCTAAACGGTGTTTCCTTGCAAGTGGATAAGAGTGAAATAGTTGTAATAATGGGGCCTTCTGGTGCTGGTAAATCTACGCTTTTGAGAATTATGAATTATTTAGTAAAACCAGATGAAGGATATATCCTCTTCAAGGGCGAAAAACTTTCAGATGATATGAGAGTTCTCAGGCAGATAAGATCTCAAATAGGTTTTGTTTTTCAGCATTTTAATCTATTCAGACATTTAACAGTCGTGCAGAATGTTATGCTGGGTTTATTGAGAGTTAAAAAACTTTCTAAAAGTGAAGCTTATGATTTGGCCATGAACTGCCTTGAAATGGTTGGTTTGTCTGACAAGGCGCGGAGTTATCCATCACAACTGTCAGGAGGGCAGAAGCAAAGAGTTGCTATAGCAAGAGCACTTGCAATGAAACCGGATTTGATTCTTTTTGATGAACCAACATCAGCTTTAGATCCAACTCTTGTCAATGAAGTACATCAGGTTATGAAAAAATTAGCAGCGGATGGTCACACGATGGTCGTGGTGACGCATGAAATAGGGTTTGCGAGGAATGTCGCAACGAGAATTGTTTATATGGAGAATGGAGTAATAATCGAAGAGGGAAATCCAGTTGACTTTTTCACTTGCCCCCACACGACAAATGTGAGAGATTTTCTTTCAAGTGTTTACACGTGATTATGTAAGATCTTTTAGTACCTGATCCGTGCTGCCATAAAGCAGCACTTTGCCTTTTTCCAGCACAACAACAGAATCGGCTATTTCCCTTACTTCTTTTTCGCTGTGAGTGCTCAAGATGATTGAAGTCCCCTGATTTCTCATCCCGCTGAGTATCTCAATAAGAGCCATTTTTGCTTCTCTATCAAGACCTGTTGTCGGTTCATCCAGTATCAATAATTCTGGTTTTCCTATGAGTGCGATTGCTATCATAAGTCTTTGTTTCATACCCTTGGAGAGAGTTCTTGCTGGTTTTTTTGCAGGGGATATAGAAAATTTCTGAATTATCTCCGATGGGTCAACTCTGACTTTCCTGAGAGTTGAAAAATGCCTTATATTTTCTACCGCACTCAGCTCTTCTATCAAAAATGAGGTTTCTGGAACAAATGCCATAATCTGGCGTAATTTTCGATAATCTCTTAAGATATCCAGCCCGTTTATGCTTATTGTTCCTCCATCCGGTTTTAGAATTGTTGCAAATATTCTTAACAAGGTAGATTTTCCTGCGGCATTCAACCCCAGAATAGCCACACTATTTGCACAAACATGAAATGAAACACTGTCAAGCGCTTTTCTCGCTGAAAAAGATTTATTCACTCTTTCACACAATATCTCCATGTTCAAACAATTCTTATCGGCATTATGATATACAAATATCCTTCAACATTTAGCGGATTGATCTGCAATGGGCTTGTGCTGTCGACAAAGTTAAGTTCGACTTCTTCTGTGTGGACATGTCTCATAGCTTCGAGCAAGAAAAGAGGGTTGAAGGCAATTGTTATATCTTCTCCTTCTTTTTTTATGGGAATTTCCTCATTTACCTCACCATAATCGGGGCTTCGACTGCTTAAGATCAATGTGTCTTCAGATATTTCAAGTCGAACTGATTCGCTTCCTCGTTTTGCAATGACCATTGTTCTTTTCAGAGCCTCAGATATTTCATCTCTTGGCAGAACAACTTTGCTCTTAAATGCCTTTGGTAGAACTTTTCTGTAGTCTGGAAAATCTATTTCTACCACTCTCATAACGGTTTCTATATCCTTGGTGTTCAGCGACAAGCGTTTTCCATCGTATCTTATAGTGATTTCTGAATCGAGGCAGCTTTCAACAATACTCTGCAGTTCTTTCATACTCTTCAGGGATATCAGAAAACTCGATTCTGATTGCGCATTTAATCTTTCTTCACTTAGTGCAAGCCTGAAGCCATCAGAAGCCACCAGCCTGAGAAAGCCATTGCCAATTTCCCAGAAGACCCCATTTAGATTTCTCATAAATTCATCCTTAGCAGCACAGAAAGTAACTCTCTCAATCATGTCGTTTATTGTTTTTGCATCCAGCATTAGAGTATTGCCTTCGGTGGTGAGTGAAATTTCTGGAAAATCTCCTGGGTCCATTGTCGGCAGGCGGAACTTGCTCCGTCCGCACTCTAAAGTCATCAGATTAGATGAGAATTCTAAGAGGACCTCTTCTTCGTTTGGCAAAGTTCTGACTATCTCATAAACAGTCTTTGCATCTACCGCAAACTTTCCTTCCCCATCTGCTTCAGATTCCATACGTGCTTTAACGCCAGTCTCCAGATCTGTAGCATGCAGAAAAGTTCCATCATGAGATATATCAAACAGAATACAGGCCATAATGGGTTTGATAGTTTTGGAAGGAATTGTTTTTGAGACGATCGAGATCTTACTGGTGAATTCCCCAACATTTGTTTTTAACCTAACCATCGTTATCCCTCCTGTGAGTGACATAGAGTATATCAACTGCCTTATAACCAAACGATTCCAATGTTTTACAGATTCGGATTTCGAGATCCGGCCTGTTGAAAAAATTCAAATAAATTCCTCTCACAAAAAGCTTTCTCATAGTATATATATTATCAAATTTTGAGGCAATACCGAAAAAGCTGAATGGATTCAGTAAACAGATTCTGATATCTCTCAATCTTTCAACAATTTCTTCTGTGATCACACCGGGCACAAAAATCCATTCGTATTTTTCGATGGTTTTTAAATCGTTCAGAAGTGATGAACCAAGATCTTTTACTTTGCCATCTGATGTTAATCCGCAAACAGTGTGTTTGTTTTCAAATAGCTTTTTTATCTGAAATGGAGCTAGTGGTATCATTAAAGATGAAAGTATGCGTTCGATAAATTTTTGCAACTCGACTGTGTTACTGTGATTACTTGTCCCTATAACTATGGCAATTTCTGCGTTATCTGCGAACCCGGCATGAACGATCCTGTCCAGTGCGCCATCAACGATGATGCTGTCAAATTCTTTCCTTTTCTGAATTGAAGAAATTACACTGGTATTTGCTCCAGCTATTACGACTTTTGATTCTACAAGGGCTCTGGCGAGGAAAACCGCCCCGGCTAATGGGTTATCTTCAAGCAATTCTAATAATTCAAAGTGAGAACCTTGAAGAAATTTTTCACAACTAACAACATATGTTCCCGCTGGTATTTGAATTGAAGGTTTTGGCACATTACTAAGTGTGTCAAGATTTTCCCCATCAAGCCCTATACTTGCGATGCAAGCATTTTTCATTTGCTTTAGCAAATGCTTAACAACTGTCGTCTTGCCCGCATTCTTGGTGTTGCCAATCACGTAGACTATTCTCTGTGCCAATTTTTTATCCTCCGAATTCTGTCGGCTGACTCTGGTATTAAATATCTTCTCTCGCCACTCAGCAATGAAGCGATCCCATCTGTGCTTTTTCTTTCCTCTTCTAAGTAATTGTCATTACATTCACTTTTGTAATTGCGTGGCTCGTGGTAGACAAATATTCCTCCTTCGTAATTTCTCAGAACAACTTTACCTTCACCCATTGAGATAAGATATTGAGGCTCCACGGGTATTTTTCCTCCACCACCAGGTGCATCTATAACGTAAGTTGGCACTGCAAATCCAGAGGTGTGCCCTCTGAGGTATTCGATTATTTCTATGCCTTTAGCCACAGTTGTTCTAAAATGTGAAAGGCCCCGCGATAGATCGCACTGATATATATAGTAAGGTCTTACACGATTTTTGACCAGTTCATGGACCAGTTTTTTCATGATTTGTGGGCAATCGTTGATACCTCTGAGTAAAACGCTCTGATTACCAAGGGGAATACCCGCATCTGCGAGCATGGAAAGAGCCCTGCGTGATTGAGGTGTAATTTCTTTTGGATGATTGAAATGTGTGTTCAACCAGATTGGATGGTACTTTTTCAGCATACTGGTCAATTCTTCTGTTATTCTCATTGGTAAAACCACAGGTACGCGGGTACCAATTCGTATGATTTCGACGTGTTCTATTTCTCTGATACGGCTTATTATGTTTTCTAATTTCTCTGTCGATAAAGTCAGAGGATCTCCGCCTGAGAGAAGTACATCTCTTATACGTTTGTTTTGCTTTATGTAATCAATAGCGCTGTTTAGAAGTTCGTCTGATAATGGAGAATCTGTTTCGCCTGCGAATCTTCTCCTGGTGCAATGCCTGCAGTACATCGAGCATTGATCAGTTATCAGTAGTAAAACGCGATCTGGATATCGATGTGTTAACCCCTTAACAGGAGAATCGACATCCTCGTGAAGGGGATCAATCATCTCTTCCTGTGAAATGTTAAGTTCTTTTGCAGTTGGAATTGCCTGCATTCGTATAGGGCATCTTGGGTTCTCCGGGTCCATCAGTGTAGCATAGTAGGGAGTTATTGCCATTCTCAAAAATTTCAGCGAATGTCTCACTCCTTCTCTTTCCTGGTCGGTTAGATTGACAACTTCTTGAAGAACATCAAGATTCATTATCCTGTTTCTCAATTGCCATTTCCAGTCGTTCCACTCATCTTCAGTAACATTCTTCCATAAAGAAATTTCCCTGAAATCTCTCATTTACTACCACCTCACAGAAATGTTTTCTTGCCATTCAACATGCTTTCAATATCGTTTTTTCCAATCAATATAACTTTTTTGACAAAAGTTTTTTTCTCTATTTCTTGTGCGAATTTCTTCAATGATTGTGGTATTTCTCCATTTGTTACTACGCCTATTCTATCTACTCCGTAGATGGCAGCGGCTACAAGTGCCTCTTCAAGAGCTTTCAATGTAATAGGATTAGAATAATATTTAATCTGAATAGCATACGAAACTTTCCTTTTTTTGATTATTAAATCTGCTCCAAAATCATGAGAACCCTTTGTTAAGGTTGATCGATATCCTGCATTTTTAAATACCTCAGCGATGAACTTTTCGAATTCCCACCCATCGCTGAAGCCAGTTTTCCACTTTTCTTTCAAAATGGTCGATTTTTTTCTTCTTTTAAAAGCATATAATAGCAAAAGGCACAAAAGCAAAATCAGTGTTATCCATATTAAAATCAAAGGAATCTTTCCTCCTGAACAAATTTTATTCGGTGTAATTTTTTTGTCTTGGACAATTTATTCAAGGCTTTTTGAGCATGCGGAGTAATTTCGGAGCAGTAAAGCTTTATTAACCTGGTATTTGATAAGAGAGCCATTACAACAGCTTTTTTAACATCTGCAAAATTCAGCGAATTTTCACATATCAAAACTATCTTTTTTTGAAAAGATTTTCTGTAAAGACCTATCCACGTTTTACCGGATTTAACACCTGCACAGCACTTCCAGCCAGAGTTTATAAGTGACTCACGAATGTTTTTTTCAGAAGATACAGGTTTTTTTGCTATTTTTACAAGAAGTATACTGATTATTATAAAAACAAGTATCTTAACCCAGAACATATTTTCACTCCACAATTAGACATTGTACAACGCCAGGTGATAAAATTATCTCTGGAGGTGCAGATTCTGAGAAAACCAACCTTCATACTTTTGATCGTGGCTGTGGTTATGAGCTTGAGCTTTCTCTTGTTTGCAATTTTCTTCTCCCAGAGAATTTTAACAGATTTGTTTTTCAAAAAAATAGAGGTAAATCCTTACTGTTTGCTTGTGGTTGGGACAGATGCTGTGATTGAAAGGACTGTTAGAACTGATGTAATAATGGTTGTTATCATAGACCATGAGAAAGGAAATGTTCTTTTAACCAATATACCACGAGATCTGCTTATTGGAGATGGTAAGATAAATGCAAAATACGAAAAAACCGGCATATCTGGATTGAAAGATACGGTCTCAGATCTCCTGAATCTTGAAATACACGGGTATGCGGTTATTGATTATGATGTTTTCAAGTTTTTAGGAGATAGTCTGGGACCGATCGAGATACAGATCCAGGAACCTATGAAATACGTTGATTCTGTTCAGAATTTGAATATCGATTTTCAACCAGGAACATATCTCATGAATGGTGAGCAATTGCTTGCTTACATAAGATACAGACGTGGTTCGATGGGAGATATATCAAGAATAGAGAGACAAAAAGAAGTCCTGCTTAAATTGATTGACAGGGCAAGAACTCTCGATTTGGCAAAAATGGTCTCGATATTTTCTCATGTATACAGGAATGTAACCACAGATGTTGGTATGGGAGAAATGGCATATTTGTTTTCCAGGCTGAAGAAAAAAATGAACATGAGTTTTTTGTCATTTCCGTATAAACTGGATAGTGATGGAAATGTAATTATCGATTCGCAGAAATTGGAAAGTTATAGAAATTCAATTATTACTCAGAATTTATCTGAGGATGTAAAAATACCAAAAATCCTTATAATCAATTGCTCAACAAATAAAACAAGGGGATTTCTGGTTCGCTTGGAAGAACTGTGGAATTCCAAAGTGGGGTTTTTACCACATCAAATTGTCTGGGAAGATATAGGCGTCAATTATTCAAAAAATACTGTTTTTGTTCTTAACAAAGCTATGAAAACGGAAATTACGAAGGTTGTTGAGGCTGTTTATCCGGAAATTACTTTTGATGTTAAGATAATTTCGCTAACAAGCGGCATGGATGAATATTTAGGCATTATTAAAAAAATGTCAGATAGCAGGATTTATCCGAGTTTTCCATTCGATGCGCTTGTGGTGGTGGTCAGGTGAAAGAACTTCATAAATGGAATCTGTCGCCAAAAGAGGCTATTGAAGAACAGAAAAAACTTGTCGAACTTCTGGAAAGATCTTCGATAAAAAAAGTTGATTTGGTAGCAGGAGTTGATCTGTCTTTTCCAAAAGAAGATCAAGGATGTGCAGTGATAGTTGTTTTGAATTTCCCAACTCTGAAAATTGTTGATTATGTAACTGAAGTGTCAAATATTTCATTTCCATATATACCAGGCCTGCTTGCTTTTCGTGAAGGACCAGTTTTTCTGAGAGCGTGGGAAAAATTGAAAATAAGACCAGATGTAGTTATGTTTGACGGGCAAGGCATTGCTCATCCCCGTCGAATAGGTATAGCGGCTCACATGGGGTTGTTTATTAACCTGCCAACTATTGGAGTGGCAAAGTCCCATCTTTATGGAACATACAAACAGCCGGGGAAACATAAAGGAGAGTACGAGTTCATTTACGACGAAAGCGAGATAATAGGTGCTGTTATCAGAACTAAAAACAACTGTAAACCGGTTTTTGTTTCTCCCGGTCACAAATGTGATGTTCAGTCTGCTATCGAGCTTGTTTTATCGTGTTGTGTCGGTTACAGGTTGCCTGAACCTACGAGAATTGCTCATCTTATTTCTCAAAAACAACGAGTAAAAGAGAAAGGGTTTAGTTCTTAGGAGGTGATCTGAATGTGGCAATATTTTATGCCCACAAAGGTAATTTTTTCAAAGAATGTACTGGAAAAAAACATTGATTTGTTCAAGAATTTTGGATCGAAAGCTCTGATAATTACCGGAAAGCATTCATCTAAAAAGAATGGATCTTTGCAAGATTTAGAAAAATCTCTTCAATCTGCTGGTGTTTATTATGAAATCTACGATAAAATTGAAGAAAATCCAACATACTCTCTTATACGTGAAGCAGTGTATTCGCTTCGAGATCGTAATTTCGATTTCATAATAGGTCTTGGTGGTGGTAGCCCGCTTGATTCTGCAAAGGCCATAGCGGTGCTTTTAAAAAACAAAGATATGAACGTGGAAGATCTTTACAACGCATCAAAATACGAACAATCACTTCCAATATGTGCAATTCCTACTACTTCCGGTACGGGAAGTGAGGTGACGCAGTACTCAGTATTGACGGATGATAGTGGTTATAAAAAAGGGTTTGCTCATCTTTCTATTTTTCCTGCGCTCGCCTTGATCGATCCGATTTATACAATAAGTATGAATGCTTCTCTGACCAGATCAACTGGTCTGGATGCACTGTGCCATGCTGTAGAGGGGTTTGTCTCGAAACGAGCCACACCTGTTTCTGATCTGTACGCAGTGCGGGCAATGGAATTGATAAAGGAAAATTTACCAAAGGCTCTGGAAAATCCTGAAGATTTAGGCGCCAGGGAAAATATGGCGTGTGCATCCTGCTTGGCCGGAATGGTCATAAGCCAGACCAGCACGACTCTTGCCCATGTTTTGGGATATCCTTTGAGTACTTTCAAGGGTATAAGGCATGGTGACGCTACAGCGCTGTTTCTTGATTCAATAGTTAACCAAGCTGAAAAAGAAATTCCTGAAAAGATTGCAACAATTAAAAAGATTTTCACAGATATTGGTGAATTTATCGCATCAGTTGGTCTGAAGGTGTCAGTTCAAATAACAGACGAAGAGCTTGAATCGTGGGTAAATAGAGCCAAACAGGCTGCTCACAATCAATGGACAAGAGGTATTTTTGATGAAAAATTGCTGAGGCATTTGTATGAAAGGGTGAAAAAAGATTAGCGCTCAGGTAATATTGAATAAATTTAAAAGAAATCACCATCCATGGATATACAAAAACGAGATAATGACTATCAAGGGTGATTTCGAAGACGGTCAGATTGTGGACGTATTTTTGAAAAGCGGTCAATTCTTTGCCCGTGGTTATATAAATACGAAATCAAAAATAACTGTTCGCATTCTAACATTCGAGCCAAAAACAATTGAACAGATTTTGCAGAGCAGAATAGAGCAGGCTATTCACAGACGCCGTTTCCTTCTAAAGTATGAACAAGCTTGCAGGCTTATTTACAGCGAATCTGATTGGCTTGCAGGTTTAATTGTTGATAAATTCGGACCTTACCTTGTTATTCAAATAAACACACTTGGCATGGAGAAATTGAAAGAACTCTCAGTGAAAATCCTATTACAGCAGGTAGAGGTGTCAGGTATCTACGAAAAATCGGATTCACCTGCACGATTAAAAGAAGGCCTGGAAAAACGAAGTGGCTGGATTTATGGAAATGGTCCGGAAATAATTTATTACAGATCAAATGGCCTTACTCTGGCATCTGATCTCAAAGGCCAAAAAACAGGGGCTTTCCTGGATCAGAGATTAAATGCCAGGGCTCTTTTTCCATACGCTGAAGGCAAAAAGTGCGTAGATGTTTTTTCTTACACAGGGAACTTTGCCTTGCATCTGTTGAAATATGGTGCCAAGCATGTAAAATTGATTGATTATTCTCAGAGATCGTTGCAAATAGCTGATCAATTGATGAAATTGAATGGTTTTGAAGGACGATACGATCTGATATGTGCCAATGCGTTCGATTGGTTGAAAAGAGAAACATCGCTCACAGAGCAATACGATCTCATTGTACTTGATCCTCCGTCTTTTGCAAAAACATCCTCTGCAAAAGAGTCAGCAGAACGTGGCCATAAAGAGGTTAATCTCCGTGCAATCAAGCTCTTGAAAAAACCTGGTCTGCTGGTGAGTTCCTCGTGTACGCAAATACTGTCTGCTTTTGATTTTGAAAGAGTTATGCAATCGGTGGCGAGTGATTGCAAGGTTAATTTAAGGATTGCTTACAGAGGTGGTCAACCTGAGGATCACCCTATTTTACTTGGAGTGCCAGAGACAGAATATCTGAAATTTTATATATTTGAAGCCTGGAGGCGAGATTGATGAGAATTTCGGAAAGATCAAAAAAGGCGCCGGCGAGTCCCATAAGAAAATTAGTGCCATTTGCCGAGGAAGCTGTAAAAAAAGGTAAAAAAATCTATTATTTAAACATAGGTCAACCTGATATACCAACACCTTCAATTTATTTTCAGTATGAGGAAAAACACAGACCCCAGATTGTAGCTTATACACACTCAGCAGGTCTTCTGCCACTGAGGGAGGCTTTTACAAAATATTACGCCAGATTCGATATAGATGTTTTCCCGGATGAAATCATCGTTACCAATGGTGGAAGTGAAGCTGTCCTGTTCGCTATGACAGTCGTGGCGGATCCGGGAGATGAAATACTTGTTCTGGAGCCGTTCTATGCCAATTACGCTGGATTTGCTGCTCAACTTGGTATCAATCTTGTTCCAGTTAGAACTCGCCCGGAGGATGGATATCAAATACCAAAGATGGGTGATTTTCTGGAGAAAATCAGTCACAGGACTAAAGCAATCATTTTTTCCAATCCCTGCAATCCTACGGGGGCTGTTTACGATGAAAAACAACTTGAAGTTATTGCTGAAGTTGCTTTGAAGAGAGATTTGTTTGTGATTTCAGACGAGGTTTATAGAGAATTCACTTTTGATGGTTTTAGGGCCATATCTATGATGAGTTTTTCTAATATTTCTGACAAAGTCATAGTTGTTGACAGTATTTCTAAAAGATATAGTGCCTGCGGCGCGCGGATTGGTACATTTATTACCAAGAATAAAGATATATATCAAGCAGCTATGAAACTGGCTCAGGCGAGACTCTGTCCTGCTATGACATCTCAATACGGTACTATTGGTCTTCTGACGCTTGACGATTTGTATTATTCACAAATGAGAAAAGAGTATGAAATGAGAAGAGATGTTGTTTACGAAGAACTTCAGCGCATTGATGGAGCAGTCTTCAAGAAACCTCACGGGGCTTTTTATATTTCGGTGAAACTTCCAATCGACAATTCTGAAGATTTTGTGAAATTTATGTTGACGGAGTATGAGGTTGAAGGAAAAACGACAATGGTGGCACCTCTCAGTGGATTTTATGTAACACCATCTACGGGGATGAGTGAGATCAGAATAGCGTATGTTCTGGAACGCGAACAACTGAGGGATGCAGTTGCAATTTTGACTTCAGGTTTGAAAACTTACATAGAGAGAAGAAATAAATAAAATGCCGCAGATATTTCAATACGGGATTCTTTTCTCCTTGGCTACTCTAATATCCCGCGTAACCGGTTTGATTAGAGATGTACTTCTTGCGCACAAATTCGGCGCGGGAGTTGAATTTGATTCATATGTGATTGCCATTTCTTTTCCTTTTTTGCTCAGGCGCGCCTTTGCTGAAGGGGCTATGACCTCGGCTTTCGTACCGCTTTACAACGATCGTGGAAAGAGCAATGAGTTTGCTTCTGCCGTTATAACGAGCATAGGTATAGTTACCATTTCTCTGACAGTTTTTGTAGAGATTTATCCAAAGATAGTACCGATATTACTATCGAGCGGGGCATCGCAGGAAGTCCGACTACTTACATCATCATTATCTCGCTTTAGCATGCCTTTCGTTGTTTTTATATTTCTCTGGGCGGTATTATATGCAATTCAAAATTCGCATAATAAGTTTTTCATTCCTGCTCTCTCTCCTATGCTGATGAATTTTGGGGTAATCCTCGGAACCCTGATGTCTGATCTTTTTGAACCGGCAGTACTCGGTCCGACGATTGGGTTTACTGTTGGAGGAGCATTAATGTTTGTCAGCCTGATACCCGGTGCAAGAAAATCCGGATTTAGATACAAACCAACCTTCAAAGGTACAGGAGATTTTCTGAGACTCTTTTTTCCAGCATTACTGGCTATGACAGTTTCGGAATTTAACGTTTTGATAGATATAAACGTTGCTTCTTTACTCGGCCCTGGCGGTGTTTCGGCAATGCAGTATGCGAACAGATTCTATCAATTACCTTTTGGAGTTTTTGGTGTTGCTATGGCTACTGTTGTTTTGCCGGTGATATCAAATGAGATGCAAAACTCAAAGAAGTACACCTCTGAATCCATTAGATTATCACTCTTTTTAACAGTGCCTTCGGCGGTAGGTTTGATGGCTTTAAGTGAAAGATTAATATCGCTGGTTTACCAGCATGGGGCTTTTACATACGAAGATACTATCAAAACAAGCGCGGTTCTGTTTTACTATTCTATAGGGTTACCTTTTTATTCTATTATGGCCGTTCTTTCGCGTGTTTGTCATGCAAAAAAAGATATGAGAACACCTTTTATTGCAACAGTCATTTCTTTTATCGTAAACAGCGTTCTGGATTTTGTTCTCGGTTTGACTATGAATATAATTGGAATTGCTCTGGCAACTTCATTAGCGGGACTCTGTGGAATGATCTATCTTGCCTTTAGAATAAAGCCCACTATCGATTGGAAACATATAGCAAAAATTTTGGTTGCTTCGAGTGCTATGGGAATAATTATTATGATCATATCTTTGTTTGGATCGTCACACATGTTGACTTTGTTGCTCGTTTTACTTGGGATGGTTATTTATGTGATTTTCTGTAAATTGCTCAATTTACCTGAATTGAATGAATTTTTTAGATTGATTCGCAAATGAAACTGGCATAGCCAACTACCTGACTTCTTTCTCCAGTGACATCACCACTTGTTGCATGTTTTAGCAGTCTTGGTAAACCAAAATGTTTCATGAACAGAAAACTTGTCACGACAGATAAACCACACATTGTTACCTTCTCTTTTGCTACTACGGAATAAAGTCCTGTGGGATCTTTTGTTAGAATTTTATCTATCACCATTTGGTCTTTCTTTACGGTTATTTCATCACTTTCGTAGTGATTAAAATCTGTTGTGAAAACAAATAACGTCGAAGGGAAATTTTCTGCAATGTGGTCAAGCGCTATAGCTATTTTTTCACAACTTTTTATGAATATGGGAAACACTGCGATAGGTAATATTTGAAAATCGTCAAACAAATACTGCAAAAAAGGCAATTGGACTTCTATGGAGTGTTCGCTTATGTGTGATTTAAAATCAGCGTTTGCTTCATCGCAGTACTGTAGAAATATCTCGGCTGCATCTGTTGAAACATGGAGCTCTCCAAATGGAGTGACCCAGGTTCCTCTATTGTAAACACCTATGGGTCGTCCGTAACCTGTGTGATTTGGACCAACCAGAACCACAAGTTCTGGTTTTCCCAATTTACTTATTTCAGCATAAGCATGTGCTGCAACGGGACCGCTGTAGATATAACCTGCATGAGGAACAATCACAGAACTATGTTTTTTCAAAGGCTGATCAGGTTTATCTGGAATATGCCCAGGACCAAGCGAAGATGTAAAGGCCTCTTCAATAGAAAATTTTAATCTTTCAGGAGAAGCAGGATAAAAACTTCCTGCTGCGACAGCGGTTCTCCTCATTGTTCAATCACCCTCGCTGTTATGAAAATAAGTAATTCTCTCTTATCGGCCTTTTCAGTTTTGCTCCTGAATAACTGTCCAATGAAGGGTAAGTCACCAAGAAATGGCATTTTTGCGCTTGTTTCTTCTTTTGTTTCTCTCATCAAGCCGCCGATTACCAATGTATCGCCATTTTTGAGTATCACATCAGTTTCTGTTTCTCGCGTGCTCTCGCCAGGAATGTCTATATTTGGATAATAAGTTGGCTTGCTAACTTTTGTAAAAATGTTCAATTCAATTGTGCCATCTGTACGAACATATGGAGTTATTCTCAGTTCTATACCTGTATCCAGGAAATTAACTATAACATTACCATCAGCATCAATAGTCTGGTATGGAACTCTGTCCCCAATAAGGATTCTTGCTTCTTTTCCACTACTTGTAACTATTCTTGGGCTTGCCAGCAAGTTGTCTAAATTGTTTGAGTTATTTAATTCAAAAACAGCTGTTACAGATGCGCCGGAAAGATAAGAGAAGAGTTTCTGATAGTCAAAAAGATTTATTACAGATGTGCTAAGGCTGAGCGATGTACTGCTTACAGTTATCTCTGGAGCCTGTCCGGGTAAAGAAATACTCAAAGAGTTTTGCCTGGTAATTTCATCTATAAGAGATCTGTCCACCAGTTTTGCCTCGATTTCAATTTGTTTAAGCGGTTGTGCAATCTGCAGAATTGTCTGATCAAGCTGGTCTTTCATTTTTTTACTCAAACCAGTAACCACCATCAAATCATTTAATTCGTCAATATAGACTTTCCCACCGTAAAATTCGATCAGTGACTTTATTCTGTCGAGATTATGGGGAAGAGTATATACAAATTTTTCTTCAGTCGTCGTATCAGTAACGGACCTGGGTTTTATGAGGACCGTAACATTATCGCTTTCTAAAAAGGCATAACCATACTGGCTTTGTATCAGATCTGTGAATTGTTTCCAGTTTATTGAGGAAACGTTCATCGTTATTTTTTCTTCGGGTACAGCGATAAATACCATTGAAATATTCAATTCTCTGGCAATTTCTGATATTACTTCTCTGAGAGAAATTTCGTTGCACTTCACAGCTATACTTCCATCTTCATTTTTTGATATTTTAACCGGTTGAGTCTCAACTTTTGCAAGCTCAGATTTCTGTTGAACAATTTCCTGAAAGTTTTTATAGTTGTTTATTGCATCCTGAACATCTTCTTCGTATCCAGATATCACTACAACCCCAAGGTTTGGATAGGCACTGAGTTTCGATGTATTTCCAATCGATTGTAAAAAGCCAGTGAATTCCTCAAAAGGTACTTTTTCACTGTATTCGATTACTTTTACTGTGATCTTTTTTTCTGTTTCCGAAACCTTTGGAAGATTTGCTATAAGCTCTTGCAAAATTTTCTCTGCATTTTCTACAGACTGCTTATCGGCCCATAAAACCATAGTTTGACCTGCTGTTAAAACTTCAACTTTTGTCAATTTATTGAGGACTTCCACTAATTCCTGTACAGAAAAACCTTCAGGTATTTGTGTTATTCTGTAAACTTTACTTGGTTTTTCGCTTAATTGACCGCTCAGTTGAGATAAAAATTTCTCTGCTTGCTCGATTTTTGCTTTTTCTCCGCTGAGAATATAAAATAGGTCAGTTTTTTCCACATCAACTTCATAGAGTTTTGTGAGAAGCAGTTTTATGTCGTCAAAATTGATTGTTTCTAGCGCGGGAACCAGCTTCGTGTCTTTCTCGATTTTTAAAGATGAGATAGTTTCAGTAATTTTCTTAATTTCAGCAGCTGCTTTGTTAAGGTCCTCTTTATTGTATGAACTTATTAGGATTCTTCGCAGCGATTTCAGGTTTGCTTCAAATTTCACATCAAGTGTACTTTCCATAAGGGTTTTCAACTCAGAATAGACATCATCATCCAGTTGTACTTCAAGACTTCTGATCGTTCTGTCTTTTACAAAGGTAGCAATGAAATTCCTTGCTTTATTGAGATCTTCATCTGTACCAACCACCTTCAGTACATTTTGAACACTGTTGCTTTCGATTCCATAAATTTGCTTTAGAATGTCAGATACCTGGCTGGCTACTTCGTAGTCATTCAGGAAAAAGATCTCCGACTTTTTTCTACTCATGAGAAACTTGACGAAATCATCTGAAATATCCCTTGCGCTTTTTCTTATATCTTCGGGGGCAAAAACGATAATACCGTTGTCCTCAGATTTGATAAATCGAGAAGCTGGTATTCCAAAAATGTTGCTGAGTATTGAAATTAAGCTTTCTTGAAACTTTTCTGGAATAAAAATGTGCTCGTATTCAGCTTTGAAAAAACCAAAATCATTGAGAATACTTTCAGCTATTTTTAGCTGTGAATCCGATCCCTTGACTTCTATCACGCCAAAAGGCATTTTTACTGTTTCAAGACCTATCTGGGAGAGAATTTCAGTAGCTTCCTCTGGATAAACAACTTTGAACTGTTTAATTTTAGTTTGGACCACAGGGGTTGATTCCTCGGTTGATTTACTTATTTGCTGAAACTTTGTCTCAAGTTCTTTTATGTAGCTGAGAACGCTTTGGACAATTTTCGAATCGCCTTTGATGATGATTTTATTGAGTCCCTCAATTGAATTATATTCAAAATTGTAAATATTTCTTAGAGAATCAAGAAGTTTGAAAACATCGTCTTTTGGGACAGATATAGTGATTTCTTTTGTAATAGATGGTGGAGTTACTGACAGAATCTTTGATATTAAATCTTGCTCAAATAAGCTGCCATACACGAACAATACAGCTTTGTTTGGCAGGTAAGTCATAACGGTTGTCGGAGAAAGGATTGTTTCGAGTTTTTTAACTACTTCTTCATTCTTCACATCATAAATGCCCCAGAACTGGTTAAAGCGAAAAGATATTTCGTTTCTGGTGCCTATATGTAATGTCCCATCCGGCATATAACTGTATGCAATGGGTTCATCTCCAACCTTAGCTGTTATCAGAAGATTTCTCAGAGCATCTTCTGGTGAAATACCGGACAATTTTAATGCCATTTTGATTGATTTCACAGAATCAGATACGACCACATTCAAATTCATCTCTTCCGCCAGAAATTTGACAGCCGTCTCAAAATCACTTTCTGATGTTAAGACTAAGTCTATGCGTTTCTCAGAAACAGGAAATTTAACCTGTAATGTTTGTTGTGAAATATCTATTTTTGCATCAACCGGTATTAAAAGCTGGAAAATCAGCAAAGTTCCCTGGTAAGTACCGATGGCTCTCAGAGAGTCAACAGGTCCATAGGCGATGGGAAGGAAAAAAGGTGTGTTCAAAAGCTCTGTTCCCTTCAAATGCACCGAAATGACTGCATTTGATGCACTTTTTTCCACGAAGATATCTGCTTTGTTGAAAGGTTCGCTGGATTGAATCTGAAAGATTACCTCATTTTGTTGATAAACAGGCAATATACTGTTTATTTCGGCAGCAAATAGGAAAATTGATATCAAAAGTAACAGCACTGTCCATATCTTTTTCATAAAAACCCCTCCTCACCTTATTGCGAGTATACTCCCCGTTCTTAAATCTAAAACTGCAACAGCAAAACTGGTTATGTGTATTGGCAAATATCTGCCATCAAGAACATCATCAAGAGAAACTTTAAGAACATTTTTGTCTCTCGCTAACAATATGAATTGCTCCTTATCTCCTCTGGCATATCCAGCAAAGGTATAACCCTGAAGATTGCTCATTGAAGAAAGCATTTGTGTTGTGAGTTCTTCCACATTGAATTTGAGCAAATATGGTTCGAAAAAATCAATGTTGTTGAAATCCGTTTTTATGTAACCCACTATTTCTTCTAACTGCTGATCTGTCAACCTTCTTCTGAGCGGTTCTATTTGCTGCTGAGATTCCTGAGCCGTTTGACGAGGCGTTTTATCGTAGAAGAGCAGAAAATACAGAGCCACTATCCAGACAGCAGTTGCCAGAATCAACAATCCTATCAATCGCTTACTCATTAAGCATCACACCCGAAAAGATCATTTTCACCTCTATATAAGGTTGTTGTTCCATATTGCTTATTGACACTGGTATCTGCAAATTGTTTGTCAGACTCACAGATGTTACATTTATATTTGCAGAATCCAGTATCTTTTCCAGTATGGCTCTGGTGGTTTCAGACGACCATACCCCGTATAAAGAATAGCTTTCATCTTTTTCGATTTTGAAACTCCCCCCTACTTGCTTGACAGTGTTCTCGATCTCCTCAAGCTTTATTCTTGGTTTTAACAGGGCTTCGAGTTTAAGGAGATACTCTCTTTTCAGAGAAACGTCTTTATCAAGTTCAGTAAGCCTCACAAGCTCACTATCTGCTTTTTTCAGCACTGCGTTGAATTTCAGATAATCATATATATCAAAATACGCGGCACAGACCACAAATGCAAGAACGGCTATCAAAATTGCCATTTTTCTTGGCACAGTTATCGCCTGCCTTCAACAGTTACTTTTGTCAATCTTTTGGATAAGAAATCCATAGAAGTATCGTACTCTACAGATTTGCTTACTGTGTACCCAAGCTCGATCAATTTTTGTGATATGCGATCGACTGCTGGTGAAAAACCATTCTGGTACAATTCGTAGATCGTTAATTTCATTGAACCGTCAAATTTCAGTTCTGAGAGCATCATCCAGTTTGATGATGATTTGCTCCAGAGGTTAAATACCTCTTTTATAGGATGGGTCCCATTCGTATATCTGATCAGATGAGATTCTATCTGATTTATAGTATTTTGCAGCTTCCTTCCAAGCAAAAAGAGGGAACGGTTTTCAGACGCGATATCATCTACCTGTTTTTCAAGCGAAGAGACAGTCAAGTCTAAATTGTACTTGCTCAGAATCTGATGATGCTGTGCTTCTAAGGAGGCGAGTGCAGATTGTTTATAAAACTCACTTGTAAATCTAACAGCAATCACAGGTAAAATCAGAGATACCAGAAGAATCAAAAACGATGATAGTTTAAGAATCTGTTTTTTGTGTCTGTACAAGTTTATTTTTTCCAAACTCAGCACCACCCCTTATAAAAATTCCCAGTGCACCAAGTCCAACTTTATCTGGATTTACAGATAATTTTACATTTTCAATCTTGTTTTGGAACGAATCTATTGAATTGAATATTTTTACACTCTGTTCCGTAAGAATTGGCGGGTCGAAAAGCAGATAGAATTTAGATATTTCTCTTATAGAAGTACCTGGTAAGATAGTGTTTAACAAAAATATAGTTTCTCTCTCAACGGTATAAGGCAAATCTACGAGAACCGATTCTATTATAGAGTCAGCGCTCGTGTTGTCTTTTAGAATGGCGGGATTATTCATGAAGTCCTCAGCCGTGATTCCTGTTTCCTCACGCAAAATATCAAGTATTTCCCAGCTTGAGTATGTGAATGTTCTCACACCAATTGGTGTTTGAGCCATGAATAATATTATCGCACCATAATCAGGTGCTAACACAATTAAAGTTGTTATTGAACTGTTTTTGATTTCTACTAATTCGAGATATTTAAAAATATCAGGCAGCATCACATCGGGTTCTGGAAAGCCAGCACTGACAACTTTCGTTATAGCTTCATTTACATCCCGCTGTTTTGCCACTATAACAAGAGCCTTGTTTAACGGATTTCTTATCGGTTCCACAACAATTTCTTGAGCTGAAAGGTTCAATAATCTTGAAATTTCAGTTTTTGTGTAATCTCTTTCATCTTTCATCTTGAGCCCACCTGGTATGTCAATTGTGAAAAACAGAAGGTTTTCGCTTGGAAAATTTACTGCTACAATGTCTTCAACATCGGAATTAACTTTTTTTGCAAGTTGTTCGAGAATTTTCGATGTATCTTCCCCCTGCTGATAAAATTTATCTAATAAAGTCAGAACGCCTCTTGATTTTCTCCCTCGGATAACTTCAACATATCTTTTGGTTATATCTATCGCCGTGATCATTTTATGAAAGATTTGCAAAATCTCACCTCTCTTCCCTGATATTCACTTTCACTACAGCCGGTGGAAAGGTGATGGTCCAGCTGCCTAAATCAATGCTTCCTGCATTTGAAACACATATCGGGCTCAGTTCAATTGCGTTATTGTTTCTGGTGTTAAACTCAACTGTATTTTTGAAATCAAGGCTCAGTATTTTTGTCTCTTTTTCGTCTATTCGTATAGTCTTTATTATAAGTTTTTTGGTGCCACTGGTATTATTGATGACAACCTGCCCCGGGATTTCTCTGCGCACCCATTCCAGAGCTTTAAAGACGGCGCACTTGATATAGTAAGGTTGTATGTGTTGAGTGATTCTGTCAATTACCGACATTATTGGTAAGACTGTTGACAGGAATACAGCAACAAGTAGAAGATTAAATACCATCTTCAGCAGCATCTTTTCACCTTCCAATAGTTTGCTGTAGTTGGAAAATAGTGTTGTACATCGTAAAAGCCATGAACGCGATAAACCCACCTACACCGGCTATTAGCATTGGTTCAACCAGTGAAACCAATTTCTTAACCCCTATTCTGACCTGTTCTTCATAAAAATCTGCAACTTTTGCAAGTACTTCTTCCAATTTTCCTGTCTCTTCGCCGGTTCCCACAAGTTCGTAAACTATCTGGGGAAAAATCGTTGCTTCGATCATTGCCTGCCGCAAACTGGCCCCTTCTTTTACTCTCTCACTAACTATTTTACTTTTTTTGACCATCTTTGGGCTATTCGAAGCTGCGGCAGACATTTCTATAGCTTTTGTCAAAAGAACGCCACTACCTGTCAGAACAGAAAGAGTCCTGCAAAACCGTTCAACCGACATCATTTTTCTCAATTTGGCTGCTGGAGGAAACAATCCCGCAAAAAAATCCTTGGCATAATTGCCATATTTAGTCTTCATGAACAACACAAATCCCAGAATCACCGTCAATAGAACTATAATGGTGCTCAACCAATGAGTGCTGAGGTATTTGTTGACTCCCATAAGAAAACCTATTATTCCGGAAGAGGGTATACTTCCAAAAGCACCTATCAATCTTGGGAGTATGTAAAACGATATTACGAATATCACACCAATTGCAAATACTAAGACAAACATAGGATAAGCCATAGCAGATTTTACTTCATCCTGAAGTCGTTTTGAAGATTCATAAAACTCAGCGGCTTTATCAAGAGTTTTATCCAGTACGCCACCTTCTTCACCGGCAGAGACCAGATTGATGAAGATTGAATCAAAAACCCCTTCGTTTCTGAGAGCTTCAGAAAATGACGAACCGGTTTCTAAGGACACAACAAGGTGGTTTATAATTTTTCTGAATCGCGAAGAAAAAACAACTTGATTCGAAAGTATAGAAAGGGCATCTTTTATCCTGACACCTGCTCCCACCATCGTGGCCAATTGCCTTGAAAAAACTACCAGCTCACTCAGAGATACATTAAGAAGTTCCCGACTCTTCCTTGAGGAAACCTGCTGGACATTTAGGACCACGTACTGCCTCTTTTTCAGAAGATCTATTATTTGCGATTCGTTATCTGCTTCAAGAACACCCTTAACTTTTTTTCCACTTTTCTCGACAGCAATATATTTGTAGAAAGCCATTTGCATCCTCCTTTTTATTGAGTATACTACAAGATGGTGATGCATTATGAGAATAGATAAATATTTAAAAACTACAAAACTTATAAAAAGAAGAACGATTGCTCAACAAATGCTAAAGCACGAGAAAATTTTTGTGAATGGCAGAGCTGTAAAGGCTTCATATGAAATCAAAACAAACGATATTGTGACAATAATTCATCCGCTCAGGAGAATTGTGGTAAGAGTGGTCTCCGATTCTGAATACGAAATAATCAACCAGTCAAACATCGAGAATCTCTAACGAGCTGATCTCAATCTTTTTTCCATCAATTTCTATGAGAAGGGATTCTTCAAGAATTTTCAAAAGCTTTCCGCTCTGTATTATATTGCTTTTTATAAAAGAAATGACCTGTCCTTCTTTCTGGATCATGTACTTTTTCCAGAGGCGTGTTGCTATTTCTGGTTTTTTCGAATATCGTCTGATCATTCCATCGATTTGTCTGAGGATCATTTTAAGAATTATTTTCGGATCATATATTTGTCCGGTTATCTGATAAAGTGAAATAGCTTTGTTTGAAAGTTCCTGTGGAATATTATTATTTACATTTATACCTATTCCCGTTATGATGGCTTTTGGAATGTTTTCATCAAAAACAGATTCAGTAAGAATACCGGCAAGTTTTTTACCATTGATATATATATCATTTGGCCATTTTATTCTCGCTTCAACCTTCAATGCTTGCAATGCTTTTATAACAGAGAGTGAACACACTTTTGTGAAAAATGCCGGACGAAGCGATTTTCTTGGCTTGAAAAGTATGGAAAACCATAAACCGCCCTGCGGCGACAACCAGTTTCTATTGTATCTGCCCCTTCCATTGGTTTGCATCTCCGCAACAACTGCGGTACCATGCGATAAAGTTCTCCAGTTTTCTTTCAGAAAATCATTTGTTGAAGGCAAAATCGCGGTCCAGATTATTTTTTCACCTATCATGTGTAAAGCAACACTTTCCACAACAAACTTATTAGAATGCCGCTTGCAGGACTTATCCACCATGTATGGTCTGCCTTTTTCACAAACACCAGTCGATATAAAAAGGCTATAACAATCGATATCACAACAAAAAGTGGTTTGGAAGCAAGAAGAAATATAAAAATTGCCAGTCGTTCTGATATACCGTCAACATCTGGTAGAAATTCCTTGGCCGGATAGAAATTTCTGAAAAGATATGTAACACCGACTGATACAGCACTCATACCCAAGAGATAGAGAACGAATTCTGGTGTTAGGTAAGATTGGCTTAATGTGTCAAAGCAAAGAGTGTTTATGATTATTGCTAAAAGTATACCTGCCGCTTCTATCAGGTCAACTATTCTTTTGTTTTTTTGATACATCTTCACTCGTCCAATATCCAAAAATGCGTGCAGAGATACAAAAACAATAAGGAGTGCTATTCCTGAAGGAGATTTCAGGAGTGTATCGAATGTAAAAGCCAGAATAGCCAGAACTGACCAGAGAATATGACCGATCAGTTTCGAGCCTTTATAGGTCCTTATCTTCGCATTGTTTGTGAATGCGTGGTCAGCGACGATGTGTCCTAACAGCACGTTTAATGGCAGCACGCCTCGCACCTCCGTTTGATGTACTTTCGAATATCTTAGCAGAGATTCCTCTCATTTTTTCAACCATCAATTCAAGCCATATATTAGATTTGAAATCACTGAAGCAAGCACCTTCCTCAACAGCAGTTTCATAAATTTTCTCTATGAGTTTTGCCTTAGAATCTATTGACCAGTAGTGAAGGATATATTTCTTACCTTCTAAACGAAGCTTTTCCGCAAGACCTTCATCACTCAGGATTTGTTCAACTTTTTCAACGAACTCCGTTGTGCTGGCTTCTTTTGTTAGAAGGGCCCCTTTTCCTTCTTTTAAAACATCTGCTATGCCCATTTTAGCAACTGCTACGACAGGTGTTGAAGCAGCAAGAGCTTCGAGCACCACCAATCCTTGTGTCTCGGTTTGAGAACCAAAAACGAAAAGGTCTGCCTGTCGATAGTAGTTCGCGAGTTCTGTTCTTGGCATATATCCTGTGAAAATCACTCTGTGATCGACTTTAATGTCTTTTGCCAGTTGTTGTAATGCATTTCTTTCAGGACCATCGCCGACAACTATCAGGTGCACGTCGTAATTTTTTTCCAGTAAAATTTTGAAAACTCTTAGAATAAAAGTGACATTTTTCTCTTTTGCCAACCTTCCAACAAATAAGAGTACTTTTGATTTTGGCTGGATAGAGTGTCGCTTTTTTATGTCAAAGTCGTTTGGTTTTTCAAATAATTCGACATCAATTCCTGTTGGGACGACATGTACAGGTTTAGTTACACCATATCTCAATAATTCGAGTTTGATTTTTTCAGTGGGGGCTATCACCTGGTTTGTCATATTGCAAAACCATGAAGAAAACTCTTCCACGCTTTTTGCCGACGGCGTGAGCGGTCTGGGAATGTAATGTCTGTATTCAACAAGCAGTGTATGGTAGGTGTGGACATGCGGAAGAAAAAGTCTTCTCTGGACTATCAATGCCCGAAAACCAAGAGCAAATGGTGCATGGCTATGAATTACATCTATTTGCTTTTTTTTAACAAAATCGATTATGGGTAAAATTCTCCCACTGCTTGGTATAATGTGGTTCTTTTCCCACTTAAACTGAATTCCTCCTAGTACCAGGACAGTTTCATCTTTTGGACCAATTGGAGAAACTATGTAAACTTCATGCCCCATGCGCTCAAGCGCCCGTTTGTATAAATAAACTGAAGTTGCCACTCCATTAGTTTGTGGTAAATAAGAATCAGTGAACATCGCTATCTTCAAATTGGTCACCACCTTTAAGAAGGTAACCAGCTGTAAAGACTGTTATCAACCATGATGCAGATAAACCTATCCCCATCAATATTCCAAATTCCTGTAATAGTTTCCCTTCTGCCAGCGAGAAACTTCCAAATGCTGCAACTGTTGTAAAAGTACAGAAAGTTATTGATTTCAATGTTCTTGAAATTAATTCTCTCGAGTTGCTTTCTGAAATATGTTTGATGTGTATCATTCCATCAACTCCAATTCCAACCAATATCGGTATGAGCAACAGTGTCATGAAAGAAGCGTGAATTTCAAGTACATACCCTATACCGAACGCAATCACAACAGCAGCCATCACACAAGCGAGAATTACAGCACTCATCTTTAATGATTTTGTATCTATCAAAAGCATTACCAGAACACCTGCTGAAACCAGAAGTGCTATCCAATATATAGTTCCCCTCATATCGTTCATCACACTATAAAGTATTGTAGGATATCCATATGATTGGACATTATTTTCTTTGAAAAAGTTGAAAACCCTTTTAATCCTGTTTTCTTTATATAAATCCTCCGTTGTGTCGGTATAGAGAACATATTTTGTAACACCATCTTTTTCATAAAAGAGCATGGGGACATCTTTTTTTAGTTCGTTTATTACATCCTGCAGATTTTTGGAATTTTTTGCCATTGACAACATTTCTAATATCTGGCGGTAGACACCAACTTTCTTGAAAACTGCTGTGAGAACTGGGTTGTTCACAATCTGAAACAGATCAGAATAAACGCTCGGTAACTTATCGATGTTTTCATACGATGCATATTCTAAAATGCTCATCATAGAAAGAGGAGTGGTCATGAAACCGGAATTTTTGATCAAATTGCTGATTCTTTCGAGTTCTTCAAGATTGTCAGCTATTACGCAGATTTCACCAAAACCAACCTTTTGAAAACTCTTTTTCACCTCTGAAAAAGCTATGGAAGATTCCGATTTTTCCGAGACCAGGCCTGAAGGGGTATACCAGTAGTTTTTCAAATTTATTATTCCAAGTGGTAAAAACACAACAATTGCACCTATAGCAATGAACCTCAAAATTTTTCTTGTCCTACCAGCCACAAGGAAGGAAAAATCAAACCTTCGGTTTTTTCCTTTCTCCTTAAATTTTGGCTTAATAATTATCAACAGCGCCGGAAGGAAAAAGAGCATGGTTGAGAAAAAAGAAACAACGCCAACAATTGAAAAAATACTCATTTGCATGAATGGTTTTGAAAGACCAAAGAACATAGATGAAAAAGCTCCTATAGTTGTCATCAAAGCAGCAAGAGCAGGTCTGAAAAATTCCTTTACAGAAGCGACTATAGATTTTTCTTCAATTTTTCCTGATAGAGAGTGAGAGGTTATTTTGGTGATCATGTGGATTCCATAATCTATACCAAGCCCCAATATCATTGCATTCACGAAAGAAGTGACTATATTGATTTCACCAGAAAATAACTTGACAATTCCAAGGGTTATACACATAGCAATTGCCATAGATATCATCAGGAAAATCAATATCCATAGGCTTCCATAACCAAAGTAAATCAAAAGGCAGATTCCTATAAATGATATCGAAGTGGTTAGGAAAAAGTCTTTTTTGACCTGTTCGTTCGATTCATAGACTCCCACAGCCGTTCCAGTGAAAAGAAATCTCACTCCAGTTTCTTTCGTTACCTGGTTGGCTATTTTTTTCAGGTTCTGTATAGCATTACTCACGTTACCAACATCTATGATGTTATCCTTCAGAACGAAATTTATAACCATGACACGATTGTCGGGTGAAAGCATTGTATATTGATCTATTCCCTGTTGAGAAATATACTCTTCCAGCAGCTGCTGAGCAGTGGAGAAAGATGTTATTACTTTTCTCCATTCAGAAAAATCAAGCATATTCTCAACACTGAGGTTCAATGTATCAGACACGGTTTTCAATCCAGTAGAATCGATCGCAAGAAAACCATATTTGATGAACAGTTCAGGATTATCGAGTTTCATAGTTTCAATTATGTGATCGGTATTTTCGAATCTGTCTTTCAAAATTTGTAATGCTGCCTTTGTTTTTTGAATGTTTTTATCAGTATAAGCAATAACAGTTAGCGTGTTTGAAGATAACTTTTCAGCAAGAAAATCTATCTGCTCTGTGTAAAAGCTGTTCCCCTGAGGGGCCAGTCCAGCAAGGTCGGAATTGATAGTTAGATTTGTTATACCAAAATAACCAAGAAAAATAGCGGCAGCAATAAATATCAGTACAATCGGTATACGATATTTGACTATAAACTCACCAAGAAACAACGTCTCACCACCAATAACACAATTATAAATGCTGATGTACGAATTAAATGCAAATAAAGACCGTATTGATTGCGCGAAAGAAAAAGAGAGTGAACAAAACTTATTGTGAAAGCCATCATAGCTGGAAAATTCAAAAGTTCAAGAATTCTGAAATAAATTGGTGTAAAAAAATAAGGCAAGAAAAACATGGGAAATGATAGAACTTTTTTAGGGGTTTTTTCAATAAAAGCGATTAAACCACACAGGATCATTATATAAGTGTAGATCAGAATATTAAACTCAACAAATTTAATTGCAAGATTTGTGCACAGGAAGATATAGTGTACTTCTTTTGAAAATGAAAACCACAGCGTGCTTGTGAGCAAAAATGGGACTATCATTGATCTGTAATCTGACGATTTTGAAATTTTTTTTGGTGAATAAAGTAATACTAAGTAATTCATTCTGTCCTTGCCACCTCTATCCTGTATTTCTCAACCATTGAAAGAAGTGAGTTTATCAGATCTTTGTTGCTCTCCAGTATATTTACTTCTGGCCCTTCGCCATTCAATGCTAAGATTATGACTCTGGCGACATCTATATGCTCGGATAAAATATAACCATTATTTGTAAGAGTCACACAGGGCTTATAAACAAAAAGTACTCCATTGAATTCAAAAGATGCTTCCATCAATTTTTCATAGTCACCAAACTTTAAGAATTTTTTTCTTTCGAAAACTGATGGAGCTTTCTTTCTGGCTTCTTCAAATAATCCTCGATAAGCATCCAGAGATTTTACCCGGAATACTGTTCTATTTGATAAAAGATCAATATCGATCCTTTTTCCAGTCAAGAGTGCTTTTTTGTATAAAAGAATTCTCTCGGCAACTATTTTCATCTGGTTTAAAAACCAATCAAGCGGAGACACCAAGACGACGTTCGGGAACGGCTGTATCTGATATATTTGTTTCTCCTGGTTCATAGAAAGGATGATAAACAAAAAAAGTGAAATACATATCAGAAAGCACGTCACAGCCATTCCCGTTGATGTCATTCAATCAACTCCAGCAAAGTTTCCAATCCTTTAATTATGAACGGATCTTCCGTATTGACATCGATGATTTTCTTGGTGTAATCGATCACGACAGATTCGTGTGAAACATCTGTACTTTCCTCAACAAAGACATCCGGTTCTATTCCTATCCTATGTATATCTTTTCCAGATGGGGTCATGTAATGGGCGGTTGTCAAATACAATGTTCCACCGTTATTCAGGGGAAATCCTGTTTGTACAGACCCTTTTCCAAATGTCTTAGTTCCAACCACTCTGGCTATTTGATGATCTTTCAGTGCGCCCGTTAGTATTTCGGCTGCAGAAGCAGAGCCTCCGTTTACAAGCACGACCATCGGTATATTTGGGTAATTGTTACCCTTTGATTCATAGACCTCTTCGACTCCGTAAGCATTTTTTGTTTTCACTATGATACCGTTGTCTATGAAGTAACTTGCAACTTCTATCGCGCTATTGAGATATCCTCCAGGGTTGTCTCGCAGGTCGATTATTAAACCCTTGATTCCCTTGGAAAAAATATCATCCAGTGCTTCTGCCATTTCCTGTGATGTTTTCGCACCAAACCTTGTTATGAGTGTATAACCGATTCTACCTTTAGAAGTTTCTATAAAGGCGTGTTTCACAGGGATAATCTGTATTACTTCTCTTACTATCTCAAAAGATAAAAGAGATTCAACATTTTCCCTGAGTACCTTTATTCTTACGGTTGTTCCAGGCTGGCCTCGCAACTTCCTGACAGCTTCCATGTAAGTCATTTCACTTACAGGCTCATCGTCTATCGTCACTATTCTGTCTCCGGCCTTTAAGCCCGTACGCCACGCGGGCGTGCCATACATCGGCGAGATGACTTTGATAGCTTTATATTCGCTGTCATAAGTTACTTCTATGCCAAGACCACCATACTCCCCTTCGAGTTCTATTTGTTTTTCTTCAGTACTTTCGGGGTTCTCGTAATATGAGAAATCATCTCCAAGCCCTTTTACCAAGCCATCTATGGCATAATCCATCAGTTTATTCAAATCAATTTCATCTTTCTCATAGTAAGTGTTGAGAATATAGGAAAGAGTCTGATAGAACGGTTCTAATGCTGTGTTGACTTCTTTGGGAGTAACAGCAGCTGATAAAAGCCAACTAATAGCAACTACTGCAACAGCGAGTATGACTATGAAACCCAGTGAATTCTTTTTCATTTTTTATCCCTCCTTAAAATCATTAACTTTTCGGGCGAATACCATGAAGGCTGTATGAGCGACCATCCTGTCGAATGGTCGGAGTCGATCTGGAACTGGTTTGTACTGTCGAAGCAGGCTTTCCCATACTTCAATATCAACAAATGCATGACCATGTAACTCTTTCAGTACTAATTGAACCTGATTCGTTGTCGGGCAGACTATTGCGATATTACCGGATCCAAGCAAAGATTTATGACAGTGCGGTATATAATTCCACGGATCTGGCACATCCAAAAAGATTGCATTAGCCTTCTCGTCAAAACCATCTTTTATGTCTTTCAATTTAAATACGACTCTTTCAGAAAACCCCCATTTTGCAATATTGGCTTCAGCTATTTTCTTAAAATCTTCCCTTCTTTCATAAGCGAAAACTTTTCCATCTGGTCCGATCATTCTTGCTATGGCCGCGCACATTGCTCCACTACCAACACCTGCATCTATAACTACATCTCCTTCCTTTATATCAAGCATCATTAATATATAGCCCATGTCTTTCGGATAAACAATTTGCGTTTTACGTTTCATTTTAAAAATTTCATCCACAAGTCTTGGGCGTAAAATCAAAAACGGTTCACCATTTTTTGTTTCTGCTCTGTCTCCATAAGCTTTTCCAATAAGGTTTTTCAACTCCACTACACCCTTGTGGGTCCCAAGAATGTTGTCTTGAACCTGCACTATGAATGTAGTATCATCTTCAAATAATAACAGTACCCTGTCATCTTGTTTGATGAATTCGCTCATAATCCTCCCTCTACAGGCCAGCTTGACCATATTTTTCTTGAAAAACCATATCTTATGTCCACATAATTTACTAATTTATCTTGTCTTTTACCATCAATTAAAATGTAGACTGAGTCCAATCCTTTGAAATTTTCAAAAATAGTTCTCAGAATCTGATGTAGAAGATACCTTTCCTGATCAAAGTTCAAATTTTTTATAGCTGATGACTTCAAATCGATTACAAGCGATCGTTCTACAAAAAAATATGCCCTTAGCAGTTCTTTTGGAACAAAGCTGATAGTGTCTTTTACAGGTTGTGCAAGCTTTTCCATCAAAAAAGCCACAGCATTATCTCCCTCATAATCAATTGTATAACTCACAGGAGATAAATTGTCATTCAGATAAAATAGCGTGAAATTTCTGCAAAACGCCGTTACCACAACCAGGCACATCAGGATCGAAAATTTCAGGTTTCTCATTTATTCAAGCATCTCCTCAACGAATTTTCTTACTTGTTCAATGTCCTGATTGTCTAACAATAATATCATTCCAATTTTGCCAACAGGTATATCGTAGATAGGACAGATTTCAATCTTTAAACCAAAATGGTTTGCTATTTTTTCAGCGATCTCCTTTGTCTGGGCATAAACTGCCCAGTCAGATCCTTCGAAATCTGGTGAATAAGGTCTTATTATGATTCTTCCGTCACCTTCAGCATAAAACAACAAAATACCGTTCTGATCGACCTTATGTTCAGAAAAAAATGGGATTAAAACCACATTTCCTGGTATTAATTCTTTCGAATAAAGTATTACTCTGATCAGCCCCTTCAGCTCTATGAGCTGATCAATCTTTCTTTGTGGTGTATCAAAAGCTGCTATCATTTGACCTGGTTTGTAAAGCAAACCTCTGTAGGATACATAATTTACAGACGATACAGTGATTTGCCCATCATGTTCGCTGAATATCAACTCATTGCGACCTTTGTAAACTACTTCTATCATATTTTCATCGAACTTCATATCTTCAACAATCATCTGTGGCAGGATCAATCTGTTATTTTCGATCATTGCAGGTATATCAAAGGTATCGAGAGTGTCTTTTAAAGGTATTTTATCTGATTTTTTTGCAACTCCGTCAATAAAAAAAGTGGATGCCTGTCTGGAAAATCCTGCCGTGTGACCTTTCCATACAAAATAAGAAAAATCACCAATTTCTCCTGTGGCGGGCTCTTCTAGTCCCATCAATTTGCAGTAGTTTTCCCATATAGTCGCAAATGTATTCCAATCCACTGTAAAATTCTCAGCAGGAGATGAATATATCATGTTAGTCCCGACATATATTTCAATTGAAAAGCAGAGAGAGAAGGCTATAAAAGCAAGGAAAAAAGATAATTTTCTCAATATTTAAAGGCACTCCTTCCTATAAATTCCCTGAGAATCGACGTTCTTGGTATATCTTCTATATTCGTAATTGGTAGAAAATAATCCAGAAGCTTTGTGAGTCTCAGAGCTTCTGTGTACTCCGAGGCATTCTGAGATATCTGAACAAGCAATTGCTCGGCAAAGGTCTTGAGTACCGCTAATTCGTAAACAATAGCAGAATTGAACATTGTATCTGCTTCTTCCTGAAATGGAAAAATGTATTTCTCTTCTCCGCGTCTGACACTTGGCCACATCATAATTGTTTCGAGTGCCGAATGGCCACGAAATTTGTAATCTCGGACTATTCTTCTGAGCAATCTTGTATCTGTTGTCGTGATTCTGTTGTGTGCGTCAAGGTTGAGTTGAGTTAAAGCACTCACATAGATTTTAAATTTATATGATCTATCAATCAAAGAGGTTAACTTTTCATTCAATCCATGTATACCTTCAACAACTATTGGTTGGTTTTTATCAACCTTAACTTTTTTACCAGAAGGTATTCTTTTTCCGATTTTGAAATCGAATTTTGGTAATTCCACTTCTTTCCCGTCAAGCAATTGAACCAGATGTTGGTTAAAAAGATCCAGATCTATGGCTTCAATTGATTCAAAGTCCGGATTACCATTTTCATCCTTAGGAGTTTTTTCTCTATCGACGAAGTAATCGTCAAGAGATACTGTTACTGGCTTGTAACCAAATACTTTAAGCTGGACCAGTAAGCGTTTGGCAAAGGTTGTTTTTCCAGATGATGAAGGGCCCGCTATGAGAATCAAACGAGCCATGCTTTCAGAAAACTGTTCAGCTATTTGGGCTATTCTTTTCTCGTGAAGGGCTTCATTGAGTATCATCAAATCAACTACTTCTCTCTCACCCCTGGCTATCAGTTCATTTAAATCCGCGACAGTGTTAATACCTATTACATCAAGCCAGCGTGCGTATTCAAGAAAAACAGAGGACAATTTTGGCAATTTCTTTGGTGAGCTTATATTTTCAGGGTTTGTCCTGTCTGGCAAAACGACGAGAAACCCCTCGCCATCTTTCTGAAGATCGAAGTGAGTTAAATAACCCGTACTGGGAGGCATATAACCATAGTAATAATCATAATGGTTGAGACATTTATAAAGCTTTATCGTCTTCTTTTTTCTGAATTTGAACAATCTTATTCTGTCTGCGTCACCCTGCTCTGTAAAAATTTTGAAGGCATCTTCTTTGTAAAACTCATGTTTTTCGAAAGTTATATCCATTTTTACCAGTTCACTCATTTTGCTCTTGATTTTGACTATTTCTTCTTCTGAAAACTCTTTTCTGTACCCGTTTTTTCTTAACTCGCAGTACAGGGCATTACCAACAGAATGTAGTACCCACAGCTGATAATCCTGATACATTTCTTTCAAAACCATGTGAAGAAGAAACAGCACACCGCGCTGGTAGATTCTCAAACCATCCAGGGTGGTAAGATCTATAAAAGAAACATTACCACCGCGATCCAGTTTTTTGTTGAGTTCCACTATAGAATTATCAATTTTTGCTGCTACAATGGCTGTCTGATGATATTTGCTGAATTTTGAGACGTAATCAATTAGCTTTGTGCCCTCAGGGACGATAAGCTCTTCATTTGTTTCTAAAAAGTAGAGTTTTATCAATGTACCACCTTCTTAGTCTATTGACGTTGGTTTCCAGCAGTGATAAAATTATACCACGGTGGGGCGTAGCCAAGCTGGTAAGGCATCGGACTTTGGATCCGACATTCGGAGGTTCGAATCCTCCCGCCCCAGCCAGAAAAGCGGGCATATGCCCGCTTTCTTTTTTCATCAAGGTTGTTATTCAAGTTCATTTAATGCAGCATCGAAGTCAATGTAATTTGGATCTATTCTTCTCAACTGCTCAAGATAGAATTTTGCGCTTGTTGCATCTTCCAGAGATTTGCTCAAGTCGTAAAGATTGTAATAAGAGCTCGCCCGCATTTCGGTAGAAGCATTTGTATCCAGTGCAATACTTGAAAAACCAGATTCGATCTCAATTAAACTTTGCAGCAAATACTGAATATATTCGGGATACAAATATGGTTTAATCTCTGAATAGAGAAGAGATAGATAATTGTATTTCACCTGTAGATTATTCTGATCTAATTGATACATACGGCTTGCCACTTCAAGTGATGTTGGATATTGTTCATACAAGTCTTTGATTAGCATTTCTTTTTCCGCCATAATCTGCTTAAGTTTTTCGCTACTTTGATCATCACTCTGATCTAAGGATTCTTCAATTTTTTCTAACAAAACCACATAAGCACTTTTAAGCGTATCAGGAGCTTGAGGCGAGATGGAATTGTCCTGGAAAATCTTTTCTTTTAATTCTTTCCTGAGAGATTCATATTCTGTTGGCGTGGATACCGAGCTGACTTTTCTCCATGTACTGTACACTTCATCTGCGATGACGAGTTCTATATTTTTTTCGCTGGTGTAATTTTCGTACCATTGCTGCATTTTCTGAGATTGGAGAGAATTTTTTTCTGATTCATATGTATCCGAAAGTGCAAAGTTTTCAAAATCAGTTAAAACAGTCGCGCTTTGAACTTCAAGCACATACCACGAACTACCAAGCGGTATAGGACCAACGGCTGTATTTGTAGCCCCTGAAAAGATATCTTTTTCGAATTTTTCATCAAAGATTCCACGGGTGAGATTGGGTATATCCTGCACAGATAAGCCCATTTCACTCGCTGCCCCATCAAATCCTTTTTCAAGAAGAATGTTTATGAACTTGTTTGCACTGCTTTCATCAGTGAATGAAACTAATTTTGCATCAACTTTGTCATATTTTTTTCGTAATTGATCTATATTCTCCTCAAAATACTTTTTCATTTCTTCACTATCAACATTTGCTACTGAAGCCACAACTTTCTGCTGGGTTAAAGATTTCTCCAGAGTTGGTTTCAGTACGGCATTTAGATATACATTAACACTTCCATAACGCTGTTTTATATACTGGACCAGTGACTGATCTTTTTCAATCTGCTGCCTGTACTCATTTAATTTTGCTTCTATCTCTTTATTTGACGCTGTTAACTTATTCTGTTTTGCGTAGTGAAGAATAACCTTGTTTTTAAGCAAATCTTCGAGCAAAGATGCCTTCTGTGATGGTTCCTGAAAGATGGGATCTAACTGACTGATCCCGTAATTGTTTAAAAGATTTCCGTATTCTGAATCGAGTTCAGAAGGCAATACCCATGTATCTGAATCCTCAATGGGTGATCCAGCGATAGTTAAATAACCTATTGCCTGGTCTAAGGAAATCTTGCTACTTTCCTGCCTTCCCGATAGGTAACTTGCCACTGACCACCAGGCTATGCCGGCAACAAAAGATATAGCTATGATCCAGACGATAACCTTCTGCCATTTCTTAAACCATTCTCTCATTCAACAGCACTCCCTTCAAGATCGTCCTCTTCGGTTTGGCTAACAAGAGGAAAAGCTATCACATCTCTTATAGACGGTGAATTTGTTAGCAACATTATCAGCCTGTCTATGCCTATTCCCAAGCCACCTGTTGGAGGTAACCCGTATTCCAGAGCCCTTATAAAATCAAGATCCATTCTGTGGGCTTCCTCATCACCTGCGTCTCTAAGCTTTAATTGGGCTTTGAATCTCTCCAATTGATCATCTGGATCATTCAGCTCACTGAATGCATTTCCCATCTCCATTCCAAAAATAATCGGTTCGAATCTCTCAGTCAATCTTGGATCATCACGGTGCCTTTTTGCAAGTGGGGATATATCTACTGGATGATCCATTAAAAACGTTGGCTGTATCACTTCTTCTTCTACCAGGTCCCACAATTTCTCTATCATTTTTTCTCGAGATTTGGTATCCGGCTCGACGCCCCGCTCTTTGAGCACGTAGTATAGTTTTTCATCATTATCTTCGAGTATATCCACATCCAATCTCGATTTTATAAACTCTCTCATTTTAATTCTTTTCCAGGGAGGTTTAAAATCAAGTTCCACACCCTGATAAGTTAATTTGTACGAACCATAAAGGTGAAGTACAAGTTCAGAAATGAGAGATTCTGTCAATTCCATCATGTCATTGTAATCAGCATAGGCCTGGTAAATTTCTATAGAGGTGAATTCCGGACTATGCTTGTACGATATACCTTCGTTCCGGAAATTTTTTCCTATCTCGTAGACTTTTTCAAATCCACCGACAATATACCTTTTGAGATGTAATTCGGGGGCAATTCTTAGATACATTTCGCAATCCAGGGCCTCAAGTCTTGTAATAAACGGTTTTGCAGCACCTCCGCCAGGTATAAAATTCAACACAGGTGTCTCTACTTCAACAAAATCAAGCCGATTTAAAAAATCTCTTATGAATCTTATCGCTTCATAACGGATTCTAAACCTCTCTAAGGTAGAATCGTTAGCTATCATATCAACGTAGCGCTGCCTGTAAGCAACTTCTTTGTCTTTTAAGCCGTGCCATTTCTCTGGTAATGGTCTTCTTGATTTACTAAGAAGCTGGAAATTCTTAACATAAACGGTTAGTTCTCCTGTTCTGCTTTTAAATGGAAAACCTGTGATACCGATAATGTCACCTGGTGCAATGTATTTTTTGAAAAGGTTGTATTTTTCCTCTGAAATTTCGTTTTGTCTTATGTATGCTTGTATTCTTCCGTAGAAATCTTTGATTGTGAAAAAGCAGGATTTTCCATGTAAACGAACTGTCATAACACGTCCTGCAGTGGATATCTCCTCATCTTGCAAAACTTCGCCAGGCTGAAGTGCTTGAAATTTTTCCTGTATAGTTTTCGTCGTGTGTGTTTTTTCAAATTTGTATGGGTATGGATTAACTCCCAGTTTTCTGAGTTCTTCTACTTCCTTAGCCCGCTGGCTTAGTATATCTTTTATCACATGATCACCTCATTCTTGGTTAAGTGATTTGGAGCTTATTCCAAGAATTTCATATCTTACCGAACCTGCGGGTGCTTTGAGTTTTACTACTTCACCAACTTTTCTACCCATTAGTGCTCTTCCCACAGGAGAATCGACACTTATTTTGTTGGAAAAGATATCAGCTTCCTGAGGATTGACAAGTCTTACGGAACGTTCCTCGCCTGTGTTCAGGTTTTTAATAATCACATAGGAACCGACGGATATTTGATTCGAATCTGTATTTTCTATTATTTCAGAGTTGTTGAGAATCTGTTCTAATTCCGTTATTCTGCTTCCTATACGTCCCTGTTCATTTTTGGCTTCATCATATTCTGTATTTTCAGACAGATCTCCAAGCTCTCTTGCTTCCTTTATCCTTTCTGATATTTCATACATCAACTTTTGCTTCAAAGAATCAAGTTCTTGCTTCAATTCTTCGTATCCTTCCTTTGTCAGGTAAATCACGTTTTTCTTGTTCATCAATCCACCTCCTGATCTTTTTTTAATTCCCGGACAATATCGAGAAATTGATCTATCTCTCTAAAATCTTTGTAAACAGAAGCAAATCTGACATATGCAACCTGATCTATTTGTCTCAATTTCGACATAACCAGCTCCCCTATGAGTTTTGATGGGATCTCTGTGCTACCCTGTTTTTGAAGAGCAAGTTCTACTTCTTCAACCAGCTTTTCCAGCGTTTCGTAAGAAATAGGTCTTTTCTCGCACGCTTTTAAAACTCCATTGAGCAATTTTGAACGATCAAACGTCTCTCTCCTTCCATCTTTCTTGACTACTATTATAGGCAAAAGTTCGTAACGCTCGTATGTTGTGAAACGAGCGCCACACTCAATACACTCTCTCCTTCTTCTAATAGCTGTGCCATCCAGAGTTGGTCTTGAATCTAGAACCCTGCTATCTGGGTGACCACAAAATGGACATTTCATCTTGACTTTCCTTTCTCTATCTGTTCGGCGAGTGAGATTATTTTCTTCATTCTTGTAAAAACCATTGATTTGGTCATCTTTGGCTCCATCATTTCTCCGAGCTCTCGCAAACTCATATCTTCATTTTCAAGTCTTAAATAAGCTAATAATCTCAGCTCATCGTTTAGTGAATCAAGACCTATGCTTTCCTCTATTATCTTTATAGCCCTGAGCTGCCTTGCGGTACTATTACCTATTCTATCAGCGTTTGCTGACAAAAAGTTCATACTTCTATTAACATCAGAAATCACAGAACGTCTCTGAACGATCTGTTCGACCTTTGTAGCCGACTGAATTGCGCCAATAAGGTTCAAAAACTCTATCAAATCACTCGCTGCTCTGATTGTAAGTTTGAAATTGTTTCTTACCTGGAGAACTTTTGATTGTATCTCAAATTTTTTTCTCAGGGTAAATGATATTTGATTGAGTAGGTTTTCATCCGAGTGATTGATTTCCAGATGGTATGAAGCAACAGGGTTTATAACTGTTCCACAGACTAAATATAAGCCTCGAAGAAAGACACCAAAAAGCTCTGGATCGATTGAGACCCATTCGGGTATATCAGTGTTCAGAAAATATATTTCATTGTTCCCAAATGAACTAACCGTCAGATCTAATTGAACGTTTTTTTGTTTCCACAACCTTCGATTTTGAACAACAAAGAGTTCATAATCGCCAGATGACAGGATTTTCATAACAGTTATAAATCTCCTCGCAATCTTTATGCTCGGGAACATAATAGATAGATTCATTTGTTTTTTTGACAGCCTTAAAACTCCTTTTCCTTTGATAAAACCTATGAGCTCGGCTTCTGCCTCTTTCTTATCGTTAATTTCTGTAGAACACAGCTCATATTTCACTTCTTCAGAGAAGCTCATCCTTCAGCTTCCCCTTTCCAAAAGTTTCATGATTACTTTTGCAAGTAATTGTGGATTGTGCCTTGCTTTTGGTCTGGTATCATTGAGTTCGAATTCTATCGTCAGCAGAGGTTCAAATATATAACGCTCATCCACATCACCATTCGACAAAACAGGTTCTGCTAATTCCCTGGCATAAGAATTCAAAAGCTTTTCAGGTGGCATCAAATTATTTGCGATGATAAAATCAACCCTACTTCTAAGATATTTCTCTAATTCTTTTACATGATCTTGCAGGCTCAGTCCTGCTGTCTCGCCTGGTTGAGTCATTATGTTTGCAACGTATATTTTAATGGCTTTTTCGTTGCTGTTAATTGTGTCAGCAACATTATCCACAAGAAGATTAGTAATCACGCTTGTATAAAGACTGCCTGGGCCGAAAATAATTGCATCCGCATCAGATAGTGCGTTAATAACCTCATCCAGGGCTTTAACCCTTTTGTTTAGTTTAATTGATATTATTTTGCGTTTTTGCCTCACAATCTCAGTTTCTCCGATTATCTCGCTACCATCTTCATATATAGCGATCAATCTGATCAATTCTTCGCAAACAGGGAGAACTTTTCCTTTTATAGCAAGTATTTGCGATGCAAGTTTGACAGCTATGCTAAAACTTCCAGTCATTCTGGTCAGGGCAGCTAATATTATATTCCCAACGCTGTGATTTGACAGTGTACCATTTGTCTTGAACCTGAAAGAGAAAATTCTGCTCATCAAATCCTCGTCTTTAGCTAATGCAATTATATTGTTCCTTACATCACCTGGAGGAGGCATCTCCAGTTCTTCTCTGATTATTCCAGAACTCCCTCCTTCGTCAGTAACCGCAACTATTGCGGTTAAATCTACCCCAGTATTTTTCAATCCTCTCAGCAAAACTGAAAGACCTGTTCCCCCGCCTACGGCGACTACCTTCATTTATTCACATCCCTGTGTTCAACGTAGACATAAAATCTATCTTTAAGTATTTTTGAGAGTTTTTCGGCAACATAAACTGATCTGTGTCTTCCGCCGGTGCAACCTATTGAAACTGTCATGAATGGTCTGCCTTCACTTTTGTATCTTGTGGCAGCAATATGTAAAAGCTTGTAAGTGTACTGTATAAAGTCCTCAACTACGGGATATTTGGAAAAAAAGTTTACTATTTCTTGATCTGTACCATTTAACTGTGCCAGCTTGCGATCATAATATGGGTTTGGTAAAAAGCGTGTGTCGATTATAAAATCAGTGTCGGCTGGTAATCCGTACTTGAAGCCAAAACTTCTTATTCTGATAACAAATTGTGCTTCTTCTTTCAGCAGAGATCCTATTTTTTCTCTGAGCGTATGGATGTCAAGACCTGTCGTGTCTATAACTACAGACATTTCTTTCATATCTCTGAGCAATTCTTTTTCTTTTGAAATAGCTTCTTGCAAGCTCAATTGCCCTTCCAACGGGTGACGTCTTCTCGTTGTGGCAAACCTTTTAAGAAGTTCTTCATCAGAAGCTTCCAGAAATAACACGGTCACAATGTTACTGTAATTATCTACAAGTTTTTTAATAGCCTGAACTGCGTTACCCAGCTGAGCGCTCCTGATATCCACGACAAGTGCCACTTTGTCAATAGATGAACTTGAGAGCAACACCATGAAATCGTTCAGAAGAGCTGGCGGAAGGTTGTCTATGCAAAAAAAACCAATGTCTTCAAGAACTCTCGCTACTGTACTTTTTCCCGCTCCAGACAAACCTGAGACTACCAGTATTCTCTTCATGATTTTTCTCATCCTCCAAGTCAGTGAACTGCACAGTATATGGAAGTTTCAGCAAAGTTTGGTATTTTGAGATCTTCGTATGAAATGAAAGCGGGTCCTGAGTCACGAAAAAGCTAATTTTTCCGATGATTTTTCCATCTTGTCGGCAGCTCAGCCAGATATTTTTAACCAAACTCTCGGCAGGATCGTAAAATCGTAATTTAGGAAAGATCGTCTGAATTTTTTCTATAAGAAGAGGTAAATGTGTGCATCCAAGAATTACCAGATCGGCATTTTTAAATGGTTCGAAACATTCTTTAATCTCTATATCTGCTTGTCTACCATGAACTTCATTGTTTTCTATAAGTTCGACAAGTTTCTGGCATGGCCGTTGAATAATTTTGCTTATTCCTCGATTTAATAGTAATTTTTCATATATACCACTTTTGATTGTCAGTTCTGTTGCTGCAACCCCTATGCATTGCGCAGAGGAAAAATTGATGTCAAAATCAAGTATCCCGAAATAGGGAGGTATTCTGGCTGATAAACTGGATAGTTTAAGGACAGCATCTGCAGTGTTGCACGCAGCAACAATACAATCTGCACCCTGTAAAGCGAGAAAATTTATTATCCTGGTTACCCTTTCGAAGATCTGCTGATGAGTTTTAGTACCGTAGGGAGCATAAAGTGTATCTGCAACATACACATATTCATTGTGCGGCATATATTCTACCAGCTTTTGCAACACAGTAAATCCACCTATTCCAGAATCAAAAACTCCTATCTTCATGATTTACCTTCCTCTTTTTCACTGAAAAATGATTTTATCTTGAATGTCAAATGGTTTATGATTTTTTCAGACCTTATCTCATTCAAAAGGGCATTTGTAAGCATCACGAGCAATATTTCATCTGTTTCTGCCTCTTCGACGATATTTTTTATCTGAGAATATTCTGTTTGGAGACGATTCAGAACGTTCAGTAATTCCTCCTCTGTGGCATCTGTGACTAAATCATAGTTCTTATCGTCAAGTCTAATATTCACGCTTTTCTTCATAAACACTCTCCGTGACATTAATCATGTTCTGAAGTTTTTGAATCAGAGAATTCATGGAGTTTCTATAAGTTTCAACAAGGGTTTCGAGTTCCCTTTTCTCTTTGTCAAGTTTTTCGATTTTGCTTAAAGCTTCGTTAATTTGTTTCCATAATTGTTCATTTTCTTCTTTTGCTTTCTTGTGCTCTTCCAAAAGTTTGTCTACAAGCTTTTCAAGTTCAGCCAGCCTGTCCAAATCCATTCACCCCTTGAAATTAAAGTATATCACAACTGTTTTTGCTTTTCGATATACTATGATTGGAGGCGAACATGATGATAGAAATTGGTGGTTCTCGATTAATAGTTTCTGATGTTGTTAAAGTTGCCAGATATTGTGAAAAAGTAGAACTTTCTCCTGAATCTATAGTGAAGATGCAAAAAAGTCGCGAAGTGGTAGAACAGATATTGAAAGAGGAACGAGCTATCTATGGTGTGAATACAGGTTTTGGGGCCTTTGCCAATGTTAAGATACCAAAAGATGATCTGTTGCAAATACAGAAAAATATCTTGCTTTCTCATGCATGCGGTGTAGGCGAACCATTGAGTGAAGAAATAGTCAGGGCGATGATGCTGATAAGGGCACATTCTCTCTCTCTTGGTTTTTCCGGAGTCAGACCTGTGATAGTCAAAAAACTCTGCGAGTTTTTGAACAAAGGAGTAACTCCATATGTCCCATCAAAAGGATCAGTTGGTTCAAGTGGAGATCTTGCTCCACTTGCCCATATTGCTCTGCCTCTAATTGGCGAAGGATATATTCTCAAAAACGGAGTTAAAGTCCCAGCTAAGGAAGTTCTGCTCGAAAAAAATATAGATCCTCTTATTCTTTCAGAAAAAGAAGGTCTGAGTCTTGTAAATGGGACTCAAGCAATGGCAGCTATTCTTTCGATTGTGGTGAATGATGTAGCCAATTTGATTTATCTTGCTGTGCGTGTGGCTGCTTTGGTTGCAGATGTATTGATGGCTTCTCCTGATGCGTACGAGGATATCGTATGGATTTCAAGGCCACACAGAGGTCAGAAAATCGTTGCCAAATTGATGAAAGAACTGTTTGAAGGTAGTCAAATCAGGGAGTCTCACAGAAATTGTTCACAGGTTCAAGATGCTTATTCTCTCAGATGCATCCCACAGGTCTATGGAGCTGTCCTGGACTGCTTAGAATATGTAAAAAAGATTGTCGAGATCGAACTGAATTCAGCTACAGATAATCCGCTGGTTTTTGGTGAAAAAATACTGTCTCAGGGGAATTTTCATGGTGAACCTCTGGCTCTATCAGCTGATTTTCTTGCTATATCTCTGTCAGATTTCGGCAATATGGTGGAAAGACAGATAGATAGAATGGTGAACCCGAAAGTTAATGCGAATTTGCCTCCCTTTTTGGTTATCGGGGACGAGGGAACAAATTCTGGCTACATGATATGGCAATACACAGCAGCGGCCCTTTGCAATGAAAATAAAATTTTGTCTCATTCAGCATCGGTGGATACGATTCCAACAAGTGGTTATCAGGAAGATCATGTCAGCATGGGAATGAATGCTTGTCTAAAATTGATGAGAATATATGAAAATATAATCTCGCTTGTCTCTATAGAGCTAATGTGTGCTACTAGAGCTCTGCAACTTAGAAGGCCTCTCAAGACATCACCAAAAAACGAAGAATTGTTTGAATCAACAGTACCATTGATTGATAAAGTTTCGGGCGATAGTTTTGTTCAGGATCAATTTGAAAGGATCAGATCATTTGTTTTAGAGAAAACCAGAGTTGTTATGAATGAATGGTGGAGAAGTTATGAATGAAAATATCTGGTTTGATGACATTGAACAGTTTCTCGTCTGCCCAAGGAGGTATTGCATAGAAAAAACATCCAGAAATTATGAACGTATACCAGACGAACAGAAAACAAGAGAATTGATGAAACTAAAATTTTCTATCGAAAAACCTGTAATCTCCGCCGATCTTTTCGGGAATACCCTCATCTCATCACCCGACGCGATAGTTCCCCATGGAGAGATGTGGAAGATTTTAATGAAAAAAACTGCCAAAAGATTTAAGAAGAAGTATTTGCTGGAAGCAGCTTTTCACGGATATGTTTTTTCAAGCAACGGATATATAATTTCTCAGGTTATTGTTGAATCGCCTTATTTTAGAGCAAGTATAGACTGGAAAGAAGGCATCCCTCATCTTTTTAGTGTTATAGAAAACATTGTTTATTCACAGATGGACGATCCTCCCGTGCCAAAACCTGTTTCTCAGTGCAAAACCTGCAGACACGTTCTTGAATGTACAAAAATACTTGTTAAAGAAGGGAGTTTGTTAGCGATACACGGTTTGAACAGCAAATTGAAGATGAAATTGATTGAACAAGGTGTGACAGATCTTCCGGATATTTTATCGAAAGATATAGATTATATCTCTATAGATACTGTTGAAAAACTCAGGAAAAAGGTGACCGCCTTACTTGAAGATAAGGTTCTGGTCATATCCCAGTATGACAGGTTGGAAGAAGGTGTTTTTCTTGATATAGAGTCACACCCACTGAAAGATTTTGATTACTTATTTGGTGTGCTTGTTGACGATAAATATATTCCCTATCTCTGTGAGTCAATAGAAGATGAATACAGAGTTTTTGGAGAACTCCTCGATTTTCTTGATAGAACAAGTGGTCCCATATATCATTATTGTCCATATGAACCTTCTCGATTTTCCTCTCTTGTGAACAGATGGAGTGATTTGGGGACTGTATATAGAAAGATAAAGACAAGATTTGTCGATGTCTATCAAATTTTAGTGAAACATATTGCTCTTCCTCTTTTCACATACTCACTGAAAAGTGTAGCACGCTTTTTGGGTTATCAATGGCGCACAAATCTCGATGGTCTAAGAGCTTCGAGATATTATCAATTATGGCTTTCTACACGTGATCAGGAATATCTCGATATTCTCCTTGAATATAACGAAGATGACACGCGTGCTACAAAGCTCGTGGTGGAAAAACTAAATTACTTTCGAAATCAAAAAGTAATTTACAGATAATCAAAAAGTAATTTTCTTGCTCCATAATTTGACTGACCAGTCAGTAAAAAGGAGGTAAAACTATGGCGGTTGTGGGAGGAGTTAAAGGATTGATTTATAGACAGGCTGGCAAGCTTGTTTCAATGGTCTTAAAAAACACCGATGAAGAAGGATTGTACAAGTTATTTTCAACACTCAGCGCATTTACCAAGGAACCATCTAAGAGTGGTCTGAAAAAACTTGCAATCATGGCTAAGGAAAAACATCCGATGATTACCAGCTGGGTTAACGTATTCAGAAGATCAAGTCCAAAATGTGTTGAGAAGATCATAAACAATTTGATCATCAATGAATTCGCAATAGGAGAACCAGTCAGACAGCAGAAAATGCATGACCACAGAGTTGTTTTGCCGAAACTTGGTGTTATAAGCCCCACTTATGCTTGCAATTTGAACTGTGTGGGGTGTTATGCGGGTCTTTACGGCAGAAAATACGAACTGACAAAAGAAGAGGTTAGCAAAGTTATACAGCAAGCCAATGAACTTGGAATCTATTTTTGGGTTATCACCGGCGGAGAACCTTTTTACTGGCCATATTTAATGGATATCCTGGAGGAATTCAACGATAATTACTTCCTGATCTACACCAATGGCACTCTTATCACGGAGGAGATCGCAGAGAAACTTTCGAAGCTTGGGAATGCTACACCGGCAATATCTGTGGAAGGTTTTGAGCTCGATACAGATTGGAGAAGAGGTAGAGGCGTCTTTAAGAGCATTATGGAAACCTGGGATAGGTTGAGAAGACATGGGGTACCTTTTGGAGCATCTATAACTGCAACAAGAATGAATCACGATACCCTTATGAAGGATGAATTCTGGAAATTTTTGGAAGAGCAGCAGGTTGTTTATGCATGGGTCTTCCAATATATGCCTGTTGGAATTAATGCATCGATGGATCTTGTTCCAACACCACAACAGAGATACGAGAGGTTCTTTAAAACTGATGAAGTCAGGCTTGGTGGAAAATTTGCATTTGTTGCTGATTTCTGGAACCATGGATTTTTGACACATGGATGTCTTGCAGCAGGTTCAAAATACTTCCATGTAAATGCAAAAGGTTATGTCGAACCGTGCGTTTTCCAGCAATATGCAGTAGATAGCATCAGAGAAAAGTCGGTGCTCGAAATTTTGAAATCCCCATTCTTTGAATCTTATAAGCGTATGGTTCCTTATTCAAACAACCTCTTCAGACCATGCCCAATCATAGATAACCCGAAAGTTTACAGAGCTATGGTAAAACATTTCAATGCAATACCCCAGCATGAAGGATCAGAAAGAGTAGTAGAAGAGTTAGCAGAAGAAATTGACAAATTAGCTGATGAATGGAAAGTTTACGCCGATAAATTATGGTATGAACAAGGCTATATAGACAGATATCCCGTTAATCGAGGAATATACAACTACGAGACACGCATGAAACGCTATGCAAATAAAGAAGAAGCCCTTGCTGTTGATAAAAAAATGAAGTGAGGAGTTGCTCCTCACTTCATGGCAGGGAGTGAAAAAATGTCCGATGCTCGTGAAAAGATTCTTCAAGCTGCCAGGGCCGCATTTTCAGAAAGGGGTTTTGATGGCGTTAGTGTCGAGGAAATAGCGCATCGTGCCGGAGTAAAAAAAGCGCTCATATACTATTATTTTTCCAGCAAGGAGACTCTTTTTGAAGAAGTATGGAATAATGCGCTTGAAGAACTTGAAAAACACATTTTTAAGGAAATAGAAGGAGAAAATTATTATATTAAGAAAATAAAGCGCTTTCTCAAAGCCTATGTGGATTTTGTGACGAGCAGAAAAATTCTCTCAAGAGTCATAGAAAGAGAAAAACCTGCTGTACTTAATGCTGCGAACAGTGGAGAAACATGGTCGAGGTTAAGAGACAGATATAATGTTTTTGTGGAAAGAGTTGCAAAGTTGATCGAAGAGGGAAAAGAGAACGAATTGATACATCCGGATATAGACCCCAAAGCAGCGGCAAAGTTGATTGCAGAAGCAATGAGTGATTCAACATCCGACCCTCCGATAGCAGAGTCGTTACAACTGCTGATTTTGCGTGGATTGATAAAAGAAAGTTGAAATTTGGCAGTGAAGGTTTTATAATCTATTCTGCTGGGGCCGTAGCTCAGTCGGGAGAGCGCTACCTTCGCAAGGTAGAAGCCGTGGGTTCAAGTCCCATCGGCTCCACCAACGGGGCGAACAAATGCCCCGTTTTTTGTGTTAGATTTTAATTGGAGGTTGGTGATTATGAATTTAGTTCCCCCACACAATCTTGAAGCAGAAGAAGCCTTGTTGGGAAGCATTTTGATTGATCCCAGTGTTGTTAACGATGTGATGGAAATATTGAAAAGTGAAGATTTTTACTCAAAGAAGCATCAAGTCGTTTTCGCAGTCATGGAAAGATTGTACGAAAGAGGAGATCCAATAGATATATTATCTGTGTGCGAGGAGCTGAAGAAAAACGGCCAGATGAAATTTGTCGGAAGTGATCTGGATATCGCAAAACTTGCGGAATCCGTTCCAACATCAGCTCATGCCATGCATTATGCCAGGATAATCAGGGACAAATCAATTCTCAGAAGCTTAATAGAAGCTGGCAGGAGTATTGTTGAATCTTCTTACGAGGAAAGGGAAGTGGATGAAATTCTTGACGAAGCAGAAAGGGTGGTTTTCGAAATAGCTGAATCTCGTGCAACAAAGACCTACAACCATATTGGAGCGATTATGCATCAAGTTTTTGAGAATCTCGAAGAGCTACGAACAAGGAGTTCGAATGTTCTGGAACCTGGAGCAGTGGTAAGTGGACTTCCAACAGGGTTGAAGTCTCTTGATAGGCAGACTACAGGTTTCCACAAATCGGACCTTGTAATTGTTGCGGCGCGACCATCAGTCGGAAAGACGGCCTTCGCGTTGACTATTGCACGAAATATGGCTGTGAAATTCAATTTATCAATAGGTGTATTCAGTTTGGAAATGTCGAAAGAACAACTTGCTCAGAGATTGCTTTGCACCGAATCCAGTGTGGATTTACACAAACTCAGGACGGGTTTTCTTACCAACGACGAATGGGAAAGACTCACGATAGGAGCATCGAGATTATACAAAGCCAATTTGATAGTTGATGATGAACCATCGCTGGACCCAAGAACACTCCGTGCAAAAGCCAGAAGAATGAAAAGAGAATACAATGTTGATGCAATTTTTGTTGATTATCTGCAATTAATGCATGTACGAGGAGGTTCGTCTGAAAGCAGACAGCAGGAAATATCTGAGATTTCGCGATCCTTAAAGTTGCTTGCAAGGGAGCTGAATGTGGTTGTAATCGCACTTTCGCAGCTCTCTCGTGCCGTTGAATCCCGAGAAGACAAAAGGCCTCGTTTGAGTGATTTACGTGAATCTGGCGCAATAGAGCAAGACGCAGATACGGTGCTCTTTATATATAGAGATGAATATTACAAGAAGAGCGATCGAATACATGAGCCTCATGAGGCAGAAATAATCATCGGTAAACAGCGAAATGGCCCGATAGGCACCGTGGTTCTCATGTTCGAACCGAAAACAGCCTCGTTTTACGAGATGGAGAGGATGCCGGATGAATGACCTTCGTGTTGGCATAGGTACGGACAGACATCCTTTTGTTGAAGGAAGAAAATTGATTCTTGCAGGTGTGGAGATAAACTCATCTGTGGGCCTTTTAGGTCACTCAGATGGTGATGCTCTATGCCATTCATTGATAGATTCTTTGCTTGGAGCAGTATGCTTGGGGGATATTGGCCAGTATTTTCCAGAAACTGATGAGTGGAAAGACGCTTCGAGTATTTTCTTGCTTGAAAAAATTATTGACATGATAAGGGATCAGGGCTGGGAAGTTGTGAATATAGATACGATTGTTACCTGTGGTAGAATCAGACTTTCTGATTACAGAGACGATATGATTAAAAATTTGTCGAAGATTATGAATATACCTGAACAGAGAATCAGTGTAAAATTCAAAAGTGCTAACGGGCTTGGTTTTGAATCTCAAGATGGGGTTTCCGTGTTGACTATATGTTTGTTAAGGGGCCCTTCCAGTAGGAATTCTTGAGCCGCGAATCACCTCTTTTGCTTGTTCAAGAAGCCATTCTTCATTTGAAAAGACCAGAACACCTGTTTTTGAGAAAGGCTGGTTCACATTGATAATTTCTTCTGATCTGCTTAAAAGAACAATAGCACCCTCAAGGACTTTTTTTCTTATTTGCTCAATTTCTGAAAGATTTACCTTGGTATCTATTCTTAGATTCGGCAATTTTCCTTTTACAGAGCCATCAACCAAGACGAAAACTGTTTCATAACCCAGATCTATCAGTTTTTGAATCTTATTTTCACTTTCCACAAGGGATGGATAAATTGCTTTTCGATTCACTAAGGCCCTTACAACTTCTGCATCTATATTTCCTGTAGCATTCACCACTGGAATAACGCCGCTGTTTACAAAGCCTTCAGCAAGGTATGTGATAACCTGTGCGGTAATATATGGAGAACGGGAAATTCTATCAACTGGATTGGGATCGAGCTCATCAAGTGTGTCAAGTGTACCGAAAGCAACATAATTAAAACCGTATGAACGTGCAACCATCCCGGCAAAATACCCCACATCTCTGGCTATATCAAGATTCTGATTGCACCCCATACTTAAAAGTGAGATGTCTTTCAAAAGAACCTGAAGAGGTACATTTAGTAAACAATCAGCGTGAACATATTTGAGCTGTGTGCAAATATCAATTCCAAATGCCTCGCTCAAACATATCAATGATAAAAGTACCAGGACCACCTTTTGTGTTATCCTCAGTAACAAAATCAGCAACCTCCTTAAGTGATCTGGTTGCATTGTTGACAGCCACTTTTACTTTAACAGACATCAACAAGGGTATATCGTTGTCATTGTCTCCAAATGCGGCAGCTTCGTATAAGTTCCAGTTTTTTTCTCTTGCCAGTATCTGAAGAGCTCTTCCTTTGTTAATCTCAAATGGAACAAAATCAAGATAATTTTCAAACGATTTGAAGATTGAAAGATTGGGAAAACTTTCTCTCAATTTTGGTATAACAGGCTCCAATCTTTCCGGGCTGTCGATTGCCAGTATTTTCGTGGGGGCATTTTTTCTCACTGCTTCTGCCAGATCTGGTACTACTGTTAGCTCAATTTGTGAATGATCACTGTAAGCTTTCGCAAAGTCATTTTCTTCCTCGACTACGAGTTTATCATTTATATATGCCTGCCTGTGGATTTTCAATATTCTAAGCACTTTAACAACTTCCTCGGCCGTTTCTGGGTTGATCCTTATATCAAGGATCTTACCTTTGTTTTCGATCCAAACAACAGATCCATTGTAAGCTATTAAAGAAAATTCCCTGTCAAAATAACGGCGCAATAATTTTGTGATAGACGGGAGCATTCGGCCACTGGCAAAAACAATTTCTTTTCCTCTTTCCAGAAGTAATCTGATGGCTTCAAGATTTTTCGGATGGATATCATGTGAGTCCATCAAAATCGTTCCATCCAGATCAAATATGAAGATTTTCAGAACGGTTCACCTCTCTCCCAAATAGTCTCAAAGTACTCCATATATTTTTTCAGAACATTCCTGTTCTTCAAAACTATCAGCATCTCGGCGTTTCTTGAATACCCGCTTTTTGTTGCGTTCGCAGAGCCTGTTAGAACAGTTTTGCCGTCGATTATAAATAATTTGCTATGCAATGTCATATCTCTTATAACTCTCGTTTGTATGGCTGTGAATGGCAGTTTGCATAAATTTGAGTTATTAAGGAACCATTCATCGACTAATAATCTTACACGAATTTTTTTGCTTGAGAGTATCTTCAACGTTGCCCACACTGACGGATGAGTCAGGGCATACATGGCCACATCGACGCTTTTCTTGGCTTTTGAAAGTTCACACAAAACTGTTTCCTCAATATTGGTTGTTGTTGCATAAAGATCATCAGATCTCAATCGTATTTTCCCAAAAAATCCGTTCCAGAGATCATCAAAAAAATTCTGAAATTTTGCCCCCATATTTGGATCGTTGATTATCAGAATATCATTAAAAGATCTCTGTATACTATGAGAAGTAAAATTCGCTGATCCTATTATTGAAATCTTCTGATCAACCAGAATCACCTTCAGATGAAATAACGAACTCTCAGCATCGATTTTCAATGGTATGTTACTCGCATATAATGGTGTTTCTGAAATAACTTTGACATCCACTCCTCTTTTTACTGCTCCTTCAAGTGATTTTATTATAGACGGCTCATCAATTGAAAATGTGCATATCGAAATACTGTATTCGGCTCTTTCAAGAATACTCACTATGTCGATAGCAGACATAGGTGTAAAAATAACCTCTATAGCTACAATCAAACGTGCTATTATTAATAAACAAAGGGTAAGATGCCTGATCATACTAATCAGATTATACAGGAGGTAGATATCATGATTCATGAAATAAACGAAATTGTATCTCTTGTTTCAACAGGCCCTATAGGAACAAACACATATATCTTGAAAAATTCTCCAGTGATTGTTATAGATCCAGGTTTTGGGATAGGGCATCATTTAAAAGAAGAGTGTGTGGTTTTGTTAACCCACAGCCATTATGACCACATATGTGGCTTGAATGAAATAAAAGTTACGAAAGTTTATGTTTCTGAGGAAGATCTTCAAGGTCTTGGTGATCCATCAGTCAATAAATCACGCTTTTTTGGAAACTCTTTCGTTTACGATGGATCTTTTGATATATTTCAGGATACTCTGACAATAGGTAAATGGCATTTTGATGTTATAAGAACTCCCGGGCATACGAAGGGTTCCGTAGTCCTTTCAACAGATGGGATGTTTTTCACTGGTGATACAATTTTTATGGATAGTATAGGCAGAACAGATTTCCCGGAATCTGATGAAAAAAAGATGGTAGAGAGTATAAAAATGCTTTTGAATATTTTTAAAAAAGTTGATCCGGATTTATTGGTTTTGCCTGGACATATGGAATGGGGTAAAGTTAAAGAACTCCTGAAAAGAAACTATTTTCTAAGGGAGGCGCTGATTTGAAAAAGACTTTGATTGTGCTGCTTGTTTTGTTCTTTTTCTCAAGCTGTATGATCAGGCCAATTTACGTTCCACCAAGAGTTTATTCGATAAGTTCTGCTGTGAAATCTTTGCAAGATTCGTATTTGCTTGTTTTTGTTGAGGAAGTGGATGGATATGGCCCCGTTGAGGCAAAGGGCGTGGTTGCAAGCTATGTTCACGATGGAAAGAATTACCTTTTCTACGGATTCAAATTTTATGACGAGTCACCAAAAGTGTACTGGAAGAAAATCGTTAAGGAAATTGGAATATGGAGTTCACGTACCTACTTTGATCTGTTAAACAGTGGGTTATACAGCTCAAAGAAAGACGGAAAGTATATAGTAGTCTGGTGGAAAGATGTGTGGATGTTTATCGTGGAGTCATCCTCAAATGCGGAAGATTTTGCAAATTATGTCATGAACTGGTTCGCAAAATTAGGAGGTAGCGAGGGATGGTAATATTGGCGCACAGGGGTTATTCGGCAAAGTTTTTTGAGAATACACTGACAGCATTTAAAAAAGCTTTTGAATTTGGGGCAGATGGAGTGGAGCTTGATCTGAGGTCGACCAGAGACAATCAGATTGTGGTTGTTCACGATGATAATCTCGAGAGATTCTGTGGAATAAACGTAAAAATTTCCGATCTTAACCTTAGAGAACTCAGAGAGTATAGTCGCGAAGGTGAAAAAATTCCATCGTTCGAAGAAGTGCTTTCAATAATACCACCTGGAAAAATTTTGAACGTTGAGTTGAAAGAACGTACGCCAGCTGAGAGCGCTCTGCAGGCCGTGAGAAAGTTGTTCTCGCCTCAAAACACAATTGTTTCCTCTTTTGATCATGATCTGATATCTTTTCTCATCAAACGTCATCCGGATTTCAAATTTGGTTTTCTTGTTGGAGAAGAACTTCGAAATGATCCAATTGGTTTGATTCGCTCGCTGCTTGAAGAAAAGCCTTACTCGATTCATCTTCCTGTTCAGCTTGTTGATTACCCACAATACTTCGAATCTATTTGCACGGCTATAAAATCGAAAAAGGTAGATATTTACATTTATACAGTTAATGATCCGGACAAATGCGTAAGGTTTGCAAATATGGTTGATGGAATCATAACAGATGAGGTTGAAAAATTCGTGACCTTATAGATTGATATTTCTGAAAACACCTGCTATATAAATATGATGGACAACAAAAGAGTATAATTATCCTGATGGAAAGAGATTTTTGCGAAATAAAACTTGACGAACCTCTAAAATATCATACAAGTTTTAAAATAGGTGGTCCTGCCCGTCTGTTCGTTGTTCCAAACTCAATCGAGGGGCTGATTTGTGCTCTGAGCCATTTCCCGGATGCGAAAATCCTTGGAAGGGGCACGAATATCCTGGCTCCGGATAGTGGTGTCGATGTTGTAATAAGCACAGTCAATTTAAATAAATGTTTTGTTGACGATGAATTGATTGTATGCGAGTCAGGAGCGTCATTGTTTTCGGTTTGCAAAAAGGCATCTCATAACAGTCTTTCAGGACTGGAATTTGCTTATGGTATACCGGGCTCCGTTGGTGGAGCAATATATATGAATGCAGGAGCTTATGGTGGTCAGATTTGTGATGTTGTGGCATGGGTTGAAGTTTATGATGGTGAAAAAGTTATGACCTTAGACAGATCGCAGCTCGAGTTCAGTTATAGAAAGAGTATTTTCCAGAGAACACGATGGATGATACTCAAAGCCGCTTTTAAATTGAAAAAGGCCGATATGAATGAAATAAATAATGCTATGGAAGAAATAATGACCAGAAGGATGGAGTCTCAGCCTATGGACATGCCAAGCGCAGGCAGTGTTTTTAAAAAACCGGGTGAAGATTTCTATGTTGCCCGGGTGATAGAAGAAATCGGGCTAAAAGGGCTGCGCGTTGGAGATGCACAAATATCTACAAAACACGCGGGATTTATAGTGAATCTCGGGGAAGCCAGATCGTCTGATGTATTGAAATTGATCGAGATAATCAGGCACCGTGTTAAGGAACATTGTGGTATTCAGCTGCAGTTAGAGGTGGAAATCTGGTGAATGGTTTTTATACAGTGGCAAAAGAGGGTTCATTCAAATTAAATGTGAAACGTTCGCTATTTTATTCTCATATTTTCGAAGTCTCTAATAATGAGAGTATTAGAGAAAAAATAAAATATTATAAGCAAAAATACATTGATGCAACCCATGTATGCTGGGCATACAGGCTTTACGAAACAGATGTGATTGAATTCTCTTCAGATGGTGGCGAGCCAAGTGGGACAGCAGGATTACCCATTTTGAATACTCTGAAGAAAAATAACATGATGAATACTTGTTGTGTGGTGGCTCGATATTTTGGTGGTGTAAAACTTGGTGTAAGAGGATTGATAGATGCTTATTCCGAGGCAGCTTATCAGGCTTTGAAAGATGCAGGAACGGTTGCACTGGTTTTGATGTATGAGCATATCTTTCGTTGTGATTACGCCAAAGTGAGTGATTTGATCAGATCGATTCAAAGTTTGAGTGGGAGGGTTAAAAACATCGAATATTCAGATGATGTAGTTGTTTCAGCAATAATTCCACAAAGATTGGATTACCCCGATATTGTCAGTGTAATCAAAAAGCTGGTGAAGATATGAATAGAGAGAAGTTTTTTCTGGTTTTGATGTCTATTTTCGCTATATTGTTCGTCATAGCGTTTTTGAATAACCGCGCGATGGAATCTTCTTTGGCAGAGTATCAAAAAATGATCAGAGCATATGAACTATACACAAATGGTTATTATGAGGATTTTTTTCATTATATTGAGCAGAACAATTTGCAAAATCTGACATATCTGAAGTCCTTAAAAAGGAATTACAGTGAATTTTACATAGAGGGATTGAAAAAATGCGTATCCGGTGATTATGAAGTAGCTATAGATTATTTCAAAGAATCGCTTGGAAATGTTGAAATTAGTAATCCACTTTACACTGAAATTTTGTATTATCTTGGGCTTTCTATGATAAACGCTGAAAAATATCAGGAAGCAGAAATTACACTTGAAAGACTTCTGGATTTTAAAGATTCCATATACGCTCAAAAAGGCCTAAGGCTTCTGATAAAACTGTATACAAAAACGGGGAATCTGGACAGAGCAAAAGAAATCGAAAAACTCATGGAGGTGGAATAATGAGGAAGCTTTTCGGAACCGATGGAATCAGGGGAGTGTATCAGGTTGATTTAACAGAAAGCATGGCTTACAAACTTGGATTTATTCTTGGCAAGAAATACCGTGGCGGTAAATTTCTCATTGTGAGGGACACACGCGAATCGGGAATGGCAATAGAAGAAGCAATTTGTGAAGGACTTTTGAAAAACGATGTGGTGGTTTTGCGTGGCGGGATACTTCCAACACCAGCGGCTGCTCTGGTGACAAGAGTTGAAGGCTGTTTTGGTGTGGTAATTTCAGCATCACACAATCCTTACTTTTACAATGGTATAAAGCTCTTAAAGAGTGGTTACAAGCTTTCAGATGAAGAAGAAATTGAAATAGAACGAGATTTTGAAAATGAAAAAGAACTGAATAAAACCAGATGTGGAAAAGTAATGAACTTTGCCGAAGCTCTGGATATATATGTGAACGCAATTTACGATATGTTTAAAGACATCGATTTTTCCGGTTTAAAGGTGGCAGTTGATGCTGCAAATGGTGCAGCTTACAGAACAACGCCAATTGTTTTGAACAAACTTGGAGTAAAAGTTTCGTGTTTTGCAGATCAGCCGGACGGAAGAAATATAAATCAGGGTTGTGGCTCTCTTTACCCTTCTTTTCTTAAAGAGAATATCAATGATTTTGATCTCGGTATTCTTCATGATGGGGATGCTGATAGGTGCATTTTTTTGACCAGAAATGGTAAAGAAATACACGGCGACAAAACGATGGGTGTTCTGGCTGATTGGATGAAGCAAGAATCGAGGCTCAAAAATGACATAGTTGTCGCAACTGTAATGAGTAACCTTGGCTTAGAAATTTTTCTGAGCCAGCGTGGTATAAAATTGATTCGAACAAAGGTTGGAGACAGATATGTTTTGGAACAGATGATATCACTTGAAGCCAATTTGGGTGGTGAAAGATCAGGGCACATCATTTTTCTGGATCGCTCAACGACAGGTGATGGATTGATAACAGCCATAGAGTTTTTAAGAGTGATGGTTTTATCCGGGAAGGATCCGTGTTATCTGGAATCGATGGTTATTGATTATCCACAGCATATGATTAATGTTGATGTTACAGATAAATCTGTTGCAGAGCACCCAAAATTAAAAGAAAAGATAGATCAATTTCAAAATGATGGCTATAGAATTATTGTGAGACCTTCTGGAACAGAACGGTTAATCAGAGTTATGGTAGAGGGAAAAGATGAATCGTCTGTAAAAAGTGTTGCTGAAGAGCTGGCAGAGTTTGTTAAAACAATGAGTTTCCTTGGAGAAGGTGAAAGTGTGTGAAAATAGGTTTGTGTTTGGGTTCAAGCAGCATTTCACTTTATTGTGATGAGATGCTGCCGATATGGGTCCAGCACAACGGAGATCCCTTTTCAGTACTTTCGAATTTGCTCAGAGATTTTCCAGATTCTATTCAGATTGCTTTTACTGGTCGAAAACTTAGAAGAAAGTTCAAGGTTCCTTCTTTGCCAGAGTCGGAAGCCTGCGAGCTTGCATATTCCAGTCTAAAACGAAAATATGGTGAATATCAGGCCATAGTAACTGCTGGTGGCGAAAATTTTGTCCTGTACAAACTTGGTAGCGATGGAAAAATAGCGGGTATTTATACCGGGAGCAAATGTGCTTCTGGAACAGGGGAGTTTTTCTTACAGCAAATAAAGAGAATGGGAATAGACCTTGGGAGTATAAATTCATTCACATATGATGGTTTATACAAACTCTCATCGAGGTGCACTGTTTTCTGCAAAAGTGATTGTACTCATGCTTTGAATAAAGGTATACCAAAAGAAATGATACTGAATGGACTTGGTAAGGTTATGGCCGATAAGATTCTTCAACTCGCCAGAGCGGCGAAAGTTGATAAAGTTTTAATTGTTGGTGGAACCACAAAAAATCCACTTATGTTAAGGCATCTTGAAAACCAAATTGAATTCACTGTACCGGAGGAAGCCACCTACTTTGAAGCGTATGGCGCATATATATGGGTATCTATGGAAAATCCACCCAGAATCGGTAAAAGCCAGTTATTTGATTTTAAACGTTCTTCAGAATTTCCTCGTCATCCACCTCTTTCTCAATTTGTTGAGCTGGTAGAATTCAAGTCGATGGACATGGGGATTCCACAAATTGATGACGAATGCGTTCTTGGAGTTGATGTGGGTTCAACGACCACGAAAGCAGTTGTTGTAAGGATCAGTGATAAAAAAATTCTTGCCAGTAGTTACCTCAGAACACTTGGTGATCCGGTAAATGCTTCAAAAAACTGTTATAGGGAGATATTATCACAGCATCTACCTGTAAAAATAGTTGCAGTTGGCGTAACCGGCTCAGGAAGAAAAGTTGTGGGATTACACGTGCGAACAGAAGCAGTTTACAACGAAATCATGGCTCATGCTAAAGCCGCGGCATATTTTGACCCAGAAGTTGATACTATTTTCGAAATAGGGGGTCAGGATGCAAAATATACATATTTAAATGAAGGCGTTCCTTATGATTATGCAATGAACGAAGCTTGTTCTGCGGGAACAGGTTCCTTTCTGGAAGAAGCCGCGCGGGAAGCTCTGGGAATAAATTACACAGATATAGCCGACAGGGCTTTGAGAGGGAAAAACCCTCCCAATTTCAGCGATCAGTGTGCAGCATTTATTAACAGTGATATCAAGACAGCCATTCAGGATGGTATTTCTTCTGAGGATATATGTGCTGGCTTAGTCTATTCAATATGTATGAACTATATGAATAGGGTAAAAGGAAACAGACCTGTTGGCAACAAACTTTTTGCGCAGGGAGGAACATGCTACAACAAAGCTGTGCCCATAGCTTTTGCGGCACTCACCGGTAAAAGAGTTGTTGTACCTCCTTATCCGGGGTTGATGGGAGCTTACGGCGTGGCTCTGATAACAATTGAAAATTTACAAAAAGGTATCCTCAAAAAAAATCTGTATGATCTCAAAGAACTCGCAGATCGCCAAGTGAAGTATTTGAAACCGTTTGTTTGTAAAGGCGGCAAAAGTGGATGTGATAGAAAATGCAATATCAGTGTGATAGAAATTGATGGTAAGCGGGTACCTTTTGGTGGCTCGTGCAATTTATATGAAAATATCAGGGAAAATAGAGTAACCGATGATACACTTGATTTTGTCAAAAAAAGAGAAAACCTTCTTTATTCGATTCCTCGTGTTGAAAATGCGCAAAAAAGAATAGGATTGAGCCGTTCATTTGCTATGAATAGCTTGTTTCCATTCTTTTCGGCTTTTTTTGCTCACATGGGATTTGAGATTGTTTTACCTGATGAACCTGATGAACATGCCAAAGATATCATGGGAGCAGAGTTTTGTTTTCCTGTCGAACAATCCCATGGCTTTTTGATTTCATTGCTCAGAAAAAAACCTGATTATATTTTTATTCCAAAAATTAGAGCCATAAAAATTGACCATTCGAGCAGTAAAGGTGTCTTTTGTCCATTTGTCCAAAGTGAATATGATTGGCTTAAGGCAGACATAAGTGAATTGGAGAATGTGAACATTTTAAGCTGCAGGATAGATTTCACAGAGAAACCTGACAGTGTTATCAAATCTTTGTATAAAATGCTTGAAAAAGCTGGTTTTAAATTGCGTGATGTTGAGAGAGCATATTCAGCAGGTATGCAAGCCCAAAAAAATTTTGGAGAGAAATTGAAGGAATTTGGTGTTGAATTTCTCAAAAAAGTCAGAGAGTTTGGAACGGGAATAGTAATTTTTGGGAGATCTTATAATGCCTTTCTGAGTTATGCCAATCTCGGAATTCCAAAAAAGATAGCAAGTTATGGTTATCCTGTTTCGAGTTTTGATATGTTGCCATTTGAAGATAAGAGTGGTTATGAAAACATGTACTGGGCATGGGGAGAAATGATATTAAAAGCAGCAAGATATGTCAAAAATATGCCAGATCTTTACCCTGTTTATATAACCAATTTTAGCTGCGGGCCAGATTCTTTTGTAATATCCTATTTTAAAGAAATAATGAAAGGCAAGCCGGCTTTAATTCTTGAGCTTGACAGCCATACAGCTGATGCAGGCATCGAAACACGTCTGGAGGCTTTTTTTGATGTGATAAAACATAGAAAAACGAAAGTTGAGAAACCTGCAATTAACAGCTTCATGGAGGTGAAGGTGGATAAAGCAGGTGTTTTTATAAAAAAAGATGACATGGTAATTCCATGGACAGATAGAAGGGTAAGACTTGTATTTCCAACAATGGGAGCGTTTGGCGCATCCTGTTTAGCGGCATCCTTTGAACACTTTGGTGTGCGTACACATGTTTGTCCAGAAATGGGAGAAATTGAATATAAGCTTGGCCGGGGGAATTCTCTTTCGAAAGAATGCCTGCCTCTGCACCTCACACTTGGTAGTTTGATAAGATATATATCTATCCGTCCAGAAAATGAGATAACTCTGTATTTTATGCCACAGACATCTGGGCCGTGTAGATTCGGGCAATACAACGTTTACATGAAATTATGGCTCAGGCAAAACAAAATCTCAGATGTTGCATTACTATCTCTGAACTCTGAAAATGCATACGGAGGTCTTGGGATAAACTTCACTATCAGGGCGTGGATTTCTATACTTATATCTGATCTGTACTCAAATATTGAAAAAACTATCTTAGCACTTCATCCCGATAGAGAATTTGCATCAAAACTCGTACAAACTCACAAGAGTGAAATTGTTAAATCGTTAAGAAGTCAAGATATATCAGGAATATTTAAAACATTAAAAAATATATCTACTGATCTGATCGAAATGAATCTATCAGAAAAATACAAAAATGCGCCAAAGGTTCTGTTAACCGGGGAAATATATGTCCGGTGGGATGAATTCAGCAGAAAAAAACTGGAAGATTTGTTTGCGTCATATGGCGTGGTTATGCAAGTATCCCCAATACATGAATGGATATATTATACTGATTATATATTTATGAAAAAATTGACAAGTAAAGATGCTCCTTTCTGGCAAAGAATAAAAAAGGCTTTAGAAATAGCTGTTAAGAGATACTTTGAAAAAAGAGTAAAACATATTTTCGAAGCTGCGGGTTTGTGCGATACAAGAATGTTGAATATAAATGAAATAATGGCGAATGCTTCTTTGCATCTTGATCCTGCTCTGACCGGAGAAGCGATCCTCACAATTGGCTCAGCACTCACAGAGATTGGAAAACATTACGAAGGAGTCGTTGCTATAGGACCGTTTGGCTGCATGCCAAGCAGGATTGCTGAAGCTATAATCAAGAACGCTTTAGAAAAGAGAGAAAAAAGATATCCATTTATAGCCCTTGAAGTTGATGGCAATCCATTCACGCCTTCTGTTGAAGCCAAGATAGATGCTTTTATTTCGCAGGTCAAATCTTTGAGAAGATGATATATTAACGAGAGGTGAGAATTTGGCAGTTATTTTTTTGAGTGGAGATGCTCGAGTTCTAAAAGATGAATATGTGGAAGCACTTTGCAGGAAAAAGATGCTGAAGAAAATTAAAATTTCTCTTGAAGAATCTAAAAGAATACCAGAGCTTGTTTCTCAAATGGGATTGTTCTCTAAGGATTTTCTAATAGATGTGGTGGATTTTGACGAATGGAAGAAGGTTGATCAAAAAGAATTGCTTCAACAACTTTCATCGAGCAATTTCTTAGCTGTGCTTAGAACATTTTCTACTTCCAGAAAAACAGATGTGATTGATTTCTCTCTTCCCAAACCTTGGGAAAAGGAAAAATGGATTGAGTATATAAGCAAAAGGTTCGAAAAGAGCTCTTTGGAATATAATTATGAAGGAGTAGAGAAATTCTTTGATTTTGTCGGAGCTGATGATCTTCTCATAGAAAGAGAAACGGAAAAACTTGCATGTATTGGTGAAAAGGTTACTCCAGATATAGTGTCTCTGGCAGTATGCAATTATTCAAAAATTCAGATGGAAGAGTTTTGTTTTGCAGTTTCTACATTGAACAGGCATGCTCATTACTTGCTTCATGATATGTCTTTTTATACCGAAATCGTTGCTTTAGTAAATGTCCTTAGCAAACACTTTGTCGATTTGTACAGGATACTTTCTGCTGTTGAAAAACGTGATAGTTATTCTTGGATGTATATAAAGAATATATCTCAAAAACTGAATATACCCGTTGTAAAATCGGCTAAATTTCTCGGTTTTTCCTTTAAAAATCAGCCATCTTCCATAAACCACGTTAAGATTTATAGTTTTGAAAAATTGAGGATTATATTAAGGCAACTTCAATACCTGGATCGTGAAGTTAAATCCTCAGAATACCGCCTGATTGCTATCCATGTTTTCATAGATTTCGTATTTCGTCTCATGGAGGGCGAAACTTGAAGATAATTTTTAGATTTCACAAACACAACAGATACAGCTTGATACCCCTTATCGCAGCGATTCACGACAAATTTCCATCAATTGAGATGGCATTTGTTGGCAGCCTAAATGAAATAATGAACATTTCTCCACCTGCTGTTGTTGCTTATTCGTTCATGAGTTTTGACGTTGATTGGGTATCTCAAGAGGTAAATATTTTGAAGAAAAAGGGATACGCTTTGATAGCGGGCGGCCCTCATGCAACTGCAAAACCAGAAGATGTCATCAGAATGGGGTTCGATCATGTCTTTAAGGGTGATGGAGAGGAAAATATACTGCTCTTTCTCAAAGGCGAAAGGAGCACTGTTTTTGATGGACTTGTTAAAAGGATTAATATAGATGAATATCCTCCATTTTGTAGCGATTTGGATCTGTTTATGCCTATTGAGATAACCAGAGGTTGCCCATTTGGATGCGCTTATTGTGAGGTTTCACTAATAGGTGGCAAAAAACCAAGGCATAGAAGTGTTGAGTCGATTGTTCACCATTGCAAAAGTGGTATAAATAAATCAAGATACATTGCAAGATTCATTACACCAAATGCGTTTGGATATGGTTCAGATGGGATGAAAGTTAACGTTGAGGCGATAGACAACTTGCTGTATAATCTGAAAAAAGTAGGAATGAAAGAGATTTATTTCGGCAGTTTTCCATCAGATGTTCGACCCGAGTTTGTCACTGATGAAGTGTTGAAAACAATAAAGAAATATGTCAACAACAGATATATAATCTTAGGTGCACAGAGTGGTAGCGACAGAGTTTTAAGATTGATAAAAAGATTCCACACAGTTGAGCATGTCGTCAGATCAGCCGAGATTGTTTTAAATAATGGGTTTGTTCCACGCGTTGATATTATTTTTGGATTTCCATTTGAAAACGAGGATGACCTGGCAAAAACATTTGATCTCATAAAAAAATTAGTTAAGATGGGTTGCAAAATTCATGCCCACACATTTATGCCCTTACCAGGGACAGAGTTAGAGTCATCTGGCCATGCTGTTCTCCCAGAGTGGGTGAGAAGGGAATTGAGCAGGTTTGCACAGGAAGGAAATCTCGATGGTTACTGGGAAAAACAGCTGTTTTTATCCAAGTATTTATCCGAGCTTTAAATTTGTTTTGCTAATCTTTCTGTGAAATTTTATTAACATCTACAGGGTTCTTATATGTTACATTTGTTTTGGAGGGAGACAATTGGCAGAAAAATTCTGTTCTTTTTGTGGAAGATCTGCAAATCAAGTGAATAAATTAATAGCTGGGCCCAATGCATATATATGCGACGAATGTGTTGAGCTTTTCCATGATTTATTAGTCACCGACAAAAGGGTTAAAAGAGAAAAGAGGCGCGAGTTGCCAAAACCGGCTGAGATAAAAGCCGAGTTAGATAAATATGTTATAGGTCAGGAAAAGGCGAAACGTGTAATTTCAGTTGCTGTTTATAATCATTATAAAAGAGTATTTTACGAGAGTGATAATGATGATGTTGAAATAGAGAAATCCAACATCATGTTAATTGGTCCAACTGGAAGTGGAAAAACTCTGATAGCAAGAGTTCTGGCAAAAATCCTTGATGTTCCTTTCGCTATTGCAGACGCGACACCTTTAACAGAAGCCGGTTACGTAGGCGAAGATGTGGAAAATGTCATATTGAGACTGCTTGAAGTGGCGCATTTTGATGTGGAGAGAACACAGTATGGGATCGTCTACATAGACGAAATTGACAAAATCGCGAGGAAATCTCCCAACCCATCTATAACAAGAGATGTCTCGGGCGAGGGTGTTCAGCAGGCACTTTTAAAAATTGTTGAGGGAACAGTTGCAAACGTACCACCGCAGGGGGGGAGGAAACATCCTTATCAGGAGTTCATAAAAGTCGATACTTCTAATATATTATTTATAGTTGGTGGAGCTTTTGATGGACTTGAAGAAATCGTGAAAAGGCGCATACAAGACTCTTCAATGGGATTCGGGGCGGATATAAAGAGCAAAAAGCGTATGAGGCTTGGTGAAATTCTTTCTCACGTGGTACCTGATGATCTTGTTCAATATGGGATGATTCCAGAGTTTGTTGGACGTTTCCCGGTGATAGCCACACTTGATGATCTTACTGAGGAAGATCTGGTAAGAATTTTGAATGAGCCTAAAAATGCCATTGTAAAACAATACAAAAAATTATTTCAGCTTGACAATATAGAGCTGGAGATAACAAAAGATGCACTTTACGCTATTGCCAGAAAAGCACTTACGAAAGGAACAGGGGCACGTGCATTAAAAGGTGTTTTCGAAGAAGTAATGATAGATGTGATGTTCGAGATACCTTCGACAAAAAATGTCGAGAAAGTGGTTGTGACAAGAGAATCTGTTGAAGGAAAGGAAAAACCAAGAATAGTTATGAGGGAGATAGCTTAGTGCCATCAATTCTCGCGATTGAAACCTCGTGTGACGAGACATCAGTTTCTATTTTGAAAGATAATCAGATACTTTCGAATATTATTTCATCCCAGATAGATATTCATGCTGTTTTTGGTGGTGTCGTGCCAGAAGTTGCAGCAAGACACCATTTGAAAAACCTGCCACTCGTTTTTGAAAAGGCTATTCAGCAGGCAGATATTTCACTTTCCCAAATTGACGCAATAGCTGTTACAACTGGACCAGGTCTTGCAGGAAGCTTACTTGTTGGAATCTCTTTTGCCAAAGGTGTAGCGATAGCCTTGGAAAAACCGCTGATCGGTGTTAATCACCTGCTGGCTCATGTTTTTGCTGCAAAACTGGCTTTTTCTGAGCTTGAGCCGCCCTATTTGGCATTGCTTGTTTCTGGTGGGCATACGGAACTTCTCATGTTTGAGAACTCTTCAATTAACCCTGTTTTGCTTGGAAGAACACTTGATGATGCTGCAGGAGAGGCCTTCGATAAGGTGGCAAGGCTTCTTGAAATTGGATATCCCGGTGGTCCGGCGATAGAACAGCTCTCTTTAACGGGAAACCCTTATAAATATCGATTTCCGAGAGCAATGTTGGAGGAAGGCAACTTGAATTTCAGCTTCTCGGGGGTAAAAACATCGGTTTTGTATACATTAAAAGAAAATGAGAAAATTTGCAAGCCTGATATAGCAGCTTCCTTTCAGGAAGCAGTAGTAGATGTTCTTATCGAAAAAACAGCCATGGCTGTTAGAATGACAGGTATGAAAAAAGTTGTGGTTGTGGGGGGCGTTGCAGCAAATTCAAGACTCAGGGAAAAAATAACCTTCTGGGCAAAGGAAAATGATCTTCAGATATATATTCCTCCTAAAAACTTGTGTACCGATAATGCTGCAATGGTTGCAAGAGCAGCAATAGATCTTATGAAAAATGAAAGTTATGCCTCACTCAATGTGACTGCTGATCCTGCTCTTTCTTTTTAAGAAGCTTCTGCCTAACCTTGTTTACTTTCTCACCAAGCAGAAAAACATGGCCACTATCTGTAATCACGACGGTTCTTGCCTGTGCACCATAAGTAAGGTTAAGTGTCTTGTTCGAAAAATTTGCTGCTTCTCTCATCTGCTTTGCCATTACACTGTTCAGCGGTATTACTGCTTTGACTCTATCTTTGTTCACAAATACACCTCTGGTTATCTGAATGAACATTGTGATCTCTCCTTAAAACCAGTCTCGCATGGAGAAAATCATTGGTTCTCCATTTTTCAAAACTTTATGGTTTAAAACAGTGGCATTGTAGATCACGTGATCTCCCGATGAAAGTTTTCCAGAAAGTTCGCATTCAAAATAAGCCAGGATTCCATTAACGATTGGGAGTTTGAGCTTTTCACTCTCAAACCAATCAACTCTGGAAAATTTGTCGATATCTCTGCTCGATTGATAACCAAATATTTTAGCGATATCTTTTTGAGAATTATCAAGTACCTGAACTGAAAATTTTCCGCTTTTTTCTATTAATTCTGCGGTTCTTCTATCAGGACCAAGAGAAACAGCTATCATTGCTGGTTTGAAAGAAGATTGCATAACCCAGGCGGCCGTTAAGCCTGCCAGTTGATTTTCACAACATGTTGATACAAGGTAAACACCCTGCAACAAATAATCAAAAGCACTCTTTCTCATTAGACCACCCTGCTAATATACTACCATAAGGGGGGATGGGATGAAAGCGATAATTGTCAAAAATCTCAAAAAATACTACGGAGCGGTTAAAGCTGTTGATGATATAAGTTTTGATGTGAACCAGGGTGAAGTGGTTGCTCTGCTTGGGCCCAATGGTGCTGGCAAGACGACGACTATTGAGATACTCGAAGGCCTCAGAAAAAAAGATAGCGGAGAAATTTACTACTTTGACAGAAAAGTTGATCATATAGATAAAGAGATAAAAAAGCGAATAGGGGTCCAGCTCCAAAAAACAGCTTTTTTCGAATATCTCACGGTTCAGGAAACTGTGGAACTTTTTGCCGGTCTCTATGATATGAAAGTTGATAAAAAAACACTTAAAAATCTTGTGGAGCTCGTTTCACTTGGTGAGAAAGCTAAAAGCCGGGTGAAAAATCTTTCCGGTGGACAGCTCCAAAGATTGGCGCTTATAACGGCTCTCGTTAATGAACCTGAGATTATATTCCTTGATGAACCAACGACAGGCCTCGATCCACAGGCGCGCAGATATGTTTGGCAAATTATAGAAACACTCAAAAAACAGGGAAAAACAATTCTGCTGACAACCCATTATATGGAGGAAGCAGAAAGACTCGCTGACAGAGTTTTAATAATGGATCACGGAAAAATAATTGCCTCAGGTACTGTTTGGCAACTGGTTGAATCTTTGAATATGGATAGTTATATTGAGTTTACTGTAGATGATGCGGAGAAAATAGCAGAATTGAGAAAAGAAATTGATGGAATGGAGATTTTAGAAGAACAGAGGGCGGCATTAGCCACAAATGATGTCGAAGAAACTATTCAGGTGTTGTTGAACAGAGTAAAGCAAATGGGATTTCAAATCGATAACATAACAATTAGAAGGCCAAATCTTGAGGATGTTTTCCTGCATCTGACAGGCCGGTACCTCAGAGATTGAGGTGGACCGCGATGCGAATACTGAAGCTTTCTAAATTTCTCTTTTTCAATGAAATACGCGAATTTAATGGATTTTTTTGGCCAATAATTTTCCCTGGAATTCTTTTTTTTATACTCGTTTCGATATTTTCAGGTGTTTCAACGGAAAGCTACTCAACAACGTTCAGCTTGGCAATTGTTGAAGAAGAACAGCTTGCCGGATTTGGAAAAATTCTTGAAAGAGTGCTCGATCAGATTCGGCCCGATCCTTTTCAGGTGGCGTATTTCCAATCTTTTGAAGAGGCAGAAAAAGCGTTGAAAAGCAAAAAGGTGGATTTGATTCTGCGCATCCCTGAAGGTTTTAACGTCAAACTAATGCGGGCTGTGTTATTTTCCGATGCGCCGGCAAAGATTGATCTGTATACACTTTCGAATTACTATGAATCTTCAACAGCTGCGCAGATATTAAGTATGATCTTTCAGCAAGTAGATTTGAGCATATCCAGGCAGATGAAAAATCAATCTGCAGAATATGTCTCAGTTGAGGCAAAAACTGTGGCTGTTGAAAAAGAAACCGAAAATGAATTTCATTATGCTACATATATTTTCCCCGGCATACTGCTGATGTCTGTTCTTTCTATAGCTGTGTTTAACTTACCGTTGACGCTTATTTACAATAGATATGAGGGAATAAACAAAAAATTGCACACTACTCCGGTTGGTGTGCTCGATTACTTCACTTCATTAAGTTTGAGTCTTGTCTCGATGATGATTATCTCATGTGTGGTGGTTTATTCGATGGGCATCTTTATTTACGGTGTAAGCCATAATTGTTTAAGTGGGGAATTTCTGGTTAAATTGTTTTATGCAATGATAGTCTGTTCGGGTTTGGGGATAATGATAGCATCATTCTGCAAAAAAATTTCGACTGCGATGGTTATTTCTCAGATATCTTACCAGATTTTGATGTTCCTTGGTAGCTTTTATTTTCCTGTTTTGAATTATAATATGCCTGAGTTCTTGAAAGTGATCGCCAGAATGCTGCCAACCACATATCTGGTTGAAGATCTCAGGGTTTCTCTCGGGTATAATTTCTACTCTTTCTCTGCCTTTGATCTGTGGGTACTCCCGGGTATTTGGTTTGCCATCTCCATGCTTATTTTTATGGTAAATTTCAAGAAGGTGATGGGATATGAGTAGACAATTTAGCAGCTTTCTTAAAGCATATATCTTGGAATCTTTGAGAAATTCTGTTGAGTTATTTTTTTCTGTTCTTTTTCCAATAGTCTTTCTTGTAATATTTGGGTTCATGTTTTCAGATACATCTCCATCAAATAAAACTTTGGGAGTTTTTTTTGACAGAGAGATTTATTACTCAGAACTTGAAAAGCTTGAGAACTGGGAATTGAAATCATACAGTGATACAGAACAATTACTCACAGATATCAAAAACGGAAAAATTCCACTCGGGGTAGTTGTTAAAGATGAAAATGTAATACTTTACTATAGCCGGAGTGAAGTATCTATCCTCGGAGATATGAAAATTTTGCAATCATCTCTTGTTCCCATAGTTGAGAAAGCTCTGAATTCTGCAAAACAATATCTTGCGGTAAATGTATCTCAGATTAGCCAGACTGGAATAGATGTATCGGAATTCGATTACATGATGATGGGGGTTATCGCATTATCTTTGTTCTCCAACGGCATGTTTTCGATGGTAACAGTTTTTGGTAGGTATAAAAAGCAGAATGTTCTCAAACGCCTTATGACAACAGGTGCTGATCCTATGAATATACTGGTGAGCATCTCGTTTGTAAGGCTTGTTATGAGCTTTATATCGCTCGCTATGATCCTCTTCATATCCAAATTAATTTTTAGAAGCAACATACAATTTAACTGGTTTTTCTTAGTACCTTCGATTGTTTTTGTTACCCTTGGCATGATGGCAATAGGAATCTTAATCGTTGTCCTTTTGAAAAATCCAAATGCTGCTTCAAATGCCGCTTCTGTCATGAATGTGATCATGGTGTTTTTTTCTGGTATTTATTTTCCCGTAAGATTTATGCCGCCGTACATTCGCTGGATTGCTCACATCTCTCCTGTGAAATATGCGGCAGATCTTTTGAGATTTGCAGCCAATGCTCAGCAGATGAGTTTTGCATTTTACTTGATAGTAAACTCCGTTTTCTTTGCCTGTGGCATAATAGGGTTGATATTTTCTTCCAAGATGTTCATGAAGCCCGAATAGGAGGAATACCTGTGAATTGCGTAAACAAGGAAAGAAACCTCAAAAAGTGCAATTGTTCTTATCCCGGCTGCCCCCGAAAAGGAATTTGCTGTGAATGTCTTTCTTACCATCGGTCTCATGGTGAATTACCGGCGTGTTATTTTTCTGACGAAGATGAAAAAAGTTGGAATAGGTCAATAGAGTATTTTGTTTCGAAAAATAAATAGCCTTGAGTGATACCACTTGAGAAAGTTATTGCGCCTTTTCTTGTGCTCTTTTGCTACTTGGATTTGTGAATAGTAGATGGTAGATCGAGAGCTACTTAAATAAAGCAACTTTCCCGGAATATCCTCGAATCGCAAATATATAGCGAAGGATCTGAGTGTTATTTTCACTGAAATGATATGTTTGAAGCATTATCAAAAAAATTTCTGGAAGCTTCAATACGTGTTTGGGCTTTCCGGCGTTTTCTTGTCTCTTAAGTATTTATCAGCTTCGGTTATTCAGTATTTTGCGCCAGCTTTGCATCATATATAACGCTTAAAAGGACACCTGTCTTTCATCTCACCTTCAAAAGAATGGGCTTTCTCTACGGAAGGTAAAGAAGAAAAATTTTCAAATGAAGGATTTGAAGTCATGAAAATTCATTCAGTGATAAGGGCTCAAATTGTTGAAAGGTTTCTCGAACTGAAAAAAATTGCTCAGATTATCAGGCGTCATCAGGAGCACATGAATGGTTCTGGTTATCCAGAAGGGCTCAGAGGTGATCAAATACCTTTTTATCTCAGGTGCTCGCTGTTTGTGATGTTTAAGCACTTTGATAGGAAACAGACCTTAAGAAAGGCTTATTCATCTGTTCAGGCTCTAAAAATCGTGAAAAAATGCCATTAAATCAATCTTTCGTTGATAGTTTGAATAAATGTATTGCCAGAAAATGGCTGCAGATGGAGATTAGATTTATCCCTGTTGAAGTTTCGTGCGCACGCCAGTGTTTCCATAATATAATATACGGAACGGTAAATCAGAAAAATTGAAATTAAATCTTTTAGAGAACGATTTCTCGATGTTTTGAGAGCAAATAAACTGTTCAAACAGAGTGAAATATGTGGTTGTATTAGAGTTTTTACGGCCATTTTACTGAAGAGAAATCTGATAAGGTACTTGACTTTCTACCGATTTTCTGTCAAAATAAATTGGTGTTGGGGACGTGGTGCAGCTTGGTTAGCATGCCGGTCTGTCACACCGGTGGCCGCGGGTTCAAGTCCCGTCGTCCCCGCCAGAGGGAGGCAAATGCCTCCCTTTTATGTTATAATTCAGTTAGAGGTGACTGCGTGAAGCTTCTTCTTGGGAGACAGATTGTCCTGAAGGAATTTCCTCTTATAGATCTGGTGATATCATGGATTGAAGAGCCAGTTGCTGGAGCTCTTGCCTATCTCATCGGTAGCGATAGAGGCTATATGTATATACTTGCTAATTCTGAAGATATACATTACGGCAGCGGACTTGATTATCTTGACACAATTTACGGTAAGATAGCCGTAATTTGTTCTGATAAAGATCTATCGTGGAAGGTATTCAAAAGTGCAAAAACCCATGAAGCCTTGCTTGCTGTGGTTTTTAAGTATCTGGAAAGCTATGATGATTTATTTTTGACCAAAACTATTTGCTGGGGGTCCAGCCGCGAGTTCAATATACCAGTTGTTTTAATTGCAAATTATAAGGGAAATTTACATCATCAGCTGTGTGTGCCAAGTCAGGGAGAAGATAGATCAGGAATAATTTTTGATTCGACAACCACATGCGTGGTAGAAGCGAATATGTTTGAAACTGACGATGGAGTGATGTTCCGTATCCGAAGTTTCGCTGAGGGCTGATTTTTGGTGAACCTGGTTCGATTTTTCTTACGTTTTTTGCTTAACGATACAAAGTTGAGATATTATTCGAAGTTTTTAGAAGAGCCACTGCAAAAGATGACGTCTGGAAATGTCGTGAGAGTAGCTGTCATACAGATGAATTATTCTCCGGTGTCTGGAATAGGTAATTTCGTAGAGTTGATAAATCAATACCTGGAAAAAATGAGAAATTTCTCTCCACAGATAATTGTCTTTCCAAATCTATTGGACACAATTATATTTGGTACATTTCCCGCTTTCTTTTATTTAAAAGGCCGGCGCACCGTTAAATTGATTAAATCGTGCTCTTCGATAACGAGTTATGCATGTGAGAAAATCATGGCAGAGCTTTCGAATAAGTGGCAATGTACTGTTGTTTTTGGAACAACAGTTGGACAATTTGTTTATCACTGTGGTGTCAAACAGAAAAACGTTTTCAGCACTTCAAATTATAAAATTGCAGTACTGCCCAAGCGAGATATAGTTAATAGTGAGAAGCTGGAAAGATACATTAAAGATGGAGTCAGGATAATAGCGACCACTGGATGCGGTGTGGTGGATTTCAATGAATGGGACGACAGGTTTTCCATGTGGGTTCATTCTCAAATGGTTGGTTTTTACGGCTTGTGGTCTCTTATGAGTGGTATAGTTTTTGGGAAAGAAATCAAAGGAAGAGCCTGTGTAACAGCCCCTGTACCAATAACGAGATCCCAGGATGGGTACATAGTAAAGAGCGATACACTGCAGGGTGATGTAGTTTTGCTGGCAGAACTGGATATGCAAAAAATAGATTTTTTTCTTCTGTCAAGAGCAGTTTCTATTTACTAATTTTTCATGCTTCAGTAAATTTTGCTGCCTGAGCAAAGAGCCCAAAGATCCCTCCTGTGTGAATAAATAAAACAGTCTGATTTTCCTTGGAAATCTCCAGCATGCCTCTGAATGCCTTGGCTGTGTACACAGGATCAAGTATTATACCTTCTTTACAAGCAACATATTTTATACATTTGATATCTGATTCTGATGGAATGGCGTAAGCTGGTCCACTGAAATCATCAATTATTTTTATTTCTTCTCTATCAACGCATGTATCGATGCCGTACTGCTTCATGCCTTTTATTATTTCAAAAACAGTATTTGTAAATTCTTCCCTGCTGGTCTTTGTCACATTAATGCCGATCACTTTGGTTTTATATCCCATATATCTGAACCCAGACAGTAAACCTGCGTAAGTTCCACCACTACCCACTGCACAATACACAGCATCTACTTCATTTAAATCGATTTGCGAAGCCATCTCTGATGCAGCAAGGAGATATCCCATTGCTCCAAGTGAATTTGAACCACCAACTGGTATTGTGTAAACTCTGTGCGATTTTTTCTCGTAGTGTTTCTTGTATTCTTCATACACTTCTTCAATTCTTGCATAGTCTTTTGAATTGACAATAACTATTTCTGCTCCAAGCAATTTGCATAGCAGGAAGTTGCCATTGCTGTGCATTGCCTCGTCTGTTTTGAAAACTGATTGCATTTTGTTATCCAGAAGATCTGGTGGATTCTCTCTCAGAAATAAAACGGGTTTTAATCCAAGTTTAACAGCCATGTGGGCTGTAGCACGGGCGTGATTTGATTGAATTCCTCCACACGTAAACACCACATCGCAGTTTTTTCTCAATGCATCGGCAAGAAGAAACTCAAGTTTTCTTATTTTATTTCCGCTTGAAATAAATTCGGTCATGTCATCTCTTTTCACATATATATTTCTTCCATACTGTTTACTCAATCTTGACAAAAACTCAACAGGCGTGGGAAGTTTCGCAAAAGAAAGTTTCATTTATATCACCCCTAAATAGTTATCAATCAATGAGAAAATTTTGTTTATTGGTGCAGATGTCTTCAATGAACCTTTTTTGGTTCCACCGCCACCAGCTCCTTGAGTTTTTTCCCTCAAAAAAGCTATCAATTTTGAACAGTCTATTTTTTCTGAGCTGAACTGATATCCGTCTGACGTTTTACAGATCAGTAAATCACCCTGAAAATATTTTGGCAAAAACCTGGCAACATCGTCAAAGCCATTATAGACTGAGACATTTATTCCTTTTATTTTGTGCGTTTCGAGATCTTTCGATAGATATTTTGCATATTCTTCAGATATGCGATTTATTAACGCTGCCTGGTCCTTAACTTTCTCAAGCAGGATCCGAGTGCGCGCAGGCATTTCGCTAACAGAGCTTGTTAAAAGTGTTGAAAGCTCTCTTAACACAGAAACTCTAATTGAATAATCTCTCAAAGCTCTGTTACCAGCTAAAAAATATACTCTTGTCAAAGTTTTTTTGACTTTTTCCCATGAAACAATTTTAATAATACCGATTTTACCAGTGTTTGAAACATGAAAACCTGCACACGCTGATAAATCGAAATCCCCGATTTTGACGACTCGAACAATCTCACCAACTTTTTCACTCAGAGATTTTCTGAGATTTAAATTTTTTGCAGATTCTATATTTGTCTCGACTATCTCTACTTTTATACAACTCCTCACAATCTCATTTGCCATTTCTTCCACTTCCTGAAGAACCACCTCTGTAATCTGAGGAACATCCAGATCAATTGTTGAGAATTCTTCTCCCATGTGAAAGCTTAAAGTCTGAATATCTGCTACTCTGAGAAAAGATGCCGAGAGGATGTGCTGTGCAGAATGCTGAATAGCTATATCTTTACGTCTTAGATAATCGATTTCAAAGGTGTGTTCACCAGGTTCAACAGGTGCATCAAGAATGTGACATATTAATCCTTCCCTTTCTTCAACACCCAGAACCAATGCTGTATCTATTTTTCCTCTATCTCCAAGCTGACCGCCTTTTCCATCGGGGTAAAACGGACTTTTCTCAGCAAAGGCAAGAAATTTATCGTTTTCTTCACGAACTTTTTTTATCTTGATCATACGTTTTTACCTCCTTCGCTTGTAAAATATTCCCAGCGCTAAATTGAGGGGGTCTGAATTTGGTAACCGCTTCTGTTATGATATCGCTTTTTACTATAATCTTACTTCAAAGATTCACAAAAATCCTCATAATATCTATGATATCAGGTTTCATGGTCTTTGCTTTGTTCAATAGGCAGATCTTCTTTCATATGATCAAATTGTTAGGTGCTTCACTGAGTGATGGGTCTTTTTTAACATTAATACCAAGTATTTTTTTGATATATTTTCTTGGGGAGTTGATGAGTGTTTCGAGAGATTCTGATGGATTCTCACAATCCGTGCAGAAACTCTTTGAGGGTTCACGGGGTGCATCGGTTTTTATACCAGCCATTGTAGGCTTGATGCCTATGCCAGCTGGTGCGATGTTTACCGCTCCGATGATTGACCAGATAGGTTCTGACATGAGTAAGCTTGAAAAAACAACTGTGAATTATTGGTTCAGGCACTGTCTTGAGTTTTTTTGGCCAGTCTATCCTGCCATGTATTTGCTGGCCAGTTTAATAAATATGCCGATAGGAGTTGTTTCTCTAAGATTGTTTCCCCTGTTTCTTGTTGCGTTCTTATCAGGATGGGTTTTTTTCAATGGATTCAATTTTCCAAAGTTGAAAAACTTAGAATTGAGTGAATGGAAAAAATTATGGCCTATAGCTGTGATTCTTTCAACAGGGTTAATGATCTTGTTGTTCAAGTTAGAAGGGTGGGTCGCACTGACAATTGCCACCGTATTTTATGCATCAATACGTAACAAATATATCTTAGAAGCCTTCAAGAGGGCAGTTAGAAAACTTGATATTATTTTCATATTGATAATCGTTTTCCTTTATAAGCATTCTATGATTGATTTACAAATAGGACAGAAAATGAGTGAGGAACTTTCAAAAATCGGGTTCAACGTGTTGTTGATAGCTATACTACTGCCTCTTATAACCGGCATGTCAACAGGGCTGACCCATGCCGCTCTTGGAATTTCACTACCAATAGTAATGAGTATGGGTGGTTATCGTCTCGGTTTAGTGACATATGTTTTTTCCGTCACAGGTGTTTTGCTCTCACCAGTTCATCTGTGTCTTGTTTTGACAGCAAACTATTTCAAGGTTGATTTTATCAAGGTGCTTGGAAAAATTTTAATACCTATACTAATTATTTCAGTCATAACGGTGGTTTTTTATCCTTAAATTGGGGAGGAGACAGGTATGACAAGGTTTATAGATAAGATGTTTCCAAAACAATCTCCACTTAGATTGCTTTATGAACACGCCCTTTTAACAAAAAAAGTTTCGCAATTCATAGTACCCGCTTTGAAAAACTATTTCGAAGATTTGCCGGTTGAAAAGATGAGCGAAGAAGTTGATGTACTCGAAGACAAGGCAGATGAAATAAAAATTCTTATCAGGGAGAGTTATACAAAACTCAAATTTGTTTATTTTGACAGGGTGGATATATTGACAATACTGCATGAAGAAGATGGTGTAATTGATGCAGTAGATGATTTTCTTAAAGCTTTGATGTTGAATAAGGTGGAGAAACCTGTTATTGCCGAAATTCAAAATATCATGATCGAACTTGCTGAAAGCTGTAGTGATGCTGTTGAAGGAATGGTGAAATCTGTTTCTGATCTGCTTTTATTAGTAGAATCTTCTTTTGCTCCATCTGTTGCTCTGGAAGAAGACAGGACAGCTACGAGAGTGGAATCAAATGAGTCTAACACCGACAAATTATCTTTGATAGCTGGAAAGAAGATTTTCTCCCTGAAAAATGCTATCCATCCTGTAGATATCTACTATCTTGAAAAGTTAATCAGATTGCTTACAAGAATTGCTGATCACGCTGAAAATGTGGCAGAGAGAGTACGAATGATAACACATATTTGATCTAAGGAGGACTGGACGATGGTTACATTAATTGCGTTTGGAACGGGCGTTGCTATGGCATTTGCCATAGGAGCAAATGATGTTGCTAATTCTATGGCAACGGCAGTGGGAGCAAAAGCAATTACTCCGAAACAGGCTGTTTTGATAGCGTCTGTTTTGGAATTCTTGGGAGCAGTTTTATTTGGATCTCACGTGACCTCCACAATAACGAAGGGAATTGTCAAGGTAGATATTGTGAATGATCCAAATACTCTGATGATAGGTGCTCTTGCGGCTCTTATCTCATCATCTGTTTGGGTTCTGGCGGCAACTTTCTGGGGTATGCCTGTTTCAACAACGCATTCCATTGTTGGCGGAATGGCTGGTTTTGGAATAGCTGCTGGTGGATGGAATGCAATACACTGGGCAAAGATGGTATCCATTGCGATGAGCTGGGTGATTTCTCCTCTGCTTGGAGGACTGCTTGCTTACGGAGTATTCAAATTAATATCACTTTTAGTGCTTCGTAGAGATAATCCTGTTCGAGCCGCCAAAAAAACCGGGCCTATAATAATCTGGGTCACATTTTTCATAATTGTGTACCTGTTTGCAGTTAAGACTGTGAAAATTGGTTATGGAAAAAGCTTCGTTTTCTCTTTTTCCGTTTCTGCACTGGCTATGATCGCAGGTTATTTTCTTCTCAAAAGAAATTCTCAAAAACACAACGCGGATCCTTATGATTTCGTCGAGAACATGTTCAGACGACTTCAAGTTATGACAAGCTGTTATGTGAGTTTTTCGCACGGTGCTAACGATGTTGCAAATGCGGTTGGCCCTGTGGTAGTCGTTTATTCTGTTATTAAGACAGGGATGGTCTCTTCACAAATACATACACCAATCTGGATACTTTTCCTTGGAGGCCTTGGAATTTCTATGGGCGTTCTATTTCTTGGATATAGAGTTATGAAAACCATTGGCAGTGATATAACCCCTCTGACCAATACGCGTGGCTTTTGTATAGATTTCTCTACAGCTTCTACCGTCTTAATGGCTTCGGTCCTTGGGTTCCCTGTTTCGACAACACACATTGTTGTCGGGTCTGTGGTAGGTGTTGGAATGGCCCGCGGCATTGAGGTTGTCAACGTCGGGGTGTTGAAAAATATCGTGCTTTCGTGGCTTTTTACAGTTCCACTTGCCGCAGTATTTTCAGCGATTTTGTTCAAATTGTTCACGCTAATCATTTAAATCTTTTTCTGTAGAAAATTGCCTGCAATAAACCGCATAATCCCATAATGATCGTTAGGTAATACGATGGTTCAGGCAATTCAAGTTTTGATATGCTGTACAATATCGAGAAAATTGAAAGCAAAAAAAGCAATCCCCCACCGACCATTAAATGTGCGTTTATTTTATCAGAATCTTTTTCAGAAACTCCGAATAGGAGAACGGATGAAAAAATGAGTACGCAGATTGAGAACATGGGGTCAATTTTTATAAGAAATGCAAAATTTATCAATGCGGCTATAAACTCAAGAATCAGAATGATTTTCTTCACAGAAAGATTCCTCCAATTAATCTAACAATATACGCCAGAAGATAGGCAATTGAAAAACTGTAAATTACTGAGATAAGAGCGTATTTCTTACCGAGTTCGCTTGATATCGAGCCAAGTGTGGCGAAACATGGTATATATGCCATTATGAAGATAAGCAGAGAGAATGCCGTTACTGAATCTATAGAATTTGCCAGAGCAATCCTGAATGATCCTTCATGACCAAAAAACATTCCAAAAGCTGAAACAATAACTTCTTTCGCTGCCACGCCGAAAATTAATGATGTACTTATTCTCCAGTCAAATCCAAGTGGCCTGAGAATGGTTTCAAGGAATTTTCCTATATACGAAGCAAAGGATTCTGATGGATTCATCGATGGAAAATACGAGAGTATCCACAGCAGGACCGATGCTACAAAAATTATGGTACCGGCTTTTATTAGAAAATGCTTTCCTCTGATCCATACGTACAGGGCAAGATTTTTGAACTTTGGCATTCGATATCTGGGAAGTTCGAGAATAAGGAATCCCGGTTGACCTTTGAAAAGAATCTTGTTAAGCAGCACAGAACTTATAAGTGTCACAGCTATGCTCAAAAGATACACAATAAAAACTATCAATCCTTTATTTTTGTCAAAAAAAATACTGGCGATTAAAAGATATACTGGTAGCCTTGCACTGCAGGATATAAAGGGAACTGACAAAACAGCGATTGTTCTTTCTCTTGAGTCAGATATACCACGTGTTGACATGATTGCCGGTACAGTGCACCCGAAACCAAGTAAAAAAGACATAAAAGATCTACCTGAGAGTTTCAATTTGTACATGATCCTATCCACTACGAAAGCAGCTCTGGGGAGGTATCCTGAATCTTCCATTATACCAAGAATTAGAAACAAACCAAAAATATTTGGTATAAACACCAGAACCGAGCCGATACCTGATATAATACCATCTGCCAAGAGTGAGGCTACAAGTCTGTTACCTATCGTATGCCTTAGAGTATCTGCTATCAGATTAAACGCATTTTCTATCAAATCGGAAAGTGGTTGAACGATCTCGAAAGAGAAGGTAAATGTAATATACATAAGAGCTAAAAAAACGGGTATACCTGTGTATTTGTGTGTTAATACATGATCAAGCGCCTCACTTATACTGAACTTTTGTTGAGAAAAGTTCATCACTTCTTTTAAGATCAAATCTATATGCTTATATTTTTCCCGAGCAATTTCTTCTCTCAATGCGCCAGCTTTTGATGATATTTCACCAATCAATTTTATTGTATCTGGATCTCCTTCGAGATATTTGATTGAAAGCCACCTGACCGGAAAAGTTCGTAGCTCAGGTTTGCTTTGGATACTTGATTCTATTTCCTCTATTTCATCTTCTATCTCTTTTTTGAGGGCGAACCTGACTGTTTTTTTCTGATCTGCCGCGACTTTCACTATGCTGTCCAAAAGCTCGTTGATTCCTTCGCCAGTTACAGCACTTGTCAAAATAACGGGAACGCCAAGATGTTTTGATAACTCTGACCTGTCAATGTGAATCCCACTTTTTTTTGCTTCATCTATAGCATTTACAACGAGAATAATTTTAACATCTAATTCTGCTGCTTCAAGGAAAAGATACAGCCCCTGCTTTAAAGAAAGGGAATCCGCGACAACAAGTAAAATATCCGGGGTGTTGTAGAGAAGGTAATCTCTTGCAATTTTCTCATCCAAACTGAAAGACGATAAACTGTATGTGCCGGGAAGATCAGTAAATGTAATCTGCATGCCTTTCCAATTTCTGATTCCCTCTTTGATGTCTACAGTCACACCTGCCCAGTTGGCTGTATATTGCCTTAATCCAGTCAAAGCATTGAATAGACTCGTTTTTCCAACATTTGGATTGCCACATAAAGCTACTCTCAAGCTCATTCTTCAATCCTCCTGAGGATAATCCTGCCTGACATCCCACGACCAACCTGGAAAGTCCCTTTATTCGTTTTAATAAGAAAAGGTTTTATAACTTCAACAATTGAACCATTTTCTACACCTATCTGCGCCATCTTATCTTTGAAAAATCTTCCACCTATTACATTTACTACACTGTAAATGCCCCTCGGAGCATTGGAAAGGTTAATAAGATTATCCTGTAATAGCACTTCTATCAAGTTTGCATCGTCATTTCTCAGTGTTATGAGTTTATCCATTATGTTATAAACACGAGGATCACCAAGAGGAGCAGCTCTTACGACCTTTACTGAAGCCCCGGGAATAAATCCAAGCGAAATCAGTCTTGCGCCGGCGGGGGAGTTATGTACAGATTTAATCGTTGCGAAAAATCCAACAGGGACTTCTGATAAAGACACCTTTTCACCCCCTTATTGAGATTCATTCTCAATAATACCACTTTTATCTGAAAAATCAAGATTTTCAGTATATATTTGCCTTTGCGAAATAATGAAATGATGGGATAAAATACTGTTGGGAGGTAATCAGGTGGATCTTCTCCACAAGGCGAAACTTGCACCGCTTTTGCCGGGAGTGTATATTTTTTATGGCAAAAACAAAGAATATATATATGTTGGTAAAGCTAAGCGACTCCGCAACAGGCTGCTTTCTTATTTTAACCGATCGAATGGAAAATACAGTAAAAAAATTCAGGCAATCGTGAATGAAGCAGAAGAACTGGATTATATAGTAGTTTCAAATGAAAGAGAGGCGCTTCTTCTGGAGGCAAATCTCATCTTCAATCATAAACCGAAATACAACGTAATGCTCAAGGATGCGGAATTCTATCCTTATATCGAGATAACGAAGGAGCTTTTTCCAGCCGTTCAGATAGTAAGGATAAGATCTACCGGCGGTGAATATTTTGGACCATACACAGATGTGAAATTTGTTAAAGATTTAATAGACTGCCTTCAACAGGTTTATCAGTTCAGAACCTGTCGTAGAGATATGTCCAAATCGACAAAACCATGCATGGAATTCTATATGCATCGATGTGCTGCTCCATGTACAGGTGATTTAGAACCAGATAGCTATATAAACTCATCTATACAACCACTCAGGAGGGTTCTAAATGGCGACATATCTGAGACACTGGATCTGATAGAAGAAAAAATGAAAAAACACGCGAAAATGATGGATTTCGAAAATGCAGCAAAATATAGAGATCTTCTTGTTAAGTTTGAAAATGTAATGCAAAGACAGGGTGTTGTTCTGGAGCAGTGGAGAAATCTGGATGTTATTGGAAGATTCAAAAATAGTTACGCTGTTTTGAGAATCAGAGGAGGCCATGTCGTTGGAAAGCTTTCATACGAGTTGGACTCAACGAAATTAGAAGATTTTATATTTCATTATTATATGGTTGGTAAAAATGAGTTACCAGAAGCAGTGATTCTTGAAAGAAACATTAATTTTGATGCAGAAATCTATTTTGGTAGACCGAGAGACAAATTAGAAGAAGAGTTACTGCATAAAGCCAGAGAAAACGCTAAAAATCAGGCCTATACAAGCGGTTTGAGAAAAGATCTTTTGAACAAGATGGTAAAAGTTCTTAATTTGAACAGGTATCCTATGAAAATAGAAGGTTTTGACGTGTCGCATTTGCATGGAAAATTAACAGTCGCTTCTGTCGTGGTTTTCTTTGATGGCCTTCCACGTAAAAATGAATATAGGCATTACAGATTTAATTCTGACAGGATTGACGATTTTTTGACATTAAAAGAACTTGTCAAAAGAAGATATTCCAAGCACGAATTGCCAGATATGATTTTTGTAGATGGTGGCACTGGACAAATTAATGCCGTAGTAGAGGCATTGATGGAGATCGGAAAAGAATGCGACGTTGTGGGTTTAGCAAAGCAGAATGAGATTGTTTGTACACGTTTTGGTGAACTGATATTACCGTTTGACAGTCCTATTTTAAGGACGCTTGTGCGTATTAGAGATGAGGCCCACAGATTTGCAAATAGCTTCCATAGAAAACTGCGAAGAAAGAGTGCATTGAGTTCGATTCTTGATGAAATTCCAGGTATTGGTCCGAAGAGAAAGAAAAAATTGATCGAAGCTTTTGGCAGTGTAAAAAATATCAGGTCAGCCACTTTACAAGAGATCGCTGAAGTACTTGGAAGTAGAAAATTAGCTGCTGAGATACTTTCGAGATTATGAGGTGGTATTCAGTATGAAAATAGCCAATTATCTGATCATGCTTCTGGGGATCTTTTGTGCTTCTATAGGTTTTCTGATGCTTTCAGTATATGGTGTTGCAGTCTATCTTTCACCAATGCTCGAGGAAATGTTAAATCTTACGATAAATACGTCAAAGTGGTTTTTATTTGTTGTTCTTTTGACAATTTCTTCTGGTATCTGTATCAGTTATTACAGCTTGGCAAAGGCTAACAGGGATAATTATATGATATTTCTTTCATTTACTGTTATAGCAAATGGTTTTTCATTTTTTGTTCAGCTTTTCAGAATGGTGGTTCATGGAATTGCCTGGGTAGGAGTTGAACTTCTTGGCGAGCATGGAGATGTGAAAACCGTTCAGTATCTGTCGATAGGTTTTCTTTTGTTTACATTAGTTAATTTTGTACTCAGCTTGAGTATTTTGAGGGGAGAGAGAGTATCTCATTGAGAGTTTTAGGAATTATTGTTGAGTACAATCCATTTCACAACGGGCATCTTTATCATTTGCGAAAAGCGAAAGAACTGGTAAAACCAGATTATACAGTTGCCGTTATGAGTGGCAGCTTTTGTCAGAGGGGAGAGCCGGCTATAATTGACAAGTTTTCTAGAGCTGAGATAGCACTTCAGAATGGTGTTGATGTTGTATTTGAGTTGCCTTTTGTCTATGCTCTGCAGGATGCCGGGGGATTTGCAAAAGGTGCGGTCTGGTTACTTGAAAAAATGAATGTTGTCACAGACCTGGTTTTTGGTAGTGAATCAGGAAATCTCAGCTTTCTCAACAAAATAGCTGATGTTATGATAAATCAGCCCTATCCTTTTCCGGAAATTATGAAAGAAGAATTGAAAAAAGGTTATTCATTCCCAAATGCAAGAAAATATGCACTGATGAAATATTTTGAACGAACTGGGGAGATGAATCCTCGAGAAGTGCTTAAAATAGAAAAGTCCAATGATATACTTGGCGTGGAATATGTGAGATCTCTGAAAGAACTTGGTAGCAAGATAAATGTGCAACTAATAAAAAGAGTTGGAGCAGATGAAAAAGATAAAGTTTTTAAAGGTAAATTCCCAAGCGCCACATCGGTGAGAAATATGATTTTTAAAGGGGACTGGTCAGGCGTCAGTCGTGCTGTGCCAGACAGCAGCCTTCAGATTATTTCCAGAGAGCTCAACGAAGGTCGAGGACCAGTTACTTTATCGCAACTTGAAGAGATTTTGTTAGCAAAACTCAGACTTTCTTCTAAAAAAGAGCTTCAGATGCTGTATGGTTTTAGCGAAGGTATTGATGTGAGGTTCTCAAATTGTGCTTTGAAAACTGGTGATCTTGAAGAATTTTTCAATTGTGTTAAAGCAAAACGTTTCACAATGAGCAAGATCAGAAGATTGTCGCTTTATGCCCTCTTTGAGTTAAAGCAGGATTTAATTGTTCAGTGCAATGAGAAGGGGCCACAGTATCTCAGAGTTCTGGGCTTCACAAACAATGGCAGGAAACTTCTGTCCATAGTAAAGAGGAAGGCATCAGTGCCAGTAGTATCAGTATGTTCGCTTTACAAAAAAATACTCTCGAAAGCTCTGAAAAATAAAGAAGGAAGATTCGAGGTTGATGAAAAATTGTTCGAACACCAGTTGCGTTTGGATATCAAATCCACTTCTATTCACTCGCTTCTTTTTCCATCTAAAAGCGAAAGAAACGGAGAGAGAGATTTTAGAATCCCTCCCATCATGGTTTAGTAAAAAGTAAAATGTATTATTTCTTAAGAAAACCAATCAATTCTTCGATATCTGGTAGTTCTTCTATTGGATAGATTTTATAAAAGATTACTACCTTGTTTTCATCCAGAATAACATTGGCTCGTTCTGAAAAGCCATCTTTTTCTCGAAACAAACCGAATGATTTTGCGATTTCGCCATGTGGCCAGAAATCAGTAATCAGGGGCAATTTTTTAATATTTAAAGACTCCGCCCATGCTTTTTTGCTGGGAAGTGGATCGACACTTACTCCGAAGGGAGCAACATTCAATTTGGCAAAAACGTCGTATTTTTCTTCAATTGAAAGCATTTGTTTGCTGCAGATAGATGTCCATGCAAGCGGATGAAAAGAAAGGAGCACCTTCTTTTGCAAATGATAAAGTTTTTCTATTTTTCCGTTATGGTCTTTTAGCGATAAATTATCAATTTTTTTCCCCAAAAATTCCATTTTATCAACCCCTTCTGATATCTAAAATTTCCTTTATTTTTGCAAGATCGTGTTTTCTTTTAAAAATTGCATCCCTGTTTTTAGAATAAATTGGTAATTGCTCTTCAAAAGTAGGTTTTTCCTGTTTGTAAAATATTCCCAGTGGTAGGGGGTCTACTTCTATTGCTTTCGCAAAAGCGGCAGATATATCCGAAGGATTGTGGTTTTTGAAATAATATGTGTGCTCCTTAAACCATTTATATGTATTTATTTTGTTAAAAGTGACACATGGTTGAAGAATATCAACAATGGCCAGTCCTTTATGAGTAATAGCCTGTTTGATTATTTCTTTTGTTTGCTCTGTGTCTGCACAGTACGCCCTTGCAACAAAAGATGCTCTCTGAGAAATTGCCAGAGATATAGGATTTATTGGATCAGATATTGTTCCCTGAATCTGCACAGGTGTTGTGAATCCTTTTGGGCTTGTAGGAGAAGCTTGCCCTTTAGTCAAACCATATACCATATTGTTGTGAATCAAGACTGTTATATCAGGATTTCTTCTTATTGTGTGTAACAGGTGGTTACCCCCTTCACCGTACATACATCCATCCCCACTTTCAGCTATTACTATTAAATCGGGGTTACAGGCTTTTATTGCGGTTGCTACAGGTAAACTTCTTCCGTGAAGCCCGTTAAAATAATTACACTTTATGTACTGAGGTGCTTTCGCTGCCTGTCCTATTCCTGAAACTATTACCAGTTTTTCTGGAGGGATATTTAATTCCTGGAGAGTCTTTCTCAGTATATCATGTATAGCGTAGTTACCACACCCTGGGCACCAGGCAATGTCGATATTTGGAATATTATATTCTGTATTCATACTTCTCCCTCCTCTGTAAATTGCTCAAATACATTTTTTATTTCCTCAACGCTGAAGGGCATACCGTCATATTTCGTAACCTTCTTTGAATGGTCGAGATTTGCAAAAGTTTTTAACAAGGAAGCAAACTGCGAGGTAAAGTTGTTCTCTATGATGACAACTTTCTTTGCCATATCAAAATATTTCTTTAAGTCCCTCGGCAATGGGTAAAGTTGTACCAAATGCAAGACAGCTATGTTTTCAAATGATTGTGCGGCTTCTTTCACAATTTCCTTTGTTGATCCAAAGCATACAGCAAGGACTTCATAACCGCTATTTCCTGTTAACTCTGGGGTATAGTAGTCTTTGAAATTTGACATCTTTTTCATTCTCTTTTCCACCATCATTTTTCTCATCTCAAAATCTTCAGTTATTCTCCCCGATTCATCATGTTCATCACTATCGACACAAACTAATCCTTCACCCCATCCCGGAATACCTCTTGGTGATATACCTTTTTGTGTTAACTTGTATCTTAAATAATCAGAATCAGTTTTTATTAAATAATTTTCTATATTCTCAGGTAAAGGTACATTCTCAATGTTGTAAATCATATCCATCAAGTACTGGTCTGTTAGAATCAGAGCGGGTATCTGATATTTATCAGCAATCTGAAAAGCTTTCCAGGAGCATAAAAATGCCTCTTCTAAATTTCCTGGCGCGTAGATTACACGGGGAAATTCACCATGCCCTGCATACAGGGCAAACATGAGGTCAGCCTGTTCGGTTCTTGTTGGTAAACCTGTTGCAGGTCCAGGTCTTTGCGCTAAATGTACAACTATTGGGCTTTCTATCATCCCGGCGAGGCTCAGCCCCTCAATCATAAGAGCAAATCCACCTCCAGATGTCGTGACCATGGCCCTTCCTCCAGCGTACCACGCTCCAAGAGCCATGTTGATTGCAGATATTTCATCTTCGGTCTGCTCGACAATAAGATCGAAATTGTCGGAAAGCTTTGCTAATTGCACTAAAACTCCTGTTGATGGTGACATGGGGTATGAAGAGATAAAGTTGCATCCGCCGGCTAAAGCGCCGAATGCAACTGCTTCAGCACCGCTCAGCAGAAATTGATCACATATTTGTTTATTTTGCTTCAGCTTGGTAATCGAAAGCTTCTTTTTCGATGCAAGACCATTTTCATATCCGGATTTTACCGCCTCAAGATTCTGGAATATTACTTCTTTGCTCTTTTTTGAAAAATACTGTTTGACAATGTTCAGGGTATTTTCAAGATCAACTCCTAGTAAAGCTGTTGCAAAACCAATCATCACAGAATTTGCATAAATTTTGTTTCCCAGTGCACTGGCAGTCTTCAAAAGAGGTATGCGGAGCACCTTCAAAGTATCATCGATACCTGGAAATTCCTCATCAACCACCAGAATCGAATCACTGCTTAATCTGTTTGATATACGTTTTAAATGCGAGACATCGTTTGATAAAAAGAGAGCAAAATCTGCTTTCTGTTTGAAAGCACGCACCGGTATATCGCTGACTCTTATTAAAGTAGAGTTGCTTCCTCCTCTTACTCTTGACATATACTCTTTATAGCTGAAGACGTTCAATCCGGCTTTTTTGAAAATTTTTGGCAGTAAAACTTCAACTGTTTGAATACCTTGCCCTGCTTCACCAGCAATAATAAAGGAATACTCCATAAAACTCACTCCTTAAAATTTTGGAAAAACAATAAAAGTTAAGGCTTGTTTTATTTAATTCTATCACAAGTTTTACTTTTCAAGTTGTAGAATCTTTTTGGAGAGATTGCATGTTTTTAGCTATAACCCTTTTGAGCCGTGTGGCATTGTTAGGATTAATAGTATTTGTTGTGATTCAGTCTTATTCTGCCAGGATTTCACTGGCGAAAATCTTCAACACTAAAAAACCCTATATACTTGGTTTGCTTGGTGGCATCTTTGGTGTGGCAGGTAATTTTCTTGGTTTGCCTTACAAAGGTGCAATAATCAATTTTCGAGATATGGGTATAATTGTTACAGCCCTTTATGGGGGTTTTCCAGCGGCTTTGATAGGCAGCATGATTGCTTCCATTCACAGATATTTACTTGGCGGTCCATCGGCTTTTGCGTGTGCCCTGGGGACAATCGGTGCCGGGCTATTTTCAAGTGTTTTTAGAAAACGATTTTTCCATTCGAAAAACAAAATTCTTGCAGGGAGCGTAGTTGCTATTTTTGCGGAGTTAATACATCTATCAATAGCCTATTTTTTTATATACCCACCAGAACTGGCGGCAGATATCGTTTTCAATGCACTAATCCCGATGACTGTGTCGAATTTTCTCGGTGTTGGACTCACACTCACTCTGGTTAAACAGAGCGAGCAGTATGTAAAAAATTTTTCCTCGCAGATTTTCTCAATCACACTTAGAGTTTTTGAAAGCGCTGTTAGACTACTGGAAAATCCAAATATGGAGAATCTAAACCTCTTTTCAAAAGATCTGGCAAAAATACTGAATGTCGATAAATTAACAATAAAACTCGAGGATGAGTTTAAACCAGAGAAAAAAGGCGAATGCAGGCTCTTTATCCCACTAATTTCCAGAGGAAAGATCATCGGTCGAATTATCGTTGAAAATCGAGATGGTTTCGACGAAGACCAGATTTTCATGATAAAGCAAATTTCAAAGTTCGTTGAGATAGTTGTTATTGGTGCTACGGCTGTTCGTGAGGCAATACTTGCCCGGGAAGCAATGATGAGAGATTTCATGTCTAAGTTAGGTCCACATTTTATTTTCAATACACTTGCAAGCATCAGATATCTTACTGTTAATAATGCAAATGACGCTGTAAAGATGATCGATAATCTATCAGAGTTATTGAGATATTATTTCAAAAATCAGAAGACTTTTGTCTCTCTTAATGAAGAAATCAAAATAATCGAGTGTTATTTGTCGATAATGAAAGCGAGATATGGCGATATTTTGAGTTATCATATAAATGTAACAGGAGATTTTAGAAATCATCCTGTTCCGCCCATGATTCTTCAACCAGTAATTGAGAATGCAGTTGAGCATGGCGAAAAAAATGGAAAGATCTATGTAAAAATAGAAGCTGAAAAATATGGCGATTATATGATTTTGAAAGTTTCTGACAGCGGTAAAGGTTTGTCCAGGGGTTTTAAGAAAGGCGTTGGAATGAAACTTCTGGAAACAAGATTAGAAAATATTTACTCAAAAAAAGCGAGTGTAAAATATGTAAACGATAACGGACTGACAGTTTTAATAAAAATTCCGCTGGAGTGTGAAAGTGTGAATATGTATGATAAAAGTGGCTATTCTGGAAGATGAGCAGCTTGCCAGGGACAATTTAGAGCAGTTGATCAGAAAATATAGTGAATTTGAGCTGGTGGGGTCTTTTTCAACAGGAAGAGAATTGTTGAGACATCTGAAAGATATCGATGTTGTATTTTTGGATGTGCGGCTTTCTGGCGAATCCGGTTTAGATGTTTCAAAAAAAATAAAAAGTACGGGTATCGTCTTTGTAACAGCATATCCAGAATATGCCGTGGAAGCTTTTGAAGTAAATGCCATAGATTATCTGGTTAAACCTGTGAGTGAAGAGCGATTCAGTGAATGTGTTGAAAAAATCTCACAGATTTGTTCACGATCGCTTGCCAAACTTCCTGTAAAAGATTTTGATGGAATATTATTGATTGATTTTAAAGATATTCTTTTCATAGAAGCTTTTGGGAAAAAATGCATGGCATGCACAATAAATGGAGAATATGAAGTTTATCATTGGAATATATCCCATCTTGAGAGAAGACTTCCTCGAGAATTCGTCAGAGTTCACAAGTCTTATATTTGCAACCTCGAGCACGTGAAAAAAATATTATGTTCTCCATGTTTTCAAATAGAGATGGAGAACTCCAAATTGATACCTGTTTCGAAAAAATATCAGAAATTTGTCAAGTCTGTTTTGTTGCGTTGAAGATTATTTTCCACTCATTTGTTCCAAAAAAAATGCTATTTATTCCCTCCTTGTTTTTCCTAGACCATAGAATAGTTAATACAAACTAAGGTGGGAGGGAAGGAAATGAACTCGCTGGTGCTTATGTTGATCTCTTTTTTTGGTTATATAATTGCGTACAACACATATGGAAAATGGCTTTCAAGGAAATTATTTCAGCTTAAGGATGATAATCCAGTACCTTCAAAGAAATTTCAGGATGGAGTTGATTATGTTCCTACCAAGAGACATATTTTACTCGGTCACCACTTTACCACAATAGCAGGAACAGGACCCATAGTTGGTCCTGCAATAGGTGTCATTTGGGGTTGGCTGCCAGCATTCCTCTGGGTATTCCTTGGGCCAATATTTGCAGGTGGTGTTCATGATTTTGCCTCGTTAGTTATCTCATCACGACATGGTGGTAAAACGCTTGGTGAGATGACAAAGGGAATAGTTTCAAACAGGGTAGGGGTGATCTTTCTAATTCTGATTCAATTTCTTCTCTGGTTAGTTGTTGCAGTTTTTGCTATGATTATGGGAATTTTATTTGACATGTATCCTCAAAGTGTCCTGAGCATCTGGATGGAGGTTCCCATAGCTATTTGGGTTGGTTATATGGTCTATAAGAAGGGAAAAAAGGATACCTTTTATTCTATCTTGGGTTTGATACTTCTCTATGTCTTTGCTGTTATTGGTATATATCTTCCCATGAAAATACCTCAAATGGGCCCTGTTTCACCGATTGTAACCTGGATAGTGATACTCCTTGTTTATGCTTATTTTGCCTCTACTTTTCCGGTGCAAACACTTTTACAACCGCGTGATTATATAAACTCACACGAGCTCTTGGTACTCATGGCTGTTCTCTCAATAGGGGTTATAATATCAAGACCACAGGTAGTAGCTCCAGTTTATCAGCATGCGCCTGGTGCCCCAAATCTGTGGCCTGTTCTTTTTGTGACGATAGCTTGCGGAGCTATAAGCGGTTTTCACAGTCTTGCTTCCTCAGGAACGACAGTCAAACAACTTGAAAGAGAAACAGATGCGCAATTTGTCGGTTATGGCGGTATGCTTCTTGAGGGAGCTCTTGCGACATTAATCATCATAGCAGTGACAGCTGGTGTGGGAATGTTCGGAGCCGGAAGTTCTGGATATTTCAATTATTACTCCTCTTGGTCCACAACCGCTGGAGCAGGGTTAGCTGCACAATTGAAAGCAATTGTTGATGGTGCTTCTAATTTAATGAAAACAGTAGGTATACCTAAAGAATTGGGAGCTACATTAATGGCAATTTTTGTTGTGTCTTTTGCTGGAACAACACTTGATTCTGCTACGAGAATACAGAGATTCGGATTAGAAGAGCTGTTCAGGGGCAAAGGCAAAAAACCGATAGGACCTTTTAAAAATAGATATTTTACAACTTTTGTCGTAGTAATAGCCGCATTCGGACTATGTATGGTTTCACCTGACGGAAAAGGTGCATTAAAATTGTGGCCAGTGTTTGGCGCGTTGAATCAGCTTCTTGCCGGCCTTGCCTTGATGATAGCAACAGTATACTTAGCTAAAAAGAGAAAACCTATCTGGCCGACCTTGCTTCCAATGATCTTTATGCTTCTCATGACTGTCTGGGCTACTATTTCAAATCTAACCGGTTATATTCGGTCACAAAACTGGCTTCTTGTTTTCATAACACTTGTTACGTTAATTATAGCTGTATGGATGATAATAGAAGCCTTTATATCGATGGCAAAAGCTTATAAGAAAAAACAGGTTTATCAGGAAGAATTCGCGAAATCTGATGAATAATATTTCTCTGTCAAATTTTGCCAAAATATAATGATGTGGGGTTTACCCACATCATTTTTATTTTCAATCACCAAAAAGATATTTTGAATATCATCGAAATTATTCAGTCGTTTAGTTTTGAATATAGTAATTTCTATCTTTATGAAAAAAATCGAAATAATAATTTCAATTCATTGTTGCCTGAGTAGCTCAAAATAATAGTATAATCAAGCTTGCTGAATCCGTTTTTAAGATTAATAGTTGACAGAAATAAGTTATTGTAATAAAATCGCCATTTGGTACGTCATCGAAGGGAGGATATAAATGCCAACTATAAACCAGTTAATCAGGCTTGGTAGAGAAAGAAAAGTTGAAAAACCAAAAGCACCGGCTCTTCAGGGAAATCCGCAAAAGCGCGGAGTCTGTGTTCGTGTAACCACGATGACGCCGAAGAAACCAAATTCAGCGTTGAGAAAAATTGCAAGGGTCAGGTTGTCGAATGGTATAGAAGTCACGGCTTATATACCTGGAATAGGCCATAACCTTCAGGAACATTCAGTTGTTCTTGTTAGAGGTGGAAGGGTCAAAGATCTTCCGGGTATAAGATACAAGATTATTCGTGGAACTCTTGACACAGCCGGGGTTGAAAACAGAAAACAATCCCGAAGCAAATATGGAGCTAAGAGGCCTAAAAAGTAGTTTGGGAGGATGGTTGAATGAGAAGAAGAAGAGCTGAGGTAAGAAAAATAGCTCCCGATCCTGTTTATAGCGATATCCTTGTCGCTAAACTTGTGAATAGAATAATGTGGGATGGGAAAAAGGCAGTGGCACAGAAGATAGTGTACAGATCTTTTGAATACATTCAAGAAAAATCTGGAAAAGATCCACTTGAAGTTTTTCAAAAGGCAATCGAAAATGTTCGTCCGGTTTTGGAAGTCAGACCAAGACGTGTTGGTGGGGCAACTTATCAGGTACCGGTAGAGGTTCAAGAACCAAGAAAAACCTCTCTTGCGCTCAGATGGATTGTTGCTGCGGCTCGTGCCAAAAAAGGTAAACCAATGTATGTAAGACTTGCTGAGGAAATTCTTGCTTCTTATCAAGGAACCGGTACTGCAATGAAAAAGAAAGAAGACGTTCATAAAATGGCGGAGGCGAACAGAGCATTCGCACATTTGCGGTGGTGAAAGGAAAACTTATGCTGGAGATTGAGGCGCTTTATGTACCACTCAGTAAGTTGCGTAACATAGGAATAATGGCACATATAGATGCCGGTAAAACAACTACAACAGAGCGTATACTTTATTATACCGGTCGTAAACACGTGCTGGGTAGCGTTGATGAAGGAACTGCCACAATGGATTGGATGGAGCAGGAAAAAGAGCGCGGGATAACTATTAAAGCCGCTGCTACAACTTGTTTCTGGAAAGAACACCGTATAAATATAATCGATACGCCCGGACACGTGGATTTTACAGTTGAGGTTGAAAGAGCATTAAGAGTACTTGATGGCGCGGTAGCTGTTTTTGATGCTACAGCTGGAGTTGAACCGCAAAGTGAAACTGTTTGGAGGCAGGCTGAAAGATATTCAGTTCCAAGAATTGCGTTTATGAACAAAATGGATAAAACTGGCGCGGATTTTTTCATGTCTATAAAAAGCATGGTTGAAAAGCTCCATGCTAAGCCAGTTGCGATACAGGTTCCGATAGGAGCAGAGAAAGATTTCATAGGTGTAGTAGATCTTATTGAGATGAAAGCCATAACGTGGACAAGTGAAGATGGAAGTGAATTTATCAAGCACGAGATTCCCGAAAACATGTTGGATCTTGCAGAGGAAATGCGCGAGGAAATGATATCGATGCTTGCAGAAGAAGACGAAGAACTTTTGGAGCTTTATTTGGAAGAACAAGAGTTGCCTGTAGAAAAAATCAAGGATATTCTGAGAAAGGCAACTATAAACAATAAACTGGTTCCAGTTCTGTGTGGTGCTGCTGCAAGAAATAAGGGAATTCAACCATTGCTGGATGCAGTTGTGGATTATCTGCCTTCACCAATTGATATTCCTGCTGTCAAAGCAATTACCCCTTCTGGTGAAGAGATACAGATTCCTCCCTCAGTGGAGGGAGATTTTGCTGGGCTGGCTTTCAAAATACAGACAGATCCTTATGTTGGTAAGCTGGCTTATGTGCGTGTTTATTCTGGTAAACTTGAAAAGGGATCATATGTTTATAACTCGACAAAACAGATTCGTGAGCGCGTGGCAAGACTTATATTTATGCATGCTGATAAAAGAGAAGATGCCGAGTATGCAAGAGCAGGTGATATAGTAGCGATTATAGGCTTGAAAAACACGACCACAGGCGATACGTTGTGTTCACAGGAACGGCCAGTTCTTCTGGAAAAGATGAGTTTTCCTGAGCCAGTTATTTCTATAGCAATTGAACCATTGACGCGTGACGATGAAGAAAGAATGGTTAAAGCTGTTGCGGCATTGTCAGAAGAAGATCCAACTTTGCGTATTAATGTGGATAGAGAAACTGGTCAGGTAGTGCTTTCGGGGATGGGCGAGCTTCATCTGGAAATTGTTACAGACAGGTTAAAAAGAGAATTTGGTGTAAATGTTAGAGTTGGAAGACCACAAGTTTCTTACCGTGAGACAATTCGACAGACTGGAACAGCTGAGGGAAAGTATGTAAGGCAAACTGGCGGAAGAGGTCAATATGGGCATGTTATTATGAAATTTGAGCCGTTGCCTCTTGACGGAGAAAAGCAATTTGAGTTTATCAATAAAACAGTTGGAGGAGTAATACCAAGAGAATATATCCCTGCTATTGAAGAAGGTGTAAAGGAAGCTATGGAAATGGGAGTCCTTGCAGGTTATCCTATGATAGGTGTAAGGGCTGTCTTGCTTGATGGTTCTTATCATGAAGTCGATTCGTCTGAAATAGCTTTCAAAGTGGCTGCAAGTCTTGCTTTTAAGAATGCAATGAAAATTTGCCAGCCTGTTCTTCTGGAACCTGTTATGAAATTAGAGGTGGTTGTTCCGGAGGAATATGTAGGAGGTATAATAGCTGATTTAAATGCGAGAAGAGCACAGATAGAGTCACTGGAAAGCAGAATAAATTTGAGAGTTATAAAAGCGTTTGTACCACTTTCTGAACTTTTTGGGTACGCAACCACGTTGCGATCTCTCAGTCAGGGTAGAGCAGTTCATGTAGCTCAGTTTTCTCACTACAAGGAAGCTCCAGATAAAGTTGTTGAAAAAGTACTCAAGGTTGTTTAGGTGTGAAGGAGGGAGAATGAATGGCTAAGGAAAAATTTGTAAGAACTAAGCCACATGTCAACGTCGGTACAATAGGCCACATAGACCACGGTAAAACGACGCTGACCGCAGCAATAACTAAATACCTATCTTACAAAGGTTTTGCTTCTTTTGTGCCTTTTGAGCAGATTGACAAAGCTCCCGAGGAAAAGGCGAGAGGTATAACCATCAATATTACGCATGTTGAATATCAGTCAGAGAAGAGACATTATGCTCATATTGATTGCCCTGGACATGCGGACTATATCAAAAACATGATTACGGGCGCTGCTCAGATGGACGGTGCTATACTGGTTGTGGCTGCAACAGATGGTCCAATGCCACAGACTCGCGAGCATGTTCTTCTTGCGAGACAAGTTAATGTTCCTGCTATGGTTGTGTTTTTGAATAAAGTCGATGCAGTTGATGATCAGGAACTTGTTGATTTGGTGGAAATGGAAGTTAGAGACCTTCTGACAAAGTACGAATTTCCAGGGGATGAAATCCCAGTTATTAGAGGTTCTGCCTTGCTTGCTTTAGAGGCAAACGATCCAAATGATGCTGCATACAAACCTATACAGGAGCTGATCGACGCGCTTGATAGTTATATTCCCGAGCCTGTTCGCGAAGTTGATAAACCATTCCTGATGGCTGTTGAGGATGTTTTCTCTATAACTGGTAGGGGAACTGTTGCAACTGGAAGAATTGAGCGCGGGAAAATCAGGCCCGGTGACGAAGTTGAAATAGTTGGTCTGAGTTACGAAACCAGAAAGACCGTTGTCACCAGTGTCGAAATGTTCAGAAAAGAACTTGACGAAGGTCTCGCAGGCGATAATGTAGGTTGTTTACTTAGAGGAATAGATAAAGACGAAATTGAGCGTGGACAGGTTCTTGCAGCACCGGGATCAATAACGCCCCATACGACTTTTAAAGCTAATGTGTATGTGTTGAAGAAAGAAGAAGGTGGAAGACATACTCCGTTTATGAAAGGCTACAGACCACAGTTCTTTATAAGAACAGCAGATGTCACTGGTGAAATCACCGAACTTGGTAACAATGCCGAAATGGTCATGCCTGGGGATAATGCTATTTTGACTATAAAATTGATATATCCGGTCGCAATTGAAAAAGGTATGCGATTTGCTATTAGAGAAGGTGGAAGAACAGTTGGTGCAGGTGTAGTAGCCGAGATCGTGGAATAAATCTTAAGAGAGTCGGGGAGCGATGCTCCCCACTCGTTTTGTAGAAGAGGGAGGGAACGAAATTTATGCCTGGACAGAAGATCAGAATAAAACTTAAAGCTTACGACCACGAAGTTCTTGATGAATCAGCAAAAAAAATAGTTGAGGTGGCAAAATCTACAAATGCGAAGATCTCCGGTCCCATTCCTTTGCCAACTGAACGTGCTTTGTACGTGGTCTTAAGATCACCTCATAAGCATAAAGACTCGCGGGAGCAGTTTGAAAAGCGCGTTCATAAGAGACTTATAGACATAATTGAACCATCTCCGAAAACAATTGATGCCTTGATGAAGATAAACCTCCCAGCAGGGGTCGACGTGGAGATCAAACTCTAATCGCCGGAGGTGTGACGCGATGAAAATGATACTTGGTAGAAAAATTGGAATGACCCGATTGTTTATAAACGATGTATCAATTCCTGTAACTGTTGTTCGTGCAGGACCTTGTTATGTCGTTCAGAAGAAAAATCCTCAAATTGATGGTTATTGTGCAATTCAAGTGGGTTTTGAGCATTTGAAAAGAGTTAACAAACCCCTTGAAGGTCATTTTAAGAAAGCACAGGTTAAGCCTTTGAGGTTGCTTAGAGAGATAAGACTTGAAGATGAAAATGAGCTTGATTCATACGAAATTGGTCAGGAAATAAAATTGGATATTTTTCAACCAGGTGAAAAAGTGGATATCACTGGCTGGACCAAAGGTAGGGGATTTTCTGGAGGAATTAAACGATGGGGATTTTCTGGAGGTCCCCGTGCTCATGGTTCAAAATTCCATCGCGAACTGGGATCGCTTGGCCAGCACACCGAGCCTGCAAAAATTTTTAAAGGTAAAAAGATGCCTGGTAGATATGGAAATGAGCGCGTGACAATACATAATCTCGAAGTAATCAAAATTGATCTGGAAAACAATCTATTAGTACTCAAAGGTTCAGTTCCAGGTGCGAGGGGAAGCCTGGTTATTATAAAGAGTCCCAGGAGAACCCGAAAATGAGCCACCTTAAGGAGGAATAAAAGATGGCAGTTGTTGATCTTTATAATATGAAGGGTGAGAAAGTTGGCACTCAGGAATTAAAAGATGACATATTCAATATTGAACCAAATTTTGATGTTATGTGGAGATATGTGGATTATCAGCTTTCTTTGAGAAGGGCAGGTACTGTTTCAACAAAGACACGGTCGGAAGTAAGCGGTGGTGGAAGGAAACCATGGATTCAAAAACATACCGGTAGAGCAAGGCATGGGTCTATAAGATCTCCCATCTGGCGTCATGGTGGGGTAGCCCATGGTCCAAAGCCGAGAGACTGGTCAAAAAAATTGCCAAAGAAAATGAAAAAACTTGCCCTGAAGTCAGCTTTATCACAGAGATTTAAAGAGGGAAACATAATAGTGGTTGATGATATTGGGTTTGACAGTTCAAAAACCAAAAACATGAGACAACTTATTAAGGCTTTCGGATTTGAAGGAAAGAAAATCCTTTTCGTCCTACCGTGGAAAAGGTCAGAATATGAAAATGTGAAACTTTCATGCAAAAATATTCCTGGCTTGAAAGCCATTATAGCTGATAATCCTGGTGCCACTCGAGAAAATGAATCCATAATGAGAATAGATGGCTTAAATGTTTTTGACATATTGAACCATGAAAAGCTTGTGCTAACTCGCGATATGGTTATGAAGATTGAGGAGGTGCTGGGATGAACCAGCAAAAACTCACACATTATGATATATTAATTAAGCCAATCACAACAGAGAAAACGATGTTAGACAGGGAAAAACGAAAGTACGTTTTTGAGGTTAACGTGCTATCAAACAAAGCTCTTGTTAAAAATGCTGTTGAATCTCTTTTCAACGTTAAGGTGGAAAAAGTTAATATTTCCCTGGTTAAACCTAAACCGAAGAGAAGAGGAAGGTTTGAAGGCAAAACAAGAAGATGGAAAAAAGCCGTTGTAACTTTAAAAGAAGGATACACGATAAAAGAGCTTGAAGGCCAACAGTAAGAGAGGTGGAAATCATGGGACTGAGAAAATATAAGCCTGCCACACCCGGGGTACGTTTCATGATTCGAAATGATTTTTCAGGTTTGACCAAAAAAGAACCGGAAAAATCCTTATTAGTACCTTTAAAGAAAACCGGTGGGAGAAATCATTATGGTCGTATAACAGTACGCTTTCGAGGTGGTGGTCATAAAAGGCAGTACCGTTTGATAGATTTTAAGCGCGATAAGATAGGTATACCAGCAAAAGTTTCTGCTATAGAGTATGACCCAAATAGATCAGCAAGAATAGCTTTGCTTGTTTATGCCGATGGAGAAAAGAGATATATTCTGGCACCAAATGGACTTCAAGTTGGGGATACAGTTCTAAGCGGTATCGATGCGGAAATACGTGTTGGCAATGCGTTGCCGCTTGAAAACATTCCACTTGGAACACTTTTGCACAATGTTGAGATAAGACCTGGATCTGGTGGGAAGATAGCAAGATCTGCAGGAGTTTCCTGCCAGCTTATGGCTAAGGAAGGAAATTATGCGTTACTTAGAATGCCTTCTGGCGAACTGAGAAAAGTGCACATAAAATGTTACGCAACGATTGGTGTTGTTGGTAATGAAGATCATAAAAATGAAGTCTTTGGAAAAGCTGGAAGAACTCGCTGGATAGGAAGAAAGCCTCATGTTAGAGGAATGGTCATGAATCCTGTGGATCACCCGATGGGTGGTGGCGAAGGAAGAGGTAAAGGTCAGCATCCAGTTACGCCTTGGGGTATGCCAACCAAAGGTTATAAAACCAGACGTGGTCGTAGAGCTTCTGATAAATTCATAGTTCGCAGACGCAATCAAGTCTAAGGAGGTGTAGTAAGAAATGGCACGTTCTCGTAAAAAAGGTCCGTATGTCGACCCTAAGTTATTGAAAAAAATCAGGATGCTTAACGAGAGTGGGGAAAAGAAAATTGTTAAGACGTGGAGCAGAGCATCAACCATTGTTCCTGAAATGGTTGGACACACTATAGCAGTCCACAACGGTTTAAAACATATACCAGTTTACATAACTGAGAATATGGTTGGTCATAGACTTGGAGAATTTGCACCAACAAGGAGATTTGGTGGCCACGCTGACAAGAAAGCAGCAACTAAAGGACAGGTAAGATGATATCGAAGGGAGGAAATGGAGTCGATGGTGAGTGAAAACGAAAAAACCAGAAGGCCCAAAAGATCTATTCAACACCGACAGAATAAAGATGAAAATAATATAGAAATAAAAGCTGTCGCTAAATTTCTCAGAGCGTCACCGAGGAAAGTCAGGTCAGTTGCCAATACAATCCGTGGCAAATCAGTTTCAGAGGCTTTCCAGGTGCTTGAAATGTCGCCTAAGAAGGCTGCAAGGCTTATTGAGAAAGTTTTACGATCAGCTGTTGCAAATGCCGAAAATAATGCAAATTTGAGCAGTGATAGTTTATATATTTCTCGCTGCTTTGTTGATGATGGTCCAAGATACAAAAGAATATGGCCTCGTGGTAGGGGCAGAGCTGATATAATTCAAAGGCGTATGTGCCATGTTACTGTTGCTGTAAAGAGTATAGAAGCGAAATCTTAGTGAGGTGATACGGTGGGTCAGAAAGTACATCCCAGAGGATTTAGGTTAGGAGTTAGCGCCGATTGGCAAACGAGATGGTTCAATGAGAAGAATTACGCAACGTGGCTTAAGGAAGATGAGGAGATAAGAAAAGTTGTAAAAAATGCCTACAGTCAGGCCGGCATAAGTGAAGTGTTCATAGAACGACCAGACAACGAAAGTGTTACGATAACAATCAAAACAGCTCGCCCCGGCGTAATAATAGGAAAGAAAGGTGCTGAAATAGGTAAGCTTAGAGAAGATCTTGAAAAAGAGCTTAACAGGCGTGTTATTGTAAATGTAGAAGAAATAAAAACGCCCGAGACTGATGCACAACTCGTTGCTGAAAATATTGCCGGTAGAATTGAAAAAAGAGCTTCTTATAAAAGAGCGATGAAACGAGCTTTGTCCGATGCCCTTAGAAAAGGGGCCACTGGTGTCAAAGTCATGGTTTCCGGTAGACTTGCCGGTGCAGAAATTGCAAGACGCGAATGGTATCTGAGAGGCAGGTTACCTCTTCAAACAGTTAGAGCAGTTGTAGATTATGGTACGGCTACTGCCAAGACTAAGTATGGGACTATTGGAATAAAGGTCTGGATATATAAAGGAGATGCAGAGGTTTAGTAAGAGGAGGGCTTTAAGATGTTGATGCCTAAGAGGGTAAAATACAGAAAGCAGCAGCGCGGTAGAATGCGCGGAGAAGCAAAAGGTGGAACCACCGTTGATTTTGGTGAATGGGGTCTGAAGGCTCTGGCACCAGCCTGGATAACTGCGCAACAAATAGAGGCAGGGCGTATAGCTATAATGAGGGTTATGAAAAGAAGTGGAAAGCTATGGATAAGAGTTTTTCCAGATAAGCCCTACACGAAAAAGCCTGCTGAGAGTAGACAGGGTAAAGGGAAAGGAAACGTTGAAGGTTGGGTTAGTGTGGTAAAACCGGGAAAGATTATTTTCGAGATAGCCGGTGTTGATGAAAATACGGCGAAAGAAGCTTTAAAATATGCAGCGAGTAAATTTCCTATCCCAACAAAAATAGTCTCAAGATCAAATATCGGAGGTGAGGCTGTATGAAGGCAGCCGAAATCCGAAACTATTCGGACGAAGAACTGAAAAAATTGCTGTTGGAAAAGAAAAAACAGCTCATGGATATGAGATTTCAACACGCTATGGGTCAACTTAGAAACACTGCACAAATCAAAGAAGTGAGAAGAGATATAGCAAGAATCAGAACAATTCTTCGAGAAAGAGAACTCGGTATAAGGAGGTAAGTCCGATGTCTAAAAAGAGGCTAACAGGTGTTGTCGTGAGTAATAAAATGGACAAAACGGTGGTTGTTGAAGTAACAAGAAAACTGGAACATCCTGTGTACAAAAAGTACATTCAAAGATCCAAAAAATATTATGCACATGATGAAAAAAATGAATGCAAAGCTGGCGATACCGTTCTTATAGAAGAGACAAGACCACTCAGCAAAATGAAAAGATGGCGCGTTGTTGAAGTTCTTAAAAGAGAAGTCATAGCAGAGGAAACACTCAATACCAAGGAGAGTGAAGAGGTATGATTCAAAATGAAAGTTACCTCAATGTTGCAGATAACTCCGGGGCTAAGAAACTACGAGTTATAAGAGTGATGGGAGGCTTTCACAAAAAGTATGGGACTGTGGGAGATATAGTTGTTTGCTCTGTCAGAGATGTTGTTCCGAATACAGGTATCAAGAAAGGGGAAGTAGTCAAAGCTGTGATTGTGAGGACGAAGAAACCCGTCAGAAGACCTGATGGTACGTATATAAGATTTGATGATAACGCAGCTGTATTGATCGATAAATTCAACGAACCTCGGGGAACGCGTGTTTTTGGTCCTGTCGCACGAGAGATAAGAGAAAAAGGATATATGAAGATAATATCTCTTGCTCCGGAAGTATTATGAGAGGTGAGTAATGTGAGAGTAAAAAAGGATGATCTTGTAGAAGTTATCTCTGGAAAAGATAAAGGAAAAAGAGGAAAAGTTTTGAAGGTTCTACCGAGAGAAAATAAAGTAGTTATACAGGGGGTCAATATAGTTAAGCGACATCAAAGACCTATTCCGCAGCTTAGAGAGGGAGGAATAATTGAAAGAGAGGCGCCAATATATGCATCCAAAGTTATGCTTGTATGTCCGAATTGTGATAAGCCTACAAGAGTTGGCATGCGATTTCTTGACGATGGTGCTAAAGTGAGATTTTGTAAGAAATGTGGTGAGATTGTAGACAAGGCGTGAGGAGGAATAAAAGTATGGTTACTCAGTACATTCCGCTTAAAGAAAAATATGAAAAGGAAGTTGTACCAAAGCTGATGAAAGAGTTTAATTACAGAAATATAAACCAGGTTCCGCGAATTGAAAAAATTGTCATAAATATGGGTATAGGCGAAGGATCAAGAAACGCTGATCTACTTAACAAACACCTTAAAGAGCTTGCAGCTATAACTGGACAGAAGCCAGTGATTACAAAAGCTAAGAAAAGTATTTCCAATTTCAAGATCAGGAAAGGTATGAATGTAGGCTTAAAAGTCACATTGCGAGGCTTGAGAATGTGGAATTTTCTGTACAAAATTGCAAATATAGTTTTGCCAAAAGTGAGGGACTTTAGAGGACTTAATCCGAATTCTTTTGATGGGCATGGAAATTATAGCTTTGGACTTACCGAGCAATTTGTTTTTCCAGAAATAACCCCTGATCAATCACCAAAAACCCAGGGCATGGATATAGTGATTGTTACCACCGCAAAAACAGATGCTGAAGCTTTCAAGTTACTTGAATTTCTTGGATTTCCCTTTAAGCGCTGAGAGGAGGTAAACAATGCCGAGAAAAGGAATAATAGAAAGATGGAAGAGGCCAAAAAAGTTTAAAGTTCGCGAATACACTAGATGTTCCGTGTGTGGAAGACCAAAAGCTGTTTATAGAGAATTCGGCTTGTGCAGAGTTTGCTTCAGGAAAATGGCACTTGAAGGCAAACTCCCTGGTGTCAAAAAGGCAAGCTGGTAAGGGAGGGAAAATCATGTGGAGTGACCCGATAGCCGATATGCTCACGAGAATAAGGAACGCTAATGTGGTTTTTAAAGAATACGTAGATGTTCCTGCCTCAAACATTAAAAAGGCGATCTGTGAAATATTGAAAAAGGAAGGATTCATACATGATTATAAGTATATAGAGGATGGTAAACAGGGAATTTTGAGAATACACATGAAATACAAGGGCCAGAGAAGAGATAGAGAAAGAGTTATCAAGGGAATCGTAAGAGTTTCGAAGCCTGGAAGGCGCCTGTACGTCTCAAAAGATGAGATACCCAAGGTGAAAAACGGTATAGGTGTCGCAATACTCACTACCTCTAAGGGCGTAGTGACTGATAAAGAAGCTCGTGTCCTTGGAGTTGGAGGCGAAGTCATAGCATATATATGGTGAGGAGGTGAAGAAATGTCTAAACTTGGAAAAAAACCGATCTTGATACCTTCGGGAGTTCAAATTAATATAGAAGGGGACATGATCAGCGTTAAGGGACCAAAGGGGACTTTATCGCAACGCTTATCTCCTTATATTAAAGTAGCTATTGAAGAAAATAAACTCTGGGTTCAACAAAACGAGGAATCTATAGTTCGCAGGTCCCAGAGAAAAATGCTGAGAACATTTCAGGGTACTTACTGGTCTTTGATTAAAAATATGATAACCGGCGTGACTGAGGGATTTGAGAAGCAACTGGAAATAGTCGGGGTTGGTTACAGGGCTCAACTTCAGGGTAATAAAGTTTCTTTGCAATTGGGATACACTCACCCTATTGTTCTTGAGCCACCAGTAGGCGTGTCTGTCGAAGTTCCTGCACCGAATGTCGTTGTTGTTAAAGGAATTGACAAACAAAAAGTTGGTCAGTTTGCTGCAGAAGTTAGGTCCTGGAGAAAAGTCAATGTTTACAGCGGTAAAGGTGTGAAATACAGAAACGAAGTAGTGAAATTGAAGGAAGGTAAGAAAGCTTAAGGGAGGCATGTGACGTGATAAAAAAAGAAGATAGAAAATTCAAAAGGATAAAAAGGCATCTGCGAATCAGAAAAAAAGTCTTTGGGACTTCTGAAAGACCAAGACTTTCTGTATTCAGAAGCGAGAAACATATATATGCTCAGATAATTGATGATACAAAAGGACACACTCTTGTTTCGGCTTCGACCCTTGATCCTGATCTGAGGGCAAGAATAGCAAAAACATACAACAAAGAGGCTGCTAAAGAAGTAGGAAAACTTGTCGCCCAAAAAGCTTTGAGCAAAGGAATATCACAGGTTGTTTTTGACCGCGGTGGCTTTAAATTCCACGGCAGGATCAGGGAACTCGCTGATGCAGCGAGAGAAGCTGGTTTGAAGTTCTGAGGAGGTGCTGAAAAAATGGATGAGATACTCGAGGAAGAATTGGAAAAAAAGGAATCTGAGGAATTTGAGGAACGTATAGTTGAAATCAGAAGAACAGCAAAGGTTACTAAAGGAGGAAAAACTTTAAGTTTCAGAGTGCTTGCTGTTGTTGGAAATAGAAAGGGAAAAGTTGGAGTTGGCGTAGGTAAAGCAAGAGAAGTACCGGAGGCTATAAGAAAAGCTATAGCGGCTGCTCGTGCTTCAGTTGTTGAGATTCCTCTTTACAAAACAACTATCCCGCACGAGGTTTTTGGAAGACAAGATGCGTCAAAAGTGCTTTTAAGACCTGCTGCACCAGGCACGGGAATTATTGCTGGAAGTACAGTCAGGGCTGTTGTTGAGCTTGCTGGCGTTCAGAATGTGTTAACTAAATGCCTTGGATCAACTGCGTCGGTGAATTTAGCTCTTGCAACTCTTAACGGATTGAAAGACCTTGTTTCTCCTGAAAAAGCAGCCAAGTTGAGAGATATAACTCCTGCTCAGGTTTTATATGGAGCCAGGAAGGAGGCTTAAATATGGCAAAAATTAAGATAGAGCTTGTCAAAAGCCCAATAGGTTATAAATATGATCAGCGTGATACGCTTAAAGCTCTTGGCCTGAGAAAGGTTCATGATGTTGTGATACAACCGGATATACCTCAGATAAGAGGGATGATTAACAAAGTAAGGCACCTTGTTTTAGTAAAAGCACTTGAGGAGGAGGAATGAACCATGACAAAACTTGAGGATCTCAGACCAACTCCAGGCTCTGTTAAACCCCGAAAAAGAGTTGGCAGAGGTATTGGATCTGGCCATGGTAAGACCAGTGGCAGAGGTCATAAGGGGCAGAAATCTCGCGGCTCCGGTAAGGTCCACATGTGGCTTGAGGGAGGTCAAACTCCTCTTCACAGAAGACTTCCAAAAGTTGGATTTAAAAGCTTTACGCACAAAAACTATGCAATAGTAAATATAAGGTTACTCGAGGAAAAATTCAGTGCTAACGATGAGATTACTCCAGAATTATTACTTGAAAAGGGATTCATAAAAAAGATCAAAGATGGTGTAAAAATACTTGGTTCAGGAGAGCTGACAAAGCCATTAATAGTTAAAGCACATGCCTTCAGCAATAGCGCAAAAAAAGCTATAGAGATGGTTGGTGGCAAGGTAGAGGTGATATAGCGTGTGGAAAGCGCTTCAAAACGCCTTTAAAATACCGGAGTTGCGAAATAGAATTTTGTTTACGGTTGCCACGTTGATTGTTTTTAGACTGGGTATATATATACCAATACCTGGTATAAATATCCAAGCGTGGGGAGAAGCATTTAAGAGATTTGGTGAATCAGCGGCAGGTGGGATACTGAGCTTTTACGATGTATTTACAGGGGGTGCCCTGGAGAATTTCTCTATTTTTGCAATGAGTGTGACGCCATATATAAATGCCTCGATTGTTTTGCAGCTTCTTTCATCTGTTATTCCCAAACTCAGAGATCTTTTGAGGGAGGGAGAAGAAGGCAGAAAAAAGTTTGCTCAATATACACGAAATTTAACGGTGATTCTGGGTGCATTTCAATCTTTTATAGTTTCTTTCAGTCTTGTCAGGCAGAATCCAGATATAGTTTCATATGGTCTCAATCCATTTGCTTTTACCATGATTTCGACTATTTCAATGCTTGCAGGGACCATGTTTTTGCTGTGGTTGGGGGATAGAATAACTGAACGCGGTATTGGAAATGGTATTTCAATATTGATCTTTGCTGGTATTGTAGCCAGATATCCAAATTACTTTGGTCGTATATTGCTTGGAAGATTGAATATTTTTGGCTGGATCTTCTTGATAGTTGTTTCTTTGGTAACGATAGCGGGTATTGTATACGTGCAGCAGGCAGAAAGGCGCATAAATATTCAGTACGCCAGTCGGGTTACAGGAAGAAGAATTTACGGAGGAGCCTCAACATATATACCTGTGAAGGTTAATCAGGGTGGCGTTATCCCAATAATCTTTGCAAGTGCTATAATTATGATACCCGCCGCAATTGCGCAAATGGCTGGTTGGGAGACATTGAGACGTATTCTTGGTCCAGGAAGTCTTCTTTATGTGGTGATCTATGGTTTATTGGTTTTCTTCTTCACTTATTTTTACAGCGTAGTTGTTTTTGATCCGCACGATGTTTCGGAAAATGTCAGGAAATACGGTGGATTCATACCTGGCATAAGACCCGGTAAATCCACGGAGGAGTATATTCAGAGAATAATTAACAGGGTTACTTTTATGGGAGCGTTGTTTTTAGTGCTGATAGCACTTTTACCCCATTTGGTTCAGGCTGTAACCAATGTAGATATCATAGTGGGTGGAACGTCCACTTTGATAGCCGTTGGTGTTGCATTAGATGTGGTTCAGCAAATGGAAGCTCATTTGATCATGAGACATTATGAGGGATTCATAAAGAAAGGCAGGATTAAGGGAAGATGAAAATAGTTTTGCTTGGTGCCCCCGGTGCGGGGAAAGGTACTCTTGCAAAAGATTTATCGATTATGTTTAGTGTGCCTCATATCTCTACCGGAGATATGTTTAGAGAAGCAGTGGCTGCTGGCACGGAGTTAGGCGTAAAAGTACAGAATATTCTCAGTTCAGGTGCTCTTGTACCTGATGAAATTGTGAACCAAGTAGTTGAGGAAAGATTGAGAAAGCAGGATTGTGAAAAGGGATTCATATTTGATGGTTATCCCAGAACAATTGCACAGGCTATCGCTTTGGATGAAATTTTACAAAAGATGTCAAAAAAATTGGATTTGGCAATCTATCTTGAAGCGAGTGAAGAAACAGTTGTAAAAAGATTGACCAGTAGGAGAATCTGCCCAAAATGTGGCAAGATTTACAATTTAATTTCAATGCCACCAGTGAGTGATCAAATTTGTGACGATTGTGGAGAACAGCTTGTAATTCGTGAGGATGATAAAGAAGAAGTGGTGAGAAAACGCTACAGACTTTATCTCGAGACGACTGCACCGCTTGTAGAGTATTATAGCGGCAGAGATATTCTCGTATCAGTTAATTCTGAGAGAGATCACAGAAAATTGGTTGAAGATGTCTCGAGATTGTTGAAAAAGGTGATATCTTGATCAGGTTAAAATCCTCCTTGGAGTTAGAGTACATGAAAAAAGCATGTCAAGCTGTGGGAATAGTTTTAAAGGAGCTTGGAAAAATCATTAAAGAAGGAGTAACAGCTAAGAATGTCGAAGAATATGTTCTTAAAAGATTTGATGAACTTGGGGTGAAACCAGCTTTCAAAGGATACAGAGGTTATCAATATGCAACCTGCGTTTCTGTGAATGAAGAAGTACTTCATGGATCTCCCCTTGAAAGAAAGGTTTTCAAGCAAGGTGATCTTGTTTCGATTGATTTAGGAGCAATATATGAAGGTTATTATGGAGATGGCGCTATTACATATTGTGTTGGTTTCGCAGATAATGTGGCTCAAAAATTGCTATGCGTAGGAAAAGAAGCTTTAGAGAAAGCTATAGGGATTGTTCGAAATGGTGTAAGAGTCGGTGATATATCTTATGCTATTCAATCATATGTTGAAGCAAATGGTTTTAATGTTATTCGGGACTATGTAGGACATGGTATAGGAAGAAATCTCCACGAAGAACCTGAAATACCAAATTATGGAAAACCCGGTACAGGTGCTTTAATCATGGATAAGATGACAATTGCAATCGAGGTCATGGTTTGTGAAGGTGATTGGCAGGTTTCTGTATTGAATGATGGATGGACTGTCGTAATGGTTGATGGAAAAAGAAGCGTTCATTTTGAGCATACGGTACTTGTTACTAAGGATGGGGCAGAGGTTCTAACGAAGTTTTAAGAGGTGGTGAAATGCCGAAGGATGATGTGATTAAAATGGAAGGAACCATCACAGAAGCTAGAAGAAACGCGACATTCCTTGTTGAACTGGATAATGGTCACAAAATCTTGGCTCAGATTTCTGGGAGGATGAGAAAAAATTTCATCAGACTTTTTCCAGGAGATAGAGTTGTTGTAGAGTTGTCGATATATGATTTAACGAAAGGCCGGATAGTTTACAGAAAAAAATTAGATAGAAAAGGATCTGATGAAGGCACTGGTGAAAGGAGCTGATTTATAATGAAAGTCAGGTCTTCTGTGAAAAAAAGATGCGAACACTGTCAGGTAATTAAAAGACATGGGCGAGTATTAATAATCTGTAAAGCAAATCCAAAACATAACCAGAAACAGGGTTGACTTCATGTTTAAGGAGGGAAATAGATGGCGCGTATAGTAGGTGTTGAGCTGCCCGGCAATAAGAAATGCTTTGTTGCGCTAACTTATTTATATGGAGTAGGAAGAACACGAGCTTTTGAAATATTGAAAAATACGGGCATAAATCCAGACAAGAGAGTAAAAGATTTAACAGATGAGGAAGTTAGTAAAATTACCAAATTTATTCAGGATCATTACAAAGTTGAGGGAGAGCTCAGAACAGATATTAACAGAAATATAAAAAGATTAATAGATATCGGCTGTTATCGTGGTTTCAGACACAAACTTGGGTTGCCTGTTAGAGGCCAGAGAACGAGATCAAATGCAAGGACACGTAAAGGTCCAAGACCAAGTAGAATAAAAACTAAAAAGAAAAAAGAGCAGACAGTCTAAAGTCAGGGAGGTGCTAAGATGGCAAGAAGATCAGAAGGAAAGAAAAAGAGAAAAATTCTAACAGATCGTGGAGTTGTTCATATAAAATCTACTTTCAACAACACTGTTATAACTCTCTCGGATGCAGATGGGGCAACGATTTTATGGTCCAGTGGAGGTACGGCGGGATTCGAGGGAACCAGAAAAGGAACACCATATGCTGCTCAGCTTGCAGCAGATAAGATCGCAAAAGAAGCTTTAAGGCTTGGTATAAAAAGAGTTGATGTACTTGTAAAAGGACCTGGACCGGGTAGAGAAGCTGCAATCAGGACACTTCAGGCAGCTGGTTTAGAGGTAGATAGCATCAAAGATGTTACGCCTATACCATTCAATGGATGCCGGCCGAAAAAGAAACGCAGGGTATAGTATAAAGGAGGGAATTGAATGGCAAGATATACTGGACCTATATGCAGACTCTGTCGCAGAGAAGGAATGAAGCTTTACTTAAAGGGAGAACGTTGTTTTACTGAGCACTGTGCGTTTGACAAAAGACCATATGCGCCTGGCGATCATGGACGGCAACGCGGTAAACTCTCCCAGTATGGCACACAATTACGCGCCAAGCAAGTAATGAGAGTTATATACGGCATTCCCGAAAGACAATTCGAGCACTATTTTGAAAAAGCCCTGGGAATGTCTGGCGATACACGAGAAAATCTTGTCAGATTGGTAGAATCCCGTGTTGACAACATAGTCTACAGATTAGGATTTGCTATCAGCAGAAGGCAAGCAAGACAACTTGTAACTCATGGACATTTTTCTGTAAATGGTGTGAAGATAGATATACCTTCTTACAAACTCAGGCCAGGTGATATCGTTGAAGTAAGAGAAAAGAGCAGATCACTGGCTGCCATTAAGCATGCTGTAGAAAGCTCGAAAGATAGGACTCAGGTGCCTTGGGTAGAGGTTGATTTTGATTCTTATAGGGGAACTTTTCTACGTCTTCCAAACTTAGAAGAAGTCACAGATCTACCAGTTGATGTCCAGGCAATCGTTGAATTCTACTCGAGGTGATGAGTGTGATAGAATATGTTATACCAAAAAAGTTGAAAATTGAGGAAGAACGTTCTGAAACTGAATATTATTATGCAAGATATGTTCTTTCCCCGATGGAAAAAGGTTATGGTACAACTATTGGGAATGCATTGCGAAGGGTTCTTCTTTCTTCAATACCTTCTGTTGCGATTGTAGGAATCAGATTTATAAAACCTGAGAAATACCATGAGTTTGATACTTTACCTGGAGTCAAGGAAGATATTCTTGAGATTATACTCAATCTCAAGAGAATTCAGCTTAGGGCAGATGTCCCTGTACGTGAAAGGGTCAAGATGACTGTGGAAAAAAGGGGACCAGGTAACCTGACTGCTGCAGATATAAAGGTCCCTGCTGGTTTTGAGATAGCAAATCCTTCGCTAAAAATAGCTACCCTGGATGAGGAAGCTGATTTATTTTTTGAGCTGTATGCCCAGGCTGGAAAAGGGTTTGTCCCTGCCCAGGAGATGGATGATCATCCTGAAATAGGATGGATACCGATTGATGGTGTTTTTTCGCCTGTTATGAAAGTAAATTTCAGAGTTGAGAGTGCAAGAGTTGAGAAACGAACAGATTATGACAAAATGATACTTGAGATATGGACCAAAAAGACGATATTTCCCAACGAAGCTTTGAAAAGAGCTGTCGATATATTGATGAACCATCTGCAAATCATAACAGATAGTTTGCCAGAAGGTATGCCTCCTCTAACAACTGAGTTTGTTCCAATTTCCCAGGAAGAAGTGAAAGTAGAGCAAACAGTCAGTGAAGAAGAGGCTGTTTATTCGAAAAAGATAGACGAACTTGAACTCACTATCAGATCTTTGAATTGCCTCAGGAGAGATAAAATTGAAACTATAGGAGATCTACTGAAAAGAACTGAAGAGGATTTGTTGAAAATAAAGAACTTTGGTCCGAAATCTCTTGACGAAGTTAAGCAGAAACTTCTTGAAAAATTTGGCCTCAGTCTCAAAAAAGGAGGATGATTTGGATGAGGCACAGAATGCTGAGAAACAAAATAGGTTCTTATGGCAGCCACAGTCGTATGCTGTTGAGAAATCAAATGAGAGAACTGGTCGAACACAAAAGTATTGTTACAACTGTTACTAAAGCAAAAGTTGTTCAGAGAATGTTTGATAAACTAATGACTAAAGCGGTTAAAGCAGCGAAAACGTCTAATAAAAGCGAAAGTGTGGCTTTGAGAAGGCAGATAAATTATTATCTTTTGAGCAGAAGATTAACCAATAAACTTGTTGATGAAATAGCTAAATCTACAAAAAAGACAAGCGGCTTCACAAGAATTGTAAAAATGGGTATGAGACGTGGAGATGCAGCAGAAATGGCTTTGCTTCAAATTATAGAAAGTGATTGAAATCATCCCCTCGCAAGAGGGGTCTCTTTTTTGGATGTCTCTTGACTAAATAGTTTTTATCTGGTAAATTCTAATTGTAACCTCTTATGCTTATCCAGCCGAAATTGTCGTTTTCTATTCCTCAGCAACATAAACAAGACGTTGTATACAATTTGGAGGTGTTTTTGCTTGGCAAACAACGATCAAGACAAAAGCGAACTTGTGGCGGTTAAAGTCGAAGATCTCGAACGAATGACTATAAGAGAATTATACGATCTGGCTAAGAAATATGATGTACCAAGATATACCAGCTTGAGAAAAAGGGATCTTATCTTTGCTATTCTTGAAGCTCAGGCCAAGTCACATGGTTTGTTTTTTGGCACAGGCGTGTTAGAAATACTACCGGATGGCTATGGGTTTCTGAGGAGTGGAGACAATCTTCTCCCAAGTGCCAATGATATCTACCTGTCTCAATCCCAGATAAGAAAATTCAACCTTAACACTGGGGATATCATCTCGGGAATTATAAGACCACCAAAGGATACTGAAAAATTCTTTGCAATGATAAAAATTGAAGCTGTTAATTTTAGGCCGCCAGAAGCCACAAGTGAAAGAGTGAACTTCGAGAATCTCACGCCAGATTATCCACGAGAACGATTTTTGTTAGAAACAAATCAGAAAGTTCTTTCAACAAGACTCATAGACATATTTGCTCCAATGGGTAAAGGGCAAAGAGGTATGATAGTTGCGCCACCCAAAGCTGGTAAAACCACTTTACTGAAAGAAATTGCCAATGGGATAGCGATAAATCATCCGGAAAGTCACAGAATAGTTTTGCTTATAGATGAGCGTCCGGAAGAAGTGACAGACATAAAGGAATCTGTCAGTGCGCAGGTTATAGCGGCCCCATTTGATATGGCACCAGATAAGCAAATAAAAGTTGCAGAGTTAACCTTGGAAATGGCAAAAAGATTGGTTGAATACGGTCATGATGTAGTGGTATTGCTTGATAGTCTGACGCGGCTTGCTCGCGTTTACAACATTCAGGTCCCCCCCAGTGGCAAATTGCTGAGTGGTGGGGTTGATCCGGCGGCGTTGTACAAACCCAAACACTTTTTCGGAGCAGCTCGAAATACAAGAGAAGGAGGAAGTCTCACTATTATAGCAACCGCTCTGATTGAAACTGGTTCAAAGATGGATGAAGTTATATTTGAAGAATTCAAAGGAACAGGAAATATGGAACTGGTACTATCAAGACAGCTGGCAAATAAAAGAATCTTTCCAGCTATTAATTTACAACTTTCTGGAACAAGAAAAGAAGAACTTCTGCTTGATGAAGATACATTGAAAAAGGTTTGGATATTGAGAAGAATGCTTGGTGGGATGACTGAAGAGGAAGGTTTGATGCTGATCTTAAGGAAACTTGAAGAAACAGAATCAAATGAGGATTTTCTTGCGCTGATAGATCAACAAAAGGTAAAATATTAGCTGGAGGTAGAGTCTTTGAAAGTTATAGGGATAGATTTGGGAGGAACAAATTACGCAGTAGGTCTTGTTGATGAAACAGGAAATATTTTATCTCGCATCGAAGGAAAAACGAAGGTGGATGAAGGGCCGCAGGCTGTCGCAAAAAGGCTTTCGGAATCTGTAAAGTCTGTCATGTCAAATACCGGTGTTTCAGCTCGAGCTATCGGGATTGGGTCACCGGGGAGTATAGATCATGAGAAAGGTGTGGTCAGGTTTTCGCCAAATTTCCCTGGCTGGTACAATTTTCCGCTTGCTGAAGAAATCAGGACCCATACGGGTTTAGATGTTTTCATTGAGAACGACGCCAATGCTTACGCGCTGGGTGAACATACATTCGGTGTGGCCAGGGGGTTTGATCATGTTATTTGTCTCACGCTGGGTACAGGCATCGGTGGTGGGGTTATAACTCATGGATTTTTACTCAGAGGAAGTGTTGGAATAGGGGCAGAACTGGGACATATGAATGTTTTACCAAATGGGCCAAAATGCGGTTGTGGCTCTAACGGGTGTCTTGAATCACTGGCGTCTGCGACGGCTATAAGAAAATATGTTGAAGATGGATATTCAAGACATATCGACTCTTCTCTTTTTAAAGAGAAAAACGCCAGCCAAATAACTCCTAAGGACGTTTTCGAGCACGCGAAGAATGGAGATTATTTTTCACTATCCGTTTTTAACAGAGTTGTTAGTGCCCTTTCGGTGGCAATAGGAAGTTTAATCAATATTTTTAATCCTCAGGTAGTAGTTATTGGTGGTGGGATGGCAAATGCCGGTGATTTTCTACTTGAGCCAGTTGAAGAAATGGTAAAAGACTATGTACTACCAACCATGCTTGGAACGTATCAGATAAAATTGAGCCAACTTGGCAAGAATGCAGGTATTCTTGGGGCAGCTTCTATAGTTTTTGAGAGGGCGAGTAAAAGATGACTCTTTTACTTGTTTCAGATCTTCATGTGCCAGTGAAAATGATGTCAATTCCAGATAATTTACTTGAAATTGCAAAGCAGGTTGATGCTGTTTTTGGGTTAGGAGATTTTGTAGATATGGAAACTGTTTTAACGTTAGAATCTGTTTCGAATAAATTTTATGCCGTTTGTGGAAATATGGACTATCCTGACGTAAAAGATCATTTGCCTTCTGTAAAACTGTTGCAGCTTGAAGAATGGAAAATAGGGCTATTTCATGGATGGGGTGCACCATTTAAAATAAGAGAAAGGATTCTCTCAACAATGACTCAGAAACCTCAGGTAATCTTTTATGGGCACACACATATTCCGGATGATACTGTGTGCGAATCTGTAAGATTTGTTAACCCGGGTTCTGTTGCTGAAGATGGTTCTTATGCGCTGGTGGAATTATGCAAAGATCACTTGAAAGTGGAATTCAAGAAATTGCAAGCGGATTGATAGCAGATATAAGACGGACTGTTTCTGAAAAGTTACTTGTTGCATTTTCCGGTGGGGAAGACAGTACACTTGTAGCATACCTTGCAAAGCAAGCACTTGGTGAAAAAAAAGTAATCCTGGTTACCGTCGATTGGGGAAAATTTACTTATGAAAAGGCAAGAAAGGGAGTTGCTGAAGTTTCTAAATTACTTGGACTGAGTCATTACTTCATTGACGGTGTGGAGAAACAATCGCAGATCTGGAGATATGGCCCGAGTTGTAATATGTGTACAAGATATGCTAAATTGCAGTCAATTCTTGACTTTGGTGAAGAAGCTGTTGTTGCAACAGGAGCAAACCGGTCAGACAGCTGGGGGATTAATGGTGTAAAAATTAACGGAAAATTTTACTCTCCTCTTATAGACCTTGATAAAGGTACTATTAGAAATATGTTATCTTTTTTTGGTTTGCAACCTGTTAAGATAGGTGAGTCGTCTCATAGAGAAGGTTGCAAATTAAAGCACTTGCTGAAGATGATGATAAATCCTGATTATCACGGTAATGCTGTTGCTCTCTCAAATGAAATCCTGCTTGATTTTCTTAAAGAGATAGACCACAAAGCTTCATTGGCAAATGTAAAGATAATTGGACCATTGTCAAAAAATATAGCTCTTGTTAATGTCTTTCCCCATCTTGACGTTTTAGCCTCAAAAGAGGTGGTAAAAAGAATTAATAATCTCAGCTGCGTTGATGAAGCTTATGTTTTAAACAATCCAATCAAACTCAAAGTACTTGCAAATCCAGGTTTGTTCAATGATTTCACTGCAAGAGATCATGTGTTGCAAGGATTCCTTCAAAGAGATTTTTCTGTAGCTGTATCTGTGGAATGGATCAAATCATCAAATCCCCGGCTGAGAACCTTCCAAGTGATAGGATTTGATCATGAGGACAACAATTGATTTTCTGAAATTAAATCTTGAAAAGCCTGTCCTGATAGTGGTTCCAACTGAATATGAGGCGCAATTGCTTTCTCAGAAATTAAATGCGTTTTATTTTCCCAGTCATGATGTTTTTCCATTTGAAGAAGTAGCAGTTTCATTTGAAGTTCGATGTCGAAGGATAGAAATACTCTGGAAATTATTAAACGATCCAAAGATCGTTATCGTGTGTACTTTGCATGCTATTAGCCGAAAAACGTTTTCACCCGTTCAGCTCAGACAAGCAGCGAGAATTCTGAGAAAGGGAGAAGTTTTTCATAATCCTGAAGAAACAATGTTAAATCTTGGATATGATCGAACATATATAGTCCGCACTGGCGGAGAGTTTTCTGTAAGAGGTGATGTAATAGATTTTTTCGGACCACTGTATGATAATCCAGTTCGAGTAGAGCTTTTTGACCAAACGATAGAGGCAATTAGATGTTTCGATGCGTCAACTCAGAGATCTGTTTTCAAAGTGGAAGAAGCGTTTTTACTGCCTGTCCGTGAATATCTGTGTAATGAACATTTGTTTGATACTGTGCCAGCCAAACTGGGATCTAATTCCACAATACTTGATTATTCAGATTTTGAGATTTTTGTGGCGGAGTTTGACCGGTGTCAGGAAGAATTTGCAAAAAGAGAAAGAGAAGCCCGGGAGATGCTTGAAAAGAAACAAATAGAGGATTATGTAGAAAATTCTCAGATAAGTTTTTCCAGTTTGGTAAAGCGCATAGAATTTTTCAAACCCCTGGAAATTGATTTGAATACCTTAAAAATTCTTCCCCAGACGTCTCAGAAATCAAGAGATCAGATACCTATTTTTGATGAAGAAGAGTTGATTGAAGGTGAGTTTGTTGTTCATAGAGATTATGGAATAGGTGTATATGACGGCGTGAAAAAGATTAGCAATCCTCTGGGAACGAGAGAATATTTTGTTTTGCGCTATGAAGATTCAACAGTTTATGTTCCCGTTGAAAGAATCCATAAAATACACAAATACATAGGAGACACCAGGAATGTTCGAATAGATAGAATCCACTCTGGAAACTGGAAAAAACGTATCGAGAGAGTAAAAAGGAATCTCAGGGAGAAGGTTGAAGAGTTAATAAGAATTTATGATACAAGGCAGAAAATAAGTGGATTAAGCTTACCGGGCGACCCGGAACTCGAGAAAAGATTCGCCGAATTTTTCCCATACGCAGAAACAGATGATCAGATGACGGCTATCGAGGAGGTTCTTTCAGATCTTGCGAACGATAAACCTATGGATCGACTTTTATGCGGGGATGCTGGATATGGAAAAACGGAAGTTGCTTTGAGAGCAGCTTTCAAGTGTGTTGTTTCTGGAAAACAGGTAGCTGTATTAGTTCCGACCACGGTTTTGGCAAGACAGCATTATAAGATTTTCACTCAAAGGATGAGTCCATTTGGCATTCAGGTGAGGTTGCTTGATAGATCGATCAGCACAATTATGAAAAAAGAGATCCTCGACGGGCTTTTCAGGGGAAAGATTGATGTAATCATAGGCACACATGCTCTTCTTCAGAATAATGTTCGATTTTCTGATCTGGGTCTTGTAATAATAGATGAAGAACAGAGTTTCGGTGTAGAACAAAAGGAGAAATTTAAGCAGTTGAGAACAAATGTCAATGTACTTTCTCTGAGCGCCACACCGATTCCGAGAACTCTTCATATGGCCATGACAGGTATGAAAGATCTGAGTGTAATTAACACACCACCGATTGGCAGGCTTCCGGTAATTACCTATGTAGCAAAGTACAGCAACCAGCTCGTGAGGGGCGCAGTGCTGAGAGAAATAAACAGAGGTGGTCAGGTTATATACGTTCATAACAGGATTCACGATATACAGGATGTGTATCAAAATTTGCAGCACATAATACCTGAAGCAAAAATAGTACTTGCACACGGAAAAATGGGTATTCGAAAACTTACGGAAGCTGTCAGAAGTTTCTATGAACATGATTCAGATGTTATTCTTTGTACATCAATCCTTGAGAGTGGTATAGACATACCAAATGCCAACACAATAATAGTTGATGATTCTCACAGATATGGATTGGCTCAACTATACCAGCTGAGAGGGCGCGTAGGAAGAAGTACTAAGAGGGCATTCGCATATTTTTTGCACGACAGTGAAATAAGCGAAAAAGCTCTGCAGCGACTTCAGGCTATAAAACAGTTGACCGGTTCAGGCAGCGGATTTCAATTAGCACTCAGAGATATGCAGATTAGAGGTGTCGGATCTGTTTTTGGGTTTGAACAGCATGGGAATATAAACGATGTAGGTTTAAATTTATACCTTGAAATAATGAACCAGCAGCTTAAGGGCATAAAAGAGGAGAAATCTGAATCCAGGAAGTTATTTGTTGACACTGAAATGGAAGGTATTCCGGGAGAACTTGTGATTCCTCCGGATTACGTTGAAAGTCCACTTGAGCGTATGAGGATATACAGAAGATTTGCATCGTGCGAAACTGTTTCTGAAATAGATGGCATGGTGGAAGAGTTACATGATAGATTTGGAAAACTTCCCAATCAGGCACTTATGCTTGTCGAGTTGTTCAAGATAAGATTGCTTGCCAGTTCAAAACATATAAGGAAGATCGAATACAGGGACAATATTTTAAAGTTAATCTACGAAAAGCAACCATCTTTAAAATTCAAAGGAAAATTTATATGCAACGAGAGAGAAAAAACTTATTTCTTTTATAATGTTGAACCAGGCCAGGTTGTAGGCTTTTTGAAAGAATTATTATCTTAAATCCCAATTTTTTGAATAATGTATCTTCCTCTATTTTTGAATATGATTGCATCATAACGCTTGCTTTTCTTATCAGAAAGTTCTATAATCAATTCTTTTCCCAGAACAAGAAATCTTTTCATGCTATCTAATGGAACAAATCGATAATACCCTATGAATTTGATATCTTTCAGATTTCCTCTGTATTCAGTGAAAAATTTTTCCAGTGCACGCAAGGATTTTTCATTTTTTGGCAGCGGTGAAGAATGGAATCTTGAAATCCAGAGAACCGGCAAGTTTTTGCTTTTTATTTGTGCAATGATCATTTTACCGTTTAGAACTTCTGCAAAATTGAGATTTGATTCGCTCTTTATGCTTAAAGGTATTTCCCTGCTAAAAAAAAGCTGGGAAGTATTAGTTTTGCAGGTTAACATTTCTTGCTTAACAGAAATATCTGCTTTTGAGATAAGATTCCTTATCTTTACCATTTGATCTCCAAGATGCAATGAATTTACAGATAATGAATCTTCGCATAATTTCTGAAGAGGTTCTTTAACTACAACATTAACCGGTAGATCACGAATACGTGGATGCTTTATGAGGTCGGTTGTTTCTTTTACCTGTATGATCCCAAGCTCCATTTTCAATGTCTCTATTAACTGCTTGATGATCTGCATACGTATTCAAGTGCCTTTTCTAATCTCTGAAATGGTTCTAAAACATCGACTTGGTCAAGTATTTGCTTTAATTTTTCCTCTTTTTCCTGGGAAATCTGCTGTTTGGACACAAATCTTATCGCGCTCGATCCGTATGGTATCACACATTCTTCTGGAGACGATTCTGTCTCATCTGCAGATGGGATGAATGAGGACGTGAAGAATACATTCTCTCCGCTTTCAATGAGAACTGGGTTATCTGTAAATATGATATCTGGTTTATTTTCGATTTTTTTCAGCAAAGATTTTGAAATTATTTCGACATGAAGGTATGTTTCGAGAGATTTCCCGTATAATATTTTCTGCAACTGGTTGGGAATTATCGGATCTGTGTATTTAAACTCATGTGGTATGCCAGATTCATCAACCACAAGCAGGCCACCAACATGCTTTTCATCTATCTTTTTGACAGATAAATAGCCTATCATAATCTCACATCCAGTATGGATCCTTTATTTTCTTCCTTATTCTGAGAACGCTGCTTTCCATAGCGAGAATAGTATTTTGCTCCTCTTTCTTCAGTGGAAGATTTTACAAGTTTGCCCTCAACAGGATTTTTTGGATTAACCATTCTCGCCTGTTGTCTTGACTTTTCGGTCATCTGAGAGTTTAACAGCTGTCCAGCAGCTAATTGTGCTCCTATGATTTGAGCAATATTTGAGGATACTTCATTTCCTCTTACAATAATTGTATGAAAATCAACTGGTGTTATCATTGTTATCCCCCAGGATATATCTTTTAATTTTGATCAGAGAACTTGATAAAATTTGTGAAACTCTTGATTCACTTACACCTATAACTGTCCCGATTTCCTTTAAAGACAAATCCTGCTCAAATCTCAATGATAGAACAAGCTGTTCCCTTTTAGACAGTGTTCTTATGGCTTCGGCCACCTTTTCCAAGATTATTTCTCTGAATGCATTTTCTGATGGCTCATCATCTGCTTTGATGATATCAGAAAAACTGTCCAGGCCTTCATATATAAACTCATCAAGTCGCAATAGTTGTTTTCTTACAGTTTCATCCAGCGCTCTTTTTACTTCATTTGTACTTAATCCTGTATGTAATGCTATCTCTTCAATAGAAGGGTGCTTGTTCAAGTGGTTTTCGAGTTCGTGAATAGCTTTCTCGACTTCTTTAACGTTCTTTCTCAAATTGCGTGGCATCCAGTCTATTTTTCTTAAATAGTCATACATTGCACCTTTTATTCTTTTTACCACGAAACTGTACATGCTTACACCTTTTTTCGGGTCGTACCTCCTTATAGCTGACAATAAAGCCAAAACTCCTTCTTGAATTAAGTCATCAACTTCTACATTTTTTGGTAATGTATGGAGAAGGTCCATCGCTATTCTTTTCACACTTGGTAGCATTTCCTTTATTATCTCTTCTTCGTTCGTTCTGTACATTCAATCAGCCTCTTTTCACACTTTTTCTATATTTCTATGATCTGAACAGTTTCTCCTCCTCCGACTTTTCTTATCAGCAGTTTTCCACTTTCCACATTGTATTCTATGCTCCTGGCTCTGTTCCCACCAACATCCTGGGCCTTCAAAGCTATGTGAAAATAATTCAGCCAGTAAATCACTGCTTCGATGTTTTTTTGGCCTATATTCATGGTTCCTGATTCAAACATGGAAGCTCCGCCAGCTATTTTTGCTTCTAATCTATGCTGCTTTGCTCCCATTTCAATTAATTTCTCTACCAGATATTTGATGGCTGTGTTTGCATATTTTCCCGGATTTCTAACTTCTCTATTCATGCTTTCGGGTAACATCACGTGCGCCATGCCACCAACGTGAGCGGTAGGATCTCTTAAACAGACCCCCACGCAAGAACCTAATCCGAGTGTTACTATAACAGCAGGGTTTCTTTCAACTGCTGCTTCACCAATTCCTATTACGACTTTCTTCATTTCAATTCCACCTTAGAAAAGACTTTTTCAAGACTCCCACGCCCTGGGATCAAAAACATGTAAGATGTAACTGATTCAATACCCTCGATTTTCAACTGGGTTTCAACGAAAATTACATCATCCTCGTAACTTGCACTCATGAGGATGGTTTCCGAGACTATAGCAGCAAGCATGTCAACTGTTAATTCTGGTGGTAGAGGATCGAGATACAGTTGGGTGAACTCGGCCAGGGCAGTTATATAAGAGCCACACATGATGTTACCAATTTCTTTTAGAGCAGATGAAGTTAATTCGTCTAATTTGGTTATGTCTTCACATTGATTTCCCAGAAGATCATATATGATTTTCTTTGCTGCGAATCTATCGAGTACAAGAAGTACATTCATTTCAATATCACCTTTCACAAACATCTTTATTCCAACGACCAGGTCTTCTGGTTTTGGAAAAACAAATATTATCCTCTCTATTGCTATTACCTCAGCATCAGGAACGGTTATCTCTATCTTTTTACCCGTCAGGGAAGAAAGAGCTGTGGCTGCATTTCCTGTGCCAATATTTCCTATTTCTTTCAGCAGATCAAGTTGTTTGTCTGTTAGATTCAATGTCCTGCCTCCTCTCCAGAAGAAGCTTTTTTCATTTTTAATTCCTGTTGAAATACGAACACAACCAAGGATTTTTCAAGTTCAGTGGAAAGGTCAAGAAACTGAACACCGTATTCATAGAGACCTGTTGTTTCATTTTTGCCATTAGATCTAACTATCTGAGCTTTTTGGCTGGTTAACCTGATACCTCCAAGATCCATGTTAACCGATATAGGTTGCCCGACAGAAAGGATATTTTTTGTGCACATCAGCATACCACCGGCGCTGAAATCGCGAGTTAAGAAACTATACTCTTTATCATCACCAGGAACAGTATAGGTTCCGTTCAGTACAATTGGTATTCTGACAAAACACCTCCTTTGAATTCTTCTAACTTTGTCTGGTATAGTTATATACATTACCAAAAAATTGGACTCGTCTCTTCCGTAATCCAGAACACGTGAGCCAAAGGCATATACAACTTTGTCAGAAAGCGCTGTCACATAAATAGAATCTCCTTTTGGTAATGGGATAAAACGCCCTTTTAAGCTTGGCATAGCTATTTTTAGTACGTTTTTTTCAAAATAAGTTTCGTGAACCATACTTTTAAGAACCGTTTTTTCACCGTTTTTGGATTCTATTTCTATTACAATCAACATTCCTGGTTTGATAACACTGTTAGCATCAATACGTGTTACCTGATTCATTATTACACACCTCATCCAACTCCAAAAAAAGCTCTGATTTTGTCAAAAAATGAAAGTTTTTTGACAGTCTGTCGTTTTGTTATCATGTCAGCTATTCCGTAAATTGCGAGAGATGGCTGAGCCGTTTTTCTGTTTGTAACGAATGGAATTTGCCTGTTGACACTATCTTTTACAAGCATATCATAACGAATCAGATGAGTGGATGTAATAGGGATCCCGGTGAATCTAGTTATCACTGAAATGAATCTATCCATAATTTTTCTTCCATCACGCATGTCCTTGACCATATTCATGACAACATGAAAACCATCAGGATCCACACCTTTGATGGTCATAAGTTTCACAAATGTATAAGCGTTCACAAGAGATGTCGGTTCTGAAGCTGTTACCATCACGAGGTGGTCTGAGCCGGCATAAAATCTTTCTAACTCTTCATTAAAACCTGGAGGAAAGTCGAATACTATATAGTCATATTCTGCAGAGATACGATAGAGATCATTATAAAGTTCTGTTTTATCTTCCAAATTAAACGCTATTAAATCCTCTACATCCATTCCTGTGCTTATTAAATCCACATCGTAAGGAGTTTGAAAGATAACTTTATCGAGCGAGATTTTCCTTTGCAGAAAATCTTTTATTGTATTTTTGGGGGTAATGCCCATAAGTATTTCGGCGTTCGCAAAGCCTGCATCGGCATCAAAGAGTAACACTCTCATGCCTCTTTGCGCAAGTACTATCGCCAGATTCACGGCAACTATTGTTTTACCAACACCACCTTTTCCACTTGCGACACTAACTATCCGGGGCTGACTTTTCAGAAGTCCTTCAGCCTGATTGCGCAACTTTCAGCACCTCTTTCGAAAGTATATGAGAAAGTTCCCTGCTATTAGCTTCAATAATATCTTCAGGTACACGCTGACCGTTTGTGATATAAGCCAGCGGAATACCACTCAGCTGTGAAATGTTTATTATATGCCCATAAGATCTGGTTTCATCCATCTTCGTTAAAATTGTATGCGTATATTTTGCTACATCAAATTTCTTGACTATATCCTTTAAGTCAGAGTATTTACAGTTCATGCCAACCACAAGAAAGCAAACACTTGGTGTAATTGTTTCTACGAGAGCTCTGAGTTCACTCATCTGTATATCGTTGTTTTGACTTCTTCCCGCCGTATCTATCAGGATTACATCGAAATCATGCATTGCATCCAGTTCTAATTTAGCTTCCTTGGGTGTATAGGCAACTCGCATCGGGATATCCATTATTGCAGCATAGGTTTTTAATTGTTCTGTAGCGGCTATTCTGTAAGTATCCAGTGTTAGAATAGCAACCTGTTTTTTGTGAATCAACTTTAATTTTGCTGCGATTTTGGCCAGCGTTGTTGTTTTTCCAACGCCTGTCGGTCCAACAAAAAGAACAGATTTTTCCAGAATAGGAACCTCAGTTTTAACAAAGGGGACAATATGTTCAGATAATCTTTGCTTAAAATTGTCATCGACGGGTACATCCCCATATGCTATGTGGATATATTCCATAATTTTATTTGAAACTACAGGGTCTACCTCATGTATCTGAAGAGCTTTGAGCAGCTTTTGCATATTTTGTGGTAAATCAACCTGCTTTGAAAACATCATTGATTTCATCTCTTGAAGCATTTGTTTTAGCTCTCTTATTTCTTCTTCCTGACGTTTTTCTCTGTTTTTAACTAAGATTTCCTCGAATCGATAGATGTCCTTGTTAGCATGCTGCTCATTTTTTTCTTCGGCAACCGCTGTAACTTCTAAAAATCTTCTGCTACCAATACCAAAAAAACCCCCTTTTTTGATGCTGCGAGTACTCAATATAACAGCATCTTCACCTAAATCTTTTTTAATTTGGTCAAGTGCTTCTCTAATATCATTAACCATATATTTCTTTATTTTCACAATCTAACCACACCTTCTACTTGCATTGTAACATCGTCAGGCAATTCCTCGTAAGCAATTACAGGGACATTTGGCAGGAAACGTTTAATTGTTTCAGAAAGATAAGGTCTTATGGCACCAGAGCAGACGGCAACGGGCGAAAAACCCTTTTTCATCAACGTTTCAAGCTGCTTTGACAGATTTTCCATGAGTTCCCTTAATATTTGTGGATTCAGTGATATCCTTTTCTCCCCATTTATATCTTGAAGGGAATCGGCTATCTTTTTTTCTAAATCATGATCAAAAGCAACGGCGTGGAGTTTCCCATCATCAGATATTAAAGGCTGTACTATCTGCCTTTTCAAGGCTCTCCTAATCTGTTCTGAGAGATATATGATATCTGTTGTTTTCTCGCCATATTCCAGAAGAGTTTCAAAAATCAAGGGTAAGTTTCTTATTGATACTCCTTCACTTAGGAGTTTTTGAAGTATTTTTTTCAGTTCAGACTGCTTCATAACGGATGGTATCAGATCACTCACGAGTTGCGGAAATTTTTCTCGTAATCCTTCTATTAACAAGTTAAATTCCCTTGCTCCGAGAAGATCTGCTGCATTTCTTTTCAAAACCTCAGTCAAGTGGGTTGCAAAAACTGTTGGGGGATCAACAACTGTGTATCCAAGCTTTGTGGCTTCTTCTTTACGAACAGGTTCGATCCAGTATGCGTTTAAGCCAAAGGCAGGTTCTTTAGCGGGTATACCTGCTATTCTTTCGGAAGCAGTACCAGGATTGATAGCCAGCAATCGATTGGGCATTAATTCATATTTGGCTATCTCGGCACCTCTTATTTTTATCAAATATTCATTAGGTTTAAGCAGAACACTATCTCTAATCCTTATTGGCGAAACAACCAGCCCCAAATCAAAAGCTATTTGCTTTCTTATCATAGTTACTCTTTCCAGTAAATCTCCGCCCTGAGATGGATCGGCAAGTGGTATCAAACCGTAACCTATCTCTACTTCTACTGTATCTGTTTGAAGTACATCCGCCACTTCCTGAGGTGTGCTCAAAATGGGTCTGGAAGGCGCAGATGGTGCAGGACCTGCCGGGGCAGTTACTGGCTTTTCTTTAACTGCCCTGGCTGTATAGATTGCGAGAATAACGAAGATAAACCCAATTATAGTACTTGTTATTGGAAGAGGAGTTGCTATCCCGAGCAAAACCAATATTAAACCAGTAACTATCATTACTTTCCTTTCAGAGGAAAGTTCTTTCACAAGATCTTGACCGAGATTTTCTTTCGAAGCAGCTCGAGAAACAAGTATACCGGTAGCAGTTGAGACCAGCAAAGCAGGAATTTGAGTAACCAGGCCATCTCCAACTGTGAGCAATGTATAAACTTTAGCAGCGTCGGCTATTGAGAGTCCGTGCCTTATCACGCCTATCACAATGCCACCGACTATGTTAACAAGAACTATTATTATACTTGCTATTGCATCGCCACGAACGAATTTCGTGGCACCATCCATTGCACCATAAAAATCAGCTTCTCTTCGTATATTTTCACGTCTTTCTCTTGCTTCCTGTTCTGTTATCAAACCGGCGTTCAGGTCAGCATCTACACTCATCTGTTTTCCGGGCATTGCATCGAGGGTGAAACGTGCGGCCACTTCGGCAATTCTTTCGGCACCTCGCGTAATTACTATGAACTGGATAATAACCAGAATTATGAAAATCACCAGTCCCACTATATAATCTCCTTTTACGACAAACTCTCCGAATGTTCTTATAACTCTTCCTTGAAATTTATCTCCCTCAAGGAGAATTAGCCTGGTTGAAGCCACGTTAAGCCCTAAACGAAATAAGGTAATGATCAGTAGCAATGTGGGAAAAGATGACATCTCAAGGGCGTGCCTTATGTACATAGTTGAAAGAATTATTACCAGAGAAAAGGCGATGTTCAAAAGCTGGAAGAAATCCAGCATGGAATCTGGTATTGGTAGAACCATTAAAAAAACTATTGATACCACAAGAACAGCAACAAAGACATCAAGATTTTTCATTTTCATGCTCCCTTAAATAAAAATTATATCAAACGAATTTTACCTGAGCGAATAAACATACGCTAATATTTCTGCTACTGCGCGGTACATATTTGGCGGAATTTGCTCACCAATATCAGTTGTTTTATAAAGTTCGCGGGCAACTTGTGGGTTTCTGACTACCGGTATATTGTTTTCTTTCGCAATCTGTATAATCTTTTGAGCTATCTCATCTGCTCCTTTTGCAAGAACCACAGGTGCTTCCATTTCTTCAGATTTGTATTCTATTGCTACGGCTATGTGCGATGGGTTAGTTATAACCACGTCAGCTTCTGGAACTTGCTGCAGCATCCTTCCACGGGCAAGTCTTGCCATGATTTCACGCTGCCTCCTCCTTACTTCCGGACTTCCTTCGATCTCCCTGTACTCCTCTTTGATCTCTTGCTTAGTCATTCGAATGCTCTTTTCAAACTCCCATCTCTGGTAAAAATAATCCACTATGGCAAGAATAAAGAGTGCTATTGCACACTTTAACATGACTTCATAAGTAAGGTTAAAAATCAATTTCAAAGAATCTACCGTTTCCATGTCTGAGTAAAATCTGAAAAGTATCCAATTTGATCTGATAACGCTATAAGCTACAAAACCCACTATAACCATTTTCAGTATGGATTTCAGTAATTCAAAAAGACTTCTCATTGAGAAAAATCTTTTGAAGCCTTCAACGGGGTTTATTCTTTTTAAATCCATTTTCAGTGGTTTGAAGGAAAGTAAAAACTTTGTCTGCATAGCACCTGCGAAAATAACAGAGATGATAAGCGATAAAAATAACAAGACCAGTAAGAATATAGTATCTTTGAAAGATTGATATATCCGTCCAGATAAATTGTTCAAGAAATCGTTCTCTTCAAGACTGAAAAACAATATGCTTCCATTTTCCAGAAACATTATCAATCTTTGAAAGATGAATCTCATTACAAAAACAGCCACAAGAAATGTCACTGCCATGTTCAATTCATTTGATGTAGCAACCTGGCCTTCTTCTCGTGCCTTTCTTCGTCTTCGGGGGGTTGGCTTTTCTGTTTTTTCCGGATCTGCAAAAAGTTGTATATCTATTTTGAAAAGCTTCTTACAAAAAATTCCAGAAAATTTATAGTTCTGGCTGCTATTTGTGAAAAAACATCTGCCCATACTGGTATCATCCCCACCATTAGTATGAAGCCCACCAAAATTTTCAGCGGCATTCCAACCATAAACACATTCATTTGCGGAACAAGCCTTGAGATAATTCCAAGTGATATGGAAGTCACGAACATGAAACCAATCATTGGCATACCGATTTTCATGGCTATAGAAAACATTTCAGAGATTTTTTCTGTCAATACACTGACAAAATTGAAATCGATAAGCGTTTTAGATACAGGAATTGAGTTTAAAGAGTCAACTACCGCCTGGTAAATCAACAGATGTCCTTTGAGGGCAACGAAAATATATAACCCGAATACATATAATAATTCCCCATGGATAGGAACTTCTTCGCGCTGTGGATCGAAAACAGATGAAAGTGCAAACCCCATTTGTGTCCCAAATACCTCGCCAGCAATACTCAACGCTATAACTGGAAGGAGTGCCAGAAATCCTATTGTTAATCCGATTACATAATTGCTAAGCATTGATAACACGATCTGTGCCACGGGAGTATGCAGGGGAATTACTTCGTTGATTGATGGCAATACAGTCCAGCTTAAGAAAACAACAAGCAAAACTTTGACTTGGAGCGGGACGAACCAATCTGCAAAAAAAGGTGCTATTGTAAACATACCAGCATTGCGTGTTACAACCAAAACCCACGCAAGAAATTTTGTTTCCACAAATTCTCTAAGTTCCACTTCAAATCATTCCTATCAGTTTTTCCCACATTTCTTTGGCATATTCAACTATCTTTTCCAGCATCCATCCGCCCAGAAACATTACTGTCAGGAGAACCACGATAATTTTCGGGGCAAAAGTAAGGGTTTGCTCGTGGATTTGTGTAACAGCCTGAAAAATACTTATTATAAGTCCGACCACAAGGCTTATCAATAAGGCTGGTGTCACGACAACCAATACCGTCTCGATGCCATTTTTGAAAGCATCTATAAAAACTTCTATTGTCAATATTGATCACCTCGCGAAACTTTTTATCAAGCCAGAAACAAGCAAATCCCATCCATTTACAACTATGAATAGTAACACCTTAAAAGGGAGTGAAATAAGTACAGGCGGTATCATTATCATTCCCATAGCGAGTAATATACTTGAGACTATCATGTCTATTACAATAAAAGGTATGTACAGAAGCACTCCCATTTTAAAACCTATTTCGAGTTCACCAAGCACAAAGGCAGGTATCAAAATTGAATTTGGCGCATCTTCAATTTTATCAAATTTTTTTCCCACACTCGATGCGAGTAAGAAAACGTTATCTTCATTATGATGATCCACGAGTTCTTTCAGCATAAACTGCCGTACTCGGCCTATCATTCGCGAGAATAGCTCTTCATAGCCTATTTCTTTTTCCATATATGGGGTCAAAGCATCGTTATATATGTCATTCCATACAGGTTGCATAATGAAAAATGTCAAAAATAGGGCCAGGCCTATAAGCACTTGGGATGGGGGTGTTTGCCTTGTTCCAAGGGCATTTCTTAAAAATGAAAATACGACTATAATTCTTGTGAAAGATGTAAAAAGTATCAGTATACTTGGAGCAAGTGCGAGAACAGTAATGATTAAAAGGATCTCGAGTGTCGTAACCAAATCACGTTCATTCCCAACAGGAGAGATTTCGATGCCAATAGATGGAAAAGGCAATTCTTCCTGTGGATGAATTAGTACTGGTAGAAGCAGAAGAATAAAAATCAGGATCTTCCGCATCAACTTCCATCCTTCTTTTCATTTTTTCCAAGTTTTTTGAAAAAAATGCTGGAAAATTTTTCAGCTTCTTCCAAATGGCCGATTTCGGACTCCGATAATTCTTTTAAAACAGTTCCACCGCCGGGGGTAATGAGTAGTACATAGTAGCTATCTATCAAACGAACCAATACTATCGAGCTGTTCCGATCCAGGTAGCAGCGTTCAATCACTCTGATATTTTTAGATGAAGCAAAAGGATTCCGTCTCCTGACGAAAAAATAAACAACACCCAGAAAAGCTACCAAAAAAGCGAAAGCAAGAAAAACTTGCCAGAATAACTCTCCTATTTCCCCCACCTCTATTAACTGATTTTTTGAAGAGCTTCTACCACTCTGCTGTGCTGGAACGGCTTGACAATAAAATCTTTTGCCCCAGCCTGTATAGCCTCTACGACCATTGCTTGCTGCCCCATAGCACTACAAACAATTATTTTTGCGTCTGGTGCGAACTCTCGGATTTTCTTTATGGCTTCTATGCCATTCATTTCTGGCATAGTTATATCCATAGTCACAATATCGGGTTTGAGTTCTCTGTATTTTTCCACAGCTTCAGCACCGTTTGAGGCTTCCCCAACAACTTCATATCCAGCTTTGGTTATGATATCCTTCAAAAGCATTCTCATGAACGCAGCATCATCAACTATGAGCACTCGTTTTGCCATTACCATACCCCCTCATTGCTATACTCGGAAGCAGCCATCAGTTCACCGAGTGTTTTTTCAAGGTTTAGGTAAACTATTAATTCTTCTCCCTTCTTAATAATTCCTTTGCTCTTTTCACCGAATTTCTCAAGTTTTTGTAATTTTTCAACTTCGGTGACTTTACATGTCAAAACACCTTTTACTTTATTGACAATGAAACCGGCTTCGACATCCTCGCAGTTAACAACAACCACCTTCTCCTCCAAATCATCGCTTGATTCAATATCCAGCAGCAAATTGAGGCTTACAACGGGCACTATTCTACCACGTAGATTCATGACGCCCAATACTGTTTTTTTGGATTTTGGGACAGGCGTAATCTCCGGCTTCTCTATGACCATACTTACATAATCAACATCGAAGGCCATTTCCTGTTCACCTATGCTGAATACAAACACCTCAAATTCATTCTCGTTTGCCATATAATCCCTCCTGAAAATCAGACAATATTTGCTACATCTAATATCAGTGCAATACTTCCATCGCCGAGAATCGCACCACCACTGAAGATTCTAACATCGCTGAAGATTTTCCCCAAGGATTTTATAACTATGTCCTCTTGCCCGATCAATGTATCTACTGCCAAACCGTATTTCCTGTTTCCTATTCTAACTATGACTGTGTTGTAAGTTCCATTCTCCTTATCGTGTGGAAGTTCAAGAACATCCCAGAGTTTGGCAATAGGTATTATTTCTCCTCTTATAACTGTCACCTGACGATCTTGGATTCTTTGTATTTGTTCTTTTGATATATTCAACGTACTGTCGATATTTGCAATTGGTATGGCATATACGTATTTATTCACTTTAACAAGTAAAGCTTGAATGATTGCCAGAGTAAGGGGTAATCTCATGGTTATGGTGGTTCCTCTATTTTTAACACTTTCAATACCCACGGTGCCATTTAAAGACTCAACGACATTCCTTACAACATCCATGCCAACGCCACGACCAGATAGCTCGTTCGCCTCAGTTCTGGTTGAAAATCCCGGGGCAAAAAGAAATTCATAAACTTTCTCATCTGGAAGAGTTTCGGCCTGGGATTCGTTTATAAAACCTTTTTCAATCGCTTTTTTTAGAACAGAGGCCCTGTCTATACCACGACCATCGTCTTTTACTTCAATAACCACATTGTTTCCTTCATGTCTCGCAGACAAAATCACTTTCCCAACGGGAGGCTTACCCTTTGCTAAGCGCTCTTCTTTGGGCTCTATTCCATGATCTATAGCATTTCTGAGCATGTGAAGAAGTGGTTCACCTATATCTTCAACGAAAGTTCTATCAAGTTCTGTATCCTCGCCTTCTATCACAAAATCAATTTCTTTGTCGAGCTGTTTTGCAAGATCTCTGACCATTCTCGGAAATCTGTTGAAAACGAAAGCAATAGGTACCATTCTGACCTTCATAACAACATTTTGAAGATCAAGTGTAATCCTATTTAATTGTGAAAGGCTCTCATCGACTTCTTTTATGTCGTATTTTCTCAAAGTATCTGCTATTCGGCTTCTTGATATAACCAGTTCTCCCATAAGATTCATCAAATTATCGAGTTTATCTATGTCAACTCGGACCGTTTGAACAAGTCTCTTTTTTTCCTTGCTTTGTTCTGTTTTTTCCTCCTGAGTTTTCTCATCAATTTTCCTGACTTCTTCGGTTTCTTCTGCATAGTCTGCCAGTATATCCCGGATGGTTACTTTCTCTATCTCAGATATTGACATTAGTATATTACGAAGATTTTCCTTATCTTCCTTAATTATCACAATCAACTCTACATCCAGGTCAAATTTTTCCTGTTCTATATCTTCTACTGATGGTTCAGAATTGAGTATCTGGCCTCCATGGTCTTCTATCGCCTTAAAAACCATATACATTCTGACGGCTTTGAATTGAGTTCCTTCAGATAAGGTAATTGCAAGATGATAAGCTCTGTACCCCTCTTTTTCAGCTTCTGAGATGACTTTTTTTATGGAATCAGTTACAGTAATCGCTTTATTTGTCTTTTCTGCTGTTTTTTCACTTTTTTTCTCTGTTTGGATGTTTGATTCTACCTCGTAACTTTCCATCATGCTTTGAACATCAACATTGGGTACTTTGTCGGTGCCATTTTTAACAATTTCTGAGATCATTTTGTCGAGGACGTCAACACCAGCAAAAAGCTTATCAAGCAGGTCGGAATCCAGCGTTATTTTTTTGGTTCTGATTTTATCAAGCAATTGTTCCATTTTATGACAAAGTTTGGACATCGTTTCAAATCCCATTGTTCCGGACATACCTTTTAGAGTATGGAGAGCTCTAAAAGTTTCGTTTATTGCTTCCGAGTCATGATAGTCTTTTTCAAGCCTTAGCAAAGAGTCATTAAGTGTTTGTATATATTCCTTACTCTCATCAATAAAAACACTCAAATATTGTTCATTCATTACTATTCCTCCCGTTAGTTCTTGTGAAAATTATTATAACATGTTACTAAGACACTTCAAAATTAAATATAATCCATATGCCGATACACGTGATCTGAAGACATTTCTCTGTTGCGGGTAAAAAAGTCTTTGTATATCTTTAATCGATTCGCCTGCTATACAAAAATAAACAGTGCCAACAGGTTTTTTCTCACTTCCACCGGTTGGACCAGCAATGCCCGATACAGCAAGAGCTAAATCGCTTTTCATTATTTTGCGAACCCCTTCAGCCATTTCAGCCACACATTGCTGACTAACAGCACCATATTTTTCAAGTATTTTGTTTGACACGTTTAAAATATTTCTTTTAACAGAGTTGTTGTAAGCAACAATTGCACCAAGAAAGACTTCTGAGGCTCCAGGAATATTTACTAACCTTGAGCTGATCATACCGCCTGTGCATGATTCAGCAATAGAGAGAGTTTGATGTTTCTTTTTTAGAAGTTTTATCACGGCTTCTTCAAGAGTTATATTTCCATAACCGATAAATTTTTCTCCTGTAAGTTCAATAATTTTTTTTGAAAGTTTCGTTAACTCTTCGGCCTTTGCTTTTGGGGCAGATAATCTGACTCTCACGCCATCAAAATAGGAAGCCTGAGTTGCTATTTTTACCGAGGTATCGTGCACAATACTGGTTATGATCTCGTCTAACTCTGCTTCTGGTATAGAAAAAAATAACATCGACAGTGTTGATAAATCTGGTTGAGGCTTGATCTCGTTCAATGCATTATTCAGCATTGGCTCCAATTCCTGCGGAGGTCCGGGGAGCAATACCAGGATTTTCCCCTTATGAAACACTAATTGCCCTGGAGCACTTCCAACATGATTTTCCAGAATTTTTGCATTTTCAATTACCATAGCCTGTTTTGCTATGTTTGAAGGGACGTATCTATGGTATTTGGAAATTCTCTTTTCGATTGCTTTTTTGAGTTCTTCGTTCAAAGCAATTTTGAGTTTCAAAGATTCTGCAATTGCTTCGCGTGTCTTATCGTCTTCAGTTGGACCAAGTCCACCGCTCAGGACAATCACATCCGAATCATTCAGAGAATAGTTCACGGCATTCTTGATAGATTCGATATCATCATCAACAGATATTGTTCTAATAACTTTTAATCCAGCTTCAGTTAATTTATAACAAATGTATTTTTCGTTTGTGTTCAGGATAATTCCTTCAATTATCTCACTTCCAACAGTTATGATTGAAGCTGTTTTCATCATAAACCAGCGCAGGAGACTCCATCTTCTTCAAGATGGAAAGGAATGCGCTGTTCCCTCCTTTCCAATGAAATTACATAAACCACACAATCACTTCCAATCGTCTTTTGACGATAAAGGGATTATCCCTGTTGGTTGCTCATCCCCAATGTTAGACAGGCTTGTTATGTGCAGGTTACTGCCCCTACCCCTCAGGACTGTTTAGACCTGTACGACAGAGCCTGGAACTTGAGCAGCATCACAGGGTGTACCTGTCTAACGTAGCCACTTATGTGGCTGAAGGTAGTCAACCAGGCTTTTTTCAAGCCTCCGCTTCTACAAGCGGTGGGTAGTTGACAATATTGATCCTCCCTAAGGAATTATACAAGAAAAAAACAGCCCGAAGGCTGTTTTTCCTTATTTGGGACGATTCTTTTTCATCAGTGAGAAAAACTGCGGACCGGCCAGAATAAGAATAATCATGATAAAGAGAATTAACGAGATCGGTCTACTGAGAAACGGACCAAAATTACCTTTTGTTTTTATCAGCCCAACTCTAAGGTTATCCTCGATCATCGGTCCAAGGATTAGCCCGAGTATCATAGGTGCCAGTGGAACAGATATTTTTTCCAAGCAGTATCCTATCAATCCAAAGATTAACATTATATAGATATCAAAAAAACTATTTCTTATCGCATATGCTCCTATGATAGAAAAGAAGACAACAGCTGTTAGTACAATACCCGACCTTAGCCTCAAAATTAACGAGAAGGTTTTTATACCGAGCCACCCGATAGGTATTAACAGAATTTGAACCAGAATAGCGATTATAAAGAGCTGATTCACAAGCCCTCGTGATTCAGTAAATATCAAAGGACCTGGCCTCAAGCCATACATAAGCATTGCGCCCAAAACTATTGCTGTTATAGAATCTCCAGGAACGCCAAATACGAGAGCAGGAATCCACGTACCACCTATAGCAGCATTATTTGCACTTGTTGGCGCGATAACTCCTCGCAAACTACCTTTTCCAATGTTTTTGTCTCTTGATATGTTTTTTTCAACTCCGTAAGATACCCATGCTGCGATATCTGCTCCCGCTCCAGGAAGAGCACCTGTAAACGTACCTATGAATGAGCCCCTGATTAAAGTAAATATGTGTTTTCCTATCGATGAAAAGGCCTCTTTTATGCTGAGTTTTGATTTATCTTTAATAGCGGGAAGCTCTAAGTTTTCTGATCCAAGTTGAACTCTTTTCAAGACTTCTGAAAGCCCGAACAACCCTATCATCGCCGGGATAAAACTAACACCGTCCATCAGTTCGGTTATACCGAAAGTAAATCTCGGGTAACCAGTTGTAACATCTATACCTATAGTAGATATAAGTACCCCGATAACCGCTGAAACAAAACCTTTAATTGTATTACCTTTGCTCAGAACTGCCGCCATACTCAATCCGAATATACCGAGCCAAAAATACTCAAAATTTGTGAACTTGAGGGCAAATTTTGCCATTGGCGGAGCCACCATAATCAACAAGAAAACTCCTATTAGTCCTCCGAGAGAAGAACAAAGTAAATCAAGAGTCAGAGCAAGAGATCCCTTTCCTTTTTTTGATAGCTCAAATCCATCGAGAGTGGCTGCGCCAGAAGCGGGAGTACCAGGAATTCTAAGAAATGTTGCTGGTATGTCTCCAGCAAAAATAGCAGTAAAAGACACACCTAAAACCATGGCTAATCCAGCCAAAGGATTCATGTAATAAGTAATGGGAATTATCAATGCTACTCCCATGGTTGCTGTCAACCCTGGTATAGCTCCAACAAAAACACCAAAAACCATCGCAAGTATCAGTGGAATTATTACATCAGGACTGATTACTTGTAGAAATTGGTTCACTTTATTCACCTCACAAGAAGAGAAATCAGCGCTCCTTCTGGCAATGGAATTTTAAAAAGTAATTGGAAAATCAGATATATCAAAATAGCCAAGATGGTTGAGTAAATTACTGACCGGTACCACTTTACGTATAACAAAGTCATCAGTGAGCTTCCCAGAATTATTATTGTTAAAATCAGCCCAATCAGATTAACAAAAGGAACAAACAAAATAACGCTCATTATTGAAAAAAGAACATTTATGACAACCCTTGTTGAATGCTTTTCCATTGATCTCTTCTGTTTTTTATCCAGTGTTAATCTTATTAAACCAGTTACAGTGTAGAAAATGCCAAAACCAAAAAGAATAAATGCAAGTATTGAAGGAAAAAATCTCGGACCTGGCAATCTTTCTCCTCTAACGGCAAACTCAGGAAATGTTGAGGAATAAATAAAAACAAAAACAGACAAAATCACCAGTACTATTCCAAAAATCATATCCTTTGTAGTTGTGTTCATTTTTCACCATCCTCTTAAGGTGCATTGAAACTAAATTGTATGAGAAAAAACAGGTAGCCAGAAGGCTACCTGTTTATTTTGCGTATCCTCCAAGCTCTAAAACGTGTTTCCAGGCCCTGTCCTGCTCTTTGACAAATTCATAGAATTGCTCACCATTTCTCACCTTAATCCCAAATCCGTTTTTATTCATGAATTCCTTAAATTCCTCGGAGTGAGATATTTCAAGTATAGCCTTCTCAAGAATTTCCTTAATTTCAGTCGGAGTGTTTTTTGGGACAGCAATGCCTCTCCATGTACCAGCTGACCAATTTATACCAAATTCCTTTAGAGTGGGAACATCTGGAAATCTTGGATCTCGCTCATCCGCCATTATAGCAAGAGCCCTGACTTGCCCGCTTTGAATTTGGGATATAGCCTCAGCAAGTGAGCAAGTCACTACATCCACGTGACCGCCAAGTAATTCTATTAATGCCTGAGCAGCTCCAGTGGTTGGTATCCAAGTTACAGAATCAACTGATAATCCTGCTGCATCGAGCATCCCAATTCTGGCAAGATCCCAGATACCACCAGAAGCTGTACCGGAAAAGAGGAATTTCCCAGGGTTCGATTTTATGTCTTCAAGAAGGTCATTAAGTGTTTTCCACGAAGCATCAGCTTTAACAAGAACTCCCGCTGAATCTTCATTCACCTGTGCTATATAATCAAAAGCTTCGAAAGAGAGATTTGTCAGGCCCATCCAGTGCATGGATGCAATTTCCATAGTTACGAGAGTTAATGTGTATCCATCCGGGGAGGCATATGCACCAGCACTGTGACCTACAGCACCGCCGCCGCCAGTTTTATTAACAACCACAAATGGTTGGCCGAGCTTTTTGCTCAATTCGTCAGCCAGGAAACGAGCAAGCCTATCTGTCCCGCCTCCTGCGCCCCATGGGCAAATGATCGTGACGGGTTTTCTCGGATAATTTGCGGCCATTATAGCTATTGAGAAGGCCATTATCAACAGGAATGTTACAAATTTTTTCATACTTTCCACCTCCGTATTCACTCTCGGGCTTCTTTGACAGCCTGAACGAGCTTCTTTGCCTTTTCAGCTATTTCTTTCCTTGAGCCTTTTGTTAATCCTCCCCCAACTCCAACAGCTGCTGCGCCTGCCTTAATCCAATCTTTGACATTTTCCACATTTACTCCTCCTGTCGGCAAAAGTTTTGCTTGTGGAAGCGGTCCATGAATGGCTTTTATATAAGATGGTCCAACGGCAGAGGCAGGAAAAAGTTTTATCAATGGAACGCCAAGTTCAAGTGCTTTGACAATTTCTGTTGGGGTAAGAACTCCTGGTATGTATGGTACTCTGTGCTTGTTACACAGTAAAGCAGTTTCCTCAGAAAGATTCGGAGCTACTATGTATTTTGCACCAGCTTCTATTGCTATCTTGGCTGTATATGGGTCAAGAACTGTACCAGCTCCAAGTAAAATTTCGTTTCCAAGTTCTTTATCTATCTGCTGGATAACTTCTACCGCACGCGGCACACTGAATGTAATCTCAATAGCAATAATTCCACCTTCTTTACATGCATGACAAATTTCCACCGCTTTTTCTGGAGAGTCCGTTCTAACAACGGCTACTACGCCACTTTCGACAATTTTCTCAACAAGATCCATGACCTCATTCCTCCTTTCAACCAGGACTTATTATAAACCACGTTTAATAAATAGGCAAAAATATTATCTAATAGGAAATCTTAAAATATGGTGCGTGAAAACAGAAACAAATGTACCTTCTCTGACGTGTTAACATATTTGTTGAGGAAAATAAGCGATTCCTGGGAGGGAAATTGATGTACTATGCTCTGGTAGGATACGGTGTAAGTAATAAGGCGTTGTGTGAAAAATTGATAAGCATGGGACACAAAATTTTCGTAAGTGAATTAAGAAAATTCACAGATGAGGAGAAAGAATGGTTTTCTAAAAAAGGTATAGATTTTGAGGAAGGCAAAAACAGCGACAGGATATGTGAAGCTGATAGAATAGTAGTGAGTCCTTCGGTTAGATTTGATCACCCTGCTCTGGCAAAGTGCAGAGGAAAAACTTTCTCAGACATAGAGGTAGTTTTGGATATGAATAAACCTAACTTTGTGATTGCCGTGACAGGTTCAAATGGAAAAACTACGAGCTGTAAATTGTTATCTTTCGTTTTTCAAAAACTTGGTCTGGATAGTTACGCCTGTGGAAACATCGGTACTCCTGCCGCTGATGTGCTTGGTTTTAAAACGAAATACTTAGTACTTGAGATAAGCAGTTTTCAGCTTTTCTGGTCAAAAATGTTGCATATTGATATCGGTGTGGTACTGAATATTCAACCAAATCACCTTGACTGGCATCCTTCTTTAGAGCATTATGCAAAATCAAAATTGAAACTGCTTGAGTTTTCTAAAACGGGGATTTACAACTGCTCTGATCAAAATATAATGAAATTCATTTCTGAAAAATCAAATCTTTGTGCTTTCGACCCATTAAAGATTCGTAAGGTTGATGATGGTATTGTTTATGAAGGTAAGTACTATACTTTCAAAAATGATTTCTTGAAAACACACCAGAATCTTCAAAATTTATCAGCGATTTTGAAAATATTCTCTGTGATGAATTTTGATTTGAAGCAGGTTCTGGAAATACTCGAGGATTTCAAGCCCTTAAAACATCGCATGGAATTTGTCGATGAAATAAACGGTGTTGTTTTTCTGAATGATTCAAAAGCCACAAGTTCGGCTGCTACCATATCTGCCCTTGAAAATTTCAACTCAAGAAACGTTATTTTGCTTCTGGCGGGCAGAGGTAAAAACGAAGACTACGCAGATCTGATAGCCCAGATAAAGCGCAAAGCAAAACACGTAATTGTCTTTGGGGAAATGGTAGAACTGCTTCGAGATGAGTTGAAATTATCAGATATACCGTATACGATATCAGAAAACATGCAAAACGCAGTTTTAAAAGCATTTGAAATATCCGAAAAAGGCGATGTAGTTCTACTCAGCCCAGCAGGTGCAAGTTTCGATATGTACAGAAATTATCAGGAGAGAGGAGAACATTTTATAAATATGGTAAAATTACTAAGGGGGAAATTACTTGAATGAAGCGATTTCCGTCCTCTTGGTTGTTGCTATTTTGATTTCTGTGGGAATTGTGGCTATTGCAAGTATAGATATAGCTGCCCAGATGAATGTTTTTGGCAATTTCTCCCGTGACCTGCTTTACTCTCATGTCGGCAAGCTCTGTGTTGGTGTAGTTTTAATGATAATTGCATCAATGTTTGATTATCGTAATCACATCAAATTTTCATGGTTCTATTATTTTTTTGCCCTTGGATTGCTTTCACTTCCGTTTTTCTTTCCCGGTGCTAACGGTTCCAGAAGGTGGGTGAGTATTTCAGGTGCTAATTTTCAACCTTCAGAGTTTGCAAAAATTATTTTCATTATAATCATAGCAACTTATATCTCTCAAAACAAAGAGCGAATGGGAGAGTTTGTGAGTGGTTTTCTGAAACCCCTTCTGTACAGTTTTCCTTTTTTTGCTCTCATAGTATTAGAACCAGATTTGAGCACGACGATGATATTCATATTTCTGGCTTTGTTAATGCTTTATTCTCATGGGACGAAAGGGAGGTATATATTTCTTACTCTTCTTGGTTTATTTAGTGTATTTTACATAGCTGGTAAAACAGGAATTATTTTGAAAGATTATCAGATTTGGCGACTCAGAACATTTATAAACGGTCAGGTACCAGAACAGGTTTCAAAAGCTCTTCAGGCTATAAGAGAAGGTGGATTGACTGGTAAAGGACTTGGCATAGGTGAGGTAAAAGTTTCTGTGCCTGCTGTGGTTTCTGATTTTATACTTGCGGCTGTTGGTGAAGAGCTTGGATTAATTGGCATTCTGGGGATTATTATTTTGTTTTTTATTTTAATTGCTTTGCTTTTGAAACACGCAGAAAAATTACAAGATACTTTTGCAACAGCTTATATTTCTGGTTTTTCGTTTTTGATCATGTTACAGGTCATGGTTAACCTTGGAGTAGTCACAGGTACACTACCTGTAACAGGAGTTACCATGCCATTCATGAGCTATGGTGGGAGTTCTATTGTGACTATGATGGCAGGTCTTGGTATAGTTATAAACATACTTACACGGGGAAGTGAAGAACCTTGAGAATATCTGCAGCGGGTGGAGGTACAGGAGGACATCTTTACCCAGCAGTTTCTATTCTTGAAAAATTGGCTGAAATGAAAAAGTTAAATGTCACATATTTTTGTTTAGAAAAGGGAATCGAAAGCAAGATATTACCATTAGAACATCCCGAGTATAAATTGATAAAAATTGATTTGAAGGGACTTGAAAGACCTATATGGAAACCAAGTAATTTTACCAGGCTATTGAAAATTTCTCAATCCGAGAGTATTATAGCCTTGGAAATTAAACAGTGTGACTTTGGTCTGATGACAGGTGGATACATATCTTATCCAGTTGGAAAGGTTTGTAAAAAATTGAAGAAACCTTTTTTTATTCAAGAACAGAATGTGGTACCAGGACTTGCAAATAAGGCTTTGAGTCTATCAGCTAAGAAAATTTTTGTAGCCTTCGATAAAACTGTTGAGTTTTTTCCAAAATCCGTGCGAAACAAAATTTTAGTTACAGGAAATCCGGTGAGAGAGAAGGACAATGAAGAAATGTTGTTTGGAAAAGACTACGTTCTTGTTTTAGGAGGTAGCAGAGGCAGTGAATTTATAAATAACTTGATGGAGGAAGTTTACAAAGTTGAGCACAACTTGAAATTCGTCCACAGTACAGGAAGTAAAGAATGGGTAGATAGATTGTCAATCTTTGAAAATGTTAAAGCTGTTGATTACATATACAACGCATCTGCTGCCTGGAAAGGTGCCAGGGCAGTCATAGCACGGGCAGGTGCTACAACAATTGGTGAGATGTTATATTATGGTTTACCAGGCATTCTGGTACCATGGGATGGCGCAACAGGATCACATCAGCTTTATAATGCACTTGAAATTGAAAAAATGGGAAAAGCTTTGGTGCTTAAAGAATGCGATGCTACTGTTTCAACTCTGTTGAAAAAACTTTATCAAGTTTTGGAGATGGATAAAAAGCCAAAGATGAAAATCAATCCAGCAGAAATAATAGCAAAAACTATCCTGGAGGAATTGAAATGAGAATTCATTTTGTGGGAATTGGTGGTATTGGAATGAGCTCTTTAGCTTTACACAGCAGATTAATTGGCGAGGATGTTTACGGTTCTGATATATACGAAAGCGAACAAACAGAGATTTTGAGAAAACTTGGCGTGAAGATTTTTATAGGACACAACTATAATAACTGGCTATATCCTGACATAGTTGTTCATACCCCCGCTGTACATTCTGACAATCCCGAGATAATAAGAGCACGTTCTAATGGCATCAGGGTTGTGAGCAGATTCGAATTTTTGTATGATATTTTGAACAATGGCAAAACCCAGTTTGCAGTTACCGGGTCAGATGGAAAAACAACAACAACAGCAATGCTTGCGCACTGCTTAAAGGTTCTTGGAGAGGATCCAACAGTGTTCTTAGGTGGTATCCATAGATCACTTGAATTCGGTAATTACCGTCCTGGTAAAGGTCCATATGTTTATGAACTTGATGAAAGCCAACCAGAATTTTCACGCTTTTCCCCGGATTACATGATCATAACAAATGCCCGTGGCGATCATCTTGAAAACTACAGCGGTGATAGACAATTGTATAGAGATTGTTTCAGGTCAGTAGTAATGAGTACTCGCAAAAGTGTAGTTACCTTCTCTGAAGATGAAAATACTTCTGATCTTGGAACGTGGACATTCGGCAAATCGATAAATAGCACATGCAGGTTGATAGATAGAAATAGAAATGGATTGTTTCAATTTGCGAAGATAGAAATCAACGGAAAAGAATACAACTTGACTTTAAAGGTACCCGGTGAACACAATATTTTAAATGCAATGGCAGTAATCACATTATTGTGGAGCGCTGGACACGAAGTTGAGGAAGTTTTAAAGGCGCTTGAAGATTTCACGGGAACTTACAGAAGATTCACGGTGACGGTTATAGATGAAAAACGAAAAGTTTACATGATAGATGATTATGCGCATACGCCAGATGAAATAAAATCTTTGCTTTCTACAACACGGGAAGTTTTCCCTTCTCAGAAAAGAGTAGTTATCTTCCAACCACACAGATATAGCAGATTGATGAGAGAAGATGGAAATTTTGCGAAAGCCCTCAAGGATGCTGACGAGATATATATTACAGAGGTTTACAGTGCATTTGAGCAAACAATTCCCCAGATTTCCTCGAAGGTCATTGCAGATGGTTTGGTCAGTTATGGTAAAAAAGCGCAGTACGTTGCCGATGCGGATTTATTAATTGAGAATTTCCAGCTTCAGGAAAATACAATCTATCTTTTTGTCGGTGCAGGTGATATTATCAGAATCTCTCAAAAATTTGCAAAGATGCATGCCAAAAAATAAAGCGGCCAAAGTGAGCCGCTTTATCCAAGAGATCTTGGATCAAGTGCATCGCGTAAAGCATCACCAACAAAATTGAATGATATCACCGTGATAAAAATGAAAATACCTGGTATCAAAAGCCATGGTGCTTTAGTCATAACGTAAACATCTTGAGCTTGAGCCAGCATCAATCCCCATGAAGCGGAAGGCTCTCTGATTCCCAATCCCAAGAAACTCAAACCTGCTTCACCGAGAATATAACCTGGAATTCTCAATGTTGCATTCACAATTAAATAAGTTGCTGTGTTGGGTAAGACGTGTCTTGCAAGCACTTTTCTATTTGGTAATCCTATAGCTATAGCTGCTTCCACAAACTCTCTTTGCCTTATCGAAAGAACCATACCTCTTATGACACGGGAAGTACCCGCCCATCCTATGAATGATAAGATGAAAACCAGCAATATGTATATCTGAGTAGATGGTAAATCAAGTGGGAGCATAGCACGCAACATGATCATCAAATAAAATCCAGGTATTGACATGATTATTTCTGCAAATCTCATCAACCCTTCATCAATAAGACCACCATAATACCCGGAAACTCCGCCAAAAAACAAAGCCAGAGCAAATGTTATAACCATTCCTATAATTCCTATGGAAAGAGAAATCCTTGAGGCAAAAACTATTCTTGACCAGACATCTCTTCCGTAAAGATCTGCTCCAAGTATATAAAATCTAACATATTGATTGTTGTCGTAATTATCCACACCGAATAGGTGAAGGTTCATGGGGAAAATCCATAAGAGCTTTCCTTTCCAGCTTTTGGCGAACCATTTGACGGGGTAGGTTTTATAATCATAATCAATCACTTTGCCTTTTATCATTTCGAATTTTCCATTCTTTTTTACAACAATTGTGTCGAGTATTTCAGTTATTGCAACAGCTTCTATTTGATTTTCATCAGTTAATCCAAATCTACTGCCATAGTTTTTGAAATACATTTCTTTTGCAACGGCTGATGAAGTTTCAATTCTGCCAGTGCCTTTTGTGAGTGTTTCTTCGTTGTAGTCAAAAAGGAAGTAATCAGAAATCTTTGGTGTTTTTTTCACATCATGCCATTCTCCGTTGACTTTAATGCTTTCCACAGTATTTATAGAAAATTTGAAACTCTCGACACCATCATTCCCAATTTCATAAACTGCTGTTGAACCGTCAGCATTTTCCACGACCAATCTCCTGGGAAAGATCATTTCCTTATAACTTCTCTCATAGGTAACTTTGTCAACGTAGGTGATTACCGGGAGGATATAAGCTTTTGTCTTTGTTCCTTTGTAAGATCTATGAATTCTCGTTGGTGGGGCATAAGTATGTTTTAGCGATTGATCTATCGGATTATAAGGAGAGAAAAAGTCTGCAAATAGCGCGAGCATGTACAAGATTATCAAAATGCCAAGGGAAATCACTCCAAGCTTGTGTCTGAGAAAAGCACGCCAGATAAGCTGGCCTCTGGTCATATATTTTTCTTCAAATTCTATCTTCTGGTTGTTTTTCGCCTGAGCCATCTAAATCCTCCTTTATCAACTCAATCTAACGCGCGGGTCAACCAGTGCAAGCAAAATATCCGCAACAAGATTGCCGATAACCAAAAGAATGGCACTGATCAGACCACTTGCCATAACTATATACATATCTTGTTGAATCAATGCTTGGTATATAAGTCTTCCCATTCCTGGCCAACCAAAGACGTTCTCGATAAACAAAGCACCTCCAAGTAATCCAGAAATACTGAAACCAAGAAATGTTATCATCGGGTTTATTGCATTTCTCATCGCATGTTTAAATATTACTACTCGCTCAGGCATACCTTTAGCCCGAGCAAATGTAACGTAATCTTCATTCAATACATCAAGTAATGAACCTCTCATATATCTCATCAAACCAGCGAATGAGCCTAAACTCAAAGCAGTCGCCGGCAGGATTAAATGCCATAATATGTCTTTGAACCTTTCCCATGTACTTAGAGAAGAATAATACACAGATTTCATACCTGAAATAGGAAACCATCCTGATTTCGCAGCAAAATACAGCATTACAAGTCCTAAGAAGAATTCTGGTATGGCAACAAAGGCAAAAGCCAGGAAAGTCAGCAATTTATCTGCAAATGAGTATTTTTTCAGGGCAGAAAAGACACCGAGTGCGATGCCAAAAATCCAGGAACTTGCGAGCGAAATCAAAGAGAGAATAAGCGTTGCAGCAACACGTTCCCAGATAAGATCTGAAACGGGTCTACGGTAGGAAAAAGAATAACCTAAATTTCCTTTAAGCAAATTTTTCAACCATACGAGGTATTGGATTACGGGAGGTTTATTTAAACCAAATTCTTCTTCCATTGCTTCAAGTTGCTTTTGCGAAACAGATGGATCGAGCCTGTACTGGTCAAGAAAATCTCCTGGTGCAGCATACATGATCAAAAATATCATCATAGTAATTACAAGAAGCTCTGGAATTGATATTACAAGTCTTCTACCTATGTATTTGAGCAAACTATATCACCTCGTTAGACATGGTGGGGCCTTAGCCCCACCAGATTTTTTATTGTTCTTTCCAGATCCATTCTTCGTTCCAGGCCCAAATACCACCAAAGGCAGTTGGCTCTGCGTTGTGAAGTTTATCTGTATATGCATACAGGTACAGCTGCTGGATTGTGTAAATAAGTGGAAGATGTTCAGAAACAAGTTCTTGGTATCTTGAGAACATTTCGTAAACTTTTTGTTGATCAAGAATTCTGACATTCTCTGTGAATATTCTGTCTATCTCTGCTTCCCATTCAGGTACTTCATAGATGTCTGGGCTCACAAAATCTTTGACCTCCGGGCTGTAGTTCCAGAAGTGCAAAGCGCCATCCAACTTCCAGACATTTGCTCCACCTTGAGGCTCATCTGAGCCGGTGAGACCAATAACGATTGCCTCCCAATCACCTGTTGAAACCAGTTTCTGAACCAGTGTATTGAAATCTATCGGAGAGAAAGTGACTTTTATTCCAAGTTTAGAGAGTTCGTCTCTGAGTATATTACATACACCCTCTCGGGTGGTGTTTCCAGCATTTGTCATGAGTATAAACTCAACCTTGTTGCCATCTTCGTCTATAAGATTACCATCTTTATCCCAGCTGAAGCCGCCCATTTGGAGCATCATACGAGCATAGTCAAGATCATACGGGTATTTTCTCAGAGCGTCATCGTTGTAGTAAGCCGCTGCAGCTGCGCTTATGGGTCCCCATTGTGCCGTACCGAGTCCAGCCATCAGTGTATCTATCATTGCATCTTTATCCATAGAGTAGGCTATTGCTTTTCTGAAAAATTCATTTCTGAACCATTTTCTTTTGACAGGATCCGGACAATTGAAGTTAAGTGTCAGGAAAGTTGTACCAAATGTTGGCCCACCTGTTCCAACTATCCAGCCCTTTTCTTTTGCCTTGTTTTTAATATCCGGATAGAATTGCGCGGTGACTCCGTAAACGTCAACTTCTCCGTTTTCAAAAGCAAGTCTGATAGCGTTCAGGTCGGGTATAATTTTGAACACAAGCCCATCCAGATAAGGAAGCTGTTGACCATTTGCATCTTTTTTGAAATAATAAGGATTTCTTTCTAATCTTACGTATTGATCTGGTACATATTCGACTGGTATATATGGTCCGAGTCCCACAAGTTCTCTCTTATTGATTGATTCTACTGTCCACATTTCTTTGAATTTTCCTTCTTTTACCCACGGCTCAGCTATATGTTTTGGAAATATCCGAATACCGGCGGCATATCTAACAGCAAGTCTGTATGGTTCTTGATAGACTATTCTAACAGTATAATCATCAACTTTTTCCGCGACAGGCAATCTTCCCTGTGAGTCTTCAAGAAGATCAGCCATGTCATTTGGTATATCGGGGTTGCAATAAATTTCATTCATGCTGAAAACAAAATCATCTGCTGTAAAAGGTGTGCCATCAGACCATCTTACTCCTTCTCTTAACCAGAGTGTGATGATCATTTTTTCATCGTCTGTAACTTCTAACTCGCACTTTTTTGCCAGAGCAGGGTGCATTCTCGCATAATTATCAAGCTGGATCAATGTCCCCATGAATCTGTTAATGACATCTGTGGAACTTGTTTCCTGTGCAACGACCGCATTCATCGTTTTTGGACCACTTCCAAGCGATGGGATGATGAGTGTACCGCCGTATTTTCCTGTCGCGTTAGCACCTAAGTACGGTGTGTTTTCGTCAAAGTACACGTATTTTTCGGCTGCAAAAACCGATACGAAGATTAACACAGCAAATACTACCACAAGAAACTTTTTCATCCTAAAACACCCCCTATTTCACCAGGTGGCATGCCACCCAGCGATTTTGAGATATTTTTTTGAATTCTGGATACTCTTTCTCACAAATTTCCAATTTATACGGACATCTTGGATTGAAGAAACATCCACTTGGTCTTGAAATAGGACTTGGCACTCCTCCTTTAAGGATAATCCTCTGCCTTGCTTTTTCCACTTTTGGATCTGGTATTGGTGTAGCAGAAAGCAAAGCTTTACTATAAGGATGAAGTGGTTCATCAAAAATCTCATCGGTATCACCCAGCTCAACTATCCTACCAAGATACATTATACCAACTGTGTCGCTTATAAATCTTACGAGTCCCAAGTTGTGTGATATGAACAAATAGGTAAAACCGAACTTTTCCTGAAATTCGAGAAATAGGTTTATTATTTGAGCTTGTACAGAAACATCAAGAGAAGAGGTTGGTTCGTCAAGTACAAGAAACTCCGGTTCTATAGAAATAGCTCTCGCAACGGCAATTCTCTGCCTTTGTCCACCGCTGAATTGATGTGGATATCTATCGAGATGAAAAGTTTTTAATCCAACCATCTCCATCAATTCCTTGGCTTTTTCATAAGCTTCCTGCTTTGTTTTAACAACACCATGAAACAACATGGGTTCTGTAACGATCTGTCCAACAGTCATTCTTGGGTTTAGTGAACCCATTGGATCTTGAAAAACTATCTGCATTCTCCTTCTGAATGGAAGAAGGTCTTTATAACGGAGTTTTGAAATGTCTTTTCCATCGAAAGTAATTTCCCCGGAAGTTGGATCTGTTAATCTCAAAATAGTCCTTGCGGCTGTCGTCTTTCCACATCCAGATTCTCCAACCAGAGCAAAAGTAGTTCCTTTCACTATTTCAAAACTTACGTCATCAACTGCTTTTATCTGAGCCACGACTTTTTTTACCAGAAACCCTTGCTTTATGGGAAAATATTTCTTTAGCCCCTGCACATTCAAAAGAATTTCAGGCACCTTCTTTGCCACCTCCAAATGGATTGAAACAGCGCACAAAGTGATCAGGTGATATCTCTACCATTTCTGGTATTGTTTCATTACATTTATCAATGTTTCTCGGACACCTTGGAAGGAAAGGACATACTTTTGGAATATCTATCATCCTTGGTGGTTGCCCGGGTATTGGCTCAAGCCGATCTATTCTTTTGTCAACACGTGGAATACTTCTTAACAACATATGTGTATAAGGGTGAGCAGGGTTGTAGAATATATCGTCCGAATTTCCTATTTCCATTTGTTTGCCTCCATACATAACAATAATTCTGTGGGCCATGGATGCAATAACTCCTAAGTCATGTGTGATAAAAATTGTAGCAGTATTAAGTGTTTGCTGCAAATTTTTCATCAAATCCAGAATCTGAGCCTGGATAGTAACATCAAGAGCAGTGGTTGGTTCATCTGCTATAAGAACAGATGGATTGCAACTCAGAGCAATAGCAATTACGACTCTTTGCCTCATTCCACCACTGAATTCGAATGGATATGATTTCATTCTTTTCTCTGGTTCTGGAATCTGAACCAGTCCGAGCATTTCAACGGCCCTCTTATAGGCTTCCTGTTTTGATACTTTCTGATGCTGCACAATTGTTTCTATTAATTGATCCCCAACTGTATAGAGTGGATTTAAAGAAGTCATAGGGTCTTGAAAGACCATACTTATTTCTTTTCCTCGAATCTTATACATTTCTTTTTCATCAAGCTTAAGAATATCCTGATTTTTGTAGATTATCTCTCCTCTAACTATCTTGCCTGGTGGTTTGATAAGCCTCATAATAGATTTTACCGTGACACTCTTTCCAGAACCTGTTTCGCCCACAATTCCTAAAACTTCTTTGGGTGACAGATCAAAACTCACATCATCGACAGCTGCGACAACGCCTTCGTCCATATAGAAATATGTCGAAAGATTTCTAACAGATAAGACTTTGTCCAACTTCATTTCCCTCCCGATTCTGTTGACAAAACCGCTTCTGAATTTTTCGTATCAAATGAAAAAGAAATATCACCATCAATTTCTTCTACAGATAATGGTATCAAAAGATAGCCGTTTTCGAAAACATTTTCACCTTTTCCAAGAATACTCTTTATAACCACGTATACAATATTGTTGAAATCAAAATAATCCTTTGGTTTTACAACAAATGTAGATTTCTTGTTAGCAAAAGTGATCTCTATCATTTGTACAAAAGGGAAAGACTTCGTCTTGATCGATACATTTTCTCTTTCAATGATAAAGGATAATACCATGTCTTCAACTTGTTTTGCAAGTTCACTGTTCCATGTAAGTCTATATATTTGGTTCGAATAAATTATTTTATCGTCAAATACGATCATATCTATTTGCCCAGAATCTTTCTCCATGTATGGAACACCAAGCTTCTCAAGAGACAATCTTACTGACTCACGAAGTCGTTCAGAACATTTGAACTGTACAGTAAGTTCTCCCGGATTTGTGATTCTATAAAAAACAAGCAATAAAGCAACTATCGTCAAAACAGCTATCCAGCTTAACTTACTTCTCATCTGATCTCACTATATGACATGCCACATAGTGATTTGGTTCGATCTCTCTGAGTTCCGGTTCCACTGCAGAGCATTTATCTACTGCCATGAAGCATCTTGTATGAAAACGACAACCTGAAGGTGGATTTATCGGACTTGGTACATCTCCCTTAAGGATTATGCGCTCCTTTTTCACATTTGGATTTGGTATAGGTATAGCGCTCATCAAAGCCCGCGTATACGGGTGGAGAGGATTATCAAATAATGTCTTTTTTGGAGCAGATTCAACAATCTTTCCAAGATACATTACTATGACTCTGTCACAAATGTACTTTATCACTGACAGATCATGTGAGATGAACAGATAGGTAAGTTTGTGCTCTTTCTGGAGGTCTTTCATCAAATTGATTACTTGCGAGCGAATTGATACATCTAAAGCCGCAACTGCTTCGTCGGCTATTATAAGTTTTGGAGACAAGGCTAATGCGCGGGCGATGCCTATTCTTTGTCTCTGCCCCCCTGAAAATTCATGCGGAAATCTATAGATATATTCGCCACTTATTCCGACATCTTCCAACGCAGATTTCACTTTCTCGATGACCTGTTTTTCGCCATGGACAAGTTTATGTGTTACAGGTCCTTCACCGACGATGGTTTTCACTCTCATGCGAGGATTTAGAGAGCTGTAAGGATCTTGAAAAACAATTTGCAAATCCCTTCTGAATTTTTTTCGTTTTTCGTCTACATTCGAAAGAAGTAATGAGATAAATTTTGAATCAGATTCTTTTGAATGATCAAAATAAAGTTCAGCATAATGTCTGTCCACGCCACTCAGTGACTCAATGACAGATTTCGATGAACCTTTCTCCTCAGCCAATCTTCGGAATCTTTGAATGTAATTTTTCCTCAAATATTTTTTTGCCCTGTGTGTTGGAAGAAAAAGATATGTAGTGTCTTCATTTTCCACAACGATTCTTCCGGAAGTCGGTTCGTAAAGTCGAAGCAGAGTCATTCCAATTGTGGTTTTTCCACATCCAGATTCTCCAACGAGCCCGAGGGTCTCTCCCTCATATACATCAAATGAAACATCGTCAACGGCTTTAACATGAGCTACAACACGTTTGAAAACCCCTGCTCTAATTGGAAAATATTTTACAAGATGCTCAATTTTTATTATTGGTTTCATCCTACCTCACCAACCTCTTTTTTCTTTGCTTCTTCAACTTTATGCCAGAAAAAACATCTCACAAGATGCCCTTTGGCAACTTCAACAAGTTCCGGTTCTTCTTTTGTACATTTTTCTTCTTTAAATTCACATCTTGGATTGAATTTGCACCCTGATGGGAATTTCAACGGGTTTGGTACAACACCAGGTATGTTGTACAGACGAGTTTGTTCTATATCAAGCCTTGGAATAGCGTGCAGCAATCCCCAGGTATATGGGTGTTTTGGATCACCAAATAATGTTTTAACTTCTGCATATTCAACAACTTTTCCGGCGTACATAACTGCTACTCTATTTGCATTTTCAGCGATTACTCCCATATCGTGGGTAATCAAAACGATTGCCATACCGTACTCTTTTTGCAGCTGTTTCATCAGATCCATTATTTGAGCCTGGATAGTGACATCAAGGGCTGTAGTTGGTTCATCTGCTATCAAAATCTTTGGCCTGCATGATAATGCCATTGCAATCATTGCCCTTTGTCTCATCCCTCCTGAGAGCTCATGGGGATATTCATCAACTCTCTTTTCCGGCTCAGGTATGCCGACTTTTCTCAATAGATCAACAGCCATTTTTTTTGCGGTTGTTTCATCTACTTTCTGGTGAAGTACTATAGCCTCAACTATCTGCTCTCCTACCGTAAAAACGGGATTTAGTGCAACCATTGGTTCTTGAAAAATCATTGCAATGTCTTTGCCTCTTATTTTTCTCATCTGTTCCTCTGGTATTTTTGTTAAATCAATCCCGTTGAAAATTATTGAGCCATCAACTATTTTCCCCTTTTCATCTAAGATTCTAAGTACAGAGAGGGATGTAACACTTTTTCCACAACCTGATTCTCCAACTATGCCGAGAGTCTCTCCTTGATAAACTTCGAAATCGACACCATCAACAGCTTTTACTACACCGTCTTCGGTATAGAAATACGTCTTCAAGTTTTTCACAGTTAGTATCGGTTCGTTCACAGTATCACTCCTCATCCTCTGAGTCTCGGGTCAAAGACGTCTCGCAAAGCATCACCAACAAGATTCCACGCAAGTACAAAAAGCACCATAGCTGTTCCGGGGTATACTATCGCGTACCAGTATTTGAAAGCTTCCCCCGAGGCACCGAGAAGCCAGTTTCTTGCAAAATTCAAAAGAGCTCCCCAGTCAGCGTATCCCACAGGTGCACCGAGGCCGAGGAAACTGAGTGCTGCCGCGGTGATCACCAGAGATCCTATTCTCATTGTAGCTTGTATTACAACGGGAAATATAGTATTCGGAAGTACATGACGAAGGATTACCAGATAATCGTTCACACCAAGAGCACGTGCTGCTAACACATATTGTTCTTCTCTTACCTGAAGTATGTTTCCTCTTATTAACCTTGCGGTTGCCATCCAACCAAAGACTGTTAAAGATATCATAACTTTGTCCAGTCCCATTCCAAGAAAAGCAGTGACAACTATAGCTGCCAGTATATACGGGATAGAGAGAAAGATATCTGTGATTCTCATCAAAATTTCATCAAGCCATCCTCCAAAATACCCCGCAATTGAACCTATTATCAGTCCAATAAGTGTTGATACAAGCGTTACAATCAGTCCTACTTTAAAAGCTGTTCTTGTACCCCATACAACTCCGTAGAATATGTCCCTACCATCTATTACCCCAAATGGGTGCCCTTCAGCAGGTGGTTGTGGAGTTTTGTCCCAGGTTACTATCGGTATCATGTACGGATCATACGATTGAGGAGGGCATATCAGCGGAGCAAATATCGCTACTATTGCAAAAAAAATAAGTAGCGAAAAACCAAGAACAGCTGATGGATTTCTCAATAACTTTTTTATGATTCTTCTGGTCTCTGTTCTCACATCAAAACCTCCTCAACTAAAGCGTATTCTTGGATCTATAGCAGCATAAAGTATATCAATTATAAGATTACCCACAACAAGTATCAGGGAATAAAAAAGGGTTGAAGCCATGATAGATGCATAATCAAGCTGGGTAGCCGCAGTTGCTGTAAAACTTCCCATACCGGTTCTGTTAAAGACCATTTCTACGATCACAGTTCCTGCGAAAAGCTGTATGACCATAGCCCCTCCAACTGTTACAACAGGTATCATCGCGTTTTTTCTTGCGTGTTTGTGTATAACCACGTTTTCTGCCAGTCCTTTTGCTCGGGCTGTTCTTATGTATTCTTTCGTAAGGACTTCGAGCATACTTGAACGTGTTATTCTTAAAAGGTAGGCCCACCAGAGCCAAGAAAGGGTCATTATCGGAGCAATTAAATGACGTAATGCATCGACAAAAACATCGAATCTTCCATTTAATAAAGCGTCAATGGTTATTAAAGACGTATACCTGTTGAATTCTGGCGATTTCACCACAGCCTCTGCCCAGAAACTCAGATTTCCTGGAGGAAACCATCCAAGAACACTGTAAAAAACCATCAGAACAACCAAGCCGAACACGAAATCTGGAAAACTCCAGCCAATAACTGCAAAAATTCGAACAAAATGATCCACGAATTTGTCCCTATTCACAGCGGCTATTATTCCAAGCCACACACCAACAAACACAACAGGTATAATCGAATATAGCGCAAGTTCGACAGTCCATGGCAACCTGTTCAATATAGCATCTTTTACAGGTTCTTTGCCAACAACCGACCATCCGAGATCACCAGAGAGGGTATTTTTAAGCCATTTTAGATATCTCATAACGACCGGATCAGTAAGACCGTATTTTTCTTTTATTTTCTCTAACTGGTTGGGCGTTAATTTGTCAAGCAGTCCGGGATTTACGTATGCTGCCAGAAGTCTGTCAGAACCAAGACTTTGAACCATCCCGAATACTATCAGCGATATTCCAAATAATATCAACGGCAAAAGCAAAAGTCTTCTTATGATGTAAGCTGTCAAAATCTCTCACCTCCATCAAACTTTGAAGCGATCAGAAAGATTTCTCAATTCTTCAACTGTTTGAACCATTTCATCAATTTTTTCTGTTAGACCTTGCGTCTGTTCTGCCTGGCTTGAAATTGCATCGGCCATTTTATCCATAATTTTTACAACTTCTTCTGTATTCTTTGAAATTCGATCAATCGCGCTGCTTATTTCTTCCACAGCGCCGCTTTGCTCCTGGCTGGTCGCTGCTAAATCGTTTGTCATTGAAACGAAACTTTCGACACTTTTAACCATGCTTTCCATTTGATCGACGCTTTCTTTCAACGTAATCATTGAATTTTGTAGCTGATTCACAACTTCCTGACCGCCCTTAGCTACAAGTTCTGTTTGAGATTTTATTTTCTTCAGGGTATCAGCTACTTCCTGTGTAGCTTTTCTGCTTTCTTCAGCAAGTTTTCTTATTTCGTCAGCAACTACCGCAAATCCCTTGCCTGCTTCCCCTGCTCTGGCTGCCTCTATTGCCGCATTGAGCGCTAAGAGATTGGTTTGTTCAGCTATATTGTAAATGACATCTGTAATTTCTCCTATTCGATTTGATAGATCGACAAGTTCTTGAACAACTCTCATAGACATCTGGCCTTCTGCAGCTGCTTTTTCCATGGCTTTTGCAAGTTGTTTCATAGATTCCTCCGTTTTGATTGTGGTTGATCGAACTCTTTCGGAATTTTCAGCAAGTGTTGAAGCATGCTTAGCGGTGTTCTCGGCGCCGGATGCTACTTCTTCCATGCCAGAGTTGACTTCTTCAATCGAAGAGGATATATCTTCGACATTTTCGTTAACTGTTATTGCGGACGATTTTGCTTCTTCAGATAATCTGATAGTATTCTCAATGCTGAGTTTTAAGTCTTTGGAAAATTGTTCCATCTGAAAACCGAGATTTTTGATTTTCACAATGCTTTCTTTCAGGCTATCACTTACAGCCGTGAAAGCTCTGGAAAGCTCGCCTATTTCATCTTTGCTTTCAAAGGTCTGTGATGCGCTCAGATCTCCCTGGGCAACGCGTTGAGCGTTCGATGTCAGCAACGTAAGAGGTTTTGTGATTCTGCGTCCAAAAATAATTCCAACAACCACACTTATTCCTATAACTAATGCTGCTACAGTCAGGGTTATCCAGAGCGTTTCAGTGAAAACTGAGCTTATTTCCTTGTGTGGCAGAGTCAGAAATAAACCCCATCCAGCAGATTTTATTGGTGAAAAAGCTGCTACCCTTCTATCTCCATTAAAAACATATTCTGTACTTGTAGAATCGCCTGTCATAGCAATTTTTTCGATAATAGACAAAGAATCGCTTATCTGGCTCAAGGTTTTTCCAATGTACTCCTTTGCAGGGTGAGCAATCACCATTCCCGCATTGTTGACGAGATAACTATATCCTGTTTCTCCATAGGTACATGATTCTATCATCGACCAGAATTGTTCTTGAGGTATTATCGACACTAATACGCCAGCAGTGCTCCCATCGTAAGATATCACCCTTGAGGCCAGGGCAACTGATCTAACACCTTTCCAATCAAAATTATCCTGCACAAAGAAATCTTTGTTTTCTGAAACTACTGCTTGAAAAAATCTGTAACTTGATACATCAGTCTCTTCTTCATCCTTATATGTGAACGCTTTGCCAGATGTGTTAGCAAGTATGTAATCCGAAAATCCGAGTTTATTAAATGTATCCGCGTGTGATTTAAGGGCCATGCTCACCATGGATTTTTCAAAGAGCATCAAATAGCTTTCAAAAGTTGAAGCTGCATTTGCAAGTTCAGACTCTCTTTGCATAAACCAGTGATCCAAAACCAAAGCTTCCCTATCTACCTTTTGCTCAATTGCACTGAGCGCAAAACTCATCAATCGATCTTTTGTGGTGAAAATGTTTAATACGGTAACCACTGTTACAGAAATCACCACGAAAACCACGGTAATAAGAATAATTTTTGTACGAACTGACACAAATTGCACCTCCTCTACGCCCTTGCGACACAATACACATAGACTTTCTGAACACCAGATTTTCTGAGTAAATTGACGCACTCTTTGACTGTTGAACCAGTGGTGTATACATCATCAATTAGTATAAACCTTCCGTACATTTTTCTGATGTATGTGAAAGATTCCTTAGCCAGAGCAAGTCTTTCAGAAACGGACATACCTTTTTTAGTTGATTTTGCATAGGAATCAAGAATTTTTACGACTTTGATATTTAATGATTTTCCAATTGATTTAGCAATCAACCCCATTGTATCAAAACCACGACTTTCAAGAGAAGAGAAACTCGAGGGAACCCATGTAACAAAATCGGCATCATGCTGGTAGCGTGTAATAGTTTTAAGTAACAGTTGTGAGATTAGTTTGTACAATCTCCAGTGGTGTCCGTTTTTGTAAACGAGGATCAATTTTTTGAGCATGGATTCATATCTACCATAGAAATATACATCGAAAAATTCATTTTTTTCTCGTAACGGCACAGGACCTCGGAAAAGCTCTGAGAGGCAAGATTGGCACAGTAGTTCTGTGATCTTGATATTTTTTCCGCATAACAAACATTTATTTGGAAAGACCATTTCTAAGAAATTCAAGGTTAGTACAACCTCGATTTTTTAGTTTTTGTGAACACATCAAGAATTTTATCATAAATCTACAGCGAAAAGCTCTCTAAGAATCTCAAAAAGTTTTGCATCATACTTTGAACACACAAGAAATGCTTTTGCACATAATTTTCTCCTGTGTTGTAAAACAACATCTCCACATGTATCTATTGATTTGAGAATTTCGTCATAATCTTCTGGGTCGCATACAGGAACAACATCTCTGTAATTTTTGGCAGCGGCTCTTAAAAGGGCCACACCACCTATATCAATGCTATCAAACAGGGTTTTTTCATCAGATGACTTTTCGATTGGTCTGAAATTAATCACAACCATATCTATCGGCTCGGCACCCAGTTTATAGAGTTGTTCTAAATGCTCTTTGTTTGATAGTTGAGCAAGAACTCCGGCAAAAATTTTCGGATGGATGGTCTTCACTCTACCATTTAAAAGCTCTGAAAACCCTGTAATTTGGTCAATATTAGCCACATTAATTCCCTGTTCTTTCAAATATTTCCATGTTCCAAATGTCGCGGTGATTCTTATTCCCATGTCAGTGAGTTTTTTTGCAAATTTAGCAATATCTGTTTTGTCCCAGACGCTTATCAAAGCTCTTTTTATATTCGTAAAATCACATCCTTTCGATATTAAATTTTATCAAAAAAAGGCGGCTTGAAAGCCGCCTTTTCAAATAATATTTTTGTTTAATTCTGTTTATCAGGCATTATCAAATTTGCAATTATTCCAATAATAGCAGCAAGGCTAATACCTTTCAGTTCAATCAATCCGATCTTTAAAGATGCTCCTCCTATTCCTATCGTAAGTATCAGTGATGCTACTAAAAGGTTTTTTGGTTTTGAAAAATCGACTCTGGCATTTACAAGTGTTCTGATACCAACTGAGGCTATCATGCCAAAAAGAACAAGACTTATACCACCTATTACAGCAGTTGGAATAGATCTGAGAATGGCACCGAATTTAGATACAAATGCTATTATAATTGCGAATATTGCTGCTCCTCTTAATACTCTTGGGTCATAAACTCGAGTCAGTGCAAGAACCCCTGTGTTTTCGCTGTAAGTTGTGTTAGCCGGACCACCAAATATCGCTGCAATAGCAGTAGCGAGCCCATCTCCAATTAATGTTCTGTGAAGCCCAGGATATTCAAAGAAATTTCTTCCAACAACCGCTCCGTTCGTTGTAATGTCGCCTATGTGTTCCATAAAGGTTGCGATAGACACAGGAGCAATTATTGAAATAGCCGTCCAGTTAAAGCGTGGAAAAATAAATTTTGGAATACTGAACCAGGATACTCTGACTATAGAGGCTGTATCTACCTCTCCTGTTATGAGTGAGATTCCATACCCAACTGCCACACCTGTTAGAACAGGAATCAGGTTCCAGAATCCCTTTAGAAAAACAGAGACAATTATTACTGTGAATAAGACGACAATTGCTATCAACCAATTTGAACTTGCCATTTCTATTGCGGTTGGGCTTAATGAAAGACCTATTACCACTATCATAGGACCTGTGACTATCGGTGGAAAAAGTTTTTTCACTTTGTCAACCCCGATTAGCCAGACAATCAGCGCAAATAAAAGATAGGCAAGCCCTGCAACAAAAATTCCTCCAGTTGCGAAAGACAGGTCATTGAATTTTTCCTTCACCATGAGAATGGGAGCTATGAAAGCAAAACTGGAACCGAGAAATACTGGAACTACCCCTTTAGTTATCAGGTGAAAAACGATGGTCCCGGTGCCTGCAGTAAATAATGCAACAAGAGGATCAAGACCTGTAAGCAGCGGTACAAGAACTGTCGCACCAAACATTGCCAGAAAATGTTGAAAGGAAAGCACAAGAAACTTTAGACCACCAACTTTCTGCTCGGTGAGCGTGATCTGATCCACAAACATCCTCCTTTCTGCCCTCACAGGAGCAAATTAAAGGAACCCTTAGACAGTTTATCACTGAACGTATGTTGTGTCAATTACAAAAAAACCCCCGTGAGGGGGTTATCAGAACTTTTCGAAGGTTATCTTTAATGGGGTTGGATTTGAGAGATTATCAGATACAGGGCATCTCTCTTCCACAGTTTTCAACCATTTTTCCAGTATTTCAGGGGAAGCATCTGTTTTTACTTTCATTTTGACATTTATTTGTTTATAGCCTGCCCTCTCTTCAGATGATTTTCCTTGAAATTTGGCAGGATTCAACGTGCCCTCAATCTCTATTAATAGATCCTGCAGTTTAACATCCATTTCCTTAGCGACAAGGTTTCCGACGACGTTTAAACAACCTGCCAGTGCTGCAAGAACATACTCGACAGGATTTGCTCCTCTGTCATCTCCACCAAGTTGTGGCGGCTCATCAACATACATTGTGAAATTTCTCGCTTTCACAGCTACCCTTGTGGCACTCTCAGATTTTGCAGAAATTGAAAACTTTATATCCATACATTTCACCTCCAGTATTTAGAATATCATTACGTTATTCCGATTATATTACCCTAATTTATCGGTTCTGTTCACTATCAGCTCTGTCAGGACTTCTACAATCTTTTCTTTCGGTATTGTTTTTACAATCTTGCCTTTCATGAATAAAACTGCTCCATTCTTTGTCCCTGCCACACCAATGTCCGCGTGGCCTCCTTCACCGATTCCATTGACCACACATCCCATAACCGCGACAGTAAGGTTATTTTTTTCAACAAGTGCTTCGATTGTTTTTGCTATCTGCTCCACATTTATCTCACATCTTGAACATGTTGGGCAGGCGATAACTTGGCCTTCTTTTCTCAAATGGAGCGACATAAGAATTTTTCTGGCTATTATGACTTCTTCGACAGGGTCACCAGATATAGAAACTCTGATTGTATCTCCTATGCCTTTTAAAAGTAGATAACCTATAGCGATTGAAGATTTCACAGTAGAAGTTATGTGAGTACCTGCTTCAGTCACACCAAGGTGTATCGGATAATCTACTTTTTGTGATATGTATTCATTTGCTTTGATTGTTTCAATAACATCACTGCTTTTCGCAGAAATAACGATGTTATAGAATCCTTCTTTCTCCAAAATTGAAACTTCTTTCAAAGCAGATTCAGCCAGAGCAGTTGCTCGATCATGCTTTTGCTCGTAATCTTTTCTTAGAGACCCACTGTTAGAACCAACGCGAATCGCTACTCCATAATCTTTGGCCACTTTTGCAAGTTCTCTGATTTTCCACTCTGGACCGATATTCCCGGGATTAATCCTGATTTTATCAGCACCACTTTTGATGGCTTCTATAGCAAGCTTATGATCGAAGTGAATATCGGCTATGATTGGAATTCTCACTTTTTGTTTTATCAATTTTATTGATTGAGCACTCTCCAGGTCTGGTACTGAAACTCTAACCATTTCACAGCCGGCAGACATTAAATCATTGATCTGTCTGATTGTTTTCTCTACTTCCTGTGTTTTTGTATTTGTCATAGATTGAATCACTACTGGATTATTACCGCCCAGAAAAATATTTGCTATTTTTAGTGTTTTGCTCATCTGCCAATCAACCTTCCAATGTCCGAGAAGGTTATAGAAAGCATCAAAATTATAAGTATGACGAAACCCACAAAATGTATGATGCCTTCAATTTTTGGGTCTACTCTCCTGCGAGACACAATTTCAATGAGCGAAAATACAATTCTTCCGCCATCAAGAGCAGGCAATGGTAAAAGATTTACGATACCGATGTTCATTGTTATAAAGGCGATCAATGTTAGAACCTGTTCTAATCCAACTTTTACTGCCTCTCCTACAAGGCTTACCAAACCCACCGGGCCAACCACGCCATTCTGTTCCTGCCCGCGAAAAACACCGATAAGAGTTTTATACATCAAAAATAAAAGGTTATTGCACCTGTCTACTGCAAGTGAAACCGCTTCAAAGAAATTGCTGGGTTTTATATTTGAAGCATATGGCTTGAAAACCCCGGCACTCTCCATAATTTGCTTAATCAAATCTCTCGACACATTGAGAAAAATTTGCTTTCCATCTCTCAGAATTTCTACATTCAATTGCTCAGGAAACCCTTCGTGTACCCAGGCTATTTTTTTCCCTTCGATCTCTAAATAAATGCCACCATCTCCGGTAATTATCGTCTGATAAATTCTGGAGAGATCCACGCTACTCTGAATCTTGATGTCCTCTATGGAAACAAGCTGGTCGCCTTCCTGAAAAGGTCCTATGGCCTTCTGAAAGATATTTGAGACACTTGCAAAATAAAAACCCAGAGCATACCTCTGAGCGTCGTATTGATATTGTTTTAACAGTCCCTTCAATTGAGTTGTGTCGAAATCTATCACGATATACTGATTTAAAAGAGCGGCAAAATTACTCATTTCAAATGGCTTTCCTGATATAGCTTTAATGATTTCTCCAGGTTTACCAGTTGTATCACTTAAAATAAGAAAATGGGACTCATCAAATAGTTTCGGTTTTGCGGATAGTGTGATTTTTTTACCATTTCTCAGCACTTGTATTTGTAATTGTTTTCCCTGTCTGATAATTTGGCTGACTGTATAGGTATCATAGACTCTTTTTCCATTCACTGAAAGTATGATGTCGTCAGCCATTAATCCGGCTTCATAGGCAGGGGAATTTGCTTCCACAAGAGCAACAGTTACAGAAGGTATGCCCCAGAATCCAACAATAATTACGAAAAGAGCGTATCCAGCGAGAATTGAAAAAAGAGGCCCTGAAAAAAAGATTAAAAGTCTCTGCCAGGCTGATTTGCTGTAAAGCCCAACAATTCCTTCCTGGGTTTCTTCCATTGGATCTTCTCCGGCCAACCTCACATATCCACCTATCGGAAAAAGATTAATTCTGAAGGCGGTTTTCTTGCCTTTTTTTTCATACAATTTTGGTCCAAAACCAATTGCAAATTCAAGTACATCAACACCAAATATTTTTGCAAAAATAAAATGTCCCAGTTCATGTACAGTTATGATCCCAACAAGAATAAGGAGAAAATATATCACAAACATCTGATCACCTCTAAAGCTTTTTTTCTGCTTTCTTTATCTATTTGAATAAGATCTTTTAAATCCCTTACCTGTCCATTAGTCGATTCTACAACCTTTTCAATAACCTTCGGTATATCCGTGAATTTTATCTTTTCTTCAAGAAAGTTCTGAACAGCAATTTCATCACTTGCGTTGTATGCAGTTCTTTTTGCATAATTTTCGGAGATTTCATACAATAATTTAAAAGCTGGATATCTTGTTTCGTCAACATTTTCAAACGACAGGTTTGTATTCACAAGATCAGGCCATGAAGGTTTTTTATACTTTCTCTCCGGATATGTAAGTGCGTAAGCTATGGGAACTTTCATATCGGCAAAGCCGAGATGTAACTTGATGGTACTGTCGCAAAGAAGTATGCCTGCATGTACTATGCCTTCTTTATGTATAAGTACGCGTATTTTCGATATTGGTATGTTGAAATACTCGGAAGCCTCAAAAACTTCAAACGCCTTGTTGACCATCGTGGCGGAGTCAACAGTTATTCTTTCCCCCATTTTCCATACAGGATGCTTCAACACATCTTTGGGTTTTGCGTTGTGAAGGTTGTGCAGTTCCCAATCTCTCAAAGCTCCTCCAGAAGAGGTTATGATAACTTCTTCAAATGGTTCTTCATATATCTGCATCAATGCTGTGTGTTCGCTATCGACAGGAATTAGATTGGTTTCACAATTTTTCAGTTTTTCTTTTATAAGCCAGCCGCCACAAACAAGAGCTTCTTTACTTGCAAGGAGCACTCTTTTCGATACTTCTATGGCTTTTAAGGCCAGAATAAGACTCGAAAAACCTGGTATAGCTACAAGGGTAATATCCGGTCTCAGCTTTTCGAGCATTTCGATAGCTAAATCATATCCCCGGGAGGTTGATATTAAGTTGCTCAGATTGTGTTTCTGTGATATGGCATCAGCCAGATCCTTATTTTTGTGATATGTTCCACCCAGAATGTGAAAATTACCTAATGATTGGATTACTTCAACAGTCTGTATACCTATTGAACCAGTTATTCCCAGTATCACGATGGTTCTATTATCCATCTGAAATAAACCACCTTTCCTTCTTTGACAGAAATTTTTACTCTGTTTTTTTTCGCAATGTTGCTGATGCCGAACGGCTTTTCGCAAGGCATATCAACGCAATTGATTTCATATTTGAAGCCGCTCAAAGTCACGCATTTGGCGTTGCCACACACCGGCAGGATAGACCATTTCTCGCCAGCTTTTGATTCGAGCACAAGCTCATCACATACCACGCCCATTTCCAATTCGTGATCTTTTGCAATTATCTTAACATTGTTCTGCTTGCTCATAATAGATATCAGAGCCAGCATCATGTCAAGTCTTTCTCCACGCCATCCATGTATAATAATCTCATTTGCCCCGAATTCTAAAGCTTTTTTTATAGCTAATTCAGCGTCTATTTCATCTTTATCTTCCGGATAAAGAAATATGCTCACCCCTTTTTTTGACAAACCATCAAGTACTTCTTTTTGAACAGAATCTCCATCTCCAACGAAAATATCCGGAACTATTCCAAGGCGAAAAAGATAATTTGCTCCTCCATCGACAGCAATGATCAGGGCATTTTTTTCTATTTTTGGATGATCTTTCCAAAGATATCTACCATTGAGAAATACAAACGCCTTCAAAATTTACCATTCCTTTCTAAAATTTCTGCAGCCCTTCTTCTATAATTGTTCACAGTTCTTCGACTTACTTCGATACCTTGAGAGTTCAGGATAATAGTTATTTCTCTGTCAGTTATTGACTTGCCTTTTTCAAGAATGATCTTTGCAATCTCGGCTGTGAGATAATCACCGGCTACATGCCTGCCGAAAAAAGTTTTAAGTTCAAAGATTCTGAAGGGTGTTTTGACATATTTTCCGGAGATTGCTTTTGAAACCGTCGAAATACTTATATTCATGGTATTGGCGATATCAGTCATCTTAGTTTTTTTCGGATAGGTGGATTTTCCAAGTATGAATAGCGCATTTTCTTTAAGCAACGTCTTTCCAAGAAACAGTAGCAACTCTTTCCTGTGATTTAAAGCTTCATTCAGAAAAGAGATAATCTTAAGCTGGGTTTTAGTAGCATTACGAGGTATTTTCATCTCAAAACTTCTTACAGATACACTTAAATCTTCAGTAATTATTATATCTGGTTCCACATATATCGAGGCATCTCCATATCCTGCAACTTTTCCATCCAGAATTCCCTCAGGACCAGATTCTCTTATAGCATCAATTGCTCTTTTCACGATCTGTTCAGAAACGCCAAATTTCTCACATATCTCCTGTACTGAAACAAGCATTTTACCTTTATTGTCAAGGTTGTAAGCAATATACTCTGCGACTTTTTCTGTTTCATCGTCAAGATTTGCAAAGATGATATTTTCCATGATCTCTTCTGGGAGTGACTTTTCATAATCAACAACTGTTTCAACAAATGACTCGTTTTTTTCTGGAATTTGTACATCGAGACTTACACCCGAGAAACTGTTTTGCAAATACTCAACAAGCGCTGAAAATGGTAGCTCTATTATTTTGAAGAAAGCGTTTTTGTTATAAAATGCAGTTGTTTCTATTCGCAGCCTGTTTTCCATAAATTCACCTGCTTTTTTATGTTATAAACATGGCATCGCCAAAAGAATAGAAACGATAACGTTTCTCGATGGCTTCTCTGTATGCCTCCATAATGAAATCATATCCAGCAAAAGCTGCAACAAGCATCAGTAGAGTTGATTTGGGAAGATGGAAATTTGTTATCATTGCATCTACAATTTTGAAGTTGAACGGTGGGTATATGAAGAGCCTGGTTTCTCCTTCAAGCTTGCCATTTATCCCATATTCTTCCAGTGCTCGAACCACAGTTGTCCCAGTTGCTATGACGCGGCCACCAGACCGTTTAGTTTTTTCTACTAACTTAACAGTGTCCTGGCTAATTTGATATCGTTCTGGATGCATTTTATGATCCTGAACAAATTGGGTCTTCACCGGTCTAAAAGTACCAATTCCGACATGTAAAGTTATCTCTGCAATTGTCACACCAGTTGACTTAATTTTTCTCAAAAGTTCTTCCGTAAAGTGAAGTCCAGCTGTTGGAGAAGCAATTGCACCATTTATTTTCGCATAAATTGTTTGGTATCTTTCTATTGGTATCTTTGAATGAACATATGGAGGTAGAGGAGCTTCACCGAGCTTAAAAAGATCTTCATCAGTGGTTTCAAATTTCAAAGTTCTCATTCCCTGATCAGCTTTTGATAAACACTCAGCAGTGAAAGTTTCAAAATTCAGAATATCTCCAGGTTTCACCTTTTTTCCAGGTTTAACCATGCAATTCCACAAATTCGTTCCAATTTTCTCAACCAGAAGTACTTCAATTGTTGAATTGGCTTTTTTTGCGAAAAGTCTTGCTGGGATAACACGTGTGTTGTTGAGTACCAGCAAGTCCTCAGGATTCAGATACTCGACTATATCTCGAAATATCCTATGTTCTATATTCCTACTTTTTCTATTCAAAATCATCAAACGTGAGGTGTCACGTGGTTCGACAGGGTTCTGAGCTATCAATTCATCCGGTAAAATGTAATCGAAGTCAGAAACTTTCATTCAAAAAACCTCCTTGGATCTATTCTCAAAATACCTGGATTCCATTCTGAAAATCTATCACTGCTGATAACAATTGCCTTTTTCTGCATTGATAATTTTATTATCAGTTCATCTGCCGGGGAATGCAGGATGATTGAAGGGCTGTGGTACCAGGGAGAGTCTGTGAACCCTGGAAAATACAATATATTTTTGTCAAAAACTATCAAAAATGGGTAGTAGAATTCTTTGTTCTGAGAAATTCTTTCGAGAATGAAATCGATATCGAATATCCTCTGTCTGTACATAACAATGTTACTGCCATCCAGAATCATTGGGCAAACAATTCTACGAGTTAGAATTGCTTTGATGTATGGATGACATCTTAATTTTTCGATTACAGATGATCTTTCAATGTAACTGAGATCTAAATAGAGTTGTTTAAATGTTTCAACATCACCGAGATTATAAATCGTTAATTGGTTGATTTCATTGACTAACCAGTCTATATTACTGTTTTCAGCTTTCATAAGAGCAGCTTGCAATTCAACAAAATTTTCAAGTCCTGATTTTTTCAGCAACTGCCGACATTTCAAAACAAATGTTTCTATATCGTTTTCTCCGGTCATATCGATCATTTCTGTACTTGGTGGAGGGTAAAGGGAAGGTTTTACCCAAAATAGCCATTCAAGAGCGGCAATGGACGGCAATGAGAAGTCTTTAGAAAATTCTTCAAGTCTCATAATAAGTGGTTTTTTCCCGTGAAGAAGCCTTTTTACTGCTTTTTGCATAGAAAAAAGATTTTCGATTCTTATAATGGTTTTTAAAGGACCGATCAAATTGGATTGAAATACCTTTAATATATTAAAATCCCAATCCTCTAAGGAAAGTGATTTCAGAATTTTTTTTCTTCTGATTTGTAATTTTTCTAATCTCAGGAGATAATCTGGATCATAAATATTCAACTTCATTTTGTTCTCCCTACAATCCAGTAAGTCAAATAACCAACTAATATAGAAAACATGGATCTGTAAAGCGAAACTACCATAGGTGATTTAATGTGGCAAAAGGTATTAAAAGTAGATAGAAGTGCGATTGCTCCTATGATTTCAAGAATGAAATTCCATTTGAACTTTTTCAATCTTAAAGACATAAAATATGCTGGATAGCCAACTATTTCTTTGAATCTTGGTCTAATCCAGAGTAATCCTTCAATACTATCTCTGAGTTTTCGTTCGAATTCAGATACAAAGGACACATTCCCTGATCGGGAAATATAATATAATCCTGCTGTTGCAACAACAATTAAAAGAAAAGGAAAGTATTTTTTGAGCCATTTCCACTCTTTGATGAATGTTTTAACGATTAGCAAGCTTGGTAAGGCTATCAGAGATATTTTTACCCCTCTGTATTGAAGAATATCATTTATATGCAGAAAATCTGAAAGGGCTGCGTAAGTTAAAATACCAATGATGAGATAAAGTAATGGCAGAAGCTCCTTTTTTTTGGCGCTAAAGTAAATTGCAACTGTGGCAATTATTGAAGCTGTTGAGACTGCCAGCGGAAAGCTAAAAAAAACTACAAATAATGGTATTACAGCCAGTACTATGTTGAAAGAACTTATTGCAAATAAAATGGCTAAAAAAGGTATGAACTGAAGATTTGCAAAATTGTTTTGAGGAATGGGCAATGGCGACGGTTTACCGAATTCGCTTTCAATCTTTTTCAGTACATAATTCATATTGATGTTTTTTACTGGTTGCACCCAAATAAAATCTATACTTCTTTCAAGAATAGCCCTTCTCAATCTGTAGTAAACCATAGACTCATTCATCCTGAGTTTCTCAACTTCTTCTTCTCTTACAGTATGAACACGGAAGACGGCTTCTTTTTTTAATCTGTCTTGCACAACTTGTTTTGCGAATGGTGTACTTTCATTGAACTCAAGAATACCTATGTTCGTGCCGTATTCGTCCGCCATGATTGTATAGTCAGCAGGATCAAATGTGGAAAAATCGCCTTTGAAAATTACATATTTCATGAAAGGTTGAAGAATCTCCCCTGGTTCAACAATCCAAATTATCTCGCCAGTTTCCGTTGTGATTCTTTTTTCATCCAGGGTATAACCAAGTGAATATTTAATCCCACGTAGATCGCTTTTAATTCTCACTGGGGTAAAATAAGCAAGATAAAAAAATGAAACTATTATAAACACAGTTCCGCTAACGCGCCTCAATTGAATAGCTTTCCCCATTTACTCTCACCTTTACCGAGTTACCTTTGCCGATCCACCATTTTAGATATGGCGAAGAAAACCAAAAACCTCCAATTTCGGTTACAAACTCATTTTTCTCTGCTATTATTCCCTCTGGAGGCAATTTTTTATTGAAGATATTCTCAACAGCATAAGACCTATTTCCAAAATTATCACGTGCCATCACAATTAACACGTGTTTTCCCTCACTAAGACTTATTAACCCTTTGGTAAGTTCTATCTTTTGATCATCTATATAAACCTGTACATCGTAGCTACTTTTATCAATTGTTTTAATGTCTATTTCAAACAAATTTGATCCTCTCTCAGTGATTGAAGTACTTATTTGTGGAGGTGTAGTGTCCAGAACAGTGGTTTTTAAAAGCTCTATTTTGCAGGGTTCAATCTTTACAAATGTTACTGTTCCAGGAAAATCAAATTTCTGCATATGAAACCCACTCAGAGATATATATCCTTTGGGGAGATATGAGCCGAGTTCAGCAGTTCTCACATTTTCTTGCCACTCTTGTTCGTCGATTTTAACTTCGAAAACATGGTGTGTGTTTTGAAAATTTGCCTCTATTGTGTGAGATCCTGTTGAAAATACAGCACATGGGCTGTCTACATGTACTCCATTAATAATCCAATCGATCTTTTGCATTGGCGTGCTGGTGAAAATTGGTATTATAGCTCCACCGAACCCGGGATATTTTGTCAACACGTAATCAATCTGATTTTTAGACACATTTATTGGATATTTACCTGGTTTGGAGACCATAAAGGGGTCATATTTCACAAAATGTGGTAGAAACTCGTTCAATCTTTTTTGATCGATTTCTTCTAATAAGATAAAGTAATCTGCATATACTTCGATAGGGTAGCTGTCTATGATTATAGAAATAGATTGACTCGATGAAAAAAGTTCAATAAGTTTTTCAAATACCTCTTCTGGAACAATCACATCTGTTGAAGACGTTCCTAATGTCAGACCAGAGTCAGTAATAAAAAATTTTGTTTTTGGTAAGGGGATATACTCGACATCTATTCGAGGAGGAATATAAAATTCCTTAACGACTCCTCTATATTTCAAATTTTTTGGAATCTCTGCTTTGAATGTCATTTTGAAATCATCGGTAAAAAGATAGCCGCTGCTATCATAGGTGTTCAGAAGTAACGTTTGTGAAAAACATATGGTTGTTAACAATGCACAGATGAGAAAGATTCTCATTTTTTTAGCCCCTTAATCACACGCTCAAGATCATCCGGTAAGGGTGCTTTAATGGATATAACACCAGGTTCAGAAGGATTTGTAAAACTTATACGAATACAGTGGAGGAATTGTCTTCTCAGGTTATGCTTTTTTTTGAATAACTCATTTACTTTTTTATCTCCGTAAAGGATATCGCCAACAACTGGATTTCCTATTAACGCAAAGTGTTTTCTTATCTGGTGAGTCCTTCCAGTGTGAAGGATTACTCTCAATAAAGAAGTATCCCTGAAGTTTTCGAGAACTTTGTATTCTGTCAGTGCTTCTGAACCATCAAGGGGTTTGTCTATGAACCCATCTCCGAAAATTTTTCCTGAAACTAAGGTAATGTATTCTTTTTTGACCAATCTATTTCTAAACATGTGGCTCAACGTTCTTGCCGTTTTTACATTTTTTGCTATAACCAGTACTCCTGAAGTATCTCTGTCCAATCTGTGAACCAAGTGTGGTTTAAATCCCTTTTTTGCTCCGTAGAAATGAAGCCCCTGGATAAGAGTAGTTGATCTGGTTTTTTCAGATGGATGAATCGTTATACCAGCTTTTTTGTTCAGAATCAAAAGATTATCATCTTCATAGAGAATATCGAGTTTAAGTGGAATTGAAGGCAGATCTTTTTTTTGTCGATAAACGGCTAAATCTGCCTTTATAGTAACTTTATCTCCCACATAAAGCTCTGTGTATGGTTTGCGCACAGTCTTCCCGTTGACCTGTACACAGCCAGTTCTCAGAAGTTTATAAATTTCCGATAATGGAACTGCTTTCAGTTCATTTCTTAAAAATTTGTCGAGTCTTCTGTATGAATTCTCTTCGTTAATAGACAGTTCAACAATTTTATTCTCCATACTTCAAGTAAGTTTTAATTTTCCTGTTTATCTCCTTTCTCTTAATTTCTTCGCGTTTGTCATATCGTTTCTTTCCTCTGACCAGTGCTATTTCTACTTTTGCCAATCCGTGGTCGTTGAAATATATTTTCGTTGGTATAAGAGTCAACCCTGTGGTTGTCAATTTTCCTATCAATCTTTTAATTTCTCTTTTATGGAGCAGTAACTTTCTTGGTCTTTCAGGATCATGATTAAATCGATTTGCAAACTTATAGGGACTTATATGGAGGTTCAGCATATATATCTCGTTGTCTCTCACTCGACAGAAAGCGTCTTTAAACGAAACGTTTCTCTCTCTCAGAGATTTTACCTCTGTTCCCTTCAATTCTATACCTGCTTCGTAAGTTTCCAGAATCTCATAATCACGGATCTTTTTGTTCGTAGCTACTATTTGCACAAGATACCACCTCAATCATATCTGAATATCTTCAAAGTGTTCTATGCCTTTTTCTGTTACTTCAATTACATCTATCCTGTAACCTTTAAAGCTGTCTTTCGTATTCATAATGTAATCATTGGCAGCTAACTGTATGTGCCGTATTTTCTGCAAATCTACCCTGGTTCTTGGTAAAAAGAAACTGTTCCCACTTTTTACTTCAACAAAAACGAGGTACCCTCTGTACCTCGCTATTATATCAATTTCGCCAAACCTGGTTCTATAATTCCTGGCAAGTATTTTAAAACCCTTGTGCCGAAGGTATCTGGAAGCCTTTTCTTCTGCTTCTTTCCAGTTCAAATGTGAATACCAGGGACAACTATTTGGCCGGAACGTTCCTTTGGAAAAGCGGATTTTATTAAATCAACGCAATCGAAATCTCTCACAAAATCTTCCCTCAGTTCTACAAATCTTTCAACAGGAGTGTACATGGGCTCGGTGCTTTCCACATTCACCTCATCCAGTAGTTCCATATATCCAAGAATTTCCCTCATATCTTTTTCAATCAATTTTCTCTGATCTGCTGTTAATTTCAAACGCGCTAATTGTTCTAAGTGTTCTATTAGACTCTCATTTATTTCTATCAAGAAAAATCACCTCACTCAGATCCACAATATCAACCTGAACAGCCATCTTGTTTTCTTTTACTATCTTTTGGTATATCTCTGCTCTATATATTTTAACATGAGACGGTGCAGATATACCTATCTTAACTTCGCTTCCCTCTATCCTCAAGATTTTTACTTCTATGCTATCACCTATCATAAAACTTTCTCCAGATTTTCTTGAGATCACCAGCAAACTATTCACTCCCTGTTTTGCTCTTTTTGAGTAGACTCTGACTTCTCTCTATTTCATCTTTTACAAGGTGTTTCACAGAATAAGAGCTGTTTTCTTGAATGATCTGTTTTGCCTTTCGGTTTTTCAAGTTTATAACAATGGGAGCCAGCAGATTGATTGTTGTTTTTTCGGGACATCCTTTTGGTATTGTTAATATCGATAAAATACCCACGTCATTCTTATCCTTAATGTCAAGATCTTGGATATCTTCGTCAGTAAGAGTGAGAGAATAGTCAATGCAAACAAGCCAGGGATCCACCACAGGTAAAGCAACAAATGGATCTTCGATAGATGTAAGCCACTGAATTGGTTGATTCTGGATGGGTATTAACGCAAATTTTCGCAGATGCGTAAAGCCGGGAATACCTTCATTAAAATACAAAATATCTTCGTCGCGTATATCAATTTCACCCAGCTTTGTCTTGTAAATCATTATCTGTCCACCTCTTATCTTTTCTTTCTATTCTATAAAATCCACGAGTGTACTTGTTAAAACATTTGCTGCTGACTTTAAAGCAGCTGTTAAAGCAGCCTGGTGCGTTGAAAGTTTTGTCAACACCTCTGTTATATCTGCGTCTGTTTCCTTGGAAATGTATTCGGTCATGAATGTGTTTAAGTCTTCTATTCGTGTGGAGATCATCTCAACCATTCTCTGATCAGCCCCAATTTTTGCTAACCCTTTCGATACTGTATCTTCGAGATAATCCATACTCATCAACGAGATTCCACCGAGAGTTTCCTGATCATTAGATTCAAGAGCGTTTATTGTTATATCGATAAGCTGGAAAACACTCATTCCACTATCAGTTTGGAACACATCTTTTGCAGAAAGTCCATATTCAACTCTATATCCGAGCGCATTAACAAAGCGGGATTTTGCCGAGTCAGGATTCAAAACAATATTTCCATCTTGATCAACAGGCGGCTTGTTGCTTGCATAACCAGCAAATATATAATCTGTTCCTATCTGCGTGTTTGCAATTTGTATAAGCTGCTCTTTTATTTGTTTAACTTCCTGGGATATCGCTTTTCGTTGTTCATCGGTTAAAATCCCATTGGCACCCTGAGTAATAAGTTCTCTCAATCTCTGATAAATGCTGCTGATTTCTTGCAGTGATGTATCGTAAGAATTCAGAATATTTTCCGCGTGATCTATATTTCTCTCGTATTGCTCTAATTCACGGAGTCTGCTCTTTAAGTTGGATGTTCTTGTTGCAGTTACAGCATCGTCGCTCGGATATCTGACTTTCAAACCAGATGAAAGTTGATCGTGGAATTTGGCAATACTGTTTATATTTTTTTGGATGTTGGTAAGAACTCTCTCACCAATCATTTTATTGGTAATTCTCATTTTTACTACCTCCCTACGACACCCAGCTTATCTATAACCCTTCCTATCATTTCATCGATAGTTGTTATAACCCGAGCTGAAGCATTAAATGCATGCTGATATTGTATCATGTTAGTCATTTCCTCATCTAAGGAAACACCCTTCACACTCTCTCTTGCTTGATCAATCTCACTTCGCAAGAGTTCGGTATTATCTTTCATTTTTGAGGCGCTTTCTGATTCAACTCCGAGTTCAGCAACAATACCACCCATAAATTCATAAAAGCTTTCTTTGCCGTCTGAAAGCAACGTCTCATATCTTGAAGAAGATATGAGATTTACTATTTCAACGTTGCTCTCTCCTGTTGGCAGAAAATCTGTTGCGTTCCATGTGATGTTCCACAATGTTTTGCCTATATCTACAGCGAGAGATTCCGCGTTTAAAAGTAAAGCATTTGACACATTCCATTGGTCTACAAAGAAATAAGGTTCATAACTCTGACGTTTATCAACGGTCAGAAATTCACTCAAAGAAAGCCTGTTTCTGACAGAATCAAAGTCCTCGTTTCTTGATATTAAAGTATAAGAAACAGACCAGTCCGCATCAAAATTTACTGGGTCTGAGTTTGTATCTATAAGCCCAAGCATTTCAAACAACCCCTGAGGACCTTCGATTGTAAATGACATGAGATCAAATCCGTAACTTTCTCCAGCTCTGAGGACAAAAGCACTGTGAGGGGTCAGATCAGCCGTAACACCGGTATTTGTTGAATTTATCTTTGTTACGAGGTCTTCGAGAGTATCTCTGGTTGGATCAATATGAATTTTTGTATTGTTTATAATTATGTCAAAACCGTTTGTCGCATCAAAATTAGTCATCGAAAAAGCTATATTTTCCAGAGTTTCTGAAGGATCAAGTACAGTGTATGTTTTATAATCAGCACCAGCCTGAACAAAAAAGCCTCCGTCATCGACGATACTTAATCTGTCCGGGTCAAACTCCATTTGCCCATTAGGAATTATTAAAAGGGTGTCATTTACTATCAGGGCATGTACATTTGATAGCTGGCTGTTTACCTGATTTGCTATATCATTCAGGGTTGTTGAAGAATCAACTGCTATGTTCAGTGTCTCTGTGATTTTTGTACCATCAGAGAGCGTTTCTTCAAAATTGATCGTGTATGATCCACTTTGAACATTTGAAAGATCTGAAAAAGATAGTAATTCAAGTTGCTTTGTTGAAAATCCCAATTTGCTGAGAACACCGCCGTTTTCATCTATTACAAGTGTGTTTCTGAGATTTTCTGAACTTTCAAAATACAGCCTGTAAAAAGAGTTTACGCCGTCAGGGCTGTGCTGCCCTGTATTCAGCGTCAGCCAAGTAGTCGATAATTGTGTAATTAAATCGCTCACGTTGCTTCCGCTGCTGATAGAAATATTAGTGCTGTTAGATCCGTCAAACAGAACCAGAGATCCATCTGAAGTAAAAGTGAGATTTTGTAACTGTGATTCACTGGTATACCCACTCAAACCTGTAGCATAATATAAAGGTCCGGATGAAATCTTTCTGCTTCCTAAGATTCTGTATAAAGCGGGATCATCATTCCCATAGGAAGACACAATGGGGTTAAACAAATTCAGGCCAGTAATTTTACCTGATGAGTCAAATCCTTCCCTGTGAATCAGATTCAGTTTATCTGTCAATGAAAGAGCGAATTCGTCGAGGTAATTCATGTATTTGACGATGCCGCCATCTCTCAGATCAAACAATGCCTTAAGTTTTCCGTCAGAAACCGTTATTTTTGAATTCCCAGCAAACAATTCAAAAAAACCTTTTGCATAGGGTCTTTGCTCAGCTCTGATTTCTGTTTGAACCGAGCCAGATAGCACTACCTGATCACCGAACATCAATATTGTCTGCCCGTCAGAAGTCTCGTAATATGAGATATTTGCGTATTGTGAAAGCTCATCGAGTATTCTGTCTCGCTCATCAAGTAAATCATTTGGTGTCGTCCCAAAAGCTACCGATATTCTGATTTGTTCATTTATCTGCGCGAGCCTTTCTACCATTGAGTTTATATCATCTGTTGTTTGATAAATCTCCTGATTGATATCTTCTCTAAGTTGTTGAAGGCGGGTATAAAGATCTTTAATATTTGTGACAAGCTCTTCTGCACGTGATATAAACTCTCTTTTTGCTGCAACATTTGTTGGATCTGTTATGATTTCTTCCGCAGCGGAGAGAAAGGAATCGTATAAACTCCTTATTCCAGAATCTCCAGGTTCTGAAAAAAGCTGCTCAATGTAATGAAGGTTAGAGTAAATTGTATCGAAATAACTATACCTGTTTGAAGTTTGTCGATACTGAATATCGAGAAATAAATCTCTGACTCTCTGAACATCTGTAACCTGAGAACCTGTTCCAAGCATCAAAGGAATAGATGGTTGAGTTAAGGTTGCTAAAGGGATTGGTGATGTTGTTTGAATAACAGGCCTCTGCCTTGAATAACCATCAGTACTGGAATTCGCTATATTATGAGCCACGACATTCATGGCCAGTTTATGTGTGTAAACACCGAGTAACGCTGTGTTTAAAGAACCAAAAAGGCTTAAATTTGCCAGAAGATCCCCTCCTCAATCAATTGATCTTTCTCTATATTAAGGATTGTTTCCTAAGAATATTATCGGCAAGGCCAAAGAGGAGATTAGCTTTGAGCTTCGAATCTGTGTGAAGAGCTTTTTCTCAGCGATGCATCACCATTGTATGTTGATTGAACAGGATTGCTGAATGTCGAAATCAGCATATCTATATAATCAAGCTGAAATTTAGACAGTGTTTTCAATCTATCCATCTGTACTGAAATCTCGTTGAATAATTTTACGATTTTAAAAACCATTTCAAGAATAGTTCCACCGGTTTGTTTGGCAAATTTGTAAAATGAAATTTCCTGAGGATAATTCAAATTTCTCTTCAAAGATTCAAAACATTCTTTTCTTTCATCTTCAAGCTTTTCAAAAGAGCAGATCAACTGTTCCAGCGTAACAGTGGTACTGCTCATTTCATTCAGATTTTTAGATAACATGGATTTCTCGTGCTGATAAAGGCTTTTGGAAATTTCCAAAAGCACAACTTCCTCATTTGAGAGGATTCTAACCAGCTCTTCCATTTGTTACATCTCTCTGAGTAAATGTCTGGCTATTCTGTTCACGTCTATATTGTATATGTTTTGCTCAACAGCTTTTTTGATCTCATTTACGAGCTGCTCTCTAATTTCTGGTGATTCCTTGGCTGTTTTTATCATTTCTGCAATATTCAAACTGATATCTATACTCTCACCAGGAGCAGATTGCTTTATTTTTGCTTTTTTCTCAACTTTCTCAACGTTCTCTGCCTTCTGTGGCTGGAGAGGACCACCAATTCTGTTTATTTCCTGCACTCAAAACCCCTCCTGAAGTGTATAATCGTCCAAAAGAGAAATTTCTTTAATCTGGAGGTAATTGACAATGTCTGAAATAAATTTTGGAAAATACATTGCATTAAGCTCTTTTGTTCACAAGTTAAACCCCGTTTCGAAAATATTTTTCGTCATTTTTCTTATCATAGAGACATTTTTGATCTCTAACTGGCTGTATTATATCATACCTGGAACTCTGTTGGTGATTTTTATGCTTGGTTCAAAAATCCGGATTTCTTTGTATTTTGAAGATGTAAAAAAACTCTGGTTTTTGATCCTGATAATTTTTTTATTACAGTTTACCAGTGGGGTTAATCTGCACAATTTATTTAATGCAATTGAAACAGTTTTAAGAATAATCATCATTGTACTACTGTCATCAATTTTTATTCGCACAACCCGACCTGTTGAGCTTGCTCGTTCAGTTGAAAAAGGATTGATTTTGATACGAGTCAGAAGATCTTTATCGAGAGATATATCGATGACATTAGTGCTTGTTATGCAATTTATTCCGGTACTTCTTAAAGAAATTAATAGAATAAGAACAGCTCAGATGATAAGAGGCTCAAAGATGTCGAGGGGAATTTTCAAAGGCTTGCAAACTGTTATATCCATAATGATACCTCTTGTGATTTCAACTATAAGGCGTGCAGAACAGGTTGCAATAGCTATGGAAAGTAGAAGATATGGTATGTATGATAACACCACGAGTTATTATAAAAGTGAAATAAATCTTCCAGATGTAGTCGTTATAGTCTTGTCTGTTGTCTTGCTAATCTTGCCAGCGGTTTTATCCAAATTATTGATAAAATAAAACTGGAGGTGAATTTCGTGAAAAGAGTTATTTTTGCTGCAATATTGTTAATATCCGTGCTTACTTTAGCTGCACCAAAAAAAGTGGCATATGTGATTAATGGCTCACTGGGTGATCAATCTTTTTACGATTCTGGCTATGCGGGTATCAAAGAACTTGAGGAAAGGTACGGCGTTCAAACGAGAGTTGTCGAGTGCAACTTTGATCCTTCTTTATATTATCCGAGCTTGATGACAGCAGCACAGTGGGCTGATGTAATATTTGTTATATCCTACGGTTTTGAAGAAGAGCTGAAAGAAATAGCCATGAAATTCCCTGATAAGATATGGGTCAATATTGATACTGTTGTTCAGGATGAAAAAGGGGTTATATCAAGTGTAGATTATAGAGAAGAAGAAGGAGCATTTCTCGCTGGTGTTGTAGCTGCGATAACCACGAACATGACAGAGTTAGCGGGCATTAATCCTCAAAAAATCATTGGCGCTGTTGGAGGAGATGATGACATAGTCATCAGATCGTTTGTTTATGGATACGAAATGGGTGCAAGGTATATTGATCCGGAAATTCAGGTGAAGGTAATTTATGTGGGTACCTGGGATGATCCTTCCAAGGGAAAACAGGCTGCTCTGCAACTTTATGCACAGGGAGCAGATGTAATTTTTCAAATCGCTGCCCTAACAGGTTTTGGCGTTTTGCAAGCGGCTCAGGAAGTAGGAAAGTATGCAATAGGGGTTGATTCTAATCAGAATCCGTTAGCACCCGGTCATGTGATAACAAGTGATCTAAAAGAAGTCGGAAAGTCGATTCTCATGATCTATGATATGATTGTTAATAATTCTTTTGAAAAAGGGAAGATATACAGCCTCGGCGTAAAAGAGGGAGCTGTTGGGCTGGCAATAGACGAGTATACTCGGAAGATTTTGCCACAGGCAGTGATCGACAGAGTTATCGATATTCAGAACAAAGTTGCTTCTGGAGAGATAAAGATAGAACCATATAGGCCCTGAGGAGGATTTTGAAGTTGCCTTATATAGAAATGGTAGGGATATACAAAGTCTATCCTCCAGATGTGGTTGCTCTAAGTGGAGTGGATCTCTCTTTTGAGAGAGGAGAGATCCATTCTATTGTTGGTGAAAATGGTGCGGGTAAATCGACTTTGATGAAAATCCTTTATGGAATGATTAAACCTTCTGCGGGTATGATAAAGATCAACGGGCAAAAAGTACAAATATCCAATCCTTTAAAAGCAAGAGAACTTGGTATAGGTATGGTTCATCAAGAATTCATGCTGATTCAATCTTTCAAAGTGTATGAAAATGTCATTCTTGGCCAGGAAATGACATTAGCTGGTTTTATAGACCGAAAACATGCCAAACAGCGTGTACAAAAAATTGTTGATAAATATGGATTCAAAATAGATATTGAAGCAGTAACATCGCAACTATCAGTTGCTGCACAGCAGAAAATAGAGATAGTAAAACAACTTTACAGGGAAGCCGAGACCCTGATATTAGATGAACCTACAGCTGTCCTGACACCACAAGAAAGTGAGGAGCTCTTCGAAGAAATTTTTGAACTTCGCGATCAGGGAAAAACGGTAATATTTATAAGTCACAAATTGGAAGAAGTTTTAAGAATATCGGACAGAATCACGGTAATGAGGAAAGGCAAAAAAATAGCAACACTTGAGAATAAGGGTATCAATCCGGAAGATCTCGCAAAAATGATGGTTGGAAAATCAATTGTTTTTCAACTTGAAAAATCTCGAATTGAACCGGGAAGAGTTGTTTTGTCTATTGAAGATCTTTCGCTGAAATCAAGAAGATCAGATAGATATGTTCTGAGAAACGTGAACATCACTGTCAAATCTGGAGAAATTGTAGGGATAGCAGGTATAGAAGGAAATGGACAATTTGAGTTAGTTCAAACTTTAATTGGTTCCTTAAAACCAAGCACGGGAAAGATAACAATAGACGGTATTGATGTTACAAATATGACTATTAGAGAGAGAAGAAAATTGATGAGTTATGTCCCGCAGGACAGGAAATTTACAGGACTGGCTCTTAAAGCGACTATTCTTGAAAATTTGCTGATGACACATCATTTAAAAAAAGAATTTCAAAAGGGAATCTTATCGATAAACTGGAAAAAGGCTCAGGAATTTAGTAAAAAAGTCGCGCACGAATTCGAGGTTGTTTACAGGAATTTGGACGAATCTCCATCTACACTTTCGGGCGGCAATCAGCAGAAAATAGTTGTTGGGAGAGAATTGTCGCTCGGATACAATTTAATTGTGCTTGATCAACCAACGCGTGGTTTAGACGTAGCCTCGGCTGAATATATAAGAAATCTTATTATCAAAATGAGAGATGCTGGCAAAGCCGTGCTTCTAATTTCCGCAGATCTTGAAGAACTCATGCAATTATCAGATAGAGTATATGTAATGAGACAGGGAAAAATCGTGGCATCTCTTGACGAGAAAACTATTGATTTACAAACCATTGGAAATTACATGCTGGGGGTAGTGAATTGAGGAAATTAAAGAGGATAGGTATATCACTATTTTCCATTTTTGCCGCTTTTTTAATCAGCGCGATATTCATTGCTATTCAAAACACTTCCCCAGCCAGCGTGTTTAAGGCACTGTATCAATATTCTACCGGATCTTGGTTTTCTTTATCATCCACATTGAACACAGCAACCCCCTTAATTCTCACAGGAATATCAGCAGCAATTGCATTTTCGTCGAATGTTGTAAATCTTGGGCAACACGGGCAATTATTGGTAGGCGCGGTAACAACAGCCATACTTGGGGTTTATCTTGATTTACCGGGCTGGATCGGAGTACCGGTGCTGGTAATCCTTGGATCTCTTGCGGGGGCACTTTGGGCAGGTATTTCCGCTCTTTTTAAGAAATATTATAAAATGGATGAATTTATAACAACCCTGATGTTGAATTTCATAAGCGAGTATCTTACAGTTTATCTGGTCACTTATCCATTTTTGGACAAAAAAGCCTATGTGCCGGCTACAGCAATGATTAAAAAAACGTATTTTATGCCAGACGTTTGGGGAATAAACCTGTCTTTCCTCGTGGCGACATTTGTTGCTATGATTTCTTACTGGTTTATTGGAAAAACAAAATTGGGTTATGAATTCAGAATGATGGGGCACAATCCAAATTTCGCCAGGGTTGGTGGTTGCCGCACAGAAGAAAACGCCACTCTCGTTTTGCTTTACACTGGTTTTCTCTCTGGTCTGGCGGGAGCTTTGCTTATCCTGGGCGGAACACAACACAGATTTATGAAAGGTATAGGTGCAAATTTTGGCTGGGATGGTGTGATGCTTGCTATAATTGCCAACAACAGTGTTTTGGAAACTTTTTTCTACGGGATTTTCTTTGGTGCTCTCAAAAATGGAGCAATTGGTATGGAATTTGAAACATCTGTTCCCTCTGAATTCGTAATGTTTTTAGAAGCAGTAATAGTACTTTCTGTAGTTAGTGTAAGAAGTGCGATAGAATACTATGGTCAAAAAATAAACTCGTTAATCAAATTGAAAAAGGTCGTGACCGGGAAATGAGCGATTTGATATTTCATATTTTGAGAGCCACACTGAGCAGTGCAACACCTATTATGCTTGCAGCACTTGGAGGAATGTTTACATATTATGCCAATGTATTCAATATAGCAATGGAAGGCATGATGTTGATGGGGGCATTTTTTGCGGTATATGGCAGCTATTTTTTTGGAAGCTGGTTTATTGGAATTGTCTTCGCCTTATTAAGTGGAATTGTTATGGCTCTTTTATTTGCCATGATCGCTGTCTACCTCCGTGCGGACGAGTTTGTAACAGGCATCGGACTTAACATGCTTGCTCTGGGCTGGACTACTTATGCATTGAGAAGTACGTTTAACGTTAAAGGAGCATTGATTTCACCTAAAATCATTTCTTTACCAAAATTGAGCATACCTGGCTTTGAAAATCTTGGGTCTCTGGGCGAAATATTTTCTGGGCACCCTTTTATTTTGTACGTCTCATTTGCTCTGGCCATAATTTTTGAATTTTTAATATTTGAAAGTAAATTTGGTATGAGACTTAGAGCAACCGGAGAAGATTCAGAAACCGTAAAGTCTGCTGGGATAAATCCAGCGAGAATGAAATTGATAAGTACAATCCTATGTGGGTTGTTATCAGCACTTGCAGGAGTTTATCTTTCCCTCGGATATGTCACACTTTTCAGCGAAAACATGTCTAATGGGAGGGGATGGATATCTCTGGCAATAATCATACTTGTTAAGGGCAGGCCATTATCAATACTGCTGTTATCTCTCATTTTTGGCTTTTTTGAAAGCCTTGGTTTGATAATGCAGAATTATGACATAGCACCGCAATTCACGTCCATGATTCCATATCTTGCTACACTGTTCGTTCTTTACACATATGCTAAGAAAAAGATTAGAGGTGAAGGATTTTGAAGGCATGGGAATACGAGGCTTTTTTACGGAAAAACGCCCGACCGTCTGAAGAAATTACGCAGGGTTCGTGGGAAGATTCTGCTGATCTGTGGATTTTTCCTGAACAAGTCGTAAAAATGTTCTGGCAAAGTAAGGTACCTGGATCAGGCGCTCCAGAATGTTTGATCGCCGGTGCTATACAATCTGTAGAAAATATGGGCAGAAATGTTGAAAAAGCGGAAGATTTATTCAAGATAGGATTGGAGCTCTATAAGAATGACAAAATTAGTGAATTGAGAGCTGTTACAAGTTTGATTTTCGAATCACTGAGAAATGCTCCCATTATAAGTGACCATAATTACCATTGTTATTCAAGACCTGAAAGATGGGAAGACATATCGTGCAATTTTCCAAAACAGAGCTGGGCTCTCAGAGGGGATATTTACGATAAAATTCTTGGTGGATGGATAGGACAAATTGCGGGTTCATCTATGGGAACAAAATTTGAAGGATATTCTGGTTCAAGTTTGGAAACAACTTTTGGCGAAGGGCTTGGTTATTATGTTGGCGATGTGAATACATTAAATGATGATATAACATATGAAATAGCCTTTCTGATGGCCGCAAATGAAGATGGAGAATTGACATCGAAAAAGATTGCAACAAAATGGATAGAAATGATACCTTTCGGCTGGAGCGCAGAATATATTGCTCTTGAAAATCTCAAAATGGGTATTTTCCCACCGGAGTCTGGCATCTTCAATAATCCTTTTCAAGAATGGATAGGTGCGCAAATGCGCTGTATGGTTCATGGTTTGTTAATGCCAGGTTTGCCAGAAAAGGCTGCTTATTTAGCCTATATTGATTCTTGTATTTCTCATGCAGGCAATGGTTTATATGGGGGTATTCACAGTGCTGTTTTGACATCTCTTGCATTTACAACGGACGATATTCATCGTTTGATAGAACTTTCTTTGGAATATGTCCCAAGAAAAAGTGAATTTGAGGAAGTACTTCGCAGTGTAGTTCAATGGTGTAAGAATTCAAAATCCTGGCGTGATGTGAGAAATATGATCGAAAACCGCTTCGTCAAATACAATTGGATACATGTTTATCCGAATTTATGCTGCGTGATAGCTGCCCTCTGGTATGGCGAAGGAGATTTTGATAGAACTATGTATATAATTTCTGCTTTGGGATACGATGTTGACTGTAATGCTGGCGAAGCTGGCACTGTTCTTGGGGTTTTGAATGGTGCTAACATGATACCAAAAAAGTGGACAGATCCCCTGGAGAATACCTTAAGGACTTATATCGATGGCTGGAAAAGGACGGAGATTACTATGCTTGCGGAAGCAACGTTGGCAATTTCGGAAAAGGTGAAAAAGAAAATAGGTATTTGTTAGCGGAAAAGACTTGACAATTTGTTGATGCGATGGTTTATAATTATTCGACTTAAATTTATTAGGAGGGAAACACATGAACAGGGAAGAACTTGTAGAACGGATCAGAGAACTGGTTGCTGAGAAACTGGGGCTTGATATTGATGAAGTTACCAATGATGCCGATCTGGTGGAAGACCTGGATGCAGATTCTCTTGATCTGGTGGATCTCGCCATGGCAATAGAAGACGAATTTGGTATCACGATAGCTGATGAAGAATTAGAAAAAATAAAAACTGTTCAGGACATTATTAAAAATTTGAGCAGCAAAATAAAATTCGAAGAAGAAGAAAAAGAAGAGGAAGAAGAGGCTGAGGAAGAATAAAAATGACCGCTGGTTCTCGCCAGCGGCTCACTGTTTAGAGTTAGAATACCAAACTTGGCCAGGTTTTATAACCAGTGCATTTCCTTTAATTCTGGTTATTTCCTTTCCCAGCAAGAGGAATGTCTCATATTTTGATGTTTTGTGGGAATTGATTTCACCATTGCTCAACATTACGATTATGGAGTTTGACAGGATTTTTGTTGTTCCAGAAACTCGGTATATATGGAAATACTGTGATCGGAAACTCTCGAAGTTCTTATAGATCAGGTTATCTATGTTGACATTTTTTGATACAAGAACTGCCTTTTCTATATGTAGATCGCGGCCACGTTCCCAGTCGTAAACTCTGTAAGTTAGATCGGAAGATTGTTGAATCTCAATTAACATTGACTCAGGCCCAATCGCGTGCATAGTGCCAGCAGGTATGTACAAAAAATCGCCATATTGTGGATGAAGTATTTTCAATCTTTTTTTGATTTTATCCGGTTTTAAAGGTAGCTCATCAGGATTGATTTTTTCAGGGATAAGACCTATTGTGCTTTTCTTTAAGAAAAACCAGCACTCTGTTTTTCCCCAAGGCTCCTTTTCAATTTTTCTTGCAAAACTATCATCAGGATGGACCTGGATCGATAGCCATTCCTTAGCCGAAATTAATTTCAAAAGTATGGGAAACCTTTCGATGTTCAAATTGAAGGATTCCAGTACAGAATTTATGTGTAGGGCTTTTCCAGAAAGTGTCTGTACTTCTGTAGTAATTAAAGGATGATCTGATAGAAGCCACACTTCTCCAACCGGTTTTTCAGATTTTGCGCCGAATAATTTGCCTAACTCACGATCTCCCCATATCATTTCTCGAATCTTAGGTATTGTTTTGAGTATCAACTGAGTAACCCCCAAGCCTAACTTCCTGATTTTCGATTAGGACAATTGCTTTTTCAAAACTTTTATCGGTGTAAAATCTTTTTTCGAAAATCATGATCTCTACACCAGGATGGAGAATCCTTTTCGCTATAACTTTTGCGTGACTGAATCTATCTTTAACCTGTTGCTCTATAGTTTGTAACTCTTTTTCGGTTGATTCGATAGAATTTCTTAAATTAATAAGTGTTTGACCGACTTTCCTGTAAATCTCCATCTTGTCCGCTGGCAGTTTACCTTCGTTTTTTTCCATCAGTGCTTTTAAAGTTCTATAAATATTGACCAGTTTGCCGAGGTTTTCGCGGTCAAGTTCCAATTGTCCTCTCAACACTTTGATTCTTTCGCGGACTTCAGGGTCGAATCCAATTTCGATTGTTGTTCTCACCCCTAAGGGTGAACCAATTTCCTCTGCTTCCAGAACAAAACCTGCTGAAATTGATCCACCTGCAATAATACCTTTCGATCCAGATGCCTTAACTCCCACCCCTGCTTTTATGTGACAGTTTGTCACGGGTCCATTTACAATGACATTTTTACCGGCCTCTACAATTGCATTTTCGAGAAATTTTGCTTGAATATCTTCTTTTGCTTTTATAACACCCTTTTCTCTTCCCTTAACACCGAGAACACTCACAGATCCTTCGAAAGATATTATTGTTGCTGCTTCAACGACGCCAGATATTGAGATATTTCCTTTTGCCTTAACTGTGAATCCTGGTTTTACATCACCTGAAATCTGGACTTCGCCGGGAAAATCTATATTTCCAACTGCATAATCAACGTCTCCTTTTACGATCAAAACCTCATTTACGTCTATAGATCCATCTGGTTTTGCCAGTAGGATACCGTCTGTGCTAGCAATCACTTTTCTACCGTCCTCCGAGAGTTTCACGTTTTTTCCAAGTTTTACCTGTGCTGGTTTTCCTGGTTTTGGATTAAGAGTTCTGCCGAAAACATTCCTTCCCTCTATGCCTGGAGTTGGTGGTACTATTTCTGCTATTTCTTGCCCTGCTTTAACTATGTGTCTCGTGCGGCTGGGGAGCTCTCTTAGATCAATTTTATCTTTTGTAATTTCTGTTTCTTCTTCTTTTCCCAGCTTGAGCATTAATATTTGGCCATCTTCTCCATTAATCGGCTCCTTGCCGACAGCTACTAAAACAGGTGTATTAACGATTCTCTGGCTTACAATATCTTCTATTGCCTGGTCAATTATTCCAAATACAATGCCATTTTCCCTCAGATGTGAGAGTATTGCGTCTTTTGATAAACTTTCTTCTTCGTCGGTAAAAACTGTTACATATGCCTCGAGTCCATTATTAGAAACCTTTGACTGTATTTTCACGAATGCCCCCCTCTTTCCACTGAGAGTAATTGAGAAAATTTTCGAGATCTCTCAGGGCGGTTTTAGCCACCTCCTCGCGATTTTTATTTGCCGGACCCATTAAACCATAATTTGCATACATGGGTTGAAGAGTTGTATCAGTACCTTTCAGTATGTAATTCAGCAAACACCCTGTCATCGTGGATTTAGGTAATTCCAAGGGCTCTTGATTTTTTGAGATCCTGTAAACATTCAATGCCACGTACAAACCACTTGCAACTGATTCGAGATATCCTTCTACACCTGTGATCTGACCAGCAAAAAAGATTTTTCTGTCATTTTTCAACCTCATAAATGGGTCGAGAACTTTTCTGGAATTTATGTAAATATTTTTATGCATAACCCCATAGCGGACTATTTCAGCTTTCTCAAGTCCCGGTATTAATCGTATAATTTTTCGCTGTTCTCCCCATTTCAAACGTGTTTGAAAACCAACTATATTGTACAATGTTTCGTCAAGATTTTCCTTTCTAAGTTGCACGACAGCGAAAGGTTGTTTCCCGGTCCGGGGATCTATTATACCTGTGGGTTTCATAGGTCCAAACAGCAATGATCTCTTACCACTCTTTGCAATGTCTTCGATTGGTTTACAACGTTCAAACAACAAATCTTTTTCAAAGTCTTTCACAGGTAGCACTTCCGCATTGATGAGCGCCTCGTAAAATCTATCATATTCATATTCATTCATCGGACAATTTAAATAATCCTGATTGCCAATTCCATATCTATCTGCTCTGAAAACAACAGAGTAATCTATGCTATCAGCAGTTATTATTGGTGATACAGCGTCAAAAAAATACATATTGTGTCCAACTTTTTCTCTTAACCAGGATGCGAAACTATCGCTCGTCGCGGGTCCAGTTGCAATAATCCATATATCCTCTTTGCTGTCAGGTATGTATCTCAATTCTTCAATTACAATATCGATTCCAGATTCTCTAATAACGTGAGTTACTTGCTTGGAGAATTCTTCTCGATCCACAGCAAGGGCTTTCCCTGCAGGTACAGCGCAATTTCTGGCAACCCTTAATATCAAAGAGCCGAATAACTCAAGTTCTCTTTTAAGCAATCCAGATGCATTTTTTATGCTATCGGACTTCAGAGAATTGCTACAAACAAGCTCTGCAAAATAACTTGTTTTATGAACTGGCGTCATCTTTGAAGGGCGCATTTCGTGCAAAATTACTTTTAAACCTCTAATAGCAAGCTGATAAGCAATTTCAGAGCCAGACAACCCCGCCCCTACTACGTGTACTTTCAATTTTCATCACCCGATTGTGCATAAGTTTTTGTGAGGATAAGAAGGTTTCCGTTATCGCGATTTTTTAATTTGACAGAATCGAAAATCCTGTTTATCAGATAAAGTCCAAACCCGCCTTCTTTATCGGAAGATGGTGTCTTAGGCTTGATAATCTCTGGATCAACCTGATCTCCGAAATCTCTCAACATGATCTCTATTTTTCTCTGAGTATAATCCCATACCAGTGTCATGATTATATATTTCGTTTGGTCACCTTTATAAGTATGCCTTATTATATTAGTGATAGCCTCATTAACACCAAGTTCTGTATCCCAGATCTCCTCATCAAAGATCCCTTTGTGAGACAAAAATGATCTAATAACTGCTCTTGCAACCCTTGTATTGATAGTTTTTGACGAAAAAGATATCGTGAGAGTTTCTCTCATGTTGACACCCGCCCTTGACTTTCTCTCAATCCACAGGCATACAGAAAACAATCAACACCTATGTCAAAACGTAGCCAGTACTTGCTCTCAATTAATCTTTCCTGATTGTATGCGCTCTGAACAGAAATTTTTCTTCTCTGACTGAGCTGAAAAAGATCGGTGGATGAGACTCTGTCAGATATGAAATCGATATCTTTTGGATCTATACGAACATTCACACGGTATTTTGGTATATCCTGATAATTGAGAATACCACTCTCAGAGACATACCTATCAACTACGAAAGCCTGCCTTAAAGACTCTATCATATTTTCTGAAGGGGATGACAGGGAAAATTTGGCTGATTTGTCTATATTCAAATAATTTGTAGCAAGAACATACAGATCTTTCTCGCCAAGGTTTACAATATTCAATGCAATTTTACTTAATTGTTCTCTATATTTCAGTCTTGCTTCGTTTTCCTGGGTGAATAAGATACCTACCATTTTTTGTCCTTTCCAGGGTGATATTACACGCGATATTTCGGTTAGTAAATTCCCATATGGGATAACCTTGAGGCATATCTGGTTTAAGTAATTTTTCAAAAGCTCAACAGGAATAATATCTTTTTCAAAGGCAACTACCGCAGGCCCCAGAAAGGTATCTACATAAATCAACAGGAGGTTTTTACCGGATAATTTAACCGATACTGGTATTTTTGATTCTATGACTATTTCTGAAAATTTTTTGAGTTCATCTTTTATGCCCAGCTCGTCAATAATCACTGATTTTTGTGTAATAGCTGTTATTTTCATCTGGTAATCATCCCTAATCTTTTCTCCCTCAGTGAATAAATGCAACCGCAGTAATTTTGCCTGTACAATCCAAACATTTTGCTCAATTCGACACTTCTTTTGAAACCATCTTTTTTTCTGAAATCTCTGCGAATGTATTCTATATTGAAATCTTTTGACAATTTTTCGCCTATGCTATGTATCCAGAGGATATTTTTTTTCGGGCTTGTCGTCAATGTTGTGGAAAAGGCTTTAAAGTTGTTCTTTTTTGCATACCACGCCGCAAATCTGAGACGATATTCAATACACTTGAAGCATCTGATAGATCCTTCACCATAGTCTTTAAATTCCTCTATTTCTTTTTTCCATAAGTCAACGGGTAGATTTTCTACTATTAACGTAAGGTTCAGGATATCAGAAAGAGTTCTTACAGCTTCCAGGCGTTTCAAGTATTCTTCATCTGGTTGAATGTTCGGGTTGAAGAATAATAAAACAGGTTCATAACCTTCATCGCGCAACCGCTCAACTGCAGTTGTTGCATCTGGGGCACAGCAAACATGCAAGATCATCAAAATCTCCTCTCGCTGTCTAAGAGCAATGTTACAGGTCCATCGTTAATAACTTTTATGTCCATATGGGCTCCGAAAATACCCTCTGATACATTTTGAACTTTTTCTCTCACCATTTCCACAAATTTTTTGTAGAGATATTTCCCATATTCTGGAGGAGCAGCGTCACTAAAAGAAGGTCTTCTGCCACGCCTGCAATCTCCATAAAGTGTGAATTGAGATATGATCAAAATGCCTCCCTTGATATTAATAACATTTCGATTCATCTTTCCCGATTCATCTTCAAAAATCCTCAAATTCAATATTTTCTCACACATCCACTCTACGTCTTTCTCGCTATCTTTCTTCCCCACTCCAAGGAATACAATCAATCCTTTTTCAATACTTCCAACTACTTCGCCACCGACTTTAACCTCTGCACTGTGAACTCTCTGAACAACAGATCTCAGACCAGTTTCCCCCTTTCGACAGATATTACGCTATCAAGTGATTCAAGAGAATGTTTGGCTTCTTCAAGTTGCTTCAAATTATTTACAGCCAAACTCAGAGAAGCAACGGAATAATTCCACTTTGTTGTTACCAGAGAAGCCTTAAGAACAGTTATTCCTTTGTTTTCGAGTAATTGCACGAGCTTTCCAATGTCTTTCTTTTCGCGAAGTTCCAATCTAAGGGCTGTTTCGAACCTATCCTGTGAGTTCCCATTCCATCGTGCTTCAAATATTTTATCTGAATCTATGTTTTTTATGTTCGGGCAGGAAACATTGTGTACAGTTATGCCCTTTCTACTCACTACTCCGATAATTTCATCACCAGGAACTGGACCGCAACATTTTGCCAGATGTATATCTATGTTTTTCAGCCCGGAGATCTCTACAGCTGGCTGTAAATTAAGCAATTTTCGTTTCTTTTTGACCAATGGCTGATTTTTCTCTGTCAATGGATTTAATAAATTCAGCAAATCCCCATAAGATATCGTTCCCTCGCCTATTCGGCTGTAAAATTCATCTTCCGTGATACCCTGATTCTGGAGGTATTTTTTTGTTACGATCGATTCCATTATTTCTTCTATAGGTTTGGCCAGTTGTTTGCTAACGCGCCGCAGGACATCTTTCCCTCTATCAACAAGTTCGCTTTGAAATTGTTCTCGAAAATATTTTCGTATCTTTGCTTTGGTTCTTGGAGATTTTGCGTACTTCAACCAATCAAGGCTTGGTCTGGAATTTTTTCCAACGATTATTTCAACTAAATCTCCATTTTTCAACTGATAGCTTATGGGTACCATTTTTCCGTTTACCTTGGCTCCGGCAAATCTATGACCAATGTCTGTGTGGATCGTATATGCAAAATCTATGGGTGTAGCTCCCAGAGGAAGGTGTTTTACCTCGCCTTTTGGTGTGAAGACAAAAACCTCATCCATTTGCAGTTCTTTCTTAAATTCTTCCAAACCTGATAAATCTTTTGTCAACTCCCTTCGCCATTCAAGAAGTTGATTTACCCATTTTTGCATCGTTCTGACATTGATACCGTCTTTGTATATCCAATGCGCTATTAAACCATATTCAGCTTCCGTGTGCATTTCCTCATCTCTTATTTGTACTTCAAGGGGTTCACCATATCCGGTGATCACTGTCGTGTGAAGAGATCTATAGCCATTGGATTTTGGAGCAGCTATGTAATCTTTTATTCTACCAGGTAAGGGCTTCCATATGCTGTGCACTATTCCAAGCACATTGTAGCATGTTGTGACATCTTTAACGATGGCTCTTATTCCAAAAAGATCATAGATTTCATCAAAACTTTTTCCTTTTCCTTTAAGTTTTTGCCATATACCATAATAATGCTTAAATCGACCTTCTACCCTTGCTACGATGTTGTTATCGGCTAACGCTTTTTGAAGTATTTCGACATACTCTTTGACTCGCTGTTCTCTCTCTCTTTTCTTTTCTGATACCAGATTTTTAATACGATTGTATTCGTTCCTGTTCAGGACCTTAAAGGCAAGATCTTCCAGTTCCCATTTGATGGAATAAATTCCCATTTTATGAGCAATAGGAGCATATATTTCAAGTGTTTCTCTCGCTTTATACAATCTTTTTTGTTCATCACGAACAAAATCAATAGTTCTCATATTGTGCAATCTATCTCCAAGTTTGACAAATATTACTCTGATATCTTCAGCCATTGCGAAAAGCATTTTTTGTATGGTTTCTATCTTCAATTTTGAATCGCTCATATTGACAGGTGTGTTCAATCTGCTGACCTTTGTCACTCCATCAACAATTCGGCTTATTTCTTTTCCAAACTCTCGTTCCACGTCTTCGATTTTTACTTTACCTTCGCTATCTTCAACAGCGTCATGCAGCATGGCGGCTACAAGAGTTTGGATATCCACATTCATCTGTGCGAGTATCTTGCACACCTCGACAGGGTGAGCTATAAATGGTTCACCTGACTCGCGGTAAAAATTCTCATGAGCATATGAAGCCATGTCATAGGCTTTTGTAAGTAATTTTTTGTCATCTTCCGAATAAAATTTGCCTTGCAAATCGAGAATTTGCTTTGCAATATCAAGGGAATATACCATTATTCATTCGCCTCTTTATAAAAATATTTTATCACTTGAATGATTTGAGATAGGTTATCAACGCAAGAATATCAGCTGGAGTTATTCCTGGTACTCTTGAAACCTGTAGTACATTCCTCAGCCTGATCTTTTCCAGTTTCTCACGTGCCACCACCGACAGGTTTGGTATTTTGCCGTAATCGATTGCTTCAGGAATAGTAATTTTCTCAAGGTCGTTAAATACCTTCGTTTCTTCGAGCATTTTTTCTATGTAATCCTCGTATTTTGCCGTCAATTCGATCTGCTCAATAACCTCAGGGCTATCCATTGGTGAAGGATCAAGGCTTCTCAGCTGTTCATAGGTAATATCAGGCCTTTTCAATATTTGAAAGAGAGTCGTTGGTTGGCGCAGTGGGTGTGTATTGATTGATGTTAGAAAATCGTTAATTTGACCTGTTGGTTTTATACTAACTTGCTTTAATCTTTCAATTTCTGTCTTTATTCTGGACTCAAGCGTGAGAATTTCTTCGTAGAACCACTTTGGTATCAAACCAATTTGATATCCTTTCTTGGAAAGGCGTAAATGTGCATTATCGTGTCTTAGCAATAATCTGAACTCAGCTCTCGACGTCAGAATTCTATATGGTTCATCAACACCCTTCGTAACGATGTCATCAATCATAACCCCGATATAAGCCTCAGATCTGTCCAGCGTAAATTGATTTTCGCCTCTCAATTTTAGAGCGGCATTGATTCCTGCTATCAATCCCTGACCGGCGGCTTCTTCATAACCACTGGTACCGTTTATCTGGCCGGCTAAAAACAGTCCTTCTACTATCTTGCTTTCCAGAGTATGATACAATTGTGTTGGATCAGCATAATCGTATTCTATGGCGTATGCAGGTCTTGTGATATGTGCATTTTCTAATCCTGGTATTGTTCTGATCATTTCAAGTTGAACCTCATAAGGCAGGCTGGTGCTCAATCCGTTCAGGTAATATTCACCGGTTGTTTTTCCTTCCGGTTCGACAAAAATTTGATGCATATTTTTTGATGGAAATTTAACCACCTTATCTTCTATAGAAGGGCAATAGCGTGGTCCTTTTCCAACAATGAGTTTTACATCTCCATATAAAGGAGAAAATCGCAAATTTTTTCTGATTATTTCATGGGTTTTCTCATTTGTATACGTAAGCCAGCAGGGGTAATCCTTTGAAAGAATCACAGGTTTGTCAAAATAAGAAAAGCATAAAGGCTCTTTTGAGGTATCCTGCCTGATCATCTTTGAGAAATCGATTGATTTACCAAGAATACGAGCCGGGGTACCTGTTTTAAACCTTTGAAATCTAATGCCATACTTTTCCAAAGACTCTGTAAGTCCCTTCGATGGAAAATCCCCTAATCTTCCAGCTTCAAATGTTGCATGCCCTATGAAAATTTTTCCGTTTAAAAAAGTACCCGCTGTTAAAATTATAGCACGAGATTTATATTCAATTCCCAAAGTATCGACTACACTTTTAACCTTTCCTTTTTCAACAAGGATATCGCACACTTGGGAGTGCCTTAAATAGAGATTCTGAGTTTCTTCAAGTATTCTTTTCATTTTCTGACTGTAAGAAACTTTATCTATTTGGGCTCTAAGAGCTCTAACAGAAGCTCCTTTACTTGTATTTAGCATTCTGACGTTTATCATGGTTTCGTCGGTTACCTTTGCCATTTCTCCGCCAAGCGCATCGATTTCACGAACAATGATTCCTTTTGCTGGTCCTCCAATTGCTGGATTACAGGGAGCCCAAGCTACTCTGTCTAAGTTGGATGTTAATAGAGCTGTTTTGAAACCAAGCCTTGCAGTGGCCAGAGCTGCTTCCACGCCAGCATGGCCTGCTCCTACAACAACAACATCAAAATATTCTTTCAGATCTGATCACCTCTCTGGAAGAACCTTCCTGTTATTATTTAAATTGTAGCACGGCTTGAAAATAATTTCGTTTTTTCCAGATATCTACTCATGTGATAAAATTTAACTGAGGTGAATTTGTGAAAATCCTTCTCACAAATGATGATGGTGTGACTTCTCAAGGATTGTTAATACTTGCCAAAGTGCTTTCTCAAAAGCACAATATTCTTGTTGTGGCACCCGAATCAGAACAGAGCGCTACTGGCCATGCAATAACAGTGCGTATGCCTATATGGGTGAAGCGTGTCAGAGTTCTTGAAGAATTTCCTATTTATGCTACTACTGGTACACCTGCAGATTGCGTAAAAATAGGTATGGAGGTACTAGCAAATAAACAAATTGATATGGTTATCAGCGGCATAAATATAGGGCATAATCTTGGAACCGATGTTATATACTCAGGTACAGTTTCAGGTGCTCTTGAGGGAGCTTTGCTTGGAGTACCGTCTATTGCCGTCTCTGCACCCGCAAGAGAAAATTTTGATTATTACAGTGCATCATTTTTTATAAGCAATTTCATTGAAAACTTTGATTTTTCTATTCTTGAACCTTTTACTGCTCTTAACATAAATTTTCCCGAAGGTGACATAAAAGGCTGGAAGGCGACAAGACAGAGTATCAGGAGATACGCTGATAGATTCGAAGCCAGGACAGATCCATCGGGGAATACTTATTATTGGATGTATGGAGATGTTGTAGAAGATGATTCCGCGACCGATTGCGATTATTGCGTGGTATCTAAAGGCTACGTGTCAGTTACACCGATAACTGTTTTCATGCTCAACGAAAGAGCATTGTTGCAACTTAAGGAGGTTGAAAATGGTAAAGAAAATAAGACTTCTTGGAGATCCGGTTCTTAGAAAGAAATCAAAGAATGTTGAAAGAGTAGATGAGACAACCATTTCTTTAATCAAAGACCTGTTTGAAACTATGTATGCAACAGATGGAATAGGGCTCGCCGCACCACAGATAGGTGTTTCTTTGAGAATCTTCGTTATGGACGATGGCAAACCAAGAGTATTTATAAACCCGGAGATTATCTACAAAAGCGAAGAAAAAGAGATTGCAGAAGAAGGATGTTTGAGTGTTCCGGAGGTATTCGAAGATGTTGAAAGAAGCAAAGAGGTGACTGTAAGGTACATGAACGAACATGGAGAAGAAGTGGAAGAAAGCTTTGTTGATTACAGCGCTCGCGTTGTTCAACACGAATATGATCACCTTCAAGGTGTACTTTTCATAGATTTGATACCTTCTTCAAGACGGTTTGCCATTCGAAAAAAACTCATAGAGATAGTACGACAGTCCCAGAAAACTGATTACGCTGAAAGGCCATGAAGATACTTTTTCTCGGGACCCCTTTGTATGCCTCAAGACATCTTGAGGCGCTGTTGAGTGCTGGTCACATGGTAATAGGCGTAATCACTCAACCAGACAAACCTGCAGGAAGAGGTTTGCGTATGGTGCACTCTCCTGTAAAAGACCTGGCGTTGAAAAACAAAATACCTGTTTTTGAAAGTCTCAAGGATTTTCCATTTGACAGACTAACACCTGATATCGGGATTGTTGTGGCTTATGGAGGTTTAATAAAGAAGAAGTTCCTTGATCTCATTCCTTTCGGGTACTATAATATTCATCCGTCTTTGCTGCCGAAGTACAGGGGGGCAGCACCGATAAACAGAGCTCTTGAGAATGGGGAGAAAATGACGGGAGTTAGCCTGTTCAAGTTGACCGAAAAACTTGACGCTGGCCCGATTGTTTTGCAAGTTGAGATCTCTGTCGATTGCTTTGAAACTTTCGATAGCCTTGAAAACAGAATGATCGAGGCTGGCAAAAAAATTCTCTGTGATTTTCTCAAAAATCCAGAATCTTTTGAATTGCGTGAGCAAGATCATTCCCAGGCTAGTTATGCACCAAAAATTACGCCGGCGGATCTTTTTGTTGACTTTCGTAAAGATAGTGAAGCTGTTAAAAACAAGATAAGGGCTTATGATTCTCGACCAGGTGCCAGAACATTTTTTCACGGTGAACAGGTCAAATTATTTGGAGCAGTGGCTATAGAGAAGTGCCATAGCGGTGAGCCAGGAACAATTGTACATATTGACGATAAAGGGGCGTATGTAACTACGAGCGATGGTATAATCGTTATTTCACAAATCCAGTTTCCTTCAAAAAAGAAAATGTCCTTTCTTTCTGCTTTGAATGGCAGAATGCTAAGAGTAAAAGATAGATTTCAAAGTTAATTCGGAGAGAGGCGGGTGGTCGCAGGCGCTGCCTGAGGAAAGTCCGGACTCCACAGGGCAGGACGCTGGGTAATACCCAGGAGGAGCGATCCTCGGACAGGGCCATAGAGACTTCAAACCGCCTTGAAAGGCAAGGGTGGAAAGGTGAGGTAAGAGCTCACCAGCATCGGGGTGACCCGATGGCTCGGTAACCCCCGTTCGGAGCAAGGCCAAGCAGGGGTTGGGTGGTCCCGCCCGATAACCCCGGGTAGGCCGCTTGAGGAGGGTGGTAACACCCTTCCAAGATAGATGACCACCTGAGACAGAATCCGGCTTACGGCCTCTCTCCGATTTAAAAATAAGGGGTGTAAGTAAGGCATGAAGAGATTTATGGCAATAGTTTCATACGATGGAACCAATTTCTGTGGGTTTCAAGTTCAAAAAGACGTGAGAACAGTTCAGGGCATGTTCGAGCAGGCTCTCGAGAGAATTTTAAAGCAGAGGGTGATAACAATTGCTGCTGGTAGAACAGACACAGGTGTACATGCAAATGGACAAATTGTATGTTTCGACTGTTATCTCGATATAGATGAGGAGAGCATGAAAAATGCTATGAATGCAAATCTCCCGGATGACATTTACGTTCGAAAAGTTGTCGAAGTCGATAAAAATTTTCATCCAAGATTTGACGCAAAAAGAAGAATTTATCATTATCTCATATACAATTCCCAGGAACCAAATTTGTTTATCAGAAATTACGCGTGGTGGTTTCCTTATAAATTGAACATCTGTAAAATGAGAGAGGCAGCGAAATTTTTTGAAGGGGAGCATGATTTCAGATCATTTATGAAGAGTGGAGATCACCGGGAAAATACAGTGAGGACAATTTATCGAGTCAGAGTTTTACAGTTACGTGGGGGAATCATTCTTATAAGAGTGGAAGGACGTTCTTTTTTGAGAAGGATGGTTAGAAATATGGTTGGTGCACTTGTCAAAGTGGGGGTAGGCGAATGGAAACCAGAAGATATTTCGAGAGTTCTGGAGTTGAAAGATCGGTCAAAAGCAGCCGTTACTGCACCGCCACATGGTTTGTACTTATATGCAGTGGACTTCTAATTGCTGGAACTGTGAGTCAAATATGGATTCTGGATCAACCTGTATATATTTATGAACAGTCCGGGGTGCTGTATTATGCTGGTTTTACTGAGCCGGCATCGAGCGATTTTGATCTGATTGCATCGTGGACAAAATTACCTGTTGTTCAGCTTTTCTATGATGGACCAGATCAGTTACGAAAAATGGTAGAAGAAATCCTTTGTGAGATAGGGATTCAAATAGGTTTGGGAGATTTTCTTTTAATTAAGTTACGTGTACAGGATGAACTTTGCCACGTTGAGGTTAAATATAGAGATTTCTCTTATGAAGAAAATGCAGGGGCAAGTCAAATTCGGGAAGTTTTATCAAGTAGTTTGAGAGGAATTTTCCCTATTTTAGAAAAGCCGTCTGATGGGTATCTTGTTGAAATAAGGGATGATGTGGAGATTAAAAGAACGCATAATGCAATCAAACCTGTGAGTTTTTTGATTCCTGAGAAACTCTATGAAGTTGCCATAAAAGGCGAAACGCGGTTGCTCCCAGAGGGTTTTTACAACTTTTTTGGGCAGATAGTTTACTTAAACAAAAACATGAAAATAGAAGATTCGGCATTTTTTATAGAAGGAGCGCAGATGGTTTATAAACTTAAAAATGAATTTTTGGTGTATAGAGATGGGAAATTGCTGTATCCTGATGGCCAATTTTTGGTAATTGATGAACCTTATGATGTCCTTGAAGAAAAGATCTTGCCGAAACTTGTCGCTGTGAAGGCAGAAGGAGGAATGCAGATTAATTCCGCAATTCTCGGAAAATATAGGGAATTTCTCGTCTTAGCAAGCGGCATGATTGTTCCACTCGATTTTTCCTGGGTCATGAAAATATCGAACCCGTTGATTGAGTGGTGTGCTAAGGGAGATGAATTATATGTTTTGGATCTTTCTTCTTTCGTAAAAGCGGTAGATTTGAAAAGAAAGAAAATTCTTTGGGAAAAACATATTCCAGGTGCCTGGGGAATCTCATGCTTTGACGATTATATTTATGTTGGAGTTGGTCAGAAAGTACTGAAATTAGATCGAAATGGAAATGTTCTTTCTGAGGAAAATTGCAATGATTTTGGATCCTGGAGAGAGGGTATAATCATCCTGAAAAGCGAAGAGGAAGGTTTTATTGTTAGGAATAACAAAGGTTTTGTGGTGATGAAAAATAGCCAGGCAACTTTGTACATGGACGAGCCAAGAGTTTTCGATAACGTCCTCAGGGTAAAATTTTTTGATTGGGGGACAGTCGTTCAAACAGAAACTGGTTGCTGGGTGGTGGAGAATTGAAAAAAAGGCTCGATTTGATTGTTACTGAGAGAAAACTTGCTGCAAGTAGATCTCAGGCCAGAGATCTGATTAAATTGGGACGAGTGGTAGTGAATGGTAAAATATGCAGAAAGCCTGGCACCATCTGTTTTGAAGAAGATGAGATCAAGCTTTGCGAACCAAGACAGTATGTCAGCCGTGGAGGAGAAAAGCTTGAAAAAGCTTATCTGTCCTTTGGCTTGAAGTTTGCAGAAAAAATTGTCTGCGACATAGGTGCCTCTACAGGGGGTTTCACCCAATTTGCCCTTAAACATGGTGCAAAAAGGGTTTATGCTATAGATGTAGGAAAAAATCAACTTGCAGATATATTGCGAAAAGATGAAAGAGTTGTTTGCATGGAAAATTTCAACGCAAGGAATTTGAGGTTAAGAGATATTGGTGAACATGTAGATATAGTTTTGTGTGACGTTTCATTTATCTCCATCATATATTTGCTTGATCCAATTGGCTTAATTTTGAAAGATAGTGGGGAAGCTGTTTTATTAATAAAACCGCAATTTGAAATAGGAAAAAATCAATCTCATTCTGTAGAATCTCATTTAGAGGTAATTCAGAGGATTTTTAAAAAAGCGATTGATTCTGGGCTTTTTCCCGTTGATCTGATATACTCTCCTATAACCGGTTCAAAAGGCAATATTGAATATTTTGCACATATGGTTAGGGCGGATACGAACAAATGTATATTTGACAGGGTCATAAATATTGTAGAAGAAGCCTGGGATTTTTTCAGGGGTGGAAAGTTGTGCGGACAGTAATTTTACTTTTAATACTTTTTTCTTTGCCAATTTTTATTATGGGTGAGTTAATTGATTTTGTACCTGCAGATTACGATTTTTTCCTGCTTTTCAAAGAAGGATCTCTGTATTATCCTATGATTAAGTCGATTCCGTTTTTTAATTTTTTACTTGGTGAAGAAGGGCTTGGTTTAGAGTATGTTGCAAAATCACTGCTTGAGAATGTGAGCTATAATACCCGTGTTTCTCAAGATCTTCTTTATGAAGTTTTGGGAAGAGATGTACTTTTTGCGGCTCGTGGAATGATTTTTGAAATCCAGTCATTATTCTCACTTGATTTGAATTATTATGTAGAGGCTTTACGCAATATCGGAACAAACTCAATTCTTGTATTTGAAACTGACAAACCAGAACAGTTCATCAAATTTATAGCTGGTATAACAAATCTGAAGCTTTCATACAATGAACAGACCTGGATACTTCAGGATACAGATGTGGCTATATTTTCAAGGTATCATAGAGGTTACCTTGTTTTCAGTGGTAGTAAAATTGCTCTGGAAAAAGCGATAGATACCTACGACAGGCCTGAATCTCAGATGAGAAATCATCCGGCTGTTCAAAGGTTGCTTAACCAACCGACCTGGATTTGTGGGTTCTTTAAAGGTAATTCCTTTGGCATAGATTTTCCCGGTATTAACAGTAATTCTTATGATACAGATTACTTTACCGTTCTGGGGTTGCCAAATGGAGAGTCACTGCAAATAATCGTAAGACAGTACTTGAATGAATCTGATGATCTTGATAAATACCTTTCGAATTCTTCAAATATGAGGAATATGCCACTTATAGGTGATTTGGCTTTTTCTGCTACTGCATCCGGGCCGTCTGATATAGCTCACGAGATTTCGCTGTGGTTTCAGGGAGTGGAAGAGGAAATAAAGAAGATATATGATGTTGTTTCTTATATTTTAAATTTGAGCGAGGGTAGAGTCTATCTAACCAGTGATTTGTCTGGTGAGCAGATCAGGTTTGCGGCTATTTTTGATTTGACGGAGAAATTTGATAATAGTATCCTTGTCAAATATGGTGCACGAAATTTTGGTGAGGAATATCGCTTACCGATTTTGAATGGTTTTGTCTCGTTTTTTGAGCAGGGGAGAAATTTGATTATGACGAATATGTCCAAGGATGAATATGACAGAATATCTAGTAGAAAAAGACTCAGAGATGATGCTGCTTATCAGTATCTTTCTAAAGAACTTCCCGAGAAAGATATAATGAGAATTTATGTGGATTTGGGAAAGATAGTGGAATCTCTACTTGGCATGAAAGCCAGAGGAAGGGTTATGATTTGTGAGTATCTTGAAAATGGAATCCTCATCTACAAAGTGGAGGTAATGTGATGTGAAGATACCGTTTTTCGATAGAAACAAGATGTTGTTGAAAAAATATTCTAAGATTGTTGAAAAAATAAAGCGGCGTGAAGAGCGTTTTTCAAAGATGAGTAACCAAGAGCTCATTAATGTTGCTCTCGAGTTCAGAAAAATTTCTGATCCTCAAAATCACATAGAGGATATTTTCGCGATGGTGAGGGTTGCAGCAAAGAGAACACTGGGTATGTATCCTTTTGACGTTCAATTAATAGGTGCACTGGTTTTAAATGATGGCAAAATCGCAGAGATGAAAACGGGTGAAGGAAAGACTTTGGTTGCAACTATGCCGCTTTTTTTTAATGCGTTGTTTGGCAAAGGTGTTCATCTTGTAACTGTAAACGATTATTTGGCACGCCGTGATGCTCTTTGGATGGGACCTCTGTACCTTTTTCTGGGCATGAGGGTCGGCGTGATAAACCAGCTTGGCAAATCGTATGAAGTTGTCTGGAAGAATCAGGAACTCTATGAAAAAGCGATTTCAGATAATCTTTCTATCTGGCCTGAAGATTATAAGAATGAGTTTCTCAAAGAATCGGCAAAGGACAGAAAAGCGGTCGAAGCATTTGAAGTAGAGTTGATTGAGATAACTCGAAAAGAAGCCTATGTATGTGACATAACCTACGGTACCAACAATGAATTTGGTTTTGATTACCTGCGGGATAATCTGGTCTTTCAATTCGATGATAAAGTTCAAAGGGGTCATTTTTACGCGATTGTTGACGAGGTAGACAGTATATTGATAGACGAAGCCCGAACTCCTCTGATAATATCAGGTCCATCACGTGAGGGAGCATCTGTGTACAGGCGTTTTGCAAGTATAGCAAAAAAAATGTCTAAGGACATCGATTTCACGGTCGATGAAAAATCCAGAACGATTATCCTGACTGATAAGGGTATAGAAAAATCGGAGAAACTTCTGCAAGTTGACAACCTTTATGATCCATCGAATGTGAGCAGTGTGTATCACCTTCTAAACGCCTTGAAAGCTTTGCATCTGTTTAAAAAAGATGTTGATTATGTTGTCATGAATCAGGAAGTTGTCATAGTTGATGAGTTTACTGGCAGGTTATTGCCTGGCAGGAGGTACAGTGGCGGCCTTCATCAAGCGATAGAAGCAAAAGAAGGTGTCCCGGTAAAAGAGGAGTCGGTAACTTACGCAACAATAACTTTTCAAAATTACTTCAAAATGTATGAGAAGCTTGCCGGCATGACTGGAACAGCTAAAACTGAAGAAGAGGAATTCAAACAACTTTATGATCTGGAAGTTGTGGTTATTCCCACACACAAACCTATGATCAGAAAAGATCACGATGATTTAATATACAGGACTCAGGCTGAAAAATATACTGCGGTGGTGAATGATGTTGTTGAAAGGTACAAAAAAGGCCAACCGGTCTTAATAGGGACTACATCTATAGAAAAAAGTGAACTTCTGAGCACTATGCTCAAAAAAGCGGGCATACCGCATCAGGTTTTAAATGCCAAATACCATGAGAAAGAAGCGGAAATCATAGCGCAGGCCGGCCAAAAGGGTGCAGTAACCATTGCGACTAATATGGCTGGTAGAGGAACTGATATAAAGCTTGGTGAAGGCGTTGCCGATTTGGGAGGATTGTGCATTATAGGAACCGAGCGGCACGAGAGCAGGCGTATAGATAACCAGTTAAGAGGAAGATCTGGTAGGCAGGGAGATCCCGGAGAATCCAGATTCTATCTGTCTCTTGAAGACGATTTACTGAGAATATTCGGGGCAGATCAGCTTGAAAAAGTTATGAACGTTCTTAAGATCAAACCAGGAGAACCTATAGAGCATCCTCTTTTGACGAAGCTTGTCGAAACAGTTCAGAAAAGAGTTGAAGGGATCAATTTTTCAATTAGAAAGCATCTTATGGAAATGGATACAGTGCTGGACGTTCAAAGAAACTCAATTTATTCTTACAGAGACTGGATTTTATCAGGTAAAGTAAGCCAGTATATAGATGAAGCCATAGAGGATTTTGTTGAGAGAAGAATTGAAGAATTCTGCGATGGAAGTGAATGGAATCTTGAAGGTTTAAAAAATTCACTATCTGTTTTACCGAAAGATGTGGTATCTATAGATAGCCAAAAATTTGATTCGGAAGGTCAGATGAAAGATTTTCTGATTAGATCTATAAAGGATGCTTATGAAAGAAAAAGGCAGGAAATAGGGGACGAGTACGATCAGTTTTTGAAATTTCTTATTCTTCGCATCATAGATGATAACTGGAGGCAATATCTTGAAGAAGTAGATCACGTGAAAGAAGCGGTGAATCTCAGAGTTTACGGTCAAAGAGATCCGATGATTGAATTTAAAAAAGAAACTTTTGCACTGTTTGACGAAATGATAGCAAGAATAAATGAGATTGTTGTTAGCTGGATGCTTCGTGTTGTGAAAGTAGATAGTAAAAAAGCCGAGCAAGAAGCAAAAAGCGGGCTTTCAAATCTGCAGCTTGTCCATGAAGAGTTCAACATTGTAAACAGATCCGAGAGAAGAAAGTTACACAAAAATGAGAAAATAAAAAAGAGGTTTAAAGTAAAGAGGTGAAAAATTTTTATGATAACTTATGAAACACGCGTTAAAATAGATGAGCTCAGGGAAAAATACCTTAATTTTGTTAAACTTATTGATCCAGACAAACTTAACATGGAACTGAAGAAGATGGAAAGCGAAATGTCAGATCCGGAGATCTGGAAAGATCAAAGAAAGGCAGGAGAGATTTCTAAAAAAGTCAGGCGCATAAAAGAGCTACTCTCTGATATATCTGAGATAGAAAGGAATTTTGAAGATATTGATGTCGGGATTGAGCTTTCCGAAGAAGACCCAGGCATAGCGCAAGATATTGAGAAAATTGTTCAGGAAGTTGAGAAAAATATACGTCGGTTCCAACTTGAACTGATATTGAACGATCCACTCGATCAGAATAATGCGTATCTTTCGATACATCCAGGTGCAGGTGGAACAGAGTCCCATGATTGGGCACAAATGTTACTTAGAATGTACATGAGATGGGCCGAAAGAAAAGGTTTTATCGTAGAATTGCTCGATTTCCAGCCAGGAGAGGAAGCTGGGCTGAAGAGCGCTACGATTCTCGTAAAAGGTGAGTACGCTTATGGATATTTGAAACACGAGCGCGGTGTACACAGGCTTGTTAGAATATCTCCATTTGATGCTGCAAAAAGAAGACATACCTCATTTGCTTCAGTCAATGTTGTTCCGGAGATTTCTGATGATATAGATGTGGAAATCAAACCGGAAGATATAAGAATTGATACATTCAGGGCATCTGGTCACGGGGGACAATACGTCAACAGAACAGATTCAGCTGTCAGAATAACGCATTTGCCAACAGGAATAGTGGTTTCCTGCCAGAGTGAGAGATCACAGCATCAAAACAAGGCGCTTGCCATGAAAGTTCTTAAAGCAAAACTCTATCAACTGGAGCTTGCAAAAAGGAGAGAGCAGCTTGATGAGATTCAGGGTGAACTTAAAGAAATTTCCTGGGGAAACCAGATAAGATCTTATATTTTGCAACCATACACGCTTGTCAAAGACCACAGAACAGATATTGAAACTGGTAATTTCGATGCTGTACTTGATGGGGAACTTGACCAGTTTATTGAAGCTGAGCTTTTATATTTTGCTGATTATAAAATTTAGTGTCTGTGTATTCCATACTTTTTCATTTTGTAGCAAAACGTTTTATAATTAACACCTATCATTGTTGCTGCTTTTTTTCTGTTCCATGCTGCTTTTTCGAGGGCATTGTATATAAATTGTTTTTCAAGTTTGGCAACGATGTTGTCTATGTAATTTTTCATTCGAGATGGTGAAAAGTCTTTCTTTGCCACGCTGGTTTCTATCAATTTACCTATTATATCTTGCCCGGAAGCATATTTATAGATCATATTTATTAGCTCTTCAGTATTTCCAGGCCAGTCGTAGCTTAAAAGCGCGTTCATTGTCTGTTCATCAGGAAATTTGACAGGTAGATGCTTATGTTTTTGATGCAGTAAAGACAGCAAATGATCTACCATGTAAGGAATGTCTTCTTTGCGATTTCTGAGTGGTGGGATTTCGATCGCTGCAGAATTTTTTGATTCACAGTATTCTACGACAATATCTATTTCCTTTTCATCTATCGTGCCTGTGTATCGATTTGTTTCTTTTTCGCTATAATTTCCATCCGTAAGGTATTCTATATACGCTTCCACTTTTACACCTTTCTCAATTTTCAAAGTTATTTGGTCAACATTTTTTGATTTGAGTCTCTGTAATTTCCTGAGAGTTTTCAGAATTTTGCAACCTTGAAGTTCAACGGAATTATTCATAATGTCGCACCTTTTTTTCAACCTTTCGAGGGAGTTTTTTGCCTCCAGGTACTTGAGGGCTATTAAAAATGAGTCTTCATTATCCACGAAGATGGTGTTGTTGAACTTATCCATTTTTTCGCCATAGATTATATCCCAGAATTCTTCAATTAATTTTTTTTCGTAATCTTGATTATCTTCATAAGTTTGTAAATAGATTTTTTCGTCCAGGGCTGGTATGCGTATTTTGCTAATGAATCTGGCAGGAATTAATATCTTTAGCATACTCTCACCTTCATCCTGCTGAAATTGCTAAAGCTATTGACAGTAGCTTCGATTCAGCACTATCAGCTCTTGATACAACTACAATAGGAGCATTAGCTCCCACTATTAATCCAGCTATTTTTCCTTTTGCAAAATACACAGCCGATTTACCAAGAAAATTTCCAGAATGGATATCAGGAACAACTAAAATATCTGCCTGCCCTGCAACTGGACTTTTTACCCCCTTGATTTCCGCTGCTTTGTGGCAAAGTGCGTTATCCAAACCAAGCGGGCCATCAACAAGGCAACCCTTTATTTCCCCGCGCTGCGCCATTTTGGTTATCACTGCTGCTTCAGTTGTTTCAGGCATATCGTTATTCACCGTTTCAACAGCGCAAATCAAAGCTACCTTTGGTGTCTCATAACCTAATTTTCTAAGGAAATCAACAGCATTTTTTATAACTAAGATTTTCTGTTCAATATTTGGTTTAATCACCATACCACCATCTGTGATAAAAATGACTCTTTCCACTCCCGGGACTTCTATCCCGGCAAGATGGCTCAATAGGCCACTTCCCCGAAGCCCCCATTCTTTATTCAGTACAGCTTTTAAAAGGGTAGAAGTCTTGACAAGACCTTTGATCACCACGTCGGCTAATCCAGATGAAACGATTTTCACACCCGTTTCTGCTGCTTCACGTTCTGTGTGAGCATGTATTACTTTAGCTTCGCCCGAATAAGATATACTGGAACTATTTCCAACCAGAAAAATTTCCTCGACGATGCCTATTTCTTTCGCTTTGAAAACTGCTTTGACTGCTTCTTTATCTTCAGCGCCAACAACGACGACCCTTTTTTTTCTGGATGATTTTGCTTTTTCAATTAAATCTGACAGTGTCTTCACGCCTATCACCTCGCATTTCTTATCGAAGAAGCAATATATATCATTGCCATCAGCGCATTAAAGACAACTGGATATTGGTCATGAGATAGCGAAACTGTCCTACCGTCGATTCTCTCAACTCCAGGCATCAGCTCAACCGCATCTGCATAAGATGTATCTTTAAACTCTACTCTTAATTCAACGGGATTGGCGAAATTGATTAACGGCAGTTGATGTCTTTCTATCTCAACAGCCTTCTTAACTGCCTGTTTGATTTCACTCATAACTGAGGTTATTGGTTTCATAATGGCAGCATACCTGCTTATACCTTCTTTAGTCACAACGTATTCGTATTTTCCCATGAAGAGATCCTTTAATTCTCTCTTCAACATCTCATCGCCCACGATTAGTGCCACCGGAACTCCGTGATATCCAGCAAAAGCCGCGTTTATAACTGCTTCATTCATCCTTTTTCCATTTATCCAGATGTTGTGAACCAGCGAACTGGAGTACGTATGATCCATAATTCCATTTTGACAGCCAATGCCAGCATGGTACCCTATAAAAAATACTCTATCGAAGCTTTCGTTTAGCCCACTCATCATGAAATCTTTTCTTAATGATCCGTGGACAATCTTGACTCTATCGTATTGTTTTGTTATTCCATAAGGAATGTTATCACCGCGACTGTGGGAATCTGAGATGACAACTTCACTGATATCGGCGCCAGAATCAAATAAGCCATCTAAAACAGCCTTCAAGTGTTCCTGCAACAGATCAATAGATTGTTTGTTCCCTGGATCCACTTCCTGCCACATCGATATTCCAGCCAAGCCTTCCATATCAACTGAGATGTAAATTTTCATCTTGCGCCCCTCCTTTTCTGCTTATACATTGTTCTATCTGCAATTTTCAAGACATCTTCAAGTGATTTTGAGCCGTCATAAACAGATATACCAAAACTTATTGTAATCTGTTCGTCAAGTTCAGGTATAATTATCTCTGAAACTCTTTTTGCAAGCCTATTTGCAATTCTTTTTGCCTTTGATTTGTCTGTGTCTGAAAGCATTATTAGAAATTCGTCTCCCCCGTACCTGACAACCAGATCCATTTTCCTGACACATTTTGTTAGAGTTTGCCCAATTTCCCGCAGTACTTTATCGCCAACTATGTGTCCATATTTGTCGTTTATGGTCTTGAAACGGTCAACATCTATCATGATAAGGGAAATTGTCCCACCTTTTCTTTCTATAATACCTTGGAACCTGTCAAAATATTCTGTAAAGTAATACCTTGTATAGCAACCAGTTAATGGATCAGTAATCGCAATTTTTCTGTACTTGTTTCTCTCGTTATCAAGTTCGTCAAAAAGCATCTTCACTTTAAGACCGACACTTATTTCCTTTGCAACTAATTCAAAGACAGCAAGATGAGATTCAGAAAACGCATTTATGGATTTTTTTTGGAAACTTACTGCTCCAACAATCTGCCCATCGACATTCAAAGGTATTCCCACATAGCTCCATATGTATTTCGTTTCACCTTTAATCAAAGATTTTGGTTTGTAGGGGTCTATCCGGACGGTTTTTGAATTTGGTATGTAGATCATCTCTTTTTTATCTATAACGTAATTTGAAAAACCACGATAACCACGGCTAATCTTTAAACCGCTTATTTCTTTTTCTTGGTTGATCCCATATTCAATATTCAATTCTTCTCCTTCAATTAGGATTAGATAGAAAGTATCTATCGGTATTATCTCGTTGACTTTCTCATATATAACCTTCCCTATCTTTTTCAGGTCAGTTTTTTCACGACCAAGAATGTCTACAATTTCCTCTAATAGAGAGAGCCGGGTTCCCATCGTTTTAAGTTCTTTGTATCTCTTTTCAGCCATCACTTCAGCTGTTATTTCTCTGAGAACTACAACAGCATCGTTGTTCATAGGTATTGCGATAACTCTAAGGGTTTTTCCATCCACCTCTACTTCTCCTTGATTTGTTGATTGACTTAGAAAAGCCTTTTCAATAATGCTCGCCAGTTTTTTCCAGAATTCTGAGTTACTTTCGTTAGCTTTGATAATGTGTGGTTTGTTGCAAAACAGTATTTCCATTTTCTGATTCACAATAATAATTGGTGATATTGCCTGGTTTTTGAGAATTATGTCAACATATTTGACAAGAACTTGGTTCGGAGCAAAGATCAATAAAGAGTATATTGATCCTTTTGATTTTACCGATAAACAACTTAGATTTTTCCAGATACCACATTTTGTCAACGGGACAGATATAGTTTTTTCAAGATTATTTATACTCTCTTTTACCAGATCTGACAGAATTGTTTGAAAGTCGGTGCTTTTCTTTATAGTTTGATCTGTAAACAACTGGTTAGCTTGAACCTGCGAGCCATTGATGAAAACAGCTGAAGGAACTATGTTTCTTTCGCAAAACCATTCAAAAAAATCTTTCATTGGTCCACCTCAAATGTCAATGATACCATTTTTGAATTTCATCGGTATGGTGATATGATCAATCTTGGTGATGCTATGATATTGGTGGATCCACAGTTTACTGTACCTGTCTCAGTAACTGGAGAATGGTGCGCACTGAACTGCCTCCATTGTGGCAAACATTATCTGAGGAGCATGAAGCAGATAGGTGAAATGGAAAATTATGCCAAGATGGGTTACAGATCTTTTCTTATAACAGGAGGATTGAATCTTAAAGGGGAGATACCTTACAATGGTGTTTTGAAGAAGCTAAAACAGATTAAAGAACGGTATGGCCTTGTTTACAATTTTCATATAGGTTTTCCGGAAATAAATCTGAGCTTTCTGAAAGATATTGCAGATGTCGTCAGTTTTGATTTCTTTGCTGATAAAAGACTGATGAAAAAAATATATGGTTTGCAGAGAGACATCGATTTACAAATAGAGACAGCCATGTCGTCTGGCGTAACCTGTGTTCCACACCTGACAGTAGGGATTGATTGCGGAAAGATCTCCCACGAATTTGAAGCACTTGAGGTTCTTGCAAAATATTTTCAATCTATTGTTCTAAATATTTTTGTACCAACACGCGGAACTGCCTTCGAGTTGTGCAATCCTCCAAGCATAGAAGATGCCAAAAATGTATTTTTTCACGCAAGGAAGTTTTTTAAAAAAATAGCTCTTGGCTGTATGCAACCTCGTGGAAATTACAGACTTCTGCTCCAAAATGAATTATCAGAAGTGGTTGATGTTATCGTTAAACCAGTGAAAAAAAGCTCAAATTATTTTCGGGGATGCTGTGCTTTTGCATTAAAAAGCGAGTTTTAGGAGGTGTTTTTGTGTACGAAAAAGAATTTTTAAAAATGCTCTCAAGATCATTTGAAGAGTGGGAGGAAGATCTTTCGAAAGACCTTCAAAAATACCCGGAGAGGCAAGAAGGGTTCTTTTCTCAGGCTGGATATGAATTAAAGCGAGTTTATACACCTCTTGATATAGCAGACCTGAATTACTTTGAAGAAATCGGCTTTCCGGGGGATTATCCCTACACAAGAGGTGTTCAGAGAACTATGTACAGAGGAAGATTGTGGACAATGCGTCAATATGCTGGTTTTGGAACGGCTGAGGAAACGAATGAAAGGTTCAAATATCTGCTTCAACAAGGGCAAACAGGTTTGTCGGTTGCTTTTGACTTACCGACCCAGGTGGGGTATGATTCGGACCATCCTCTGGCCGAGGGTGAAGTGGGCCGGGTTGGGGTCGCAGTCGATTCGCTTAAAGATATAGAAATTCTTTTTGATGGAATACCTTTAAAAAGTGTAAGTACTTCTATGACTATTAACTCAACTGCGGCTATTTTGCTCGCAATGTATGCGATCACAGCACAGAAACAGGGAGCCAAAATAAGCGAATTACGTGGGACAATACAAAACGATATACTCAAAGAATATATAGCAAGGGGAACTTATATTTTTCCTCCTCAACCGTCTATGAAGATAATTACAGATATTTTTGAATTTTGCGCAAAAAATATGCCGCGCTGGAACACAATAAGTATAAGCGGGTATCATATAAGAGAAGCTGGTGCAAATGCTGTTCAGGAACTCGCATTTACTTTTTGCGATGCTATTGCTTATGTTGAAGCAGCTATAAACTCTGGACTTGATCCAAATGTATTTGGTAAACAGATATCTTTCTTTTTTGCGGCACATAACAATTTTTTGGAGGAAATAGCAAAGTTCAGAGCAGCAAGGCGCATATGGGCAAAACTCATGAAAAGAAGATTCAATGTCACAAACCCCGACGCAATGAAATTGCGTTTTCATACTCAAACAGGTGGATCAACTTTGACTGCTCAGCAACCTTTGAACAATATAGTGAGAGTTGCTCTTCAAGCGCTTGCGGCTGTCCTTGGAGGGACACAGTCTTTGCACACGAATTCTTATGATGAGGCACTGGGATTACCGACAGAAGAATCAGTGCGTGTGGCGTTGAGAACGCAACAAATAATTGCCTATGAATCAGGTGTAGCTGATACAGTAGATCCACTGGCAGGCTCATTTGCCATAGAGACACTGACCAAAAATATTGAAGAGGCTGTGTGGCAATACATAGAAAAAATAGACTCACTTGGTGGTATGGTCAGAGCAATTGAATCTGGATTTGTTCAAAAAGAGATTCACAATAGCGCGTATAGGCAACAAATTGCTGTGGAGAAAGGTGAACAAATAGTGGTTGGTGTCAATGCCTTTCAGGCAGATCAAGAACACCAGGTCAAAAATGTATTGAAAGTTGATCCGGCTCTGGAGAAAAAACAGATAAATGCATTGAGGCAACTGAAAAATCAGCGTGACAATGAAACAGTCCGCAGATCTCTACGCAACCTGAGAGATGCTGCTAAGAAAGGTGAAAATATAATTCCATACGTCTTTGAGGCAGTTTCATGTTACGCTACATTGGGAGAAATTTCAGATGTTCTGAGAGAAGTTTACGGTGAATACACTGAGTCAACCATACTGTGAGGGGTGGTAACTGTGAAGATGTTCAGAATCCTTATTGCAAAACCGGGTCTCGATGGTCATGATCGTGGTGCCAAAGTTGTTGCCCATGCACTTCGCGATGCAGGTTTTGAGGTTATATATACTGGATTAAGGCAAACTCCTGAACAAATAGTCAGAACGGCTATACAGGAAGATGTCGATTTGATAGGTCTTTCGATTTTATCGGGCGCCCATTTGCAGCTTTCGCGAAAGGTAATTGATTTGATGAAAAAGGAAGGAATCGATCACATACCGTTGTTTGTTGGCGGCATTATACCTGCTGATGATGTTGATGAACTTCTTCGAATAGGTGTAAAGAAGGTCTTTGGACCAGGTACGCCGCTGTCTGAAATTGTTCAACAAGTGAAAATTCTCTTAAGCGGAGGAGTGACTAATACCAGTGAATCATAAGTTACTTGCCAGATTAATCAGCAAAATTGAGAATAATCCGGATCAGACTCCGGAGATTTTGAAGGATTTTCAGCCAGGATATTCAAAAATTATAGGTTTTACAGGAAGTCCCGGAGTGGGAAAGAGCACTTTGTTGAACCAAATTATCAAAGAGGTTCGAAAAGAGAATTTTACTGCGGCTGTTGTGGCTGTTGATCCATCAAGCCCTTTTTCAAAAGGAGCATTCCTTGGAGATAGGATTAGAATGAGAGATCATTTTCTCGATGATGGGGTTTTCATAAGGAGTCTTGCTTCCAGAGGAGCTCTCGGGGGATTAAGCGATTCTACTTTTGATGTGGTCAATTTGCTGGAAGCTGCAGGTTTTGATTATATATTTATTGAAACGGTTGGGATTGGGCAGGCCGAGGTCGAAATTTCGAATTTAGCAGACATAGTGGTTTTGGTTCTCTCTCCCGGTTTGGGTGACGATGTACAAATGATGAAAGCAGGGGTTATGGAAATAGCAGACTTATACGTTATCAACAAAGCGGACCTTTCTGAAAGCGATACTCTTTGTAGTCAGCTTTTATCGTTTCTTTCACTTTCAAACGAACAAAAAGATGAATCGCGAGTTATAAAAACAAGTGCGTCAAATGGTGAAGGTATTTCGGAGCTGTTTAGCAGAATGAACAAATTATGGGAGATCTATAAAAAAGAAGAAGTTCTCAACTCAAGGAGAAGAAGCCGTACAAGGCATCATGCTGAGAATATTCTGAGACGTATGATCCAGCAGGCCGTAGAAGGCGTAGATGGCGAAAATCCGTATGCTATTGTAGAAAAAGCTTTTGAAAAAATATGCGTGTCAAAAAAATATGGTCAGGGGGGAGGGATTTGAACCCTCGGCCTCCGGACCCCGATTCCGGCGTTCTTCCTTCTGAACTACCCCCTGAACTTTCTCAACATTCAAATATACCACAAATCTCAAAACCTGGCAACGATGAGTAAGCCATTTGCAGAAGTGGGAACTTCTTTTGCTAATTGTGTTAAAATTGCTCGGGGTGATATTTTGCTTGCTGTTGTGGGTATTCTGCCAAAAGAAGTTGAACTGCTTGTTAATGCTCTGAAGCCTAAATTAGAGGTATTCGAAGTCATGAAACGTCCAGCCTGGAGAGGCTTAATAGGAGATAATGAGATATTAATTTCGTGTGGTTGTGTTGGGAAAGTTGAAACAGCTTGCCTTGCCCAGAAATTAATAGATCAGTTCAAAATAAGTGGTTTGATCCTAATTGGTGCCGCAGGTGCACTGAAAGATGATATAACATTTGGTACTTTAATAGCTGGCACAGAGTACATAGAATATGATTTTACCCCTCGAATTAATGTTGATTTGATACTTCAGCCATCTCAGGTTTGTTTCACACAGTTTATGGAGAGTGACGATTTTGTTTATGGAACGATTGCATCCGGTGATCGATTTGTGTCTTCTGAAGCTATGGCTAAGGAAATTTACGAATCCACATCAGCGATATGCGTTGATATGGATTCAGCTGCTGCCGCAAAAGTTTGTGTGGAAAATGGCAAAGATTTTCTTGCTTTAAAGGTAATTGTAGATGTTGTCGGTTCAAAAGCCGTCGAGCAGTATATTGAAAATCATCCGAAATTCGGGATGAAACCTGCAATGGTGTTAGCGGAGTTTTTGACGAACAACTTTATGTTTTGTGGGTGAAGAATGATGAAAATACCCGAGGATATCAAAAAAAGGATAGAAAAACTCAGAGAAGAGATTGAATATCACAATTACAGATATTACGTTCTGGCAGATCCAATCATCAGTGATGAGGAGTATGACAGATTAATGCAGGAATTAATCGAACTTGAAAAGAAATACCCCGAATTAGTAACACCAGATTCGCCTTCGCAACGGGTTGGAGAAAAAGTTCTGGATGAATTTCGCAGTGTTGAGCACTCTGAACCAATGTTGAGTTTAGATAACACTTATGATGAAGCGCAGATACGTGAATTCGATAAAAGAGTCAGGAAACTCCTTGAAAAAGACACAATCGAATATGTTACTGAGCTGAAGATAGATGGTGTTTCAGTTGCTTTGAGGTATGAAAATGGCAGGTTTGTGCTTGGGTTAAGCAGAGGCGATGGAACGCGTGGAGACGATATAACTGAGAATCTTAAGAAAGTTCGGAGCATACCACTGATATTAAGAGAGCCTGTCACAGTTGAAGTTCGAGGGGAAATTTACATGCCAACGGAAGAATTTGAGAGGTTGAATGAAGAGAGAAAAAAAGTTGATGGGCCACTTTTTGCCAATCCGAGAAATGCAACCGCTGGCACCTTGAGGCAACTTGATACAAGTGTTATCAGAAATCGCAGGCTGGATTCATTTATTTACTATGTGCTTTCACCCGAAAGGTATGGTTTACAGACTCAATGGGATGCCCTGAAGTGGCTTAAAAAGATCGGTTTTAAAGTAAATCCATATTCACAGCTCTGCCAGAATATTGATCAGGTAATAGATTACTGGAAACAATGGATTGAAAAAAAATCTGAGCTTTCTTATTGGGTTGATGGGGTAGTTGTCAAAGTAAATCATTTTAATTTTCAGTCGATTCTTGGATCAACATCAAGGTCACCAAGGTGGGCAATAGCATTTAAATTTCCGGCTCAGAGAGCAAAAACCAGGGTGTTAAATATCATTGTTCAGGTTGGAAGAACGGGAATTTTGACGCCTGTGGCAGAGCTTGAACCAATTCAACTTGCTGGGACGGTCGTAAAGAGAGTATCGCTGCATAACTTTGATTATATAGAAGAGAAAGATATAAGAATAGGGGATCAGGTTTATGTTGAAAAATCTGGGGGAATAATACCGCAGGTTGTATCAGTTATAGCAGATGAAAGAAATGGTTCAGAAAAGAAGATAGAAATTCCATCAAAATGTCCTGTCTGCTCTGGAAAGGTGGGGAAAATCGATTCTGAAGATGTGGCGCTTAGATGCCTTAATCCACACTGCCCGGCCAAACTCAAACGTGCTTTAGAGACTTTCGTATCGAGAGGTGCCCTCAATATAAAAGGCCTTGGCGAAAAACTGATTGACAGGCTTGTTGATAGCGGGCTGGTAAAAGATATTGCAGATATATTCTATCTGACCCCCTTTGAACTTTCTCAGCTTGGTAGTGGTATTGGGCAAAAGATGATTGCCAATCTTCTTGCGCAGATAGAGCAGGCGAAGAAAACTCCGCTGCACAAAATTTTGACAGGTCTTGGTATCCCTCTGGTTGGCGAGAAAACAGCTAGAATATTAACCCAAAAATTCAGAAGTATCAAAAGGTTGCTTTCTTCTTCTGTAGATGAACTAACGCAAATTGAAGGAATAGGCATCGAGATTGCAAAGAATATTAGAGAATATTTTGACAACGAGAAAACAAGGCAAATAATTGGAAAACTCGAGAAAGCTGGTTTAAATCTCGAGGAAAAAGAGGCAGTGGTGCAATCAAAAATTCTTTCGAATCTGACCTTTGCCGTAACCGGTACGCTCAAGAATTTTACCAGAGACCAGATTAAACAGTTAGTTCAATCACTCGGGGGACAGGTTACTGATAGTGTGTCGAAAAGCACCGACTACGTGATAGTCGGCGATAATCCTGGATCTAAGTTAACAAAAGCCAGAAATCTCGGGGTGAAATTGCTAACCGAAGATGAATTTCTGCAGTTTGTTAAAATCGATATCAAAAATCTCCGGCAGCAAAAACTATTCTGAACCCATACAGATTTATCAATGCAGATGGCAGACTCTCTGTTCGAAAAAGGTTCAGCATGTAGCTGATTTTCACGTTAACTTTTGGAGAATCACCAAAAGTGAATTTTACGAATGGTTCGACAACAACCCCAAGAGATTCGGTTTCTAATGGCGGAATAACAAAAATTATATCTTTATCGCTGTCAGAATAAAATCCAAAAACAGTTTTTTGGAGTGATAACCCGAAATCCACAAAATCGACTTTGTATGCACAGCTCAGATACATATCAATGTTTCCTCTCTTTATAAATTTTCCATCGCTTCCATCGCTCGAGAGAACAGATACCATCGCCCCGGATTCCAGGTGGGAAGAAAGAGGCTCAACATAAATACCTGCAAAACTGTATCCAGACAGGGAAAAAGGGTCTATACATGCTTTGAAGCTGAAACCTACATCGTTGAACATCTTTTCAAACTGAAATCCACTGTATCTATATCCGACAAAGACCTCGTAATCTGACACGGGAAAGTGTAGTGCTACACCTTCATTTGTGTCGAAACTCATATAAGAAGCAAAGAGTAAACAGCTCAAAAAAATGATGATAATTGCAAAAGCTTTTCTCATTATTCACCACTCCGTCATGATTTTATAAAAAAGCTGAGCATAAATCCTTGCTACGAGTAAAAGATCGTCCAATGCAATTCTCTCATCGGGTTGATGTTCTGTTTCTAATCTTCCAGGAAGCAGCGGGCCAAATGCAACACCACACGGGACAGCTCTCGCATAAGTTCCTCCTCCTGTCGTAAGAAGCTCTGCTTTCTGCCCGGTTACATCGGTGTAGATTTCACTTAAGATTTTTATCAGCTCACTATCTGGAGAAACAAAAAGAGGGGCAAGATGATTTTGAGGTTCAACTTGAAGAGGCTTGAGTGCTTCTTTTATTTGCTTGGTGAGCATCGTTTCAGAATAAAATACAGGATATCTTATATTAATAACGGCAGTTATTTTTTCAGGATCCATCCTCAGTGTTCCGAGATTAACAGTTAAAGGTCCTGCAATGCAATCTGTACCGGCAATTCTTAATGAAGTTCCATCGGTTTCATACCCAATTTTTGCAAAAATGGTTCGCAGAAACGTTGATAGGTCCTCGCAATTGATATCGATAGTCCTTAGAAAGTCCAGCAAAGCTGATATTGCGTTAACGCCAGTTTGTGGTTTAGACCCGTGGGCAGATTTACCTGTTATTTTTATTTTTAATTCATCTCCGTCAATATTCCAGAACACTTTAGCACCATTCTGGGGAGTGAATTCTTTCAATTTTTCAAGGATTTCTTCTCTAACGGGTTTTAATACAGCCAGAGCTTCTTGAGGTACCATATTTGAGGCCTCTCCGCCCTTGAGCAGGACGACCTGAGTGTCTTTATTTTTATGCAGGTGTTGAGTTATTGTATAGTTTATTATTCCTTTTTCAGCATATATAATTGGAAAATTCGCATCAGGTGTAACTGCGTATATCGGAATTTCTTCCTTTTCAAAATAATGTTTAACACCTTCCCAGCCAGATTCTTCATCGCAACCAAGGATGATTCTAATACGATTTTTCGGATTAATCCTGGACTCTTTAACAGCTTTTAAAGCAAAGATGGCTGCTACAGTTGGACCTTTATCGTCTGAAGACCCTCTTCCCCATAAATAGCCATCTTTTATAATCCCTCCGTATGGATCTACCGTCCATCCGTCACCTTCTGGTACCACATCCAGATGTCCAAGGACCGCGAATAACTTACCTTTAGTTCCATATTCGATGTGTCCTGCGTACCCATCAATGTTTTTCACATTGAAGCCCCATTGCTTGCCCATATTCAAAGCTGCCTCAAGAGCCTTTGCGATTCCTTCTCCAAAAGGTTTACCATCTCCAGCGGGTTGGGATTTAACTGATTTGATCTTAACGAGGTTTGAAGCTGCATCAAACAATTTATTGCTGTTTACAAGCACGAATTCGTCGACCGTTTTGTTCACAAAATTCACCTCCATAACAAAATGATACAATAAATATGGTGGTGTTGAAAGAATGAGATTTTCGGTAATGATTTTTTTGTTTTTTTCAGTATTTATTTTCGGGAATGTGCTTTACAGCGATTACTTTGGCTATTCTTTATTTGATTCACGAGCATGCTTGATCTGGTCTCCAGAGGAAATGACGTTTATGCTTTCGCCAATTGAGAATATTACCGTAATTACTGGAAAAGAGTTTGCAGTTTTAGCGAATATACTCAGGTATTCCAGAATTGAAGTTTCTGCGAAATTTTCAAAAATGGGCACCACTTTTTACATTCAGGACAGGAAGCCGTTTATTTCGTTTAATCACTTTACTATTGGCTTTGATTTTTCGAAAAAAAAGAGTGTATTTTTCTCGTCCATACTTGATACATATGGTGTCCTTCCAGATCAGTTTGTGAATCTTGGTACATCATTGAGAATATACGAAGATGGATCGAGAATTTTAAGATTGATCGCACAAATTAGATTCTGGCGCAGCGGAATAATCGCATCTATTTATTACGGTGGTGATAGGCTTTGCGATGTATCGTTTTATTTTTCCTTTTAATGTTTTTGACTATCTTTGGCAGTAATTTTCAAATAATCTTTACCTCCGATTTGCATGAGACGCTGTTTAAAAATGGTTATGGACCTGCTGGTCTTGCAGAATATCTGGAAAAAAACGGCAGGGAGAATTTACTTATTCTTGATGCAGGAGATCTGTTTGATTCAAAACTTCAACTGCCATTTTTTGGTGATCACAGAAATCATACACTTGATTATATAAAAAAAGTAAAATACGATGCAATGGTACTCGGAAATCACGAGTTCTATTTTTCACGTGAATGGCTCGAAAATTACAAGAAAACCAATAAATCTCTCTTAGGTGCAAATGTGAAAGGGCTAAAACCATACGAAATTTTTGTACTCGGTGATCTGAGGATAGCTGTGATCGGGTTAACCACACCCCAGCATGTAGCCAATCAGGTGGAGCATTATGGCATGTTACCCGAAGATCCGTTAAAGGCCCTGCGAAGAATTGTCAATGATCTTCCAGAAGTTGATTTCATAATATGCTTGGCTCATTTACAGCATGAACTGGATCGAAAAATAATTGAGTCTTTTCCACAGATCGATTTATTGTTGAGCGGGCATGATCACAGAGGACCTGAGCTTGTAAAGATCAATGACAGTTATATTTTTGAGGGCAAGTCACGTGCAGATTCAATCTACACACTAAATGTCAACACTGAAGAAAAACTCATCACTTATGAACAACTCAAGATACCCACAGCCGATCGTATAACATATGATGATGTGAAAACGGCAGCAGTTATTTCCATAATAATTGGAATTCTTTCGATGGCGTGGCTTACCTTTAACCCAGAATGAGGTCAAGTACGGCCATACAACTGAAGCCAGTAAGTATCCAGTATGTTACCATTCTTTCCCGACCGCGGAGATGAGTCTCTGGTATTACCTCGTCGCTTATTACAAAAATCATTGCACCCGCAGCCGTTGCCATGAGATATGGCATCAGTTTCGATGAAATTCCACTCAAAATAGCACCAGTTGCTCCACCAAAAATTTCAACCAAGCCTGTGAGAAAACTTACCAGAAACGCTTTCAAAGGTTTATAGCCAGCATTGATCAAAGACGCCGCCACTGCTGCACCTTCTGGTATATTCTGTATTCCTATCGCTACAGCTATTGAAAGTGCATGAGGTGTATATCCACCGACGCCAACTGCCATACCTTCGGGAAAATTGTGTATTGTTATAGCTATGACAAACAACCAGATTGCTTTCAATCTCCTCGTTTCGATACCTTCGTGGCCTTTCATAAAGTGTTCATGGGGAACTATTTTGTCAATGAGATCAACGATCAAACCACCAATTAAAAAACCAATAACGAATCTGAGAGGTCCTCCAAGTTCCATTGATGGGATTACCAAGCTAAAAGCGCTTGCTGCTAACATAACCCCAGCAGCAAACCCAAGAGATCCATTTATGAATTTCTCGCTAGCACCTTTTCTAAAAAATAAAAATGGTAATGCTCCAAGGCCGGTTGAAGCACCTGCCAGAGCACTGTAGATGATTCCTTTCAGAAGTTCACTCATTTTCAAGTTTTGATAAAGCTTTTTTCAAAGCTTCGACGGGGGCCATTATGCATTTAAATTCTTTATCGTGAAAATCCATTTCTTGTCTGATGTGCTCCTCATTGATCTCGAGTGCGATATTGATATTCTTGCCGTTGACAAGTCTGCAAAGTGCCTCAGAGGCTGCAATAACTCTTGGGCACCCTATGGCTTTGAATGATATATCTTTTATTAGAAAATTTTCCAGTTTTACAAATATTCTCACTCTGTCACCATGTTCAGGATACACAACTTCTGCTGTGTGAGTGTAATCTATTTGATTTGCATGCGCTGGGTACATAAAAAGTTGTTTAAATTTTTCAGAGTAAGTCATGCTATCACTCCTGTAATTTTCTGAGGCGCTCAACTTCCTCAAGAAGTACCTGGTTGAAATAGTCTATCTCTTCTTCTTCATTGTCGTAACCCAGTGTTATTCTAACAGCTCCGGTGACTATCCATTCATCCAGCTCCATTGCTTTCAAAACATACGATTGGCTTGAACCATGATGCGAGGAGCATGCAGATGCTGTTGATACAGATATACCTCTCATATCCAGTGCGGTTGCGAGAGTTTCACCATTAATACCTTTAAAAGAAACATTAATATGTGAGACTATGGTATTTTCTCCATTTATGTGATGATTCGGAATTTTTTCTATTGTTTGAAGTATTTTTTCTCTAAATTTTAGCATCTTTTTTTGCCAGAGGTCGTAATTTTTCTCTATAATTTGTAAAGCTGTTGCCATTCCATGAGCTCCAGGAACATTTTCCGTGCCGCTTCTCAGACCTCTTTCATGGCCTCCACCAAACATTATGGGATGAATTTTGATTGATTTGTTTACATACAAAAACCCTGTTCCTTTAGGAGCATAAAATTTGTGACCTGATGCCGATAACATATCAACCAAAGTAGCATCGATTTTCAATTTCCCAAGAGCCTGGACGGCATCACTATGAAAAACTATACCATGCTCTCTTGCAATTTTTGAAATTTCATCTATAGGTTGTATGACACCAGTTTCGTTGTTGACCCACATTATTGATGCCAGGACAGTATTTTTTTTAATTGCTTTTTTAAAATCACTTGCTTTGATATAACCTTCAGAAGATGGTTTCAAGTATGTGACCGAATAACCGAGCTTTTCAAGATACTTCATAACTTCGAGAACGGCGGGGTGTTCTATCTCCGTTGTTATCAAGTCACCGCCTTCTGGGAAGTTTGCTCTCAAAAATCCTATGATTGCTATATTGTCTGCTTCTGTTCCGCCAGATGTGAAGAAAATTTCTTCCGGCAGAACATTTATATGCTTTGCTATTTTTGAACGTGCACTTTCATAAATCTGCTTTGCCTGCTCACCGTGGGAATGTAAACTTGAAGCATTGCCAAATTGCTCCGTAAAAACCTTGATGACTTCCCGAGCTACCTCATCGAATACACGTGTGGTTGCTGCATGATCAAGGTAAACTTGCACTTAAATCACTTCCTTGCAAGTGATTCTTCATATTCTTTTATAGCCTTTCTCAGAGTGTCCACCGCAAGGTTGCTGCAATGATATTTTACTTGGGGCAAACCGCCAAGTCTTTCAACAATTTCCTTCCAGTTCAACTTTTTGGCTTCTTCGAGTGTCAAACCTTTGACAACTTCTGTCATCATTGAAGCGGTAGCTATATTCGCCGCGCATCCGTACGATTCAAATTTTATATCTGTAATGCGATCGTCTTCAACTTTCAGATAAACTGTCATCATATCACCGCATGCAATACTTCCTTCTGTGGCTTCTGCATCGGCATTCTCTATTTTTCCAAGGTTTCTTGGATTTTTAAAGTGATCCAGTACAAGTTCGGTGTATTTGAGCATATTATCACCTCCTGATTAAGTATGGCTTTTAATTGGACTTATTTTTCGGAGCCATGATACTACCGATTTGAGCTTCTCAACTGTGTAATCTATCTGCTCTTGAGTTGTGAACCTGTCAAATGTAAATCTTATCGACCCGTGGGCCCTTTCATGATCTCCACCAATTGCCAGGATCGCATAATTCGGTTCGAGTTTTTCTGAGGCACATGCCGAACCTGTGGCAACCTCAACTCCTTCCATACTAAGCCCTAAACTTATCGCTTCGCCTTCTATGAATGAGAAGCTGAAATTGACATTGTAAGGTGTTCTCGTTTCACCTCTCGGCCCATTCAAAATTACATGATCGATTTCTCTTTCTACCCTGTTTATAAAATATTCCTGAAGCCTTCTTAACTCTTTTAATGCTTTTTCCATGTTCAAAAAGGAAAGTTCTGCGGCTTTTTTCATTCCCATAATTGCTGGAATATTTTCTCCCCCAGGTCGTCTTTTATCGAAAGACTCTGCTCCATACATTACAGGCTGGATCTTCGTTCCCTTTTTAATGTATAAAAAACCAACGCCTTTTGGACCGTGAAATTTATGACCGCTGACACTCATCAAATCACAATTTATTTTTTTAACATCTACAGGAAGTTTGGCATACATTTCTGCTGCATCGGTATGAAAATATATTTTATGATCCTGAGATTTTACTATTTTTCCAATTTCTTCAAGCGGCATAATAGAACCGACGAAATGTCCAACAGATATGACACTTATCATTATTGTGGAAGGTCTTATAGATTTTTTGAGCTCGTCAAGTTTGACGAATCCCTCTTTGTCAACGGGTATTACGGTAACCTCAAAACCTTCTTTTTTTAGAGCATCTGCTATGCTCATGATCGAACCGTGTTCCAGTGCGGAAATCACTATGTGATTACCATTTTTTTTGTTTGCCCGTGCTATTCCAAGAAGAGATAAATTGTTTGCTTCAGTAGCGCCTGATGTGAAAACTATTTCCTCAGGCGAATCTGCATTGATCGATTTTGCAAAAAACTCTCTTGCGCTAACAAGATCGTCGTAAATTTCCTCTGCTGATTCATATAATCCATCAGGTCTCGCAAATTTATCGACCATGTACTGTTGTACGACTGCAGCTACCTCTGGCAAAACTCTCGTGGTTCTGCAATTATCTAAGAAAACCTTCATTTCACACCTCCTCAATCTTCAGAGCTGACGCAGCACACCCATAATAATGCGTGCCATTTTTTCGCCAGCTTTTTCAGCAACTTCAAGAACTTCCTGAGCTGTTATCGGCCTCAGGTCTTCTGGTACAGCGCGGTCCGTTATTGCTGACAATCCAAGAATCTTGATACCTCCATGTTTTGCTACTATGACTTCAGGGACAGTAGACATACCAACAGCATCTGCTCCCATGTTTCTAAGCATTTTAAGCTCAGCGGGAGTTTCAAAATTAGGACCGGCAACTGCTACATACACGCCTTCGTAAAAATCTACTTTTTCTTCCTTAGCTATTTTTTTTGCCAGCTTTATAAGATTTCTGTCGTATGGTTCACTCATATCTGGGAACCTTGGTCCCCATTCGTCTATATTCAGACCTCTGAGTGGATTGTCCCCCATCAGGTTGATATGATCACTTATTATCATGGGTTTGCCTATTTCAAAAATAGGATTCAAACCTCCTGCCGCATTTGTGACAATCAAATATTTCACACCAAGCAACTGCATTACTCTTATAGGAAAAGTCACATCCTTCATTGAATATCCCTCGTAATAATGAAATCTTCCATTCATGAGCATAACGCTTTTCTCTTCAAGTTTTCCAAAGAGTAGTTCTCCTTTATGACCAGGAGCTGTTGAAATCGGAAAACCAGGAATTTCGGAATAGTTGATTTTGACAGGATTTTGCAGTGCTTCTGAAATTTTTCCAAGCCCGGAACCAAGGATTATTCCAGCTTCAGGAAGAATTCTTACTTTCTGCCTCAAAAACTCAGCGGCTCTCTCAACTCTCTCAACATATTCCTTCATTACATATACCCCCTTAATTATTTGAGCAATCCGCTAATAATAAGATCAGTTGCTTCTTCTTCAGAAAGACCCTTACTCATCAGAGTTTGAAGTTGAGCAGCGTTTACACGACCTATTGACGCTTCGTGTGTTAGTTCAGAAAGATCGTTCAATACCTTCAAGATGGGTACAGTACTTACATCGACATCTTCACCTTTTGTTACCTCGTCACATCTTATATGTGCTTTTGAGTAGCTACCTATTCCATAGGCTTCATTTACAACTCTAACTTTTGCTTTGTCCAGGGCGACCACTGTGGTTTTGGCAATACCATTTGAATATTTTCCCAACAACCTCAATTTTTCTCTGATTGCAACTTGGTCATTCTCAATTGCTCTCACTTTTGCCGTGAGATCAGCTGTGGATTGATCGTCAAGTTCAGCTTCCGCATCGAGAATAAGCTTTCCAACCCGAGTTTTTGTAAGCGTGAAATTGTTTACAAAAAGTCCTTTTTCGGCAATTTTTGCACGTGTAGTAGTTTTAAGGGTAATTGAACCGGTATTAGAATGATAATGCTCGTCTGAGTAATACATCTTTGCATTCCTTCCTATTGAAACAATTGAGAGGGCGTCATGTGTAAATTTTTCCGCCCATGGAAAAGTACAGTGTGCAACAAATTTAACCTGTGAATTCTCCTGAATCTCTATCTCAAAAATAACTCTCTGAATACCTTGTTTTTCCAAATATCCTGTACAAATGTGAATAGGTGTTTCAAGGACGGTATCTTTTTTCACAACAATTTTTGCTCTGACGCCGTCACTTAACTCCTCTGGAAATATTTCAACCCCTTTTACTCCATTAAGACCCACTATCTTCCTTCCACTTATTATGAGTGATGCAACCCGTTTGTCTAAAAACTTCGAAACATTTCCTCCTGCTTTTTCATAAGCTTTCATCAACATTTCAAACTCTTTTTGTTGTTTTATAGCAGTGCTCATAATTGCGCCTCCTCTATGGAGGGTATATTTACATGCATGCATTCGTCACACCTGCTTTTATAGTAATGAATAACCTTCACAGGATCTCCCTTTGTAAAGACTGTACCATTACATAGCAAATAGGCCTCATCTGCTATCCTGGCAATTTCTTCACGATGGGTTATCAATATTACCGTACCTCCATTTTTCGTAATTCGGTGCGCAATTTTTTCAATCATGCCAAGCGACATAATATCAATTCCAGAATCTGGTTCGTCGAGTATGGCGTATTTCGGATTCAACAACAAAATTGACGCAAGTTCTACTCTTTTTCTCTCGCCACCACTCAAAAGATTATCAACAAATCTGTTGATATAAAGTTCTGGAGACAGGCCTGTAAGTGTCATTACTTCTTCGAGGTCTTTTGTGCTGATTTTTAATTTTCCACCGAGTGTAAGATATTGTTTTACTGTAAGGCCCTGGAACCTCACCGGTTCCTGCCAAAGCAGAGTGATACCTTTCGTAGCTCTTTCGCTAATTGAAGAGTTTGTTATGTCCTCGCCGTTAAGCTTTATCTTGCCAGAAGTGGGTTTATACCCCTCGAGTCCCATTATTGTATATGCCAGGGAAGATTTTCCAACTCCGTTGGATCCAAGAACAGCGTAGATTTTAACCCGATCAAATTTTGCATTTATGTTCTTGAGTATGTATTTGCCGTTCTTTTCAAGGCTTACATCTTCAAGCACAAGCATCATTATCGTCTCCCAAAGTAATTTTACACGGCAAGGATTACATTTATATTAGATCTTTTAAGTCTAATTTGTTTCATAGGCTATTCCAGGATTATGAATGGACCATCCTGTACAAAATCTCCCCTGAAGCTCTCTTCTTTCAGCGACAGATGTGAATCCAGATCGTGATATAAAAAAGCCCCTGTTCCAGCGGCAAAGTGGATGCTTTGCCTTATACCTATGCTACTTTCGCCCATGCACCCAATCATCAATCCTATATTTGCGGCCTGGGCAATATGAACTATTGACATAGCATCGCTCAAGCCCGATTTCATTAATTTTATATTTATGAAATCGACGGCATCTTCCCTGACCAACTTTAAAGCGTCGTATTTTGTGAAAACACTTTCATCAGCTGCAACAGGATAAGGGCTGTTAAATCGAACAAATCTCATTCCTTCTATATTGTAGCGGTTTACTGGTTGTTCAAAAATCACAACATCAACCTTTTCAGCGTAAAGCGCCTTTGCAAACTCAACAGCCTCCTTGGGAGTAAAGCCCTGATTTGCATCTACTATAAAGCTTGCTTGAGGAGAAACTTCTTTTGATTTGACAACTCTTTCTATGTCATTTTTGACATCTCTACCAACTTTTATTTTTATTTTTCTGAATCCCTCGTCGTAGATACGCTTGACTTTTTTGATAGTGTTCTCTAAGTTTTCAATACCAACAGTTTTGTCAGTCTCTAAGGTGTTTTTGCTGCCGCCAAAAAATTGATATGGTTTCATATTGAATTGTTTACAGAAGGCATCCACAATAGCAAACTCTATGGCAGCTTTTATTGCAGGGGTTGCTCTCAAAGTTTGAAGATCATGAAATAAATTTGCGTAACTTTCCACATCTTTACCAATCAGAATGTCTTCAACAGTTTGATGGAGTTTTTCCAGCATAGCAGCTGTTTCACCTGAGATTACAAATAAGGATGATGCTTCACCATAACCCTCTATTCCGTTTTTGAGTTTCACACAAACTTCAACATTTTCTTGTTCTTCGTGACTTCCTAAGGAAATTGTGAACGGTTCAAAGTAGCTATAGAGTGTCTTTTTGAAACTAATAGATGTAATCTTCACAACGCCACCTCCAGTTTAGATATTATCTTCATAATCTGACTGGCATTGAAGGGATTAAATACTTCGTAATCATCCAAACAATAGCTATTTAAACATGATATACCGAGAATTTCTGTGTTGATAAAATTTTTTATCAGGGCTATTTCTTTAAACAAATCTGGTGAAACTGGGATCTGGTCAAAATATTCAAAATTTTTTCTTGCTGGGTCATGTGACAATACGATATATTGTGGCATGCATCCATACAGCAATCCAAGGGCAACCTGGCCATAAGCAGGATGCCTGAGTGCTCCCTGACCTTCAATAAAAATCAGGCGTTTTTCATTTTTTTCGAGCCTCAATATGAGGTTTTCAATCGTACCTGGTATAAAATCCGATGCTATCGCATCTATAACTACTCCTTCATCTGCGCCTATCATTATACCAGTCTGACCTGTTGCCAGAAAGGCTGCAGGTAATTTTCTTTCCAGTGCAGCCTGCCATAACTGGATTGCAGTTGTTCTTTTTCCAACAGCGCAATCTGTCCCAAGAACGCAGACTCTTATTGTTTTTGATTTGTAAATCTGACCGCTAAAGATTTTCAGTTCCTCTTTTAGATGTCGAACATCTATTATTCTGCTACCTGTCTTTTTTGCTGCAGTAGAAAACGGTTCTGTTTCACTCATTTTTAGATGAAATCCAGAAACTATATCCAGACCATATTTTATAGCTTTGAGGACATGATCAACGAGTTCTTGTGGGAGGAATCCCCCCACATTTGCTATTCCGATCAAAAGAGTTTTTGCCCCAAGATGTACAGCTTTATCAACACTATTAACCACTGGTACGTTGAATTTAAAATGGCTCATAAAATCGGCTGTCCATTTTCCTTCCTGCTCTGCAATCACGCATACGGGAATAAAAATTCTGCTGTGCCTCAGCAGACCATAAGTGGTTTTTGCCAGTGTAGTTCCAAGTTGACCCCATGATAAAATTGCTGCTGGTGTGCCGGGCTCGAAAAAGCTGTCTATTCGCAATTTAACGCCTCCTTATGGATTAATCATATCATTTTGATGTTTATTTGCCGGTATATTTTCCGATAATAATTCTGGAGGGTTTGTATGCAAGGCGTAGTTATTGAACGTATGGGAAAGTTCGTGAAGATCAAAACACATGATGGTGAAACAGTTGTCAAGATGAGAAAGAAATTACCGGAGCTCGGTGAGATGGTTAGAATCACTGATCGACCGGTTTCACAGAAAGTTTATGTTGCAGAGAAGATTACCGAAGCTCCCGAAGCATTGCCGCCTCTGAATGAATTAAAGCCTCTTTTGAAGACGATTAAAAAACCCAGAACGAGCTTTGATATACAGTTTTTATCACAGTTAGTTGATATGATTAAAATGCGTGTAGGTTCTCTACCACAAGATTTTTACGCAAATCTCGGTATGTACTATGAGAATGGTGAAGTTGATGAAAAGATGAAATCTCTCGGTTTCTGGCTCCTGACACTCTCGCATCCTTACGTTTTCAAAAGCATCCCGTCCAAGAAAGGTCCCATTCACATTTTTATGAATAGAAAGAAAAGATCTTTTAGTGTGTCTTTTGTTAAGAATTCATCTATTGTTTGTGTCAAAGGCACTGTTCAGGAAGATTACATATTTGTTGATTTTATAAATTTCTCTCCGGATAGAGAAGCACTGGAAAAGCTTAAAGATAATTTGCTTGGATACTTTAGAAATGTATTTTTCAAGGTTGGTGATTTGAAAAATGGATTATACGCGTAAACTGGCTGTCGCACTCGGTTATGATCCAGATGTATTCGATGCCCCGTTTGTGATAGCCAAAGGTAAAGAGGAAATTGCTGAGAGAATAATAAAACAAGCCCTGGAAGCGAAGGTGCCGGTAGTTTCTTCACCAGAACTTGTAAGAAAACTCTATAGACTGGAGGTGCTTGAAGAAATCCCAGATGACCTTTATTTTGCAGTAGCAGAGATACTGGTTTTTGTTCAAAACCTATGATCGCTTCTCGTTTAGTTTCTTGAGAATTTCCTTCAGCCTTTGAAGTTCGCTGGCAGCTTTTTGAAGTAGTTGCTCTCTGCTTCTTATTGTCTGATTAATTTTTTCTATCAGCCGTCTGACTGTTTTATTTTCTGTTTTCAAATCTGTTGCTGGACTATCAATCGCTTTGCTTATTGCTACTGTGATCATATGAATCTTTCTTTTGTAAATACTTATTAACAGCGTGATTATTGTTCCAAAAGCGACACACACAACTATCATTGAAGGATAGTACCAACTGTGGCTGTAAAGTGGAATCATGACAAGTATTGAGAAATTGAATCTATCGTTTTTCTTTAGAAGTGCCCAAAAATTTTTCCCTTTGTATTTTACCTTTGTTATTTCATCTTTTTTGTTGATATTGACTGTTCCATGTAATTCCTTTCCTCTGGCAGCTGATTCTGAGGACATAGTAATCTTTCCCATTTGATCGATTACAAAATAAACAACAGATAGATCTTTTGAAAAAGGCAGGTTTAATGAAGTGTATACACCAGGTTCGGATTGTATCTCCTCTATCAATTTATTCAAGTGTTCCGCAGTTATTGACAAGACAGCAGTGTTCACTTTTTTTATGGTGTTTTCATTTTCATATTTGTTGATGAAATACATTGAAAAACCTATGCTTAGAAAGATCCCGCAAAAAATAATCAAATACCTTGCTCTTATAGCCACTTTCCCATCACCAGTAAATCAAAATATTGCTCATCTATTAAGACGGCTTTTTTCTTTATTCCTTCAATTTCAAAGCCGAATTTTTTGTAAAGCGAGATAGCTCTGTGATTATCTGCTATCACCTCAAGTTGTATTTTTTTGAATCCCCTTTCCTTAGCTACTCCCAGGCACTCTCTCATCAAGGCACTCCCGATTCCTTTGCCCCAAAAAGGTTTTCTGACACTTATCCCGAGCTCACCTTTGTGGAGAATTTTTCTTCTGAAAGAACCGGATAGGGTTACTACACCAATTATTTCATCCATATACTCAGCTACCAGAAATATTTTTCTGTTATCAGACAGGTATAGAGTTATAATTCTCTTTTGATCATATATGCTCTCAACTTCATCGGGATATGTCAGAAGAAATTTTGATTCACTCGTCACAGCTTTCTTAAAAGATACTAACTTAGCAGAGTCAGATAATCTGACTGGACGTATGATAACATTTTCCATGATCTCATATCCTTTCAAAAAAGCTGTCAAGTTCTTTAAAATTGATAGAATACATTACGGGTCTACCATGAGGGCATGTGCTGATTTTGTTTGCAAAGATTTCTCTGACAAGATATTTTGCCTGAGATAAATCAAGTCTGTCTCTTGTCCTCAAAGCACTCTTACAGGAAATATCTGCAATGATTTTTTTCATCACCTCTTCCAATCCATAGATATCTATTAACTTTATTTCGTCAATACTATCGATTATGAAACGCTTAACATCACTCTGGTCAAGCCACGTAGGTATTTTTTTCACGATAAGTTGATTTTTTATTATTTCATAATCAAATCCAATTTGCTTTAGAACATTGTTTTTTTCAATGAGAGCCAATTCACTTTCTCTCAGTTCGATTTGAACTGGTATCAGCAGATCTGTGCCGTCATTTTGATTAAGAGAAGAAAGCATTTTGTTATATATCAATCTCTCATGCGCAGCATGAAAATCCACTATAAAAAGCTCATCTTCCGTTTCCACTATTATGTATCTTTTCCTGACAATCCCGATAATTTTGAAATCCTCTGGAGGAATCAGCATTTCTTCAGATGTAGTGGTAAATTTCGCATTTGGGCTTTTATACTCCACCTGGCGTTTCTGGACTTTTGCCGGTGTATTTCTCGATATGTGGTGTATGATTGGAATCTTCAGTTGGGATTTTATAGAATCACGCACGAACCGAAATACTTCCTCATCACGGGAGAATTTCACTTCTATTTTTTGTGGATGGACATTAACGTCTATATCTTTTGGGGGAAGAAAGAGGTTAACAATCACTACGGGATGTTCCTTTTGATGCAAAAAATCTGCATAAGCTGAATAAATGGCACTTTGAAGAAGTTGATTTACCACAAATCTACCATTGACAAACGTGAAAATGGCTTTTTTCCTTCTTAAATTAGCAGGGCTAACCGCACAACCATGCAATTCCATATCTTTCCACTGTGATTGTATTGCCTTCAAAGAATCCATTGGAATATCCGGAAATAACGCTTTGATGCGTTGAACTAAAGTCGTTGCTGGTAGATTGTAAACAACCTGCTGATCTTTTGTGAGAATAAGGTTTATGTGCGGATGAGACAAACAAAATCTTTCAAAGACCTCTACTGCCATTCTTGCCTCAACAGCATTTGATTTTAGAAATTTTCTTCTCGCCGGGACATTGAAAAACAGATCTCTAACGATAACAGTTGTACCTTTTTCAATTTGAACCGGTTTTTCATAAACCAGATGACCAGCAACTACTTCAATTTCATGACCAAGGTTAGATGATGCCGTTTTGGAAAATATCGTTGTCTTGCTTATCTGACATATGGAATATAAAGCTTCTCCTCTAAAACCAAAAGAATTCAGTGTGTATATATCCTGAAATGAATCAATTTTGCTGGTTGTATGAGATTCATAACACACAAGCAAATCGTCTTTTTCCATACCTTCGCCGTTATCCTGGACTTTGATTTCACTTTTTCCGCCATTAATAAGTTCTACAACTATTCTGTCAGCGCCTGCATCAATGGAGTTTTCTATAAGTTCTTTCACGACCGAGTAAACACCAGTGATAACTTCCCCAGCAGCTATTCTTGAAACAATGGATTTATCAAGCCTTTTAATTTTCATTTACAGACACCTCACAGATAATAATAACTCATCAGAGTTTTATAAACACAAGAATAAAATAATCTGGGAGGTGACAATTTTGGGAAAAAAGACTAAACGTGCCCTGGCATTTATTGTTTTGATGGGGTTTGTCAGTCTTTTTTCGGATATTGTATATGAAGGTGCTCGGAGTATCTCTGGACCATTCTTGGGATTGCTTGGAGCAAGTGCAACTGTCGTCGCATTCACAGCAGGACTTGGAGAGTTTATTGGATACGCTCTCAGGCTTGTTACAGGTTATCTTGCAGGCAAGACAAAGCGATACTGGCTTTTTACCTTTGTTGGTTATTTTATGAATTTGTTTGCCGTTCCTGCCCTTGCTCTTGCAGGAAATTGGCAGTTAGCGGTTCTGCTTTTGCTTTCGGAACGCTTTGGCAAGGCGATTAGAAAACCATCGCGTGACACAATGATGTCTTATGCTGCTAAACAGGTTGGAACGGGTTTTGGTTTCGGTCTGGAGGAAGCTCTTGACCAAGTGGGTGCAATCAGTGGACCTGTAATACTTTCTTTGGTTCTTTCATTAAAAGCGGGAGAGGAGTTTGCAAAATACAAGCTTGCATTTTCTGTGCTATTTTTTCCAGCGTTGATTGCTATTATCCTTTTAATATGTGGAAGAATCTTTTTTCCAGAGCCAGGAGAATTTGAGGAAAAATCAACCCCGGGTGGAAAGATTACAACCAATGGTTTTGCCCTCTATATGGTAGCTATTTCTCTGATTGCAGCTGGCTTTTCTGATTTCCCACTTATTTCTTTTCACTTTGCAAAAAATCATATATTGAGTTCTTCAACAATTCCACTGTTTTACTCAATAGCAATGGCAGTTGATGCCGTAGCGGCTCTTTTCTTCGGAAAACTTTTTGACAAAAAAGGTATCATGGTTTTGATAATATCATCTGCCCTGAGTGCACTATTTGCTCCCCTTGTTTTTCTGACAAAAAACATTTTTCTCATCTCAGTTGGAGTGTCGCTCTGGGGAATTGGAATGGGTGCACAAGAATCCATTCTCAAAGCGGTTGTGGCAAATCTGGTATCGCGTGAAAAGAGAGCATTTGCTTATGGAATCTTCAATACAGTTTTTGGATTGTTTTGGTTTCTCGGTAGCCTCTTTATGGGGATTCTTTACGAGAAATCTTTATTATTACTTGTGATTTTTTCTGTTGTGAGCGAATTATCATCAGTATTTGTATTGCTTGGCCTGAGAAAGCACTAATCCGATAAATTTTGATATATCCTTGGGAACGTTCTTTTTTTCCAGTGGGGACTGAAGAAATCTGTAAAGCCATTCCAAACGCGCTCTTTGAATGAAATTTGGAGCGCGTTTCTTGATCCCTGAAATTACATCAAATGAACCCCCGACTCCCATAGCTAATTTTGCCGTTGTCTTTCTGAAATTTTCGTAAATCCAGATTTCTTGCTTAGGAACTCCCATGCCAACAAATATAAGATCAGGTTTGGCTTGTTTTATTTGTTCTAAGGGGCCTTCTTTTTCAAAATATCCATGGTGATAACCGCAGACAATATTTCCAAATTTCTCGGTTAAATTTCTGGCGGCTTTTTCAACAACATCAATTTTTGCACCGAGCAAATAAATTTTCCAACCAGAAGCACGCGCTTTATCACACAAAGCCATCATTGTATCTATTCCTGTAACTCTGACAGCCTTTCGCCTGTAAATTTTTTTCAGCGCCCATATGACTCCTATACCATCCGGGACTATTATATCTGCATTTTGAACAGCAAATTTATATCGTTCGTCCTCTGTTGTTTTAACTATTATTGATGCATTGGCTGTTACAACAAAGGTTTTTTCGTTGTTCGATATTCTTCTGGATAATATCTCGACCAATTCAATTAATGTTGGAGTACTTATTGTCAGGTCAAACAATGTGAATTTTTCCAAAGAAGTTGCCTCCAGGATAAAGATAAGGCCGGATATATCCGGCCCGTGGTGCCGAGGGCGGGACTTGAACCCGCACGGGTGTAAACCCACATGATCCTGAGTCATGCGCGTCTGCCAATTCCGCCACCTCGGCATTTCATCCAGTATGATACCATAACTTAAAAATGCTTTCAAGCTGCAACCGTCATAGTCCGAAAACTTGACAGAGTTCTTTCAACAAATCTTCTGCTTTATCTTCATGTACAAGGCATGATATCTTTATTTCAGAAGTTGTTATCATTTCTGGCTCTATGTTTTTCTTTCTCAAAACTTCAAAAAATTTTGCTGCAACACCTCGTTGATATTTCATTCCTAAACCTATTATTGATACCTTAGAAAACCCCCCTGTGATCTTAATTTCACAATCAAGATCTCTCATTGCCTTCTGTACGTCAACCGAGTTACTTTCAACAATTGTGAAAGATAGATTAATGTCTCCTGAGTTACTCACCAACGATATCATATCAACGTTAAAGCCTTTTTCAGCGAGTTCTCTAAATACGTCGGCGGTTGCTTTAGAATTTTTCAAGCTATAAACGCTGACCTTTACCTGATTTTTCTCTATCGTCGCGCCTGTAACAACGGGTCGCTCAAGCCATTCCGGAAGTTTTCCCATCACCCACGTTCCCTCCTCATTTGAAAACGAAGAAGCGCAATAAATTGGTACGCTGTATTTTTTTGCTATCTCAACACTTCGAGAATGTAGAACCCTGGCACCAAGTGCGGAGAATTCCAACATTTCATCGTATGTAATATAAGACAGTTTTTTTGCCTGGGGAAAGATCCTGGGATCTGTTGTATATATGCCAGCGACGTCGCTGTATATTTCGCAGATTGTTCCAAGTTTTGCGGCAATAGCAACAGCAGAAGTATCTGATCCTCCTCTTCCAAGAGTTGTCAGTTCATCGTTTTCGTTTATTCCCTGAAACCCTGTAACAAGTAAAACATCGTTATGAAAAGCCAGCGATCTTAATTTTCGGTCATCTATATCTTTTATCCTTGCCGAATTAAAATCGCTGGTTGTCAGAATCCGAGCCTGAAACGCATTCAAAGATACAGCTTTCATACCTATTCTGTCAAGGTATATGGATAGCAAAGCAGCGGATATTTGTTCGCCACAGGATAACAACATATCCAGTTCTCTTGGATTGGGTTTTTCAGACAGCCTTCTTGCAAGAAAAACCAATTTGTCTGTTGTTTTTCCCATTGCAGAGACAACAACGATTAACTTTTTCCCATTTTTTACTGTTTTCACTATTTTCTCGGTAATTTTTTTGATTCTTTCTATGCTGGCAAGCGATGAGCCACCATATTTTTGTACAACAAGTTTCAGAAAAATCACCTCTTTTTGGATAAAACATCACGAAATGTGTAGAACGAAGCTTTAGTACTGATAGCAAATTCAGCTGCTTTCAACGCACCGAGTGCAAAGATTTTTCTTGACATTGCCCTGTGAGATAATTCGATTACCTCGCCTTCATTTGCAAATAAAATTTTGTGATCGCCGAATATTCCTCCGGCGCGGATTGAGTGAATGGGGACATTTCCGAGGCTTTCACTCAAAAATAGAGCTGTGCCGGAAGGAGCGTCTTTCTTTTTCCTATGATGAAACTCAATGATTTCGATATCCCATTCAGAAAACTCCAGTTTGAAACTTTCCAGGATATTCTTTATCACGTTTATTCCCACAGAAAAATTACTTGAATATACAACCGGAACCAGAGCAGACAATTCATTGAGCATCGATATGTCTTGTTCTTTCAAATTGGTTGTTCCAATAACTGCAGGGCATAGAAATTTTTTCGATAACTCCACGGTTTCTTTCAAAGCTTCTGGTGAAGAGAAGTCTAATATGATATCTGGTTTTTCTTGTACTTCTCTATGTGTTCTGTCAAATTTTGCCACTAATTGGTGGCAGTACTCGCTAAAAACCTCGATAATTTCCTTTCCCATTTTTCCTGAAAATCCAACGAGTCCATATTTCATCAGCACCATCCTTTCTTTGCCAGTAGATCTCTTAATGTTTCTATTGTGGATCTCGACGCACCGGTCATAGGTAACCTCAATTCATTTTTTATTTTTCCCATCAACCATAGAGCAGCTTTAATAGGTACGGGGTTGGTTTCTATAAATAAAGATTTCATTAATTCAAGGTTTTCAAAGTGTGTTTTTCTTGCTAATTCGTAATTTTTGTCCAGCATTGCTCCAGTCAATCGAACCATGTTTTCCGGTGATATGTTCGAGAAAACCGATATAACACCAGCTGCTCCAACTGACATTAAATGAATAGTTCTATCATCATTTCCTGACCATACATAAAAATCTTTTCTGCTAATGAGCCTTATTATTTCGTCTGCTTGAGAAACGTCTGTATTAGCTTCTTTTATGCCTATTATGTTTTTACAACGATCAGCCAGATATGCTACTGTTTCAGGGTTTATATTTACTCCGGTTCTCGATGGGACATTATAAATTATCAATGGTATATTCAATCTTTCAGATAGGTACTTATAATGCTCAATTAAACCCTTCTGGGTTGGTTTGTTATAATAAGGACTGACAACCAAAACTGCATCAGCACCGTTTTTGCTTGCCAGATGGGACAGATGCAATGTTTTTTCTGTATCGTTTGTACCTGTTCCGACAATTACCTTAGCCCTGTCAGAACACATCTCCTTAGTTATGCTTGTGAGTTTCTCCCTTTCCTTATCTGTTAAAGTTGCCCCTTCTCCTGTAGTTCCTGCGACAACTATTGCTTGAATTTTCTCCGCAAGCTGCCATTTCACTAAATTTCTGTACGCACTATAATCGATTCTTCCGTTTTTGAACGGCGTGACGATCGCTGTACCAACACCTTTAAACATTTCTTCCCCCTCCTTTTTCAATAAAAAAGCGGGCTACTTCTGGTAGCCCGCTTCTCACACAGTGGTCGTGCTCTAAAAAAGCAAACACAACCACACCGCAAAAAGCGGGCAGTTGTGCTTGGTCTTCTTTATTATGCTGGCATTCACAGAATTCAGAGAATTCATCATTATTATATCCCCCAAGAGTTTTAAGTGATTATATCAAGCAAGTTTGGGATTATTTATTAACATTTCATTACTGAAAGTTTACTTCAATATAGTGATACTTGAAGAAATCTGAGATTTTCTCTGCAAAACAGAATTCGGTTTAAGCTGGTAAAAAAGGTTTCGTTGATCAACAGTATTCTGAGTAATCATATAGTAACTTTTATGTCATTTTTCCATAACGTATTTTTTTATTTTAGTGTTCTAATAATATAGAACAATATATATCTATGGAGGTGGTACAATGCGGGAACTTTTTTCTTTGAAAAGCTTTCAGGTTTTAGTTGTGCTTTCAGTCATGGGGCTGATTGGCTGGTTCGTACCTTTTGCTCCTTTAAAGATCATATTGGTTTTCACAAGCATTATATTTTTGGCGTTTACTCTGAAAACCTTTACGGGAAAGATGGCTGGTTTCATAGTCTTATCTCTTTTGCTTTTTTTCATACCTGCCTCAATCGGATATTATGGTTCGACACATAGCTTTTCATGGTTCAATTTTGAACCTTTCATTAAGGGTTTTCTGAATCAGGTTCCATCAAATAAAATCACAACTGTTTTTCCAGACACGCTTGTTCAAAGTGAATCTGTAATACAGATCAATTTGACAAATGTTGAAGTTCAATTCACTGATTCTGACAGAATAATGGTTCCCGGTGAATTATCGGTTAGGAGTGCACCATCTGGATTGATCATCGAAGGTGGAAGCCATTTAAAGAAATATATTCTGGAGATTGGAAAAGCGGATCTGAAAGATTTGCAGATACGTGCAACAACCGTTTCACTCACTGGAAGTGCAAATTTGAGAAATCTCAGATTGAATTCAACGAGTATTAATATTTCAGGAACAATTGAAGCTCAAGAAATGTTTGCTGACGGGACAGGTATCAATTTGAATGGGAATTTCTCCGGAAAAGATTTAATTTTAAACGGCACAGGGGTGAGTTTATCTGGTTCGTACGAATTTCAAGATATCCTCATCGACTGTACTGGGATTTCACTGCACATGGATTTATCAAACTGCAATCATCTATCTATTGATACAACAGGGATCAACGGGACAATTAATTATTCAGGCGATACAGATCTCTATGTTCAGATAGATGGTACAGGAGGAAAACTGAAACTGGTGAACAAATCAAATGCAGATGTCTTCATAGATAGTTCCGGTGTTAAAGTGGCGAGAGAGTGATAACTGTGCTTAGAAAAATCGACAAACATAGTGGTATACCAGTATATTTGCAGATTGTTAATCAGATAAAGGCTGAGATATTCCTCGGAAATTTGAAGGCGGGTGATCAGATACCTCCTGTAAGAGAGCTTGAGCAAGTCTTTGATGTTAATGTGAACACCGTTTTGAAAGCACTTGATAAGCTTAAGATGGAAGGATTTCTCGTTTCCGAGCATGGTGTTGGTTATTTTGTATCGAAAGATGTATCTATTAGCTCTGAAATCTTACACGAAGTCAAAAAAGCCGTCAGTATATTGAAAAATAGCGGCATAGATATTTATACATCTTTGCTGATTATAGAGGAGGTGTGGAAAAGTGAGGATTTTTGAAGCTTATGTAAAAAAACAACTTGTTGAAAAAATAGGTGCCATGCTCTTTTTTCTTGTGGTAATGTTGTATCCAAATTTTGTGGCCAGGGCTTTTGGCATCTTTTTTATAATACTTTTTGGACTCACATCTGATTTAAGACAGAAAAGGCTCGATCCACTTATGGGTTTGCCTTTCAGCAGACCACAAATTTTCTGGTTTGAGTACAGTTTCTTATTTTTGATCGTCACAGTAACTTTTTTAATCGGATTACCTTTTAGCACTCTCACCATAACCACTTGGATTGAATTTCTCAGATCAGTTACGTTTATGACAGCTTTCTACAGTGTGGTTTTGATGGCAACTTGTTCTGGATTTGATAATTATGGTGCTGCATTTTTATTTCTTTTGGCGGATTTGATTTTAGCAGGTATAGGGACTACTGAATTTGGCCCACGGCTTAACCCGTATAAATTTATAAGTCCTACACATCAAGGGAATGTATTTATGGCTTTCGCTTTTTCCATTTTTCTGCTGTTTTCCGCCTATATTATTTTCACAAAAAGAGGTGGTGAAAGATGATTAAAATAAGCAATTTAAGAAAACAATTCTCCGGCAATCAGGTCTTGAGTGATGTTTCGTTTTCTATAGATACTGGAAGTATATTTGCACTGATTGGCCCAAATGGTGCTGGTAAAACAACCACGATCAGATGTATTTTGAGGGCTATAAAACCCGATGAAGGAATTATAGAGCTGTTTGGCGAACCATTTCGCTGGGAAATGAAGAAAAGAATAGCAGTTGTTAATGAGGACAGAGCCGTATTTCGAAATTTCACCGCCAGGGATTATGCCCAGATATGGTCCTGTTTGTATCCATCATGGAATGACAGAATCTTTTCAAATTTCATATCGAAGTACAATTTGAATCTTCTACAAAAAGTTGAATCTTATTCCATAGGTATGAAAACACTGTTTTTCGTTGGGCTTTGCGTTTCAAGCCAGGCAGATATATTGATTCTCGATGAACCAACAGAACACCTTGACCCAACGATCAGGCTCGAAATAATGAGTATATTGAAAAAATATGCTGATCTTGGAAAGACCATTTTAATATCTTCTCATGAGATTTATGAAATAGAGGAATACGCTACCCACTTTGGAATAATGAAAGAAGGAAGAATTGTTTATACCGATTCAATCGATACGGCCAAAGAAATCCACAGGGTGGTTGAGAAGGGTGAATCGGTTGGTGATGGAAAAATAATAGGTGTTGTTGGATCAAGTTTACTTATCAAAACCAGCAAAGATGTCGGCAGATTTCCTAAGCTCAACGATATAGTGATTGGATATTTAACTGGCAGAACTGAATCAACAAATTTGTTCAGTTGAGAAGCGGGCAATTGCCCGCTTACTCTCTCAAGAGAATCAGATAGAGCACGAATAATATTGCCAGAAGCCACGTAAACCAGTGTACGTCTCTTCCTTTACCACTGAATAATTTCACTACTGGATAAGTAACAATCCCGAGAGCGATTCCATTGGCAATAGAATAAGTCATAGGCATCATTATGAGAGTAATGAATGCCGGGACAGCCTCTGTAATATCATCCCAGTTGATTTTTTTCAGAGTTTTGATCATCAGAACACCCACAAAGATCAATGCAGGAGCTGTCGCAGCTGATGGAATTGTCATGGCAAGCGGTGAAAAGAATAACATACAAAGCATGAGGATGGCTACTACCACCGATGTTAATCCTGTTCTGCCACCTTCTGCTATTCCAGCACTGCTTTCGATATACGTTGTTACTGTTGATGTTCCGAACATTGCTCCTACAGATGTACCAATTGCGTCAGCGAGATAAGCTCTTGATGCCCTTGGAAGGTCGCCATTTTTCATGAAACCGGCTGATTCAGCGAGTCCAGTGAGAGTCCCAAGAGTATCGAAAAAGTCAACAAAGAAAAAAGTAAAGACAATCATCCAGAAAGTTCCAGTTGCAAGTGACTGAAAATTGAGGTTCATCTTCATGAACGTTGCGGATATATCTGGTACCTTTCCTATTATTCCTTGAAAGCTGGTGATTTTGAAAACAGGTAAAGCTCCTATAAAAGTGCTTGCAAGTATTCCAATGAGTATTGCACCTGGTACTGAGAGCGAAAAAAGTACAGCTATTATGAAGAAACCTATAATCGCAACAATGACATTTGGATCTGCCAGGTTTCCGAGGGCTACAAAAGTCGCTGGGTCACTTGTTACAATTCCCGCACTTTTCAAACCAATGAAAGCGATGAAAAGTCCTATACCAGCTCCTGTTGCAAGTTTAACTGAGGCTGGAATAGCCTTTACCACAAAAGATCTTGCCCCGCTGACGGTTAATAGGATAAAAATTAACCCTTCGACAAAAACAGCAGCTAAAGCAACCTTCCAGTCAACCCCCATCTTTAAGCACACTGTATATGTGAAATATGCGTTGAGTCCCATACCAGGTGCAAGTGCAAACGGGTAATTTGCAATCAGTCCCATAACAAGAGTAGCTGTGACAGAGCCAAGTATGGTTGCAACCATGAAGGCACCGAAAAACTGAGAGTAAAGGTCAGTTCCAGGATTTGCACCGGGGATGACATTGATGAGTATTGATGGATTGACGAAAACAATGTAAGCCATAGTCAGAAATGTTGTTATACCTGCTACGACTTCTTTTCGCACAGAAGTACCATTCTCCTTCAAACGAAAGAGTTTCTCCACTTTTCTCCCTCCCACGAGAAAAATAAAAAACACAACAAATTCTACACATAAACTTTTAATAAGACGGTTTCTAAATGAAACGATTTTCTGAAAACCTTGTTTTAAGTAAACAATTTTTATTGAGAAAAGTTATCAGATCATCAAGTATTTTCAGTGTAAAATTATCTTTGAAAGTAAATTCAAATCCATGATCCCCAAATGGGTGAATTCTCAAAGTAGACTCAGCTTTCTTTTTGCTTTCCATGTGGAATTTTATTGAAGATTTAACAGGCACAACAGTATCCCTCAAGCCATGCGCCAAGAAAACAGGGGGTTGTTTTTCGTTAATCCAATTTGTTGGAGAGTAAAGACGGTATAGATCAATGTGCTTCGAGGGTAATGTTTTGATTGTCATGATAGTTGAAAACCTTGCGAAAATTGATGTAGATTCGTAATCCCATAAATCGAGCAGATCAGTTGGCGGATAAAAGGCTACAATTCCTCTTAGCCATGAAATTTTGCCTTTTTTATATGATTCGTAGCAGGCATAATAAAGAGACAGATGACCCCCTGCAGATAGACCCATCAGAAAAATATTCTCAGGGTCCAGATAGAGATTTTCGGCATTTTCATGAATAAACTCGACAGCTTCTGTATAGTTATCAATGATTTCATCAATTTTTGCAGACAATCTTCTTCTATAATCAATGCTTGCAACCGCAAATCCATGGTGATTAAGAAATTTGTACCAGGATAAATTATTGGGTTGCCTCTTGAAGCCGGTAATCCAGCCGCCACCATGGGCAAAGATGACAACAGGACAAGGTACTTGCCGATCTGGGTAATAAAGATCGAGTTTCAGTGAATCTTTATAAACATAACTGAAAGGTCCCTTTGAGCAATGTTTGTCGATCTTTACTGGCAATCTCCCAAAAATAGATTTCTTTATAACATTAAAATTAGCTATCAAAAACAACAAAAGACCAAGTGCAAAATTAAAAAACGTGGTGAAAAATATGGCAAATAAAAGAATAATTTTCAAAAATCTCACAATTGATGGTTTTAGAGATTTCATTTTCATATTGTGTGTGGATCTATAAATACATCAATCCAGGGTTTGGAAAAAGAAAATCTGACGAAAAAGAAAACACACACCAGAAAAACGATCAAAACAGTGATCTGTGCAGTCATTCTTGGTTTAGCTTGCTCGACGGTTTTTTCAAAGGTTATACCAAAAAACGCTGAAAGAAAGACAACAAAGAATGCCCATATTAATTCAATGGCAACGGATTCAATTTTCCCGAAGATAGCAGGTAAAATATACCATATTGTGAGTATCAACCATGGTATTGAAATGTTAGAGAGTATTCGAGAAAACCAGAAATTCCCCCCTTTGTTTTTCTTTTTGATCAAAAAATATTCGAATGTACTGGTTAAAAAATAGGAAAAAAACCCCATTTTCAGATGTTCAAAGACCGATTCATCCACACCAAAAAATGGTATCAGTGCAGCCCATCCTGTAAGTTCATAACCAAAGTGCAGAAGCGAAAAGACCCCAACGTAAAAAAGTATCTTCCAGGTAAATCCCATGATTATCCCTCCTCAGTAATATTTCTAACATATTTACTGCGGATATTTTTCTCCATGATGAGGGAAAATCATTTAGATTACAAAATTTGTAATTGACTAAAAAGCAGTTTTTGCTGTGTGCTAATTAAAATACTTTTCCAAACCTATTTTGTCTTTGAACAATATGCCTTCTTTAAAAACGGCCGAGATTTTTGAATGATCCATAAGTATTTTTACATTGCTTAAAGGATTGTCCTCGACAATTAGCAGATCTGCCAGCTTTCCCTTATCTATCGACCCGACAAGTTGGCTCAATCCAGCGGCTTCGGCAGCCACTTTTGTTGCAGACAGCAGTGCCTGTTCAGGTTTCATACCAATTTTGTCAACGAGTAAAAGAATTTCCAGAGCATTTTCCCCGTGCTTGAATGCTTTTGTTCCACCGATAAAATCCGTTCCAGCAGCGATCTTCACACCATGTTCGTACGCTTTTTTGATATTTTCAACGTGTATCTTGTAAACTTCTTCACTCTTTCTCAATCCCCACTCTGGAGCGCCTATCTGCTTTCCATGAATTATCAGATGTTCCACAATAGACAGCGTAGGTACAATGATAGCATTTTTCTCTTTAGCCAGCTTACAGCTTTCATCATCAATATATATTGCATGTGCTATGACTTTTACTCCTCCAAGCAGGGCATTCATTATACCGTCTTTTCCCTGCGCATGGGCGTGAACAAATTTTCGCGCATGGTTAGCTTCTTCAACAATTGCTTTGATCTCCTCTACTGTAAACTGTGTGTATTCTGGTCTGTCTCTCTCAGACAGAACACCTCCTGTAGCCATAATTTTTATGAAATCAGCACCACATCTGAGCGCATAACGTGCTGCTTTAATACATTCAGCAACACCATCACATATTAATGAGCCAAAGCCTCCTTTGAACTTCGAAGTTCTTGGATCTACATAGTCGATCGGCAAAAAATGCTCATCACCGTGGCCAAAAGTTTGGGAAAGAGAATGACCTGCAGCAACAATGCGTGGGCCAGCAATTGTTCCTTCCTGAATTGCTTTTTTCAAGTTTATAGCTATGGATCCTCCTGCGTCGACAACGGTTGTAAAACCAGCTTCGATGAGAGATTTCAAATCAGTCACTGTTCGTGCAACAAGTGTTTCATACGGTGTTAGAAGATGCTCTTTAACCATGTCGCCGCTTCTCATACCTGCTAAATGAAGATGAGCATCGATGAGACCTGGCATAAGGTAACGCCCCTGAAGATCAATTTGCGTAAACCCCGATGGTATCTGCGATCTCTTGATTTTCTCCACCGCGAGAATTCGTGCTCCTTCAATGAAAACAGCGCTTTCCACGAATTGTGATAAATTTGAATCGAACACGCGAGCGTTAATTAAAGCATACTTTCTCACTATTTAACCACCCCCATTTGTTTCGTAAACGAACAATATTTTTCATATGATATTACTTCAAAGAAAATTTGTCAACTTTTGCCTGAAACAGTAACAAATTGTGCGGGGTTTTTCGAGAATAAACCTGTACAACAGATGAAAAAACAAAAAACGGTGGAACAAACTTCCACCGTCTCAAAGAGCGGTATAAACTTTTGGCGCCCCCAAGGGGATTCGAACCCCTGCTTCTGGCTTGAAAGGCCAGTGTCCTAGGCCGCTAGACGATGGGGGCACAACACAAGTTATATTACACTATCGGTCAAGTTTGGTCAAGAGGTTTTCAAAAAAGGCGGCAGATGCCGCCTGGTCGGGGCGACTGGACTTGAACCAGCGACCTCTTGCGCCCCATGCAAGCGCGCTAGCCAAACTGCGCCACGCCCCGCGTTGTTTATAATACCACAAACCGCTTTCTTTAGCAAGTGACTCATTAATGGGCAATTTATACTCGAACGAACAGTTATTTCAGAAATCTTCAGTGACGATGTATAATTAATTAAATAAAACTCGAAAGTATTAAAATTGATACTGGAGGAGACGGGAGTGAAATTTTCTTCTATCATTTCTCAAATCAACGAGTCAAAATTTATACTGGTGACAGGTCATATAATGCCTGATGGAGATGACATAAGTAGCGTTACATCACTTGCAGTTGGCCTGGAGAGGTTAGGAAAAACTGTTGTTGGGTCTATTGATTATCCTGTACCATGGTACTACAGAAATTTTTACGGGGTAGAAAAATTGAAAACTTATGAGCAGGCGAAAGACCTTGATCCAGATTTGATAATAGTTGTTGATTGTTCCACCCCAGATAGAGTTGGGAGATTTCAAAATCTCTTGAACGATCGCAAAACTATCGTGATAGATCACCATGCAACAAATACGCTTTTTGGTGGATTGAACTGGGTAGATTCATCTTCTGCCTCGACGGCGCAAATGGTTTATATACTCAACAAAACGCTTGGTGTTCCATACGATGCAGATCTTGCTACGGTAAATTATTTGGGGATTGCAACTGATACTGGCTTTTTCAAATATTCCAATACAGATTCGCACGTTTTCAAAATTGCTGCTGAACTTGTTGAATTTGGTGCCAAACCACATTTTGTTTCATCAACGATACTTGAAAACAAGAGTCCTGAACAAATGAAACTTTATTGCAGAATGGTCGACCATATGATTGTGGATGGTCAGCTGGTTTATTCGTGGTTAAGTTATGATGACTATCGGGCAAATAACTGCTCTGATGATGACAGTACCGGTTTTGTTTCTGAACTCAGATCAATAAAAAACGTAGAAGTGGCTATTTTATTCATAGAGTATCCTGAGGGTCAGGTTCATGTTAGTATGAGATCAAAAAATTGGGTTGATGTGAGCAAAATAGCTTCTAGTCTCGGCGGTGGAGGTCATGCAAGGGCTGCGGGATGCTCTTTCAGAGATGCAAAGTTGCATGAAGTTTTAGATGAAGTCATCGGGTTAGTAAGAGACTTTTTGCAGGGGGGAAATAGGTGAGACTGATCAGGTTTCTCAGAGAAAATTATTCTGGTGACGAGCATTTGATTCTTGATAACGATACCTACAAGCGCGTCAGGGTAATCAAATTAGAGGCAATAGGCAACAAACATCATGAACTGCTGGATATTTTGACATCATTTTCGCGTGTTAAGCATCCAAATGTTCTGGTACCTGAAAGCTATGATTTGAGAGAGATTCCAAGAATATACTTTCCTTATGTAGAAGGGAAGGCAATCGATTTAAGCAGCGAATCTGAGAGACGGAGTTTTGCTCTTTTTTTGATAAATCTTCTTCGAGAACTTCTACATTACAATGTGAAGATACCAGTTCTATCAATTCAGGATTTTCTAAAATCTCAGAATTATTTTATGTTACCGCCATGCTGGGTGAACCAGGATATCTTACCGAAGGCAGAATATACTTTTGTGGCACCTGAATTTGCTGAGAGAGGTAAATTTTCTACGGCTTCAACTGTTTATGTTTTTGGTAAGTTGATAACCTCAATTTGCAATGAGAAAGAGATAGAAGATTTTGTGGCAGATTTTTTGTATGAAGACCCTTTGAAGAGAAAAACACATTTTCCACTTGCGGCACCTTTGCTGAGTGACACGTTTCTTGGTGACAAAATGCTTGGCTTGAAATTTGTGACACTTCGCAGACAAGAAGAAAACACACTGCTCCAGACAATTGAAAATCTTAGATCAAAGAACGGGTTGTATACAATTTTTCTGAGAGGTCCTCAGAGATCTGGAAAGACAACTTTACTGGATTCGATAACAGAAAAATTAAGGTATAAAAATGTTCCCGTGATATGGGCGACGGACCTTCAGAGTTTGATTTCCGGTGTGATTCAGTTAGTTGATGATAAAATACTTGCGCGTTTGGATGAGCAAGACAGGAAAAAAGTTCAATCTCTAATTTTTTCACATGAATTTATGGCCTCAGAGGTCCTCCTGACTCTCGGTAAAATTATGAATAATCTGAGTACTGTATGTATAGCAATCGATGATGTACATGAAGTAGATATTTCGCTCAGAGCAATTGTCGAACAGTTGAGAGGTTATAAATTCAAGGTTACTCATTTCGTATTAATTGCTTCTTCTGAAACCGATCCGTCAGTTGGTTATGATCTGGTTGTGGATATAAAACCGTTTGACCTGCATCGAACTGAAGGTCTTATAAAATCCATGCTAATTGGCTTGGAGATCGATCAACAATTCTGTCAGTGGATCTATACCATATCCCGAGGCTTGCCAGGAAGAATAGTTTCCCTGATGAGAATCCTCCACAGAGCTGGTGCTTTAAAGAATGTTGATGGTAAATTGCAGGTAGCTGAGAGTGTTTTAAAAACGCTGGATTTTAGGGAAATCATAGAATTTTCAACTGAAAATTATATTGATGGAACTGCCAGGTTTTTGGCGATCTGTGGAGAAAAGTTTAAGCCTGGTGAAATTGAGATTCTCTCAAAAGTCGTTTCAATAAAATTAGAGACTATCCAGCAGGATTTATCTTCATTAATAAACGATGGATTTATCTATTGGGAGAGTGGAAAATACAGGTTCATTCTACACGATATATGGTATTCTTTTTATTCTCAGATTCCAGAAGATCTCAGAGGAGAATACCATGAAAAATTCTCACAGTTACTTTCAGAACCAAGCAAAAAGGCGTGGCACTTGAAAATGCTTGGTAAGAATACATCTGCTGTGGTTGTTTACCTGCTTGCAGCCAGAAAAGAGCTTGACACATACAATGACATTTCGGCTGCTTTCGAGCTTTTGGAAGAAGCTGAAAAACTTCTTCAGGGAAGAGAGAGTTATGCATTGAACACTTTGAAATTAAGGGCACTTATGATCAAACAAGATGCCAACGCCCTGGAACGATTTGCACTGACTCTTGAAGGAAAAGATGAATACAATTTTTTGAGGTATCGCGCCCTTGTTGGTTCTTCAAAGGTAAATCTGGCAAAAGATATCGAACAACAGTGTACTGATCCATCCAGAATGCATACTGAATATGCAAAACTTTTTACGATGGTATGTAAGCTAAAACGTATTTTGATATCAGGGGAAAAGGTCTCAGATGAGTTTTTGAAAGAGATAAAGCTTTCAATCATGCATATGCAGGATTTTCGCGCACACAAAAAATTGGTTGCAGAGGCATTGTTGTTAATTTCGCGCTGTGATAGGATTTCTAATTTCAGGTCTTTCGAACTTCTGAATCAAGCACGACAAATTGCACAAACAGAAGGCTTTCTTGATATACTTGCGCTTATACTCAATGAATTTGGAGTCAGACTCGCAGCCAATTCAGAGGCAGTCAGGTATTTTGACGAAGTTGTGGAGATAGCCCATAAAATCAGCTCAGACGGTCTTGCTCTGTTAGGACTCAGTAACTTGATCTGGACAAGTTTATATCGAGGCGAAGCGGGAAGAATGTTCAATGACATATCACGATTGAGGCAAATTGCTTCTATGACAGGAAATCTTCAGTCTGAAGCGTACAGCTATTTTGTTGAGGCAAATTATCATATTTACAACCGTGAACTGGATAAAGCGCTGGAAGATTTAACACGCGAAAAAGCTATTGAAAAATATCTTGGCATTGAAGAAAGAGCTCTACGTGGCATTGTGGCTGCTTATGCTTTGTCAGGAAATGTAGAAGAATCCATCAGGATAATAAGGGAAAATATCGACAATCCAGCTTTGAATAATCAAAGCTTCAAATATTTCAGGGATTTATTTCTTGCGGAAGACGATGAATCTTTTTTGAGAGCATGGCAGAGATTTTTGGGTAAAGATGATCCATACTGGCGAGAAGAAGCCTGTCAGGTGTTTGCTGAAAAACTGGTAAAACTTGATAGAGAGGGTTTTTTAAAGTTTGCAAAGCAACTTGAGATGGGCGCTATCAAAAGTGGTGCATTTCTATCGCTCGCTCAAATCTATGAAGCAATAGCAATTGCTTATCAGACTGTGGGAGAGATCCCGCTTGCAATCAATTATGCTGAAAGGGCTACATCCATATACAGAACGCGAACATTTGAAAATGCTGCCCGATGGCTTGAAGAAAATGTAAAGCTTCCACGGAAGCCAAGAGATCTTTTCCAAATTTTACAGGATTTGAGATCATCTCTTGGAGATTCCGCCAGAAAACTTTTGGATTTGGTTTATTCTCAAATTGAGCAAATCACGCGATTGTCAAACCTTGCTCAATATGCACTGGACACACTCAAAGTGACTAACTCACAAGATGAGATACGCACTACTATGGAATTTATGGTTTCAAGAATCATGAACCTTTTACCCATTTCATCTGCAGGCATAGCTTTGTTCGATCCGCGTGGCAAAGTCGTTGAACAGGTCATGTTCAATTTACTGAATATTACTCGTGAACCAAAAGTGTCATACGAACCTTTTGAAATATGCGTAAATACGGAAATAGCTGATGGTTATACTATGGCTTTGAAGGTTGCCAATGAGTCACTTTATGTTGATGAATCAAACGGATATGAGCTGTTGAAAACTGTCATGAGTTTTCAAGATGTTGTTGTTTATACTCTGAAAAATGTAATAACTTATCAGAGAAGTATTACCGATCCTCTTACTGGTCTGTACACACGCTGGTATTTTGTTACCAGGCTGTATGAGGAATTTGAGCGGGTGAAAAGATATGGAGGGCATTTGTCGATAATAATGTGTGACATAGACGATTTCAAAAAGATAAATGATACATATGGACATAGAATTGGAGATGAAGTTTTGAAATTCATTTCTTCAGTTCTCAGAAGCAGTACGAGAATAACTGATATTGTTGGAAGATATGGAGGAGAGGAATTTATAATGATATTGCCAAACACTCCGAAATTAAGTGCTGCAAAAGTTGCAGAAAAGGTTTTATATCAGATTATTGAAACCAATCCCTTTGATTTCAGGTTGACTATGAGTTTTGGTGTGTCTGGATATCCAGAAGATAACGTTAATCAGCCCGAAGAACTCATCAATTTTGCTGACAAAGCTACTTATATGTCGAAAGAAAGGGGTAAATCCTGTGTCACAGTTTTCCAGTGATTTTAAAGAAAAGATCATATCGGCTCTGTCTGATGGAAAAAAGTTAACACTGAAAGAAATATGCAAAACATTGCAAATAAAAGATCGCGTTAAAAAAAAGGAACTACGTAAAGTAATCAAATTGCTTTTAGGCGAAGGTGAGATTTTCCGCGATAACAGGGGAAGATATACAAAGATAGGTGAAGATTTTGTCCTCGGTACGATAGAGTTTACTCGAAGAGGGAACATGGCTTTTGTAAGTTCTGAAAATGGAAAAGAAGTAGCTATTTTTGTTGAGAATTCGGCAGGCGCTATTCATGGTGATAAAGTGTTGGTAGAAATCACTGGAAAATGGAGGCATTTGCCACTTGGCAGAATAGTTAAGATTGTTGAAAGAACGAGAGATAAGATAGTGGGTGTCTTCCAGTTAAAAAGATCTTTCGGCTTTGTTATCCCTGACGATTCAAAAATTATATATGATTTCTACGTACCAATAGAAAAAATTGATGGCGCTAAACCCGGTCAAAAAGTCATAGCTAAGATAACCAGATGGCCGAGTAGAGGAAGAAATCCTGAAGCTGAAATAGTTAGTGTCCTGGGAGATATCAAAGATCCAAAAACAGATATTCCAAGTATTATGGCAAAATATGGACTCGATGAAAATTTCCCAGAAGATGTAATGAAGGAAATCAAACGATTGCCAGAAACTGTCAATGAAGATGAAATGAAAGATCGAAAGGATTTCAGAAACACGTTGGTCTTCACAATAGATGGAGAAAATGCGAAAGATTTTGACGATGCCGTTTCTATAAAAAAAATTTCGAAAGATAAATTCCTGCTATCAGTCCATATAGCTGACGTTTCTCATTATGTACAGGAAGGTTCAGCCATTGACAGAGAAGCTTTTCACAGGGGAACAAGCGTTTATTTGCTTGATAAGGTTGTTCCGATGTTGCCATTCAAGCTGTCGAATAATCTTTGCAGTTTAGTTGAAGGTAAAGACAGATTGACATTCACAGTGCAGATGGTTATTGATCGAGAAGGAAATACTGTTGATTATGAAATATCACCAAGTGTTATTAGAAGTAAGAAACGTTTGACATACACTCTTGTCAATCAGTATTTCAGTGGTGATGAATCGGCCAAAAAAAAGCTCGGAAAAAGGATATGCAGTTCATTGAATCGAATGCTTGAATTGTCTGAGATTCTCAGAGAATACAGGCGGCGCAGGGGAGCCATCCTCGATATAGAGGGCGGAGAAGTGGATATTATAATTGACGAAAAGGGCAGGACAGTCGATATCCTACCACGTAGGAGAGGTCCCGCTGAGGTACTTATTGAGGAATTCATGATAAAGGCAAATGAAACAGTAGCTGAAGTTTTCCACAACGCGGGCTTGCCATTTGTTTACAGGGTACATGAGGAGCCAGATCCCGAGTTTTTAATTCAGCTTAAGGAATATGTCGAAGCTCTGGGATTGAAAGTAAAGTTTCCAAAGCAGATCCATCCTGGTGTGTTGCAACAGTTACTCGAAGCAGTGAAAGATCATCCGCTAAGATCGAGCGTGGAAAAACTGCTGGTTCGCTCCATGAAACGTGCCATTTATTCAGCTCTTAATGTGGGGCATTTTGGTCTTGCATCCTTTGCTTATACGCATTTTACTTCTCCGATAAGGCGTTATCCAGATTTGGTTGTTCATAGGCTTTTGAAACTTTATCTAAGTCAGGGCGGAAGGTTCACGCCAAAGCAGATAGAATTCTACTCACAGCATCTTCCCAGAATTGCTGAACATTGCAGTAAACGCGAAAGGTTAGCTGATGAAGCGGAATGGGATCTACTTGCCATGAAAAAGGTCGAGTATATAAGCCGCTATATGGGGAAGGTTTTCAATGCTGTCATAACGAATGTAACCAGATTCGGTCTCTTTGTAGAAATCCCGGAAAAACTCATTTCGGGTTTGATCCATATCTCCACACTAAATGACTATTTCATTTATGACGAAAAGAAGAACATTTTGATAGGCGAGAGAAGTGGGAAAGTTTTCAAAATAGGAGATTTGATAAAAGCAAAAGTTGTAAATGCCAATAAGATTTCCGGTGAGATAGATTTTGAATTAGTGGAGGAAAAAGAAAATGCGGTTGAAAAAAATTGACGGGAAAAAAGGATATGTAGTTTTAGTTCATGGCTTAGGAGAGCACTGTGGAAGATATACATGGCTGATTGATCTGCTGAGATCTGAGGATTACGGGTTGATTATGTTCGATCTGCCTGGACATGGGGAAAATTCAGGCAAAAAAGGCCATGCAACTTTCAGAGAGATTTTTGAGATCCTCGATGGAATATTTCACTCTGAGCCCGATTCATTTCTAATGGGTCACAGCCTGGGTGGTTTGATTGCGATCAGGTATGCCGAATTGAGAAATAATGTGCGTGGATTGATAGTTACCTCTCCGGCTTTGAAAATTTCTAATGATAACTTTTTCCTGAGATTATTAGCTACACTTGTTTCTGTAATTTCTCCAAAAACAACTTTCAACAATGGCATAGACCCATATAATCTTTCTCCAAACATTGAAGCAGTCAAAAGATATATCAATGATCCTTTGGTGCATGAGAAGATATCGGCAAAGTTAGCATTTGATATGCTTGTTAACAGCAAACGCGCTTTGAGAGAGGCTTTTAAGATAAAAATTCCATGCTTCATAGGAGTGGGGGAAAAAGATAAAATCACCCTTCCAGAGGGCGCTTATCTATTTTTTAACAGAGTGAGCAGCGAAGACAAAACACTGAAAACCTACCATGGGGGATACCACGAATTGTTTGAAGATCCTGCAAATATGAGCCTGTTTTTGTCTGATTTTGTTGATTGGCTGAGAAGGCATTGATTATTCTCCACCAGCTCCAATTTCCTCTACACCTTCTTTCAAGACATAAACTTTACTTGTGGATGGCAAAATAGCAAGTGGATTTATCGTGTTGTTATTAGCAAGGACTTCAAAATGCAGATGAGGTCCTGTGCTTACTCCGGTACTACCTACTCTTCCAATAATGGAACCTCTTTCTATTGATTGGCCCTTATAAACGCATATTTTCGAAAGGTGGCCATACCTCACAACATCTTTTCCAGTTTTTATCTCTACCATAAGGCCATATCCCGATCGTTCACCGGCAAAGGAAACAACTCCGTTTGTAGAAGAAAAAACGGGAGTTCCTTCTGGAGCAGCAATATCTATACCTGTGTGAAATGACATTTGCTTTGTAATTGGATGCACGCGCCATCCATAGGGTGAGGAAAGTATTCCATAAACAGGCCATATATAACCTTTCTCTGTGTTGAAAGCCTTTCCAATACAACTTCGTGGAACAAACAACTCCTGACCCGGTTTGATAAAATCGGATGAAAGATCATTAGCGATCCTAATATCATTGACTGTGGTGAAGAACATCCGAGCAATTGTATAAAGATTGTCTCCCTGTTTTACAGTATAAAGAAAACCCTCAGGTTGTGGAAGTGTTATTTGCTGGCCAACTCGAAGTTTCAAAGGATCGAGTAAAGTATTCCAATCAAGTATCGTTGAAATGGAAATCTTAAATTTTTTTGATATTTCATAAAGCGTGTCTCCCGGCTGGATTACATAACTAACTTTTAAATACCCTCCACAGATCAGGACTGCAACTAAAAGTAAGATCAGAACAAAATGTTTTTTCACAACTCATCTCCCCTCCGGCAGATTCAAATAATCTCTACCAACTTGTTTGCTATCTCATGAACAGGTAAAACGAAATCAGCATACCCCTCATCTACAACAGACCTCGGCATGCCATAGACAACGCACGTAGATTCGTCTTCAACTATAACAGTTCCTGAGTAGTATTTTACTTTAAATGCGCCCTTTGTGCCATCTTTTCCCATCCCAGTAAGTATAACAGCCACTGTGTTTGATTGGTATATTTCTGCGACTTTACTTAGAGTGAAATCGACAGCAGGTCTTACATTGTTTATCTTCTCTGATTTGTCCAGAAATATTTTTACTGAATTTCCATCGGCTTTCACACCCATATGAAAATCTCCAGGAGCAACATAGACGACTCCTTTTTTCACCACCTCAGATTCCTCTGCTTCTTTAACAGATAATTTAGAAAGCGAGTTCAGTCGCATAGCAAGAGATTTTGTAAACATTGGTGGCATATGTTGCACGAGAAATATCGGAGCTGGGAAGTTTTCTGGCAATGCCGGGATTATGTAGTCCAGTGATCTTGGGCCACCGGTGGATGCGCCTATAACAACGGCTCTTTCATAGAGAGAGATTTTGCTGGATGTCTTTATTCTCGAAACATAAGGTTTTACAGTCAATTTTTCAGGATCAACTGACATTGCTGATCGAATTTTCTGTATGAGAGTACCTGAAACCTCGCGAAAACTTAGAGAAGTTGAGCCTGATGGCTTGGTTAGAAAATCAACAGCGCCAATTGAAAGCGCTGTGATTGTTATATCTGCTCCTTCTTCAGTTAAGCTGCTGACCATAATAACACGTGTTGGGAATTTCCCCATTATATTTTTGAGAGTTTCTATGCCATTCATTTTTGGCATCTCGACATCCAAGGTTACAACATCAGGTCGTTTTTCTCTGATTATTTCAAGTGCTTCAATGCCATCTTTTGCCACACCCACAACTTGCATATCATGTTGAGAATCGATTATATCCTTTAAAACCATTCTCATGAAAGCTGAGTCATCAACCACCACAACTTTAATTTTTCCGCTTGGCACGCTTTCTCAACCCTCCCAAAATGGAAATTAATGGTAGTCCAACAACGAAAAGTACTGCAAAAAGCCTGCCAATGTCGTTTCTCCAGTTGAAAATAGCCCTTCCCAGAATAATCAGTCCAACAGTAACGGCAAACAAAGAATACCAGAGAACCATTCCAGCTGAGACATCTTTAACAAATTTGATACGCACATCATGATTTTCACTGTAAAGATCCATGAGAACTTCAACAAGTGTGTTGAGCAGTTCCATTCCAATAACCGAGAAAACAGCAAAAATAAGCCATAAAATTTCTTCGTTTGATAGGTCTAAAAAATACGAGATAATAAGAACTATAGTACCGATCAAAAAGTGTAATCTCAAATTTCTTTCTTGCTTGAAAGCTTCTACCAATCCTTCTGTTGCATTTATAAATGATTTTATCAAATTATTCAAATCCGATTGTCCTGATTTTGCGTTCACTTCTGATTTTGAATTCTTTACTGATGATCTCATATCCATATTTGATCGCCTCTATGTTCATTGATACATATCTCTCTGAAATCATATCCTGGATAGCTTTTATCAATGATTCCAACCCCACTATTTTAGTGGCTTTTATCAGAGCACCAAGGCCAATCATATTACTGACAACCGTTGCATTGAACTTCTCTACAGCCAATTTTTCCAGTGGAATCATCAGTATTTTCTTGGTAAGTCTCTGGACTGTAAATGGAACAGAATCAACAAATGTTGAGTCGATAAGGATTATACCATTTGCCCTGATTAATTTTTGATAAGCCCTCAATGCATCGATATGCATTATATACATGATGTCAAATTGAGAAGCTTCGGGAAAATCTATCCATTCGTCGCATATAATTACATCACAGTGGCTGATGCCTCCACGGACCTGAGCACCATACGATTGCGTTTGAACAACATACTTCTTTTCCAGCATGGCTGCCTGTGCCAGAACCTTTCCTGTTAATATGTTTCCCTGTCCTCCAGATCCTGCAACTCTTATAGCAAGCGGGTCATTGAGTTGCAATGTTTCACCTCCTAACTAATGAATTTTGCAGCAATTTTTTTGTACAAATCGTGAAATGTTGGCTTATCTTCTTCATGAAATTCACCTATCACTATTTTGTTTTCAAGTTCCTCTGGTGACATGTTTTTTGATTTATCCAGCATTACACTGTTGTTTTTAAAATACTCGAGCATTTTAGCAGCATTGGGGATTTTGTTGTATCTTCCATAATAAGTGTGGCAATTTGTGACGGCTTCAACAACAGATGTTCCTCTGTGTTTTAGAGCTTTCATTATGTATCTAACCAGCAATGGATAGTGATAAACTGTTGCTCTGGCCACATAAGTGGCTCCAGCTGCAGTAGCAACTTTCACAACATCAAGTGGTTTTTCAATATTTCCAAATGGAGCTGTTGAAGCCACTTTTTCTAATGGAGTAGTTGGTGAGTTCTGACCTCCTGTCATTCCATAGATCATGTTGTTAAATACGACAATGGTCAGATCTATATTTCTCCTGCAAGCGTGTAAAAAATGGTTTCCTCCTATTGCTAAAATATCCCCATCTCCGCCGAGTACTGCGACTTTGAAATCTGGTTTGGCAAGCTTTACACCTGTTGCGAAGGCAATAGCCCTTCCGTGGAGGGTGTGCAGAGTGTTGAAATCTATATAACCTGTTGCCCTTGAAGAGCATCCTATTCCTGAAACAACCGCCATCCTGTCTCTTCTTATTTTGAGTTCATCGACAGCTTCCAGAAAAGCTTTCAGGATTATACCGTTTCCACATCCGGGACACCATATGGTTGGCCATCGTCCTTCCCGAAGGTAAGGGATAAGCCTCTCAACTTTCAAAAAATTCACCTCCATCTCCATTTATATGAATTTTTTCAGCCGAAACACCGCACATTGCAAAGAAGTAATCTGTCAGCTGATCCGGGTATTCCTGTACGTATACAACACGGGTTATGCCAGCGTTGACCAGTAATCTTGCACATACTGAACATGGTTTCGTCGTAACATACATAGTGGCCCCATTTGTAGAGATTCCAAATTTTGCTGCCTGCATCAGGGCATTTTGCTCTGCGTGCAGCGCATAACAAATTTCCTGATTCTGTCCAGATGGTATCCTTAAATGGTCTCTGATGCACCCGGTTGAATCACAATGGGGAAATGCAGAAGGGGGCTGGTTGTAACCAGTTGCAAGTATTCGATTTTCCCTGACTATGACTGCGCCAACTTTACGGTGTGTACACGTTGATCTTTCTTTTACTATATAGCATATTCTCATAAAATACTCATCCCATGGGATTCTGGAATCCTTCGTCTTTTTTGATTTAATTTTACTAAGATACATGGCCAGCTCATCTTCGTTGATTTTCATGGCAGTAATAATATACAACATCTCTGCAAAAAAACAAAACGGATGTTTTTTACCTCGACAGGATTAATTTGTTGAGGATAATTGACAACATTTGTCTATAAATGAATACACGGCTTTGTTCTGCTGGTAGTACGGCTTTTCGGGATTTTTGTAAAAAAGTCTTAACGATTTCTTATAACCTTTGGGATGGATATGTGCTTATAATGACTACGTAAATTTACGAATCGTGATCAATATACTGGACAATATTTCGAGAAATGGCTTTTACAAAGAAAAAGAGGTGTTTTGATGAATATTGGAGGAAAGATAAAGCGTTTGAGATTGTCCCGCGGCTTGACTCAGGAAGAATTGGCTATGCGAACGGATCTTTCCAGAAGTTTTATCTCTCAACTTGAGAGCAATAAAACATCTCTTGCTGTAGACACGCTTGAAAAAATATTGCGTGCTCTCGGGACTGATTTGAAAGCATTTTTCTCTGAAGAGGAAGAAGCAAAGATCGTTTTCAAAAAAGAGGATAGAATTCCTGTTTATGATGAACCGGAAGGTATTACATCGTATTTGCTTATGAGCGATGTGGAAACTAAGAAAGTGGATCCCACTCTTGTTACATTAGCTCCAGGAGCTCAAACAGAGGAAGAGGGTTATCATGAAGGAGATGAATTTGGCTATGTATTGCAAGGTAGAGTTGATTTGTGGCTCGATGGTGTTAGATACAGGCTGGCTCAGGGAGACTGTTTTTACTATCGAGCAGATAAAAAACATTTTTTGAAAAATCCGAGCAAAAAGAAAGATGCCGTAGTCTTGTGGATAGAAATTGACTGATGGGGAGGGATTAATGGTGAAAAAAAGCCTGGGAAGACACCTGATTGCGGAATTCTATGATTGTGATCAAAGAACACTGGATGATGTTCAGTTTGTGGAACAAAAAATGAGGGATGCGGCTATAGTAGCAGGAGCCACAATTATAGGTAGTTCTTTTCATAGGTTCCTCCCCTACGGGGTGAGTGGAGTTGTTGTCATATCGGAATCGCATCTCACTATTCATACCTGGCCCGAGTATGGTTATGCCGCCATTGATTTGTTCACATGTGGAGAAGATACTAACCCCTGGAGAGCTTTTGATTATCTGAAAGAGGCTTTTGGGGCAAGAAGAACTCAGGTTGTTGAGCACACTCGCGGTGATTATAACGCCATAGGTATACCTATAGATTCCCCCCACAAAGCAATTAAAGGAGGTGTTTGCAGTGCCTGAAAAAATGATACCAGGAAAACATCTGTGGTTTTTTGATTATTTTCCCGGTGGCGATGTAGGGCTTTTCATGAGGATATCCAATATGGTGCACTCTCAGCAAACCCGGTATCAGAGAATAGACATTTTTGACAACCCAACACTTGGTAGAGTATTCGCACTCGATGGTATTACAATGACTACGGATGCAGATGAGTTTATGTATCATGAAATGCTTGCTCATGTTCCAATGTTTTCTCACCCAAATCCAGTTTCTGTTCTTATTGTTGGTGGTGGCGATGGTGGAACATTAAGAGAAGTTTTGAGACATCCAGGAGTTAAGAGAGCCGTTTTATGTGAAATAGATGAACAGGTTGTTGAAGCAGCAAGGCAATATTTGAAAACAAGCGAATCATTCGATGACAAAAGGGCAGAGTTCGCTTATGAGAATGGCGCGGATTATGTAAAACGTTTTAAAAATGAGTTTGATGTTATAATTATTGACTCGACTGATCCCACTGCGGGCGAAGGCGGCCATCTTTTCACGCAAGAATTTTACAAATCGTGTTTTGATGCATTGAGAGAAGATGGAATTTTAACTGTGCAGGCCGAGAATGCTTTATATGATTTCGGATGGACAAAGATAACTCACAGGAGAATATCTTCCGTTTTTCCGATAGTCAAAGCTTATCAGGGATTTGTACCTACATATCCATCTGGATACTGGCTGTATATTTTCGCATCAAAGAACATTGATCCGGTTGAAAATTTCAGGTACGATGATGCGAAAAATATGTCCCAGAAATTGAAATATTATAATGAAGAACTTCATAAAGCTTGCTTTGTGTTGCCAAATTTTATAAAAAATGAACTTAAGGGAAAGATGTGATGGAAAAAATATTTGAATGGTATCTCGAGGTAAAAGATACTGATTTAGCAGAAGAAATGCTGATTTCCGAGGATTTTTTCAATTATGCTGTTGAAAATGAAGCTGATGAAAAGAGAATAATCCTTTACACAGATAACGAAGAGTTTGTCGATAAAGTTGTGACTCGCTTACAGGCGAAGATATTCAAAAAGAATATTACTTACAGTAAAGACTGGTTTAGATATCTGGCTATGAAACCCTTTAGAATTCTAAATAAAGTGTGGATAGATCCAACAGGAAAATTCCAGGTAGATGATGGTATAGTGATTAAGATGAGACCATCTGCAGCTTTTGGAACGGGGGATCATCCAACTACAATGCTTTGTGCCGAATTTCTGGAACGTTATTTGAAAAATTCATGCTCTGTACTTGATGTTGGCTGTGGTACTGCAGTCCTGTCGATAATTGCAAAAAGACTTGGAGCGAGAAAAGTGACAGCTCTGGATAACGATCCTGTTGCTGTGGAAGTAGCGCGGGGTTTTGTTCGTGAAAATAATGTTGAAGTTGATGTTATTGTTTCCGATTTGCTCAACGGGGTGAACGGGGAGTATGATATAGTAGTTGCAAACATAGTAACCCCGGTCATAATTGAATTATTAAATCAAATTCATAAAGTTTCCAAGAAAGGCGAAACGGTTTTGATAATTTCTGGTATACCTGTAAAAGATGAACAGAGGATAGTTGGAGAGATTCAAAACAAAGAATTTGTGATTCTTATGGATGGTGAGAAAGCCGGTTGGAAGGTATTTGCCGTGAAGATTTGTTAGTTATTGAAAAGCAAATTGGGCGTTTTCCTCGTAATGTGAGAAGAGTTATGAAAAGGTGTACTTATGGTTTCCCTGTTGTCATCGAGACATTTCCAGTTGTGGAGGGGAAACCTTTTCCAACTCTTTACTGGCTTACATGTCCTTTTTTGGTTAGGGAAATTTCTCGTTTGGAAGAAAAGGGATGGATTAGGGAATTTGAAAAGTTAATAATGACAGATTTGATATTCCGTGAGCGGTATATACAGTCTCATAGTGAGATCAAGAAAAGGCGTATGAATTTTACAAAAGATGAATTTGTGAAGACGAAGCTGAGTGAGGTTGGTACAGGAGGTATAAGAGATCTGACGAAAGTAAAATGCCTGCATTTACATGTTGCTGATTACCTTGCTGGTGTCAAGAATCCTGTGGGTGAACGTGTTTTAAAGATGATAAAGAATTACACTTGCAATCTTCAATATTGCGCACATGAACTTTTTGAAAGTTGATCGTGTCAAATTAGGAGGAGCAGGATGCGAGATGAAGAATTCCTCAGAGGACTCAAGCGCGGAGAGAATTGGGCATACAGAATACTTTACAACGAATATGCAGGAAGGATTGGCAGTGTTGCAAGAACTTACCTTGGAGCAGATGATGTTGACGATGTCGTGCAAGAGGTGATTCTGAGGATTTTTAAAGGAATAAAAAGATTCAAAGGAGATTCGAAGTTATCAACATGGATTTACAAGATTTCAGTAAATGTTTGCAAAGATTACCTTGCACGTTACAAGAGAAGGAATGAAATACTCACCGATTTTGCAGAAGACGAAGAAGGTTCACTACCACATCCTGTTTCTGAATCAAATACTTTCCTTGAGACCGCAGGAGAAATCGAGTATGAGAGAATTATGGAGTTAATAGAGAAGCTTTCGCCTGAGGATAGATTGCTTATCAAACTTAGAGATATAGACGGTTTGAGTTATGAGGAAATTAGTCAAGTAATTGATAAACCTGTAGGAAGTGTTAAAAGCAGCTTGCACTATGCTCGTAAGAGGTTGAGGAAGTTGCTTGAGGGGGCGAATGAATGAATGAAGAGATTTTTCAAAAATTTCTTGATGGAGAATTAAATGAAGAAGAACTTGACGAGGAAACCCGCCAGAGTCTTGGAATTTATGTTAAAACTATCCATTTGATGAAAGTCAGGTTTGAGTACAAACCGGGTAAAAATCTCGAGGACAGGGTTTTTTCAAAATTGCACAGGAAAAGAAGGATTTTTTCTCAGCTTGCCATAGCAATTTCTGCAGCGGTGGTACTTCTCTTTGTAATGACAAATGTGATATTTGAAAAAAAGCCATCTTTGCCGTCAGAACAGGTTACAGTAAGTGAAGTTTTCGATTACTTGAGTTTGGTAAAATTGGTGGGAGATGGATTTTGAGTATCTCTCAGGAGCGGTGAATAACGAATGAGAAAAGTTTTGATATTTGCCTATGCTATAATTGTCGTCGCCTTTGCACTTGGACAGTCTTTTGTAGAACTTTTTTTAAACAGCTCTTATTTTGGTCGGAGAATTGTTACAGAATACGGTGCAAGTAACAAAAGCCGAATTGAGATTGTCTACAGATGGCCCGAGGATAAAATCGTTCAGGTGCTGTCCCCTCTGGTTTTAATATGGGCGAAACATTCTGGATCTTTTATCATGGGGCATGCTAATAATTTTCGCATGTCTCCTTTGGAAATTCTGGATCTTGAAGATCTGTTCATCAAGCAGTTAAAGCAGATTGGAATTTCAAAAGTGGAGAAATTAGAAAATAAATACAGAATATCTATAGATTCTCCTTCCGGTCTTTTCACAGCTACGATAAATGACAAAGGTTATCCTGAAAAGATAACGCGTATTTTTCAGGGTATAACGACAGAATTGGTTTACGAAGACATCCAGCCGCTTGATCAAAGTTTCGATGAGATTGCCAGAAAGTACAATATAAAACTTACAGATAATTCAATAACTTTGCCCAATGAGATTAAGGAAATCTTGAAGACAGTTTCCTGGTACACTGTTTCAAGGTTGAAAATAGGTAGTGAGCAGGTTGTTCTAATAATGGCAAATCATAAATCTGGCTCTATTTTCAAAATGGTTTATTCTTCTCGAGAAGTAAACATAAACATCGAACAAAACGAAAAAATGATTCAATGCAAAGGCGATGGGTATTACATATACGTTATAACCCAGGATGAAGAAGTATTTGATCAAATACAGCAAATTATTTCTTCTGAGTAATCTAATCAAAGGTGATTTCTTTGTCTAAGAAGGCACTCCTGATAGATGGTTATGTCGATGAGCCAGCTGCTTTTGGAGTACCACCTTACATAAGCCATTATGTTCGCTATGCCGCCGGTATTTTGACGATAAAAGGTTATGATGTCACTTACCTGACTATAGATCAAATCCGCGCTAAAAATTTGTGGAATTTTTCGTCTTCATTTGATCTTGTTTTATTAGTAGGCGGCGTAGCAGTACCTGGAAAATATGTTGGTGGGAATCCTGTCAATTTCAAAGAAATGCAAAGAATATTTTCAAATTGCAGAGGCATTCGATTGATTGCAGGGCCATTTTCGCTGTTTTATGCGAAAAGGGGAGGATCAAGGGCATACCAGTCCCCTATTCATGCAGATTATTTACTTGGCCCTGATCTGGCAATCGATCTTTACAATTATCTTTTTGAAACCAATATACCTCGAAATGACTGGAGGATTATTCAGACCGCAGCCGTCTGGGGAGCCTCTATTATCAAACAGCATCCGAGATATCCTCATATCATTTGCGAAGTCGAATTGTCGCGTGGATGCGAAAGAAGAACTCATTGCAGCTTCTGCATAGAACCTATTTTTTATCCTGGATTTACTTCAAGGCCCGTTCAGCATGTTTTAGAAGAAATCACAGAACTTTACAAAAATGGGTGTGTTGCTTTCAGATTTGGCAGGACTGCTAATATCCTGGCTTACTATTTTGAAAAAGATGGTAAGCCTTGCAAAGAAGCGTTTAAAGAATTGTATGAAGGTATTTGGAAGAGTTGTCCTGAAATAAAAGTTCTTCACCACGATAATGCAAACCCTGCATTCATAACACATTTTGAAAGAGAATGCACAGAAATTCTTGAAACAATTGCTAAGTGGAATACATCGGGAGATGTGTTGTCTTTCGGGGTAGAAAGTTTTGATGTAAAGGTACTTAAAATGAACAATATCATGAACGATCCTGAAAATATTGTTCGTGCTATAGAGATTGTGAATGAGATCGGAAAATTCAGGGCAGATGGTATTCCAAAGCTTTTGCCGGGTATAAATTTGCTTCATGGACTTATGGGTGAAACGGACCAAACTTTTGAAGAAAACCTAAAATGGTTGAAAACGATCTTGGAGAAAGGTCTGTTACTAAGGAGAATAAATATACGTCAGGTCATAATTGAACCAAAAACAGCTCTCTGGAGATATTCAAAGGTGGGGAAACTAAAATTTAATCGAAATCTTTTCAAGATATACAAAGAAAAAATCAGGCAGGAAATAGATTTGCCAATGATAAAAAAAGTATTTCCTTTAGGTTCGGTAATAAGGTCTGTATACCCTGAGTACACTGAAGGTTCCATTACTTTTGCAAGGCAACTCGGGAGCTATCCTGTTTTGATAGGTGTAGGAGGAAAAATTTTTGATTGTTCAGATGTAGTGGTTGTAGACCATGGGCCCCGTTCGCTCACAGCGGTGAAGTACCCTTTAAATATTAATAAGGCTTCTTATGAAGAACTGGTATTGATTCCCACAATAGGTCAAAAACGTGCAAGCAAAATAATACTTAACAGACCGTTTTCTTCCTTTGAGCAGTTGAAAGAAGTTCTCAATGATGAAAATTGCCTGCAAGTACTTCAACAGGTGAATGCTGTGGTATTATGAATCTGGGAGGGTTTGAGTGAGATACGAGCGTGTTAAAGGAACAGTGGATATCTTTGGACAGGATATACCTTACTGGTATTTTGTTGAGCAAAGAGCAATTCAAGTTGCTCTGCTTTTCGGTTATAAAGAAATACGTACTCCAGTGTTTGAGCAAACGGAGCTTTTTGCCAGAAGTGTTGGCCAGGAAACAGATATAGTCCAGAAAGAAATGTATACCTTTACTGATAAAGGTGGAAGAAGTATAACTCTCAGGCCTGAAGGTACTGCTCCAACAATAAGGGCATTTCTCGAAAATTCCATGATTAACCTTGGATTACCTCAGCGGTTTTACTATCTTGGTCCGATGTTTCGATATGAGAGACCCCAGGCTGGTAGGCTGAGGCAGTTCCATCAGTTTGGCATTGAATTGATAGGATCAGCTGATCCTGCAGCAGATGTGGAAACTATTCAGCTTGCTAAAATGTTTCTGGATTCACTCGAACTGAAAAAATACAAAATATACATAAATTCCATAGGATGCCAGGAGTGCAGAAGAGCTTATAAAGAAGCTCTCAGAAGTTACTACGAACATCACTATGACCACATATGCGATGATTGCAAAAGGCGGTTTGAGACAAATATAATGAGGCTTCTTGACTGCAAAGTAGACATTAATGTAGCAAAACAGGCCCCAAAAATTTCAGATTACCTGTGTGATCATTGTAGAGATCATTACGAGAGCATCAAACAAATGCTCACAGATCTTCGTGTTTATTTCCATGAAGATAGCAGTTTAGTGAGAGGACTGGATTATTACACACGTACAGTTTTTGAAATAAAACACGAATCACTTGGGGCTCAGAGTACCATACTGGCTGGCGGAAGATATGATGGATTGTGTAAAGAGCTTGGTGGCCATGATATACCCTCCCTTGGATTTGCATCTGGCATAGAAAGATTAATTTTAGCTGTAAAAGCTGAGGAGATCGAGATTCCAAAGCCTCCATACTGTGATGTTTATATAGCTTCTATTGGTAAGCAAGCACGGGTAAAGGCTTTTCAGATCGCGCAAGGTCTCAGGTTGTGTAAGATACCAGTGATAAGTGATGTTAATTCAAGATCTTTAAAGGCGCAATTAAAGCATGCAGACAAACTTGGGGCTATTTTAGCAATAATAATAGGAGAGAATGAGTTGGCCCAGTCGACCGTTCAGGTGAAAAATTTGCTCACTGAGACTCAGTCTGAAGTTGAGTTTGATTATGTTGTCGATTATGTTTTGGATCTGTTGAAAGTTGAAGGGAGGAAAGGCCGTGGATTTCGAGAGGGAAATAACACTTGAATTGGTTAGGGTTACCGAAGCAGCAGCAATAGTTTCGAGTTTGCAGCTTGGGCGTGGAGATGTCATAGCTGTTGATAAAGCGGCTGTAGATGCAATGCGTGGTATGTTCGATTATATAGATGTCAAAGGAACTGTTGTGATAGGGGAAGGGGAGAAAGATAAAGCCCCCATGCTTTATATTGGGGAAAAAGTTGGAAATTGGTCGAAAGATTCGCCTGAACTCGACATAGCTGTCGATCCTGTTGATGGGACAAAGCTTGTCGCATACGGTTTGCCAAATGCCATAAGTGTTGTCGCAGCTTGTGAAAAAGGGCATATACCTTTTATTCCAACGTATTATTCGATGAAATTGGCTGTAGGACCGGAACTTGCTGGAAAACTTGATTTGAATTCGCCGCTCAGAGAAAACCTGAAAGTAGCTGCTGCGGCGCTTGGGATAAGTGTGAATGAGTTAACCGTAGTTGTGCTGAACAGAGAAAGACACAGACGGTTAATAGATGATATAAGAAAATTTGGGGCAAGAATCAAATTGATAAGTGATGGAGATATAGCAGCTGCGATTGCAACAGCTATGCCAGAATCATCTGTAGATATCTATGTTGGTATTGGAGGAACGCCGGAAGGTATCTTAGCAGCAGCCGCTCTGAAAACTCTCGGTGGAGAAATACAGATAAAACCTCATCCTGTAAATGATGAAGAAAAGGAGAAATTGCAACAGACAGGTTTTGATTTAGAAAAAGTGTATTTTACAGATGAGCTTGTAGGTGAAAATACAATATTTGCAGCAACAGGTATAACTAATGGTGAATTTCTCTCTGGCGTCAAATTTCACAGAAGAAAAGCCATAACAGATTCAATTGTTATGAGATCCCGATCAAGAACAATAAGGCATATTGTTGCCTATCATGATCTCGAGCACAAAACTATCCCACTAAAATCAGAAGGCGAGGTACGCCTTCTGAATTATTCCCAAATGCGCTTGACATGAACTAAATAATGATTTTATCTACATAAAGCGGAAACTCCTCGCACAATTTTTTAACGGCCATTTGCACATTCGCTTGAATATGAGGGGGTATATTTCCCTCTTCGTCAAGCACATTTTTCAGGACCTCAAATATAAGCTCTGCTATTTTTTTCATTTCTTTTTCTCTCATACCACGCGTTGTAACAGCCGGAGTGCCGATTCTGATACCGCTGGCTACAAAAGGAGATCGCGTTTCATTTGGAATAGTGTTTTTGTTTACTGTTACGCCACATTTTTCAAGAGCTTTTTCTGCTGCTTTACCCGTCACGTTTAATGGAGTCAGATCCACCAGCATGAGATGAGTATCGGTACCGCCTGAGACTATCCGTAAACCCATGCTGGAAAGTTCATTTGCCAGCGTTTTTGCATTGGCAATTACCTGTTTTTGGTACTCCACAAAACCAGAGCTCATAGCTTCTTTAAAACACACAGCTTTAGCGGCAATAACATGCATCAATGGCCCACCCTGTGTCCCGGGAAAAACGGTCTTGTTAACGGCTTTGTAGATTTCTGCATCATTTGTTAATATCAATCCACCCCGAGGCCCTCTTAAAGTTTTGTGGGTAGTGGAAGTAACTATGTGAGCATATTCAGCGGGGTTGGGATATAATCCTGCAGCAACTAAACCAGCAAAATGTGCCATATCAACCACAAGGTAAGCACCAGCTTCGTCAGCTATTTCGCGAAATTTCTTAAAATCTATAATTCTCGAATAAGCACTTCCTCCTGCTACGATTATCTTTGGCTTATATTGAAGGGCCATACTTCTGACTTCATCATAATTTATCATCTCGGTTTCTGGATTTACCCCATACTGTATTACTTTGAACAGTTTGCCTGAGAAATTAACGCTTGCTCCATGAGTTAAATGACCACCATGAGAAAGGCTCATACCCATTAGAACATCTCCGGGCTCTGCAATTGAAAGGTAGGCAGCCATGTTCGCCTGGGAACCAGAGTGTGGCTGAACATTGGCATATTTGACTTTGAAAAGCTGCTTGGCCCTTTCTCTTGCAAGGTCTTCTATTTTATCTACCCATTCACATCCACCATAATAGCGTTTTGCAGGATACCCTTCAGCATATTTGTTTGTCAGGATGCTTCCCATAGCTTCCATAACAGCAACTGATGCGAAATTTTCTGAAGCAATTAATTCTAATCCATATTCCTGCCTTTTCAGTTCTCCTATGAGTAAATCGTGAACTTCTGAATCGGTTACTTTTAAATGATCCCACATAGTTACACCTCCTTGATAAAAGTATAAGTTGTTCCCTGCGGCATATCTTTCAATTCGATTCCAACTTTCCTGAGCTTTGAGCGTATCATATCTGAAAGTTCATACTGCTTTTTTGCCCTCAACTCTGCCCTCACATCAATTAGAATTTTGACTAATTCTTCAATTGATCTGTTATCGGCCCTTTCGGGAAGATCGAACAAGCCGAGTACGGGACAAAACTCCCTTCTCAAAAGATGATATATTTTCAAAGCATCTCTTTCATTCCCGTCATCCATTGCTCTGTTGAGGCTGTTTACCAGCTCGAAAATAAGTGCCAGGGCTCTTGGTGTGTTAAAGTCATCATCGAGCGAATCAATGAAAATCGATCTTTTTTCATTAATCCAGGAATCTTGTTTTGGGATTGCAAATGAAAATTCAGATTCAAATCTTAAAAATGTTTCATTTATTCGTGTAGCTGCCTTGGCCGCACTCGATAGGGCCTTTTCAGAAAATTCTATAGGACTTCTGTAGTGCTTGGAAAGAAAGAAAATTTTCAGTGCGTCTGCACCATATTTTTTCAAAGCTTCCCTCAGCAAAAAAATGTTTCCAGTAGATTTGCTCATTTTATCGCCGGTGTATTTGATCATTCCGTTATGCAACCAGTATTTGACAAAGGTTTTACCAGTCAGGGCTTCGCTTTGGGCTTTCTCATTTTCATGGTGTGGAAATATAAGATCTTCTCCTCCTGCGTGAATATCAAGGGTTGTACCAAGTAATTTCGTCGACATGACGGAACACTCAATATGCCATCCGGGTCTGCCGTTACCCCAGGGACTTTTCCAGTACGGTTCGCCTGGCTTTGCTGATTTCCACAAAGCAAAGTCGAGTGGGTCACGTTTTTTCTCATTCAGGTCAATTCTCGCCCCGGCTTTCAATTCGTCAATTGATCGATGAGATAATTCTCCGTAACGAGGAAAGCTCCTTACACTGAAATAGACATCTCCGTCAACAACATACGCATGATTCTTTGCTATTAAATTTTGGATGGCGTTGATTATCTCTGGGACAAAATCCGATGTCTTTGGAGAAAAGTTCGGCGCTCTAACGCCCAGGGCCATCGAATCTCGCCAGTACTCAGCTATGAATGTTTCTGAAATGTCTTTGAAGTCTACAGAAAACTCGATTGACTTATTTATTATTTTGTCATCAATGTCGGTGAAGTTTTGAACCATTATAACTCTGTAACCTCTGTATTCTAAATATCTCCTGAGCGCATCAAAAACCACCATCGGCCTTGCATTGCCTATATGGATAAGTCCATATACTGTTGGCCCGCAAACATACATCCTTACAATACCTGGTTCATTTTCTTTGAATTCCTCAATGTGTTTACTTAGAGTATTGTAAAAGCGCATATTCTCACCCCAAAATTGATTTGATTCTTGCTGCCACTTCATTAGGACCTAAGAGAAAAACAATATCCACAAGCTCTGGTCCTTCGTGTTTACCAGTCAGAACATATCTCAACGTGCTGTAAAATTCTTTCGCACTCACCTTTTGTTTTTTTATTGTTGACCTGAATACTTCCACAATAGAATTTTTATCAGAACGGTCAAGGCTTTCAAGTTTGTCGGCACATTCGAGCATGGCACACTTTATTTGATATTCCGTTTCCGTTTTTATCTCTGGCTTCACAAAGAAGAAATCTGCAACATGTTGAAAATCTTCCAGAGTGTGGAGTCTATCCTTAACAGCAATTATTACTCTGCGTAACCAATCCTGATTCCTGGGTATGAAATTCCATTTTTCCAGCAAAGGTTTTAAAAGTTGCTCCAGTTCCTCTTCGTTTGTAGATCTTATGTATTGGCCGTTCATCCAGCTGAGTTTTGCTGGGTCAAAAATGGCCGGATTTTTGCTAAGTCTATCTATGGAGAATCTTTCAATCATTTCCTGCATGGACATTATTTCTTTTGCATCTGGTGAAGACCATCCAAGCAGGGCAAGATAATTAACAACGGCTTGAGGCAGGTATCCTCTTTCTCTGAGTTCTTCGATTGAGGTTGCACCATGCCTCTTACTCAATTTCTTTCCATCCGGCCCGAGAATTGTCGAAACATGTCCAATTTCAGGGGGTCTGGCAGAAAAGGCTTCATATAGCGCGAGTTGTTTCACAGTATTTGGCAAGTGATCGTCCCCACGTATGACATGCGTTATTTGCATGAGCATATCGTCAACAACGCAGGCAAAATTGTAAGTTGGTATCCCATTGCTTCTCAGTATAGCAAAGTCTCCCACAGAACCTTCAGAAAATTGCACGGTGCCTTTTACCAGATCATTGTGAATAAAGGCCTTTCTTGGCATTGAAAAATATATAGCTGGTTTTAATCCTTTCTCTTCATATTCTCTTTTGCGTTCTTTTGTAGCGAATGGTTCGAAGATTGTGCGGTCATAATGGGGGGTCAGCCCTTTCGAAAGCAGTTTTTCTCTTATCTCTTCTATTTCTTCGGGATAGGCAAATACTTCATAGGCTTTGTCAAGGGCAATTAGTTTTTTTGCATATTCTTCGTATATATTCAATCGCTCACTTTGCCTGTATGGGCCGAAAGATCCTCCTATATCTGGTCCTTCATCCCAATTTAGTCCTAACCATTGAAGTGTCTTCATAAGATTTTCTTCGAAAATTCCTTCTGAACGTGCTATGTCTGTATCTTCTATTCTCAGAATGAACTTTCCGCCATGATGTTTTGCAAAAAGATAATTAAAAAGGGCTGTTCTTGCTCCTCCAACATGGAGATAGCCGGTTGGGCTTGGTGCAAATCTTACTCTAACCAATTCCTACACCTCCTACTTTTCAACCTTTTTTTTCACGAAAAACCAGAGATAAAGATCGAATTTTCCCGGGCTTTCACCGAATTTTTCTGCCTCAAAACTCAGGAGTCTTTCAAAGATCAGATATCGTTTTTTGGTGAGTGTCTTTGGAATTTCTTCTATTATATTGTATCTATGCATAAGTGATAAGACATGCCTGTCCAAAATTGCCAGTTTTTCAACGCCAGTGTTTCTTAGAAAATGACTGGCTTCCTTATAGCCAATTCCGATTGCATTGTTGACCAACCATTCACGTGCTTCGAATGGATCGATAGTTGTCAGTTGTTTCAATTGACCAATGATTTTGCGGTTCTTGATTATGTATGAAGCCCTCGCCTTTGGAAACCTGTGGCCGAGTTCTGAGAGTTTTTTTGAAAGTTCGTCTTCATCCAAATGAATAAAACCAGCTTTTCCAATTAACTTCTGGGCTTTAATTCCGCCCTGAGCGGTCCAGTTCGCGGTCAAAACGCAAAAACTGAGCTCACTGAAAAGTTCTTCTTCGGTCCCATTAAGACCGAGATTTTTGAATTGTCTGAACCTTTCTTCTACAAGATCTTTTGCTTCTTCTCTTATTTTGAGTAATTCATCAGATAAAGATACTGTGATCTCCTCCCAAGCTGATTATATCAATTTCTTGTGTGAAACAAAATAATGGTATAATATAAACAAACAACTGGAGGCATGTTGAAATGTCTTTGGATCAGATAGTAGAGCTTCTTAAAACTTATGGTTTGAAAATAACTCCTCAGCGGGTGGAAATACTGAAATTTCTGGACAGCAACAGAATTCATCCAACAGCCCAACAGATATATGAGCATGTGCTCTCGAGAGTGGGAAGTGTTTCCTTCACAACAGTCTATAATACCTTGCACACTCTGGAGCAAATTGGTTCAGTAAAAAGAATCGCTATAGATGACAGCCTGACTATATACGATATAGACACAAGCAACCACGGGCATTTTGTATGCAAGGTGTGTGGAAGAATATACGATATCCCATACGAAATAAAAGCAGATCTGCCTGGAAAGGCAGAAAGAACAGAATTGATAGTTTATGGAGTTTGCAGGCAGTGCGAAAATTATCCTCAATAAGGACTCACAATTTTTTTTGAACCTGGTGCTGTTCGTAAAACTCCAGTTCATCGTTTTCTCTAAGATCTTCATTTGATTTGAGCTTTAGACCACATTCCTGTGGCGCGCTGACTTTATCCACGTCTTCCTTGTAGTGCTTCAGACTATCTATTTGATCACTGAAAAGAAACGTGCCATTTCTATAAACTTTGACTATGCAATCCTTAGAAACATGACCTTCAAGAAGCTGAACTCCCGCTATTTTGCCGACTTTCTTTATGTCAAAGATTTTTCTGATCTCTCCTCTACCAACGAGTTCTTCAACTGTTTCAGGTTTGAGCATGCCTTCAAGTGCTAATTTCATGTTGTCAAGTAAGTCGTAGATTATTTCATATGTTTTGATCTGTATACCTTCATTTTCTGCTGTTTTTCTCGCCTGAGCATCTACCTTTACTCTAAAACCGACTATGATTCCATTGCTCGCAGATGCCAGCATTACATCGCTATTATTCACTGTTCCAACTCCGGAATGAACAATATTGATTTTTATTTCTTCGCTTTTCAGTGAAGCTATGGCGTTTTGAACTGCACTTAGAGATCCAAAGGTATCTGCTTTCAGAACCAGATTGAGTTCTTTTTTTTCTGATTCTTCCATCATCTTCAGTAATTCTTCCAGTCGAACCCTTCGTTTTGCCATTTTATCTCTCTCAAGCCTTTCTTTAAGTTGCTGAGTAACTGTACGGGCACTTTCGAGACTTTCGACCGCATATATAGAATAGCGGATATCCGGGACTTCCTCGAAGCCAACTATCATAACTGGTTGAGATGGTTCTGCTATTTTAATTGACTTTCCCTTATCATCTATTAAAATCCTGACTTTGCAATACGTTGGACCTGCCACTAAATAATCGCCAACTCTCAATTCTCCATCCTTTACTATGACATTTGCGACAGGTCCGAGAGATCTATCGAGCTTTGATTCAATGATTACACAACGAGCAGGTCCTTTCGGGTAACATTTGATTTCTCTTAATTCTGCAACGAGCAATATCATCTCCAGAAGTTCATCGATTCCATGGCCTGTTCGGGCTGATATGGGAACAGTAATCGTATCTCCTCCCCAATCTTCAGGGATGATATTTAGTTTGTCTACCAGTTGTCTTTTGGTCGCTTCGATGTTTGCATTTGGTTTATCGATTTTGTTTATTGCTACAATAACAGGAACATTCGCAACTTTGGCGTGATTATAAGCCTCTATTGTTTGCGGCATGACACCGTCGTCTGCTGCTACAACAAGGACAACTATATCCGTGGCTTGAGCTCCTTTTGCTCTCATTTCTGTGAACAGTTCATGGCCGGGTGTATCTATAAAAGTAATCTTTTTTCCTTTGTGAACCACCTGGTAAGCACCTATTGATTGGGTGATACCTCCGACCTCTTTTTCTGCAACTCTTGTCCTTCTGATTTTATCAAGGAGTGTGGTTTTGCCATGGTCGACGTGCCCCATAACAGTTACTACGGGAGGTCTTATGGATAGCTCATCTTTGTGGGTTTCGTACAATGTTTCGAAATATTTTTCTAATCTTTCAAGTTCATTTTCTATAGTTTCCAATTCGCTGATTTCTTCTTCAGGTTGGTAGAATTTTGCACGGTAACCATATATTTTTGCTATATCTTTCGCGGTTTTTTCGTCTATCTGCTGCGTTGGTTTAAGTACTATACCCTTAACAAACATATCCTGTATGATCCTGTTCAACGGAACCCCTATTTTAACGGCAAGTGTGTTAAGTTGCAGATCTTCGGGCTTCAAAACAACTTCCTGGAAAATCTCCTCTAATTCTTCTTTTTCCTTTTTTGGCTTTGCCGCTTTTGCCTTTGCAGCCGTTTCTTCTTCCTCTTCAAATATTTCGAGTAGCAAACCAACTGTTTCTTCATCTATATAACTCATGTGATTTTTGACATTCAGACCAAGTTCTTCAAGTTCCTGCAACAAATCTTTTGTAGACATATTAAGTTTTTTGGCTAGCTCGTATACTCTTAATCTGGGCACAATTTCACACTCCTTTTCTCTGTTCCTTCATATGTATTTTACACAATTTGTTTGCCTTTTGTCTGAAGAGTTTTTAAATTTTCGTGTTATAAATAAAAGCGAAATTATTGAAGGGGGCTTTTAAAGAATGGAATCGATCTTTCTAAAAGACATGTTTGAACAGCCAGAGGCAATTAAGGATCTCCTTTCAAAGAAGAAAGAAATTAGATCCAAAGCTGGTAGATTAACACATGAAAATATCCTTTTTCTTGGTATGGGAGCTTCTCATTATGCTTCCATTTATGCAACAGTATATCTTCGCTTGAAAGGAATCAACGCTGTTTCAGTTGAATTGTCCGAGTTCATATGGTATGCCAATCCAGATTTACTCGAATTTTTTGACACGATTTTTCTGATCAGCCAATCGGGAGAAACTGCTGAATTGACAAGATTTGTAGATCTCTTTAACGACAAACTTAATAGATGTGTTCTTGTCACAAACAACGAAAATAGTTTCAATGCCAGTGCTTTTGAAGCATCAAGACTGTTTCCAATTTATGCCGGCCATGAAAGGGCAATGGGGTCTTCAAAAACCTTTATTAATACTATTGTAACTCTTTTATTGATAGCTGAAACGTGGACTGGTGACGAACTACCTTTCGAAAAATTGCCAGAAGCTTTGAGTAAAGCTCTTGAAATTGATGTTAGCCTGTACGCCAAGGATATGTTAGACAGTAAGAGTGTCATACTCGTTGGCCGTGGTTTTGCAGTTCCTGTGTTGAAAATGGCTCAACTAACTCTGGCTGAAATTGCAAAGGTCAGCAGCGTTGTTTACAGTGGGGCTGGCTTCAGGCATGGGCCTATGGAATTGCTCGTAACAGATCCTTTAATAACTGTGGTTGCACAGCACGGAAGAACGTCAAAGCTCACTTTTGATTTGATAGGTGATCTCTCATTTTATCAAAAGGTCTGGTGTATAACTGATGAAAATGTTTCATTCCAGCGAACAATTTCAACGCCAGACGGCTTGATTGAAGAACTTTCCTGTATTCCAGTTATGGCTATTTTTCAAAAAGTCGCCAATGAGATATCAATTGCGAAAGGTTATGAACCAGGAGTGGGGTTGATAGCCTCAAAGGTAACCAAAAAAGAATAATTAATTACTGTGTGCAAGGGCTTTCAGGCGTTGAACGGCCTGGAAGTCCATATTATTTTTGAACCAGTAAGGTAGCACTGTGTTGTTCAACATTACAGGGTCTATTTTTTCATCTATGGCTCCCTGATCAACGAGTTTGAACCAGTCAAGCGAACCATATATTGGTGTATATTCGTTAATTGAGACAGATATTCCGACCTGCTTGCAAATCTCTATAGCTTTTAATACATCGTCTTCTTTTTGATCTGGCATATTCACCATAATGTATGCCTGGACATCCTCTTTTGTGAAACCGGCTTTCAGCAGTATCTCTGCTGCTCTTACAAGTTCCTCATCATAAACCTTTCCACCTGTTTCTTTTTGCAAATTTCCACTTGTCTCATACCCGAGTTTAATAGTTTTGAATCCTGCTTCCTTCATCAATTTCGCGGTTTCTTCATCGAGTAATCGTGCATGAAGACCGTTGGGGAGATGATAATTAACCTTTAATTGTTCCTTTATAAGCAATTTGAGTAATTTCATGAAGTGTCTTTCTTTGTTGATTAGGATTGCATCGTCAAAGAAAACGATGTTTTTTACCTGGAAAAGATCTACGTATCTTTTTATTGCAGCAACCACTTTTTGAGGGTCCCTTTGAACAAATTTTTTCCACAATTTTGATGAAATACAATAAGTACAGGAATACGGGCATCCAAGAGAAGTAAGAAAAACTAAATATCCAACTTTTTTATAAAGCTCGTATGCTGGATCGAGTTCTTCAAACCATTTTTTCATAGAAACACCGATAGTTTTTCCAAACAGTTGATTAATCAGATGTGGAAGGTTCGAAAGATCTTTGTCAAAAATAAAATCTGCGTTGGTATTCTTTTTAGCGTGGTCAGTGTATAATCTGGCATAAAGCCCTCCAAGTACTACCGGAGTTTTCGGAAAAATTTGTTTTATATATTTTATGGTTTCGGCAACACCCGGCCACCAGTAAGTCAACGATGACGTAACGAAAATAGCATCCACTCTGCCTATTTCTTCAAGTTTGCAGAGAAAATATTCCACAGGAGCACCGTATCTTTTGTATTTGCGCGGAATATTTTTCAGCAAAAGTGGTTTATCGATTTGTTCAGAGTGAAACTTTCCTGTTCCGAACTTTTTGTCGGGTTTTTGAGAAATGAACTTGCTCAAATCAGGGTCGTGCCTGTTGAGAAGATCTATCAAATATACATCAATGCCAATTTGCTTCAGAGCGGCTCCAACATAAAGTAAACCGATTGGTTTTAACCAGAAATCATATGCCGCAAAATCGTGGATCCATGGATTTATAAGCAGGACACGCATTTTCTCCTCCAGTAAACATACATACCCTTTAAAGTTAGGTCCGGATCTTTGATATCGTGACGAACCAGTTTTTCTATGACTTTGCTCTGACCGCCTGTTAGAAAAATTTTAGGGTTCATATTGAAGTATTTTTTCACATCACTTACCAAACCATTCAAAGCGTAAGCTGTTCCTTTCACGATTCCTATTCTTATATTGTCTGGAGTATCTTTACCAACACAGTTAACAGGTACATGCAGGTCAACTTGCGGTAATTTTGCTGTTTTTTCAAACAAAGAATAGGCTGCTGTCATTAATCCAGGTAATATCGCACCGCCTTCATAAGATTTGTTTTTCAAAACATCAATAGTTATAGCAGTCCCCGCATCCAGGATGATTGCATCATCGCAAGTCAAACTCGCTCCAAGAACATTTGCAACTCTATCTGCGCCTATTTCTGATGGATTCTTTACGTTCCATTTAATATCTAACCCGTCAGTTGCCTCAAGCCAAAAATACCTCGCTTGAAGATATTTTTCGGAAAATCGTTGAAATATGTAGTTCACAGATGGTACGACCGATGCTATAACAACTGATCTAATCTGTTTTGACTTTATATCGTGGTTTTCAAGGAGCGTTTTTAGAATTACGAACAATTCGTCTTCTGTCTCAAATCTGTGAGTCGAAAGTCTCCATTTTAAGAAATCCGTCCCATTTTCAGTAAATCCAGCAACTGTGTGAGTATTTCCCACGTCAAATAAAAGAAGCAACAAAGCCACCTCCAAAATAATATAATAAACCTTAAAGGGAGGTGAAGGTATACACATATCGGTTTTTGTAAATGCGATTTCCGTTGCATCGGGGTCGGTTATCGGTATTTTTTTGGGAAAATCCATATCCGCCGGGATAAGAAGGATTCTCTTTCAGGCTGTAGGCCTAACTACTATAGGTATAGGAATTCAGATGGCTTTGGAAACATCAAATTTTATAATAGTTTTGCTTGCACTTGCATTCGGAGCTGTTGTGGGTGAATTTTTGCGCATAGAAGATATAATTGGTGCTGTAGGGAAATTTTCGAAAGATTCCCATCGTTTTACCAGTGGATTTGTTGCAGCTACAACTCTGTTTTTGGTTGGTCCAATGACTGTGGTTGGTTCGATAAGAGCCGGACTGGTTGGTGATGGCACACTAATCTATACGAAATCGGTTCTTGATTTTATATCTTCTATAATCCTTGCATCTATATACGGCATCAGTGTTCTCAGCAGTTCTATCGCTGTGTTAGTAGTCCAGGGGTTGCTTGTGATGGCATCATCACATCTGGTATTTTTAACTGATCAGAATTACCTGTCTAACTTTACAGGGGCAGGTGGGTTGATAGTAGTGGCGATAGGGATAAGACTTTTAGAGTTAAAAGAAATAAAAGTTGGGAATTTTCTGCCTGCTTTGATATTCGCACCGATCATAGATTTTATAGTGGGAATGTTCATGAAATGATATCCCTGGTGATCTCTTTTGCTCTGTCAGTTGCTTTGCTTCCTCTGCTATCTATCATAGCAAAGAAGTTGAATATAGTGGATACACCAGATGGAAAATTAAAGACACATAGTAGAGCAATACCATATCTCGGTGGCGTGGCTATTTATGTTGCAGTGATCTTTTTCGTGAAAGAATGGTACCTTTTTGTCGTTATGACATTGATTTTTTTGATAGGTTTGATTGACGATATAAAACAAATACCATGGTATGTTCGCTTTGTAGCTGAATGTTTGTTAGGTTTACTCATCAGTCAAATTTTTTCAGCAAATTTATTCCAAATGCTTTTCTATACAGTTTTATTTGTTATTACGGTAAACGCTGTTAATATGATAGATGGTATGGATGGGATCTGTGCTTCTGTTGTGATTGCTGGGCTAATTTTTGTTAACAAAAGCTCCTTAGAGTGGGCATTGATAGGTGCATTGATTGGATATCTTGGGTTTAATTTTCCACCAGCTAAGGTATTTATGGGCGATGCCGGTAGTTATCTAATAGGTTGCATAGTTGCATACGAAATTTTTCTTGGTATGGAAAATTCTGTCGATTTGAAAGCCTTTCTGCCGTTCTGGGTGATTTTCATAGATATCCTCAGTGGTATTGTGCGGAGATTGGCAGCCCGAGTTTCACCATTTCTTGGCGATAGAGATCATATCTATGACAAGGTATACCGAAGGGTTCACGGGAGCGAAACAGCAAAGAAGAGAAAAACACTGTTTTTTGTGGTAATGATTTCATTTTGTTTTTCAATTATGAAATATTTTTACTCTCTTTTCTTAGTATTACTCGCTTCAATTGTGGTAGTCTTGTCTCTGGGAATGTTTGTTTACGATAATAGAGGAGGAACAACTCATGGGAAAGATTGAGGAAATTTTTCTGCATGTTACAGTTATCATTACAGCCCTATTTGCCAACAAATTTGTGACCTATGAATTTAGTGTGCCAAAATATGCTGTTCTCACCACAATGGTACTGATTCTCTCGATCGGGTTAATTTTCAGATGGTGGAAAGAAAAGCAATTGAAGTTATATTTCTCGTTTTCACATTTGTTCTGGTTCCTTTTCTCCCTATCTTCAATACTTTCAACAATTTCTGTCTACAGATACAACAGATTTTACTTCAGATATTCCATAGATATTGCGTTGTTTGTTGTACTATCAGTATTAATTTCGTTGTACATATCAAACAGGTTTAAAAGCAAAGAGTCAATTACAAGATTGTTTTTGACTTTTATCGCAACAGGGGTTGTTGTCGCAATTGATGCTATTTTGAATTTCTATACTGGCAGGAGTATTTTCCTTGGGGTAGTTGGTGAGCCATTTTCCAGAGCTGCCATAAAGAGTACTATAGGGAATACTATTTTTGTGGCAAATTATATGACTATGCTTCTTGTTTCCTGCCTGTATTTCCTGCTGAGTGACAATTATGGCTGGAAAAATCTTTCTCGCAAAGGATTTCTATTTGTCAAAATTTTTTCAATGGTAGCTTTCTGGCTATTCTTAACAACAGTTGTGATCAGCCAAACAAGGTCTGAGTATATATCAATGATTTTTTCAGTAGCCGTCTTTGCAATTTTGTATTTTGTATATTCCAGAAAGACAAAAACGGATGATGACGTTCATAACTGGAAAAATCTGAAAAAGCTTCTGATTACCATCCTGATCTTTGGTGTGGCTGTGATAATGGTAATTTACAACACCGATAATCCTTTAACTGGTGGTGGAAAAGTTTCAGTCACAAGCAGATTTTCGGCGATGACAAGTGTATCGAGCATTGATGAGCGTTTATTGGCGTGGCTCGGAGCAATATATCAATGGAAAGAAAACAAACTGATCGGTACAGGTATTGGTACATATCAGATTAAGGCCATTGATATTTTGCAAGATGTCATGAAAGATCGCCCGGAACTTCTCTACGGCTGGAACAATTTTAAAAGGACGCACAATGATTACCTTCAGGTGCTGGGTGAAACTGGTATCTTTGGATTAATTAGTGTACTGCTGCTCATGCTGAGTTTGATAATCTACGCGTTTAAATATCTAAAAACAGTGGAGAGAAAAGATGATCTACTTTTGTTCCTTACGATTGCTTGTGGATTTATTGCTTTTATGGTTCAGAGTTTCTTTAGCTTTCCAGGTCATCTCTTGCCCAACTCGCTACTTGCTCTTTTTCTGGCTTCCACAGCCGTCGGAACATATTTCAACGGCAGGAGATTTCTTGCAATTGATATAGAGGTTGGAAGATCAAAGCTCGCGATTTTCTCGATATTTGTTCTTTTAATAACTATTTCTTCAACTTTTTTGAAGTGGAATTATTTTATAAGTGAAGTCTATTTCAAAAATGGTAACAGCAATTATTCTGCTTTACTTTCTGTAACCAGCGAAAAAAGTCGCTTGCAGCAATATGAGCAGTTTTATCTACAAAAACTCGAGAAACTCGAAAATTTAACAGGTGAATTTAGCTATCTCAGAGCAGAAAATTACAAATCAAATCTGTCAGGAATCGAAGCGGAAAAACAAAGAATAAACCAGATAGCTTCGATAAAGAATAATTTGACAAAGAACCTGTCTGCTATTCAAAATAATTTGAAGACTCTGGATAGGCTTGAAATATCTTACTCTGAAAAAGCTCAGAAAAATCTGACAACTGCTCTGAGGATAAACCACACTTATGGGAAAGCCCATTTTTACCTTGCCTCGCTTTGTTTGAGACCTTTAAGAATAGAAAAGCTTGAAAGTGCTTTAAAATCCGGGGATTTCTCACCTTTGAGGCAAGAATACGACGATTTTCAGTCTGCCATTGCAAATCAGTACAAAGCATCAGACTTGCTTTTCTTGAGCGAACTTCTCGAAAAGAGACAAGATTTGATTTCTGCAGGTGATGTGGCTTCACTTCAAGCTATTTTAGATTCATGTGCACTTTTCAAAACTTCATTACTTTCTTTCAATGAAAGAAATACATATAAAGCTCTGGCATCGAGATATCAGTCGTTATTCTCAAAAATTGACAGGCTTATTGACCAATTGAAGAGTTATTCAGATGACATTTTGATTGGAAAAACATTAAAGAATCTGCAGAACATTCGAGACCTGTACCTCACAGAATTTGTCAAATATGCGAAAATGACTGTTGATAGATTACCTGGAGGATGGAACAGATTCCCCGACTGGAAAAACGTAGACCTTGCAAAAGCGATATCCGGCGAGGATATATACAGATTACTGGCAACACTTGCAGCTTCATCTGCCGAAGTTACTGACGAAACGATCTTATCATTACTTGAGTATCTTGCGGAAAAAGAGGCGCAGGCGTGTGAGGGAATGGCTTCAAAGAACGTGTGGGGTGTGCCAGATGGCGCATCCGAGTTTTTGTTGATAGCGGCAGAAAAATTTGAAGATTTTGATCCTGAAAGAGCAAAGCAAATTTACAGAAAGATGCTTGAAATTTATACACCTGCTTATGAAAGAATCTCTAAGCATATAGAAAGTCTTGATATCGGAAAGGCGGTTTCAGAGTACATGGATAAAATCTCCAGTAATCTTTCAATCGCTTTGATTGAAAAAGGAATGGATGTGGAAAAGGTCGAAATAGTTGAAAAAATAGTGGAAGATTATGCGCAGCAGATTCAAAGCTATTTGAAAAATATTAATTGGAAAGATATAATTAATAATGAGCTTGATGTTGCAATAAAGGAAAATAACTGGAATGAAAAATTTGTTCTCAGCAGAAATATTGCGAACGTTTTGAGTGGAGAGTTGCAGAAACTAATTTCGTCAGTTACAAGTGATGATAATACGGCTATCCAGGTTTTCCAGAAGATATCCTCAAGCGTATCTTCTCTACCATATTCAATTTTGCTCTGGGAAAGAGAGTCTCGCTTTATCGCATTTTACAGCATCTTGTCTTCAAAACAGAGTGATTATGCGATTAGGAGGTGAGAGTCATGGAATGGAAAAGTACAACAGTTCTTGTTGTTAGTAGAAATGGTAAGACAGTAATGGCTGGTGACGGTCAAGTTACTTATGGTAATACTGTTATGAAGCACGGTGCAAGAAAAATAAGAAAGATAGGAGATGGACAGGTGCTGGCGGGCTTTGCGGGATCTGTCGCTGATGCAATGGCGCTTTTCGATAGATTTGAATCAAAATTAAAAGAGTGGGGAGGAAATCTTACGAAAGCAGCCGTAGAACTTGCGAAGGACTGGAGAACCGATCGAGTTTTGAGAAGACTAGAAGCACTTTTACTTGTGGCAGATAGGGATAATGTTCTGATAATATCCGGAACCGGTGAAGTGGTTCAACCTGATGATAATGTTGCTGCAATTGGTTCGGGAGCTCCGTATGCAATAGCTGCTGCGCGAGCTTTAATTAGAAACACAGATCTCGATGCCAGAGAAATAGTTGAAAAATCGATGCAGATAGCCAGTGAAATATGTATATACACAAATGGAAATATAACCATCGAAGAGATTTAAAAGGAGTGAGATATGTGACAAACTTTGACAACTTGACGCCGAAAGAAATTGTTCGGGAGCTCGACAAATATATAATTGGGCAGTATCAGGCGAAGAAGGCAGTGGCGATAGCTATAAGGAACAGAATACGCAGGCAAAAATTACCAGATATCTGGCAAAAAGAAGTATTACCCAAAAATATTTTAATGATAGGTCCTACCGGAGTTGGAAAAACTGAGATAGCTCGCCGATTAGCTCAGCTTTCGGGTTCGCCATTTCTAAAAGTGGAAGCCACCAGATTCACAGAGGTAGGTTATGTTGGAAAAAATGTGGATTCTATGGTTAGAGATCTGGTTGAAATAAGTGTCAATATGGTTAAGAAAGAAAGAATGGAACAAGTCAAAGATAAAGCAGAGCAAATGGTTGAAGAAAGGATACTCGATGCATTGATTCCAGAATCTCGGAAACCACAGAACATAAGCTTTATGGGTTTATTCACAGCCTCTCAGCAGCAGCAGCCATCGCCTGAAGAGAGAAGATCGCTCAGACAAAAACGAGAAGAAATCAGGCAGAAATTGAGAAATGGAGAATTAGAAAATGAAATGATAGAAATAGAAATAGAAAAAGAAATATCCCCGTTTATTGGTGCACTCGGTCAGGGAGAACTGGAAGACCTTGGAATAGATCTTGGAAGTATGCTGGGAAGTCTTATGCCGAAAACAAGGCAGAAGAAGCGAATGACAGTTTCTGAGGCTCGCAGAACCCTTCTGCCGATTGAGTCGGAAAAATTGATCGATATGGATAAAGCAACGCAAGAAGCTCTGGAAAGAGCCCAGAACAGAGGTATCATCTTCATAGATGAGCTTGATAAAATAGCTGTAAAATCTTCAGGTTCGGGACCGGATGTTTCCCGTCAGGGTGTTCAAAGAGATCTTCTCCCCATTGTAGAAGGTACAACAATAATGACCAAATATGGTCCAGTTAGAACAGATTACATACTTTTTATTGGCTCTGGTGCTTTTCATATGAGCAGGCCCTCAGACCTTATTCCAGAGCTTCAGGGACGTTTTCCCATAAGAGTTGAGCTGTCCTCGCTGACAAGAAAAGATTTCGTGAGAATACTCGTCGAACCAGAAAATGCTATAACGAAGCAATATCAAGCTTTACTATCAACGGAAGGGATTGAGTTGATTTTCACCGAGGATGGTATTGAAGAAATGGCAAAAATAGCGTATGAATTAAACCAGAGACTTGAAAACATAGGGGCACGAAGGCTTTACACTGTTGTTGAAAAAGTTCTTGAGGAGATATCTTTTGAAGCACCGGATGTCCAGGAGAAGAAAATAATCATAGATGCAAAATATGTGATGGGAAAACTTGAGAATATCATATCAGATGAAGATGTTAGCTCCTATATACTGTGAAATTTAAGGAGCGTGGAAAATGAAAAGCAAGACGAGAGAAGCATTGCTTGCTTATCTTTTTCTGGTACCATCATTTGTCATACTGGGCATGTTTGTATTCTGGCCAGTAGGATTTTCATTTGTTTTAAGCTTCTTTCGCTGGGATTTTAAGAATATGAAAAACCCGGCTTTTGCTGGTCTGGAAAATTATGGAGAGATATTTCGTTTTCAGAGTCCTCTTACGCATGAATTTGCAAGCTCTTTGCTTACATCGATTGTACTATTCTTCGTGTGTTTTTCCATAGTTTTTTCAATGTATGCGGTTTTTAAGAAAAAGAAAATGGGTTTTGTGAGTATAGCTATTTCAGTCTCCCTGATGGTATTACTTCAGAACAGGACTTTTTTTACCCTGCTTTTGTGCAGTTTGGTAGCGACGATGACATACCTGATTTTGAAAACTTACCGGTCTATAAAGATTTTCTTAGGAAAAATTTTCTCTTTATCGTTGGTTGCTTTTATATTCCTGATTATTTTTGATAAAAGATCATATACTGTGCTGGATTTGTTTCTTGAAGCACGTGATAGAAATCTTTTCATTAAAGCTGTTTATAACACGGCGTATTATGTCTTGCTCAGCGTTCCTATCACTATAGCACTTGCACTTGTTATAGCACTACTTCTGAATAGCAATATAAAGTTCAGGGCTTTTTTTAGAACAGCTTACTTCATTCCCTTTGTAACCTCTGCAGTGGCTATCTCACTTGTTTGGAGATGGATTTTTGATGATGCGTATGGATTACTTAATTATATGCTGTCTTTTTTGAATGTAGAGAGAATTGCATGGCTCAAAGATGAAAGATGGACAATCCCGACAATTGCAATCGTATCTATTTGGAAGACTGTTGGGTATGATGCCATCATATTACTCGCAGGATTGCAAAACATTGATAAATCTTACTATGAGGCTGCTGAAGTTGATGGAGCCACAGCGTGGCAAAAATTTCTTCACATAACGTGGCCACTTTTAACTCCCACGACGTTTTTTTTACTGATAGTTTCACTTATAAGTTCTTTCAAAGTATTCACAGAGGTTTACGTTCTCTACAGTGGATTGCCCGGACCATATAACAACAGTGGTATGACCATGGTTTACTATGTTTTCGATAGATTTTATGTCCAGCAAAGAATGGGTATTGCCTGTGCGGCAGCGTACATACTGTTTGGTATAATATTGATTTTTACCGCTGTACAATTTTTAGTGGGTAAAAAGACTGTCGAGTACGCTTCTTGAGGTGAAAAATTGTGAGAAAGACGATCTTCTCACTGTTTGTTTATTTGCTCATTACAGCCGGGGCGGCTTTGATGCTTTTGCCCTTTGCATGGATGGTTTCCACTTCTTTTAAAACAAGAAGTGAGGTTGAAACCTGGCCACCAAAGTGGACCTCCAAGAATTTTTCCAGAACGTGGGATGTTAAAGTGAAATTGTCTCGAAGCTCAGCAGGAGGAATTGATTGGAAAGGTTTAACGTTGAGAGAAGCTCTGGTTCTTAGCAGAACAGAAGAATCTGGAAATATTTTGTCAATTCAGATAGACGATGATCCAGTTTATCGTGGGACAATGGTTCTCTCATTATCTGATAACTTTAGCTATCTTGCGGGAAAACTTGATGATTCACAGTTTAAAGAGTTTTCTCAAAGACTTCTTCAGAGAGATCTTCCAGAACAGATTGGGAAATTGATTAGTTCATCAAAGAATGCTGAAGAATTTTTCTCCAATTTCTTTGCTATGTATCTTTATGGCTCAGAAGCAATCCTCGACAGGAGAAATTATATTTCTCAACTGGAAAAAACGATAGAAACATCCCTGAATCAAGCAGAGACATTTGAAAGATATTCTAATAGATTGCCAGAAGAATACAAACAGGAGTATATAGAAATGATCTCTGATGGAAAAAAACTGCTCAATGAAAGACTTTCAGAACTTTCGATATTGAAAAAAGGATCAGTTGCGATTCTTCAGACTGACGAAATAAGCATGATAGATAAATCTTTAAAAAATACTTTGAACATTTTACAATCAAACGAATTATTTGAAAATTTAAAAGATAATGCTCTTATGCGGTTGTACAAGGCAAGGGTTATTTCACCAGTTGAAGATTTATTGAATCTTATAGAAGTGTACACATTTGTCAGAGAATATTTTAAATCTGTTCAAATCCAGAAAGCAGATACCAGACAGATTGTGTTCAGTTTTCTGAGCAAGAAAGAAAAAGATCAGCTACTCAAAGAATATTTGTCTATGGAACATTTTTCGGCCGATGTTGAGAAGATTATACAATTTCAGATGAATCAATCAACTGAATCACTCCCGGAAAATGTAGAAAAGCTTCTTGATGAGCGGCTATATGAAGAGTTTAAAAGTCTGCCGATAGAAAATATTAGAGTTTACATTCAGCAGTTAAAGCAGGTACTTTCCTCATTAAGCGGAATTCTGTCGGATATGAAAATATCATCGCTGGATCAATTTGAATCTTATGAGAAAATGCTGGAATTTTTTGAAGATCTGAGTTTGAATCAAACCGCTCAGATTGCCTTGGAAAAACTCGGGAACCTCTCAAAAGTGATTTCAAAAGACGTTTTCTGGAAAATGGCAGTTATTTTGTACGATAATGTTCAACAGATAGCCAAACTCAGAAAAATTTATTCTCAGGTTCAGAATTCAATGAAACTTTTACAAGCACCAGATTTTGTGAAAAATGTCAGATTAAAACAGAACCAGACCATTGAAATAGAACTGAACAATGTACATCCTGTTTATCTTGAAGACGATAATTATACCTTGCGGGTGAATTTTTCCTTTGCAGAGATGCTTGCAAATATATTCCATAATTATGTCACCGCGTGGAAAAGTGCACCTTTTGGCGTGTACTATATAAATACGGCCTTTGTATCTACAGTGACAACTATTCTGGAAGTTATAATTGCTGCCATGGCCGCATATGCTTTCGCTTTGATGAATTTTCCCGGTAAAAACTTGATTTTCGCTCTTTTCCTTGGCACGATGATGATCCCGGGGGAAGTTCTATTAGTTCCAAATTTCATAACAATATCCAAGCTTGGGTGGATAGATACTTATTATGCGTTAATAATACCATGGGTTGTAAGTGTGTTTGCTATATTTCTTATGCGCCAACATTTCCTAACTTTGCCCAGAGAACTGCAAGATGCCGCCAGAATTGATGGGTGTTCACATTTTAGGTTTCTCTGGACAGTTGTTGTACCGATATCAAAACCGGTGGTCATAACAAGCGCCCTGCTGAAATTTGTTGGAAGCTGGAATGCTTTCTTGTGGGTCTTAATAGTTACAAACAAAGACAAATTTAGGACATTACCGGTTGGTCTTCAAACATTCAGCTCTGACGTCGGAACAATTTATAATCAACTTATGGCAGCAGCAACGTTTTCGATATTGCCTGTGATTGTACTATTTCTATTCACCCAGAAATATTTTATTCGTGGAATTGCGAGAACTGGCTTGAAATAGGGAATGATAGGCGTGAAAATGAACCGTAAGAAAAAGAGGGGAAAACCCAGTATGTTTATAGCAGCAATTTTATGCACATTATGTGCTCTGTCGATATTTTTCTGGACTTCCTATGTGCATTACACAAAAACTGTTCAGGAGAATATTCATCTTTCTCGCCAGCATGAAAATCTTTCTCAACGGCTGGAGGAGTTGTACAGACTTAATAGAGAGTTGATATCGAAAATGGAGGGAGAAACGAAAGAAAAATGATTTTTATCACAACTTCTCACGATCCAGTGGATGAGCAGATTGACAGAGCGAAGGCTCTTTCAAACGATTTAAATATCACCTATATTTCCAGAAAGCATTGTTCAAGTCTCGAGCTATTTATTCAAAATGATTATTGTTATGTCGTGGAAAAAGATCGTATAGTGGTAAGATGGAAAGATGGTCAGTTGTTTTTTCACCCTTCAATGGCAAAGGTGAGAATGAAAAATCTGCAGAGAGGCTTGAAAGATCATCTCATAGAATCTTTAGACCTAAAAGGCAACGAACTGATACTTGATACAACTCTTGGTCTTGCAACAGAGGCCATTCTAATGGCAGCGTTTTTAGAATCAGGAAAAATCGTTGGAGTCGAGGGATCTCTTCCAATTTACGTTATTGTCAGAGATGGGTTGTCGAATTATAAATCAAATTTACCGTGGATAAATGCCGCTATGAAAAAAATAGAATTGATTCACGCTGATTTTAAACAATTCATAAGATCTCTTCCGGATAATTCTTATGATATTGTTTACTGTGACCCTATGTTTGAGAACCCAGTATATGAATCTTCATCTATGAATCCCTTGAGGCCGTTTGCATTATATGATACGATTGATCAGAATGACGTAAATGAAATGTTGAGAGTGGCGCGAAAAAAACTTGTTTTGAAAGCACACGCGAAGGATAGCTTGTTTGAACGTATAAAAGTGGATTCGATAACAGGTAGCCGGAAAAGCTGTGTGTTTTATGGGGTGATCTATAAAAAGTGATTATTATTACAGGGCCAACGGCTGTTGGGAAAACAGATTTGTCGATTGCAATCTGTTGCAAATTGAACGCAGAAATCGTTTCGATAGATTCAAGGCAATTGTACAGATATATGGATATAGGCACTGGGAAACCGACTTTGAGCCAGAGAAAGATAGTAAGACATCATTTGATTGACATAGTTGATCCAGATGAATATTACAGTGTGTATCAATTCAGACTGGATGCGATTAGGGCTATTCAAGATATTGTAAAACGTGGTAAGATTCCTTTGTTTGCTGGAGGAACGGGACTTTATATAGATAGTCTTGTAAGAGGAATCTTTGAAGGTGTTTCGAGGGATGAAGAACTGAGAAAACAACTTCTTCAAAAAGAAACTCAGTGCCCAGGTGTTTTAAGATCTATGCTTGAACGAATTGATCCAGAGCTTGCTGATAGGATTCATAAAAATGATTTGAAGAGAACTGTAAGAGCTCTGGAAATCTGGATTAAAAGCAAAGAAAAGCCCTCTGAACTCCGAAAAAAAGTGAAACCAGTTGGTAGATTCACCGTAATTATTTTGCATCGTGATAGAGAAGAGCTTTATGATAGAATCAATTTGAGAGTTAATGAAATGTTTCAAGCAGGGCTTCTTGATGAAGTAAAAGATCTTATGAAAAGAGGATATTCAAAAAATCTTAATGCTTTGCGGACAATAGGATATCAGGAAAGTATAGCACATCTGGAGGGTAAATTAAATTTTGAATCAACTGTCGAACTTGTGAAAAAAAATACCAGGCACTTTGCAAGGCGACAGGTGATCTGGTTTAGAAGGTATAAAGACGCGATTGTTATAGATCTTTCATCAAGTTCGTACAGAGACGCCGTGAACACAATATCGAGGATCGTGCTACAGGATTTCCAGCACGATTCCTTTTACGATGGGGGGTTTAGTTATGACTGAGAAGTTCAATCTTCAGGATAGGTTTTTGAACATGTTGAGAACTGGAAAAATTGAGGTTAAGGTATACCTCGTGAACGGATTTCAAACTAAGGGTATTATCCGATCTTTTGACAGCTACACTATTTTGCTGGAAAGCGAGAATCAGCAAAATTTGATTTACAAGCATGCAATCAGTACGATCATGCCGTCCAGCTTTGTTAGATTGGTGAAGAAAGAAGAAGAAGAGCAGGAAGGTCAAACGGAGAGTGCAACAAATAAAACGCAATGAGTTGATGAGAGCTATTGTTATTACAATAAAAGGTGATTATTCTTCTGTTGAAGAAATTCAACAGTTGTTGCGTACATTAAATATCGACACTGTCGAAGTTCTCTACCAGAAAAGAGAAAGACCTGATTCAAGATATTACGTTGGGGAAGGAAAGATCGGAAAATTGTTAGAATTGATAGATTTTTCTGGTGCGCACATGGTCGTTGTCGATGATGAATTAACACCGGTTCAGGCAAAAAATCTTGAAAAAAAGCTCAGTGTAGTGATCAAGGACAGAACACAGGTTATACTTGACATATTCGCTCAGCACGCCACAACAGAGGAAGGAAAGTTGCAGGTTGAGTTCGCGAAGTTGAAGTATGAGTTGCCAAGGTTAATTGGACAGGGAAAATGGTTATCGAGACTGGGTGGTGGAACTGGTACAAGAGGGCCTGGAGAACAGAAAATAGAAGAAAAACGTCGCAAGATACGCGAAAGGATCGTTGCTATCAAACGACAACTTTCAGAACTTGCAAAAGACAGAACACAGCAGAGAAAAATGAGGCTAAACAGTGAATTGCCAATGGTGTCTGTCGTAGGTTACACGAATGCCGGAAAATCAAGTTTGATAAAAATAATAAGTGGAAGTGATATTTTAATTGCAAATCAGCTTTTCAGCACACTTTCTCCGGTTGTCAGAAGAGTAAAGCTTCCCAGCGGAAGAGTGGCGCTTTTTAAAGATACAGTGGGATTTATTAAAAATGTACCTCACACAATTATTGAGGCATTCAAGTCCACCTTAGAGGAAATTCTGTTTTCTGATTTGATACTTTTAGTAGTTGACCTGTCAGATGAAAACTTTCAGGAAAAACTTGACACTTCTCTTTCAGTTGTCTATGAGCTTGGTGCAGATGAAATACCACGTCTTTTAGTTTTCAACAAGGTTGATTTGATACCTTATTCTCAACGAATAAAAATTTTGCAGTCCTATCCAGGGGCTATCTTGATAAGTGCAGTAAAAGCTGACGGCATTCGTGAGCTTCTGAGCTGTATTGATAAAGAGCTGGAAAAATCAGAAAAAGAGGCTCTACTTACCTTCAAATTGCAGGACATGTCATGGGTCCTGAAAGAAAGAGAAAAAATAGTTGTTAAAGAACAGATATTCAGAGACAATCAGGTGATTGTCAGGATAAAAGCGCGTTCAAGTGTTTTAGAGCGCCTGAGACAGCATAGTACGCAGGAGGGATGAATCGGTGAAAAGGTACCTGGTTTTACTGGTAGCGATGATATCAACTATTGTGATCTGTGCGACATTCTCTTTTCCAGTAAGTACGACTCCATTGCTTACATCAAGCTTTGGTGAGTTTCGGGGCACTGGAAATCGTGGTCCTCACTTTCATATGGGAATCGATCTATCAACTGGTATGAGGAGTGGTGTTCCTATTTTAGCAGCTGAAGATGGGTGGCTCGTCAGAGTGGAAATTGACGAGGACGACATATATGGTAATGTGGTTGTGCTTTACCACGACGATGGTTACAAAACACTTTATGCGCATCTGAGCGAATTTTCAGAGAAATTGAAGCTGATCATCGATTCTGTTGTGTCTGAATTTGGAAGAAAGCGAATAGTTGTAAAATTTCCAGAAAGAACATTTTTCTTCAAAGCAGGAGAGCCCGTTGGATACTCCGGTCAAACTGGTGAAGCAGCTCAACCTCACTGTCATTTCGAAATAAGAAATATTGATGAAACCATTTGCTATGATCCATCGCAATTTTTGAATATCCTAAAACCAAAAGAAGCCAGATTCATTGTAAAATCACTTGTAATTAATTCAGAAAAATATTCCTATAGAGAAGATGAGGTTTATCCTTTTAAAGGAGATTTTCCAAAAATAAGCATCAATGCAGTAACTGAAATTAACAAAAACGTAATCGGTTTGAAGAGTTTAAAGATGTATTTGAATGAAAATCTCGTGTATCATATTGATTTTAGTGAAATACCAATAGATGAATTTAACAACGTCTGGAGTGTTTATACGAACGATTCTGTAGCGGATGGATATAATTACGATGCGTGGTACAAACTTTATCCAGACCAGTGGGGCAATGTTATAAAGGTTGATAACTACGCCGAGATAGGTAAATTACCATCAAAAATACTTGTGAGAATAATCTGCACTGATTTCTGGAACGAAGAATTTGAGGTTAGATTCTTTCTCGAAAGAAGGTAGAGAAAAGTGTGGTTTTTCAAAAAAAAGAAAAAAAGTGAACAGGATCTGTTGACAAATCCGTTTTATAAAGAAGGGAATTTATTCGTGATTTATTTCAAATGTGAAAAGTGTGGTGAGTATTTCAGAAGTCATTTGAGGGCTGGTTATGATTTCATAATTGATTATGATAATCCTTCAACTCCATATAAAGTTGACAAAATTTATGTTGGTTCCAAATGCCCTAATAAGATTCATCTTATTGCTACCATGAGTTCTAGTTATAAACTTAGAACGGTTACTCTTGAGGGAGGAAAATTTATCACAAAAGAAGAATATGAGTCAGTTCAAAAAAAGGAGGATGAGAAATGAAAAGACTCTTTACAAGTGAGAGTGTAACAGAGGGACATCCGGATAAAGTGGCAGATCAGATCTCAGATGCTATTCTTGACGCGCTGATTGAACAGGATCCCGATGCACGGGTTGCTGTTGAGACTCTTGTTACAACAGGGCTGGCTGTTGTTGCTGGAGAAGTAACCACGGAAGCTTATGTGGATATACAGGATATTGTCAGGAGAACGATTCTGGATATAGGTTACACACGCGCAAAATATGGCTTTGATGGTGAAACTTGCGGAGTTGTAACATCAATACACAGTCAATCGCCTGATATAGCTCTTGGTGTTAACAAAGCGTTGGAAGCAAAAGAAAAAAATGACGATGGAGACGAGTTTGATAAAATAGGGGCTGGCGACCAGGGTATGATGTTTGGATACGCTACCAATGAAACGCCTGAATTTATGCCTCTGCCGATAGTTCTCGCTCACCAACTTGCGATGAGATTGTCAAAGGTTAGAAAGGAAAAAATTGTACCTTTTTTAAGACCCGATGGAAAGACTCAGGTGACAGTTGAATATAGCGATGACGGTAAACCGATGAGAATTGATACCATCCTTATCTCTGCTCAGCATGATCCAAATGTGACTATAAACGAATTAAAAGAAGTACTGCTGGAACATGTTATCAAGCCGACTATTCCCGAACAATACTGGTCTGATAATATCAAAATATTAGTTAATCCAACTGGCAGATTTGTTCTGGGAGGCCCATCGGCGGATACCGGTTTGACAGGTAGAAAAATTATAGTTGATACATACGGTGGATGGGTACCTCATGGCGGAGGGGCCTTCAGTGGAAAAGATCCGACGAAAGTTGACAGATCTGCCCACTATATGGCACGGTACGTCGCAAAGAATGTTGTTGCTGCGGGGCTTGCGGACAGATTTATGATTCAGGTAGCATACGCTATCGGTAAAGCCAGACCTGTATCATTAATGATAGACACCTTTTCTACATCTAAGGTTGACGAAGAAAAATTGAAAGATGTGATAATACAGCTGTTTGATTTTCGCCCGCTGGCGATTATCAATAAATTGAACTTGCAGAGGCCTATATACAAAAAGACAGCTGCTTATGGCCATTTCGGCAGAAATGATCCTGATTTTACCTGGGAATCTCTCGATGCTGTTGAAGAGTTGAAACGCGCATTTAATATCTAAAAAAGGAGGCGTTAAGGTGGAAAAAAAGAATAAATCGGCTGAAAAGAGAGTCAGACAATCTTTTTTAAGGAGAGAAAAGAATAGGGCATATAAAACCAGGATGAAGAATGCTATAAAGAAGGTTCTTGCAGCAGTACAGACTAAAGAATCAAGTGAGAAGATTGAGGAATTACTGAAGCAAGCTATAGCAGCCATCGATAAAGCCGCTTCCAAGGGCGTCATTCATAAAAATCAAGCAGCTCGCAGAAAATCACGCTTGATGAAAGTAGCGAAAGCGTGAACTCGCTAAGAATGACAAGAAAGATTTAAAAAATTTTTCCTTGATGTTCCAGCACTGATTTTTCAAGTGCTGGATTTTCTTGTCGTGATAAAATTATATTGAGGAGTATGATTTTATGAAGAATCCGTGGATCGGATTTGTGGTGTTTTTATCAATGCTTTTGTCTGGTCCAGTGATAGCCTATTATATAGCAAAGATGTGGTTTGTTGCAGCATGGTATGTTGCATTGTTTCTATTGAGTCTCTATCTTGCTGCTTTAAACGGCGAAAAGATCCCATCTCTGTTTACCATCAACAGAAAATGGGTATTAAAGAGCTTTTTATTTTTGCTGTTGATGTATGGACTTTTAATGATAGTTAATACGATATTTCCTGCGCCAAGTGTGGTAAATCAATTCAGCCAGCTCGATATTGTAACAATACTGATCATTACGTTAATAGGTCCTGTTGCTGAAGAAATGGCTTTTCGAGGCTATATTCAGGGAATGCTGAGAAAAAAATTCAACGCGAATTTCACCATTGTATTAACAGCATTGATCTTTTGCCTGTTTCATTCGCTGTCGGTATTTCCACAGATTTTTGTTACAGCGATTATTCTAAGCTTTGTCAAAGAGCTTTCAGGTTCACTGCTACCTTCAATTGTGATACACTGTCTAAATAATACGGTAGCGCTCGTTGCTTCAGTTTTCGTTTGAAAGGGGTGATACGATGTTCGATAGATTTTCTGAAAAATCAGCGCAGGTTTTTGTTGATGCACAAAATGAAGCCAAAGAAATGGGACATTCTTATGTTGGAACAGAACATATACTTTTATCGGTTCTGAAACAGGACTTACCTGTTGTTGAAGCTCTTTCTGAGATGGGTATAACCTATGCCCGAACAAAAAATGAGGTTATTTCAATGGTGGGCATGGGTATGAGAGGATTTGCCAGTTCACCACAGATGACACCGAGGGCAAGAAGAGTAATAGAAATGGCATATGAGGAAGCCAAATATCTTGGAAGTGAGAAAATACATCCAGAACACATACTGCTCGGCATCATAAGAGAAGGTGAAGGAATAGCTGTCCATGTACTCAGGAAAATGGGTATAGATCTTGGTGTATTGAGGCGCATGATAGTTGAAAGTACTTCACCAAGAATTAACGATGCTGGTAGTGAAAGGACTTTTGAGAATTCGTCGGTGAGACATCTGGAAGGTTTTGGTATAGACTTAACGGCGCTTGCGATGAAGAATCAGCTTGACCCGGTTATTGGAAGAGAGGAAGAAATAGAAAGAGTTATGCAAATTCTGGTGAGAAGGAAGAAAAACAATCCAGTTTTGATTGGGGAGCCCGGAATAGGGAAAACGGCTATTGTCGAAGGCCTTGCACAGCGAATCGTTGCTGGAGAGGTTCCTGAGCCGTTGAAACATAAAACAATTTTTTCGCTCGATGTTGCCGCTCTCGTTGCTGGAACGAAATACAGAGGCGAGTTTGAAAAAAGGATGAAAAAGCTTCTACAGATAGTTACCAAGGACCCCGGCATAATTTTGTTTATTGACGAAGTCCATACAATAGTTGGTGCAGGATCTGCGGAAGGTGCAGTGGATGCAGCAAATATTTTGAAACCAGCCCTTTCTCGTGGAGAGATTCGCTGTATAGGCGCGACAACACCCGATGAATATAGAAAATACATCGAAAAAGATGCGGCTCTTGAGAGAAGGTTCCAGAAGATCTACGTCAAGGAACCAACTGTCGAAGAGACTATTAACATCCTTAAAGGTTTGAGGTACAAATATGAGACTCATCACAGGGTAAAGTATACAGATAATGCGTTAGAGGCTGCCGTATATTTATCAAAGAGATATATTACAGATCACTTTTTACCCGATAAAGCCATAGATGTAATTGACGAGGCCGCTGCAAGAGCTCGCTTGAGAAGCTTTGTTATTCCTGATGAGCTGCAACAACTGAGAAAACAGCTTGAGCAAGTCAAAGCCGATAAAGAACTTGCCGTTTTAAATCAAGATTATGAAAGAGCAGCAGATCTCAAAGAAAAAGAAAAATTGTTGAATCAGGAGTACACAGAAAAATATGAGCAATGGAGAAAAAATGTTGAATCTTCAATTGTAGCAGTTGATGTTGATCAGATATCCGAAGTAGTCTCAGGCTGGACAGGTATTCCTTTGATGAAAATAGAAGAGAACGAGAGCATGAGACTGCTCAATCTTGAGAAAGTTTTACACCAAAGAATAGTTGGGCAGGATGAAGCAATTAAGGCCATAGCAAGGGCTATAAGAAGGGCGAGAAGCGGGTTGAAAGATCCAAGAAGGCCCATAGGAGTGTTTCTGTTTCTTGGGCCTACAGGTGTAGGAAAGACCGAACTGACAAAGGTTTTGACCGCGCATCTGTTTGGTGACGAGAAAGCTTTACTCAGATTTGACATGAGTGAATATATGGAAAGATTCTCTGTATCCAGATTAATTGGTGCACCACCTGGTTATGTTGGCTACGAAGAAGGAGGTACTTTAACTGAAAGAGTAAGAAGAAGACCATTTTCAGTTATACTCTTTGACGAGATTGAAAAAGCGCATCCTGATGTATTCAATATTTTACTTCAAATTATGGACGATGGCAGGTTGACGGATTCGCAGGGAAGAGAAGTGGATTTCAAAAATACCATAGTTGTTATGACAAGTAATATCGGTGGCAATTTGATAAACAAATCCAAGAAAACTATGGGTTTTGTCTCGCAAGACGCGGATAAAGATTATCAGGAAATGAAATCGTTGGTCCTGGAGGAAGTTAAGAAAACTTTTAGACCAGAGTTTCTCAACAGGATCGATGAGGTGATAGTTTTCCACCCACTAAACAGGGATCATATAGAAAAGATCGTTGATATACTTGTATCAGACGTACACAAAAGATTGGAAAGTAAGGGCATGACACTGAAGCTTACGAAGGAAGCTAAGAATTTCCTGATTGAAAAGGGCTATGATCCTGTATTTGGTGCGAGGCCGTTGAGAAGGGCCATACAACAATACCTCGAAGATCCGCTGGCAGAAGAATTGCTACGCGGTAAGTTTGCTTTTGGAGATACAGTAGTGTGCAAAGTAAGTGGAAACGGATTGAAATTCACCAAACATAGATCTAAAGCGGGAGCACTTAAAGGATGAAAGAAAAGGAACGCTTCATCTGCAAAAGTTGTGGTTATGAATCTATCAAATGGTTTGGCAAATGTCCTCAATGTGGCGAATGGAACACAGCTGTCGAGGCAACTTCTAAGCCTCTGGAAAGAATAGTAGATCTTGTTAATCTGAAAGATGTTTTAAAGTCTGTCAACAGTACCCGGTTGACGACCGGTTTTACGGAACTTGATGCATCTTTGTGCTCAGGGATCGTGCCCGGGCAGGTGCTTTTACTTGGTGGCGAGCCAGGTGTGGGGAAAAGTACTCTGGCGCTGGAGATCTGTGCGTGGTTTTCAAAAAATGGATATAAATCTTTATATGTATCTGCGGAAGAATCAGTAGATCAGCTAGCAATAAGGGCTCGCAGGCTCGCCTGCGAAAACCTTGACGGTATAACTGTTTGTTCAGATAACGACATTGATTCTGTTCTTCAAATTATAAACGAAGATTACAGCCTGATAGTGGTGGATTCACTGCAAACGATGTATTCTGAAGAAGTTGGGACGTATCCCGGGAGTGTTGTGCAGGTTCGAGTTTGTGCCGAAAAAATAATATCTAAGTGCAAAGAATTATCTATTCCATCTATTTTGATTGCCCATATAACAAAGAGCGGTGAAATATCTGGCCCAAAGCTTGTTGAGCATTTAGTGGATACTGTCATTTATTTTGAAGGTGAAAAAACGACAGAACTTAGAATTTTGCGAGTTATCAAAAATCGCTTTGGGCCATCGGGAGAAATAGCTGTTTTTGAAATGAGAGATGATGGCTTGAAACAACTATGTGATCCTGTATTTTTTGATCTCACAGACCAACTTCCTGGTAATTGTTTATCATGTGTTATAGAAGGCTCCAGGGCTTTTGTTGTTCAAATTCAAGCTCTTGTTTCACGAAGCAGATCGAATATGCCAAGAAGAGTCAGCAATGGATTTGACATGACCAGATTGTTGTTGTTAATAGCTACTATAGGAAAACACATGCGTTTACCGGTTGAATCGCACGATGTTTATGTAAACGTGCTTGGTGGGTTAAGAATAACTGATACAGCCGTTGACGCTGCGGTTGTTGGTGCGATTCTCTCATCTATGATGGAGAAACCCATAGAAAAAACATCAGTAATTGGTGAAGTTAGTTTGGATGGTAGAATAAAGCCTGTATATCGTATGAGATCAAGAATAGATTCGTTAAAAAGAGCAGGCATACAGTCTGTAATAGTTCCAAAAAGTGTTGATCTGAGCGATAAAAATCTGGTAAAAATCGATTCTTTACAAGACATGGGGGATGTACTGGGGGTGAAGCTGTTTGATAGCTGAAGAGTTGCTTTCGAAAATAGCTATTCTTTCGCCCGGGACAAGATTGAGAAAGGCTCTTGATGATATAATATCAGCAAATCTCGGAGCTCTGCTGTTTTTTGTTGATGATCCACAGAAATACGAAGACATAATACAAGGTGGATTCGACATAGATTGTCCATTTTCTCCGGAGAAACTTTATGAGTTGGCAAAAATGGATGGTGCAATAGTTATTTCCGACGATGTAACGAAAATACTTTTTGCTAATGTGCATTTAGTTCCGGATCCAACAATACCGACTATCGAAACTGGAATGAGGCACAGAACTGCTGAACGCGTAGCGAGGCAAACTGGGCAAATGGTAGTTGCGATATCAAAAAGAAGAAATGTCATATCACTTTACTATGGTCAATACAAATATGTCATGAATGATGCTCCTTTATTGATTGCACGTGTCTCTCAGGCAGTGGACACACTTGAAAAGTACAGAGAAAGTTTTGACAGGATAATTGGTACTATAGAAATTGACGAACTTCGCACCGGTGTTTCCATATACGATGTGGCTCGTGCTATCGAAAAAGGGCTTCTCATGTTGAGAATTCATGAGGAAATATTTCCATATGTTATAGAACTTGGAGGAGAAGGTAGACTGATAAATATGCAACTTGAGGAAGTTTTGGAGGATGTCACCGATATAACCTCACTTTTAATCATGGATTATTCAATCAGGGATCTTGATGTTGATCAAGCAAAGGAAATCATAGAAAAGATGAAACAGGACAAGGAAATAAGTTTAATGAGAATTATCCGAACACTTGGCGTAGATGTACAGAGTTTATCTCAGGCAGGCGAAGCTATATATTATCCAAGAGGATATAGAATATTGAATCATTCAGCGAAGATACCCTTGAGTGTTTCGGCAAATGTCGTGAAAACCTTTAAAAACTTGAAAATTATTTCGGAAGCTTCTATTGATGAACTTCAATCAGTTGACGGAATAGGCGAAAAAAGAGCACTTGCAATTGCCTCTGCAATTGGTATGCTTAAAAGCAGAACAATTTAAAAAGATATATGGTACAATGACAGAGGTTAAAAAGATTTGCTTGTGAAGGAGGTCTGAGTGTGAAGAGGACTTATCAGCCAAACCGCAGAAAAAGGAAGAGAACTCATGGTTTTCTTGTAAGATCAAGGACACCATCCGGCCGAAGAGTATTGGCCCGCAGGCGTGCAAAAGGAAGATGGAAAATCGCAGTTTAGATTTTTGTTTGAGAAGAACTGAACGGCTTAGATTTTCCAGAGATTTTGACAGGGTTTTCCGATTTGGAGCTGTTATTCAGAGCGAGTTGTTAACGATTTTGTACGTGGGTAATGATCTTGAGCACAACAGAATAGGAGTCATTGTTAAAAGAAAGTTTGGCAAGGCTCACGATAGAAACAAAATTAGACGGTGGATAAAAGAAATCTACAGATTGAAAAAGCATGATCTGAATAAGAGCTTTGATATAGTTGTCTTACCTCGGAAGACCCTGTCAGATATTTTTAAAGATATTCCTTACGAAGAATTTTGTAAACATTTGACAGATCTTCTAAAGAGGATAAAATGATGAAGAAAATTGTCGTATTGATGATTCGCTTTTACCAGAAATATATTTCCCCTTTAAAACCTCCAACATGTCGGTTTACTCCGACTTGTTCGTCTTATGCGATACAGGCAATCGAACGCTTTGGATTGCTAAAAGGAGGGTATTTGGCTGTTAAAAGAATCATAAGATGTAATCCTCTCAACCCTGGAGGACACGATCCTGTACCGGAAAAATTTACTACAAGGAGGAGATTCATTTGAGGAAGTTGATCATTCTAATTGTTTTGGCATTGTTGATCATAACTGGTATGGCGAAAAATGAAATTCAGGTTGTCACTTTAGATGATGGGATAAGAGTTATTACACGTTTCAGTGAGCTGGAGTTCAGTAGTTCAGGGGTTTTGAAAAATGTTTATCTCACCGCGGATCGTAGATCTCATGTATTTGAGGAAGCCGGAGATGGTCTGGAACTCTTCAGCCCAGAGGGCTCTTCTTTAATGGTAATAGATTTTTCAATAGAGGGTGATATGATTTCGCCCAACACCTACTCGGGGGATCTGATTTTAAAATACGAATATACGGGAGGTGTAAAAAAAACCATAACCGTTAAGAATTCCCCAGAGTATGTTTTTACCGTTGAAGTAAGTTCCATGGATCCTGTTATTATTTCTCTGCCGCGGGTATGGTATGAAGATTACGATCGAGTCGTGAAAGATTATTTCATATCCTTCTCTCCGAAGATCAAAGCTATATCTCTGGTGAAAACAGGTGAAGGCAAATTAAGCTCAAATAAGCTGGCTATCAATGGTTTTGAAAAAATAGTGGTTCATATGGCTCCATTTAAAAGGATATTCCTAAAAAAACTCTTTGGTGAAGACTATTCCATACTTATGGATACGATAAAAACAATAGATGGTAGTTCTTCTTGGTACGACCCAGTTTTCTATCCGTTAGTGTGGTTTTTCTGGTGGTTATTCGAAATGACCAGGAATTTTGGCTGGGCAATCATAATATTCACAGTTATTGTCAGATTTGTTTTGTATCCACTTTATCACGCGCAGACCAAATCCATGATAAAAATGAGAAAAGTTCAGCCCAGAATAGAGGCTATAAGGAAAAAATACAAAGATCCGACCAAACAGCAAGAAGAGCTTATGAAAGTCTACAGAGAAGAAGGCATAAATCCGGCTGGTGGATGTCTTATGCTTCTGATACAGCTGCCAGTTTTCTTTTTGCTGTACGCAGTTATAAGATATTTTCAGGAAGAATTTGCTTTTGGTAGTAAATTTCTTCTGTGGAATGATCTTTCAGTAGGTGGATTTGGCCCCAATGCAATCTTTATAATTGCGACCGTGGTTGCCAGTTATTTCAACACGCTTATAACCAGTCAGGATTCGCGGAGTGCCTGGCAAGGGATTCTAATGTCACTTATATTTCCGTTTCTGTTCGTAAGTTTGCCAAGCGGTTTGTTTCTTTATTATACTGTGAACACGGTTATACAACTTGTAATAACTTATTACATTTACAAAAGATACAAAATTAAGGGAATTACCACAAGAGAGCTGCTTGGTTTGAGAAGTAAGGGGTGAGAATTTGTGAAAAAGGTACGCATCTCGGGTGCAACAATCGCTGAAGCCTTAGAGAAAGCCAAGCAGGAGTTTGGTTTAAGGGATGAAGAGTTTGATTATGTTGTTGTTGAAAAAGGTTCAAAGGGATTTTTTGGCATTATGGCAAAAGAGGCTGTCGTTGAAGTTTCTTTTAAAAAGGAATTCTACGAGAGAAGATTAGAACAATTCATGGTTGGCATTTTAAGAAGCTATGGAAAAATAAAGGTAAAAGTGAGCTCTGCAGGAAAGAGGTTTCTGGTTTTGCTTGAAGGGGATGACCTCGGCAGATTGATAGGAAAGCACGGGAAAACTCTTGCGGCATTGCAGCACATCGCAATGATATATCTCAACAGATTGAGTGATACGAAATTGTCAGTGGTGGTTGATGCAGGGGAATACCGTGAAAAAAGAAAGCGAAACCTTGAACAAATAGTTTTGCAGGCTATAGACAGAGCTCGAGTTGAAAAGAAAAGAATTGTGCTTGATCCAATGTTTGCCTTTGAAAGGCGGTTAGTTCATGAGATTGTGAAAAAATATAGGGATGTAAAGAGTTATTCAGTGGGTGTTGAACCATATAGAAAGGTTGTTATAGAGTATTCCCCAAATGGAAAAGAGGTTCACACTACCTGACCCTATGCGCGTGTTATTGCATCCAAAGCAGCATTAGCTGCCGCAAGAAGAGGATCGCGGTCAAGCTCGGCGCTGCCGATAATGCTTGATTCTTTGCCATCTGCTAATTTCGTGATATGGCATATGAGGAATTCTTTGCCGGCGAGGGTGATTATGCGGATATCATCAACAGAATAAATGGAATCATTCAAATCGTCCAGCGCTGACACCACAGCACTCGCGGCTGTTTTTAATTTCTGCAAGCTTGTTTTAGGCCCTTCAGCAGATCCTTCGTATTTTTCATCATTATGTTCCACAATGGCGGTAACTTTCACATTTTTACCTATGTCCTCAGTCTTCAGAGAATCTATAGAATATTTCGACTGAAACTTTACTTCTCCTGTCATCTGGGCTATACTTATTATTTTCCTATCTATTCTAAGCCCCGTTGAAGCTAATATAGCCGTCTCAACATCGCGGACAATTTGTTTTGGATTCTTTTCTGAATCGGCCACAACATGTATTTCCCTGATTTCTTCTCCATCCTGCACGACTTTAACTGCGCTGACTCCTGCTATTTGCGAAATAATATTCTCTAACTTTTTAGAATCAACCACCAAAAATTCCCCCTTTTTTGATATTCTAACATAAGGTGATTAAACTGTGACAGTTGGTATAATAATGGCTGCCGGGACCGGTAACCGGTTTAAATCTGAAATACCAAAACAATTTTGTATGCTTGGAGACAAGCCGGTAATTAATTATTGCTTGAAAAGCTTTGAAAAATCACACCTGATTGATAATTGTTTAATCATGGTACCGACGAATTGGCAGGAAGAGGTTAAAAAAATGATTGAGGGTTTTAGAAAGCCAAAATGGGTTTTACCAGGTGGTGCCACACGACATGAAACTTCTCTGATCGCACTTGAGTTTTTAAGAGATATAAACCCATCCGTGGTTGTCTTTCACGATGCAGCAAGGCCTTTTTTAAGAGTAAAATTGCTCAACAGAGTAATTGAAGAAGCGCATCTTTTCGGTGCAGCTACGGCAGCTATTCCAGTTAATGATACGGTTGTGTACGCAAAAGATATGTTTGTAAACAATTATCTCTCAAGGGAAGGATTATACAGAATTCAAACTCCTCAAGCTTTTGCTTTTGAAATTGCCTTAAATGCTTTTGAGCGTTTCCATGCAAATGATGGAACTGAACCTGTATTACTATCTGGTGGCAAAGTAAGAATAGTTCCTGGAGATCTTCTTTGTTTTAAAATCACATATCCAGATGATCTTCAGTTTGCGCAATTTGTTTATCCTACCTGGAATGAATTAGATTGATTTGTATATCTTGACGATCATCATAGCCTGTGTGGTATAATATGTGCCAACCTGAAGACCTCAGGTAAATTCTTGATTGTGGGGAGGTTGAATTATGCGAAAAGTCTACGTGTTTTCACTTTTGGTATTTGTTTTTGCTTTTGCTTTTTCAGCACAAATCAGCGAAGTGAAAATTGGAGCGGGTTGGGAAATGACTGGGCCTATAGCCGGTTTTGGTCAGATGTCCTGGGACGGAGTTAAACTTGCCATGAAATTGAGGCCAACCGTTAGAATTGCTGACAAAGATATACCCGTTAAAGTAGTTTTGCTTGACAATAAAGGAGACAAAGCTGAAGCAGCCAACGTAGTTAAAAGATTGATTGACGTTGAAAAAGTGTGTGCTATTCTTGGCCCATGTACAAGTTCATGTGCTCTGGCTGCAGGCGCCATAGCTGAGCAAAAACAGGTTTCTCTGGTAACAAACACCGCCACAAGCCCGCTTGTAACTCAGAACAGAAGATTTATATTTCGTGCCTGTTTTGTTGATACCCTTCAAGGCGAACTTCTGGCAAAGTTCGCTTGGGAAGAGCTCAAGGCGAGAAATGTTGCTATAATGGTCGATGTTGCTCAGGATTATGTTGTGGGACTTGCAAATTACTTTATGCGGGCTTTTGCTAAATTCGGAGGGACGTTTTTCAGTGAATATTACAATACAGGTGATCAAGATTTTACCGCCCAACTTACAGACGCCCTGTCAAGAAATCCAGACACAATTTTTATGCCTGGCTATTATGCGGAGATCGCGTTGATATGCAAACAAGCTCGAGAATTGGGGTTTACAGGAAACTTTCTGGCTGGGGATGGTGCGGATGCACCTGAACTGATAGAAATTGGTGGTCAATTTGTTGAAGGACTTTGTTATACCACCTACTTTCATCAGGATGCTGATTTATCGCCGGCAACAAAACCTTTTGTTGAAGCTTATGTAAAAGAGTATGGTAGAAGGCCAGACGCATTTGGAGCTCTTGCTTTTGATGCTTACAATCTTGTACTGGATGCCATTGAAAGAGCACAGTCGGTTGATCCAGTTGCAGTGAGGAATGCCCTTGCAGCTACCAGAGATTTTCAGGGTGTTGCAGGCGGTATCTCTTATCCTCAGGACTCAGGCGATCCGATAAAACCGGCAGTCATAAATACTATAAAAAATGGACAATTCGTTCTCATGACTGTTGTTAAACCATGAAATAAGCCCCTTCGGGGGCCCTTGTTTAAAGATTAGGGGGTGGACTCTTGAGCCTTTCTTCGTTTTTGCAACATCTTGTTAATGCACTTTCGCTTGGTGGTATTTACGCCCTCATTGCAATAGGTTATACTATGGTCTATGGGATTCTCAGATTAATAAATTTTGCTCATGGAGATGTCTTTACTTACGGAATATACTTCGCATTTTATGGGGTTTCAATATTTTTGATGCCATGGTGGATTAGTTTTATGTTTTCGATATTTTTGACAGCTTTTCTCGGGGCCTTTATTGAAAAGGTTGCTTACAGACCGTTGCGGAATGCTCCAAGAATATCTGCTTTGATAACAGCCATAGGCGTTTCTTTCTTTTTGGAGAATTTTGCGATAGTTGCTTTTGGAGGGAGAGCGAAATCATTCAACCCTCAAACTGGAATTTACCCAAATTCCTTTCTTCGTATGCTTCAAATAGGGAAAGTAAGGTTACCCATTCTTACACTTATCACTCTGGGAATAACTGCTATATCGCTTTTTATTCTAATATGGATAGTTTATCGAACAAAGATAGGAATGGCTATGAGAGCTATCAGCAAAGATATTCCGACCACAAGGTTGATGGGTGTTAACGCCGATAGAGTGATCAGTTTTACTTTTATGATAGGCTCTGGCTTAGCTGCTATTGGGGGTATTTTGTGGGCGATGAAATATCCTCAGATTTACCCTTTTACCGGAATGATTCCCGGTTTAAAAGCATTCATTGCAGCAGTTGTTGGAGGCATAGGCAGTATTCAGGGGGCAATGATTGGTGGATTCATACTTGGCATCAGCGAAATAATGATAGTGGCGTTTATACCATCACTTGCTGGATACAGGGATGCTTTTGCTTACGCAATTCTTTTGTTTGTACTTCTGGTTAAACCAACCGGAATACTTGGCGTAGAAGTTTCAGAAAAGGTGTGATCAAATGAGGAAAGGATTGTCATTTCGGGTGAAATTTATATCTACCTTCGTTTTAATTTGCCTCATAGCTTTTTTGTTGTTTTTTGCCAATAGGATCGCAAGTGAATATGTAATATTGATATTGAATTTGATAGCCATAAACATCATTTTTTCGACTTCTCTAACTCTGATTAATGGGATAACCGGCATTTTCTCCTTAGGACATGCTGGTTTTATAGCTATAGGTGCTTATGTCTCAACTCTTCTGACTCTTCCGGTCGAACAGAAGGAAATGACGTTTCTTATAAAGCCTCTTATTTATCCTTTGAACCAGATTCAGATTTCTTTTCTTCCTGCCACAATAATTGCTGGACTTGTGGCTGCCGGCTTTGGCTATGTTGTTGCTGCGCCTTCTTTAAGGTTAATAGGTGATTATCTGGCTATAGCAACTTTGGGACTCGGCGAAACAATAAGGATAGTAGCCAACAATGCCTGGTCGATTACAAATGGCGCTCTTGGATTGAAAGCTATACCTCCATATACGAACATATACTGGTCCTGGGGATGGGCGTTTATAACGGTGCTGATCATTGCGAGTTTGGTGAAGAGCAGTTATGGAAGAGCTTTAAAAGCTATAAGAGAAGATCCCATAGCCGCAAAGGCAATGGGAATAAACGTTTTTTCTCACCAGGTTATGAGTTTTGTCCTTGGATCATTTTTTGCCGGTGTTGGTGGATCACTCTGGGCTCATTTAATAACAACAATTGATCCCAAGTCGTTTACTTTTACAAAAACCTTTGAAATATTGATCATGGCAGTGCTAGGTGGCCTTGGAAGTATCAGTGGAGCAATCATTGGAGCAGCTGTTTACACTGTTGGTCTGGAATTTCTAAGATTTCTTGAGAGCCCGTTTAAAATTGGACCAATACTTTTTCCGGGAATACCTGGTATGAGGATGGTGGTTCTCTCTGCACTGCTAATTATTCTCATGTTATTCTGGCAGAGAGGAATTATGGGGAGAGAGGAACTGTCATGGGAAAAATTCTACGGAATTTTTAGGTGTTTTCGAAGAGGTGGAAAATCGTGAGTTCAGTATTAAAGATGGAGAATGTTACGAAGCGATTTGGAGGCCTTGTGGCTGTCGATCATTTTAATGGTTACATAAATCCTGGAGAGCTGATAGGATTGATTGGCCCAAACGGTGCCGGAAAGACGACCTTGTTTAATTTGATAACAGGTGTATATGCGCCAGATAAAGGTAAGATTCTTTTTTTTGGAAAAGATATTTCTGGACACAAGCCACACCAGATAGCTGCGTATGGTATAGCAAGGACTTTTCAAAACATAAGGTTATTTTCTGATATGACTGTTCTGGAAAATGTTATGGTATCACAGCATCTAAGGCTAAAAAACTGGATGTGGTTCTTCAAAAGTATTATTAAGACACCCGATGCAATTAAAATGGAAAGACAAATGAAGGAAGAAGGTATAAATCTTCTAAAAAAAGTTGGTCTACAAAACCTTTCATCCTCGAAAGCAGGTTCGTTACCATACGGATTACAAAGAAAACTGGAAATAGCAAGAGCCCTTGCAACGAAACCGAAGCTTCTGTTGCTTGACGAACCAGCGGCTGGAATGAATCCACAAGAAACTTATGAATTAATGAATTTCATAAAAAGAATAAAAGAAGAATTCTCGCTGACAATAATGATAATAGAACATGATATGAAAGTCATTATGGGTATTTGTGAAAGAATATATGTTATGGATTATGGCAAACTCATCGCCGAGGGTTGTCCAGAAGAAATTCAGTCCAATCCACAAGTGATCAAAGCATATCTCGGTGAGGAGGTGCTTCTGTGATGCAAAGTGTTTTGAGTATTGAAAACTTAAATGTCCATTATGGAAGCATTCATGCTATAAAAGGTATTTCTCTTGAAGTAAAAAAAGGACAGATAGCCACTTTGATAGGTGCAAATGGTGCCGGAAAGACAACAACTTTAAATGCAATCACTAATTTAGTGAAAAAAAGTGGTGGAAAGATTCTTTTTGAGGGTGAAGATATCACAAATTTATCTACTCATGAAATTGTGAGCAGGGGGATAGTTTTGGTACCGGAAGGTAGAAAAATTTTTCCCAACCTGACTGTATACGAGAATTTAATGATGGGTGCTTACTCTCGAAGAGATCAGGAGAAAATAAAGAAAGATCTGAACTGGACTTTGACATTATTTCCGAGATTAAGAGAAAGATTGAAGCAGCTTGGCGGGACCCTCTCAGGAGGAGAACAGCAAATGCTTGCAGTTGCGAGGGGGCTTATGAGCAAGCCAAAGCTTTTGATGCTTGACGAACCTTCCTTGGGGCTTGCTCCATTGCTTGTGAAAGAAGTTTTTCAGATAATCGAAGAAATTAGAAAAGAAGGGGTAACAATTTTGCTTGTGGAACAGAACGCATTTGCTGCTTTGAAGGTAGCTGACTATGCATATGTACTCGAAACCGGGAAAGTAGTAATTCAGGACTCTGGCAAGGATCTTCTGAACAATGATGATGTGAGGAAGGCTTACCTTGGAATCGCCACAAAATGAAGTGAAAGCAGTTTTAATTTTCATTTGTTAAGTCAGCCTCTCATTTGCTAAAATTTAGTCGAACTCAAATAAAGTATCTTAGGAGGTTTTGCTATGGGAAAACTGAAGATAGTGCTGGATAGCACCTCAGATACACCAAGAGAATGGTTTGAAAAGTTCGACTTATCAATGGCTCCACTACATATCACCTGGCCTGACGGTTCTCAGGAAGATGATTCTCGTGATATTGAGGAAATAAGGAATTTTTACAAAAGAGTGTCTCAGGCAAAAGATTTACCCAAAAGTTCCCAACCATCAGTTGGTGAATTTTTAAAACTTTATGAGCAACTTGAAAAAGACGGTTACGATGAAATCTTGGTGATATGTATATCCAACAAGCTTTCAGGCACATATGACTCGGCACTCAGCGCGTCACAACAAGCGAAAATTCCGGTTCATGTTGTCAACAGTAAAACTGCTTCTGGTGCGGTTCCATTACTTGCAAGACGTGCAAGAGAGCTGGAACAAAAGGGTATGAACGGAACTGAAATAACCCGAATTTTGAACGAGGATATTGAAAAAGGAAGATACAAGGCTATATTTTATGTTTCGAATTTCGATTTTCTTGTTAAGGGTGGACGTGTCTCCAGAATGCAGGGATTTTTCGGATCACTTTTGAGTATTCATGTTGGCCTATGGATTGATCCCGAGGGTAGATTGACACCTTTTGAAAAAGCAAGAGGCACAAAAAGGGCTCAAGAGATGCTTATTAAAAAAGCACTTGATATGGTTTCTAAGGGTTCGAAAATTAGATTAATTATGGTTGATGCCGATGCTCGCGAAGATGCCAAGCATCTACTAGAACTTCTTAGAGGGTATTATCAGGTGGTTGATGCTACTTTCAGTGAAATGGGAAAAGTTATAACTACTCATGTTGGGCCTGGTACAGCAGGGTTCGGCCTGGAGGTTGTTGAATGAAATATCGTTTTTCAGTTGCGCTATTCATCGCAATCGTGGTTGTGCTTGTGTTTTTGCTATATTTGAGAACGCCACATCCAGTTGTTTTGTTGTTTGATGATGGCCAGACTGATTTTTATCTGGGCGTTCGTGAATATTTAGAGCGCAACGATTTTGAAATGGAGATCGTCTCAGTTAGAGTTGATCAACCAATGGCAAAATTGGAAGAGGTGATGAAGAAGTACTCAAATTCTTATGCAATAGGACCGAGACTCAGCACAGAAGCATTGAATATAATTTCTCTTCTCGAGCGGTACAATATTTTTGCAATAGCCCCATTAGTAACTTCACCTGAAGTTATTGGAAAAAGTGAATATTTAATGACGCTAAGCTCCTCAGATGAAATACAAGTTTATGAGATATCTAAAAGGTTGGAAAAAGATCAGGTGAAAAAATTGCTGGTTGTTTGTGATGAAAAAAACCCCGTTTACAGTGAAATTTTTGCAAAAATCTTGAAGAATACAGTTAAACGTGCTGAAATTCAGATTGTTTTTATCAATTCTGTCGATGAACTGGTTGAATATCCATTTGAAAACTTTGATTCAATGCTTTTAATTACCGATGGAATAGTAGCTGGAATGATAGCTCAAATGGCTTCGAACAGAGGATTCAGCGGAAGGATATATGGATCGGATTATACCTTTACAGACGTTCTTTTTGAAACTGGGCTTGATTCTATTGAAGATATGATCGTTTACAGCCCATTTGATTTTTCAAAAATGAGAGATTCAGGTTTTTTAAATCTCCAGCAGGCTGGAGCTTATGATTCATTGATGATTATTCATAATTTGTTAGCTCAGAGCATTTTGCCCAAAGAAGCTTATAGTTATTTAGTTGGAAGATCATTCGATGGTGCAACAGGTTCATTCACAATCGAGAAAGATCTCTCAGCTTTGAGAAAAACAAATTTCCTGATAGTCAAAGGTGGAAAATTCGAACCCGAGCTCGACGAGAGGTGAAAGAATGCAACTTATCAAAATTGCAAACAATATCAACAAATACGGCCTGATACTCATTTTATCCCTGATTTGCGTCTTCACAATTGGCTTTTTTATGATTTTTCAGAACATCCATATGTATTATTCAAGAACATATCTGCAAGCTGAAAGCAAGCTGGTGGAAACAACAATAAACGACGTTATTGAAAGCAAACCGATTTCTGGTGTTGTTATTCGAGAATTGAGCAATAATCTTGTTGATAGGGCTACGGGTATAGACCTTTCAGGTGTTCTGTCTTACAAAAATCTTCCCTGGCTCGTTGCTAACCCCAAGGGCTTGTTTTTAACTGAAAACAGTGCTAAATTCATCGTCGCAGAAGGTGAAAATTTGTTATTTGTTGAAATTCCTCAGAGTTATTTCACAAAAATCCTTACAAGTGAGCTTTCTATAGTAATGCTTGCGAACGCTGACGGTGTTGTTGTAATTTCATCAGATCCGTCATTCGCGGGTATGAACATCGGAACAAAAAGCCGGTTTGCAAAATTAAACAAAATCACAGGATATCTACATATGGAAGATTTTTCCATAGCTAATGCTAAAGGTGCTGTCTTTATACCGATGCGAAGCTATCTTTCGGTTATATTTCCTTATTTGATGATATCTTTTTCAGCATTGGCAGGTGTCGTGATATGGTTGTTTTATTTCAGCAGATTCACAAGAAAACTCATCGGCGCCACTTCATTGATTGTTGACAATATAAATAAAACCGCGACGCTCGCGAGTAAAGGAAAAGATGCGAACTACATTCCTGTAAAAACAAACATAGAGGAACTCAACGAACTTCAGGAATGTTTTGTGAGATTGATCGAGATGGAAAAAGCATCTCAACTCGAAATGCAAGCAATGATGAACAGTTTACAGGATACAGTTAACGAGCTTGAAGAAACGCAAAAAGTTCTTCAGGAGAGGAATCTTCAAATTATATCCACTCTTGCTGAGGCAATTGAGATAAAAGACACCAGTACATATGGCCATTCAGACAGGGTCGTTAGCCTTGCATTGGAGCTGGCTAAGGAATTGAACATAACAGACCCGGCAGATCTTGAAGCAGTTAGATTTGGTGCATTGCTTCATGATGTAGGAAAGATAGGTATACCAGAGCATATATTGAACAAACCTGGCCGTTTGACATTTGAAGAATTTGAAATTATGAAGAAACATCCGATATACGGCGAAAAGATTATCAAAAATATATCAGGCTGGGATTTAGTTGCAGATGTTGTAAGACATCATCACGAGAATATAGATGGTTCTGGTTATCCAGATGGTCTGAAAGATGGCGAGATAAGCATCAGAGCTCAGATAGTTTCTATAGTGGATGTGTTTGCTGCGCTTATTGAAGAAAGGCCTTACAGACCTGCCATGAGTGTGGAAGAAGCGCTCAGAATTATGAGTCAAGAAATGGTGGGAGTAAAATTTGATCCCAAACTTTACGAAGCCTTCTTAAGAGTGTTAAAGAGAAGTTTTAAATTGTAGAACGGCAGAACCGATTTGGTATCCTGTGGTATAATTAAATCAACGGGGGCGAACGGTTTCGACGGGTTTGAGATCCCCCAGGAAGCGAGTCGAGGTCTCCACCACCTCGTAAATAAGGTGGAACAAAAAAGAAGTGCCAACAACGAACTTGCGCTTGCTGCTTAATAGATAAGCAGCCGTCCTTGCCGGGTCTGGCTGGTGCCTGGACAAAGGGCGTGAGATAACCAGCCTACCGCCTGGAAATTTGCTCTTCGTTTCCAGACGGGAAGCTGAAGAAGAGCTGTGGTTTGTACAACCTGCCTGCGGGTAGTACAAATCAAGATCGAAACGCAGGCTGCACTCGGAGATGCCTGGGGGTACTCATTCCCGGACGGGGGTTCGATTCCCCCCGCCTCCACCAGGGTTTATTCATACCTCAAAGCTTCAACAGGGTTCATTTTTGAGGCTTTCATTGCGGGAAATACGCCAAAAGTTATTCCTACAGCAGTAGAAATTGCTACAGCGATCAAGACAACAACAGGAGTTACTGCTGTCTGGATTGATCCAACCACGGCTACAAGTCTCGATAGCAATATTCCAGCAACCACGCCTATTATTCCGGCAACAAAGGTTAGTATTATGGACTCGAGCAAAAACTGCATCAATATATGTCTTCTGTTTGCACCAACTGCTTTTCTCACGCCTATCTCCCTGGTTCTTTCTGTGACAGTTACAAGCATTATGTTCATTATTCCTATACCACCAACGAGCAAAGATATACCTGCTATACTGCCAAGCATGAAACTGAGAAGTGCCATTGTTTGATTCACAGTTTCGAGCATTGCCTCCTGACTCACAATTCTGTATTTCTCTGTATCTTGAAATTTTGAAAACATCACCGCATCTATTTCATTTACCGCCTGAGTTGCAACTTCTTCTGAGCTTGCTTGAGCCACGATGGAAGAAACATAACTTCTTCTGAATAGACGTTGCTCCGCGGCTGAGAAAGGAACTATAATCGATCTATCTGGATTTATAAATAACAGCGTTCCACTTTTCTCAAGAACACCTATAACTCTAAAATTCTGACGTGTTGACTGACTTGCTATTTTTATTGTCTTTCCTATGGCATCCCCATCTGGGAAGAGTTCCTCTGCAACCTCTTTTCCTATAACTGCTACGCGTTTCCTGCTATTCTCGTCGTCATCTGTAAAATATTCTCCCTGTGCAAGCTGAAGATTCATCATGTTAAAAATATCTGGATACACAGCCAGAACTGTCGACATTGTGTTTTGTCTCTCGTACTGGGCGATGAAATTACCCTGCTGAAGAGGTGTGACATACACAACAGACGGGCAAAGCTGGACAATTTTATCTGCATCATCTTTTGTCAAAAGATCTGAATCAGAAAGGCTTGTCGAGACCCTTCCTCCGCCGCCCCGGGTAAATCCAGGCGAGACCATTATCAAATTTGAACCAATTGCAGATAAATTTTCTCTGATGCTTGCGCTTGTGCCTTCTGCAACGGAAACAACGGCTATAACAGCTGCAACTCCTATAATGATACCTATCATGGAGAGAGCTGTTCTCATTTTATTTGCACTTATAGACCTGAAAGCTTCTTTAAGCATTTCCAACACTTGCTCTCACCTCTTGTGAAACTATTTTGCCATCTCTCATATTTATTATCCTGTCTCCCTGTTCGGCCACTTCTGGATCATGTGTTACGACAACGATAGTCAATCCCTGACTATGAAGATCTGAAAATATTTTCAATATTTCTTCGCCACTTTTTGTATCCAGATTACCTGTTGGTTCATCTGCGAGTATTATTTGTGGATCATTGGCAAGAGCTCTGGCGATAGCTACTCTTTGCATCTGCCCCCCTGATAGTTGCGTGGGTTTGTGTGACATTCTTTCAGAAAGTCCAACCATTTTTAGAAGCTCTTTTGCTCTTTTTCGCCTTATAGCTCGAGGAACTTGGGCATATATCATGGGGAGTTCTACATTTTCTATGGCTGTAAGGCGTGGAAGAAGGTTAAATTGCTGAAAAACAAACCCTATCATTTTATTTCTTATTTTTGCAAGCTGTGCGTCGCTTAGTTTTGACACTGCTACATTTCCTATGTACAGTTCTCCAGAGTCCGGTCTATCCAAGCATCCCATAAGGTGCATTAGAGTGCTCTTTCCGCTTCCAGATGGTCCCATAATTATGAGATATTCTCCTTCGAAAACATCAAGATTAACTCCATCCACTGCTTTAACTAAATTGTCTCCCATTTTGTAAGTTTTTCGAAGGTTTTCAACTCTAATGACTGTGTTCAAAGTTCACACCTGCCTTTCATGGACGTGGAGCTGGTCCTCCCATGAATATTCCCATGTTTCTATTGTTAGAATTGCTCGAACTACTTGATTTATTCACAACAATTGTTTCTCCCTCTTTCAATCCATCGAGCACTTCATAGCTACTCGAAAGTTTATCGCCAACAGTTATCTGCCTTTTTTCTGTCGATGTTCCATTTTTAACTGTTACGTAGGCTTTTCCATCCTCAAAACTAATAGCAGCTGATGGGACCGTTATCACACTGGTTTTGTTGAGCACGACTATTTCAGCTTCGCACGAAAGGCCAGGAATGATCTTTTCCATGGCTTCTTTTATTTTGGCATAGTTAGGTGATGTTTCGCTGGGTGTTACTAAACTCAGCTTTATTGGTATAGTAACGATACCACTCGATGTTTGTGCTTCACTGCCAATGTAAGTAACTTTGGCAGGGAAAGATACATTTTCGAATGCGTCGAAAGATACTATTGCTGTTTGTCCAATTTTTACCTTTGAATAATCCATTTCTTCAACAGCAGCAGAGATGTAAAGATTATTTACATTGACAACCTTGGCGACAACGTCCACTGTTGTGCCTTTTGAAACATAATCTCCTACTTTAACACTAAGGGACGTTACAACACCATCTACTAAAGAGGTTATCTTGCATCTTTCCAGGTCTCTTTTGGCAATTTCCAGCTCCAGCTGCCGCTGTTCTATCAGGAGCTTTGAACCAGAGTTTTTTGCAGTTTCGTAATCCTGAAGAGCTTTTATATATGTCAACCTGTAGTCTGAATCATCGAGTTCAACCAAGACATCTCCAGCTTTAACACTATCTCCTTCTTCAACATAAACTTTTTCAACAACACCACTAACAAGAGCTTTTACTTCGGCAGAATCTTCGGCTTCAACAGTCCCGTAAACGGTTATTGTATCAACAATATTTGTTTTTTGAACGGTGTATTCGATAATTGATTGATCAACATCGGATTGTTGATTGTTATTGCTACAGGAAGAAAAAAGAAAAATAATTGAAATTAAAATGAATGTGTACACAAAAGATTTTTTCATCTCACTTACCTCCTGCAAGCTGAACGAGATCGAAACCAAGTATGTCGAGCAAGTTGACTTTGGCGATCAACAAATTGTAATTTGCTTTGAACAACTCAAGCTCCGCATCTTCGAAATCTAACCTCGCACTTTCCAGATCTGTTTTGGCTACGAATGCAGAACCTTTCAGCAATCGTTCATACTCCATTTTTTTCAACTGTAGGTCGAGCTCGGCCACTTTTTTGGAAGATTCGGCAATTTTTATCGAAGAATAGGCATTTTTCAGAGCTTTTTTAAGTTCATCTGTCTTTTCATCAAGTACGCGCTTTTGAAGTTCGTATTTCTTGTTTATAACTTTATAGTTGTAATCCTTTTCTCCACGATCTATGATGTCATACCCAAATGAGAAACCAAGCGAAAAGGCAAAGTCATCGTCTTTCTGTTTAACCTGAAAAAAAAGCTCGGGGTTCGGTATCCACTGCTGATAGCTTCTCTCACTTTGACGCTTTGCTATTTCAACAGATAGAATTTGAGCGTTCAGATCAAGCCTTGACGTAATAAATTTTTCTGCTTCTTCCATAACAGGCAAATTTGATGTAATTCTCTCAAGACACGCAATCATTGTATTAAGTGTATCAGTTGAATATTCTGTCAATGTACTTGACAGGTTCTGGCTAATTTCTTCAAGTTGCTGTGTCATATCATAGATATTTCCCTGGATTTCAAGAATATCTTCTCTTGAAGCTGTACCGGATTCATAGGCTTTTTGCAAGGATTCAAATTTGTCTTGAAGGATTTCTATTTGCTGTTTTGTTATATTCATTTTCTGGTTGTAATAGTGATAGTTGAAAATATCTTCCACGAGATTCAAAAATACTTCGTTTTTTGCTGAAAGAAGATTCCATGAGGCTGTCGCAAAATTTGCCTCGTTTTCTAATTCAGTGATATCAAAGTTTGAAAATAATTCCCTCGATATTGTTAAGCTCCATCCTTTTTCTTTCCAATCGTTGCTGGAAAAATAGTAATACCAGGCATTCGAAATTTGAACGTCAAAGCCTGCGATATTTTCAAAAGTGATTGAGAAAGGTGCCACGAAAGAACTGCTTGCATCTCCCGTTGAACTTATGTCGGTTTCTAAACCCGCATTGCTAACGCTGACATATGGTATGAAGAAATTTTTGTTTTTTGATCTGTTGAATTCAGCTTCTTCGTAATCAAGGATGGCTGATAGATAACTGCTGCTATTTTCCAATTGCTGCTCTACAAGATCGGTAAAACTGGCAAATGTGAACAATGGAACAAACAAAAGCGCAAGAACGAGTTTTTTCATCGTTTATCATCCTCCCAAAATCTGGGATAATGCTTGCACATAGTCAAGTTCTGCATCTATGAAGATCGAGCATATGTTCTCTAAGAGAGATTTTACGTAAGTTATAAAGGTTTTCTGGGCGTTGAAATACGAAATTTCTGCGTTTAGAAGATCTTTTTCTGAAGAGACGCCCGCATTGTAATTACTCTTTGTGCTTTCATATTCAAGTCTGCTCGCCTCAAGTCTTTCTTTCTGCGCTAAGATATTCTTTCTGATAGTTTCAATATTTTGCAGTGCGGTTTCGTAAGATTTCTTCGTGTCATTTTGTGTGTCTTTTAAAGTATTCTGACTGCTTTTTAAAGTTCTTTCGTACTTACTTTTTGTGTATTGAGAAGGATTGACCAGCCCATCGTAATTTATCTGAGCTATTTGAACATTAAGATCTGCGATTTTAATGGAAAGAGATTTTTCCATCAACTCATCGAGCGATGGCAATGTTATATTCAGTACAATATCTGGGAGATCTTTAAATTCAATCTCTTTTCCAAGCATATTTTGAAGGTCACGCTTTGTTTGTTCTAACGAAAGTTTTGCCTCTTCCAATTCCGCAGTTGCTTCAAGTTTTGTTGCGCTTGCCTCCTGCAATTCTTGAAGTGTAGCAACACCTGTTTTGTAAAGGCTTTGTTGTTGATCAAAATCAATTTCGGCGATCCTCAGATTATCCTGCGCAACCTGCAGGGCAAGTTGATTTTCAAACACACCGAAGTATGCATCAAAAAATTCACTCAGAAAATCTTTTATTGCCGTGTTGTAGCTCTGCTTAGATTGTAACCAGCTTAGTTCAGCTTCAAGCTGGTCGAGTTTGTTTTTTGCTTCAATGGTTGCTTTTTCATAGTCGCTCTTTGCTTGCTCAAGCTCGAGAGTCGCATTCAGATAAGACGGGGTATTCTGCTTTGCAAGTTCCAGAACGTCTGTAATCTGTGAAAAAGCGAGAATGGATAAACACACAACCGATACTATCAAGAATTTTCTCACAACACAACCCTCCATTCATAAATCTGTCTCAAAATTAATTGAATCATATGTGATCATTTTGCTTTAGAGTTTCTAATCTTTTTCTAATCTTAGCCGGCGCCTACTCGACTACCGCCAGCGCCTCCACCTATTCCAGAACCATGGGAACCACCTGATCCTCGAGAACTGGAACTTACAGTTGATGCAGCTATGGTACGAAAAGAAGAAATCTCGTGAATAATAACCGGGTTTATGTAAGCAGTTCTTGCTACAGGAGTTGCTGGTGGTTCTGGGTAGAGTTTTTTCAAATTGTCAATCACTTCTCTGGCTATTCCAAGAGTCGTGGCGTAAATAATATAATCATCCCATATTGCTAATGATTGAGGAGGATAAGTTGAAAGCAGGGAGAAATCCCTGAGAAATTTTTCAAAGTTTTTCCACCTCAGATAATATATCAGCCCTTCTGAACTCCACCTGGAAAAAACGTCTTTTCGCATGGCAATTATTACCAGTCCTATACCAGATGTCAATATCATCAACAATGATACATAGCTGTTGACAATTTCAAAACCAGGTTCATAGTATCTGTTGAGAAAAACAATGCTCAACAGTGGAATAATTACTCCAAAAATAGTCGCAAAAGTTTTGGCAATGACATTTCCTTTTGAATCGAGATATTTTCTTTCATCAACATTCTTTTTGATTTCAGCTCGCCACTGGTTAATTTTTTTCAGAAAATCCTGGGCTTTTCTCTGATTCTTAAGACCTTTTTTGACATTTTTAAAATCGATAACTCCATCTGTTTCAAATATTCTGAAAGCGTCAAAAAGTGTTTTCCTGTTTGAGTTCGGGTTGAGAATTCTGAGACCAGTGATTTGATGATTTCCATCTTCCACAAACTGAATGTCCCCTTTTTTCACAGAATCAAGCACAGCAGCGGCAATTGCATCATCGCCGGGAAGTGAACAGATTGTTTTAACCACACTGTTCACCAGCTCTGGCAAGTCCTTGTATGGCAACTCTCTTTCATACTCTGCATCGTAAGCAACCGGATTTTCCCTGCCGAGTTTTCTGTATATGAATATTGGAATCAGCAATACGAGCAGAACATAGGTAATTGATCCAGAAACATAAAGAAAAACACGCCTTGAATAGAGAGCTTCAAGGTCTTTTACGTCTTTCAATGTCAAATTTTTCATGAAATAATCCGTACCTGTTTGACTTAAACCAGGAAAAACAAAACGCCCCTCGACAAAACAGTCTTTCGGTATATTCCTAAATTCAAATTTATAGAGGTTACTTGCTATCTCTTTGCTTTTGAATTGAAGGCCCCATGGATGATGGTAAATCAATGGTTCACCAAAATTGAGAGGAAACGAAACCTGCACATTGAGAACTTTTGTTCTTACAACTGTGCCATGACCAACATATTTTATAAAAAGCTGAGTGAAATCAGATCCCTCTATGAGAATGTTTTCAACGGTGTACTTAAAAGCGACTTTAATAATCCGATTGTCTGTTACTGGTATGTAATCTTCCATAGATCTGCTGAACAATATTTTTGTGCTGATGCTGTTTTCGGTTTTTTTGTCATAAGAAATTCCACCAAGCACTGGAGGTCCTTGAAGGATATCAATTTTGAAATTTCTAATTTTCATGGGAGCTGGTAAATCAATCGCATAGGTTACATATCTGAAGGGTTTTTTCATTTTATAAGTCACAGTTTCTGTAATATCTGCATAACCATTTTCATGGACTTCAATTGAATAGGTTCTTTCAGGAAGTTCAAAGATAGCACCGCTATAATTGGCCATCATGAGAAAAACAGATAAAACCACCGCGAAAATAATACCAGTAATTACAGCTCTCTTCATTGGAGCACACCTCCCGGGTGCTCCAATAATATCACGGGTTATATTAGTTCATCGAGAATTTGCTTTGCTTGTTCGTAGCTGAGTTTTCCTGATGCGACGAGTTTTAATATCTTTTTCTCTATATTTTCAGTCCTCTCAGCACGATTGGTAGATTTTATACATACATCACCAGAGGCACTGCTCACAGTAATTTTCATTTTCCCATCTCCAAAGATATAATCTCTTCCCTCCCGTGTGTAACCAATATTGGTTGTTAGATCACCACTCGCTGTCCTCATAGATAGTCTCAAATCCGGGATGCCTGCGGTCTCGACAGTAAGATCGCCACTCGCAGTGCTCAAAATCCATTCGTAATTATCACAGTTCAATCCTTTAACTAATAGATCCCCACTTACGCTGGTGAAAACCGCTTTTTCAAGTCTGGATGAACTAATTGTGACGTCACCAGAAACTGTTTTAATCTGGCATTGTTTGCTGTAGACATCATCAATTGATAGATCACCTGAAACTGTTCTCAAAGATAAGTTGTTCACTTTTATTGTTTTTACTTCGACATCCGATGAAACGCCATTAAGCGATAATTCCATCAGTTCATACGGGGCAGCAATTATTATTTCTCCATTTGAGCTTTTGAATCCAAAATCGAATACATTGAAAAGATTGTTTTCTTTAAGAGTGATTGTCAGGACATCATCTTTAAGTTCCAGGTCAGGCTGGCGTCCTGTATAAGATATATATGTTTCTAAAGGATCGGATCCCATTATTGTAACGTTGCTGCTCACAACTTTTACAATTAATTTTTTCACGCTTGAAAAATCTACTTTTTGTTTTTCCATATTCTCTCCTCCTAAATTCCCATGAAAATGACTATGACCCATATGACAACAGCTTCACCTATCAAATAAATTATTATTGGCACGATATTTCCTACAACCAGAAATAGCGCATAAAGTCCGACAAAGAATGAATACACGATCGCAATAGACTTTACCCTCATTTGAAGTAACTTCGAGCCTATGTATATCAGCATCAAAGCGCCAATAATGGCAAGTATTATTTTCACTCTCTCAACCTCCTGATTTTCTCAAGAGCTTCCTGAGCAGAGATTTCTCCTTTTTCAAGCTTATCAAGCAATTCATCTACCTGTTTCTCTTCTGCAACTTCTTCTGCTTCATACCCAAGTGTCTTAACAATTCCCTCAAGCCTTGATTTCGCTGTTGGATAAGATATCCCGAGTTCTTTTTGAAGATCGCTCAAATTACCTCTGGCTTTGATAAATATTCTCAGAAAATTAAGCTGATCCGGCGTAAGTCTGAAAAATTCTTCCAATTCGAATCTACCTTTTATAGTTGTACCGCATGACGTACAGTTCAGCTCGGTGACGATCAAATTTGAACCGCAGATGGGACATTTTGATATAACGCGTGCCATTGAAACATCTCCTTTCATTTTTTTCAAACAGAACTAAATATATTTTATATTTAGAGTAAAAATTTGTCAAGGTCATCTTTATGTAACAAAATTTCCCCTACACCATGTTAAGGCTTTGGTAAAATGTTCTGGGAGGGATTAATTTGTATCAAAGGGTCCTGGTTAAATTGAGTGGGGAAGTCATGTGTGGGGAAGGTTCGAGGGGTTTTGATCAAAGTAACATAAATTATCTTGTCCAGCAGATTGCACAGATTGTTGATTACGGAGTTAATGTTGGAATAGTAATAGGGGCAGGAAATATATTTAGAGGAGAAGAACTTTCCGAAATTCCGCATTCGCTTGCTGATCAAATTGGAATGTTGGGAACAGTTATAAATGCTCTGTATTTGAAAGGTTCTCTTCAAAAAGTTGGTATAAAATGTGTTGTGGTTTCTCAGGTGACATCTTTACCATCGATTAGACCTATTCATTATGATGATATAAATCTTTACTTTGATGCAGGTTATGTAGTTATATTTGCTGGAGGAACGAGTAATCCGTTTTTCACAACAGATACTGCTGCTGCCCTTAGAGCTGTTGAAATGGGAGCAAATCTCCTGATAAAAGCAACTAAGGTTGATGGTATTTATGATAGTGATCCAAAGAAAAACAAATCTGCCCGAAAGCTTGATAAAATTTCTTACTATGATGCAATATCGCGTGGTCTCAAAGTGATGGATATGGAGGCTTTTTCAATATGTGGAAGGTACAAATTGCCGATAGTTATTTTGAACTTTTTCGAAGATGGTTCGTTGCTCAGGGCTGTTCGCGGAGAAGATGTTGGTAGTATTATCATGCCCGATTGAAGGAGGTGTAGGAATGTACAACGAGATTGTTGATGTTAAAGCAAGAGAAGTTCTTGATTCACGCGGCAATCCAACTGTTGAGGTTGAAGTATTTCTTGAGGATGGGACACAGGCGTCGGCTATAGTTCCGTCGGGTGCATCAACAGGAAAATTTGAAGCTCTTGAACTTAGAGACAAAGAGAAAAGGTATCTTGGCAAGGGTGTCCTGAAAGCTGTCAAAAATGTAAACGAGATTATCGCGCCAAAAATCATTGGAATCAATGTTTTTGAACAGGTTTTAATTGACCAGACTATGCTTGAGCTTGATGGGACTGATAACAAATCGAAACTTGGTGCAAATGCCATATTAGGTGTCTCTATGGCAGTTGCCAGAGCTGCTGCCCAAAGCCTTTATCTTCCGATGTATCAGTATCTGGGCGGGCCAAATGCAAAAGTTTTGCCAGTACCGTTTATGAATGTAATTAACGGTGGCAAACACGCTGACAACAATCTTGATATCCAGGAATTTATGATCGTTCCAGCTGGAGCACCTTCATTCAGTGAAGCACTCAGATGCGGAGCAGAGGTTTTTCATACTTTGAAGAAAATATTACATGGTTCCGGGCATGTAACTTCTGTTGGAGACGAAGGCGGTTTTGCACCAAACCTTTCTTCCAATGAAGAAGCTATTAAAGTTCTGATTGAAGCCATTAAGAGTGCTGGTTATGAGCCCGGTAAAGATGTATTCATTGCACTTGATAGCGCTGCTTCTTCTTTCTATGATGCTGAGACAGGAAAATACGAAATCGACGGAACTAAGAAAACCACAGAAGAACTGGTCGATTATTACACAAACCTGGTGAATAAATACCCTGTAATAAGCCTGGAAGACCCTCTTGATGAGGAAGACTGGGAAGGTTTTGTAAAACTCACTGAAAAAATAGGGAAAAGGGTCCAAATAGTAGGAGACGATCTGTATGTCACGAATGTAAAAAGGTTGCAAAAGGGAGTTCAGATGAAAGCAACCAATTCCATATTAATCAAATTGAATCAGATAGGGACTGTAACCGAAACACTCGATACAATTGAATACGCCAAACAGCATGGTATGACATGTGTGGTATCACACAGATCTGGAGAGACGGAAGACACATTTATAGCAGATTTGGCGGTTGCTACAAATTGTGGAATGATCAAAACAGGTTCACTCTCAAGAAGTGAGAGAATTGCCAAATACAACAGATTGCTGAGAATTGAGGAAGAACTTGCCGAAGCATCTCAGTACAAAGGCTTGAATGCTTTTTATAGCATCCACATCTAAATAATGTTGGCTAAAACAACAAGCGCGGCATGCATGCCGCGCTTTATTCAGCGGGTGATGAAATTATGGAAAGAAACGATATTTCATTAAGAGCAGGATGGATAGGGGTTTTTGCCAATGCCTTTTTAGCAGCACTTAAAATATTTGTTGGATGGTTTTTTAATAGTGCTGCTGTGCTTGCAGATGGTATCGACACGGCAACAGATATTTTTACATCGCTAATAACCCTGATTTCGAGCAGAATATCAAGCCGTCCACCTGATGAAACACACCCTTACGGCCATGAAAAGATAGAGGCAATTGCCGCAAAGATAGTGTCCTTTGTAATTTTTTATGCCGGGGCAAGTTTGATGGTTTCTTCGCTCAGAAAGATTTACTTGGGTCAATATACTGTTATTATAGGTGTTTTGCCAATAGTTGTTTCATTGATATCGATAGCTGCCAAGACGTGGCTTTTTATCTATAAATATAGAGTTGGCAAAAAAATAAAGAGTTCCGTCTTCATTGCTGATGCTCTTAATATGAGAAATGACATACTCATATCTTCTACAGTATTTGTGAGTATTATTCTTAGCAAATATGGACTTCTCTGGGTTGATGGAGTTGTTGCGTTGATGATTTCTGCAATGGTAATTAAAACCGCATTCGAGATATTCAGGGAAACAAGTTATGAATTAATGGATGGAATGGCAAATCTTGATATATACAATCAAATATTCAAGGCTATCGAAACAGTTCGAGGAGCTTTTAATCCTCATAAAGTTCGTGTAAGGCAGGCTGGTTATAAATATTTTGTTGATATGGATATTGAAGTTGACGGGAAAATTTCTGTCCAGGAAGGCCACGAAATAGCAACAAGAGTAAAACATGCTATAATCAAACAAAATGACAGAATAGCTGATGTGATGGTCCATGTAGAGCCAATCGGTAATGTTGAAAAAGAAGCGTATGGACTTAGCCAGAACCAGATAAAAGGGGGTATAGACTCTGATAATCAAAGGTGAAAAGATTGAACTAAGACCTGTTGAACTTTCTGATCTTGAACAGTTGCTGAATATTAATGACGAAGAGGTCAGGGCTAATCTTTTGTCAAGTTTTCCGATCAACAGACTTAGAGAAGAAGAATGGGTAAAAAATCTTTACGCAAATCAACGTGATATCGTTATGGGGATTGTTCCATTTGAAGGAAAGAAGCTTGTAGGAACAACAGGATTACATGGCATTGACTGGGTGAACAGAAACGCAGAATTCGGAATAGCTATAACCGATAAAAACTACTGGAACAGAGGTTTTGGAACAGAGGCAACAATACTCATGTTGAAATATGCTTTTGAATATCTCAATTTGCATAGAGTCTCGTTGCGCGTTTATGAATACAATAACAGAGCAATTCATGTTTATGAAAAATGCGGTTTTATTCGCGAAGGAAAATTGAGGCAGGCAAGATATATGAAAGGTAAATATTATGATGTCCTTGTGATGAGTATCCTCAGCGGTGAGTATTTTCAGCGGCAATCAATGCATTGACCAGTGAATTGATGAACTCTACATATGTTCTGGAATTTGATGCCAGCACATCTATTTCAACAACCGGCAATTTTAATTGTTGTGCAAGATTTATAACTGTAGAACTTTCGATATTACTTTCGGTTATTAAGTAACGAATTTGTTTTTCTTTAATAAGTTTGCTTACCTCATTTATTTTTTTCGTAGTCAAACCTTCTTCATGGCCGCTTTCAAGAAAAACGATATCGCCCAGATCAAACCTTTTTGCAAAATGTATCAGGGCTGGATGAAGTTCAAGAAGCGTCTTTTTTCTTAAAGGAGAGAGTTTTTCATACCACAGGCTCAAATTAGCGAATACTTCATCGGCAAAATTTTTCCAGTTTTCCCTGAGAATTTGTGAAAACTCTGGATATGTTGAGGAGATCTCTTTATATAATTGATGTGCAAACAAAACAGTATACACTGGATCAAGCCACAAATGCTGATCTTGCTTTGACGCTTGTTCAAAAATGCCGTCAGAGAAAACCATAACTTTTTCCGGGAATAGTTCTTTTGCTTTATCAATCCATTCTTCAATACCAGATAGTACTATTAAATCGGCATCATAAAGTGATTTGACATCGCTGACTTTTAACTGGTAGAGATGAGGGTTTGTATTTTCCATCAATACTCTTATTTCAAATTGCGATCCACAAATGCTTTCGAGCACAAGCGCCAAAGGCTTTATTGACGTTACTATTGTTTCTGAAAGAGCTGACGCTGATATAAAGATCATCAGAATTATTAATAACAAAAATTTTTTCATGTGGTATCTCTCCAAAAAGGACACACGCCTCTGGTGGAGCCGATGGGACTTGAACCCACGACCTCTACCGTGCCATGGTAGCGCTCTCCCAAACTGAGCTACGGCCCCAGCTGTTATTATTATACAGCCAGATGCTTAGTTTTTCAAGTTTGGGATCAACATGGCATATTTTCCAAAAGATAGGTTTATGCTGATGTGCATGCACATTACCCGGGTAACTTCTTCCAATATATAATATACGTTTTTTAAAAACGAGTGGTAGAGCAAAAATGCTGATAGAAAGCTGGTAATTGGCTAAAATCAAAAGAGTTTCTTTCACCATAACTACGTTTCTGTGTTATTTAACTGTACTGTTACTTTTAATTTTGAAAATTGATAATTTTGATTCTTTTGATGTAAGTTAACTCTGATCTGATACAATTCAACCAGGGGGTGAAGGTGTGTTTTTCGCTAATTTTACTCTTAAAACAGAAGATGAAAAGCTGATTTCGGAGAAAGATTTTATAGGTAAATATACAATTTTGAGCCTTTTTCGAGAATTGGATTTACCAAATTTCATACATTACGCAGCGGAACTATCAAATTTCGTGGAATGGTTCGAGTTGAAAAACGCTCGAGTTGCCGTTGTTTTATCATGCCCGGCTGAAAAACTGAAGCAAATTAAAACCACCTGCAAGCTGAGAATAGAACTTCTGTGTGATGAAAATGGTTCTTTAATGCGATCAGTGGATAATTTGAAAGATAAAAAAATCTCACCGGCAACCATTATATTAGACAGATGGGGCAGGGTTAGAAAGATTTTTGATGAAATTTGCTTAGATTCACTCAAAGAAGAATTTGAGCAAATCATTACCGACGATAATACTTTGAATCCATTGATTCAATTGAGAAGAGCTAAAAGATCATTCAGTCAGGAAAAAGTCTCGAGGGATGCATTAAAAACAATCATATCAGCGGCACACCTTGCTCCATCATGTGCCAACAAGCAGCCATGGAGATTTATTGTAATTGAATCCAGAGATTTTCTCGAGAAAATTCATAAAGCACTGTCAGGCGGTAATTATTGGATGAAAAATGCACCGGCGCTAATTGTTGCTTATTCAAAAAAAGATCTGGATTGTGAACTATCTGATGGAAGAGATTATTTTCTCTTTGATCTTGGTCAGGCCGTTGCTCTTTTGCAAATTCAGGCTACTCAGATGGGGTTGATAGCGCATCCTGTAGCTGGTTTTGATCCGGTTTTAGTAAAACAGGTACTCTCAATTCCTGAAGAATACACAGTTATAACCATATTAGCAATTGGTTATCCATCAGGAAATATCTCCAGCCTGTCTGAAAAACATCAGGCGATTGAATTTTCCTCTCGAGAACGCGAAAAACTCGATAATGTTGCAAAATTTATTTGATTCTATACAAAGGTGGTGATGAAGATGGACAAGCAGGATAAACCTAAGGATCGAGAACACTGGGCGGTGGGTGCTATGACATTGATTGGAGTGGGTGTTGGTTTCATCTTTTTGCAGAGATCTGTTATGTGATTTGTTGCCAGCATTTTGATAGGCATTGGTTCCGGATTGCTTATAAGTGTTATCCTTTCCAGAAAAAATTCGTGATCATTCAACATGATTACCAACAGAAATCGCCCGCTTCTGTGAATGGGTAAAGAATTTACCAAAATTAGCATGTAAATGGTAAATTTGTAGAAAGAACAACCCTTTGAGCGTGAGAAATAAGTTACCTTGACCGCGAAATTTCCGCTTATATTAAGTTGGGGCAGTTCACAAAAAATAAAATTTGTCCACTGCGATCGTCTATCTTATTTGCCATAAACAAAGCCGCTCGCATATTAGTTGACCCAAATTGGAAAAAGCCACAGCAACTTCAAAAAACTCAAATGAAGGTCTTTTATTTGATGCTTCAGTGCAATAAGGATGTTAGGAATCTTTTCTGTAATTATTTCTGGCAGCCCCACGGGGAATCGAACCCCGACCTTCGGACTGAGAATCCGATGGACTAGCCATTATCCTATGGGGCCGCACCGAAAAATATTGTATCATAAAATCAAAACCATGCAAGAAGGAGTTTATTTTCAAAGGTTCATATCTTGCGAAAGTTCTCTAAAATATCTTTGAACATTGTCTATTCAGATAGAAAATACAAAAATTGCTTGGTCCAAAACAGAGATTTGCAGAACAAATAATTTGCCAGACGGATTGAATTTTCTGTATAATTTCTCCGTTGGTGGTTGATACTTTCTGTATTTGAAGAGCTGACCCAAAATTTGTAAAAGCCAAGGTGAGTTGGCTTTTTCCTCATTTATGTATTTCTCAAGCGATTGTATATTTTTCTTCTTGGCATATTTTATGAAATCTTCAACTAAGTTAAGGTCAGGTATTTCATATTTTCTGTTTTCACAATTCTTTGAACATCTTTTCTCTCTTACAAGGTGCAAACAATAAAACTGGATTTATTACAACCACGATGCTCCGAGAAGAGACTCCACTGCTCGGCTACCTGTAATAAGATTCTATCTCCCCCAAATTGTAGAATTCCATTTTCACTTCGTAAACTTTATGAGAAGTATTTCAACAGCTCAGCTGTTATTTATCATTGAAATTGGCCCTCTATATTGCACAATAAGTGCATTTCTGATATCTCAAGCCTCCTTTTTCAAGTCATATAGAAATTTTCCACCATGCTCGATCCAGAGGCAATCTGGTGATTGAAAATCTTCTTTTTTGATTGATTTTGGATCCAGATATGACAATCCAACAGCTTCGCATTCTTCTTTTGGTATAGCGGTGGCTAATACCACATTAAAGGCAAATTCCTCTTTTCTCGTTGCTGGATCAAATTTGCCATCTCCTCTAACATTTATTACATGGGATGCTACATTCAAATCAAATTCTGGATGAGTTTTCAGAAATTCTTTTACGTAATCTTTGCAGTGATATCCAACAGCGCGTATGGCCTTATCCATTTGTTTGTTAGAATGAAAGATGCGAATATGCGGTGCATAAATTATGATTTCTCCACCGGGGACTATCACGCCTGGCCTTTGCAACTTATAACTTCCCTTGCCTGCCGTCCAGATTTCATCATAATTTTTTCCAATGACCTGAACGGCTTTTTTCACAGGTTTGTCCAGATATATGATATGTATCTTTTCGCTTGCCCTTACGGCCATTTCATAGGCATTTAAAGCACCTTCATACCCAGATCCTGTGTACAGGCCTTTTGGAACAATCCCGTGATCAGTTTCCTCATAAACCATATTGAAGAAAATTATTGGGGAACGAATTTTTTCGAAAGCCACCCTGCAGGCCTCGTTAATAACATCTCTGGCAGGATTGTTCAACGAACCTATAATCCTTGGAATGCCGATCAATACAGCTGCCCAGTGAAACAAACCAACAACATCTGGTCCCGCAATGCCTGGTATTATTGATTTCAGTCCCCCTGAAAATCCAGTTGATTCATGTGGTGAGGTTCCACTCAAAACGATTATCAGATCATATTTTTCAAAAAATAATTTGTTCAGAGTGACTGGTAATGGTTGTTTCAGATCACCAAGAGTTTTTTCACTCACAAATTCTCTGCTCAAAAAACCCACATTGACCAATGCATCCGGATTTGCATATTCGTGATTGAAAAAAGTGAATTCTTCTTCAAATAAGCCGAGCTTCTCTCTAATCTCAATTTCACTCATTGCGCGATGAGTGCCGCTCGCGTTCAATGTATGGAATTCCTTCATTCCCATGGTTTTAAGTTGTTTATATATAAGTGGAACCAGTTTATCTGAAAAATCCTGACGTGTGTAATCTGGATGTATGAGTAAAACCTTATTTAATTTCATCTCATATAGCGTATTTTCAACCAGATTGGCTATTTTTTCCAGACTCAATTCTCCCAGAAGGTTTTCTACCATCTTCATTTCCTCACACCCCAGAATAGGCATTGAATCCGCCATCAACTGGTATGATTGCCCCTGTCACGAATTTTGAGGCATCTGATGCAAGCCACACGCAGACACCTATCAAATCCTCTGGATCGCCAAATCTCCCCATCGGCGTGTGATCAATTATTGCCTTGCCACGTTGCGTGAGGTTTCCTCTTTCGTCAAGCAATAAATATCTGTTTTGCTCGGTAAGGAAAAATCCAGGTGCGATGGCGTTCACCCTTAGTTTCTTGTTGTATTCCATTGCAAAATGAACAGCAAGCCACTGGGTGAAATTACTCACAGCAGCCTTTGCCGCAGAATATCCTACCGTTCGTGTAAGGGGTCTGAATGCTGCCATCGAAGAGATATTTATTATTGAGCCACCCTCCTGGTTCTTGGCCATGAATCTTCCAAATATCTGGGATGGAAGAATAGCCCCACCGAAAAGATTTAATGAGACCACTTTTTGCAAAGCATCCATAGGAAGATCGAAGAAGCTCATCTCGGCTGATGTGGTTGCCTGTGGCATATTGCCTCCAGCCGCATTGATGAGCACGTCTACTTTTCCAAAGTCGTTCAAAATTATTTCTGATGTTTTTCTGATACTTTCGACATCAAGTGCGTCCATGTAATAACCTTTTACAATTGCACCATTTTTTGAAATTTCTTCAGCCCTGGTTTCTGCGTTTTTGATATCACAAAGAGCAATCTTGGCGCCAAAATTTGCCAGCCCTGTTCCTATTGCCGAACCAAGTATTCCTGCTCCTCCAGTTATTACAACTACTTTTTCCTCAAGACTAAAGATCTTGAAAGCATTTTTCATTCACCACACCTCCCTAATTTTTCAATAATTCAAGATGTTTCCCCAGATGATCTCTTATGCGTTTGTAGTGCAGAAATTCATTTTCATGAAGAATTCTATAGATTTCATCTCTGAACAGATATTTTCCATTTATTTTTTCTGTCAGAACTGAGCCATACGTTATATGTATCAATTGCCGTACTTCTGGTATGTCCAGCAGATTAACAACTTTGCTATCTTCAACATTGTCAACATCAGGTATTTTGTTGATATCGGCTGTTACATGGTAAGAAGTGTTATCTTTTTCAAAGCAAGTGAGTGCGTATTTGTGTATATTTCTATACAAAGATGGTGAAGCTTCCGCGACAGTCCTGATGGCTTCCAGATAACTCGTTCCAGCAGTTTTCACATGCAATTTTCCGTCGCAGTAATGTGTAAAAATTCTATAAACACTGAATTTATCACTTCCAGAGTGTAGTGATAACCGGTACCCCGAAAGTGACTTTACAATCTCACAGTGCATGGAAAGCTCCGATTCGAGAACCGACAAATCTCCAATGTAATCAATTGCTTTCTGCCACTGCCCTACGAATCTCAAAGCAAGGGTTTGAAAATCTACCCCCCTTCTTCTGAGTTCATGTACTATGAAAATATGTGCTAATGGAGAAGTGGGAATAGATGTTTCATCGATTGAAACCTCAAAATCAAAGTTTTTCTTGGTGTTTTTGATGGCTTCATAGCACTTTACTACGTGCTCTATGGCATCTACATATGTTACAAATATCCGGAAAAGCTCTTTATCTTCCATCGTGAATTTGCTTTTTTCGAATGAGAAAACTTTTCCTGAGTAAATCATCTCAATTTCTTTCCTGAGAGGGTGGGATTTATAGAATTCAACGAGCTCTCCTTGATTAATTTTATCTATGTTTTTAACGTGATCAGATGGATCTACAGTGTACATGCTATAACCTTCGTATGCTGCTTGCATCAAATCGTTAATGTCTTTTACATGATCAGCATCGGCACCAAATTCTCCTTCATAACCGCTTTCAAATATTCCCCAGATTGCGCTGTCCAATACATCTTTGAAATTCCTGTGTGTTCTCGAAAGTTCTCTCACAGATTGCTGTGCCAGCACTGGAAAAACATCATATTTATTGATCAGAGTAGTATGCGCCGGTGTAGCCAGTCCTAACCTATCACCAAATCCAAAAGATGTGTTTTTCTTGCAAACAGATGGGTTTATATTGAATAAAGTCCTTATTACCTTACAGTTATAATCGTTCGTTGGGCACATCAGGATATCTAAGTCGTTGATCCTGCCTATCTTTTTACCCTCAAATTTTTCACATATTCTCTTTTTGGCTATTGAAATCAAATATTTTTGCTTTTGATCCCTTATCATGAAAAAAAACGATTTTTCTAATTTTCGGATAGAACTGTAATAGATTTTGTATTTGCCTTTGAATAATTTTTCGAACTTTTCAACAATATTCTCAGCCATTGGATTAACCCCCCTCACACTTTATACACTTTTATGCCTTTTTCCAGAAGAAAAGCTTCGTATTCTCTTGGAATTTCCTCATCGGTTATGATCCCATCTATATCCTCTGGTAAGGCGAAAGAAGCGAAAGCATTGCGGGCAAATTTTGTGGAATCAGTTACTATATAGACCTTCGAGGCGCTGCGAATCATTGCTTTTTTCACATCTGCTTCGACCACGCTTGGTGTCATAAAACCTTTCTCCACAGAAAAACCTGTGGTACCCAAGAATGCTTTATCGACGTTTATTTCCTCGAGAAATCTAACAGCCCACGGTCCCACTAATGACAGGCTATTTTCCCTGACAACTCCACCAAGTACAAGGACCTCTATTCCAAGTTCTATTAATTTTCCCGCGATAAATACATTATTTGTGACTATTGTAACCATTGACAAATCTGCTTTTCTCAACTCGAATGTTGCGTAATAATTAGTACTGCTGCTATCAAGAATGACCGTATCACCGTCTTCTATCAAAGATATTATTTTTTTTGCTATACGCTTTTTTTCATTTTCTCTCTGATGTATTTTCTTCAAAAAATTCCATTCTGATCGAGAGTGATCGGGTAATATAGCTCCTCCGTGAGTTCGCACCAGTATTCCGTTAGCTTCGAGAAAATCAAGGTCTTTTCTAATAGTCACACTGCTAACCTTTAACTGTTTTGTCAGTTCACTTACAGTTACTTTTCCTTTCTTTCGTAAAAAATCGATAATAAAACTTCTTCTTTCCTCTGTAAACAATTAGACCCCTCCAAATTGATAATATCAATATAGTTTATGAAAGTCAAATTCGAAACTATACAAAATTATATGAAAGAATAAGCAAGTCTGATGTGTAAAAAGGATAATTTTCAAAACTGTCAAAGTTGATTATATGTAGATTTTTCATGATGAGTTGCTATTGCAAGAGGGGGTTGGCATGAAATTAAGATTACACGATAGACAGGATCCAAAGCCAGTCAAATTAGATCCAACGGATATTGATGAAAAAATTTGTTGATTCGATAGCAAAGCATAGAATTATCCGCAGATTATTTGCAGAAGATATAGGCAACCGAATAGTACCCATTCAATTTTCAGAAACAGATCCATCGAGGGTCTATGAAAAACAAAAAGCCCAGTCATTTTGACCGGGCTAAATGTTATATTGGTGGCCAGGGGCGGAATCGAACCGCCGACACCTGGATTTTCAGTCCAGTGCTCTACCAACTGAGCTACCTGGCCATTTCCTTGGTGGGTGCGGCAGGACTCGAACCTACGACCTTCTGCTCGTAAGGCAGACGCTCTCCCTCTGAGCTACGCACCCACCTGTATGAACTAAAGTAATCTTATCACAAGTATTTTTCTTTTTCAAGTCCTCAGAGTATTTCAACTATGCTTTTATGCGTGTCCCTGTTAAACCATTCAGCGCCTGTTTCAGTTTTGAGATATCGCTTATTATACATTCTCTCCCTGTTGCTTCGACAAATTCTATTGCTGATTCTATCTTTGGTCCCATGCTTCCAGATGGAAACTGCCCTTGTTCAAGATATGTCTTTGCATCTTTCACAGAAAGTGTATCAAGATCTATCTGATCTGGTTTTTTATAATTCAAAGACACCTTTTCAACGCCGGTTAATATCACGAACAGATCAGCATTTATTTCTATTGCAAGAAGTGAACTTGCTCTATCTTTATCTATAACAGCCTCCACACCGTGCAAAAAGCCATCTTTTTCTATCACAGGTACGCCACCGCCACCAGCGGCTACGACTATTACGTCATTTTCAAGCAACATTTTAATCACGTCTTTTTCAACAATATCAAGCGGTTTTGGTGACGGAACCACTCTTCTATAACCTCTCCCTGCATCCTCTTTCATTATCCACCCTTTTAATCTTGACAATTTCTCAGCTTCTTCTTTTGTATAAAATGGACCGATCGGTTTTGATGGATTTTGAAAAGCCTTATCGTTTTTGTCAACGATTATCTGTGTAACAACCGCAGCGATTTGCTTTTTTATATCTTTTTTTTGTAGTTGATTTCTCAAAGATTGAACTATCATGTATCCAAGACTACCCTGTGTTTGGGCGTCATTTACATCCAGTGGAAAAGGAGGTATCACATCTTTTGCCATTTCCTGCTGAATCAGTATATTCCCAACCTGTGGGCCGTTTCCATGAGTGATAACTATATCGTACTCTTCAAGCATATCACTCAAATATCCCATAGCTTCATTGAGAGCTTTGAGCATATTTTCAGCAGTAGGTCTCTCCCCAGGTTTATTAACTGCATTACCACCAATGGCAAGAACAGCTGTTTTTTTCATAATAGTCTACCTCCTTGAATTTGCTAAAAACAAACAGAGGGACGGAGGTCCCTCTGCAAGCAAAAAAAACAAAATCTTTCAAAGCTTTATAAATGGCAGCAATGCCATATGCCTTGCTCTTTTGATGGCAATTTTAATCATTCTCTGGTGCTTTGCGCAGTTTCCTGTAACGCGCTTTGGTATTATCTTTGCTTTGTCTGTGAGAAATTCATTTAATAAGCGTAGATCTTTGTAATCTACATACTCAACTTTCATTTCGCATAACTTACATTTTTTTACCTTTCTTTTTCTTCTTTTCTTCTGTTGCTGTGCCATCAGTTCACCCCTCCTTAAAATGGTGGTTCATCTGGATCATGTTCTTCAATCTCACTTTCATCGGGAATTTCTTCTACTGGTTCTTCTCTTACGAAGGAATCTGATTCACTTTCAGTTGTTTTTTTCTCCAGAAACCTTATGTCTCTCGCCCATATTTCTGCGGTTGTTCTGTTAGTGCCATCCCGCGCTTGCCATCTCTGGAGCCTCAATTCGCCTTCTACGAGGATGAGCAATCCTTTTTTTAGATAAAGTTTTGCAAAATCAGCCAGTTTGTTAAAAGCAACGATTCTTATGAAATCAGTCGTTTGCTGGTCACTTGATGCATTGGCCCTTGTTGGCCTATCCACAGCAAGAGAAAACGATGCAACGCCTTTACCGGAGGTAGTGAACCGAATTTCTGGATCTCGCGTTATCCTGCCAACGAGGATAACTTTGTTGAAATAAGGCATCGAGTCACCTCATTCCTTATTTTCTTCGGCTGGTATTTCTTCTTTTTGCGATTTTTTCTCAAGATCTTCTCTTCTGAAAGTCTGCCAGCGCAAAATTTGAGGTGTTACTCTGAAGAATTCTTCAAGTTTGTTTAAATCTGTAGGTGGTGCCTTGAAAAGCAAAACAGTGTAATCTCCTTCTGTCAAGTGCGAGATTGGGTATGCAAGCTTTCTCAATCCCCAGCGGTTGACAGTTTGAATAGTTCCTTTCACGCGCTCGGAGATAATTTCCTTAATCCTTTCAACAAGCGTTTCTCTTTCTTCGTCATTCAGGCGCGGATCAATGATGAACATACTTTCATAGATTCTTTCCATATAAGTCCTCCTCCCTCGGTCTGACGGCCTTGCCTACCTCCGGCAAAGCGGGAGCACACAAAATTATACACAAACCGATGATAGATTTGGTTACAAAACTGTGACACACAGAATCGAGTATCACATTGAAAAATTATTCAATAAGCATTCAACAAACTCATTGGGGCACTCTTCTTGTGGTAAATGCCCGCAGTTGTCTATAACACATAAAGTGGCATTTTTCAACACCTTTGCAAGTTCCTCACTACTTTTCAGTGGTATCAATTTATCCTGTTTGCCGTGTATTACAATTACAGGAACCTGGATTTTTTCAAGATCTCCAGTTATATCTTTGTACTGTGTGGATTTTGCAAGTTCCCATAGTGCCTTTTTCCAACCGAAGATCTTTGCTGGCTTTTTATATGCTTCTTTATCCTTTTCTGTAATTTTTGATGGATCAAAATAAGAATTATCAAGCGTTTCTTCAAAAGATTTCAACATTAATTTTCCAACAACATCTGGTCCAACGTGATTTACCTGAGGGATGTTCATCAAAAATCTGATAGAATCATTCGTCCAATCTTTGTTGAAAACAGCAGCATCTACCAGAACAAGTGCTTCAACTTTTTCAGGATAAATTAGAGTAAAATTCAATGCGACAAAACCACCAGCTGAATTTCCCACCAAAATAGCCTTTTTAATGTCAAAATGATCCATAAATTTTTTGAGCAGCTCTATTTGATATTCATTTGTATATGGATTGTATTTCAGATCAAACCGTCTTTCTGTGAGGCCAAAACCGGGTCTATCGTATGAAATCAATGTAAAATGCTCAGAAAGTTTTCTGGTAATCTTTTCCCATGTGTAAGTACTTGAACCAAATCCATGTAGAAGAATCATATACCTGTCACTTTGTCCATATTTTCTGTAATGAATCTCAAGGTCATCTATTTTCACAAACTGACTATCTGGATATGCCAGTTCCCTGTGACTGAACTGACCATCTTCGTAAAAATAGAAAAACGGCGCAAAGAAAAGAAAAACAATTATAGAAAACCATAATATATTCAAAAATCTCACCCCTGCAGAAATTATACCCATTCTCTCAAGGACTGTCAGGTTTGTACGATGAAATATAATAATAGAGGTGTTTATAATGAAGCGATTGAGAGTTTTGTTCATTCTGGTGATATTATCACTTGTTTTTTCGTGTCAGCAAAGACCTGATGTGTCAATATCTCTTGCTGTTGATCCGCCTTTGCCCACAACTGACAGCACTGTGACGGTTAATCTTTCATCTTCACTTGATATAGGTATCACTATGGCAAAAATAAGTATAAATGGCCAGACTGTCGTAAATGGGGACAAATTACCTCTAACTTATTCCTGGAAACCCTCAAAAGCAGATACTTATTTGCTTGAAGGCTATGTTGAAAATATATTTGGGCAAAATGGAACTGATCAGAGAATAGTAAAAGTTATTGATCAAACAGCTCCGGATGTAAAAGAAATTAAGGTTTTACCAGCTTTTCCTGAAACTAATTCAAGCATCTACCTCTCGGTTATGGCAGAAGATAATGAGAGCGATGTTATCAAAGTTGTAGCAAAAGTCGCAAATAATTCGGTTGAAGCTCAGACTATTGATAGACCAATTATTCTCGAATTACCTCAATTGTCCGAAGGTGAGTATCCTCTAAATGTAGTTGTATCGACCGGAGATTTTTCTAAAACATCAACGTCAACTGAACTGCGCGTTTATCCTGTTGATTCTGGCCCTCCATCAGTTGAGGTGAATTTCCAGAAATCGTTCTTTTCCACTGAAGACAATGTAATTTTGAATCTGCAGATATCGGATGATACAGAGATTTCATCAGTAACCATAGAATGTGATGGCGTTGAGTCGTATAATGAAACTTTCACAGGTGTGAATTCGATCAACCTGTCTGTGAATTTGGGAAAATTTGATGCCGGTCATCATTCGGCATTGATATCTGTGAAAGATGTACGTGGAAAATCGACTATCGAAAGCGGGGTTTTCGCCGTTGGAATTGGTCCAGCAAATATAGAGCTTGAAGTGAGCCCACTCAACCCAAGTGCAGGAGATCTTGTTAATTTGGATGTGAAGACCAGTGAAACACAGATCAAACAAATCACTTTTTATGTCGACAATATCGTTGTTTTACAGGGAACATCGTTCTCATATAGCTGGAGTGCGGTATCAGGAAGGCATATTTTATCAGCTGTGCTGGAAACAAATGATGGCAGAATTGGGAGAGATGCGATTCAAGTTGATGTTCAGGATATTCAGCCACCGAAAATTGAATTGTTCAGGATTGGCACAACCGAACTGAAAACAGACGAATTTACAAGTATTGATGCCGGATATTATGGAGTGAGATTAACCGTAAGTGATGATACCTCCGTGAAGCAGGGAGGAACAGTTACAGTTATAGTTTCCGCAGATAGATTTCCGAACATAAACCCGGTATCGCAAATCATTTTGGTCCAGGAAAGTGTCTCAGATGATTTAAAACAGGCATCTTATGTTGGTGCTGTTTCATTGACTCAAGGAAGGTACTATCTCATACCATCCGGTATCAGCGATATTTATGAAAACAGCATTGAAAATTTGCAATTTTTGCTTGAGGTGAGATGATGAAAAAGATTATCCTGCTTTTGGTCGTATCCATTTTCATTGCTTCATGCGCTATGCTTGATAAAATTCCTCCAACCCTGGAGGTTTCTGTTTCAAAATTGACTAACTTTGCCGGGGAAGACATTGTGTTGAACGTGGTTGCGTCGGATCAAAGTGGCATTGATAGAATTGAAATATATGCGAATGATAAAAAAATACACACTGCAACACAATCAGGAGAAATCTCTTTTCCTGCTCCATATGGTTCATTTACCCTGAAAGTTGTCGTTTTCGACAGGGCTGGTAACCATTCAAACAAGGTGGTTGGATCATTCAAAACGAAAGATATGAAAGAACCTGTGGTTTCGCTGGAATATTCTCCGAAAGGACCCAAACCTGGCGAAATGGTTGTTGTGCATGTCTCGGCTGAAGATTCAGAAAGTGGCGTCAGAATCGTGGGTTTAAGAATAAACAAAAAGGAAGTTGATCTTGTTGAAGGAAAATATTCTTTTCAGGCGCAGGCAGGTAGTTATCAACTGGAAGCCTATGCTAAAGATAATGAGGGAAATGAGAGTGTTGCAAAAACAACTATAAATGTTTCTGTGGTTGGAGATTCTTCTGGACCTGAAATAGAATTTTTAAATCTCCCTGTAAAAGTTGCACCAGGTACAAATGCCAATATAACAATTCTTGCAAAAGATGAAAGCGGCATATCAAAAATCACCTTCAATGACGGTCAAGAAATAATGTACATACCAACAAATCCTGCCACAGAAATTCTCTGGAATCTAACAAGAAACGTAGGATCAAATGATCCGTACAGTTTTACTGTTACAGCGTATGATTCGAGAAACAACTACACAGTATTGCCCGGTTCAATCAAAGTTGGAACGAATTTACCACCATCTATTTCGATACAAGTTGATAATCCAACCCCAAAGGAAGGCGACGTAGTTAGAATAGAAATTAGCGCGAGTGATGATTCAAGGGTAAATCAAGTTGTGCTTTATATAGATAATGTGTCTATCAGAACTTTTACGCAAGAACCATATATACATGAATGGATCGCAATAAAGGGAATTCACAAAATAAAAGCAGTTGCAATGGATGACTCAGGCGGATCAACGGAATCTGTTTATACTATAAATGTCGGGGTGATTGATACCGAGGCACCTGTCATTTACTTCACGCCACCTTACGGGGTGCCAGTAAATGAAGCCTATACTTTCTATGTATTTGTAACAGATAACGTTCAAGTAAAGGAAGTGACCTTTCAATTCACCGGTCCTGAAAACAAAGGGCCTTTAAAGGCTTCTTCAATGGGTGGTGGAGTTTTTACTCTTACCGAAACATTTACACAGAAAGGAAATTACGAGGTAATTGTTGTTGCAAAAGATAGTTCCGAAAACAGCTCTTCGCAGAAAGGGCAATTTCCTGTTGATGAAGCATATATAGTAAAGGCTCCAAAGATAAAAGAATTCTCGTACGCTCCGTCAATCCTCAATCAGGGCGAGACAGTTCATTTCAAAGTAGTTGCGCAGGATGATCTTGGATTGAGTAAATGCGATTTCTACGTTAACGATATTAAAAGATCTTCCACGACACCTGTTGTTAATACCTTTGAATGGGACTGGATTGCCACAACTCTTGGTGCCCATAATGTAAAAGTTGTTGTTGTAGATTCAGAAGGTTTTACTGCAGAAGCGACAGGTACGGTGATGGTTGTTACTGAAAGACCCATTGCAAAAATTTTGCAACCTGAAGAAGGCTTTAGAACGCCTTTTGCGCAGAATATGAGTCTTTCCTTAAATGCCCAAGTTGTTGATACAAATAAACCTTCTGAAGCTTATTTTGATATCAAAGGACCTGTGGATGAGAAAATTCCTGTTGTGGCTATTGGTGATGGACCAGTCTATACATTTAATGCGCAGTGGGAGATTCAGTCATCTGGTGAGTATCAAATAGATTTCTATTACAAAAACGATATAAACCTGTCAGATGCAACATCTGTTTCTGTGAATATATTGGACCTTGGCGTAGTCTTTGAGCAACCTTTACCTGGGCAGCAACATCAATGTGGCTATGATTTGATTGTAAGGGCAAAGGTGAGTGTATATTTAACTGAGAATGAAAAATTCGAAATTTCATACGCTTCGAGAAAATTAGAACTTTCCGTACCAGATCCAATCGTTACAACCTCAACATACAGCATCTATCAAACAACAATACCATCAACGTTCTTCAGTGAGCCAGGAACTTATACATTAAACTTCTCTGGAAAAACAACAGCGGGTGAAGAAGGAGTTGGAAGAACAACAGTCAATGTTGTTGATAGCCAGCCACCAATCATAACACAGGCCAGAGTCAATTCACAGGATATCGTAGAAGGTGGTATCTACGATGTAGCAATGTCAAGTACCCCTACAGTGAACATCGTTGCAAGCGATAACAGACAAATAGCCAGTATCCAGCTACAAAAGAAAATATCCGGTACTTATACAAATTTATCTACCTCAAGTAGCAACACACTTATTTGCGATATACCCCTAAGCAAATTAGATCCGTTTGAAAACTATTTCAAAATAATCGTAACAGACCTTGATAACAACCAAACAACTCGAAACTTCGTAATTTTTGCGTACGAACAGACACCTCCAGAAATAGATTACTTTAGAACCATGCAGCTCTATCCACCTGCCGATATCTACGATATGGGCGCACAGCTTTTGATTCAAATCAGAGGAAGCTTTAACAACAACACACAGTTCAAAGTCACAGATGACACGGGTATAAAGGAAGTCAGAATAAGAATCGTAGATAACGAAACAAATGGAGGACTTTACGAACAAACGGTTAAAAAACTGTATGAGTACACCGGGACTATGCTAAAAGAAAAGTTTATAAGTAACCAAGATGTTCCAATGTTTACACCTGCACAGGTTGGTAGCTTCAAAGTCAATCTTGAGGCTGTAGACGTGTTCGATAACACGACTTTGATAGCACAGCAAGATCTTGTTGTTGAAGACCTCACAGCGCCTATCGTCCATCTCGACATACCGGAGGGTAAATATTATGGGACAAACAACGATGGCAAAAAAATAATTAGAACTGTCAGCGATGTGAAGGTTAGCTTTTTGGACAACACCGAGCCGATCTACAAAGTTGAGCTTTGGATCACTGATCCATCAGGTAGAACAGAAAAGATCGGTGAAAAATCAGATCTTGCGACAAACAGCTGGACCTTTGAGAATATATCTTTGACGAGTTATTCCGATGGTGTAGCCAGATTCAGGGCAATTGCAACTACAACAAGCGGTGCGACTGGCGAAGGGGAGATTCCAGTAATTCTGGATAACAAGGAAGAAATAGCTGTAACTATGCAGCTTCCAGATACTGAGACATTTGGTAACAGGAGTATTTATAGAGGCACAATAGAAATCGCGGCTCAGATAACCGGAACAGACGTACCCTATGATGTGCAGAAAGTAGAGCTATATGTCGATGATATCAAAAAAGCAACCATTACATCGCCTGTAGAAAATGGCGAATATAGATATGTCTTTGCATTAAATACAGCCATTTATAACGATGGAACGCACAAACTTGCTTTGAAAGTATACGATTGTGCTGATAATGAATCAAATATGGAAAATGTCAATTCTTTCAAAGAAGTGCTATTCGATAATAGCGCTCCAACTTTGCTAAGTGATAGTGGGAGGATTTATACGAACGAAGAAAACATTACTCTTCAAATAGAAGAAAGCTATGGAGTTCAGGAAGCATATCTTATTATCAATGGTGAACCGATCTTACCTCAAAGTAATTTTACTTTTGTGCATGGCTTAAGCCAAAATAGCTCTGCACCATTCTCGCTGTATCTTAAAGACACAGCAGGCAACATTGCAAATTATTCAGGTACTCTTTATTATGATACGCTTCCTCCAAATAATATATCCATAGATTTTGAACCTTCACCCATTGCATCTGGAACAGTTACATTCAATCTGAGTTTCTCAGATAATCTTTCAGGCATGAAAGCACTGAATGTTTACGAAAATGGCTTACTGATAGAAACAATCAATTTGTCACGCGAAGAAGTAAGCAGGATTGTGGAGTACAATCCACCGGAGAACTACGAGGGTTCAAAAACCATTAGATTTGAGATTTACGACAGAGCCAACAACAAAAGCGAAATTAGCCAGGATGTTAGCATCGACACCCTTGCACCAAGAATAAATCAATTCACTTGTGACGCTACTTTTGTGATCGATACCTACTATACCAATCAGGGTAATGTTAATGTGATCTGGGATAGCGAGGACGATAATTTCCTTAAAGCAGAACTGACAAAAGGATCTGCTACTTTTCTTGAAACACAAAGTGGCACGCACAGCTTTGGTTTGGATCTCGGAATGAACAACATAAATCTTGCAATTTATGATCAGGTTGGCCATGTAACAAATGGAACAATTGCAATTATGTATGACAATCTATCTCCTATAATAAGTAATGTAGAATTTAATGGTCAATCAATTCATGAGAGCGAAGTGGCCACATCTACTTCTGGCAATAAACCACTGAGATTTGATGTATCTGAACCATATATTGACTGGGAAAGATGTTTCATTTATGTCAATAATTCTCCTACCCTGCCTGGTGATGAGTGGGAAAAATCTGATGAGGGTGATAACACATATTCTGTTAGCATTTCGGTTAATATAGCTGTTGATTCAACAATTCAGATTGTGCTTAAAGATTATGCTGGTAACAGTAGGAAGTATGAGTTTTCCGTTGATGTTCAATAAGGCAGTTTTTCGATTTTTGACTGAGGCGGCGATGCCGCCTTTTTTGTTTAAGAAAAAGACAAAAGATTAGCCATATATTGAAATAAATTTTTTGACCAGTATGCGTGATAATCGATTTGACAAAAACCATGGAGGTGGTTTTTACGAAAGTGGGGTTAGCCTATAACTTACCAAGAGGAACAAGGCCGGATGTCGAAGATTGGGAAGCAGAGTATGACAGTATGGAAGTCGTCATGGACATTAAAAAATCTATCGAGAGTGGAGGACATGAGGTTGTTTTAATGGAAGCTGTGCCGGAAAAATTCATTCCTGCCCTTACATCCGAAAAAGTTGATATCGTCTATAATTTTGCAGAAGGTACTTACAGTAGAGCCAGAGAAGCTCAAGTTCCTGCTATTCTTTCTTTTTACAACATTCCTTACACGGGTTCAGATGCAACGACTCTTGCAGTTTGTCTTGACAAAGCGCTCACGAAGCAGATACTTTTGACCAAAGATATCAAAACCCCACGTTTTCAGGTGATTCGATCACCGCAGGAAAAATTGAGAAAAAACATGAGATTTCCCCTGATTTTAAAACTCAATGCGGAAGGTTCTTCAAAAGGTATTTCTGAAACTGGGCTTGTGCACAATTATGATGAGTACAAAAAAGAAATCGACAGACTTTTTTCTATTTACAGCGAACCAGTTTTGGTAGAGGAATTCATCAGAGGTAGAGAATTCACTATTGGTGTTTTGCAGGAAGGAAATAAATACTATGTGCTTCCAATAATGGAGATACATTTTAAACATGGCAAAGAATTTTACAGTTATAAGGTCAAGAAAAATTCAGATTATTATGTAGATTACACCTGTCCAGCAAAGATCGATCTTATGCTGGAAAGAAAGCTGAAAAACATGGCAGTGAAGATCTGTAAAACCCTCGAGATTAAAGATGTAGCGAGGATGGACCTGAGGGTTTCTCAAGAAGATAACAATCCATATTTTCTGGAGATTAACCCACTTCCAGGTATGGCAAGAGGTTTTTCTGATTTACCAAGAATAGCAGAAGTTGCTGATTTAACTTATGAAGAACTCATTCTTCATGTACTTGAGAATGCTGTAAAAAGAAGTGGGTTAGTGCAAGATGCATCTTTAGTTCAATGGGGGGGATAATTGGTGGACCCCAGGAATTACAGGAAAATCGCGGTTATCGGCGCAAGTAAAAACAGAGAAAAATATGGCAATAAAATTGTAAGAGATCTGCGCTCGAAAGGATTTGAGGTTTATCCGGTTAACCCTAAGAGCGATACTATCGAAGGATTGAAATGTTTTAAGAATCTTGAGGAGCTTCCGAAAGATATAGAGCTTTTAGTTTTTGTTTTACCACCAGATCAGGGTTTGGAGGAAACACAAAAAGCCCTTAATCTTGGATTTAAAAGACTTTGGTTTCAACCGGGTGCAGGCTCGAAAGACATCGAAAGTTTTTTGAAAAACAACGATGCAGAATATTCAATGGGTAAGTGTATAATGATTGAGACAAGTTTTTGACCCCGCTCCCGGCGGGGTTTAAATTAAGGGTGGTGAAAATGGAAGATATTTTTGAAAACATGAAAAAAAAAGCTGAAAAACCATCTCAAGAGTCTCTGGCTTTGCACACTCATTATCAGGGAAAAATTCAATTAGCTCCGAAGGTTCCTGTCAGATCGTACGACGATTTTGCCGTCTGGTACACACCTGGTGTGGCTGCAGTTTGTCAAAGTATAGTCAATGATAAGCAGGCGGTCTACGAATATACAAACGTGGGTAATGCCATCGCAATAGTGAGTGATGGAACGAGAGTTCTCGGATTAGGGAATATAGGGCCACAAGCAGGATTGCCTGTCATGGAAGGTAAAGCACTTCTTTTTAAGTACCTCGGCGGTGTTGATGCTATACCACTCTGCATAGGAACTAAAAATATTGATGAAATAATTCAGTTTTGTAAATGGATTTCGCCGTCTATAGGGGGTATCAATCTCGAAGATATTGAAAATCCGAAATGTTTTATGTTACTTCAAAAACTTCAGGAGGAACTTTCTATTCCGGTGTTTCATGATGACCAACAGGGGACCGCAACAGTTACACTTGCTGCCCTTATAAATGCCGTTCGTGTGGTTAAAAAAGATTTGAAAGAAATTCGTATCGCTTTGATAGGAGCCGGTAGTGCTAATTACGCACTTTTAAAACTCCTCGATAGAATAGGGATCGATTTGGGAAAGATAATTGCCTGTGATGTAAATGGTGTAATAACTAAAGACAGAGCAAAGAATTTTGACCAGATAACTAAAAGTTTATGGCTCAAAACGAATGAAAAAAATATCTCTGGGGGCGTGGAAGAAGCTTTAAAAGGTGCAGATGTATGCATAGCCTATTCAAAAAGTGGGCCCGGGGTGATAAAAACAGAATGGATAAAGACGATGAACAAAGATGCCATCGTTTTTGCAGGAGCCAATCCTGTTCCAGAGATCTGGCCCTGGGAGGCAAAGCAAGCGGGCGCGAGAATAGTCGCAACAGGCAGAAGTGATTTTCCAAACCAGGTGAACAACTCTCTTGGCTTTCCAGCCATCTTCAGAGGGGTGCTCGATGTCAGGGCAACAAAGGTAACAGATGAAATGTGTGTGGCTGCAGCTCAAGCTATTGCAGATTTTGCTTATAAAAAAGGTATACATGAAGAATACATAGTTCCAACAATGGAAGAAGACCAGGTCTATGTTGAAGAAGCGATCGCAGTTGCTAAGAAGGCTATCGAGCAGGGTGTTGCACAAAAGCCTTTAAGCGATCAGGAACTCAGGAAAAAGATCGAAGAAAGAATTAAAGCCGGAAGAATTATGGAAAAAGTTCTTGTGAATGCAAATGTTATCAAACTTCCGTAGGAAATTTTCTCATGGATGGGATATTTTTAGCAAGAAAGATAATATATTATCCAGGAGATCAAAAGGTTCTTGTGACCTCCTCCCGCTTCTAAAGGAGCGGGCTTCCTGCCTTACAGAAACTTTCGCCCCTTCACAGGCTTAAGTCCGGAGCGGCCCACCCCTACAGCTTGGGTATCCAAGCTATTTCTTAGTATACTCTCTTTTTTCCTATTTTTATCAGGTATCTATCCTGCCTTTCATTTCACATGTGGGTTTTCTCGGCGGGGGACCGTAAATAAGTAATTCAATCAAATCAGCAAAACAGCGGCAGTACTTGATAAGTATCACATCTCCGCGAGATATTCAGATGCACTCCCGCATAATACCCTCGCAAGCTTTTGACGAAGATAGTGCATAAAAAGCGATATTTTTGCACAAAAAATATCTTTATAAAATCTCTGATCTGCTAATTTTGAGGAGAGGCAGCAATTCCTCTCACGATTAAAATCGCAGGCTTCCCTGCCACACCACTCGTGAACAGCTGGAACTTAAAAATAAAGTCTGCCATTTTCAAGAAAAAATACTCTTTCACACAACCTTGATAATTGTTCTTTATCATGCGATACAACGATAATATTCGTTTTTTCTGATGTTTTCAATACGAAATTTTCAACCATTTGTTTGTTAGTATCATCGAGGTCTGATGTCGGTTCATCTAAAAGTACAACCTTCGGTTCAAAAACAAAGCCACGTGCTATGCATACCCTTTTTGCCTGCCCTCCAGAAATTTGCCAGGCCTTTTTTTCGAGAATATCCTGAATAAACAATTGTTCGGCAATTTTACAAACTTTTTCCTTTATTTGCTCATCTGACAATTGCCTGATTTTCAATGGATAGGCGATGTTGTCAAAAACACTTTTTCTGAATAACACGGGGTGTTGTGGAACATAAGTGACAATCTTTCTCAATCTTTGAAGGCCCTCATTGCTTACATCTTCCCCCATGAATCTGAAGATTTTCCATCTTCCAGTGTATAAAAAGGCAAGATTGAGAAGAAAAGTTGTCTTGCCACTTCCTGATGGTCCAGTTATACCGACAATGCCATTTTCGATTTCAAATTTCTCTATGTACAGAGTGAACTTAGAATCGTAGCTGAATGAGAGGCCATCAATCTCGTACAGCATCATGAACTCTCCATATATTCGATATAAATATGACTACCCAGTTGATGGTAAATGCGATGCACAAAAGTACTATCCCGGAAATAATGGCTGATTCAAACCTTCCCATGTTTGTGTAGAGAACAATCGACGTTGTTAAAATTCGTGTTTTTCCGGAAATATTTCCACCAACAATCATAACTGCACCAACCTCACCAACAACTCTTCCAAAAGCTGTCAATATTGCATTGATTACTCCGGCAAAAGATTCTTCAAGTATACCCATCATTTGTTGAAATTTATTTGCACCGAGTGTTTTCATGATAATCCTGAGTTTTTCATCCACTTTTGAAAAATGAGAATAACATACTGAAAAAATAATAGGGATTGCTATCAAAACCTGCGCGAAAATCATTGCAGCCGAGGTAAAAAGAAGGTCCAAGTTCCCCATTGGACCATTTCTTGATAGAAGGAGATAAACGAGTAAGCCTATCAAGACAGGTGGAACACCCGTCAGGGTCTGGAAAGTCAGTACAACGGTTTTTTTGAATTTGAATGAGAAAAAATCAACAACCAGTGCTAAAGGCACTGCAATTACGGTTGATATCAAAATGGCGGATGAATTAACATATATAGATCTCAGAGATATTTCGGCGATTTCATTCATCTTGGCTTGAATAGAAGATTGAACAGTTTCGTGTTATTTACAGAATAACTTTCAATCATCTTTAAAGTTGAAGGATCGAGAATAAACCTGACAAAATCAAGAGCACCTTCATAATTGATTTTATTGCTTTTGTTAGGATTTACAACTATTAAGCTGTAAATATTTAAGAGTTTTTGATCGCCTTCAAAGAAGATTTTCATATCAAGCCTGTCTTTTAGAGAAAGAAAAGTCGATCTATCAGTTAGAGTAAATCCTCTTTTCTCATCTGCAATCAAAAGGGTTTTTGCCATACTTTGCCCTGTTTTTATATACCATTTTTCATTTTCCGGAACCAGATTTGATAATTGCCATATCTGCTTCTCTCTTTTATGAGTACCGGACTCATCTCCTCGAGATACAAACATAAGTTTATTATCATATATATATTTGAAAAACTCCTCCACATTTTTGAAAGCTGGCAATTCAATTTCTTCTGGACCAACAATGATGAAATCATTATACATGAAACTCACTCTTAAGATTCCATGATTTTCTTTCATAAATTGTTCCTCGTCCTGTGGGGAGTGCACGAGCAGAACGTCTGCATCGCCCCTTTTTCCATATTCCAGAGCCATTCCTGTTCCGACAGCAATGATAGATAAGGTATGCTTGTATTTTTCTTCGAAAACCGGCTTGAGAAAATCTAAGAGTCCTGTATTGTAAGCACTTGTCGTTGTTGCAAGGATCAATTGTCTGGCTATCACGAAAGAACTCAGTGCTGTCATGAGAAAAATTATCAGACGTCTCATTAATTTCACTCCCTTTATCCACCCTGCACCCATCTGGATAGATATTCTTTTACCTGTTTTTCATCGTGCAAGCGTTTATTAGAATTGTCGGTTGTGATATATAGATCAGTTCCAAGGTATAAAGTTGGGTATATATTCAAAGAGGGTGAAAAAGCATTTGGATCGTAATGAATGCCCACGATTTTTCCGATAAAGAATGTGTGATCGCCGGTGTTTCTGAAATCAACTAATTTACACTCGTAGACGGCATAGCTGTCTTTCAAAAAAGGTGCTTTCACATTTCTACTCTCTGACAGATCTATTTCGAAAACATTCACCTTGTCAATATCCCTTCCAGATGTTTTTCCGAAAAAGGCAGCTAAACGGCTCTGTTCGAATCTCAGAAAATTTACAGTGAATTCCTTGGAAACAAGAATTAGATCGTGTGTAAAGCGTTTTGGTGAGATAGATATACCATAAAGTGGAGGATTGTGAGAAAGCTGTGTATGCCAGGCAGCAGACATGAGATTAACTCTTTCTTCGTGTTTGGAACACACAATAGCAACATTTGCTGGATAGTGGAAATTATATTTATCCAAGTTTTCGATAAAAACCACATAACTCACCTCCCTATGACATGTAAAAGAATGTTTTCATCTATTATTTTTGAAAGGACGAATTTCGAAAAATCCTTGCCAGTACTGGACAATCTTAGGCTTTCCTGATCATAAATCAAATATCCATTCAGAATAGATGTTAATTCATCTATTTTCAATTCAGGTGACAACTGCATCAATTTATCAATTTTTATTCCGTTTGAAAGTCTCAAACCCATGAACAGAGTTTCCTTGAGCTCGTCTAATGGTGAGTTTTCCTTGAAGTACTCGAAAGCAAATTTACCGTTTTTCAAGCATTCCATATACAATAATATGTTCGAACTGTTCACATATCTCTTTAATCCAATATGTCCGCCCGCAGAAACCCCAATTCCTATGTAATCTTCATTATTCCAGTATTTCAGGTTATGTTTGCATCGATAGCCTGGATAAGCAAAATTTGATATTTCATATCTTTCATATCCATTTTCCAAAAGTGCGCTGATGAAACTCTCGTGATGATCGGCTAACGTATCTTGGTCTAAAAATTCCTGCTTAGATTCGAGTATGTAAACAGACACATGTTTTGGATTGTATTCGTTGATAACTTTCAAATTATTCCAGATTGTTTGTTCACTTTCAAATGGCAAACCAATTATGAAATCTATATTGATATTTTCAAAATAATTCATAGCTTCTCTGCATGTTTCCCGAAATTCAGAAACCGAATGGCGTCTATTTACTGCTTTCAAAACAGTATCGTCAGCCGCTTGAAGACCCATGCTGATTCTGTTCACACCGAGATTTCTCAGTTCGTAAAAATATCTGAATTTTGGGTTGATTTCTACCGTTATCTCTGGATCACACAAATTGAAACTTTTGCTGATTGTGTCAAAAGTTTTCTCAAGATATTTCAATGGAATATCACTTGGGGTACCACCACCAACATATATACTGTTCAGCGAAACTTTACCAACATACTGACTCCAAATAGTTATTTCTTTCAAAAGGCTTTCAAAGTAATCTTCTACGAGCGAAAAATCTGTGTAAGAGACGAAGTCACAGTAATTACATCTATCTTTACAGAAAGGTATATGCACATACAGTCCGATATAATCAGAATGATACACTCATTAACACCTTCCTGGTGGTGAGGATCAAATTTGCTTTAAAATCTGTTGCAAAAAGTTCCATTTTTATTCCCGGGTAGATCGAATCTGTTTTCACAACAGCAAATGGATTTAAAAACACAGAAGATTCTTTCAAAACAATGCGATGCCTGAATGAAACAAAGCCAGCCAATCCGTCCATCCAGCCTATCCCCATGAAAAGACCTTCTTCTCCGGTTTGGCCAACTGTATAGGGATAAAACCCAGGGAAAATGCCATCATCGATTCTGTATACACCAAACTCCCTGTCTTGAAATCTCAGATAAACCCTGCTAAACCCAAAAGAAACAGATCCAATTCTTTCATAATCACTAAAACTCAATGTATTTTTTCCTAAGAAAAACTTTTGGTTGATCTGCCATTGCATATAATTGATATTCGGGCTTAGAACCACGTTTACTGTATAGTCACCCGGTGTGATCCCGTAGATATTTACTCCCATCTTTAAAAAAATTGTCCAGCTATTGCCCAGAGTTCCCCCTATCCTAAACGAAGAATCTGAAGATTTGACCTTAAGAAAGCCGAGTTTGGCATAATTTGATCTGTTATCTTCGAATAAAAAACCAACTTGCAAATCGTTTTCACTCAATTTGATCAAAAGATTTCCAACATCTATGAAATGATGTATCTGATTTGAGATATCAAGCTCTATCATAAAACACATTGTACTTATTGAAAGAAACAGGAAAACGAGAATTTTTTTCAGATCTATCACCCCAATATCTGTTTAATTATTTTATTTACCACTTGAGGATTAGCTGCACCCTTAGTTTCTTTCATAACTTGACCGACAAAAAATCCTATAACCCCAGTTTTACCGGATTTATATTGCTCCACAGCTTTAGGATTATCTTCTAAAACTTTCTTTACAATGTTCTCTAACAAATTCTCATCGCTTATTTGCTTTAAACCTCTTTCCTTTATAATTTCGCCTGGCATCTTGCCTGTTCTGAAAACTGTGGGAAATACTTCTTTGGCTATTTTCATCGATATTTCACCTTTTTCCATCAATCTGAACAGCTCGCACAGATGAGCAGGTGTAATAGTGATGTTTTCCGATTCGAGCGACTTCATCTCTCTGAGCATCTCTGTCATTATCCAGTTGCTGATTTCCTTGGGTTTATCTATTTCTCTGACGCACGCTTCATAGAAATCAGCTATTTCTTTATTCATTGCAAGCACCGTTGCGTCATACTTTGGAATACCGTACACGCTGACAAAACGCTCGATCTTCTCATCTGGAAGTTCTACCAGAGATCTTTTTATTTCTTCTATTCTTTCTACTGGAACAATCACCGGTGGTATATCAGGTTCTGGGAAATATCTGTAGTCACTTTCTTCTTCTTTCCCTCTCATGGAAACAGTCATCTTGGTTGCTATGTCCCAACCTCTTGTTTCTTTTTCGACGTCTTCATTATTCTTTAGAGCTTCTATTATTCTTTGCTGTTCATATTCCAGAGCTTTTTCGATGAATCTAAAAGAATTCATATTTTTGACTTCGACTCTATTGCTCTGTAAGTGAGCCGATTCGTCATAAATGGATATGTTTGCATCACACCTCAAGGCACCTTTTTCCATATCTCCGCTGCTGACTTCAAGATATCTCAAGATTGATCTGAGTTTTTCGACAAATATTCTTGCTTCCTTAGGAGAAGACAAATCAGGCTCAGTAACTATTTCAACCAAAGGAACCCCGCATCGATTCATATCTACCAGAGAATACTGCGCCTGGGTTATTGAATCACCTTCATGTATCAGTTTTCCGGCATCTTCTTCGATATGTAATCGCCTGATACGTATTCGCTTTGTCTGACCATCGACATCTATATCCATGTAACCTGAGGTAGCTATCGGGTAAAAATACTGCGTTATCTGATATCCCTTAGGCAGATCTGGATAGAAATAATTTTTTCTGTCAAACCTTGAGTATTCATGTATATTGCAATTAAGGGCAAGTGCAATTTTGATTGCGTAATCTATCATGGTTGAATTCACAGTTGGCAGTGCGCCTGGTTGCCCTGTACAGACCGGGCATATGGCAGTATTGGGAGGAAGATCAAAGACATCAGCCCTGCACGAACAAAAAGCTTTTGTTTTCGTCATAAGTTGAACATGTATTTCTAAACCTACTATTGTTTTAAAACTCATATTCTCACCACCGGGAGAGGAATTCTACCATTTATATTGTATGGAGAATATTTCTCAAATGCCCTGGCAATTGCGAGAACCTTAGGGTCATCGAATCTTCTACCCATTATTTGCAATCCCACAGGCAAATTTTTAGCAAACCCAAAAGGCACACTTATTGCTGGTAAACCAGATAAATTGGCTGGTATGGTGAAAATATCCATCAAATAGTAAGTAAGTGGATCAGCGACAGATCCAATTTTAAAAGCAGGAGATGGAGAAGTTGGCGTTAGAATAGCATCGAAATCTGCCAGCACTCTGTTTAAATCATCAGATAGAAGCTTTCTTACTTTTTGTGCTTTGCCAAAATAGGCCTCATAATATGCCGCGCTCAGGGTAAATGTTCCTAAGAAGATTCTTCGACGAACTTCTTCCCCAAACCCTACATTTCTTGTTTTCATATAAGTATCCATCAATCCTGGCTCTTCTATTCTCAAACCATATTTGACCCCATCATAGCGTGCTAAGTTGGAACTTGCTTCTGCAGGTGCAATAATATAATATGTTGCGACGGCGTATTTGATTGTTGGAATTTTTACTCTGCTAACCTTTGCTCCGAGTTTTTCAGCTGTTTTCAGGGCTTCTTCGAACCTATCAGATACTTCCCTATCAAGTTGTTCATATTTATAAACTTCCTCTGGAACAGCGAATTTCATTCCACTAATACCATCTTCTATATGGGTTAAGAAATCGAGTTTTTTACTGACAGTTGTTGAATCCATGGGGTCTTTTCCGGCTATGACTTCCATTATCAGTGCAGCATCTCGAACCGATTTTGTCATGGGACCTATTTGATCCAGCGAAGAAGCAAATGCTACCAGACCATATCTTGATACCAGTCCATAAGTTGGCTTGAATCCAACTATTCCACAGAAAGCGGCCGGTTGCCTGACAGAACCTCCTGTATCACTTCCAAGGGCTGCCACAACTTCACCACTTGCAACGGCGGCTGCTGATCCTCCACTACTTCCACCCGCTACATAATCGAGGTCCCAGGGATTGCGAGTGACGAAAAAAGCCGAACGTTCTGTGCTGGAACCCATGGCAAATTCATCCAAGTTGGTTTTCCCAACAATTGCGAATCCGTAATTTTTCAACCTCTTTACGCAGGTGGCATCATAAGGGGGAGTGTAGTTTTCCAGCATCTTGGAGCCGCATGTTGTCCGAATATTTTTCGTAGTTATATTATCTTTAATGGCTATCGGAATACCTTTGTACGGACCTTCCAGCTCCTCCTGCTTATCCACCACTGTTATAAAGCTTTTTACAGCACTATCAATACACTTAATTCTTTCAAGCGACAGATTTATTAGATCGCTCTCTTTACTTAAGCAATCTTCTATTGTCATCTTTTCAAACAATCGTAACGACCTCCTTCAGTAGTAATATTTCCTCCTCCTAAAAAATCCATAGAGCATACCTGCTGCGAATCCTCCGATATGAGCCCAGTAAGCTACTCCGGAATTCACAGCACTATCAAAGAGCCCGCTGAGCAACTGAAAGATAAACCAGACAAATAGATATGTTGCGGCAGGAATGGCAATTAGTGCGGGAAGAAAAAATAATGGCACGAAAGATACTATTCTTGAATAAGGAAATAAAACGTAGTATGCCCCCATTACTGCTGATATAGCTCCGGATGCTCCTACCATTGGAAGTTGAGAATTGATGTTAAGCGCAAAATGTGTAAGAGAAGCTAAGATTCCGCTCGATATGTAGAAAATGAAAAATCTTATGTGCCCTAAATTGTCTTCCAGATTATCTCCGAAGATAAAGAGAAACCACATGTTACCAATCAAGTGCGACCAACCACCATGGACGAACATATGGCTTATGAAAGAAATCCATTTGGGTGAAAAGAGTTCAATTCCTGTTCTCAGTTGCCATATTTGCGCCCACTTTTTGGAAGTTATACGTGCTGGCACAATGCCAAAATTGTACAAAAATTTGATCAATTCAAATCTCGAAAGTGATTCTTGATACAAAAACACACCAATATTAACTGCTATAATTATGTAAACTATATAAGGTTTTTTTCGGCTCGGAATAGTATCGTATAAAGGAAACAAGAAACCACTTCCTTTTTGTGAGTCTTTTGTTTCTTAAATTTTATCATAGAATCTTTTCGATAATTCCAGCACCGATAACAATATCTCCTCTGTAAAAAACCGCTGCTTGACCTGGAGCCACAGCAAAGACAGGCATAGTTGTCTTAACGATCACCCGGTGATTTTCAAGTGATACTTTGCACGGTACCTCAGTTGAATTTTTTCTCACTTTTACTGTTGCCTCAAAATTTTTGTCTATATCAACCAGAAGGTTGAAATCTATTACTGAGAATTTATCACTTTGAACATCTTTTTCATTGCCGACAATTAACGCGTTTCGATCAGCGCAAATTCTGGTTACATAAACCCTTTCACCTGCCGAAACACCTATCTTCCGTTGCCCAATTGTATAGTTGATCAATCCAGTGTGTTCGCCAATTTTTTTGCCATACTTGTCAAAGATTGGACCAGATTTTATTTTTATTCCTTGTTCCTCAAAAAAACGTTTTTGATCTCCATCTGGTATAAAACACAGATCCTGGGATTCTGCTTTACTATGAACATGGATACCGGCCTTTTTTGCAATATCTCTTATTTCATCTTTTGTTTTATCTCCATTTGGAAAAACAATCTTTTTCAGTCTTTCTTTTTCAATTGATGCTAAAAAATAAGATTGATCTTTTTCTTTATCAAGAGCTTTGAGTAACTTTCCATCTACAACTCTTGCGTAATGACCACTTGAAATTACATCTACACCATCTTCAATCATTAAATCCATCAAATAACCAAATTTTATAAATCTATTGCAGAAATAGCAAGGATTAGGAGTTCTTCCTCTGGTGTATTCTTGAAGGTAGTAGGTTATTATCTTCTCTTTGAAGATTTCATGCAAATTTACGACTTTCAAAGGCACACCTGCTGTTTTTGCTATTAGTTTTGCATCCACAGTATCAGAAGGTGAGCAACAGATCTTGTGTTTTACCTGCCTGTTGAGAAAAAATTCATCTTTCATGGTTTTCATATGGTAGGCAACTATCTCATACCCTTCATTTTTTAATTGATAAAGTGCAACAGCACTGTCTACTCCTCCACTTAGCAAAATTCCTATTTTCACTTCGATTCCTCCTATCACTTCAACCTTTCCTGTGCTACAATGAGAGCGTGTTACCACAGCTTGAGAGGGGGATTTAATGAAAAAACTCCTTTTTATCATTATTTTTCTGGCCATTTTTTCGTGTGGCTTTTCAAAAAAAATAGTAGTTGCTACTGATATAGATTATCCTCCATTTACTTATATAGATCAAGATGGGAAACTAATTGGAATAAGCCAACAACTGTGGACATTGTTTTCTGAAAGAACAGGTATAGAAGTAGAGCTTATACCTATGAACTGGAGTGAAGCTCTCGAAAAAGCAAAAAGATCCGAAGTGGATGTTCTGGATCTTGTTTTCATGACGCAGGAAAGAAAGGAATTTTTAAATTACACAATTCCTATCTACACAATTACGAGCAGCATTTATTATGATCGTGACTTACCAGCTATAAATAATCTTTCAGATCTTTCACCATACATAGTAGGCGTGAAAAAAGGTGATGCATTGTATGAAATAGCCAAAAAATCATCCTCCACTGTGCAGTTCAAATTTTATGACACATACGCTCAATTAGCTGAGGCGATAAAGAACAGCGAAATAGAAGTTTTCTTGATGGATGACATACCGGCTCAATATTATCTGCATAGATATGATTTGGTATATGAGATAAGAAAATCTGAGCCTTTCAGTTCAAACCAGCTTTACTGGGCTGTTCCAAAACCAAAATCAGAAATTTTACAGATTTTGAATGAAGGTTTAAACAAAATATCGCCACGCGAGATAGATCAAATAATTAACTCAATGATACCTGAAAGTCCGTCAATAAATCCAGAAATGGTAAAAACTATTTCTATCATCGCACTTTGCTTTGCCGCCGGGTTTGTTGTCTTTGCATTCATCAGCCAATATCTAAAAAAGATTGTTGAAAGATCAAAGATAGAACTTCAAAAGAGAAATGAAGAACTGAACATCTACAATGAAGAGCTGGAAGCTCAAAGTCAGGAAATCAAAGCGATAAACGAAGAATTGGAAGCAAGTTTAACTGCTCTTGAAAAAGCAAATCAGAGGCTTATGGATACTTATACTTTGATTAATGAAGTGTTCAATCTGGAAGAAGACGAGGAATCTTTCTTACAAAAGGCATTTGATCTGGTTTTCGATATGTTCCCCAAAGCATCTGCCGGAGACGTCTCGCTTTTTGATAAGGGAACATTGAGAATTGTTAAATCATATGGTTATGAAAAAGATACAATAAATTTGCTAAAATTACCAGTCAGTAAATTGAAAGTGCCAAACACAGCTGTTCTTATAAGAAATTTAAATTCACTGAGTCAGGAAAAGGTGCTCGAAAATACTTATGTGAAAGTTGGAAAGATGGCTTCTAAGCCATCACACACGATGATTGTTCCAATGAAGTTTGGAAGTGAGGTTTTGGGGAGTATTTCTTTGCACATAGTTGGTGGAACGGAGGTTTTTTCTGAACAGGATTTAAAGCTTGTAGAAAGTTTGACTAAGCTGATAGTCTCTTTTTTTCTGGTAAGAAGGTATATAAATGTTCGAGAAAAACTGCATAATCAAACAGTACTTGCACTTGTGAAAGCCCTGGAGTACTATGATGAATACACCCAGGGCCATTCTCAGCGAGTAGCAGAGCTTTGCAAAAAGATGGCCCAAAAGCTGTCATTACCGGAGAAGCAGATAGAGCTTGCGGCACTTTTGCACGATATAGGAAAAATATGTGTTCCCCAAAATATTTTAAACAAAGAAGGTTACCTAACAGATGATGAATTTAACCTCGTTAAGCAACATCCAGTTAAAGGATTTGAGTTAATAAGCGCCGTAGAGGGTATGCAAAATGTAGCGAAGATAATACTTTACCATCATGAACGTTATGATGGCAAGGGTTACCCCATGGGTTTGAAAAACGACGAAATCCCTGTTGAGTCTCAGGTGATATTTATAGCAGATAGTTTTGATGCCATGACTACGGCCCGACCTTATAGGAAGGTTCCAATGAGTTTTGCGGAAGCTTTAGAGGAAATCAAACGTTGTTCTTCAACGCAATTTAATCCAAAAATAGCAGAAGTTTTTATCGATATAATTAAAAATGATCTGGAGGTGGGAATATGAAGAAGCTGGGTTTATTGTTTCTCTCATTGTTGTTGATTCTTTTTGGTTGCGCCGAGCAACCAGCCACATAACGATAGAGGATCTATCGAGAGATCTGACTAATGCTATCCAGAAACTTATAGAAGGCGATTTGAATCAAATCAAAACTTACGTAAAGATCCTTTCTGGAGATGTGATAAATGTTCAAAATGATTATCTCAATCAGTTGAAAGAGACACTGGGCGAGCTTGGGAAAAGAGTTGAGTATCAGGGATATCGAGATGCATTTGAAACAAAGGCAGGAACGCCTGTTTATTCCTTTGATATAGGTATGAAGCCAGACATTGTAGATAAAGTTTATCTGCTTGATTTATTGTTTGTCGATGATGCTTATCAGTCAAAGAAAATATACACTATTCCATTTATAACTCTTAAAGATGAGGAGGATCTCAGAATTTATCTGTCAGTTATTTTCATAAGGGAAGATTTAACTATTATTTACCCCAAACCAATTTCGATGTAATTGCTTCATGTGGGGAGATTTCCCATTAAAGTTGGTTTTTTTGATAAGATTAGTTAAATATATAAGACAGTTAATGGTTACGAAATCTTTTTGTCGTACAAGTTTGCTGCTAATCTAATAAATATTGTGATATAAATGAAGAAAAAGCTTTTATTCGAGGTGATATAATGAGCAGAAGTTTTATAATAGACGGTTCTATTATATATACTAATTACAGTCAGATTATCGGTCAGAGCAAATTTGAAGAACTCCTCAGAGAGTTTGTCGATATATTAAAAGAAAAACAAAGTCCTTTGCTGAACGCGCTGAATGCATTCAAAGTAAACAGCGATTATGATGTTCATAGATTTACTGAATATCTCCATCTTCTCACCATGAGAAATATAAAAGAAATAGGAAATATCATCTATTATGTTAATCCAAAAGATTTGGAACGTTTCATAGAAGCCTTTTACACTTTCTGGCGCTCAAAGCACCGATTTATGGTACGTAACGAAAAATACGCTGAAGACTACAACAGAAGAGCGAGCATAGAATACACGGTTACCATGATAGGAGATCAGTTCAAAGCTACGATAAAAAATCTATACAGGGAACTAATGATGAATGTATCAAACACCTTCCCGACTGTAATGAGGCAACTACCCAGTGGTGCGCAGGTAATGTTTCTGATACAGGAGCCAAATGGTGAAAAGTACCGAAAAAATGAATGGGTAACGAAAATTCCCACTGTTTGGGGAGCTATTTTCGATCCGCCTGCAATATTTTACACAAAATCTAACAAAAGGCGCGGTATTTTACCAGTGGTTGAAAAAGATATACTCAGCGAAATAGCACTTGATCCAAATGAATGGTACAGATTTGCTATTTATGTTGGAGATCTATTGATGTACAATTTTGTTCACGTTGAATATTTAGCCCATGGTGCCGGGTTAGCTAACCTTTTTGAACTTGCAACCCCGAAAGATCTCGAATCCAGAGAACCTGACGGTATTTTGATATTTGGCTTGCCTGCGGATAAAATACCAGGTTATAATGAGAAATGGAGAAACGGAGTAATATTCAAGGAAGAAGACGGCTATACCGGAGTAATACCTGCTTTTGACGAGAACGATTATTTTGGATATATGAAAAAAACTACTCTGACTATACACAATCTTATAAAAATTGATCGTGGCAAATTACCTATACATGGTTCCATGGCGCGTATTACCTTAAAAAGCGGAAAGAGCGTTGTTGCGATGTTTGTTGGTGATAGCGGTGCAGGAAAAAGTGAAACGCTTGATGCACTCAACAGATTAGAAGAAGTTGCACAAATTGATACAATTATTGATGATATGGGGAGCCTTGACATAATAGATGGCCATGTTGTAGCTTTTGGTACGGAAACAGGTGCTTTCGTAAGGCTTGACGACCTGCCCCCCGGATTTGCCTACTCAACCATGGACAGGAGTATATTTATGAATCCTGATCAGATTAATGCGAGGGTCATTGTTCCGTTCAACAATTACAATGAAGTAATCACCCCAACTCACATTGATTTCTTTCTCTATGCGAATAATTATACGGAAGTTCATAATGATGAAGAGCGGATAGTCTTTTTCAAAAATCCAAATGAAGCGCTTAAAGTTTTTTCTGAGGGAAAAAGAATGAGCAAAGGTACCACTTCAGAAACCGGTTTAACGAACTCATATTTTGCTAATCCGTTTGGAGCTATTCAAAGAAAAGAAGAACATCACAGGATAGCAGAGCACTTCATAAAAAAGATGTTCGAAACAGGTGTCAAAATTGGTGAAATCCGAACAATGCTTGGCGTGCAAGGGTATGAAAAAGAAGGAACTATGCTTGCCGCCAGAGCACTTTTAAAAGTTATAGAGCAGATCTGATATGCTACGTTGCTTTGATCAAAACAACCAGATATTGTTTTGGAGTTAAAGTAATATTTGTCTTAATAGTTTGATCATTGTCAAAAATGTGCTTGATTTTTTGCTCGTCCCAGGAAATGTTTTGAATCAAATAAAGTTTGTCAGATGACAAAGGTAACCGCAATTTTTTCACCCTTACTGCATCGTTGTCTGTGTGATAAAGATTTATGCTGGTTTGCTTAGCGATGTACCTGTAAAATAAATGGGATTTGTCTGTAAAATTCACTGATTCGCTGGTTGATAAAATATGTTCGATTGGAAAATTGCAGAAGAAAACCTTACCTTTCCCAATTGTATTTTCTATCAATCTCAACTCGCGTTTATCTAAGTTCTGGACTTTTACGTTATTCGGGCACTTTGAAAGAGGGGCGTAAGATTTTTCCCATATCCCGCAATGATCCGTTTTAATCACCCAGCTGTTATTTTCGAAGGAAAGAGAAATTGATTCATTCAAAGCACTGTTCAGACCATATTTCAAATTAAACTGACAGCTTGTCAACTTATCGATATTGTGAGACCAGATACCCTGTTGAAAACCACTGTGGTGGCAAGATATTTTCTCTCACTTGGTAATATGACAAGTTTGTATCGTTTCCAGCGTTTTAAATCTGCTTCTTCTGCAAAATCAATAGAGAAACCGGCTTTCGAAGACATTGTTAACGCCTGAAGCATGTGTTTGAATGTTTCAGCTGGACTGTCGTGGCTGAATGGGTATTGAGTATTATAGTAACTCGGGACAAGAATAACTGCTTCACTATTTTCCATCTGTGAATTTCTCAGGTTTAAAACAAACTTGCTGAAGTTTTTAACTTCTTCAGCGGCGGCTTTTAAAACCCCATTTTCTCTTACAATACCAAATTTCAATTCAAATGGGTGATGTATATAGGGCTTTACTGATACAAGATCAAAGTCATTCAGACACCAGTTAATTGCTCCTGAAGCACCGGATAAGAGAGAATTTAACAGAACTTCCCTGTAGTACAGAGCTATATTCTCGTCTGAAGCTTGAGAAGATGACGCGCCAAATTCTTCAAGAAAAACTGGTAATCCATATTGTGAAACAAACCTCACTGTGAACTCGCTTAACATTGAATGTCTGTACTCGTCGGTTTCACTCAGGTACAAATGTGGGCCGAAGAAATCCACAACATTTGATAATTGCTTTAAATTAAATCCATTTTCCCCGCCAAAGGCATTCCAGCAACCATCTCCTGTGCCAACTAATCTATGCGGGTCAATTGACTTTATTGCTTCTGTCAGTGATTTAACCCACCTTATTATATTGTCTGGTGTATCGGCACTCCCATAAATAGGCATTTCATTTGAAAGAATGTAGCCGTAGATCGATTTGAAATCTTTTATCTCTGAGACCACATTTTTTACAAAATATATTTGCTGTTCAAGCATAAACGGATCACTGTAAAGATTTCTTGATTCTCTGAAAGCAATATCATGGTTTTCACCAGACATATGCCCAACGATAAATGTTGGCATTGTTTGAATACCGATATCTTCACACAATCCAAGAAATTCTTTATACCTTGCGAGATGTTTTTCACTAATAGAGTTTGGCGCGGGAAAAAATGTTGGCAAATACAGAAAACTTCTGCACAAGCTCATGCCAAGATCTTTCATTGTATGCAGCTCTTTTTTTATAATCTCCGGGTTGTAGTATTCATCTTCCCACATCATAAAAGCACCGCTTTTTGACCAGTAATTTGTGCCTATCAAAAATTGCATCTGATCACCTCGCAGAAAAACTTACAAGCAAAATGAAAGAACTGGCTATTGATACGCCACATACAATGGCGATTATTTTCCATAATAAAGACCAGCTTTTTCTCGAATAATAAGCAGGTCTTGGGGAAAGCAAATATCCAAGAAGCATGCCGAGAGCAAAACCACCAACATGAGCGGCATTGTTGATGCCGCTGCCTGGTATGAACCCGTAAATTATGTTAAACAAAATCATTGGTAACAAGGCATAGCCAGTAAATTGTTTCATGAAAAAAGGTGTGTCTCGCCTGAAACCAAGAGAAAATAATATCCCTACCAAACCAAAAATAGAACCGCTCGCCCCTACGGAGATTGCCCTATAGTAAAAAAGATGTGTTGCGATATTGCCGACAACCCCTGTTGCAAGATATGAAAAGATAAATTTTTCTGGGCCGTAAACAGATTCAACGATTGTCCCAAAATAAAAAAGGGCATAAGAATTGAAGAGCAAATGAAGCAACCCGCCATGCACAAATATAGCTGTTATAAGCCTGTACCATTCTCCATCACTCACCAGAGGACCGTACTGAGCGCCAAATCTTATGAATAGGTATGTTTGACTGCGGAAAGCTGACAGATTGCCAGCAAAAAACATCACAATAGCTATTAAAACATTAACTGCTAAGATGATGTGTGTTATTTTCAACGTTCTCACACTGCGGCACCTCCTGTGTCCATTATAAACTACCACAAAAAAGAAATACTTGAAAAGAATCCTTGTCTATGGTATAGTTACATTAAACCTATTGCAGGGGGGAAAAGTTATGTGGCGAAAAGCATTTTTGGTTGTACTAACATTTTTAGCGGTTTTGAGTTTTGCTAAGACCCCAAAAGATACTCTTGTTATAGCAGGCAACACAGAGATATTTATTACTCTTGATCCGGCTGTCTGTTATGAAACATTTGCATCTGCGGTGGTAGAGGCAGCATACGCTGGACTTGTAAAAATTGAGCCTGTTAACGGTGTTTTTACACCTGTACCGGAGCTTGCTGAAAAATGGGAAGTTGTAAATAAGGGTGATGTTACCGAATGGATTTTTTATTTAAGAAAAGGTCTGGTATTTGCCAATGGAGATCCATTGACGGCAGAGGATGTTGTTTTCTCTTTCAAAAGGGCTCTGACTATCAATAAATCTCCGGCATGGTTATTCAACGAACTTGGTTTAACAGCTGAAAATATGGAACAAACAATCGTAAAAGTTGATGATGGCACCGTGAAATTAGTTACCAAGCCCCTTGCCCAGAGCATCGTACTTTCAATACTCTCCGGTCCGTGGGCAGGAGTTGTGAACAAAAAGGTTGTACTTGCGAACGAAGTAAATGGTGACCTCGGTCAAACATATTTGACTGATAAATCGGCTGGTGCTGGTCCATACCAGGTTATAGAATGGAAGCGTAAAGAGCAGGTTGCGATGCAGGCAAATTCAAGATACTGGCGCGGCGAGCCAACATTGAAGAGAATCATAATAATGGATGTTCCGGAAGAAACAACGCAATTCTTGTTAGTACAAAAAGGTGATGTAGATGTAGCATGGAATATAACACCAGAACAAGCCGCACAGCTCAGAGAAACAAAGGGAGGACCTGTTAGATTGATTGTAACTGCCTCTCAATCAAATGAGTATGTAGCCATGAATGCCCAATGGGGACCGTTTAAAGACGAACGCGTCAGGCTTGCCATAAAATACGCTATTGATTACGATGCGATCATAAAATCAGTCAGAAGAGGTTTTGCAATTCTCAACCAAAGTTTCATACCTATCGGATATCTTGGTTTTTCAAACAACAACCCATTTAAGAGAGATGTGGAAAAAGCAAAACAGTTGCTGGCAGAAGCAGGATACCCGAATGGGTTTGAAGTTGAGTTGTTGACCAATACAACAAATATTCGTCAGAATGAAGCCGTGGTAATCCAGGCTAATCTTGCAGAAATAGGTATTAAAGCAAATATTTCCCTGATGCCCGCGTCGGAAATGTACGCAAAATACAGACAACAGGGCACACAAATAATCGTCGCTGGCTGGGGAATAGATTATCCCGATACAGATAATCTGGCTAAACCTTTCGCTGATTACAGAGTAAAACAACTTGCGTGGCGAAATATGTGGTATGATGATTATGCAGCAGATCTTGCAGAAAAGGCAGGATTAGAAATGGATAACAATAAGCGTGTCGAGATGTACAGAGAACTTGAGAAATACTGGATGGAAAAGGGTCCATTTGCGATGCTTTATCAACCAGTCAATTACTGGGCAGTCAGTAGCGATGTCGTGGGTTTTGAAAAGGCAGGAGAAGGTTACAGTTTGATTTTTGATTTCACTAAAATTTCCAAGAAATAATACTTTAAGTACAAAAGGTGGTGGGGAATCCCGCCACCTTTTATTTGAGATTTTGGGAGGATTTTTCAGAAGATGAAGCTTACATCTTTTATTTTAAAAAGACTGTTGCTGATGATTCTGGTTCTTCTGGGTGTATCTGTAATAGTTTTTGTGGTTGCCCGAGTTATCCCAGCTGATCCTGTCGGAGCCATCTTGGGAGGAAATGCTCCACCCGATCTGATTGATGACATGAGGCATCGCCTTGGGCTTGACAAACCTTTGATAAACCAATTTCTCGATTACATGTTCGGTTTATTGAAGGGGGACCTTGGTGTATCTTTAAAGAGCAATAGACCCGTGACCACGGATATAGCTGACTTTTTTCCGGCAACACTTGAGCTTGCGATTGCTGCAACTTTCGTGTCGATTTTGCTCGGTATTACACTCGGAATTTTTTCAGCGGTGTACAGAAACAGATTCATAGATCATTTTTCGAGGGTTTTCTCAATACTCGGGGTATCCATGCCTGTTTTCTGGACAGGTCTGTTATTGCTGCTGCTCTTTTATTACAAGTTAGGATGGTTGCCAGGAACAGGGAGGTTAAGTCTTTTCACTCCAGCGCCAGATAGAATAACAGGTTTATTAATTATTGATTCATTGCTGACTCTAAACTTTGAGGCTTTTAAGGATGCTCTATCTCACATAATTCTACCGGCTGTGGTTCTGGGATATTCCGCCACGGCTTCCATTGCAAGAATTACCCGTTCGAGTATGCTCGATGTTCTCAGACAAGATTATATAAGAACTGCAAAAGCAAAAGGCATTGGCAAAAGATTGGTTATATACAGGCATGCCTTGAGAAATGCATTGATACCTGTCGTGACAATTATTGGCTTAACTTTTGGTGGTTTACTTGAAGGCGCTGTATTGACTGAGACAATCTTTGGCTGGCCAGGGCTCGGCAGGTACATTGTCAATGCGCTTTTATTTCTGGATTATCCTGCTGTTATGGGTGGTACTCTCTTTGTGGCTGTTGTTTACTCACTGGTTAATCTGGTAGTTGACATAATATATGCTGTTTTAGATCCGAGAATGCGTGTTTAGGGGTGATTTATTTGACAGATTTGAAAACAGAAACAGCTGTTTCCAAATGGAGACCGATTATAGAAGACTGGAAGCACACTTTTTATTTATGGAGACGCGCTAAATTGGCTATGATTGGAACATTTATCGTAATAGGTTTCATTCTTATGGCAATCTTTGCTCCCTTGATTGCACCATATGATCCGGTGAAGACAGATTTGCCCAGCAGATTGCAACCACCAAGTGCGCAGCACATATTTGGAACTGATCAATTCGGTAGAGATATTTTCAGTAGAGTTATGTATGGTGCACGTATTGAGGTCTGGATCATATTTCTCGTTACGGTAATCAGCGGAGCAATTGGAATAGGTGTTGGCGTGACTGCCGGATATTTTGGCGGAGCCATTGATGAAATATTAATGCGTATTACAGATATTTTTCTCGCTTTTCCACGACTTATTCTTGCGATGGCTCTCTCCGCCATGCTTGGGAGAGGTTTAACTAATGCTATAATCGCTATTTCCTTGGTTGAATGGACTGTCATCGCGAGACTTGCTCGGGCGGAGGCAATGAGGGTTAAATCCCAGCCTTATATCGAAGCAATAAGAGCCGTGGGCGCTGGTAATTTCAGAATTCTGTTTTTCCATGTTTTGCCGATGTGTTTATCGCCCGTTCTTGTTCAGTTGACATTGAGAATGGGAACGATTATTTTGACGGCTGCCGGGCTTGGTTTTCTTGGTTTGGGAGCACAACCTCCTACACCAGAGTGGGGCGCCATTGTAAGCGATGGGAGGAGTTATTTGGTACAGCAGTGGTGGATTTCAACCTTTCCGGGTTTATTCATAGCTATAGTCGTGCTCGGTTTTAATTTACTTGGTGATGGTATCAGAGATATACTCGACCCAAGACTCAGGAGGTAAATTATGAATCGAGGCTCATTACTGAATGTCAGTAAATTACGCGTGGTTTTTTATACTTACAGAGGTGTTATAAAGGCTTTAAATGGTGTGGAGCTTTGGTTGAATGAAGAAGAGCGACTTGGGATAGTCGGTGAAACTGGTTGCGGGAAATCTGTCACAGCACTTTCAATAATGCGTTTGATAGAACAACCAGGTGAGATAGTATCAGGTAATGTTTTATTTAACAATCAGGATCTTTTAAAACTTGATGAGAATGAAATGGATAAAATAAGAGGGAAAAAGATTTCTATGATTTTCCAGGAGCCAATAGCAGCACTGAATCCGGTTTTTAAAGTAGGCTTCCAGATAGCTGAGACAATTGCTCACAGCCGTGAAATAACAATAAAAGATGCATATTCTCAGGTTCCTGAAGCACTTGAGATGGTCGGACTTGATTGGCAAAGAACGAAAGATCTCTATCCGCATGAATTGAGTGGGGGTATGGCCCAGAGAGTCATGATCGCTATGGCCTTAGCAGCAAGGCCAAAGCTTCTCATAGCAGACGAACCAACTTCTGCGCTCGACGTTACCATACAGGCTCAAATACTTGAACTGCTTGATAAATTGGTCACCGTCGGAAAAAATGCGGTTATACTGATTACTCATGATCTTGGAATTGCTTCTGAATTTTGTGATCGTGTTGCTGTTATGTATGCTGGAAATGTTATTGAAGTGGCTAAGAGCGAGGAAATATTCAACAACCCACTTCATCCATATACTAAAGGATTGATTGAGTCAATACCTGTGATAGATAAAAGTAGAGACCTTAAAGGCATAGCTGGTACTGTTCCTGATTTGGTTGATCCACCGTCGGGATGCAGATTTCATCCGAGGTGCAATCGAGCTTTCGACAAATGTTCAAGTGAATTGCCATCGCTTTTAGAAATTGAACCAGATCATTTCGTGGCATGCCACCTTTACAATTAGGAGGCGTTGTTTGTGGAAACATTAGTCAAAGTTGAGAATCTGAAAAAATACTTTGAGATCAGAAAATCCTTTTTCTCAAAACCTCTGTATGTGAAAGCAGTTGAAGATGTGACTTTCCAGATACCAAAAGGTTCTATATTTGCTGTAGTAGGGGAATCCGGGTCTGGTAAAAGCACGCTTGGAAGAACTATTTTGAAGCTTATTGAACCAACGTCTGGAAAGATATTCTATGGCGGCAACGACATAAGTAAATTAACTCGCAAAGAAATGATGGAATACAGACAAAAAATGCAGATTGTCCAGCAAGACCCCTACAACTCTCTTCACCCGAGAAAGCTTATAAAAGATATCATTGGTGAGGGTTTGAAGATTCATTTCGATATGAGATCAGATGAAATATATGTAAAAATCAGGGATATTCTCGAACTTGTTGGTTTGAGAGAAGAACACATGTTCAGATATCCACACGAATTCTCTGGAGGGCAAAGACAGAGAATAGCAATAGCCAGAGCGCTTGTACTAAAGCCAGAATTTGTGGTACTTGATGAACCTACCTCTGCATTAGATGTGTCCGTTCAGGCGCGCGTCCTTGCACTTTTGAAAGAGTTGCGCGAGAAATTTTCACTCACTTATCTGTTTATAACACATAACCTGGCAGTTGTCGATTATATGGCGACGAATGTCGTTGTTATGTATCTTGGGAAAGTTATGGAGCTTGGTTCTAAAGATGACATTTTCAAAAGAGCTGCTCATCCTTATACATCTGTTTTACTTGATTCCGTACCGACTGTGGGGAGAGGGAAAAGAAAGCACTCTGTTCCACGTGGCGAAATACCTAATCCGGCAAATCCTCCAGAAGGATGTGTTTTTCATACAAGATGCCCGAAGGCACAGAGTATATGCCAGCAACAGGTTCCCGATTTTATCGAGGTAGCCCCCGGGCATTTTTGCAGATGCCATTTTTGTCGTTAAATTTTTTCCTGTTCGATTTGTTTTTCAAGGCGTTTTAGTATCAGATTTGCTCCTGCAACGCCTTTGAATGTATTGTTTTTTATTATAGAAAAAGCCACTGTTAAAACCATGTTTCCTGTAGCACGGGACTTAATAGGATCTGACACTGTCCAGTCTGTTTTGTTTTGCTTCAAGTAGTTAAAATATTTTCTGTCAGATATATTTCCTTTTTTGCCTGTGCTGGTTATAAAGTTTCCTTTTTCGTCTGCTATAAAAAATGCTTCGTAAATGTCGCCTTTAAGCTTTAAGAAGTCCCTTACTTTGGGCTCAAGGCTTGTCCAGTCAAGTTTCTGGCATTCATCAGATAAGATTAAATCACGTAAATCTTCAAGTTCTTTTACCAGCCATTTTCTTGTTCCAGTAAGCGTTCTGAGTTTAAGAGACTTTATTGTGAGAATTTCACTGCTATTCGAAAGATTCCGCGAAAGTGTGCTGAGTTGCTGAACGGCTTTGTCGGTTTCTTCCACAAAGTTGAGTATTTCACTTGCAGTTGTTGCGTTGCTGTTCACGGCGGATTCTATTTCCTGGGTAGATCGTATTTGCGAATCTATCGCATACAGAACTTCGTTCACTATATTTTTGAATTCAGAGATGCTCTCTTTTAATTGTGAAAGAGAAGAATTGAATTCTTCTCCAAAAGCCACGGTTTTTTCCACAGAATCAACAACTGTATTGCTTTTATCGATTGATTCATTAATAGTAATCTCTATATTTTTAACCTGATCAGAAATTTCCTGGGCAGATCTGTGAGATTGTTCAGCAAGTTTTCTAACTTCATCAGCGACAACAGCAAAACCACGTCCATGTTCACCAGCTCTTGCAGCCTCTATTGCCGCATTGAGAGCCAGAAGGTTTGTTTGCTCGGCTATTTGTTGAATTACTTTTACCATTTCCCCTATCCCCTGGGAAACTTTTCCGAGCCTGCCCATCGTTTGAACGAGATCATTCAGCCTTTCCTTAGCAACGAGATTTTCATGAGAAAGATCATCCACTTCTTTTTTCAACTTTAAAACATCCCGTTCAAGGTCTTCAAATTTGTATTGCATCTTTCCGGTACTTTCTTCTACCATTTTGGCGCTATTTGCAATTTCATTTGCTCCTGATGATGTCTCTTCCAGAGAAGCGGTGAGTGACTGAATCAATTCTGATATTCTTTTAGACCTCTGCGAGAGCGTGTTAGACATACTTTCCATTTGTTTTGAGGCATTGGCGAGATCTTCGGCATCTTTTTTAAGGCCATCTGAGGATATGAAGAGCTCTCTGAAAAGATTGTTTGTTTCGTCTGCCTTATCTTGAATGGACTTTACTTGAGACGGCTTTCTTCTGAGGAAATTTCTTATCAGTACAAATACGATGATGGCACAGAACAGTATAGAAGTTAACAACTGTGAGTAAGACGTCCTGAACAGAGAAAAGAGCAATCCTGCGATACTAACGAAAACAATGACTATACTCATTGTTATACCTCCTCGAAAGTTTATCGATTTTATTATATATTAGAATTGTTGTAGAATAGCTGAAGACGAAGCAGGAGGAAGAAAATGATTAGAGAATTCATCTGCGGTTTTCTCATTGGCCTGGCGAATCTTGTGCCTGGAATAAGCGGTGGAACAATTGCAGTTGTTTTGGGGATTTATGAGAAATTAATTATGGCGATTGTTGGCATCCTCAAGTTAAAATTTTCTAAGGATCAGCTGAAAATGGTTTCTTTTGTTGGCGCAGGTTTGGTCATTTCTATTGTACTCGGATCAAAATTTGTAAACTGGTCTCTAAATCATGCTGCCGGCTTCACCTACGCAGCATTTTTTGGCTTTGTTGTGGGTACTGTACCATTTCTGGCAAAACAACTTGGTAAAATTAAAATTCATTACATAGTGTTTGGAATCATTATATTCCTTTTCTTGGAATACTCCAGTATATCCTTCAACACTTCAAAATTTCTTTTTCCAGTTGTTGGTTTTATTTCAGCTTTTGCCATGGTTATACCTGGTTTGAGTGGCTCTCTTGTTATGCTTATTTTTGGTGTGTATAACGATGTATTGAGTGCAGTAAGTTCAATGAAGATAGATTTACTGTTTTTGTTTGGTTTTGGTGCAATCTTTGGTTTGATTTTTGCTTCTATTTTTATGAAATATCTCTTTGAAAAATTTCTTGTTCAGACAAGAAATTTCATTTTTGGGCTGGTGATAGCGTCACTTTTAAAGATTCAGCCATTCGATAAGCAGAGTTTTTCATTATATGGGTACCTTTGCGTGATGGTTGTTATAATAATTACGGGATTAGCCTCATTTCAACTCGCAAAATCTTCAAAACTCGAGCAGGGGTAGTTATGATATAATTTTCATTCGAAAGGAGGGGGAATAGATGAAATTTACACGTGCGATGTTTCTTATATTAATTTTGCTTTCTGCCATGACTTTTTCCAGGACTATAACTGTTGGTACCAGTGCAGATTTTCCACCTTTTGAGTACATCGAGAATGGTCAATTTGTTGGGTTTGACATGGATCTAATGCGGGAAATTGCAAAAATCGCCGGATTTGATCTGAAATTTGTTGATATGAGTTTCGATTCGCTCATTCCTGCACTCCGTGCCGGTCAGGTTGATGTAGTCGCGGCTGCAATGACAATTACTGACGAACGGAAGCAGGTGGTAGATTTTTCAATTCCATACTGGACAGCAGATCAAAGTGTGATTGTTAAATCGGAAAGTCCTCTAACTATTACCGTTCTCTTTAGCAAAGGAAAGATCGGAGTTCAGACTGGTACAACAGGTGATTTGTGGTGTACAGACAATCTGGTCAGTACAGGTATGCTCCCTGAAAAAAATTTGAAACGATATGACACCTTTGTACTTGCTCTAAGCGACTTGTTAAATGGAAATATAGATGCGATTGTCCTTGACTCGCCGGTTGCAAATAGATTTGCTGCTACAAAACCCGTCAGAGTTGTTGGAATAATAACAACAGGTGAGCAGTACGGCGTGGCTGTTAGAAAAGGGGAAAAAGAATTGCTTGAAAAAATAAACAATGCTATAAAGGTTCTTAACGAATCTGGAAAAATGTCCGAGCTTATTGATAAATATTTCTGAGCTGAGTGGGGGGTTAAACCGTAGACAAATTTGTACTGGTCATTTATTCTCTGCCTTATCTGTTTCGGGGCACACTGGTTACCATAGAGTTGACTGTTCTTGGACTGGCGGTCGGCTTGATCGTAGCAGTACCTGTGAGTTTTTCACAGATTTATGGTAACCGTGCTGCCCGCCTGTTAAGTTCTTTTTATGAAAAGATTTTGAGAAGTATACCGCTTTTAGTTTTACTCATGCTGATCTTCTATGGATTACCAGAAATAGGCATAAGACTTGACCCATTTCTGGCGTGTGTACTTGGGCTTGGTTTAAGAAGCTCGGCTTACCAATCCCAAATATTCAGAGGAGCTATATTATCAGTTGGCAAAGGTCAGACTCTCGCGGCCATGTCTATTGGAATGACAAAGATTCAGATTTTCAGATATATTGTCTTTCCGCAGGCACTTCGTTTTTCCATAGCTCCATGGACAAATGAACTCACCATAGTACTTAAAGATTCTTCCATGGCGTATGCACTTGGTGTAGTGGAACTTTTAAGACAGGGAAGCTATATTATTTCCACTACTTATGAGCCGATGGTAATCTTCATTACCTGCGCTGTAATATATTTGATCATGACATTGTTGGCCAATAGAGTTATGATGTTTCTTGAAAGGAAACTTCAAGTACCCGGTTTTGAAATCAAGGAGGTTTCGCGTTGAACAATATTGTCCTGAAGGTGGAAAACCTTAAAAAGAGTTACGGAAAAAACGAGATCCTTAAAGGGGTGTCACTTGAGGTTAAAAAGGGAGAAACTAAAGTTATAATAGGACCAAGTGGTACAGGAAAAAGTACTCTTCTTGGTTGTATAAACAGATTGGTGGAACCAGACTCAGGAAAAGTGTATCTTGATGATGAAGAGATAACATCTCATAATATTCATAAAATGAGGCAAAAAATAGGATATGTTTTTCAGGATTTTAATCTTTTCAACCATCTTACGGTTCTTGATAATGTCAGAATAGGTTTGGTGAAGGTGCAGAAGATTCCCAAGGAGGAAGCTACGAAGATTGCGATGGAACAACTTGGAAAAGTAGGTCTTTTGGAAAAAGTAAATTTGTATCCAGCACAGCTTTCTGGAGGGCAAAAACAACGTGTAGCGATAGCAAGAGCTCTTGCTATGAGACCAAGGCTGATTCTTTTTGATGAACCGACCTCGGCGCTTGATCCAGAACTGATCGGTGAGGTTCTTTCTGTTATGACAGATCTTGCTAAATCTGGAATGACCATGCTCGTTGTTACGCACGAACTTGGCTTTGCTCGGACTGTTGCTGACGAAATAATATTTATGGAAAACGGAGTTATAGTTGAACATGGACCGACCAATCTTATATTTACAAATCCTCAGAAAGAAAGGACAAGACAATTTTTAAGAAAACTGAGTGAACTTTACGGAGAGGAAAAAACAAAATGAGCTTCTGGGAAATTGCGATTTTTTCTCTTCCAAAGTTACTCAATGGCCTTGTTACAACTTTATATATGACATTATTTGCTGCGATAACAGGATTTATCATGGGAATCATTTTGTGCGTGGGTCGTATCTATGGAAGAAAAATAATCAGATTTATTTGCGCAGGTTTTATAGAACTAATTCGCGGTACGCCAATGCTTGTTCAATTATTTATCCTTTACTATGGTCTACCAGTCTACGGAATAAGGCTCACTCCTTTAATGGCGGCTTTAATTGGGTTTTGTATAAACAGTTCTGCTTATCAGGCAGAATATATTCGCGGAGCCATACAGTCAATCGGGTCAGGACAAATGGTTGCTGCTCTATCAATAGGAATGACAAAATGGCAGGCTGTGAGGTTAATAATCCTGCCCCAGGCATTGAGGAGAGTTATACCCGCATGGACTAATGAGTTCATATATTTGCTGAAATATACATCGATGGCTTATATAATAGGAGCACCAGAGATGATGGCTCAGGCAAAATTTATTGCAAGCAGAAATTTTGAATTTTTCAAAGTATATCTCCTTACTGCTTTTATTTATATAGCTCTGGTGTGGCTGGCAACAGTTCTTTTCTCAAAACTTGAAAAAAGATTGCAGATTCCCGGTACTGTGGTTGGAGAAAGGTAGATCAGGACAAAAGTTCTTTTAAAATCTGTGGCTCTATTCTAAAAAATGATCCCCTTCCCTGCAGAAAATGGTGTTTTTCAAAAAGATGTATAGAAAGATCACTAAGCGTTAATTGAAGATTACTGCCGATTTTTTTAATAACAACCACCCTTTTCCTGAAAATACCATCTTTAAATGGGCATGGGATAAATCCTCTCGCTTCGTAAAGCTGAACCTCCCATTTGTTTCTTACAATCACAGATTCTCCAAGGCCCTTCAAAGCTTCATTCATCATTTCTTTCATCCATCTGGAAACTTCTTCAAAGCTCAGGTTAAATCTGGCCATCAAGTTTTCATCGGTTTGAATTATATCCGCAAGATTTCTACTATCTTCTCCCAGAAAACCCATAGAGCTTATAACACCTGGTTGCATGTTTTTTTGAGCTTCGATGTATTCAGGAGGCATTTTCATAACCTCACCCCTTATTATGCAAATTTGTCGTAATATATTTTTCCTTCCGGAATGTTGTTTTTTTTCATAACATCAACGCAGGCATTAATCATTCCCGGACTTCCACACAGATAGCCCTCCAAAGGTCTCGATTTATCAATTTTATCTTTCATATATTTGTCCAAAACCTCTGTTATCAGACCTACATCTTTATTCCATTGATCATCAGGGGCTGGATTTGAAAGTGCTGGTACAAAATGAAATTTATCCCATTTGCCTTCCAGATCCTCGAAAATTTCAACATAAAAGAGATCTTTTAACGATTTCGCACCAAAAAAATACCAGATTTCTCTGTTATTTATATTTTTTTCATATAGATCAAAGATTATAGATTTTATCGGTGCCATTCCGGACCCACCAGCTACACAAATCATGGTTGCATCTGTGTCTCGAACGTAGAACTCACCGAAAGGCCCGGTTATCTCAACCTGCTCGCCTTCTTTCATGTATTTATGAACATAAGTTGTCGCAATGCCCCCGGGAACCAATCTTATTAAAAGTTCTATTCTATCTTTCTGGCTTGGAACGGAAGATATAGAATAAGCTCTTTGTGTTGTCTGTGTTATTTTCTCATAAGGTGGAATCGAAAGTTGTATATATTGACCAGCCTTAAAATCGATAGATGGTGGATCTATCAATTTCAGTGTGAGTTCTTTTATATCGTATGTTACATTTCTTATTTTCTCGACAATGGCTTTGAATTTCTTTGCAAACAACAATTCCTCTGGTATTTCTATTTCAATATCTTTTTTCACTTTTATTTGACACGATAACCTTATGTTCTCTCTAATCTGTTCTTTCGTCATGTAAGGTGTTTCTGTTGGCAAATAAGGTCCTACATCTGAAAGTACCTTTACTTTGCAAACACCACAACTTCCTCTCCCCCCACATGCCGATGGTATGTATATCTGTTGTGAGGCCAGTGTAAAAAGTAATGGCGCTCCTCCTTTAACAGTAAGGGTTTTTTTCCTGTTTATGGTTATTTTCACATCACCGTAATTGTTGACAATGCTATCCAATATTACGATAACAGAAGCAAGCAATGAGCTTACCAGGGCAATTATGAGTGGAGCTGTTAAAACATGCATTTACTTCACCTCACTGAACTTTTATCATTCCGGAAAAACCCATGAATGCCATAGCCATTATGCCTATTGTTATAAAAGTCAGCCCGTTACCTTTCAAGCCTGCTGGTGCTGGTGCATTGTCTGTTTTTTTCCTTATTGCTGCCAGCAAAACTATTGCGAGCCACCATCCCAAGCCCGAACCCAATCCGTAGAACAGAGACTGGATTAGCGTGTATTCTCTTATTTGCATGAACAAAGTTACACCGAGTATTGCACAATTCACTGTTATCAAAGGTAGAAAGATCCCCAGGTTCAAGTACAAAGTCGGAGAAATTCTATCTATGATCATTTCCATTATCTGGACCACAGCAGCTATAACAATTATGAAGATAATATATCTGAGATACTCCAGTTCAAAAGGTACAATTATGTAATGATAAACGAACCAGTTGATCACAGTTGTGACAGTCATGACAAAACTAACAGCCATTCCTAAACCGTTTGAGGATTTCAAATCTTTGGATATTGATATGTAAGAGCACATACCGAGGAAATTCGTCAAAAGAATGTTGCTTGTAAAAATTGAAGCAAAAAGCAAAGTGATGGGATCAACAGTCATTTTTTCTCCCCACCCTTCAAAACAGCTGACTTAAAAATCCACATCAGGATTGCAACCACAAAAAATGCACTTGGGGCCATTACCATTATGGTCACTGGCACAAAATTAGCCGGCATAACTTTTAGATCAAAAATAGTTCCAAAACCGAGCAATTCACGTACAAAAGCTACGATTATTAGTACAAATGTATACCCAAGCCCGGCAGTTAGACCATCCAAAAAAGAAATAAGAGGAGTGTTTGATTGAGCAAAAGCTTCTGTTCTGCCCATTATGATGCAGTTAGTTATTATCAAGCCAACATATGGTCCCAGAGCTTTGCTCACCTCTGGAAGGTATGCCCTCAAGATAATATCAACAATAATCACATAAAATGAAATGATAAGCGTTTCCATCATCATTCTGATTTTGCGCGGAATATAATCTTTTATCAATGAAACAGTGAGATTGGAAAAACCTGTTACCAATGTCACACCTATAGCCATTATCAGGGTATTTCTAAGGTTATTTGTTACAGCGAGCGTTGAACATATGCCAAGTATCTGAACAAGTATCTGGTTTTCAGTTAAAATATTTCTCTTTGTTATTTCAAAAACTCTGTTCACTGTTTCACCCCCAGGATAACCCTCAATTTCTCGAGATATTCGTTGATGATTTTCTCGACAGCCTTGGATGTTTGCGTTGCACCTGTTATGGCATCCACCTTACCGTTCTCGTGATTTTCATCTGCCTGCCCGATGGCTGTTACTGTTATTCTGCCATCGATCAATTTTTCAGATTTAAATTGTTCTTTGAACCAGTTTTCCTCTATTCTTCCACCAAGTCCGGGAGTTTCATTTTGAGATATAAAATCCACTCCTGCTATTCTCTCTACATTTTCATCTGTAGCTACAAAGCCTGAGATTGTACTCCACAGCCCATTACCTGTAAAAATAATTCCATAGAGTTTTTTTCCTTCAACTACCGTAGAGTAGATATTTACACCATCTATTTTTTGAATTAAAACATTCTTTTTGAATATGTTTAGAGCTTCTATATCGTTTTTATATTCGATTCCAAATCCATTCAAAATGGCTTTTATAGTGAACAAGCGTTGATTTTGACTAACTCGCTCACTCGTGGCAGAATTCAAAAAAGATAACACGAAGACAAAAACAAATGTAACAACGAAGGTGAATGTTATTGTATACAACTTACTCTCTTTTTTCATACCTTCACCTTCTTTTTTGCCATCAGTTCATCAAGCAAGGAAGCAGATGTGTTTCCAAGTAAGACAGCAAAACTTGTACCTTCAGAGAAAAGCGAAAAGGTCCTTATTAAAACACTACAGATACCTATGATTACCCCATATATCCATTGAGAAGATGTTTTTTTGGGAGCTGAAACGGGATCTGTTGCCATAAAAACAGTTACAAAGAGAAAACTTCCAGAAAGTAGCATGGGTAAAGCTGGTGGCCCGAGATGAAAAATATCAAACAGTAATGTCAGCAGGGTTGCCGAACCAAAAGTTGATACCATTATTCTCCAGCTTGCGGTTTTTGTGATAATAAGATATACTGCTGCCAGCACGATAAGTATTATGCTACTTTCGCCTATAGATCCCGATCTAAAACCAAAGAAGAGTTCCTCTATATTGAGTTTTTGTCCTGATCTAAGTAAATCTAACGGCGTTGCAGATGTAAAAACATCTGCTTTCGGTATTATCCACTTTGTAGTCATCTGAATAGGAAAAGATATATAAACAAACAACCTTCCAACAATTGCCGGGTTGAAGACATTTCTGCCGAACCCCCCGTAAACTTCTTTCGCAAAAAAAACGCCGAAGAACGCGGCAATAACAGCAATCCACCAAGGAGTGAGAGGAGGTAATGACAAACTTAACAGTGCGCAGGTAACCAGCACGGCTTCACTTACAGGTTTTTTCTTCCGGCTTTCCATTATATATTCTGTAAATATGCCACTAATAAAAACCAGAAGGCTCAACCAGATGGTTCTTAAACCATACAGATAAATCGAAAAAACATAGATAGGTATCAGGGAATACAAAACACGCCTCATCATCGGTTGTTTCTGAAACAGAGGCATTTATTATCCCTCCGGGTTTTATTATACTATTGTTTCTCAAAGGATACAAAATGAAATAAAAAAACGGGGATATAATCCCCGTTTTGAGCAAAAATTGCATTTACTCTCTGATGTATCTCGGATTTGAATCGTAATCTTCTATAAGACCGTTTAATGCTGTTTGTATGTATTCTACAACGATACTGTCCATTCTGAAACCTGTATCATATCCAGGCAGATCCTTGAGCATTGTATATCCATCTCCACCCTGAGCCATGTAATTGTTGGTAACCACTGTATAGATTTTTTCTGGAATAATTGGTTCATTATTTATCTTTGCTTCCACTACCTTTCCAGCAACACTCTTCCACGTTAAACCTGAGGTGTGCAGAAAGGCACCCTGACCTTCCTTTATTGTTGCAGCATAATTGAGTACTTCCATAATCTCTTTGCCGGTCATTTTGATCACATACAGAGTATTTCCAAATGGTAACACTGTTAGTACATCTCTTATGGTTATTTTTCCAGATTTTATTGATGCTCTTATGCCGCCGCCGTTAGTCAGAGCCACATCTGCTCTTGTCTTCCAAGCCATTGCATCGCAGATCAGATTCGAAAGATTTGTGTCTCGTGCCCTGACGTTGGTTCTTTCACCATCGAGAATGATCTTTGTTTCACCAATAACTGCATCTAATTTTTCACTTCCAAGCGATTTGAAATAACTCAGAACTGTTCTTACGTAAAAGTTTTCCGTATACGGTTTTTCGGCGTATTCATAGATATCTTTTCCTGAATCGTCTTTGCCTTTGTAGATTTTCAAATTAACTGGTATGGGTCTCCAGTTCCATGAAACGATTTTCCCGTCCTGAATTTCCAGATCAAGCCTTCCAACATATTTACCCCATTCCCAGGCCTGAACAACGATGGTATTATTTACTATCTGAGCTTCATCAAATTTTGTATGACTGTGACCATCAACGATTACATCTATTCCGCTCACCATTTGAGCCAATTCTCTGCTTGTTGTTTTGCCTTCTCCCTGTGGTTCCCAACCGAGATGGACTAATGCGATCACTACGTCGGCCTTTGATCTGAGCTCCGGTACAAGTTTCTTACTTGTTTCGATGGCATTCGAAAAAGTTGCACCATTTAAGTGAATGGGTTCTAATATAGCTGTTTCTTCTGTGGTAAGTCCGAAGATAGCAACTTTCAGATTTTCAAAATCTTTGATTATGTAAGGTTCCTGCTTGATTATTTCTTCTGGATCAGCAAAATTTGCACAAACAAATGGAAATGAAGCAAGCTTCATCTGCTTGGCAAGTGTTGTTTTCGGTTTGTCAAATTCATGATTTCCAAATGTTGCTGCATCGAGTTTCATCATATTCAGAGCAACAATATCAGGCGCTGCATCAAGCTGATCAGATTCAGGAACCCCTGTGTTCAGATCGCCGGCATGAAGGAAAAGGACATGTCCGCCCTGAGATTCAACTTCTTTTCGAACTTCCTCTACAATGGTAGCAATTGCTGCAAAACCACCTATATCAGGATTGCCGCTTTCGCTAAAGGTCCATGCGTGGCCGTGAGTATCGTTGATGTGCAAAATGGTTAGTCTTGTGGCAAAGCCAAAACAAACGATCACGAGAAGCAAAAGAGCCAGGAACTTTCTCACCTTAAAAACCCCCTTTCTGATAATAAAAAAGCTGACATCATTATCCTAAGGAACTCTGGCAAAAATATTGTACAAAATTTCAAAAAATTCTTAAAGACATGTATTCTGGTGAAAATGGCAACATTTCAAATCAAGGTAAAAAATTCTCATCAAATTTCTTGTGACCGTTTATGTATATGAATCTTAGAAAATCGACAAGCCTTTTATATTTAGCCTGATACATAATTGACTGAATCAAACCTGCTGGTAATTGAGATTGACAAATTGATTCGAGTAATTCCTGCGTTGTGTATGTTTTGAGCCTTTCTATTTTCAGAAATTTTGCAACATCTTCAAGTACTTTGAGACAGATCGTGTTCGGATTATCGGATACTGATAAAGTTTCGAGTCGTAATCTTGGCAATATGTATTGACTGTACTGAACTTCTGGCTTCTCTGATACAGGAATACCAACACCCAATAAAGAGGCAGCTATATCTCTTTTAACAGGGTCAAGATTTTTAAACAGAAATCCAATTATATCTGTATTATCTGCTATGTAATAATTTTCACCGTAGAGTTTTCCAAAATGCGCGAGAGTATCCAGATAACCTTCAAGGAGATATTTTCTGGAAATTTCTGGATCGAAAGTAAGTATAGTTGCAAAATGCTCCCGGGGTCTTATGTATTCTATTTTCCCTCTGTCCATGAATATTCTTATATATTCGAGTATATCGGCTACGCCAACAGTGCCAATGTCAACAACAATTATGTTTTCATATCCTTTATCTATTGCCATTTTAAGTGGTATATTGCTGTAAACACCACCGTCAATGAACAACCTGCCACCTATTTCTTCTCGTTTAAAGAGAGGGAAATTTGCACTTGATAAGATATAATCAGCCAGCATTCCATCAGGTATTTCTTCTATGTAAAGCATGTATGGCTTTAGTTCAGACACAGAGTAGGCAACTAAACCATAGTGAACCTTTGAATTCCTGATTTTTTCTTCTGGAAGCAATGCCTTCAATTTTTCGCGCAATGGCGAGATATCAATACCTTTCTCGCTTATCAACTTTCTTGTGGCATCGATAGCCTCGGGAATACTTAAATCGGCGAATTTGCCGCTGATCAACTTTTTAACGCTTTCTGGTATATTCATTATGTCTCCAAAAGTCAATTCGAGCCAGCTTTTTTCAGCAAATTCATAATCCCCTATGCTAATCATTGCTCCATTGATAGCTCCGACAGAAGTGCCATAGACTGCGTCAATCTCAATCCTGAGCTCATTAAGAGCTTTCCAAACTCCTATTTGGTAAGCACCCCTTCCTCCACCACCAGATAAAATCAATGCGACACTTGTGGCTGCAGCTATAAAAGTTGACATTAACATCACCAGATTTATTATACTAAAATTGATTCATCAGCGTGATACTGATATAATCAATCTTTGGAGGGATAAATGTGATGCGATTTATGCTTAAATCGAAGCTTCATATGGCATGCGTAACCGATAAGAATATAAATTATGAGGGAAGTATTGAGATAGATGAGGAGCTCATGAATATTGTTGACCTGAAAGAAAATGAACTTGTGCTGATAGCTGATTTAAACAATGGGCAGCGTTTCGAAACTTATGTCATAAAAGGAAAACCTGGAAGCGGGACCATATCATTGAATGGAGCAGCTGCTCGTCTGGTTGAGAAAGGTGATAGAATAATCGTAATGAGCTTTGGTATATTTAATGATGGTGAATACTCAGGTCCAAAAGTGGCTATATTAAATGAGAAAAATCAGGTCATTCATTTAAAGTAACACATTGTAGATAATAAGAAAACCCCTGTCAGATTTGTTGTGTTATCATCAAGACGAAATTTAGCTAAAAAAGGTATTTATCCAGGTTGTTTGTAGAAGAATAATACTTGCCTTGGGCGCTTATATCATTAAAGGTGACCAGATTATCTATTTGCACAGATTTATAAATCTTGGAGCTGGCCAGTTTGCAATCGTGCAAACGGTTTATAAAAATCGAGCAGAAAAGATTGAGCACACAACTTTATATTAATTAGGATAGAATAAAAACTGTTAGTGATATAGATTGGTAAGAGATAGGGAGGTGGCAAATTTGGAAAAAGTCCCAATAAAAACTGTTATGGCTATTCTGGTCGATAACAGAAAAGAAACGGCCGAAAGAGTTCAGAAAATTCTAACGGCCTGGGGGTGTTTGATCAAAACCCGACTCGGATTGCATGATGGTGTTCTGGATAACTGTTCGGATGCTGGTTTGATAATTCTTGAATTAGTTGGAAGTTCCGAACAGCACAAAGAGTTGTGCGAGAAACTAAATAAGATGCCGGGAGTAAAAGCAGATTATATGGAATTATCTTTTGATAGTTAAATAAAAGCCCCCCAGGGGGCTTTTATTCCAGAGGTTGCCATTCTACATGGAAAATGCCTTCTTCATCAGTTCTTTCAAATGTATGGGCTCCAAAGAAGTCGCGTTGCGCTTGAATTAGATTAGCTGGCAAATGAGATTCTGTCAGACTGAATATATAATCCAGCGTTGAATTTAGCAAAAAGGTAGGTATACCAGATCTTCTTGACAGTTCTGTCACCCTGATAACAGATTTAATTTTGTCTTTGATAAAGTTCATTGCCTTTTCGCTGAAAAGAAGATTGATGTTTTGTGGATTTTCTTTAAGAATATCTTTGATGAAATCAAGCATCTTTGCTCTGATTATGCATCCACCTTTCCAGATTCTCAGTATCTCGAGTAAATTTATTTTATAATTGTGGGCTATAGAAGCTTCATGAATTAACCAGAGGCCCTGCGAAAAAGACGAGAACATCGAAAGTTCGAGGGATTTTTCTAAGTCGCTTATCAATGATCTATCACCAGCAATTCTGTTTTTTTCACCAAACAAATTTGAAAGAATCTCCCTCTCTTTTTTGAAATGGGAAAGAGCCCTTGCAACAACTGCCAGATTCAAGGATGGAGTTGGAATGCCGAGATCAAAGGCTGCCTGTGCGGTCCATTTTCCCGTTCCTTTCTGCTCTGCTTTGTCAAGAATCAGTTCAACAAGAGGTTTTTGGGTCTGTTCGTCAATATGCTGCATAATTTTGTAAGTTATTTCTACAAGAAAAGAAGACAATTTACCTTCATTCCACTGGTGAAAAATCAGACCTATCTCATTGCTCTTCATACCCAGAATCTTTCTCATTATGTCATAAATTTCTGCTATTGATTGCATTATGGCGTATTCAATTCCATTATGAACCATCTTTACAAAGTGGCCTGCTGAGCCATCACCTATATAACTGCAGCAAGGTCCATCTTCTGTCTTTGCCGAAATTTTCAAAAGCATTTCTTCAACCATTTGATAAGCTTTCAGACTTCCACCAGGCATTATTGATGGCCCATGTAAGGCACCATATTCTCCACCTGAAACTCCCATTCCGAGATACAGGATGCCTTTATGTGAAAGTTTTTCAAGCCTTCTGTCTGTATCATTATAATGTGAGTTACCTGCATCAATCAGCAAATCACCTTCCTGCAGGTAAGGTAGAAGCTCCTGAATTATCTCATCGACAGGGTTTCCTGCTTTTACCATCAAGATGATCTTTCTCGGTCTTGAAAGCGATTTGACAAAATTTTGGACATCGTAGTATGGTGTTATCTTTTCACCTTTTACTCTTTCTTCGATAAATTTTTTCGTTTTTTCGGCTGTTCTGTTGTAAACAGAAACCGAGTATCCATTTCTAACAATATTCAGAGCAAGATTTTGACCCATTACTGCAAGTCCAATAAGGCCTATATCATTCATTCTATCGCCTCCAATCTATCTTCATTCCCAGTTATTTTACTCTCTGGTTGTTTATAAATGAGTCCCTCTTTTATCAGTAGATTTAAAATTTCTATGACTTCTTCTGGGTCCACAGATAAGTAAGTTGATGTAAAAGAAACAGATGCATCGAAATCACCGGTGAATCGCACAGCCATATTTAATACCTCGGCAAGATCCACGATATATTCTTTATCTGGGACTCCTTCTGCTTTGCCAAGCCATTCGTATCCAAGAGGGCCATTGTTCGAAGTTTTTAATCTGATTTTCGATGGAGCTGGTTTAGCTTTTAAACCGTGAGCTTTTTTCACAGCAGATATTATTGCATCTGAGCCAGGAGTTTTTTTGATTTTCGTCAGAAATCCTTTGACCCTCCCTTTCGTTATTTCTGTAATATCTTTTGGAATGTCATGGGCAAGCGATATAGTTCTGAAAACAGCTTCTGCAATCCATTTGAACATTGCTGGGTCACATTTATCAGGAGTGTCTTCATTTGTGTGATAATATCTGTCTGGCCATTGACCTATGAATGGCGCTGGAATCCCATAACTCTGAAACACAACATGGTCAGACCCCGATTTAAAAGGTGATCTAAAAAACTTTTTTCTTAAAAGACCGATTTTATTCGGTTCACAAGATAGAAGCGATTGATATAGAAGTTCGTCAAAATATGTATTTAACAGTGGGATTGTTTCGTGAAATATCAGCGCCGAACCTGTTTTATCCTGTGCCTCACCTATCATATCGAGGTTGATAACGAAATCATATTTATTCTCAGCAACATACGGTAAAGTTCCATAGAATTCTGGCAATAGTAAAATATCAACGCCTGCGTTTACCCTGTTTTGAGCCAGCAAATTACACAGATGCAATGCAAGAGCAGCACCTGAAGCATTGTCATTTGCCCCTGGACTCGGGTGACATAGATGTGCTACAACAGCTATCTTAGGGAATCTTTCGGGAGAAAAACTAATTCTCATAACATGAACAAAACCTTTTTCAAGGTGGCTATCAATCATCAATCTCACCTTGAAATTCTTGTTTGCAAGTTCTCTGAGTAATTTATATTGATTGTATGTTAGAGAAAAACCGAAGGCACCATATTGTGATGTTTCAAAAGTGTGGGGCAAAGACAGATAATTTATAGTATCTGGCATTTTTTCCGGAGCCCTTCCAATTGATTCATCCTGAGCTCTCATGAAATAAACAAGAAGGCACTTTGCCCCGAGTTCTTTCACGTATTTTTTGAATGCCATATTTGGATTTTGATCTGTGACTACCGCCCTGGAGGAAAAATCTCCTTTGTAATTTTCATCAACAATTTCCAGTACTTGCCAACCATTAGTTGGATTGCTTCCAAATAGTACAGAAGTTTTACACGCTTTGAAAGAATTTATAAATGTCCTTGGCGTGTCTATCCAAAGTTCGCCATTCTGTATTTCCCACACCATTGTTGTCTCAAAATTACCATATTTCACGTCCCCAGAAGCATACTCTATAACCTGGATAGATTTTTCAGGTATTCCCCAATTTAGAAGCATTTCTTTTATTTTTGCTAAAAGTGATCTGTATTCCCGGCTTCCTCGAACTCTATGATAGGAAGATATGAACCTCATAATTTCAAATGTCTCTTGTTCATTAAGCATAATAATCTCCTCCAGAATAGATTGTATGACTTGTGGACGATATTTTTTGAAAAAAGGTATTTATTAGAGTTTTCTTAAAAAGTAGAACATAAAACATTCATTTCAGGACAATTATATTGGAAGCAAAAATTTTATGGAGGTGATCTGTGTGAAAAAAGTATTTTTAGTGACATTGACAGTAGTTTTAGTGGCGACCCTTAGTTTTGCAGGAGCATTTGGAGCAGGTTTTGGTTTGAGAAATTCAACACATAAGCAAGTCATTTACACAGAGCTTATTAAAGCTCTTGATTTAACAGAAGACCAGGCGCAGCAGTTGTTGAATGCTATTTCTGAAACGAAAGCTCAGCTGGAAGCGCTTGAGAGTGAGTATGAAGCTTTGCTTGAAAAATCGAAAGCCCTGTCACTCAACGAATTTTCAGCAGAAAGAAAAAGCCTTGATGAAAAAAGAATCGATATTTTGCAGGAATTTCAGACAAAGGTTGAGAACCTGATTACTGTAGGGCAGCTTGAGAATTTGAAAGATTACATCAATAACAATGCCAATCAATACAGACAACAGATTCAGGGAAGATATCAACAGATATCTCCAGCTAAAGGGCGAATGCCAGCCGAAGACATGCCAAGAATGGGACGCGGCGATTTATATGGAAGATTCGGTAATGTTAGATTTGGATTTTCTGGTTCGTTCGTTGGATTGGGAATATTGCTTGACGATGATTTCGAGGCAGCGTTAAAAACATATTTAGGATGACTCACCTCCCACCCCCTCGAATGGCGCCGGTGAAAACCGGCGCTTTTTCATCTAAAACGAGAAAAATCAGAGAATGATCATCAAAAGCAAAGGTAAAGTTATCAACGATAATGCAGTTGAAAGCACAACTCCCTGAGAAGCAAGTTTATAATCCCTGTTAAACATTCGTGCAAAGATAGCTGTGTTTACGCCAGATGGCATACCGCTCATCACTATAGGTATTGCTTTAATAGTTGAAGACAATTCGACCGAAAATAATATTATGACCATTAAAAGAGGTCCAGCAATCAATTTCATTAAAGACGCCATATATAACTCTTTGTTTTTTACTGTTGAAGAAAACTTCGCATCTGCAAGAAAAGCACCTATCACGAACATTGCAAGCGGGACAGTCGTATTGCCTATCATTTCCAGAGTGGTTTTTACTGTGGATGGTAAATCTATGTTCAGAAAAAATATTACTACGCCAAGCAAAGTGGCCAGAAGTCCGGGATTGAGTAGTAATTTTGTTATGCTTACTCTGTCCTTTGACATTAATTTAACTCCGAGAGTCCATGTAAGTATGTTGAACCATATGTTAAAAAAAGCTGCGTAAAAGACGCCTATTTCTCCGAATGCAATACTCATTATCGGATATCCAAGATATCCTACATTACCAAAAATTATCATGTAGAGATAGACACCTTTGCTGTCATCGTTTATTTTTCTCACTTTGACAAAAATAAAAGCAATAATTGAGAGTATGGCATACATAAGCCCGCCTAGCAGGAAAATGATCAATCCGTTTAAAGCAAGCTCTCTGGTAAAATCTCTGTCCATAGATGCAAGAACCATTGCAGGCAATGTCACATAAATTATTAGATTTGTTGCACCCTGGGTGAATCCATCATTTATCAATTTTATTTTTCTAATAAAAAATCCCAGACCAATTAAAAGAAATATGATGAAAATTTGATTGGCAACCGTTTGAGCCAATACACCACCTCCAATCTCTGAAAGTATCATACCTTATAAAGATGGTGATTGTGAACCTTAACACAATTCGAGTAGAATATTAAAAAAGGAGTGAAACCATTTGAAGGTTTATTTCAGACAATGTGAGAGCTATGATCGTGTTGAGAAAGTTCTTCTCCCACTACTCGCAAAATATTCTCACATCTTTGAAAAAGGAGACAGGGTTTTGGTGAAACCAAATTTACTTTCTGCAAGAGAACCCAACGAAGGTGTGACGACTCATCCAGAAGTTTTGAAAACTATTTTAAAGTTTTTAATATCACTTGAGACCAGGCCCTTTGTTGGTGATAGCCCAGCTTCAGGTTCTTTTAAAAAAGTAATCGCTCATACTGGAATCAGTCAGATATGTGAAAAACTCTCTGTTCCTATAGTTGAATTGGACGATCCTGTCGAAGTAGATGGGGAAATTTATAAGAAGATAAAAATCAGCTCTAAGGTCTTCCAGGCAGACAAAGTAGTTAATGTTGCAAAACTGAAAACCCACTCTCAGATGATATTTACTATGGGCGTGAAAAACACTTTTGGATGTGTTCCGGGATTTGAGAAATCTGGCTGGCATATTAGATGTGCACATAATGAAAATTTTGCCTCATTGTTAGTGGACATACATTTATTGGTAAAGCCAGTTTTGACTATTCTGGATGGTATTATTGGTATGGAAGGCAATGGTCCTGCTAATGGAAAGCTGAAGCAGTTTAATATGCTTGTCGTTGGTGAAAATGCTTTTGCTGTTGATCATGCCGTCTGCAAAAGAATTGGTGTTAATCCTGAGATAGTTTTCGTGTTGAAAGAGGCTATTAAAAGAAACCTTATTCCTGATTATGAAATAGATGGTAATTGGTCTGACACAATAAAACTTCCTGTTACTGCTGAAACATTACCTGTGCCTGGAATGCTTAAAAATCTGGCAAGAAAAATTATTCGTGTACCAAAAATATCCAAAAAGCGGTGTGTTCAATGTAGAATATGTGAAGAAAGATGTCCAGCGAAAGCCATTGATATATCGAATTATTTTATAAGTTACAATAAGTGTATCAGGTGTTATGTATGTCATGAGGTGTGTCCACGTGGGGCAATAGACCTGATTAGAAAGTTTTTGTGAGGTGATAGTAGTGATTTCCGGACATAAAAAAATAGATTGGGCAAAGAGATTTATGCCTTTACTAAATTTGATTGAGAGTGAATATTCCCAGCAGAAACCTTTGAAGGATTTTACGGTGGGTATGTCCATACATTTAGAAGCGAAAACAGCATGTCTTGCGATAACTCTTAGAAATCTTGGCGCAAAGGTTGTCATTACTGGCAGTAATCCACTAAGCACACAGGATGATGTGGCAGAGGCCCTCAAAGAGCATGAGATCATGGTTTTCGCAAAACATACAAAAGATGAGGATGTTTATTTCAGGGGAATTGTCTCTGTTCTTGAACAAAATCCAGATTTGATACTGGACGACGGAGCAGATTTAACAATCACAGCTCATACGAAAATCCCATCCGCACTTAAAAATTTAAAGGGTATAACAGAAGAAACGACAACGGGAGTGAGAAGAATCAAAGCTTTGAAATCGCAAGGAAAATTGAAAATTCCAGTTATAGCGGTCAATGAAGCTCTTATGAAACATCTATTTGACAATCGTTATGGCACAGGTCAATCCACGTGGGACAGCGTAATGAGAAATACAAATCTTCTGGTTTCAGGAAAAACAGTTGTTGTTGCTGGCTACGGATGGTGTGGAAGGGGCATAGCATTCAGGGCACGAGGACTGGGGGCTCGTGTTATCGTGACAGAAATAGATCCAATAAAAGCTATTGAAGCCATTATGGATGGTTTTGAGGTTATGAGGATGAAAGAAGCCGCTGAGCATGGAGATTTTTTCATCTGCGCTACGGGAAACACATCTGTTATATCTGTAGAAGAATTTCTCAGAATGAAAAATGGAGCTGTTCTGTCAAATGCAGGACACTTCAATGTTGAAGTAGATGTCAAAGCACTTGAGCGACTAGCAACACAAAAATTTGAAGCAAGAGAGAATGTTACTGGTTATATTTTACCCAATGGTAAGACTATTTTTTTGCTGGCTGAGGGAAGACTGGTTAATCTTGCTGCTGCAGATGGCCACCCAGTAGAAATAATGGATCTTTCATTTGCTGTGCAGACACTTTCCTTGATATACCTTTCGCAAACTTCTTTGCAACCAGAGGTTTATCCGGTACCTGCAGAAATAGATTACAGAGTCGCAGAAATGAAACTGAAAACACTCGGTGTAAAAATCGATGAGCTGTCAATCGAGCAGCGGAGATATCTGGAAAGCTTCTGAGGGGGATAAAAAATGATCGAAAAGATATCTATAAGACCTGGAAAATCTGATTATTGCATTCCAAAAATATGGCTTTTAAAAGATTACGACGGAGAAGTGAAAATAGAATCTGGTAAGGCATTTGTAGAACCATCTCAGTATTTTCATTCTGTTATTCAATGGATCTTGGAGAAAAAGGAAAGCGGTGTTGATTATACGAAATCTGTGAGTTTGCAGAAAGGTGTAACAGATCGAAGCTGGATAAAAAGTGCAATTGTATATTCCTGCCTTCCACGATGCACTGCTGCTTATAACCACAAAGGATTTGGAAGATTTGAAGTTGATGATATATTTGGTTATCGTGAATCGGGAACTTTTTTGAAAATGATAGCCCTGCTTCCACATTTTTACAGACTTGGTGTGAATACTCTGTATTTGCTGCCAATCACCGAAAGTAGTAATCTGTTTAGAAAAGGTGAGATTGGTTCACCTTATTCTGTAAAAGATTTTCTCAGAATTGATCCTCTGTACCATGATCCGCTTCTCGATGGCTGGGATGTTGAAGACGAGTTTTTGGCTTTTGTGGAAGCATGTCACATACTGGGTATAAGAGTTTTAATGGATTTTATACCAAGAACTGCTGCAAGAGATTGCAATTTGATACTGAACCATCCAGAGTGGTTTTACTGGATAAAAGTTGATGAACTTGTTAACTATCTTCCTCCTGTTATTCCAGAACTTGGTTTCTGTCAGCCAACGAAGGAAATTATGCAAAAATTGTATGATCGTCCTGAAATAAGAAATCATCTGAAAAAATTCTGCTTTGATCCCAAAACAACAGATCCTGAGAAATGGGATAAGCTCAGACGGGAAATTACTGATCAAAGCCTTATTCCAGCTATAATAAGGCATTTTGGTATGATAACAGCACCAGGTTTCTCGGACTGGATAAATGATCCGCAACCAACGTGGGATGACGTAACTTTCCTGAGGCTGTACATGGATCATCCATTCATCGCATCGGGAAAAGTTGGGTCAGATCACCCCCCTTATGTGCTTTTTGATGTAATAAAGTCAAGCAATTTCCCGGGAAAAGTTCCAAATTTAGAACTCTGGAATTATATTGCATCTATTATCCCTCATTTTCAAAAAAAGTACGGAATAGATGGTATCAGGCTGGATATGGGGCATGCCTTACCGGATCAATTACAGCAATCGATAATAAAGAATGCAAGAGATTACGATCCATCCTTTGTTTTCATCGCAGAGGAACTTGAAATGCACCGGTCTAAGGAAGCCAGAGAATCCGGATATGATGCAATAATTGGGAATAGCTGGTGGATGCTCCCAAGAATTCCAGATAAAACCTATGAGTTCATCCAGTCTGAATCCCTGCGCGTAGAATTACCTTATATTGCCGCTGCAGAAACACCGGATACGCCAAGAATATTTTCCAGAGATAATGGTAAATACAGGTTTTTGATACCATTTTTGTGTTGTTTTGCTCCAAACGGGATATTTATGATCAACTCTGGTCAGGAAATTGAGGAAACCCAGCCCATGAATCTCGGACTGGACAACAATGCATGTGGTAGGTTCACTCTCGCTTGCGAAGATGAATTTCAGGGCAAGCTTGCCTTTTTTGACCATTATGTGCTTCACTGGAAAGATTCGGAGATCGTTGGATTTTTATCAGAACTAAGCAAATTGAGAAATATGTTTTCTGATTTGATTTTGCATGGTGTTTACAGGCCTGTTTACCTGAGTTGGCAGGATGGTAAAACTGCCAATATTTCTTACTGGAATGAGCATAATGGCGTTATTGTCATTGCAAATCTTGACGCTAATGAAAGAACAATGGAGATAGATTTAGAGAAAACATGCAACGCAGGCTTGGTAACAAAAATACGATCCTGGAGATATGGTGAATGGTTTGAAGAGAATGCCGATAAAATTATTCGGTGCTCTCTAAAAGGATATGATTTTGCGCTTTATGAAGTTAGTTATAACTTGGTGGTGAAAACGTGAAAAAACTTTATTTAATCTCGCTTAGAATTTTTGATTCGAGAGATGCGGGGTTTCCTTTGAATTACAAAGAAGTTACTATGCTTAAACGAGAGATATTCTTTGAATTTCTTAGACACAATGCAGATGAACATATTGCCGTTGATTTATTCGGTGATCTTTCAACTCCGGCAGAGATATTCCATTTGCTTTCGCTTGTGCCAAAAGAAATTCCTTTGAAGATATCTCAAAGTGACAGCATTTTGAAAGGACTTAAATTTAATGAAAATATTTATCTTCTCGATGAACCGTTTGTTATGGATGCTATCTCTAATCCTGTCATATCAAGCAAACCATCTTTTCTTATGAAGGAAGATGGGCAAGAGTTGATAATCGAAAGCGGCTTGAATGGCTGCGTCCCGGTAGAATTGGAAAGACCGGAAGATCCAGGCGAAGGTAAGATAGGTTTTTTTACCAGGTTTATTTTTAAGTCTGAGGCAGATCAGGCAAAGATGTTTGGCAATAGAATTATATTTGAATGCAGAGATCCAGGAAATTCTCTTGAAAAAAGGCTTCTGGAGAATCTTTCCAGCGATGCAGCAGTTTCGTTAATTAGATTAATGGATATGGATATTGAGGGGTGAGAAATCTGAAAATAAAAGAGCTAAATGTAGAAGGATTTGGTAAATTCCATGACTTTAAGATCGAATTTCACGATGGGATAAATCTTGTGGTTGGACCGAACGAATCCGGCAAAACGACATTGTATAAATTTATTGTCTCTGCGCTGAGTGAACTGTCTCAAGAAGATTTTCATCGATACAAACCATGGAATTTTGATAAGTTCGGTGGCTCAGTATCTCTGATTGATCCTGATAGAGAATTGAAGTTACAGGATAATCCCATAGTTGATAGAAAATATCTCGAATCACTGTGCTTGCTTTCAGATGAAGATGACAATGTCGAATTTCTGAAAGTTGACGAGGTTGTGGTGGCAAAATTGAGAAACAAAATGAGCGAGCTGGAAGAAGCTGAAAAGATAAATTTTCTGTTGAAAAAAATCCCGTTATTTGAAGAAAGATTGCTTGCGGCATTAAAAAATATAGATGAGCAGATAAAATCCATAGAATCAGCTATTCATGAACTAAGAAAGAGAAGAGAATCTCTTTTCACAGCTTACGCAAATAGATTGTACTTAGAAGAAAGGCTTGAGAATTTAAAAGAAACAGAAAGATATATCAGAAATCAAATTAAAGAAATCCAGGATCAGATCAATAAAGAAATTGAGAGAATCAAAAAAGAAGCAGAGGAAAATTTGAGATCTCTCAGGATAAAGCTCGAAAGGGAGAAAAGCTTGCCAGTTATCTCACTGGAGGAATATAATCACGTGATAAAGCTAAATGAGCGGTTGGAATCTTATGAACAGAAGTTGCAGGAGCTTCAATCTCTCTTAGAAAAACTTTCCAGTCAGCGCACAGAGATACAAGAACAGCTGGATCGAATAAAAAAAGATCTTGTCTGGGAAGATGATCTTGAAAAAATAAAGTTGAGAATAAAAAATATCGAATTGAGATACAATCTGCTGGAGAGTAAGGCAGATCAGTTGAAAGATTACAGTAATGAATATCAATCTATGTGGGAAAATTTTGAAAATGAGGGTGATAAGGTCCTTCGGCTTGTTGAATCAGAATTTCCAACTTCTGTGGAACTTGAGATCAAGCAAATCAACAATAAATTAAAATTTATTGAAGAAGAGGTGCTAAAGCGTAAGAGCAGAACAAAATTACTTCGAACGCTCAGTATTCTTATGGCTTTTTCTGCTGTATCTTTATTTGTATTTGGATTCCTGATGAGCTCTTTTTGGTTTTATCCGTCAGCAACTCTTGCCGCTGGTTCGGTAATAGCATTTTTTCTTCTTTTTAGATCAATAAGAAAATTAGAAGATGACGATGAACAGAAATTAAAATTGCAACTTGAATTGCGTTCTATAGAAAAGCGTAGAAATTCAGCTGTTCAAAGAATTCTCAAAGCTTTCAATGTGGAAAGCATAGAAGCGCTAAAAGAAGCCTATCAGAAATATCAAAGTTGGAGATCTGAAAAAGATCAAATGGAAAAGTTGCGCCAGAAGATCTCTGAAGATCAAAAAGAAGTGGTATCTGAGCTTGAAATATTCGGTGCGAAAGATATAAACGATGTTCCTAGTATCCTGATAAGGCTCAATGAATTGATCAAAGTCTGGGAAAAAAATCAGGTTGTACTGGCAAATTTGCAACAATCGATAGAAAAGGTAAGATCTGATATTGAATCAGTAGCAAACCAGATTTCAGGCATCAGGCTTGAGCTTGAATCAAGCATCGGTAGAATAGGCCTTCAGGACCTTGGCGAATTAGAAGATGCGTTTAAAAGAAATTACACGATTGACGAGCTGGAGAAAAAGATGAATTATCTTACGAGAATGATTGGATACCTTAAGGATGGAAACATTGCACCATTGCTTGCGGATGAACCTTCTCTGGCTGATCTTGTTAATAGAAAAGAAGAGCTTGAAGATAATTTAGAAAGATTATCAAATGAAATGGAGTATATTATAAAAGAATTGAGCAAGGTGAACTTACAGGTTTCAAATTTGTTCCATCCAGAACAGATAGTTGGTTTATTGCATGATCTTTCTGTTAAAAACATCGAAAAGAACGCTTATTCAAGGCAGAGAATCCAGCTCGCTAAAATCAGACATGTTCTGGAAAGAGAGCTTGATATCCTTACTGGCTCTTATGCAGACAAATTTTCAAAGTTGTTGTGTGACCTCTTTTCACGTTTTTCGGAGCTCGCGCAAGATCTTTATGTGGAAAAAGATCTCTCGATAAAGTTATTTGTGAAAAGTTCTTTCATGGAGGTAACCCGTTCTCTGAGTAGAGCATCACAGGATCAGTTAGCCTTTTGTTACAAACTCGCACTTTACGAAACATTGCAGCCCGCAGAGAATTTGCCACTCATTATAGACAATTTTCCTATTAGATTCGACAAAATTAGACTTCGCACAGCCATAGATATATTGAAAGAGAAATCTCAAAACAGACAAATTATACTTTTCACAAGTGATGTAAGAATTCCTGAATTTTTTGGCATAGAACCAGTTCTGGAGTTGTCAAGTTAGAGTACCATAAACCGATCCTTTCCCGATTTCTTAGCAACTTCAAGGGCTTTCAGTGCGTGGTTGATTACCTCGAGGTAATTATTTCCGTGTTCAGGGAAAATTCCTATTCCTGCACTTACTGTGACTTTAATGGCATCCTCTATGTGTCTTATTTCGTCGAGTATTCTATCAATTATTTCGAGTGACTTAGATTTCGAAACATTTCGGAGTAAAATAGCGAATTCTTCACCTCCATAACGAGCGACAAAATCTGATTTTCTCACTCTCATTCTCAATACGTCGGCGATTTTTTCAATAATTCTATCTCCTGTTTCATGGCCATGTTGAATATTTATTTTTGTTAGATCATCTATATCCAGAATTGCAACGGCGAAGTTTTCACCATTTTTCGCTTCGGTTTCGAGTAAACCAAGGAACGCCGAATGGCTCAACAAAAGTGTATGAGGATCGTAAGACCGCCTGACCACAATATTTTGATAAACTTCTGATCTCTCAAGTAGTCTATAAGCTTGATTTGCGATCAATTCCATTACTTGAATATCTTCTACTGAAGGTCTTCTCCCATGTTCGGGGGCGTCGACAGATATGTAGCCAACAATCTCACCGTGAGGATTGTATATGGGAATTATCAACATATCCTGTGGTCTCCATGCGTCTGGTTTTTCAAATTCGTTTGAATCAATGAGTACTGCCACATACTCTGCCGGTAAATCAAGCGCTCCTTCAGGAATGAAGTAAGAATTACTCACCTTGAATCTTTGCTGCATGAATTTCGAGATATATTCAACTGTTGGTGGATTGGATTTAAGTCTGTCGAATTCTTTTTGATTCAAACCATAATGGGCTATCCTCATTATGAAGCCGGTTTCTCTGTTCAATATGTTTATCAATACATATCTGTAACCAGTAATATGACTTATTGCGCTGGCAAGCTCAAATAAGCTCTGTTCAATTGTGCTTTTTTGGTTAACCGACATAGTTAGATTGATAATCGTAGCGAGTTTTGATCTAAAATTACTGAGCTTTTGATGCTCAATTTTCTGTTGATCCATTGTTGAATGGATTTGCAAGAATCTCAAATAAATGAGAAACAGAGCCGGATAGATGGCTATTGCCGGAACAGTTGTTTGCAAATTCCCAGCAATCTCCAAAACTGAGCTTACTATGATAAGCGTTATTGAGTAAAGCATTCTTTCTGTAATTATTGATAATTTTTTGTCCAGGAATATCTGAGAGATTAGAACCAGAGCTGTTAAAATACTCATCCTCAAATATTCGTTTTGCAACCTGTATGTTATCAAAACCGAGATAGAAAAAATTGGAAAGTATATCAAAGCGGTCTGAACCTTATTTATCAGAGAAGATCTACGGACTGAAAGCAGTATTCCGAGAGGTACTATGAGTGGTGAAAAGGTTGTTTCGGTGTACACTGCGTGGGCCAAAACAATGGAAAGAGAAATCATGAGATCAAGATGATTTTCAGCAACAGTAAAGGCAATAGCCGCATAAACAACAAAAATTATATCTGTCAGATTTGGAAAATTAAAACGAAAGAAAAATAAAATCACAGCATTTAACAGGATCAACAGCGTCCATTGAGTTGATTTTTTCAGATTGTTCACCCTTTCATTTTTTCAGTAGAGAAATCTACAGGTAAACTCACCCATTTTCCATCAACGAAAGATTTATAGAGAGCCAGCACTATCTCGACAGCCTTTTTGCCTTCCTCTCCGGATATGTAAGGTTCGCGATTATAGAGCAGAGCTTCGCAAAAATCTCTATAAAGAGAAACATGGCCGCTTCCATAAACTGTATCTGGATCCGGCAGATTCATGTAGGGATGGTTTTCTTCATTCACGAATCTCCAGCTCAAGATTCGATTTACAGCCACGCCGCCTATTTTCACAGTACCTCTTTCTCCAAAAATACTGAGGATTTCTTCCAGGTTTCTGTCATATATGTTTGAAGTCCCTTCTACAATCCCTACCGCTCCGGATTCAAATTCCACTATGCCTATTCCGAGGTCTTCAGCCTCTATATATGGGTGATTCAAATTTTTTATAATCCCCACAACTCTTTTCGGCTTTCCTCCAAGCATCCATTGCAGCAGATCTATTCCATGAATACTTTGATTCATCAAAGCGCCACCATCTTGTTCCCATGTTCCTCTCCATGACGCTTGTTTATAATATTCTTCTTTTCTGTTCCAGCGAACATTTATGGTTCCATAAAAGATTTTTCCAAATGACCCTGATTCTATTTTTCTTCTTAATTCTTGAACTGGTGGATTAAATCTATTTTGAAAACACACACCAATCTTCAATCCTTTTTTCTTTGAAAGGTCTACCATATGTTGCATATGATCTGTACTCAAAGCCATAGGTTTTTCAACAAGGACATGTTTTCCCATTTCAAGAGCATCGACAGATATTTGATAATGTGTTCCACTTGGCGTTGCTATCGCTACAAAATTTATATCGTCCCTTTGGAGCAATTCTTCATATCTTATATAAATTTCTGGCTTGTACCCGAGTTTGTCTTTGATTTCAAGTGAAGCTTTCTGTGCCCTCTCAGGAACAACATCACAGACTGCCGAAATCTGAACAATATCTGAGTTCTGAACAACAGCTTCAAGGTGTTTTGAAGCGATTCTTCCGCATCCAATCAATCCCATTCTCAATTTCAAGGTTTATCACCCCTGACTATTTTGTGTATTCTCTGCGATGCCTTTCCATCTCCAAATGGATTGGCTATATCATTCAGAGTTATTCCATTTGCCTTCGCAAGGGCCGCATAAACTTTTTCATAACAGGTTCCTGCCAGTATTCCCATATTTGATTCTATCAGCTCCGGTCTTTCGGTGGTTTCCCTCGTAACCACCACAAATTTTCCGAAAGAAGGCGCTTCTTCCTGAATCCCGCCAGAATCTGTCACAACAAATTTTGCGCCATCTAAAAGCGATAGAAAATGAAAATAATCTACTGGCTCAATTAATCGAAAATTTTCACAACTTCCCACTTCCTGATTAACTATTTCTCTGACTTTCGGGTTTTTGTGAACAGGGAAAATCACCTCTATTTTATTCTCCTTAGCAAAAGACGCCACAGCTCTGAGTATCGATCTCATTCTTTCACCAATATTCTCTCTTCTGTGCAAAGTTAGAAGTATGTATTTATCGAAATTCACTATATCTTTTCTGAGTAAAGTCAGATCAAGTTTTCTTTTGATTAATTGCAAAGCATCGACAACTGTGTTTCCAACAACAAAAATTCTTTTTTTCTCGATGCCTTCGCTCAGTAAATTCTGCATAGCTCTTTTTGTTGGGGCAAACATATAAGAACTGGTGACATCTATTAATTTTCTATTCAACTCTTCTGGAAATGGGTCAAACAAATTTCCACTTCTCAAACCTGCTTCTATGTGAGCCACTGGAATCGAAAGGTGGAAAGCACACAAAGCTGAAGTAAAAGCAGTAGTAGTATCTCCCTGAACAAAAACAATATCTGGTTTTTCTTTTATGAAAATTGGTTCCAGTTTTTCCATAATGAGTGCAACGATTCTGTTTAAAGATTGATTATGACTCATAATATTCAGATCATAATCAGGTTGCATCTTAAAAACATCTACCATCATATCCATCATTTCACGGTGCTGTGCTGTTGCTACGCTGAGAACCTTTTCTCCGGTTTTTTTAAAATACAGATAGACGGGCGCGATTTTTATAACCTCAGGTCTTGTTCCAAACACAAAGCAAAACTTCATTTAAAGATACCTCCTATCAGCCACCAAGCCTGTTCATTTTATTTTTGACCTGCGAGACAATCATGTTGTGGGAAAAAGGTTTTTTCTCAACTGATTTAATAATCATGTTTAATATCTCACTTTCAGGAATTTTTTTTCGTACTGCTGCCAGTAAATCAATAAAAAAGTCAGATCCCAGACAAGGATAGAGTTTTCCATCACAGGAAACCCTCAATTTGTTGCACGTATTGCAAAAAGCTTTGCTCAGAGCAGATATCACGCCGATATAATTCCCATCTTTCGTTACGAAATATCTTGCTGGCCCAAAACCAAGTTTAATATCTACAGGTGAAAGGTTTAATTCGGACAATTTTTCTAAAATTTGCTTTTCAAAAACTACTCCCGTGTTTTGCTTTCCAATCGGCATCATCTCAATAAATCTTATTGGTATCTTTCTTGAAAAGGCATATTCAACAAGGTCTGGCAATTCATCAAAATTCATATGATTTACAACAACGTTCAATTTTACATTCATTTTCTCCTCGATCGCTCTGTCAATACCGGCAAGGACTGGTTTTAATCTGGCGTGAGTTATTTTGTAAAATGTTTCCTGTTTCAAACTGTTCAAGCTAATATTGAGAGAATGCAATCCGGCGTCTTTCAAATCTTTTGCAAGCTGACTGAGTTTGCTGCCGTTTGTTGTCATTGACACAGTAAATCGGCTTGAAAGCGCTTTCACTATTCTAACAACGTCGTTTCTCAGAAGAGGTTCCCCGCCTGTTATACGGATACATTTTATCCCGAGTTCATAAAAAAATTGGCTGATTAAATTCACTTCGTCATATGTCATCAAATTTTCTTCTTTCAAAAACAAATTATTACATGTACAGTAGAAGCATCTGTGATTGCACCTGTCTGTAATGGATAATCTGAGATAATCTATATTGCGTTCGTAAAAATCCTGCATCTGAACACCTCATTTTATAAGTATAACCTATGCATTTCTTTTTTGGCTGAATATTGACTTTTGAAATTTTTTTGATATTATAGCTATGGCTATATTTTATACCTTGAGGTATAGAGGTGATGCAATGTGGAACTAACACAAAGTTTAGAAGATTATCTTGAAGCAATTTACATGCTCTCAGCAAAGAAAAAAATTGTCAGAGTAACAGATCTTATGGATTATTTCAGTTACAAAGTTTCTTCGGTAAATAAGGCTATCAACAAATTGATTAAAACTGGTTATGTTGAGCATGAGAAGTACGGATACATTGAACTCACAGAAAAAGGTTTACAGACTGCTAAGGAAATCTATCAAAAACACAAAAACATTGCTGCTTTTTTCTCGGAGATTCTTGGTGTGAGGCCTGATATCGCAGCAAGGGACAGCTGTGAGATGGAGCATTTTATAAGCACAGAAACTTACCAGAAGCTTTTAGACTTTGTTGATTTTCTGAAATTTCAACATCCTGAATGCTTGCAAGAATGGAAAAAATCAAAAAAGCATGAATTTAGAAGGAGTGAACAAATCATGAAGTTGTCAGATTTAAGTGCTGGACAACAGGGTCGTGTTGTAAGAATTGAGGGACCATCGATCGTGAAGCAAAGACTTGTGACCATGGGAATTGTCACCGGTGAAATTGTGAGAGTGGAGAGAATAGCACCTCTTGGAGATCCAGTAGAGGTACTCGTTAAAGGGTACAATCTGTCTCTAAGGAAAGATGAAGCGAAAATGATCTATGTTGAGGAGGTATAAGATATGTTCCCCCTGTATATGGCAAAACCTTCTGAAACTGTTCAGGTCATTTGCATTGAGGGGGGTAGGGGTATTAGAAAAAAACTCATGGATGTTGGCATTGTTCCAAAAGTAACTGTTAGAGTTATTTCCTCCGGAGAGAGATATCCAACTATTGTTGAAAAAGACGGTATGCGTCTAATTCTTGGGTATGGTGCGTCAAAAAAGATTTATGTTTCACCGATTTCAGGAGGTGAATGAATGTCAGGAAGATTTACAGTAGCGCTTGCTGGAAATCCAAACTCAGGGAAAACATCAGTGTTTAACGCTTTGACGGGGTCGAATCAACGTGTTGGAAACTGGCCTGGTGTGACTGTTGAGAAAAAAGAAGGAAAATTTTATAAAGATGGCATGGAAATCAAGATAGTTGATTTACCCGGTATTTACTCTCTAACGGCAGATTCTATAGATCAGAAAATCGCTGTGGACTTCCTCATACACGAGAGGCCAGATTTAGTGATCTGTGTTATTGACTCTTCGAATTTTGAACGCAATATGTATTTGTTAACTCAGCTGATTGAAATGGGACAAAAATTGGTTGTGGCTCTTAATATGAGTGATATCGCCGAAAAGGACGGTATATTAATAAATGAGAAAAAATTGAGCATGATCCTGAATTGCCCCGTTGTGAAGACTGTTGCGGTGAAAAAGATGGGGATAGAAGAATTGAAAGCAATTCTGGTTGATGAATTACGAAATTCTTCGTATCGCAGAAAATCAGAACCGCTGGTAACGTATCCGAATGCCATCGAAACATCTTTAACGAAAATAATGGAAAAGATCAAAACTTATCAAACAAAAGAAATCAACCTCAGGTGGCTTTCAATCAATCTTTTTCTTGGTGATATGAGCTTGCTGAAGATTTTGAATTTAAAAGATGAAGGAATCAGAAGAGAAATAGAAAAGATAGTTCTTCAGGAGACCATAGATTTGCAGAAGAGTTTAGGGGAAGATATAGATATACTGATAGCAAATAGCAAATACAGCAAAATAAGAGAAATATACAATTCGGTTGCTCTAAGAAAAAGCGACACAAAAGCATCTGTGTCTTTAACGGCAAAATTAGACAGACTGATTATCAATAAATATCTTGGCATTCCAATATTCCTGGCAATAATGTATATTATTTTCACGCTTGTTTTTTCCGTGGGCGGTTTTCTGGCAGATTTTATAGATTCTGGTATGACGAATTTTGGGGAGTTTTTAACGAGAAATTTGGAATCGATAAATACTTCCTCAACACTCATATCGTTTTTAGTTGATGGAGTTATAGGTGGAGTTGGATCTGTGCTTGTTTTCTTGCCAAACATTGTTATTCTCTATCTCCTGATAGGGCTTCTGGAAGACATTGGTTACATGGCAAGAGCAGCTTTCGTTATGGATAGAATTATGCAATTTCTTGGTTTGCCCGGAAAATCCTTTATACCTCTCCTGCTTGGCTTTGGTTGTAATGTGCCGGCAATAATGGCAACGCGGACGCTTGATTCTGAAAAAGACAGGATTTTGACCATATTAATAACCCCTCTAATGTCATGTTCGGCCCGTTTACCCATATATGTCCTGTTTGCTTCAGTTTTTTTCCAGAAACATCAGGCACTCGTTGTATTTTCCATGTATGTTATAGGAATTGTAGTTGCCATTGCCGTGGGGAAATTTTTCAGCGCTACTTTTTTCAACTCAACGGTTTCACCACTTATAATGGAGTTACCTATTTACAGGCTACCGAGGCTTGGCTATGTATTACTTCGAGTCTGGCAACGAAGTAGTATGTTTCTGAAAAAGGCTGGAACAATAATATTTAGTGTAGTTGTGTTAGTGTGGCTACTCAGTTCTTTGCCATTCGGTGTGGAATATGCTTCTGAGAAAAGCGTAATTGGATATATAGGAAAGCTTGTCGAACCTATTCTAAAACTACCTGGTTTTGGTTTCTGGCAAGCAGGTGTTGCGCTTGTTTTCGGTTTTCTTGCAAAAGAAGTTGTGGTGGGAACACTTGGTACCTTGTTTGGTGGAGAAGATGCTCTCAGGACAGTGCTGGCCGGGTATTTTACACCCCTTTCAGCGTATTCATTCATGCTTTTTAGTTTAATTTATGTTCCATGCGCTGCAACAGTAGCTATCATAAGGCAAGAGGCAGGTAAAAAGTGGGCGTGGTTTACTGTCTTTTACACAACATTTCTTGCCTGGTTAATTTCAACCTTGGTTTACCAGATAGGAAAGTTTTTCGCTTAATCTTTCATCTGGCTTATTAGCGCACCCTGGCCGGGTGCGTTTTTTTCATGATGAAATGTAACAGTTCGATTTTTGAAACCATATACTTTCAAGCAACCATTATAATTTGCATTGCGAACAAAAGGAGTGTACAGAGTGCAATTTTATATATATACAGCTATTAGCAGTTTTTCCATGCAAATGTATAGTGTGGTTTTCAATCTTTTTTTGAGGCATTACAGAATAAGCAACCTCCTCATTGGAGAAATTGTTTCATCGAATTTGTGGGGAGCCGCAGTACTTGGAAGTCTCCTTGGGCTGTTCGCTGACAGGATAGATAAAAAGAAAATGTTGATAACACTCTCATTAATTCAGTGTACAGTTCTTTTAATGCGTGCTCTTTCTATTTCGGCAATCTGGCAAATAGCCGGTGCTTTTGTTTCTGGTGCTGTGTATTCTGCTATTTTGATTGTTATTTCTGCTTCGATGATCTTGTCAGAGAAACATAAGAATAAATTCATTTTATTTGGGTCAAATTTTTCAATTTCTATGATTGCGGGTGTTCTCGGCAATGTCACTGGAGGCGTTATGAGCGACATGTTTTCAGAACGTTCAACACTAATTGTAGCATCTTTGATCTACGCAACCAGTTTAATAGCCTTAAAATCCATTCCAACACTTCCTGCAAAACAAAACAAAGAAAAATTATCTTTCAATCCATTTCAGAGAAATATTTTCTGGTATTACATTATTTCGAGCATGATGGTTGGATTTGGAGCAGGTCTGTTCATAAATTTTGGCAATTTGATCTTGAATGATTTATTCAATATGTCTACAACCTCTATAGGTCTTATCATGGCGTTTACCCAGATAGCCACAGGTGCTGGTGGTGCTATAAATCACATACTTGAAAAGCGCTTTGGCCCGACAAAAGTTTTGTTAGTATGTTACACATCTGTAGTGCCATTGATGATTTCTATAGCTTTTGTGAGGGAGCAAACCATTTTTTCCATTCTGTATACGTTGCGGTTCATGCTGATGAACATGGTCAATCCTATTTTTTCTGTACTGATTTTTTCAAATATACCTGCGCAGATGGTCTCTTTTACAAATGGTGTAGGAAATCTTTTGAACAATTCATCCAGGGCGCTTGCGGCATTGTTATTCGGTTATATAGTGAAAGAAAGTTCCGATTATACAAAATTACTTTTAATAAGCACTATCTTCTATGCATTAAACGCATTGCTGACTTACCTGCTTCATAAAAAGCTGTCTTTTAACCCTAGATATAGTTCATGACGTGTTATCATTGTTCTTAGAGGTGCTTTTTCGTGAAATGTAAATTTCAAATCCTGACGTGCATATTGATTATGATAGTGAATGTTTGTTATGCGCAAATGTTGTTTGTCTCAACAGAAAATGGCCTGGAAGTTTATGATATTTCTGTCCCGCTTGTTCCATTACGTGTTCTTTCTGCTGAGATGAAGAAACCTGTGAAGATCATTCCTTCGGGAGAATCAGTATATTTTGTCTATGAAACGAGTGTTGAAATCCGTAACACGTCTCTGGAACTAATTGGTTCATTGCAGCTGAACGATAAAATTTCCCAGGCGGTATTTTTCTCGGATCAACTTTACATTTTTTCAGATTATCGGCTTACAATAGTGAATAAAGATCTAAGCAGAAAACGGAATTTTACATTTTCAGATAGAGTAAGCAAGGTAACCAGCTGCAAAAGTGAAATAGTAATATTGCACGCAAATGGTAAAATAGTTGCCTACAATCAAAACATGAATAAATTCTGGGAGTTGTCAGCCTCAGGTGCTTTTCAAGGTGTTCAAAGCGATGGGGATTTTTTGTTTGTCTGGACTCAGGATAGACTTTATGTTATGAATATTGCAGAATCTGTTCCAGCATACGAAAAAGAAATAAAGATTTCAGGTGGTATTACAGAGGTATTTGGTGTGAAGGACAACCTGTTATTGCTTAACTCTCACGGCATGGTTCAGCTTGTTTCGCTCAAAACTTTAAAAATAATTGACGAATTGCATATCAATGCCAAATCTATGGCAATATATGATAATTATGCCTTTGCCGTTACATCAGAAGGTACTGTGAGGGTCATAAACGTACTTCCTTCTTCGCTGAAAGTTCTACAAACTCTCTCTTCAAAAGCTAGATTTGCGATATTACTTCCTGATCACTCAACAGCTGTAAAACAACCTGAGGCAATCTCTAATGAAACCGAAGAAAAAAAATATATCGAGTTCATTCAACAAGTAAAATTACCTGCTGCAATTAACACATCGATAACTGCTGACAGTGATTATGTATATTCCACTACATTAACTGGAGAGTTGATATCAATTAACCGCAACAACTGGAAAGTTTCATCTTCAAAAATTGCTTTTATAACCACGGCAGATCCAGTCATTTTAAGAGATGGGGTGGTTGCTATTGGCTCATGGGACAGTAGTATCTATCTCGTCAAAGAGAAAGTGAATAAGCTGAGGTGTGATTCTGCTGTAAGTATTTCTGTCTCTCAAACGCCGTATGGATTTTGTGCTGGAACAGATAATGGCACACTTTATCATTTCAACGATACAGCCCATTTACTGTGGTCCTTTAACATAGGTGCCTGGCTTGTGTGCCCTCCTATCTCACATGAGACATTCGGAATTTTTACACTTGATTGGCTTGGAATACTCAGGCTGGTGGATTTTTCTGGAAATTTGAAATGGTTCACTATTCTTGAATCCGGGAAATTTGGTGAAGTTATTGCAAATGAAAGAAATTTGTTCTGCCTGAGTGGAGGAAAAATTTACTCTGTTGAACCATCAACTGGTAAAATTCTATGGTCTCTCGGTGAGGATATTCCTTTCAAAAACATTGTGTGTAGTGAAAAACTCCTGTTTGCGTTGAGCAATTCAGGTGGCGTTTACGCTATAGATTTTTCTGGCAGAATCATCTGGAAAAAAGACTACGAAGCTGTAAGTGTTGTGGTTACCAGATCTGGTGGATTGATCGTTTTGACGTCACAACAAATGGTTATTGTTTCTCAAATTGATTCTACTGTTCTTTACACAGAGCAACTTCCCTGTGTTCCAACAAATCACGCAATCATGCTTGAAGATGGGACCATTTTTATACCAGCAAGTGACAGAATTTTAGTTTATAAGATAGATGATGAGCCATCAGATGGATGGCCTATGTATTTAAAGGATGCGTTAAACAGCTGTTTTTTTGCAAAAACGGCGAGATGATAAATCCCTTATGATTCTTGCAATTGCATATATTACCACCAGAAATTCCAATCTTCCAAGGAACATTTCCACTATGAGTGTCCACAAAGCACCCGCAGGCATTACAGGAGTTGTTATTCCGCAGGACAGGCCGACTCCAGCTATCGCTGATGCCACCTCAAACATTGATTGTTGGAGCGTATAATTATGCGAAGTTAGAACGAGGACACCTGTAAGATAAGACACCATATAAAGGCCAATAATTATGAAAGCTTCTCTAATGAGAGTGTCATCAAGGTACTTTTTCGTATGCCCTTTCCAGATTTCGACCTGAATAATTGCATCTCTTGGAAGGAGAAATTTTTTCACAGCCAGATAAATTGCTTTTATCAAGACCGTGATTCGGTATTGCTTTATTCCACCTGATGTTGAATCCATGCATCCACCGAGAAGCATCAAAATTGTCAGGACAAACATACCTGTTGGAAAATTTGACCATTTGCTCAGATCAACGGTTGAGAATCCTGTGCCGGTAAGAGCTGATATTACCTGAAATGATGCATGTCTTAAAGCCTGGCTTGTATCGGGAAAGACCTTGTTAATACCAGTGAGCGAAACAATAGTAACCCCAAGAATCGTGAAAAATGCCATCTGTTTGGGTTCATAATTTTTTCTGAGCGCTTTCCAATTTCTGAGCCAGAATACATAATGTATTCCAAATCCTGTTGCTCCAAGCCACATTAAAATCATTATTATAATTTCAATAATTTCACTGTTGTAATAACCAATACTACTGTTTTTTGTGGAAAAGCCTCCTGTAGCAAGAGCAGTTAGTGAATGATTAAAAGCATCAAAAAAGTTCATTCCTGCTATTACGAGTGCTATCATTCCTGCTATTGCATAGGCTGTGTAGGCAATCATTATTATTCTTGCAGAATATCTTATGTTGGGGACGATGTTGTCAATTCTTCCTTCTGCTTGATATAGTCCAAGGCCCGTTGGACCAATTATAGCTCCCATGACAATAATTGCAAATCCTGCGCCACCAAGAAATTGTGTGATACTTCTCCAGGCGAGAAGTGATTTCGATGTGTTTTCAACGTCTGTTATCATTGTAAGTCCAGTAGTTGTCCACCCGCTGGTTGCTTCAAAAATTGCCTGAGACATAGTAAGTGTATTTGAAAGGTAATACGGGAGTGAAGACAAAAATATCACGATAATCCAAGACATAAGGACTATTAAAGCCCCTTCCTTAGATGTTATAGCTTCGGTTTTTTCTCGTTTTGGTATGCGAAAGATATATGCCAGCAGTATAGAGATTGCAGATGCTATAAAAAAAGCATACGCAATTCTGAAAAATTCACCGTAAAAAATAGAAAATATGAGTGGAACCAGGAGAATTACTGAGAAAAAGATAAGTAAGCTGCTGAGGACTCGAAATACTATTGCATAACTTTTTTTTGAATAAATGTTCATTCTTCACTCACCCACTAAGGTCTTTATAACTCGGGTTTGAACTTTCGGTTCGCAGATTATGAAAACGCGGTCTTGAGCTAATAACTCTGTTTCGCCCCTTGGGATAAGTACGTCGTTGTTTCTTAAAATGCCACCAATAATACACTCGTTTGGAAGATCAATCTCTTTCAATTTTTTGTTTACAGAAGGAGAATTATCTGGAATTTCAAGCCTGAGAAAGACCAATTTTCCTTCTTCGACTGGAAAAAAATCCTCCATCTCCTGAGCGGAAAGCAAATTTTGTATTGTCTGTCCCAGTAATGCAGCCGGGCTAACCGCTACCCTCACGCCGAGCCTGTTGAAGACTTCTATGTTTTCAGGATCATTCACAAGGGTTACAATTCTTTCAACACCGTAATACTTTCTTATCATCTGAGAAATTATTAAGCTATCGCGGTCTGTGTTTGTCAATATTACAACAATATCGTCTGGTGAAAACTCAATCTGATCTAAGACATTTTTTTTACTGCCATCTCCATTGATTATCACTGCTGAAAACTTCCTTGCCAGCTCTTCACAAACTTGTGGGTCCTTGTTTATTATGTAAACGTGATAACCCTTAGAAATCATGGAACGGGCAAGATGATACGCAATTCGATAACCTCCAACGATAACTATCTTCAATCGAGCCCCTCCAAAGTCAGTTTTTGTATTATTTCATTTGCTACAAGTGTGGTTTGTGAAATCACTTCAATGTCAAATTCCTGGAATATTTTTTCGTTATCCGGCTCATTCACCCTGGATATAACCTTTTTTACTCCAAAATAGCGTTTGGCAACAGTTGACACCATAAAATTTGTATTGTCATTTCCTGTTAAAGCGATAACCACGTCAGCTCTATCAACTTTCGCTTCTTTTAAATGGGATATTTCAGTAGCGTCTCCAATTATTTTGAAGCCGGTAAATTCCTCTGACAAGGTGTCAAAGGCATTTTCCCTGCTATCAACAACAACCACATTGCTTCCAGAGGCAGACATCCGTGAAGCAACCATTGAACCTATTCTGCCACAACCAACAATTATGATGTACATTCCTTCACGTTTCTTTCTCATAACGCTGAATCTCCTTGATAGCTCTTTTGTGGTTTGGATCCAGTGCCAGCGCAGCTCTCAGATATCTATAAGCGAGCTCTGAATTACCGAGTTTTTCCATAACAAGGGCATAAACATAATGCGCATCAGCGGAGGGATTAATCGCAAACAATTCCCTCGCCATGCGCTCAGCAATATCTAACTTTCCCTGAGAAATTTTCTCCTCTATCCGACGTTCAAGTTTCTCAAAACTTATTTCCTCCTTATTGAGAAGGTCTTCAACCTTTTTCAGAAGATCTTGAGCAGGGAAAGGTTTAGACAAATAATCACTGGCTCCGTTCTTCATCGCTTCAACCACAGGTATTGCATTTGTTATAGCAGAAACGATCAGCACGGGAATAACCTGGCCATCTTGCCGCATTCTTTTAAGTAACTCGATACCAGATATCCCTGGCAGCTTCAGGTCCAATGTTACTAAGTCGAACATACCTTTACGGAGCTCCACTACAGCTTCTTCTGCCGTTGCCACAGCCGTGACCGAATAGCCTTTTTCTTCAAGAATTTTTTTAATAAGCATTCTAACATTTCTTTCATCATCAACTACCAGAATATTTGCCATTCATATTTCCTCGCACAGAGATTTTATCATAAACTCAAACCCGGAGATAATTTCTTATTTCCCAGTCAGTTACTGTTATACTAAAATCTCTCCATTCTCTACGCTTGAGTTCGACAAATTTCTTGAAAATGTGATCACCAAGTATTTCTTTTACAAGCTCAGAATTTTTCATTTCTTCAAGAGCCTCTTTGAGACTACCTGGAAGAGAGTCTATCTTGAATTCTGCTCGCTTTTCTTCAGACATCGCATATATATTTTCTTCGATTGGTAGTGGGGGTTCTATCTTTTTCTCAATTCCTTCAAGTCCGGCGCCAACGATCACTGCAAATGCAAGATAAGCGTTACATGATGGATCAGGTGATCGATACTCTATTCTGGTGGAGTTTTTTCTCGCTGCCGGGATTCTTATCAAAGCGGATCTGTTAGCTTTTGACCAGGCTATATTTACCGGCGCTTCATATCCGGGCACAAGCCTTTTATAACTGTTCACGATCGGATTGGTTATAGCTGTTATTTCCTTAGCGTACTTTAAGATACCTCCGACAAAGTGATGCAAGGTTTTGGAAAGACCATCTGATGAATCCTGGTCATAAAAAGCATTTTCCCCGTTTTTAAAGAGACTCAGATGTGTATGCATGCCTGAGCCATTGATTCCGAAGAAAGGTTTTGGCATAAAAGTTACATGAAGATTGTGTTTGATTGCTATAGTTTTTAAAACCAGTTTTACTGTTTGTGTGTTATCTGCTGTTTTTAACAAGTCACCATAACGAAAATCTACCTCGTGTTGAGACGGAGCAACTTCGTGATGTGATGCTTCTACATCTATTCCCATGGATTTTAAGGCAACAGCAACCTCACTTCTTAAGGACTCAACTTCATCAAGTGGTAAAAGATCAAAATAACTGCCAAAATCCAGTAGAGTTGGTTGTGGAAATCCTTTTTCATCTCTCGGGAGTACAAAAAACTCGATTTCAGGACCTGCAAATGCTTCAAACCCCATTTTCCTTGCTTTTTCTACAATAAGTTTGAGCCTGTATCGAGGATCGCCATCAAAGGGAGTACCATCGGGTTTGTAAACGTCGCAGATAAACCTTGCACTCTTTGATCCATTGGTCGTCCACGGAAGAATAGCAAAAGTCGATATATCCGGTTTCAGGTACATATCCGACTCTTCGATCCTCACAAAACCTTCAATAGAAGATCCATCGAACATGATGCCTTTCTCAAAAGCTTTTTCAAGTTCCTGGGAAGGAATTTCGACATTCTTGATATTTCCACTAATATCAGAAAACTGAAGGCGGATGAATTGAATATCTTCCTTGCGAATCATCTCAACAACATCTTTGTATTCCACATTCAAGCCCCCCTTACAAAATTTATATGAATATCTTAGATGTGATTTGTTGAGATAAAACTAATCGGCTGTTAAGATATCGATGATAGACTATGAAGAAGACAGTTTTCTGAGTATGACTTTTGCCCTCTCGCAGTTGATATTTTCCGAAAAGAGGTCATGAACTTTTTTAACGGATAAATTTGAGAGCACAGGGGAAAAACTCAAACGGTGAAAAACAGTAGGACCAAATTCCCGAATAGCATTTAAGTGATGAACTGTTCCATAACCTTTGTGCTTTGAAAAGCCATAACATGGGTAAATTCTGTCGTGTGCAACCATTATTCTGTCTCTCAAAACTTTTGCAACAATTGACGCTGCTGCTATTGAAGCACTTTTTTCATCACCCTTAACAATACAGACGCCCTGCTGAGAAAGATTTAATGATTTGCCATCCACAAGTACGTATGCATCTTTTTTATTCAGAGATGCCAGAGCTCTGTTCATAGCTATTTTGGTTGCATTGAATATGTTGTAGAGATCTATTTCTTCAGGTGTAGCAATGCCAATTCCAACCTCAGCTGAATTCATTATCTGCAAAAATAATTCTTCGCGTTTTTGCGCAGTTAACTGTTTTGAGTCAAACACGTCTAATTGAACTTCTAAAATTACCGCTGCCGCAACAACAGGACCAGCAAGACAGCCTCTACCTGCCTCATCAACACCGATCACAGTACCAAAATTCTGTTTATAAAATCTGTCGTATGCGAAAAGTTCAGATCTCATAGTTTTCTATGGCGTCCATGAAAATTTTCATAATCAGATCTTCATAAGTGTATCCTGCTGCCTCTGCCATTTTCACGATATCAGAATAACCTGGCGTAAGCATAGGGAGAGAATTGACTTCTAAAAAATAGATTTGACCATCCTTAACGCGCAAATCCATTCGCGCATAATTTCTTAGTCTCAGTGCTTTGAAGGCTGTTAAAGCATATTTTGAGATTCTGTCTTTTAGCTCCGTATCTATTTGAGCCGGACAAATGTACCTGGTTTGTTCTCCATAATAATGTTTAACCCTGTAGGAATAAAATCTCTCTAATCCGTCGGGCAATGTTGAAAAATCTATTTCAAGGATGGGTAAAATTTCCCCGGCAACAATTCCAACACTGAATTCGCGACCATCTACAAATTGCTCGATCAAAGCTGGTTGATGAAACTCGCTGTGAATCACTTTGACAGCCTTTTTTAATGCAAAATCTTCTTTGACGACCGAATCTGCACTCAAACCACGCGCGCTTCCTTCACGACTTGGTTTGATGATGACCGGATAAAAGTCTACAGGAGGTATTGTTTCCTGTCCTGGTTCTAAGGAAATAAACTTTGGTGTTGGTACGCCATAATGATTCAAAATAATCTTTGTAATCGTTTTGTCTATGCACAAGGCATGTCCAATTATGCCCGAGCCAGTAGACGGTATCTTTAAAAGTTCTAAGATCGCAGGGACGTGGGTTTGCATTGCAGCTGTTGAAAGATTGAAGACCGCGTCGAATTGAGTTACTTTGTCAACAAATTGATCTTCAAAAGCCACAAGCTCTGCTTCAAAGTGTTTTGATAAGGTTTCAAATACGGATTGAACCATCTTTTCTCTCGATTTATCGAGATTGGATTTATCGTAAACAACAGCCACTCTCATATTGATCTACCCCCGAGCAGAGTAAACAACCTTTCCTTTTCTGAAAGAATATTTCCACCTTCATCTACGCATCTGCAGAGACCATCTATTATTTTGGTTTTCACAGCACCCTTCGCCACTGAAAAACCCTTTAATGCCGGTGCATCCAGAATGCCTGTATTCACAGCTTCATACAGCACATCGACATCGAGCAAACTATCTTCATTGTCATCTTTTAATCCTTTTATTGCTTCAATTATCATGAAAGCTTCTTCTTTTATTCTCTCTTTCTCTTTTTTCACCCATTCATCACCAAGAGGGTCTACAATGCCTCTCATTGCAAGATTTATAGCTCTCCTTGCCATTTTGACACTTTCTATTATTTCTTTTGCAGAGGCTCTTCTCATCGATTCACAGTATGCAACCACATGAACTATGTGTGGTTCAAGTGCCCATCCATAAAACATGGATGAAGATAACTGCCCCATAGCCGCATTTAAATCTGCCGGCATGGACATTAAACCTGTTCTCACCATTCTATAGATTTTGAAATTCTCATCCTGCAAAGATTCAACAATTTCTTTCTTCGCTATCATTTTTGCAATGTCCCCGCGTGGTGACAGGCCCGAAGGAGTTTCAAGCATAAACTGCTGAACATACTCCCTCACTCCTAACTTCTTAGCCACAAAAGTTGCTAAATAAGCAGTTGCGACTTCTACAGCATCGTGGCAAACCCTTAAAGCCCATTGATGAGAATCGGTAACTTCGACTGGAACATTGTTCAAACCATTCCATTTTATAGCGTCCATATTTTCTTTTATGGCTTCTTTCAGTGATCTTTTTGATCTTCTATCCAGATCACTGTACCACATTATCGGTATTGCAGCCCAGGCGTTGTTTATTGTTTCTTTCAGTAGTTTGGAAAATTCTACCATGTGCGTTGTTCCTGCATAGCATCTGACAAGCGGATAATTGCCTCTTCTCGAGGCCTCGTAGAGTTTGACAAAATCCTCTTTTGTTCTTATCGGCGCACCACCTGCACCATCTTGCGAATGATCCATTTTTTCAGGTTCAAAGAAGAATTGCTGACAATTTTGGTCTGGTGCAAGAGATATAACATCGAGCAATTCTGATTCTGCCAATTTTTTAATTTCATTTGCCGTTTCATCCAGGCTTTGCAAACCAATATGATGTCTGATAAGTGGATAAGGACTTTTGAATTTTATGCGCTCACCAAGTGTTTGTGGAAAACTCAGATTCTCTTTTTCTCTTGCCTTACCTCTTAAGAAAAGAACAATTTCGTCTATTTCTTCACTCCCGTCAAAACATTTCTTTATAAACGAAAATTTTCTCGCCTCGTTTGCAGTTTCTATGGTGCCACCGAAGACGAATATCTTGTCCATAAGTTTTTCCTTTTTAAGCTTCTCTTCCAATTCTCTGAGCAGATTGTGTAAGGCTTCTGCGGCAAGTCGGTAGCTCATTGCTATCATATCTGGGTCATGTTTTTTGATCTCTCTGACAAGTTCATCAACAGGAATGGCTGAACCAATATAAATTGTTTCGTAATTGTTTTGCTTTGCTATTTCAAGAAAATTTAGCAATCCTACATTATGCACGCAACTTCCTATAGAAGCTCCCAGTATTTTCATCATTCCCCAACCTCCATAATTTGCTTCACTTCTTCAACTGTTTTACCATTTAAATGAAGCCTTTCAAAGTTTCTCCCCTCACTGAAAAAATCCACGCCAACCATGAGGGAGGCAAGCTGGACTATAGAATCTATTATGGGAGTTTTCACTTTCGCTAATTTCCCAAATGCGGAAATCGGAACAAGGCTTGTTGGAACATCTTCCAGTATATATCTGTTCTCGAGGCTTGTTGGTGCCTGTATACCTCGATACCCCTCGTTATTGTGTATAGCATCGTACAAATTTGTCCCTTTCACATCATAAGCATATGCAAGCCATTGAATAGCCGTCATCGGTTCAATACCGAATTTTCTGGCGACCTCACATCTTTCAGCGTCTATCGCTTCAAGAATTTTTGCAACCGATGGACTGATCCCTTCGAAATAAAATTCAAATTTTCCGAAGGTGGTTTCTACCCATCCGGTGTTCAAAATAATTGTTGCAGGGTGAAACACGGCACCTATGTTGTTAAAACTTGTATAAAGGGTGCTTGGAGCAATTTCAAACTCGGGCATGACTTGCGATAAAACCTGTTCTAATTCGGGATTTTTGCTTGAAGGAAGTGCGGCAACCGGTACAGCATTTTTGATCCTGAATATCTTTACCACTCCTGGATTGGATGCTCTCGAAGCAAAAATAAATGTTTGGGTTTCAGCTACCACTATATCCTTGTTGACGCCTTCTTCTTTGAGTGTATTATAGAATTCGAGAGCTCCCGCTGTTCTTCCTGGATTCAAAATTATAACCTGGCCATTTTCTAAAAGTGGAGCTATTTTTTTCGCTATATCTCTATGGGCAAAAGCGGGTAATACAACCATCAAAAGTTTTCGACCTTTAATTGCTTCAGAAAGATTTGTCGTGGCAAATGAGATAGTTGCGACGGCATTTATTTCTCCTTCAACTTTTATCCTCTTGTTTTTTATAATAGGTGCTATTCGCCATGCGCTTCGGTTATAAAGCGCGACATCGAATCCTTTTAATGCCAAGTACGCAGCCAGCGCCTGGCCACCGTTCCCAGCACCAATCACGCATATCTTCATAAAAAAACCTCCTTTTGCTGATAAAAATGGAAGTTTTGACGGCTGGAATAAAAATCTGCATCTGCTGATGCCATTTTATCAAATTGTCCCTTTGAAGTCAAAATTTAAACTGTTTTTGCATAAATATTTATTTTCAGGGTGAGTACGATAACCTCAAAGATTTTTCGAGAAACTATCGATTATAATCAAAAGTGAGGTGATTTGGGTAGAAAGATCAGCAGTAACTGTTCCGGTAATTTTCATAAACGGACAACCACATATTATTTTGATAAAAAGATCTCGAAGACTGAAAAGACATCCCGGACAGATAGGTTTTCCTGGAGGCTTGCTGGAAAAAGATGAGACACATCAACAAGCAGCTGTGAGAGAAATGAAAGAAGAAATAGGTATCCAAGATAATTGTTATAGAGTCATTAAGCAACTTTCTACAGTGGTTACTATCAGATCATCTGTGGAAATAACTTCGTTTCTGGTAATCGTCGAGTGTCCTGATTTTCATTTAAACAGGGGAGAGGTTGAGGATATCTATTTCGTACCGATTGAGATCTTTGAGAAAATTAGCTGCGAAGAAATAAAATTACATGACGGAAAAATTACATGCAGATATATTTTGCCAGATTTTGTCATATGGGGAGCAACTGCAAAGATAATCAGGAATTCTCTTGAAGAAATAAAGGAAGCTTTGAGAAACTTTAAAGGAGTGGTTAAATGACAGATATATTAGTGACAGAAGTTAGTGACCCTCTTTCTCTACTTTTAAAAGTAGGGGTTGATCCAGCATCGGTACCAATTTTTGAAAGAAAAGGAAAATTTATTTCGTTAATGATTTACAATGTGGATGTCATAGCTGCGAATGTAATCAAGCAGGAAATGCTTGCAGCCGGTGCTGATGCCGCTGTAAACAAACACGCCATCACCCACAAAATTCAAAAAACCAGTGTGCTAACTTTCGGGACTATTGCTCAACATATCAAACTGATAGAAAAACTTTCTAAAATGCATTACTGGAAGCTCGATCAGATAGCTGATATGATTCAAAAATGCCTTTTCAAGGATCAGGTAAGATCAATTGATTTACCTTCAGGAAGAAAGCTCATCTTTGATAGAACTCTGATAATGGGGATTGTCAATGTAACGCCTGATTCTTTTTATTCAAAAAGCCGGGTTGAAAAAGATAAGGTTATAGATTACACAGCATCGATGATCAAGAATGGCGTGGATATAATTGATATAGGCGCTGAATCAACTCGCCCTGGTTCTGAGAGGGTATCACTTGAGGAAGAACTCAACAGAGCAATACCTGCGATTGAAGCAATCAGAAAAACCTTTGACATTCCGATCTCGATAGATACTTATAAATCTGAGGTTGCAAAACAAGCTATTATGGCTGGTGCAGATATTGTAAATGATGTAAGTGCTTTGAGATTCGACGAAAAAATGATTGATGTCATTTCTGAGTACAAACCCGCCGTTGTTTTGATGCACATGAAAGGTGAGCCTAAAACAATGCAGCAGAATCCATATTATGAAGATGTAATTGAAGAGCTGCTATACTTTTTCAATGAAAGGCTTTCAATGCTTGGAAAAATTGGTTTGATGGATAAAGTAATTATTGACCCGGGTATCGGTTTTGGAAAAAGACTGTCAGATAATCTGCAAATTTTGAAAAGAATAGATGAGTTCAAAACCTTTAAAGTACCTATCTTAGTAGGCCATTCCAGAAAATCTTTTATCGGGGCATTGCTAAATAATGTACCCCCTGAAGAAAGATTAATTGCCACCTTAGCGGTGACAGCTTATTGTACGATGAAAAAAGTTGATATAATAAGAATTCATGATGTCGCTGAAAATTCGCAGGTTGTTAGAATGATATCGCACCTTGTCAGATAAAAACAGCAGGCTCTGCCTGCTGTTTTTTACCACCACTTTCTCAATGTTATATCAAGCTTTGGAGAACTGGATGTTGTGTCAACTTCTGAATAAACGTTTTCAAGTTTTCCTGTATCAACTGTTCCACTATATGTAATAGTGGCTGTTGCAACACCTGATGTGTCAAATGTTCCAAAAGAAACAGAAAAATCAGATGGTGCTGAACTGAGATATCCAGAAGTCACGAGGGCATTCAAATCAGACGGTAAGCCTCTCTCAACATTGACATAACTTTCGATAGCGCTCTTGATGTTCCTGAAGTTGCTCGCAACTTGGGTTGCTTTGGCCTGAGCAACGGCATTCAATGCAATAGGCGTGACTACTGCCATCAGAGCTGCTATGACTGCCAGAACGATCAACAGCTCAATCAGTGTAAAACCTTTACGCATAATACTCCCTCCTTAGAAAAATATTATAATGTGTTTACGAAAAAAATCAACACCATATTTTGCAGATGAGTTAATTATTGCTCCAAATATTACTACTTAATAAAGCCAGTTGCAGGCGATATGGCTTATGATTACTGAACTCAGTGAATTGATTTTTTGAAATGATAATTTTGATTTCTTGAATATATTCATGACGCTTTTGAGAGTAATACAATAAACCTTCCTCCACTGGTTTGTTGATTTTTCCAGCTCGTATATCTCTGAATTCTTTGTAAAAGGAGGAAACATTGAGATTATATACATAACTTCTAACTGAATCTATGAGACTTTCAAATTTCCTTACTTCATAAATTTCACCCTCAGGCCTGTCACTTGGAATTATGCCTGTGCCAGGTTTAAAAGTCCATTCTCCAAAAATATTGTTGGCTTCTATAGCAAATCTTGAAGTTCCCCATGCCGACTCTATAGCTGCCTGTGCCAGTGCAATTTCTACTGGCACTGGCAGGACTTTTTCAAGAAGTTCCTGCTTATTTTTAGCACGATACTTTTTTAGATAGTATGAGAGCTCATCAGCAGACGACATACTCAGTATTTTATCTCTTTCTTCCGTAATTTCCTCATTTACCTTCAATATTATAGGTAGCATTATTTTGACAAATAACTCTTTTTTCTGGTTGATGCTTTCAATTTTGTCCATATCTTTTGGCAAACATTTTAGTATAACCAGTGGTACTTTTTTTGTCGATAAATCGTAATTTATTGAGTTAAAAAAGCTTTGCAAATCTTTATAACTTTCAAACTGCATCTCTGCAACTCCTGACGAATAAAACTCCTCCTGCTCTAAAACTCCAAATGAATTGACAGTTATCCTCGGTGAAGCAGCAAAAATACATAAAAATCCCATGAGTGCCACTATTTTTCTCATCTACTCACCTCTGAAATCGCTAATCTCCTTTGACATTGAACAAAAGCCAGTATTTGACATATTCTTTCTTTCCATCGCGCGCGCTTATCATCAAGCGATTGTATCGTTTTCTCAATTCCACTGGATCTGTTGTTACAATATTTTGAATAATCAGACTGTCCACTATTCCTTTTTCAGAAACATACACACTTATGTCTCTAATTTGCTTGGGAATAATGATGGTTCCTTTCACAGTCAAGGTATTGTTTTCTATTTTAAAAGGTATTTCTTCGGTCAAAAGTGCTTCACGATTCAGGATATACCGCAGGTGACTTTCACTCGCCCAGTCTTCAAGCAAAGGTTCTCTTGGTATTTCGAAAGCTCCATAAGATGAAATATAAGGTCCCGGGTTTTGAGAAAACGCAAGTTTCACACCCTCGTTCCTCAAAACATCAATCATTTCAGGTATGTAATACCCATATGGATAAGCGTAATAACGCATTTCTTTGCCGGTGTTATTCAGAAAGACCTGCTGGGCTTTTTCGAAATCCTGCTTGAAATAATCAAGCATTTCTTTCAAGGTCATTTTTGTTAAAAGCGCTGGAAAATCTGTATGTGTGTACGAATGATTTGCAAACTCAACGCCATCTTTAAGCATCTCTTTTATCATTTCCCATGTTAGGTAATCTGGATAACCGATTGCTCCAACCTGAATAAAAACAGTAAATGGCACTTCGTGTTTTTTGAAAATTTTATATGCATAATCATAGACTGAACGATATCCGTCGTCAACTGTGAATACTACCGCGTCACTTTTCGGATGTTTTTCTCCATAAACGTATTCTTCGAGATCTTTCATATTCCAGATTTCCAGTCCCATGTCTTTTATAATTTTGATGTGGTTTTCCAGTTCATATGTCCAGGTATTTGTAGATGGATATCTGGTATCATCAAATCTGTGGTACAGAAAGACCACTACTTTGCTGTATGCACATGTTGCCAGAACTGTTAGAGCCGCTATTACGAACATCGCAATTTTTTTCTGTTTCACGTTAAATATTATACAGGATCGATCAAACTATTTATAATCAGTTTATGGGTGGTGAAAAGGTGAGATGTCTGGTGATTTTTTACCTGTTATTTGTGCTTTCTTTATTCAGTCAAACACTTTATTTTTCACCAAAAGGTGATCTCGCCTTAACAGTTTATGACCCTTTTGTTGTAATGGAAGTTACGAACATCAATGAGATAGGCCTTTTCAGAATTCCAGAAAGTAGTTGCACCTTGCAAGTTCTGTCTGTTCAATTATCAAAGCCAGGTGATCTAAGAGATCTTGTCGAGTTAATCAAAATACCTTCAGCAAGTGAAAGTTCCATTGGTCTTTTTAAGCTCGACGATTTAGATATCTTTGTCAGAAAAATCTCCATTATCACTCCACAAATCTCAACCGCAGGCCTTCAGGTTATTTTCACCAGAGAGCGACGTGTTTATATAATGACCTATTATGCGAGTGAAAAAGAATTTTTTGAACATATAGTACCTGCCTTGTTGACAATGACAAGTATCAAAACAAATTCTTTAAAGCAGCGATACGTTAACAATGAATATGGATATTCTATTTATCTTGCAGAACCATTCAAAATTGTGAGAACCACCATAGGAGAGATAGGTTCTTTTCTTGCCGTAAAAGAAAAACGGGTTGGATACATACAGATAACAAAAGAGCAGCCAGGTAGATCTGTGAATTTGCTTGAATATGCAGAGTTGGTTCAACAAAACTCTCTTGAAAATCTTGCGGGTTACAACCTTCTTGCAAGTGGCGTAAATCTTGTAGAAGGCTTTGATTTTTTCTGGAGACTTTTTCAGTTTGATTCAAAGGGAAGTTTTTATCGATGCCTTCAGGTTTATACGAATTACGGACAATTTTTTTACACTCTAACTTATATGGCAGAGGCAGATGATTTTGATCAATTTATTGTACCTGCTGTACGCACCGTGTTTTCCTTTAAACCAAAGTGATTAAACATTTTCCGTATGTGAGATAATAAAACAGGGAGGTGATAACATGAAAAAAACATTGGTGTTTTTCCTTCTAACAGTTTCTGTGATTATTCATTCTCAGAATCTGGCTGATTACGTTTTAACACATAAAAATATTGATTACAAAATAGTGTCTCAAAAAATAACAGAAACGGGTGTTGAATTTACCCATATTGTCTTTGAAAGCCAAACTTGGCAGGGTATAAAGTGGTTTCATGATTTACTGATTGTCCGACCAGCACAGCTCCAATTTTCCAATGTAGCAATTCTCATGATAACAGGAGATTTCGATCCGTCGAAATCGAAAGAAATTGAAGATTATTTATGGATAGCGGAGAAATTTCAGGCTTTGTTTGTTGTTCTTGGAGATGTGCCAAATCAGCCAATTTATGGACTAAGAGAGGACGATTTAATAGCTTACACCTTTGTTCAATATTCGAAGATTAAAGATGCAAGCCTTCCATTGTTATTCCCGATGACTGCTTCTGCTGTGTCGGCAATGGATTTAATTCAACAGCTATTTCACATTGAAAAATTTTTCGTTACGGGTGCTTCCAAGCGAGGGTGGACTACATGGCTCACTGCTGCTGTTGACAAAAGAGTATTTGCCATTGCACCAATTGTTTTTGACAATCTGAATTTTCAAAAGCAGCTTCAAAAACAGTTAGAGATGTATGGGCAATATAGTGCAAGCATAAATCCCTATGTCAAAAGAGGCGTTCCAGATATGATCAATACACAGCATGGCCAAGAACTTTTGAAAATGGTTGACCCATATTTTTACATAGAAAAGCTTGACATGCCAAAGTATATAATAAATGCTACAAACGATGAATACTGGACCATTTACTCAGCCAATCTTTACTTTTTTGATCTTATTGGAAAGAATTATTTATTGTATGTTCCAAATAATTCTCATGGGATAAAGAACATACCTTATGTTGTCGATAATGCTTCTTCATTCTTCAAGCTTGCTTTGAGTGATAAATTACCGGAGTTCGCTTTTGAGTTAGAAGGGGATACGGTATTAATAAAAGAGAGCGAGTTTATTAAGGAAGTATATTTGCACAGAGCAATATCTGATACGACAGATTTCAGAAAATCTCTTTGGTTGAGATTACCTGTTTTACCATCGAATGGTTGTTATTCTATCAATGTTGAACCACCTGAATTCAGACATGTTGCCTACTATGCTGAAGTTGTCTTCGAGATAGAGGAACTCAGAGTGAGTTTTTGTACACCAGCGCTTTACAAATGAGAGGGTTTAAAATGAAGATTGCTGGAATAGTTGGTGGAATGGGCTCGTTAGCGACCGTCGATTTTCTCAAAAAAGTTGTGGAGCACACTAAAGCAGAAAAAGATCAGGATCACATAAGGATGATAGTAGACTTTAACACATCCGTTCCTGACAGAACTGCTGCAATTTTAGATGACGGGGAAGATCCGACCTTGTATCTTGTTGAGTCAGTAAAAATGCTTGAGCGTGAAAAGGCTGATTTTGCTGTATTTATCTGCAATACTGCATATGCCTTTTTAGACAGGGTTCAAAAACAGGTAAACATACCCGTATTGAATTTGCCAGAGATGACTTTGAGAAAACTCAAATCAAAAGGAATCGAGGAAATATGGCTTACAGGAACGAGAGGTCTTTTGAACAGTAGGGTCTATCAAAGAGAAGCTGAGAAGATAGGATTAACATTGAAAATTCCTGAGGAACGATTACAGGAATCTTTGATGCAGATTATATATACTGTGAAAGCTGGTCAAATCAAAAAAGCTTCGCTGATATGGTTTTCCGACGTAGAGCCATATTTAGATGGGCATGTTTTGCTCGGATGCACCGAGCTTCCAGTTGTTGCAAAAAGCAAAAGATTGCACTTAATAGATGTGAACGATGAATGGGCAAAAATTGTGATAGAGATCTGTGGAGCAGAGGTGAATAGATAGGGGTGAACAAATGAATATAGCAGGTCAATCAGCAAAGAGACCCATAGCTATTTTCATGCTCCTGTTTGCTATTGTTGTTTTTGGCATAATAGCTCTTCAAAAACTGCATTTAGAACTTTTGCCTCAAATGGAATATCCTTATGCTGCTGTTTTTGCCACGTATATGGGTGCAAGCAGTGAGGAGGTAGAGCAACTTGTTACGAATCCACTTGAGGAAATAATCGCAACCGTTCCCGGAGTCAAAAACTTCACATCTGTTTCTCAATCAGGTTTATCTTTGATTATCATTGAATATAATTGGGGCGTTGATGTTTTGTCTGCCTCATCAAGGCTTGAGAGATATCTGAATATTTCTCAATTGAACCTTCCGGAACAGGTTAAACCGATTGTGGTCGAATTTGATCCTTCCTTGCTTCCCGTTTTCGTTTTTTCAACATCTCAAGATCCAGCGCATTTTTTGGACGAGATAAAACGGCTGCCAGATGTTGCCAGTGTCGAAAATTTATCAAAAACTGAAAAATTCGTTAGTATCAGAATTGACCCGGAAAAAGCAAGAACTTTCCAAGTTGATCTTTCTCTAATTGAATATTTTCTATCGGGAAATGTGGTTTATCCCATGGGCCAGGTTGAAGACGAAACTGGAAATGTGTATTCTCTTGTTGTTGATGGGAGATTTAGTGGCCTGGATGAATTAAAGGATACAATTGTTGGGTTCAGAGGGTTGAGTTATCAATCATTGATGAGAGGGCAGCTTCCAAAATTGCTTGTTCCTGTAAAACTGAAACAGATTGCTGACGTGGAAATAGCCAATGAGCCAAAAAGAGGGCTGGTGCGGGTTGATGGAAATGAAGCAACAGTCGTATCAATAAGAAAACGCTCAGGGGCGAATACTGTCAATGTAGTGAGGCAGGTTAAAAGATTACTGGATGATCTTGAAGTAGACTATGTTCCCCTGATTGATCAATCTTTTTATACTGAAAAATCTGTTCAAAATCTGGTGAAAAATTTGATACTTGGATTACTTGGAGCTTCGATTGTCGTAGCTCTTTTTGTGAGAGATTTTTTCAGTACCACAATAGTAGCTCTGAGTATTCCAATATCACTTTTAATCGCTGTAGTTTTGATGTATTTTTTTGGTATCAATCTTGACTTAATCACGCTTGGCGGTCTTGCTATGGCTGTTGGCATGCTTGTCGATAATGCAATCGTTGTTTTTGAAAACATATACAGGCATAAATCTGAAGGTAGTACCTATGACATAGCAGCAATCGATGGGACAAAAGAGGTTTTTGGTGCCATTTTTGCTTCAACAGCTACAACTGTTGTAGTATTTGCTCCACTTGTTTTCACAGAAAGTTTTGCATCGACTCTGTTTAAGTACTTTGCATCAACATTTGCACTGTCACTTGCAGCCTCATTAGTTGTTGCAGGCATCCTCATTCCGGCTGGGTCAAGATGGATCAGAGCCAGGGAGTCGAAAACCTTTCTCAATATACGGTCAAAATATCAAGTTATTTTGACAAAGATTTTGGAGAGAAAAGCGCTGATTATACCAATCGTTTTTGCCCTGATTGTTCTGTCTGTTTTCTACGTATTTCATAGGCCAAAAAACTTTTTGCCCGATTTTGCTACCAACACTTTAACAATAACAGCAAAGGCCGAGAATCAATCAGGTTATCGAAAAACTTACGAATTAACGAAGCAGATAGAAGATTTTGTATTAAGCAGAAAAAACTATTATGGAATCAAGACAATTTATTCTGAAGTGGGTGCCACAAGCGAACTTTCCCGGATAATTACAGAAAGTGGCGAAAATCAAGCAACGATATACATCTGGTTCGATGGTACTAGATCAGAATACTTGAGAAACAAAGAGATGTTTTTGAGAGATCTTAAGAAAACATCGTTCGAGGGCTTAGGGGTTAAAGTAGTCCAGGATGAGTATCTAAATATGATTTTTGGTTATCCAGTGACAGTTGAGCTGACAGGAGAAGATATTGATGAATTGATGAAAGTGGCTTTTTCTTTGAAAGAGATTTTCTCGGAAAAGGATCTTGGAGAAGTCTCCATTAGAGGTCAGGCAAACGTGGAATCTTTATTACTGAAAATAGATAGATCGAAAGCTGTTTTTTCCGGATTATTGCCAGCCCAGATTTTCATGGATCTTCAATATTACACAATGGGAAAAAATTTTAATACTCTCAGAACAAATGAGGGAATTTTGCCAGTTCGTTTAAATATTTCAGACATCCAGCAACTTCATGACATCGATGAAATTCAAATAAAAAATTTGAGAGATCAGAATCTCCCTTTGAGATTGCTCGGCGAACTCTCTAAAAGAACAACTTATGAATCTATCTCGCACAAAAACGGGCAGAGAGTGGTTTATGTTGATATAGCTGATACGCGATATTCAATTTCGCAACTTTCGAGTCTTGTGGAGAATGTACTGAAAGATCTTCAGCTCAAGGACGTGCATTATTCTCTTGGCGGTCAAAAATCATCTCTGGATATATTTCTGAATGAATTTAAAGTGATAATGCTGGTGGCAATAATACTCGTCTACATGCTTTTGAGTGCGCAATTTGAGTCTTTACTATCTCCGTTCGTAATCTTCACAACTGTGCCTGTTTCTGTTATCGCACTTGCGTTAGTAATGATTGTTTTTGATTATGATTTGAATCTCTCTGTGATGATAGGAACTTTAACGCTTGCCGGTGTTGTTGTGAATAATGCAATAGTTATGGTAACATTCCTGCATCAGAAAATAACCACGGGCAACTATAAACAGATTAGATGTGTGATAGTTGAATCAGCCTCTCTTAGACTTCGTCCTATATTAATGACAACACTGACTACAGTTATTGCTCTAATTCCTGTTGCTATAAGCAATGCTGAAGGTTCTGAATTTGAATCTCCAATTGCCTGGACCATTATTTTTGGCTTACTTATAACGACTATGTTTACGCTTCTCGTTTTGCCCGCGATCGCTGAAATCTTCGAAAAGCGTAGATTTCGTCCACATTGATAATACATTGAAACCACGTTGAGGGTTGTCAGAAAGAGCAATGGAAAGATAGAAGAAGCTATCAAAGGTTTTTCATTGAAATGACGAGTTAATTGCCCTTTGATGAATTTATGGACTGTAAATTTGATGTTCATTGACTTTGACTGGTTTTCAATATAATGGTAACGTTTACGACAGGAGGTGATTGGAAATGAAAAAATTCTTCATTTTTACCCTTCTGCTGATGAGTATTTTTATCTTTGCACAGACAAAACTTGTGATCTGGTGTTCTGAAAAGCAGGTTGATATTCTGCAGAAACTGGCTGAAGAATTTAAGGCAAAGTATAACGTAGACGTGGAAGTTCAGTATGTAAACTTTTCGGATATCAAGCCTAAGTTTTTAACAGCCGCTCCAGAAGGTCAGGGTGCAGATATTATAGTTGGCGCACATGATTGGGTTGGCGAGCTGGTGGTGAACGGCCTGATTGAGCCAATTCCAGTATTTTCAGATTTGAACCAATTTTATGAAACTGGTTTAAATGCATTTTCGTATGGTGGGAAACTCTACGGATTGCCTTACTCAATGGAAGCAATTGCTTTGATTTACAACAAAGATTTTGTACCTCAGCCTCCGCAAACGGTTGAAGAAATGATACAGTTTGCAAAGCAAATCGATACAGAATTTGGTGGGGAAGTGAGAGGTTTTGTAACATCAACGACGGAATTTTACTATGCCGTTCCGTTCATATTCGGCTATGGCGGGTATGTTTTCAAGCAGACTGATCAAGGATTAAACATCAAAGATATCGGACTTGCAAACGAAGGAGCTGTTAAGGGAGTGACGTTGATAAAAAGATTTGTTGACGAGGGAATTCTTGATCCAAGTGACAATTACCAGATCATGGATTCTATGTTCAAGGAAGGGAAAGCAGCAATGATAATTAATGGACCGTGGGCCACTAAGGCTTACAAGGATGCAGGGATTGATTATGGAGTGGCAGTGATTCCAAATGTTGGACCTGACATGGTAGCAAGACCTTTCGTTGGTGTTCAGGGATTTATGGTAAATGCCAAGTCAACCAACAAACTCTTGGCAATGGAATTTCTTACTAATTTCATCGCCAAGAGGGACACTATGTACAAACTATATCTGGGTGATCCGAGATTACCTGCGAGAAAAGATGTTTTAGAACTTGTGAAAGACAATCCCGATGTGGTGGCTTTCACGCAGAGTGCTGCAAATGGTATACCGATGCCAAATGTGCCTCAGATGGCTTCTGTGTGGGGAGCGATGAATGATGCGTTGAATCTTGTGGTAAATAACAAAGCATCGGTGGAAGATGCTTTAAAGACTGCCGTCGAGCGAATCAAATCGCAAACGCAATAAACTAAGCCCGGGCTCACACCCGGGCATCTGTGCAAGGAGGAAGAAGATCTGTGAAATATATCTTCCGATTTTTAAAATGGTCTTTATTTTTGATAATGAATGTGCTTTTTTTCTGGGGAGCTGCTTTTCTTATACAAAATGGATATTACGAGCTCGGGGTAGTCTTTTTCATATTATTGTTTTTGATTGATTTTTTCATTTTCAATCCGCGTGCTTATCCATACAGATATGTTGCTCCTGCTTTAGTGCTACTTTTTGTACTGGTTCTTTACCCGATATATTTCACTGTGAAAATAGCCTTCACGAATTATGGGACAGGTCATTATATGCAAAAGCAAGAAGCTATTGAGAGATTACTTTATGATCCAAATTTCACTTACGCTATAGATGACAAAAGTGTGGATTACAAAATTTTTCTGCGTTATGACGGGTTAACCCCGACGGATGATTTTGTTATTCTATTCAAAATAAATGGACAGATTTTCCTTGGAGAAAAGCCGAAAGCTGCTGTAAAAAGGGGGCAGGAAGTACTTCTCAGTGAAGCTTATCTATATCCGATAAAGGAAGACTATGTTGAGATAGATGGAAAGCAGTACCGAATTACCCCCGTTTCGAATGATCTTGGGGAAATCAAGTTGATTTCTCTATATGAAAAAACATACAGGGCTTTTTATTCGCCAGGAGATCCATTCCTTCAGGTAAACGAACCTCATTTCAAAGGAAAAATAGCTCAACTTTATCTGTACAGGTCAGATTTTGTAGATCAAAATGGAGTCAGATATGCTCTTCGGGTAGCTCCCGATGGCGAATGGAGATTTATGCAAATAGAAAGGTTGTATCGCCTTGGATATGAAGAAATTTATGAGGATGGAAAAGTGAAATCGAAAGCGATTTTAGTTAACAATAAAACTGAAAATAAACTGATAGAAAGGGAAGGTGCATTATACGACCTCAATGAGAAGGGTGAGGAGGTTTTTCTAATTGGTTTCATTGATTATGTTGGTTGGAAAAACTTCATCCGAATCGCAACAGATCCCAATGTCTCGGGCCCATTCTTGAAGATATTCATTTGGACTTTTATCTGGGCTTTATTGAGTGTCGTGCTTTCTCTGGCGGTTGGTTTACCTTTTGCGTTGATTTTGAATGATAGCAGATTAAGAGGGCGCAACGTTTACAGAACACTCCTTATAATTCCGTGGGCTATACCTGTTTTCATTTCTGCCTTGATCTGGAGAAACGGCCTTCTAAACGAAACGTATGGGCTGATTAATAAATTTTTATTACCTTTATTTGGTTTGCCTGCCATCAAATGGATGAATGATGCGCTTTGGGCAAGAATTGGAGTGCTGATTGTGAATATCTGGCTTACATTTCCATATATGATGACAATATCCTTAGGGGTTCTTCAGGGTATACCCCCTGAAATGTATGAAGTCGCCATGATAGATGGGGCAGGCAGATTCAAGAGATTTGCTTACGTTACTTTTCCATTTTTAATGACAGTTATAGCTCCTTTGCTTGTAAGTAGTTTTGCTTTTAGTTTCAACAATTTTACTATTATCTATCTGATAACAGGTGGAGGTCCACCTATTCCCGGCTCAACTACTCCAACTGGGTATACTGATATATTGATATCTTATGTCTACAAACTGGCGTTCGAAGCCGGAGAAGGTCAGAATTTCGGTTTTGCGGGTGCTATTTCAATAATGATTTTTTTCTTAGTTGGGGGAATAAGTTTGTTCAATTTCAAGATATCAGGAGCCTTTGAAGAGGTGGAATAATGAGAAAAATCAAGCATGTTAGAAGAGTCTTTTTGCATGCATTTCTCGTTTTTTCAATAATAATTATTCTCTTTCCCACAATTTGGGTAATCACGACTTCATTTAGAAGAGACGAAGCAGCTTTTTCAAGTGATCTTTTTACTACGAGATTGACGCTTCAAAACTATATAGATCTTGTAGCTCCGGAGAAAAATGTACCGATTCTTATTCAAGATATGCAGAATATTCTCTCTCGAGCGAAGCCTTACAATGAGCTTTCTTATTCTCAGGCTGAGCAAAAAATCAGTGTATCTTTGCAAAAAATAACATCGTATCTCAAGGAAACTCGATTGAGGTACGAAGACGCAAGAAAATCTTACGAATACATCAGCGAATTTCTTCAAAACCATTCAGAAGAGATTAAAAACACTGCATCAGCCGATCTGGAACATTTGAAAGAAACTGTGAGCAAAAAAATTATGGATAAAATTCCATTTTCATCAGAAGAATTCATGGTAGTTTTATACGAATATCTTTCAAAAGAAAAATATGGATCAGCTGTTTTTAACGCTTTGAAGGATGATTTGAGCAGCTTAACACAATTGGATATAGATTCCTCCGAAGATTTCGAAAATGCTCTTGAAAAGCTGAAAATGATTTATGATTCGTACATTGGAAAATACTCCAGACAATATGAGACGAAAACAGAAGAGCTTGAATTGCTCAACAAAGATCTTGCAGTTGTGAGAAGTCAGCTTAACGAGTTTCAAAAAGAGATTCTCAATTTGGATATGATCTTGAATCAGGATTTGATTAATGAAATGAATTCCATAATGGAATCGTTGGAAAATTTGCTGGATTTGAAGAATTCACTGATGGAAAGCTCTGTTGAAAATCCCTGGTTAATTGAAGATGAGTGGTTTTTCGCAAGCATCTCTTCAACCATTGAGCAGTTAGAAAAAATAAAAAGTCGATTTGAGGGCTTTCTGGATTATGAAGCTGTTTTAAACACCGTTGATCGAATTATTTCGATTTTGTACGAATTTGATTTTGTTAATCCAAACATGAAAAAGAAACTGATTTATAGTGACCTTTTAAGGGCATACCAGGAGCTTCAACCCAGAATAGAAAGAATAGCAAAAGAACTTGATGAATTATCCATTAACCTGCCGGAGAAAATTAATACTTTTAAACAGCTTGGTGAAAAATTTTCAGAATTGAATTCTACCATAAGTGATCTCAAAGCACAGCAAGAAGAGATTTCTGCAAAGCTGGAAACAATAAATAGCCAGTTTAATGATGAAAGAATGATGGTGAATCTGAAAATCTTTCTTTCTCAGTTAGAGAATAGAATTTCGACTGTCAGTTCGATCAAATCATTTGAAAAAGCGGATCTTTTGAAATATTCAGCTGTTTTGAACTGGTTGAGAGGATTTTTCAATTCCTACAATGAGAGAGATGAAGTTTATGAAGAACTAAAACGTGTAATCGATAAAATGAGGTGGATCGAGGAATATCGTACATTTGCAACAAAATTTGAGAACTTTTCTAAAAACCTCGAATCTGTATTTATTGATGTTGAAAGATATTTGCAGGATTTTCAAATATCATGGAAACAATTGCTGAAAGTATCATTCAATGGAATTTTTGTAACTTCGGAGCCTTTGAGTAAATTGTACGATGTAGTGAAATTAGACTTTGTAACCAGAGTTCGATCAGATATGGCTGTCGTTATGCGTAAATCGGGCGTGCTTATGAAAATAGCGCCTTTTTCTCAGTTGAAAGATGATTTTGGGGCTGTAGATAAAAATTTGTTTAGAGTAGATCAAATTTGGAAACAGAAAACCAAACATTATTTTCTTAGATGGGTTCTTAATTCTGTGATTGTGTCTCTGATCGTTGCTTTTATAACAACTGCGGTTTGTGCTGTTGCAGCTTATCCATTCAGTAGAATGAGATTTGTTGGTAGAAGATATGGTATTTTGAGCCTTTTATTAATACAGATGTTTCCCAGCGTGATATTTATGGTTGCAATATATAACCTACTAAATTTTCTTGGCAGATATATTGACTTTCTGGGAATAGACAGTCTTGGTGGTTTAATTTTTGCCTATTTAACCAACATTGCTTACAACATGTATCTGATAAAAGGTTTCTACGATTTGATACCTCCTTCGTTAGAAGAGGCAGCTATTGTCGATGGTGCAACAAGATTCCAGAGTTTTTACAAAATAGTTTTACCTTTAGCCCAGCCAATTTTGACAGTTGTCTTCCTTCTTGTATTTATAGGAACTTTCAACGAATACGTCATCGCCCGTATTATATTGCAAAATGTCCAGAATTATACCTATGCACTTGGCTTATGGGCGTTTTCAACTGGGCCATATGAAACAGAGTGGGGATTGTTTACAGCGGCATCGCTTCTTGGAATGATGCCCATGGTTATATTATTTCTTTCCCTGCAGAGGTACCTGGTGAGTGGATTAACGAGAGGAGCAGTCAAAGAATGAGGGGGAAAAGGCATGAGATTAACTGCTTTGATTTTCATACTGATTTTTATGAATATATCTATTTTAGCAAATGATTTCATAATAGGAGTAGATGTGTCAACGTTATACGAGATAGAAAAAGCTGGAGGAAAATACTATGACAGTGGCGTGGAAAAAAGTTGCCTTGAGATTTTGAAAGATCACGGCGTGAACTGGGTGAGATTGAGAGTATGGAACGATCCAACAGATCATGGTGAACCGCTGGGAGGAGGAAATTGCGATTATGTAAAAATGACACAGATAGCTATGAGAGCAAAAGCCGCAGGCTTAAAAGTTCTTGTTGATTTTCATTACAGTGACTGGTGGGCGGATCCCGGCAAACAAAACAAACCAAAAGCTTGGGCTGAATTACATGGTGATGATCTTCAGAATGCTATTTATAATTACACAAGAGAGGTTCTAATATACATGAGGCAAAATCAGGCTTCTCCAGATATGGTACAGATAGGGAACGAAATAAATAACGGTTTTCTCTGGCCCGACGGTCAGATTTCCGGGCAAAATGCTGGTGGATTTGATGGCTTTGTAAAGCTTGCAAAAAAGGCAATTAAAGCTGTTCGGGAAGTTGATCCTTCTATAAAGATTATGCTTCATCTCGCCGATGGTGGTAATAATCCACTTTACAGATGGTTTTTTGATGAAATGGTCAGGCGGAATGTCGATTTTGATGTTATAGGAGTCTCATACTATCCTTATTGGCATGGCAGCTTGAAAGATTTGTCTGAAAATCTGAATGATATAGCGCGACGATACGATAAGGATATTGTTATAGCAGAAACGGCATATGCCTGGACTTTACAGGATTTCGATGGATATCCAAATATATTTGGCGAACAACAAGAACACATAGCGGGTTATGATGCATCGATAGAAGGCCAAAAGGCATTTCTGAGCGATTTGATAAGAACTTTGAAAAGCGTTTCAGAAGGAAAATGCAAGGGTTTTTTCTACTGGGAAGGAGCATGGATACCGGTTAAAGGCGTCGGGTGGAAAATTAACGAGGGTAACCCGTGGGAAAATCAGGCACTTTTCGACTTTCACGGTAATCTACTTGATATTGTCGAAATCTTTGAGAGTCCTTTCGAAAAGGTTGCCGTTTTAAAAGAGTTTTCTTTACCGATAATTGAAGTATTTCTTGGGGAAAAACCGGAATTACCCGGGTCAGTAAAAGCTGCTTTTTCGGATGGTTCTGTTCGACCAGTAGAGGTTCAGTGGGAGGAAATTCCAGCAGAAGATCTGAACACTCCAGGAGAGCATGTGGTAAAGGGAGTTATAACAAGCGCGGGTGAGAAAATAGAAGCTACGGTAATTGTGAAAGAGGAAAGAAATTATCTGCAGAATGCAAGTTTTGAACTGGCTGTTCTGGAACCGTGGCAGGTTGCAGGCAACAGGGAAGCGGTGAAAGTAATTCGCGCAGATCCACCGCAAAATGCACACCACGGCAAATATGCGTTGAATTATTGGCTGGATAAGGATTTTGAATTCGAGTTATATCAAAACGTAACTAATTTACCCGATGGTGTCTACACCGTCAGTATGTGGATTCAAGGTGGCGGGTCAGATACGGTATATCTCAAAATTAGTGAATATGGTGGTCCTGAGAAGTCGGTGAAAATCGTCAATACAGGGTGGCTGAAATGGAACAATCCTCAGCTAAAGAACATCCAGATAACCACAGGAAAGATAAAGATAAGCGTCATCGTTAGAGGAAAATCCGGTAACTGGGGCTGGATTGATGAATTTAAGTTAATGAGGGAAGTGCAGTGAGTCTGAGGAAAAGGTATGTGACGATAGTTGATATAGCTAAGAGAGCAGGAGTTTCAATTAATACTGTCTCGAGGGCTTTGAATAACAAACCAGATATAAGCGAGGATACGAAGAAGCGGATTCTAAGCATTGCGAGGGAACTTGGGTATATTAAAAACATAACAGCCTCACTTTTAAGGCAGAAGCAAACACAAACAGTCGGAGTTATACTTGCAGATAGTTCAAACCCATTCTATGCCGAAGTCCTGAAAGGAATTGAAGCCGCTTCAAGAAAATATGGTTATCAAATCATTCTTATGAATACGGAAAGGGTTTACCAGAATGAGGTGAACGCTATCGAATTGCTCTTTCAAAGGAGAGTTGATGGTCTCTTGATAGCACCTGTTCAGGAAAAAGATGAAGATATAAAAAAATTATCGCGAAAAGATATTCCTGCTGTTATCCTGGGAAGGCATTTCGAAGACATTGAGATAGACGAAATATATAATGATGAGTTAAAAGGAGGTTATATCGCTGCAAATCACTTACTCGAAAATGGAAGGAACAAAACTTTAATCATTTGTGGGCCACTCTACAATTCAGCTGCAAGAATGCGAGTTGAAGGTTTCAGGAAAGCTTTATGTGACCACGGAATAGAATTTGACAGGAGACGTGTTTTCATAACAGATATAAACATTGAAGACGGTTATACCGCAATTAAAAATGCTCTTGAAGAACGTATAAAATTTGATTCTGTTTTTTGCTACAATGACCTTGTTGCTTTTGGTGCTATCAAAGCTCTAAAAGAAATGAATTTTAGTTTACCGGAAGAGGTAGCGGTTGTTGGATATGATGACATAATTTTTTCCTCGTTCATCTGTCCTTCGTTGACAACCGTGAAAATAAAGAAATACGAGATGGGTTTCGAAGCGTTCAGAATGCTTCTTGAAAGAATGAGGGGAAAAAGAAAACGGGCAAGAAAAATTTTGCTCGATGTTGAATTGATCGTTCGTGAGAGTGCTTAAGGAGGTCTGAAAAATGGAATGGCAAGATCCTGAAGCCGTGAATGAAAACATAGAGAAACCACACGCAACGTTTATACCTTATTTCAATCCTTTCACGGCATGCTGGGAATATCCGAAACAGTTTATACCATTAAGTGGAAAATGGAAATTCTTTTTTTCAAATAACCCCTTCGATTTACCTTGCAACTTCTATGATGAAAATTTTGACGATAGTTCCTGGGATGAAATAGATGTACCAAGCAACTGGGAAATGTTTGGATATGATAAGCCGATATATACAAATACCACATACCCCTTCGGAAAAAATCCACCAGAAATTTCTAAGAATTACAACCCTACAGGTATATACAGAAAAACGGTTATTATACCTGATTCATGGTTTGATAGAGAGATATTTTTACATTTTGAAGGTGTCAGGTCGTTTTTCTATTTGTGGATAAATGGGAAAAGAGTTGGTTATAGTAAAGACAGCTGCACCCCCGCTGAATTCAGAGTGAACGATTATTTAAAACCGGGAAGTAATACTCTGACCGTTGAGGTATTGAAATGGTGCGATGGAAGTTATTTAGAAGATCAAGATATGTGGTGGCTTGCAGGAATATATAGAGATGTTTATTTATACACAACACCCAGGATATACCTGCGAGATATCTTTGTGAGAACAGATCTCGATGAAGAATTCAAAAATGGGAAACTATTTGTTGACATGGAAATCAAAAATTCTCTTGCAAATAAGATTGAAAGCACGATATCAATATCGATAGTTGATCCAGATGGCAAAGAATCGATTTTGAAAGAAGAAAGAATAATTCTTTCACATCAGCTTGAAACTTTATCGTATACCTTTGTTTTGGGGAAAGTTTTCAAGTGGTCTGTTGAAACTCCGTATCTGTATGTTCTGAAAGTAAAGGTCGGCGAAGATGAGAAAAAGATAAATACTGGTTTTCGAAAGATACAGATAAATCACGGAAGATTACTCTTGAATGGAAAATTGCTGTATATAAAAGGGGTTAACAGGCATGAATTCGACCCACGTCGTGGGCATGCCGTAGGTGTGGAAACTATGTTCAAAGATATTGAACTTATGAAGCAAAATAACATAAACACTGTGAGAACGTCCCATTATCCCAATCAAACTAAATGGTACGATCTGTGTGACTATTACGGTCTCTATGTTATAGACGAAGCAAATATAGAATCACATGGCGTGGGATGGGACCCGGAGGAAACTCTTGCTAATAAACCTGAATGGAAGAAGGCACATTTTGATAGAATTCAACGAATGGTTGAAAGAGATAAAAATCACATCAGTGTCATCTTCTGGTCTCTTGGAAATGAGGCAGGGGATGGAGAAAATTTTGAGTATCCTGCTCTGTGGATAAAATCACGAGATAACACGCGCATGGTGCACTATGCGCCTTATGGTGCGATGAAGCCTGGTGATGCCTTTTATCTTGATGTAGTTTCGGTTATGTATCCACCTATTGAAAAATTGCTTGAGTATGCTTCAAAAGAGCAAAGCAGACCTTTAATAATGTGCGAATATGCCCATGCTATGGGAAACAGTGTGGGTAATCTGAGAGATTACTGGCAGGTAGTGGAAAATCAACCTTACCTTCACGGTGGTTGTATATGGGACTGGGTTGATCAAGGTTTTGAGAAGAAAGATGAAGCCGGTGGAACTTTTTGGGCTTATGGAGGAGATTTTGGGGATGAACCCAATGACGGAAATTTTTGCTGTAATGGATTAGTGCTGCCTGATAGAACTCCTTCTCCGGCATTAAGTGAAGTGAAGAAAATTTATCAGTATGTGAAAGTCAGCAGGATCAACAGAAATTTGTTTGAGATAGAAAACAGGTATTCCTGCACAAATCTCAGTGCATTCGATATTTTTTGGGAACTGAAAAAAGATGGGAAAATCGTCATGAGCCAGAAAATCGATGTGGAGCTACCAGCAGGAGAGCGAAAAACGATATCAATAAATTTTCCACAGCTGGATAATGGGGAATATTTCATAATTTTTTTGTTTTTACTGAAAAAAGATACAGTATGGGCAAAAAAAGGACACATTGTTGCCTGGGAGCAATTTCAAGTTAAAGAACCGTGTTACGAAAGAATATCTATCAAAGGTAATATCAATTTGAGGGAAAATAGCAATCAGTACATTGTTTTATCAAAAAACGTTGCGGTTGCTTTTTCAAAAAAAACAGGGTTTCTGGAATATATCAAACTTGGAGAGGAAACCATTTTGTGCAAATTAGCACCTAATTTTTACAGAGCACCTACAGACAACGATTTAGGAAATAAAATGCCGGAAAGATTGTTTGTATGGAAGGAAGCAACTTATCACCAAAGTCTGCAGAAGATTAATTTTCAAATCGAGAAAAACTACATAAGTATTGCTTCTTTAAATCGCCTTCCAGGAGATTCGCTGCTGCATTTAACTTATACGGTTTTTCCCAACAATGAAATCCTGATTGATTATGTTTTAGACGCCAGAGAAAGTCGTGTAGAAATTCCAAGAGTCGGGACAAGCTTTACGATGCCGAAATCATTTACGAAAGTAAAATGGTATGGAAGAGGACCTCATGAAACGTACGAAGATAGAAAAGACAGTGGAATTTTTTCAATACATGAGAAGAATGTTTCTGAGATGATTCATAAATACATAAGGCCACAAGAAACCGGTAATAGAACAGATGTTCGATGGTTTTCCATATCCGACGAAAGATCTTCACTTTTTGTCTATGGTGTTCCAGTGATCAATTTCAGCGTCTGGCCCTTTTCCATGGAAAGTCTTGAAAAAGCCCAACACACGAACGAATTAATTGAACAGGATTTAATCACCGTTAATGTAGATTACAAACAAATGGGTGTTGGAGGTGATGATAGCTGGGGGGCTTTGCCACATCCTGAATACATTCTCATACCGGGAATTTATCATTATGAATTCAGATTGCTTGCAACTAATAATACAGATTCATCAGAATTTTATAGACGCTTACCTGCATTTGAAGAAGACTATGAAATCAGTATGAGTCTTTCCAAACAAAAGTTAAAAGTAAACGAAGAATTGGTGATTTCAGTATTTATACAGAACAAATCAATTTCAACTTATGAAGACGATTTACTTCTCTTTGCAGACGAGAAGTTAATCGACTGTCAAAGGGTAGCTGTACCACCTTACGAAACTCACAGAAAAGATTTTTCAGTCAAATTTGTTGAGAAGGGCACTCATTTGATCAGTATTAATACGAAAAATAAAAAACCTGTATATGTTTTTTGAGCAAATCATAAATTGATTATTGTCCGTTGTTACATAATTCTCATTGAGGAGATAAAATATTTTCTGAATTAGAGTATCACTGATGTAGAGATCTTCACTTTGTTAAAGCAAGAAGAAGGTTAGCTCTTGATTTTTTATCAGGGTATAGTAAAATATCTTATGGCATTGTGCGGGTGTAGCTCAATGGTAGAGCATCGGCCTTCCAAGCCGAGGGTCGCGGGTTCGAATCCCGTCGCCCGCTCCAGCGCCCGTAGCTCAATAGGATAGAGCATCGGACTTCTAATCCGAGGGTTGTGGGTTCGATTCCCGCCGGGCGCGCCAGGGATGGTGACCATAGCTCAGCTGGCAGAGCGCCTGACTGTGGATCAGGTGGTCGCGGGTTCAAATCCCGCTGGTCACCCCAGGATGCGCGCCTGTAGCTCAATGGATAGAGCGTCGGACTTCGGATCCGATGGTTGCGGGTTCAAGTCCTGCCAGGCGCGCCAAATGCAATTTTCATCGCAGCTACAATGTTGAAATCGCTTGGCTAAAGGAGGTAGAAAAGATGGAAGTATTGAAGGTAGCCTCTAATTCTAACCCAAACAAAGTTGCGGGTGCTCTCGCTGGAATGATCAGAGAAAATGGAAAGGCAGAGCTTCAAGCAATTGGTGCCGGTGCTGTTAACCAGGCTGTCAAAGCTATAGCTATAGCAAGAGGTTATTTAGCACCAAGCGGTGTTGATCTTGTTAGTATTCCTGCATTTACCGATGTTGAAATTGATAAGGAAACCAGAACAGCTTTGAAGTTCATAGTCTTTCCAAGAAACTGAGGTTATCAAAAATCTGAACCCCGCGCTTTTTGGCGCGGGGTTTTGTTTAGTCTGTTATAAAAAAAGATCGTTTCCAAGTGAGTCTATAGCTACTATTAGAGGAAAATTTACAACTTTTGCCACATATATTCCCTCTGGCCCGAGATCGTCAAACGCAATCAATCTGATGTCTTCTATGTGCGTTGATAATGCTGCCGCAGCACCACTTGGTGTTATAAAATAGACACGATTATATTTCTTGCATAACTCTCTTGCAACTTTTCCTCTTTTCCCCTTTCCAACAGTTGCAATTACTCCTAATTTGTAAAGAATCTCTAAATAGTTATCCATTCTTTCGCTTGTGGTTGGCCCTATCGCTCTCCTGTTGTTTTTTGGGTTGGTTGGCCCGGCGTAGAACACAATTTTTCCGGACAAATCAATTAACGGTTGCTCTCCATGATCAATCATCATCTTGATACGTTTTTGAGCAGCATCTCTCATTATCAGAAACTCTCCGCTGTAATCTATTCTCTCACCTACATTCAATTTCACTAAGTTCAATCTCGACACTCCCTCCTCTGCACAGATAACAATCCACAGATACAGCTACCGGTAGGACTGCTATGTGTGTTGGCATCTGCTCAATGTGGACATCATAGACAGTTGGACCTGCGTGTAAACCTTGAAACCCTATCTTGAGAGAATTGATCTTTTCGCACAACTCTTTTTCAAGTTGTGCATAATTTCTATCAACATTCCTTTCGCCGAATTTTCGTATGAGGGCAAGTTTTGAAAGAATAACTGCTTTTTCGGCACTACCACCTATTCCTATACCGATTTTTAATGGTGGGCATGCCTTTGCTCCGTTTTCTGAAATATGCTGGACAACCAAATTTATGATCTCCTGCTTACCGATCGTTGGATTTAGCATGAACAATCGAGTTAGATTCTCGCTACCTCCGCCTTTTATCAGGAAATGTATCTGGAATGTTTTAAGCTCTGTTTGAAATATGTGTACTATGCAGGGTGTGTTGTCAAAGGTGTTTTTTCGTTCAAACAATGGATCTTCAACAACAGAATATCTAAATGGATTTTCTCTATACAATTTTCTCACAATGTCGTTCAATAGAAACTCGATAGGTTTATCCGTAACCACATTGGGATTTGCAAAAACAAAGAATTCAACCATTCCTGTATCCTGGCACAACGGAAGTTTGAGTTTTTCTGCAACCTCTATATTCTTTTTGAGTACGTCGTTGAACGGACCATCATAATTCTCAACATACATCCTTACATCGTTATTGATTACAACATTTGCTCTTAACAATTCTTCTCGTAGCACATGATCTAAGTGATTGGTATCAACTGTGTAAATTCTCATTTCTTACCCCCTTTCTATTCCTTACTGGATATATAGAAATGATACAATACAGACTGTAAAGAAAGTAAGAAAGGAGGTAATTGATTATGAGAACAGTCAAAGCTCCAAGAGGAAACGCATTGACCTGCAAAAGCTGGCAAACTGAAGCAGCAATGCGGATGTTGATGAATAATCTGGATCCGGAAGTTGCCAGAGATCCAGCAAATTTGATTGTCTATGGTGGAACGGGGAAAGCTGCGAGAAATTGGGAGTGCTTTGATAAGATAGTCGAAACACTGAAAAAACTCGAATCTGATGAAACGTTACTTGTCCAGAGTGGTAAACCAGTTGCTGTTTTCAAAACCAGTGAGTGGTCACCACGTGTTTTGATAGCAAATTCGTTGTTGGTCCCAAAATGGGCCAACTGGGAATACTTTAGAGAACTTGAAGAGCGTGGTTTGATAATGTTTGGGCAGATGACGGCTGGCAGCTGGATTTACATAGGAACACAGGGGATACTTCAAGGAACGTATGAAACTTTTTATGCAGTAGCACAGAAATATTTTGAAGGAACACTGAAGGGAAAATTTGTCTTAACAGCTGGACTTGGTGAAATGGGAGGAGCTCAGCCACTCGCTGTAACGATGAACGATGGCATCATTCTCGCTGTTGAAGTAGATAAAAGAATGATAGATAGAAGGTTGAAAACAGGTTATCTGGATACATGGACCGATGATCTCGAAGAAGCCTTAAGACTGATCGATGAAGCCAGAAAAGCCCAAAAACCTCTTTCAATAGGTTTGCTGGCAAATGCCGCAGAGGTTCATCCAAAACTTGTTGAATCTGGAATAATACCAGATGTGGTCACAGACCAAACTGCTGCGCATGACCCATTGAATGGATATATTCCAAAAGGATTAACAGTTGAGCAAGCAGCCGAACTTAGAAGAAATAATCCTCAGGAATACTTAGACAGAGTTTATGATTCTGTATGCGAACATGTAGAAGCAATTTTAAATATGAAAAAGCTCGGTGCAAAGGTTTTTGAGTACGGTAACAACATAAGAAGGCTTGCATATGATCATGGAGTTAGAAACGCTTTTGAAATACCGGGGTATGTTCCGGAATATATTAGGGACCTCTTTGCTCAAGGAAAGGGACCATTCAGATGGGTTGCTTTAAGTGGAGACCCAGAAGATATATATGCTACCGATCAAAAGGTGCTGGAATTATTCCCACGCGATGAACACCTCAGGAAGTGGATTGAAATGGCCCGAGAAAAAATTCATTGGCAGGGATTGCCAGCTCGCATTTGCTGGCTTGGTCAGGGCGAGAGAACTGCCATGGGGCTTGCCATGAATGAGATGGTAAAAAGTGGAAAACTTAAGGCTCCAATTGTCATAGGCAGAGATCATCATGACACAGGTTCTGTGGCTTCTCCATACAGAGAGACAGAAGCAATGAAAGATGGTAGTGACGCCATAGCTGATTGGCCTATTTTAAACGCATTGCTCAATACAGCAAGTGGGGCTACGTGGGTTTCCGTTCATCATGGAGGAGGTGTAGGAATAGGGTATTCTATTCATGCTGGTATGGTTATAGTAGCTGATGGAACTGAGCTTGCCAGAAAGAAACTTGAACGTGTGCTAACAAACGACTCTGGAATCGGTGTTATAAGACATCTGGATGCTGGATATGAAATAGCCAAAAAAACGGCAATAGATCAACACCTGAACTATCCAATGATGAAGTAATTAGGAGGTCTTAGAATGCTCGAAGGATTGATAGCCTTTTTTCAACAATCGGCGTTTGGCTATGTGACAGTTGGGAATGTTCTGATGTATTTTGTGGCTCTACTTCTCCTTTATGTTGCGATAAAGAAGGATGCTGAACCGTTACTGCTTATACCTATCGCTTTTGGAATAATTCTTGGCAATATTCCGTCCCAGTTGACAAGACTTTTTGACGAAGGCGGGCTATTCTGGTATTTGAATATGGGTGTGACCAAGGGTATATACCCTCCTCTCATATTTCTTGGAATAGGTGCCTTAACTGATTTCTCTTTTATGCTTTCTTACCCATTAACCATTTTTCTTGGTGGAGCAGCACAAATAGGTATTTTTATAACGTTTATTCTGGCAAAGATTTTTGGTTTCAGTCTAAAGCAAGCCGCGTCAATCGGTATCATAGGGGGAGCAGACGGTCCTACATCGATATACATCAGCAGTCAATTTGCTCCCGAGCTACTTTCATCAATAGCGATAGCAGCTTACTCGTATATCGCACTGATACCAATTCTTCAGCCTGTAGTGTCTAAGATTTTGACTACAAAAGAAGAGCGAAAAATAAGAATGGGACCTCCCCGAAGAGTTTCAAAAACGGAACGGATTCTTTTTCCGATAATAGTCACGATTGTCTCTGCCTTGCTGGTGCCACAATCACTTTCGCTCATCGGCATGTTGATGCTGGGTAATATTCTCAGGGAAGCAGGAAATGTGAAGAGACTTGTGGAAGCCGCAAGTAGGTATATTCTTGATACTGTTACGATAATTCTTATGGTTTGTGTGGGTGCTTCCGCAAGAGCCGAGATATTTTTAAAACCTCAGAGTTTGCTTATTTTCGGTCTTGGGGCTTTAGCATTTATTTGCTCTTTGTCTGGGGGGATTTTGTTTGCAAAATTTATGAATTTGTTTTTAAAACAAAAAATAAACCCATTAATAGGAGCTGCTGGCGTATCGGCTGTGCCTGATTCAGCAAGGGTTGCGCAAAAGATTGCTCAGGAGGCCGACCCAACCAATTTTATTTTGATGCATGCGATGAGCCCAAATGTTGCCGGAGTCATTGGATTAGCAGTAGCAGCTGGTGTGTTTCTTGCGTTGATAAAATAGGGAGGGAATAAAAGTGAAAAAAAGTTATGAAGTTGAAATAAACTATTCCTGGTGCAAAAGCTGTGGAATATGTTACAGTTTTTGCCCAACTGGTGCTATTGGTAAGGGAAATTTACTGGAGCCAGTTGTCAGTGATGAAAAAAAATGTATTGGCTGCTTGATGTGCGAAAATCTCTGTCCGGATTTCGCGATTGTTATAAAAGAAAAACAATCTGTACAGGAGAGTGCTCAAAATGGGTGAAAGAGTTTTAATGCAGGGTAATGAAGCTTGTGCACTCGGGGCCATTAAAGGTGGTTGTAGATTTTATGCTGGTTATCCAATAACACCTTCTTCCGAGATAGCTGAGACCATGGCAAGAGAACTTCCAAAGATTGGGGGAGTTTTCATCCAGATGGAGGATGAAATATCAAGTGCTGCTGCAATAATAGGAGCATCTCTTGCTGGGGTAAAATCTATGACTGCTACCAGCGGTCCTGGTTTCAGTTTAATGCAGGAAGCTCTTGGATATGCTGTGATGACAGAAACTCCGTGTGTTTTTGTGAATGTAATGCGTGGAGGTCCATCCACAGGATTACCAACACAACCCGCTCAGGGTGATATAATGCAGGCAAGATGGGGAACTCACGGAGATCACGAAATAATAGCTCTGTATCCATGGAGTGTTGGGGAAACTTACAAGTTGATAATCAAAGCGTTCAATTATGCTGAAAAATACCGAACACCGGTTATTTTTTTAATGGACGAGGTACTTGGCCACATGAGGGAGACTTTTGACATGCCAGATGAACGAGATATAAGGGTAATTCCGAGATTAACCGAAAGTGAACTGGAGGAGGAAGAAGTTTACACACCTTTTTCAGAGCAGGATACAGCCGAACCAACTCCTACTCCTTTAATTGAGATGGGAAAGGCGCGATTTCACGTTTCAGGGCTTGTCCATGATGAATCAGGCTTTCCACAGGCAAGCTTTGAAGTTAGTGATAAATTGATCAGAAGATTATCTAATAAGATCAGAATTCATGCTGATGAAATAGCAATGTATGAGGAATTTATGACTGATGATGCAGAAATACTGGTTGTTGCGTATGGATCAGTTGCAAGAAGCGCCATAAGGGCCATCAAGATAGCCAGACAGGACAAAATAAAGGTGGGGTTATTCAGGCCTATAACAATCTGGCCTGTTGCAGCAAACAGGTTAAAGAGATTGTTGTCTCGTGTTGAAGGAGTTTTATTTGCAGAAATGAATCTCGGCCAGTACGCAAAGGAAATTCTGGCCCTGTCCAAGAGGAATCTAAAAGTAAAGTTTGTAACAAAGGTTGGAGGCCGATTGATAAGCCCTGAAGAAATACTTGATGGTATAAGTTCTTTACAGGTGGAAATTGCTGAATTCTAATTGGGAGGATGAGAGCATGGTGTCTCTTGGAGATTTGTTGTCTATCGCTTTGAAAATCGAAGCGAGTGGTTATGAGTTTTATTCAAATTTGTCCCGGCAGCATAGTGATAGTTTACAAAAATTCTTTTCAGATCTTGCCGAACAGGAAAGGCAGCATCAGGAGATTTTTAGAAAACTCATTGAAGACGATAAGAAGAAGAATGCCTCATTGAGCAACTGGATTGAAGAAGAGACCGCAGGTTATTTGAAAAGTCTTGCAGATGTTTCGATTTTCCCAAATATAGAGAAAATGAAAACAAATATGACATCGCAGGATGCTTTGAATTTTGCTATAGGAGTGGAGAAAGATAGCATCATATTTTATTCAGAATTAATTCCCTATATCGAAGAAGAAAAACAGATTATCAAAGAAATTATTGCTGAGGAAAAAAGGCATCTGATGGATCTTCTTTCAATCAAACTCTGAGTATCTCGATTATTCTTGGGCGAAACTTCTTTCTGAATTTTGTATCATAGAACCTCAGAAAGAAGTAATACGCAGCTACAGCAGCAGTTGATATCAAAAGTCCTTCGATTTCATTTAGCAGAGAAATGGTTGTTATAAGGCTACCGACAAAAATTATCGTGGGCAGGGTATAGACAAGCATAGCAGTTTTGATGCTGCCTGTCGCGGGAGTCTCCACTATTACTTTATCTCCAGTTTTCAGATCAAACCCTGCCTTTTGTACTTCTAATCGAATCTTCTGAGATTCGCCAGTACAAAACATGTTTGCTGGACATTTACCGCACATTGAGGTCCTTTCTTTTTCGAGAATAACTGTTGATTCTTTAACCTGTGTTACCACCATCGTCTCACGCGCCATCTTTTGTCTTCCTCCAATCTTGATTCAATTTTTTTTCTTATGACTCTTCTTAAGTCGTACATATTCACACCGTTTGTTCTAAATGCGTTGTTTCTTGATAAATGGCTGAGAGTGTTTATTGCAAGCCTTATTGCGGGAACATATCTTTTTGTTCTCACTCTCAATAAAAATCTTAACACAGATGCCCTCAAGAATCCTGCTGCTAAAAACATAAATTGAATTCCAAAAATCGGTATTCCTAAAATATTGAAACTTAAAGAAGAGAGTATTTTTGCAACTGCTCCTCCTACCAAGGATCCTATCAGCCCTCCAATTCCCCCAAATACAGAATAAATTGCAAAATAAGCGGGGGATGAACTGCTTGCGACTTCCATCGGCAATGTCAAGAACGATAGATTTATTGCTGACCAAGCTATGGCGCTCATTACAGCATCAATCAACATCATATATCTCCATGTTGCCTGATTCATCAAGATCCAGAGAGGGGAGATGAAACAAGCTATGAAGACACCAAGTACTGCTGTTGTCTTATGCCCATGCCTATCTGAAAATTTTCCCCAGAAACCATAGAATATCATGGCAACCACGCTGTTTATAACTGTCGTGAATCCTATGTATGAAAAAGGAACATTCAAATTTTTCAACAGGTGAAAACTGAAAAATGGTGAGCTGAAAGCTATCACCGCATTCCACATTAGATAAAAGATGCACAACCTCATAAAATTGAAATCCTGAAGTACAAGTTTTGTTTCAACCAGAGCCCCGGAACTCTTTATAGGTACATCGGGGACTTTTCTCAAAGACCAGAGAGAAATAAGCATGCCAAGCATGCCGGCGGCTATTACTAGTTCATATCCAAGTGGATCTTTGAACTTCTCGATCAAGAGTGAATAGCCATAGAAAGCAACCAGTGTAGTTAGAGATATATATACATTTCTCTTACCAAAAAACGAACCACGCTCTTTCTCAGGTATTAGATCTCTGACAAGAGATGTCCACGCATTCCCGGCAAGAGTTCCAAATATCTGTGAAATGGCAAAAACTGTTATGAAGACCGCAGGGTTTCTGTTTGGAAACAAAAGAAAAATCATTAACAAAATCCACGGAGATCTTGAAAGGAGGTTGAAAACATTTGTCATAAACCTTCGTTTGGGAAATTTCTTTATGATTACTGGTGAAATCACCTGAAAAACCTGAGCTATCATTGGAAACGATGCACTGACACCTATTAAAAATTCATCCAAGTTAAATGCCAATGCAAGTCCAGTAAAAATTGCTCCTTGTATAATGATGCTGTAAAGCGTTGAGGCAATACCTTCTAAATTTAGATATAATCTCACCCTTTTACCACGCCCATTGGTATTAATCGCGCCACTCTTCTCGCGATACCTACTTTTTCAACAATATCTACAACTTTATCAACATCCTTGTAAACAGCCGGAGCCTCCTCGATTAATGTTCTCTTTCCTTTACTCATTACTTCTATATTTTTCTGCTTCAGTTCATTCATCAATTTCTCGTAGTTCAATGTTTTCAGAGCAGCCCGTCTTCCCAGAAGTCTACCAGCACCGTGAGCAGTACTTGCATACGAGATCTGCTCAGCCTTTTTTGCGCCAACAAGTATGTAAGATGCGCTCCCCATACTTCCCGGGATCAACACAGGTTGGCCTGTTTCAATAAATTTCTGTGGTAAGAGATGATTTCCAGCCCCGAGAGATCGTGTTGCACCTTTTCTATGAACTATCATTTTTCTTTTTTCATACTCTTCGATTTTTGCAATGTTGTGAGCCACATCGTAGAGAAGCCACATATTTTTTGAAGGGAAAGTTTTGTGAAAAGCTAACTGAATCATGTACGAAATCATTTGTCTATTTGCAAATGCATAATTTGCAGCACAATTCATGGCACTGAAATATTTTTGCCCTATTGGGTGGCTGAATGGGGCATTAATCAGTTGTTTGTCAGGTAAATTTTTGTTATGTGAGCTGAGATTATCTCTCATAATTTGAATATAGTCAGTTGCTATTTGATGGCCAAAACCTCTGCTTCCGCAGTGTATACAGACGGCTACCTGACCTTCAAAGATACCGAATATATCTGCTGTATCTTTGTCAAATATGCGTTCGACTTTCTGAATTTCTATAAAATGATTTCCTGCTCCAAGGGTACTTAATTCATCGAGCCCTCTTTCAAAAGCTTTTTTCGAGACATCCTCGGGGTCAGCCGGGCTGAGTTTTCCACCGTCCTCGATATTTTCTAAATCGCTTTTGCTGCCATAACCCTGATCTACAGCCCATTGAGCACCATAGATACATATTGAGCGCAAATCTTTTTTGTTTATCTTTACAGCTCCGCTCGCCCCGACACCAGCAGGAACAGATCTGTATATTTCCTCAATTAGTTTTCTCAAAACTGGTCTTGCTTCTTCTTCATGAAGAGAAGTTAACATTAATCTCACGCCACAATTTATATCAAATCCGATTCCTCCTGGCGATATGATTCCGGTTTCAGTATCAAAGACCCCCACGCCCCCAATGGGAAATCCATAACCCCAGTGAATATCAGGCATGGCGATCGCCGCTATAATTCCTGGTAACTGTGTAACATTGACTATTTGCTGAAGAGCCTCCTTGAATTCTGGATTATCAATAGTCTCCTGATCAGTGAAAACCACTGCATCAACGTTAACGCCTTTGATTCGATAGATAAATCTCTCAAGGCGTTTAATATTCAATCGAATCACCTCTGATTTAGATTATGCAACTATTAATGTATTAGTCAAGGGAGTAATGTTCTGGAAGGAAAACCTGGAGGCGACGGTGGGATTCGAACCCACGCATAGGGATTTTGCAGACCCCCGCCTTAACCACTTGGCTACGTCGCCACCGAAAATATTATACCACGGTAGCAAAGATGTTCAAGAGAGAGATCAGGTGTTATCATAAGAATATAGAAAAAGAAATTAAGGAGGAATGATCACGGTGTGGGTTTATGTTGAGGATTTGAAAGATTATATTGGCCAGGAAGTTGAGTTACGCGGTTGGGTATGGAATATCCGATCAAGTGGTAAAATTCATTTTCTTCAATTTAGAGATGGAACAGGCTTTGTTCAGGTAGTGGTCGAAAGATCAGATGTGGGTGAAGAGGTCTTTGAAGTGGCAAGCAAATTGAGAATTGAATCCAGTGTTATTATTAGGGGTAAAATCGTCGAAGACAGGAGATCTCCGTATGGTGTGGAAGTGCATGCAAAAGGTATTGTTCCGGTTCAGATACCAGAAGAACCATATCCCATCTCGAAAAAAGATCACGGAATAGACTTTTTAATGAGTTACCGCCATTTGTGGTTACGTTCGCGCAGACAGTTCCATATCCTTAAAGTTCGTGACGCCATGCTGACAGCAATAAGACAGTTTTACAGGCAAAGAAATTTTGTCTTAATAGATACCCCCATTTTTACTGGAGCTATAGGAGAAAGTGCAGGCAATCTTTTTGAACTCGATTATTTTGACTATGGCAAAGTTTATTTGACTCAAACCGGGCAGTTATACCTGGAAGCAGCTTGCATGGCTTTTGGAAAAGTGTACAACCTTGGTCCAACTTTCAGGGCAGAAAAATCGAAAACCAGGAGACATCTTATAGAATTCTGGATGCATGAAGCTGAAGTTGCATATTACGAACATGAGGACAATTTAAGGCTGCAGGAGGAGCTTGTATCATACATAGTGAAATATGTTTTGGATAATGCATTAGAGCATCTTATTGCACTTGGAAGAGATGTATCAAAGTTAGAAAAAGTGTGTGTCCCATTTGAGAGAATAACTTATGATGAGGCAATCAAGTTATTGCAGAAAAATGGTTCTGATATACGTTGGGGTGACGATTTCGGGGGCGATGAGGAAACAATAATTGCCTCGAATTTTGAAAAACCGGTTTTTGTTACGCATTATCCTCGCAAAGCCAAGGCATTTTACATGCAACCGGATCCACATAAGCCTGAGGTTGTATTGTGCGGGGATCTGCTTGCTCCTGAGGGTTATGGAGAGATAATAGGTGGTTCACAGAGGATACATGATTATAATCTCCTACTCGACAGGTTGAACGAGTTCAATTTGCCTGAGGATAAATACCAGTGGTATCTTGATCTTAGAAAATGGGGAAGTGTGCCACATAGTGGATTCGGCTTGGGTATTGAGAGAACAGTTGCCTGGATTTGCGGGTTAGAACATATAAGAGAATCGATACCATTTGCAAGAACATTGTATAGAATTTACCCATGAAAGGAGAAAAAAATGAATTTTGTTCAGCAAAATCGAGAAGGTGATGCAATACTCGTTTCGTTGAGGCCAGATACTTTGGAAGACTATATAGGCCAGGAAGAAGTAAAGAAAAAACTTTATATTGCTATGAAAGCTGCAAAATTGAGAAACGAACCACTTGATCACATACTTTTTTCTGGGCCGCCAGGACTTGGAAAAACAACGCTCGCATTTGTCATAGCTAAGGAAATGGGTAAAAATATTCACATTACGAGCGGACCAGTTCTTGAGCGGCAGGGTGATATCGCTGCAATATTATCAAGTATAGAAGAGGGAGATATCCTTTTCATTGATGAGATACATCGAATAAACAAAGCAGTGGAGGAAGTTTTTTATTCTGCTCTGGAAGATTATAAAGTTGACATAATGATAGGAAAAGGTCCAACGGCCCGTTCTATCAGAATAGGGTTAAAGCCATTCACACTTGTTGGAGCAACCACAAGAAGTGGGTTATTAAGTTCTCCTTTGAGAAATCGCTTTGGAATGATACTTGAGTTGCAATTTTACACAGTGAAAGAATTGATGGAAATAATTAAAAGGGCCTGCAAGATAATGAATATAGAAATAGAAGAATCGGCAGCCCAGTTAATCGCTTCAAGGGCACGTGGAACTCCAAGAATAGCACTCAGACTTCTCAAGAGAGTGAGAGATGTTGCCACAATTAGGAAAGAGAACAAAATAATTTCTCATCTGGTCGAAAAAACGATGGATATTTTGGAAATAGATAAACTCGGTCTGGACGAAATGGATAGAAAAATCTTGAGAACCCTGATTGAAATCTATGATGGCGGTCCTGTTGGAATAGAAGCTCTTGCGGCTACTTTGAATTTAGAGATTGATACACTGAAGGAAATTCATGAACCTTATCTTTTGCAGCAGGGCTTGATTATACGTACCCCAAGAGGAAGAGTGGCAACTGGTATTGCTTACGAACATCTTGGGTATCCTTCAAAGATTTCAGGAGGTTTGTTCGATGAGTCTTTACGAAAATCTGATGAAAGTTAAGAAAAAGATTGATCAATCAACGGCTAAAAGTGGTAGAGACCCGGATTCGGTTGTGCTTATTGCTGTCACAAAGGAAGCTGATATGGATTCTATCAGACAGATACTTGAATTTGGTATAAAAAATCTTGCAGAAAATTATGCCCAGAAACTTGTTCGAAAATCAGAGCAATTTACGAATGCCATCTGGCACTTTATTGGAAGAATTCAAACAAATAAGCTGAAGTATATAGTTCCGAGATGCGAATACATACATTCTGTTTGGAGAGAAGAAGAATTGAAAGAAATAAACAAAATAGCGGAAAGATTCCAGAAGATTCAAAAAATTTTGATCGAAGTGAATGTCTCAGGTGAACCAACAAAGGCTGGCGTTGACCCAATCAAGCTGGAAAAGCTCCTGAAAGCTGCTTCTTCCCTTAGCGCTGTGCAAATAGTGGGATTAATGACTATGGCCCCGTACGTTGAAAACCCTCAGGAGGTTCGATGGATTTTCTCAAAGCTCAGGCAGCTTAGAGACATATATAGAAAAGATTTTCCATCCCTGGAGCATCTTTCTATGGGGATGAGTAATGATTTTGAAGTGGCGTTAGAAGAAGGAGCAACTATGATCAGAATAGGCAGAGCTATTTTTAAAGGAGAGTGAGTGAAATGTTCGTGATCTCTAATCTGATCCTGGCAATTGCGAAGGTTCTTCAAATTTTTATTTATTTTGAGATGACATGTGTTATTGTGTCTACGATTCTGAGCTGGATTACACCATACCACTATTATCCTTTAAGGCAATTTGTTGATGGTGTTTCTTCTATTATAATTAAACCTTTAAGGAGGCTTATACCACCGATAGGACCGGTAGATATAACTCCAATGGTTGCTATTTTGATCCTTACCTTTCTTGATATCTTCCTTGTGAGGACATTGATAGATTTAGCGGGGGTGCTGCGTTGAAACCCTCAGCAGTGATTTATTATCGGAACGACAAAGAAAAAGAAGCGAGAAATTTATCTCAAAAGATAAGTTCACACATACTGATTAACCAGATTTGCCAGGCTGAAGAGCAAGTGATTTCTAAAGGGTGCGATTTTGTCATAGTTGTAGGTGGAGATGGAACAGTAATAAAAGTCGCAAAGTTCACTACATGTCCTATCATTGGATTCAAGGCAGGTAGAGTTGGATTTCTTGCATCGTATAAACTTGAGGAAATAGATAGATTTCTCAAAGATCTATCGCAACAGAGATTGTTGATGGAAAAAAGATTCATGCTGACAGTGAAGGTAAATGAAGTAGATTATGATGCGGTAAATGATGTCGTTTTTCATCTTCCTTCAAGGCGAATGGGAGAATTCAGGCTGTCTTTTGATGGATGCAGCGATTTACTATTTTTTGCAGACGGGATACTTATATCGACTGCAACAGGTTCAACTGCTTATAATCTATCTCTCGGAGGAGCTATTGTCACGCCAGTGAGTGAGGTTATTCAAATTATGCCCATTGCTCCGTACTATTTGCAGAACAGGAGCATTGTCGTCCCAAATGAGCAAAGGATTACAGTCGATACCCTTAACATCTGTGAAGTAATTGTTGATGGCGTGATTGTGGGAAAGGTGAACTCTATTACTGTGCAAAAATCGAGCAAGCACTTCACTTTACTCAGACCCGATTATTATGATTTTTTTGCTGTGCTGAAAGATAAAGTTGGCTATGGAAAGGGTGTTACAAATGAAGTGGATCGTGGATGAAAAGATGGAACTTTTTAGAAAGGCTCTTATGAAAATGGGATGGTATACTGAAAAGATGTTTTTGAATGCGATAGAGGCTCTTGAAAATAAAGATTCGAAATTGGCCAAACAAGTGATAGAAGATGACAATGTTTTGGACGGAATGGAAATTGAACTGAGAGAAGAAGCCGCGGTGATGATGGGCATTCATACACTCATTGGCTCTCGGTTAAGATTTGTAGTTGGCAGTATTCAGCTTGCCAATATCTTTGAACGTATTGGTGACAACGCAAGGAGAATATCGCAAATTACCATCACTTTGCTTAGGGAACAACCTCTGAACACCTCAGGCATTTTAAAGTTGGGAAAATTGACTTCGAATATGTTGAAAGAAAGCATCAGACTGCTCGCAGATTTACAACCAGAAGGGGCTTTTGTGATATGTTCAAAAGATGCCGAAGTCGACGAACTATATCAGGAAATCAGAAGCGAACTTTTGAATTCCATTAGAAATAAACCAGATCAAATAGAGAAAAATATGCTTCTCGCAGAGATTGCTCAACGAATAGAGGAAATTGCGGACCTTTCAACAAATGTTGTTGAGACAGTTTTATATATAGTTACCTCAGAAGCTTATAAATGCTTTCGCGATGAAATGAAACTTTTTAAGCAAAGCGAAGGTGTTCTGTTTGGGAATATTGACTAAATATATAATCAAACTTTCTGTGGGCCCTATGCTCATAGGCCTTGCGGGATTTGTTATTTTTGTCAGTGTTGAGATACTTTATCAACTATCTGATTTGATAGTTCGACATAGAGTTGGAATATTTGTTTTGCTGAAAGTTCTGTATTATTACCTTCCATATTTTGTGGCACTTGGGATTCCTGTTGGCATTCTGCTTTCAATATTCTGGGTTCTTTCACAGCTTTCAACAGATCATGAATTAATGGCATTGCAAGTTCATGGAATATCATTGAAAGTTTTGATTGTTCCTTTTTTGATATTATCAATAGCTTTGAGTTTTGTGACTTATGTACTCAGCGATAGAATAGTACCTTTGTACAATCAAAAGGCAGACAGTGTGATTTCGAAATACGTCTATAAGAGACCTGAAGTATTTATAAGCGAAAATGTTCTAACAAAAATTGATGAGAGCCAGTATTTCTATGTAAAGAAGTACGACAGACAAAATGGGATTCTTGAAGATGTAGTGCTTTTCAGAAATGAACCTTCTGAGGAGGAGATAATAACAGCAAAAAAGGTTGTTAAAGAAAAAAACAAATGGTTCATGTACGATGGGAAAATGTACAGAGTTGATAAAGATGGTGTGCTGAGATTTGATATCAGTTTCAACAAAGTTGAGCTTGATCTTCAGGAAGATATAGAATCTATAATGCGCGTCGGCAAAACACCAAAGGATATGAGAAGCGAGGAACTCAAGGAGCGAATAGACACTTTCAAAAAACTTGGAGTGGATCCAGCCCCGTGGATCGTGGAACTTCACACGAGATATTCACTTTCGCTTGGGCCAGTGATAATTGTGCTTATTGGAATTCCTCTTTCACTTATGTTCAATCTCAAGAGCAAATCATGGGGTGTGATACTGACATTTGTTATAGTCGTTTTGTATCAGGGTAGTGGAGCGTGGCTTGGCGCTATGGGAAAAGAAAGGCTGGTTGATCCAGTCACTTCGGCATGGATACCGAACACGATTTTTGGTGTAACAGGTGCTCTGCTCTTTTTACTCCTCGATACACCTGCCAGCTATAAAATAAAGGAAAGCCTTTCCAAGCTGTTTCTTATAGCTGTACTTTTAATTTCTTCGGTTACATTTTCTTCACAACTTCCAAATTTAACTGTGACTGCGAGTTCAGTAACTTACGATGCAACTTCACTAACATTCTCAGGAGATGTGATAGCGACTTTCAAAGAATCTCAAATTCAATGTGAATCTCTCACAGTTTATATAAACGATAAGGGTGCAGCAGAGAAAGTTTTTGCCTACCAGGATGTCATATACAGAAAAGAAGATACACTTATCAAATCAAATACACTTTTATATACATTTTCGACTGAACACATGCTTCTTGCAAAAGTAAAAGGAGAGACAATCTACACCGATGAAGAAAAAGTTGAACACAAAATTTATTTTTATGGTAATACTATGCAAAAAGATCAGTCAGAATACGAAATAGAAAGAGGATATTTGACAACATGTGAGCTTGATCATCCACATTACAGGTTGCAGGCTTTGAATGTTGAAGTAAAAGAAAATGAATATCTTGCTGCATATAACGCAATATTTTATATACTTGATATTCCTACAATTTACTTACCTGTTTATTTTGTATCACTTAAAGATGGTCCTCAACCATTCGCGGTGAGATTTGGCTACTCGAAGGACGAGGGATTATCATTTGAAAGTGAATACAACGTTACATTCAATGATGGTAGCATAGGAGCAAAAATAGGATGGATTGAATCGGGTTCTGAAAATGGGAGGTACGCGCAATTTGATTTGCAAAAGAAATGGAAGGATTTCAAGATAGATTCTTCTTACTATGTTCGCCAGCCGCTGGATCAATCAGAAATTGAATACAGCCTTGATAGTGTTTTTTCCTATTCGAGTGGTATTTCAACAAAAATGAGGCTGCTTTTTACAGATGAAAAGAGCTATATCTATTATCAGATTTCACCGATTAAGGAACTTTCTCTGGAACTTTCCAGACTGAGAACTTCTAATAGCGTGTACTGGGTCCTGCCATATATTACGTTGAAAAAAATATCTCTCTCTGCCTCACCTTTTTCTCTCAGTGTGAATTCTTTTTACCACAGAAGTACTGTCGAATATTCAGAAGGTTCATTGCTTGATCATCTGAAAGAAATTGACAGCCTTGGAAAACTTAACGCGACGCTTTCAATCAATCTTCCATCGCCATTTTCAACCTTTACGACGAGTTTCACGGGTTTTTATGAGATTGAGCAAATGAACTTCACAGAGAAAACCTACCTTTTGATAGATTCGAAATTGCCTCTGAAAACGGCGAGATTTTCTCTCGCATGGATGGATTTATCTGTTACGAATAATATTTATTCTGGTGTCCGGTTATCTATTGACAAAGACCCAGCTTATAGAATAGCCGATGTTTTTGAAGCCGGATTGACACTTAAGCCATTGAATTTTTTGAGTTTCTCGACAACATATTCCCGGACAGGTGTTCTTTCAAATGATATCTATTCCGGTTTTTCAAATTCTGAAGATGAATCTGAACTTCAGTTTCTTGCCAAGTTGAATGTGCCTACAACCTTGTTTCAATTTTCCACAACTTATGATTTACTCAATCGACAGTGGGATGATTTGATATTCAAGACGAGTACGGCATTCAAATTAGGATCAGTTGGCTTTGCCTTATACAGTAATACTGTGTACAAAACCCTCAGCGAAAAATTGTACAAAACTGATTTTGATTTCAATGTTTCCTACAAGACCCTGAAACACACAACAGAATTTACCTGCTACTATGGAGAGCAAACACCTGTTGATTTTATTACAAATACATTGACGATAAAAGGAATGGATTTTTTCTTTATGAAAAATCCAGATTTGAAAATCATTTATAAACTCACTCCATGGCCAGTGGATTTGCTGTCAGTAGAAGCAAAGGGTAGTTTCTATGTTGATGAAACCAAGCATGAATTTTCAGGTTTATACATAAAAAGCTCTTCAAGATTTAGAATCTCTTACGATTTCTCAGGTGCAGATCCATCTTTTGGAGTTTTTCTTGATCTCTATACTGATTCCTGGACCGTGGAAAGTTTTGATGTTACAGTCAAGAAAGATCTTCACTGCTGGGGTTTAATTTTCGAGGGGCAGTTTTCTGCAGACCCGGCTTTTTCTGTTGAAAAATTGGCGTTTAAATTTTATATAAAAGAATTCCCAAAAAAGAGTTTTACTGTAGATCCCATTACCGGTGATTTCAATATGGACGTCTTTTGATTTGACTGAGCTGTATTTTAGTGTTATACTAAAACCATGAAATATGAAAAATAGTGCTTGACATATCTGATCGTTTTATGGTATAATATTATTTAGCAGGGTTAAAGCCCTGCTTTTGTTTTTTAGTGGGTGACACAATGAAATTGATTAAATTGCTATTTTTTGTTTTTTCATTTTTTGTCGTTACCTCCTGTGTTGAAAGTACTATTACTCAAATTGATACGGATCTCATTCGTTATATTGCTGTTGCGTACAATAGGGGTCACAATCTGAGCCTGGAAGAAATCTCCAATCTCATTAGCGAAATCAGTTATGATGATGATGTGCTCATAAATTACATGTACTTTGTCGGAAAGATCAGCCTTGAAGAGCTTTTACAGCAGCGTAAAGAACCTTCGATATACGATGAGCGCATAGTTTCATATCTAAAATCCACGTTATCCGAAAACGGATCTTCAGAATTATTGATCATTGATCACTTTGATGAAAATATCCCGGTTGAAGATCCAGAAGATTTTCTGAATCCGGAAGCTCGCGTGAATGATTCGCTATCTGAAAGAGTTTATGAACTTATAAAATATGATTATTTTTCGAAAGCAATGTTTTATCAGTGGTACAAAAAATTTTATGATGAAGAACTTTCAGAGAGCCAGATTCGTAAATTTGCAGAGTTTCTTGTGAAGATTGCAGAAGGTTATTCTTCTCTGACGGTAAAAAAAATAAGCCAAGTTGATTCGGAGTTTTTTCTGCAAGAAGTAGATCTTGGATCTGTGCCCACAGAACTTGTGCTTGCAATTGCCTATGAGGAGTCAAGATTTTTTCCTGCTTCATTTAGATCAGAAATATCTGATGACATCTATGCTATTTCACTTGGATTAACTCATATACTTCTCGACGCAGATTCTCTGGATATCTCATCGCAGTACAGTGACATAGGAGATGGAAATAAACAATATTGGACTTTTGAGTTGCTTGCCTTGCATTATTTTGAAGGTTTCTCAGGAGAAGATCTCCTCCAAATTCGAAGTGCCTTTCTTTTTGCGCGTACTTACCTTAGTTTGATAAAATGCAAGATAGAGTTAGAACTTTGCAAACAATAACTGTGATAAAATCTCTCCAGCGGAGGTATCAATTTTGGAAGATTATCTTCAGCAACTCGATGACGAGCAAAGAACAGCTGTTTTGAAATCTGCGGGCAGATCGATAATAATAGCAGGTCCCGGCTCGGGAAAGACAAGGGTTATAACTTACAAACTTTTACACCTTTTGAAAACAGGAATAAAGCCTTCAGAAATACTCCTGGTGACATTTACAAGGGCTGCAGCAAATGAGATGATTGATAGAGCCAGGATGTTGACCGGTATTGATCTTGAAGGTATAACAGCTGGCACTTTTCATCATATATGCAATTTAATCCTTAGAAGGTACGCCAGGAAAGTTGGCCTTTTTCCAAATTTTACAATACTTGATGAAGAAGATTCCAAAAGCCTTATAAAACACGTTAGAACTATGGTTCTTGAAAGAACCGGAGAAATAAAGCATTTTCCTTCACATGGTGTGCTTCAGAAGATTTTTTCTTACGCTACAAATACAATGAGCACACTTCACTCAGCTTTGTTGAAAATTAATCCAAAGTATATCGATTACGAAAAAATAATCGAAGATATATACAGAGAATATACTATCGAGAAAAGAAATCAAAATTGTGTGGATTACGATGATTTACTCGTATTTGCAGTTCAGGTGCTTCAGGACAGCGACATAAGATTGCGTGAATCGCGTAAATACAAATGGATACTTGTGGATGAATTTCAGGATACCAATATTCTGCAACTTAATTTGATAGAACTGTTGTCCAGCTTTCATAAAAACATAGTGGTTGTTGCAGATGATTCGCAAAGTATTTACTCATTTAGAGGTGCACGCTATGAGAATGTTAGAGATTTTATGAAAATAGATGGCACCAAACTTTTCAAGATCCAGACGAATTACAGAAGTGTAGAACCAATAGTGAAATTGATAAATGCAACTATACCAAAAAGGTCTGTTCCAAAAGTTCTGAGGGCAGTGAAATTTTCTGATCAAAAACCCATCGTTATTAAAACTTCAGATAGGCAGGAAGAAGCTGCCTATGTGAGCAAACAGATTTTGAGGTTGATAGAACAGGGCTTTGATCCTGAAGAAATAGCGGTTCTTTACAGGAGTCATTCCCACTCTCTTGAGCTTCAAATAGAACTTTCAAAGCAGCAGATAGATTTTAAAATACTTTCAGGCATTAGATTTACTGAGACAGCACATGTAAAGGATATAATAGCCTTTCTGAGAATTATTCAGAATCCACGCGAAAAAATCTCCTGGATTAGAGTGGCAAGATTATTTCCCGGTATTGGGGCGAAAACTGCTTCAAATCTTGCTGAACATGCTTATGGTGCCGCTTTACAGAATGATGTATCTTCAATTCTGGATGGATTCTCTCAGAAAAAAGGGCAAATTCTGGAGATAAAGAAATTGCTTAGCGAAATGCAGGAGGAATCAACCGTCTCTGACAAAATATCCTTTCTCTATGAAAGTTTCTATCAACAGTACCTTCAGGATAATTATCCAGATTATAAAGAAAGGCAACAGGATATAGAAAGATTGATAGAGGTAGCGCTCAGGTACAATTCCTTAGAGCATTTTTTATCTGACTTGACAGTAAATGAAGATGTTCAGAATAATGTTTCGAAAGGGCAAAAAATTACACTCACGACAGTGCATCAAGCTAAGGGTTTGGAGTGGGATGTTGTTTTCGTAATAAGTGTTAATCCTGGAGATTTTCCAAGTTACTATGCCCTGATGGAAAATAATATTGATGAGGAAGAGAGAATTTTTTATGTTGCAATTACCAGACCAAGAAAATTGTTGTATTTAGTTACTCAGCAATACCCATCTTCTCCATACATGTACTGGGCTAAAGCTGTTGATTTCTTGCAGAAAATACCTGAAGAATTGGTTGATATTTATGACACCTCCTATTGAAAGGTGAGTGTCTGAATGCTCATAAGATTCCATGGTGAAAACTTATTGTATTTCAACAATTTCGATATTGAATTTGACGATCGATTGAATGTTATAACAGGTGAAACGGGGGCAGGAAAATCAATTTTGCTTAAAGCCCTCCAGGCTCTTTTAGGAAACAAAACAGAATTACCAGCAGGTAACGGGTGTTATCTTGAGGCGTTGTTTGATCCGTCGGAAAACTTAAAACGGCAGTTGAGAGATCTATCCTTAGAAGAGGATGAACTGGTAGTTTCTCTCACAATCGGAAAAAGATGGGTTTACAGGTTGAATGGTAGAATGTTTCCACAGAGTACAGTTGCTCAACTTTTTGAAGATGAGGTGCAGTTTCATCAGCAGAACTCCCAAACGAGCCTGTTGAAACCGCGTAATCAAATAGCTTTGATCGATTCGTTTTACGATAGCAAAGAGCTTCTTGAAGAGTATCAAAATGTGTACAGAGAGTACAGAGAGACTGAAAAATATCTATCTGATCATCGTGAAGAAATCCTTCAAAAGAGACTTGATGAACTGCAAGCTCAACTTGAGTATTTTGAAAAAGTAAATCCATCGCTGTCAGAAGAAAAAGAGCTCAGAGAAAAATACGAGAGAATGGTTAAGTTCCAAGAACTTTCGGAGATGCTCGCTGTAGTTCTATCAATCCTTGAAGGAGAATCTGAAGGTAGCTTGAGGAATCTCTGGAATATTTTACACAAACTTGAGAAGAACAAGCATTTGCTCCCGACAGGATTTGTGGAATTACTTGAGGAAATAGTTGAAAAATCTGAGGAGCTCTCAAGAATTGCGAAAACAACACTTGAAGAAATGGAGATCGAGGATTTGAGGAGTATTGAAGAACGTATCTGGGATTACAACGAATTGAAAAGACGTTATGGACCAGAATTAGAAGACGTGATGAAATATTACGAGAACATAAAACAGGAAAGAGATCGTTTAGCTGAGGAGTTGCTGAAACTGAAACAGGCTGTGCAGAAGATATCTGTATTGAGAAAAAATGCCTTTGATCTTGCAAAGAAAATTCATAGCGCAAGAATTGAAGCCGCAAAGCAGCTCGAATATCAGATTGAAAATCATTTAAAAGATTTATCCATGAGTACAAAACTTACTATTTCAATTAGAGAATTAAAAGATCTCACGTTAACAGGTATAAGCGAAGTTGATTTTCTAATCCTTTCGCACAAAAATGAACAGGCTCCAATGAAAAATGTCCTGTCTGGCGGGGAATTATCCAGAATGATGCTGGCTCTGGAATTAGCAATAGCGAACAGATTTTTTTCGAAAACTCTGATTTTCGATGAAATAGATTCTGGTATAGGTGGTTTGACGGGTAATGTTCTGGGAATAAAGCTGAGTAAAGTTTCTAAGAGTCTCCAGACCATCGTAGTTACTCACTTACCTCAGATTGCACGTTTCGCAGACAGACATTTTGTTGTTGAAAAGACTGAGCAATCAAAAATGATTTTAAAAATGTTGTCCGGTGAAGAAAGAAAAAAAGAGATGGTCAGAATGATTGGCGGAGAACAGATCTTTCGGGGTGAGGAATCGTGATAAAGTTTGGGACAGGTGGTATCAGAGGATTGATGAAAAAAGGTGAGTTCGACGAAAAGCTTGTGGAGAAAGCAAGCAAAGCTGTTGCATCTTGGATGGTAGAAGAAGGTTTGAAAACGATTGTGATAGCTTATGATACGAGAATGAATTCTGATCTTTTTGCCAAAATAAGCGCTTCAGTCATTTCGTCTTTTGGCATTGAGGTATACCTTTTTCCAGAACCAGTTCCAACCCCTCTTTTATCATTTGCTGTCAGAAAAATTGAAGCCGGTGCAGGTATTGTCATCACAGCAAGTCATAATCCTCCAGATTACAACGGTTTCAAAGTGTACACAAAAGATGGTGTGCAGGCGATTCCAGAGTATACAGAAAAGATAGCGAAATATATGGATAACCCTGTAAATCTCTCAAAACCTGTTAAGGTGCGCACAGTGCCACCACAAATAGTGAGAGAATATATCGAAATGGTTGTAAAAGTTGTTGAACCTCTGATAGAGAATGATATAACGATCGTTTATTCCCCGCTTCACGGTACAGGTGCCAGATTTGTGCCGAAAGTTCTTGAGATGCTTGGGTTCAAAGTGGTTTGTGTTGAAGAACAAATGAATCCAGATCCTCATTTTTCAACTGTTACCACGCCAAATCCCGAAGAAGAGAGTGCTTTTGCACAGTCAGACAAATATCAGAGTAATTCTACTTTCGCTATAGCAACAGATCCAGATTGTGACCGTGTTGGACTTAAGGTTGGTTCTGTTAAACTTTCCGGCAATCAAATCGGGGTGCTTTTAACAGATATGCTTCAACAAGATCAACCTTCTGGGAGCCATCTTATAAAAACCATAGTGACAACCGATATGGTTTATCCTATGTGTGAAAAAAAGGGGCAGGTTGTTCTGGAAACCCCTACAGGCTTTAAATTCATAGGCAGTGAAATAGAAAAGAGGTCTTCAAGGGAAAATTTCAAATATTTTCTGGCTTTTGAGGAAAGCTGCGGATATCTTACCGGTGATTTTGTGCGCGATAAAGACGGTGTTCTTGGTTCTGCTTTGATAGCGGCTATGTGCAGCAAAGTTGACCCTTTGGAAAGACTGAAGTATTTATATGACAAATACGGTTATTATATCGAAAAATTGATTTCAATAAACCTGACAACCCCTGATCAAGCAAGAAAGATCTACGAAAAAATACGGGATTTTCCACCAAATAAAATTGGTTCAACAAGAGTTTCGAAGGTTTATGATTATTCGCAAGATACTCAAATACCAAACGAGACTCTCCTGCTGGAAGCCGATGGAGCCAAAATTTATATAAGGCCCTCTGGAACGGAACCAAAGTTGAAAATTTATTTTAAAGTGGTCGATGAGAATGAGAGACAGGCTCTAAGAAAAATCGAAGAGTTGCAGAAAGGAATGACCAGAATTGAAGATTTTACTTAAAAATGCGTTGATTCTGAAAAACGCATTTTCCGATTTTGTGAAAGAGAATATATTCATAGAAAACGGGAAAATAGTTGAGATTGGAAAATTTCAGCGGCAAGCCGATAAGGTTTACGATCTTTCTGGAAAATTGATTATGCCTGGCTTTGTAAATGCACATACACATGCAGCAATGACATTGATGCGTGGTGTGGCAGAAGATGTCTCACTTGAAGAATGGTTATTTAAGAAAATTTTCCCAATAGAAGATAAATTGACTCCTGAAGATGTCTATATTGGAACAATGATTGCACAGATGGAGATGGCAAGAAAAGGTGTTGTGGCATATGTGGATATGTATTTTCACTGTGAGGCAGTAGTCCAGGCAGCGATTGATTTTGGGATGAAGGCTTTAATTACACGTGGATTAACAGATCAGTCGGGGTCTGATAATGGTAGATTAAGGCAAAATATAGAGTATTTTGAAAAATTCAATGGAAAAGATGGGTTGGTGTTTATAGGTTTTGGTCCTCATGCCCCCTACAGTTGCTCACTGGATTATTTAGACCGTGTAGCAACAGTTGCAAATGAACTTGGAGCACCTGTAACAATTCATCTTTATGAATCTGAGAAAGAGACTTATTCTTTGAAAGAGATTTTAAAGACAAAACTATCCGAATGCAGAGTAATTTTTGCGCACTGTGTTCATTTGAAAGAAAGCGATATTGAACTGTTGGCGAAAGAGAGTTTTTTTGTGGCACACAGTCCCACGAGTAATTTGAAGCTGGCAAATGGAATAGCTCCGGTTTCAAAAATGCTTGAAAAGAATATTCAGGTCTGCCTTGGAACTGACGGGGCTGCGAGCAACAATACGCTTGACATATGGCATGAAATGCGTTTGGCATCGCTTTTACAGAAAGCACGTGATCCTGTTAAAATCTGCACAACAGAAGCCTTGTCGATGGCAACATTAACAGGAGCGAAAGCAAGTGGTTTAACATCTGGTTCACTGGATACCGGATATGATGCAGATTTAATAGTTTTAGATATCGAGAAACCATGGTACCTTCCACTGGAGCAGTTGAAATCTCACTTAATACATTCGGCTAATTCACTTGACGTTTATGCAACCATGATTAAGGGTAGATGGGTTTATTTCAACGGAGTTTTTCCAACCGTGGACGAATCTGAGATAAAAAACAGGTTTGAAGGGGTGGTTCAAAGATTGATAGATATCGAAAATTAAGTGTTTATCTTAAAGAAAGGTATGGAACACGTGTACACAGACTCATTATAGATGGAGGTTTCAGTTGCCCTAATCGAGAAAAGGGGAAACCATGCATATTTTGCGACCCTGCAGGTAGTGGTTTTAATGCTTATCATGGTTTGTCAATAAGAGATCAGGTTCTGAAACAAAAGGAAAGAGCCACTCAGAAGTATAAAGCAAAAAAATTTATAGCCTATTTCCAGGCTTTCACAAATACCTATGCTCCTCTGCATGTTTTGAGAGAAAAATACGAACAGGCGATAGTGGATGAAAGCATCGTTCAGCTTTCGATTTCTACAAGACCTGATTGTATCCCCAACGAGGTTCTTGAATTGCTGGAAAATTTCAAAAAGAAAGTTGATGTTTCCATCGAACTTGGGCTTCAAACTATAAACAGCAAAACCCTGCGTATAATTCAAAGGGGACATGGCATAGCCGAATTTGTTGACGCCGTTTTAAGAGCAAAGATGCACAACATAGAGATTGTAGTGCATGTGATTGTCGATTTACCTTGGGACGATCTGGAAGATGTAATCGACACAGCCAGAACACTGTCTTATCTTGGTGTGAATGGAGTTAAATTGCATTCACTCTATGTGGTTAGAAATACCCCCTTAGAAAATATTTTTATCAATAGAGAGGTAGATTTTATAGGTTTCAAAGAATATAAAGATAGGGTCGTGGCGTTCCTTGAGAATTTATCACCTCATGTGGTAATACACAGGCTTGCCTCTGATCCTCCGAGGAATATGGTTGTTTACGGGAACTGGGGAATGTCTAAAATTCAGATAGTAAACGAGATAGAAAAGGAGCTTGAAATGCGAGATACATTTCAAGGAAAAAGATGGGCAAAATAAATCGTTTGTGAATTTGCTGTGCTATAATTTTTCTACAAATATGGAGGTAAAGTATGAATCTCGCGATAACTGTACCATTGAATACATTCGTAAAATTGATGCATGAACTTGGCATACTGGAATATAAGAATTTCATTAAACATTCGTTTCAGGTAGCCAAACTCTCAAAACAGATAGCTCAGAATATAAACCTCGACTACGAACCAGAACAAATTTATTTAGCTGGTCTTCTGCATGACTTTGGCTTGGTTTTGAAAGCATCAGTTGAAAATTATGAACTGTTCAAAGATATTTTTCGCAATACGCCGGATATTGAAAAAGTTGTTCTGGCTCTTGATAAAAAAGATCAACACTCACTTTTATCCAACCTTGTTACATCTAAAATACAATTTGTGAATCCTGATTGCTCGAAAGCGTTGCTGTATCATCATATGTCAGGCAATGAGATTGGAGAATCGAAAAAAATTGCTCTTCTCGCCAATTGTATAAAAGCAGCCGATACAATTTCTTTGGCAAACATGAGAAAGAAAAGGGATGAACTTTCCGCAGAATCTATGGAAGAAATGGTTAACGCTATCGAAAAAGACAGAGGATTATTTGAAGAAGTGAAAAAAGCTTCTCTGGAAATAATTCATGATTATACGAAAATCTTTGATCTTCTGGATGAACGAGATGATTTTTCTTCAAGCAAACAACTTTCACTGAAAGATTTCGAAACTGGTGCTAAATTAATTGCGACTTTGATGGATTTAAGAAGTCCTTACACAAGGAGCCATACATTTCTTGTAACGCGTGTAGCAAAGCAACTCACGGCTGAATTGATGTCTGAAGAAGATTCCAGGTTTATGACTGTAGCAGCGCTTCTACATGATATTGGCAAGGTATCAACACCTCTTGAAATTCTCCATAAGAAAAGCTCTTTGAACGATAAAGAATTGCTGATTATGAGAAGACATGTCGTTGAGACGCACAGAATGTTATCAAGAGCAGGAATAAAAGCAGTTGCAGATGTTTCAGCTTCGCACCATGAAAGATTGGATGGGAGTGGTTACCCGGCTGGTTTGAAATCGAATGAAACAACGATCTATATGAGAATTCTTCAAGTTAGTGATGTGTTTTCTGCTCTTGTTGAAAAAAGACCTTACAGAGATGCGGTGAGTTTAAATGAAGCAATTGAAATTCTGGAGAAGGAAGCATCTTTCAAAAAATTGGATTCGCAGGTCTGCAAAAAATTAAAAGAGCTCATCAATAACGGATATTTGGACGAATTTTTTACAAACAGGTTTACCCACGTACTGGAAGATTTGTTCGAATTGAAATTTAATGAAATTGATACGATCTTTGAAAGAGATTTTGATGGCTGGGAGGGATTGTTTTGAAAGGCTTTGTCGTGAATATGTGGTTTGAAACGTGGGGTAAGCTTTACGGTAAAGAAGTCGTAGAAAAGCTGAAAACTCAGTTTGGATTAAAGCCGGATCATACTTACAGTCCTCTCGATGATGTTCCTGACGAGTTACCAATTAATGTCTCAAGGAAACTTGCAACTTTGAAAAATCTGAGTTTTGATGAAATCTGGTACAGAACAGGTAGAGAGAACCTTTACACGTTCTTCGAGCATTATCCAGAATTTTTTAAAAAGCCGAGCTTTCTATCTTTCATGGCTGCTATGGATGCTGTTCACCGGGTTTTGACTAAGAGAATAAAAGGAGCGACACCTCCAAGAATTTTTTTCAGATTGATCAACGGCAATAGAGCAATAATAAAATATGAATCTAAGAGAGACTTTAGAAAATATTTTCTTGGCTTGATGGAGAGTGCTTCAGAATTTTTTAAAGATCCCATAAAATACAGCGTTGTTTCCGAATCGAGAGATAAAGTAATTCATATTGAAGTGGACGTCACAGCAACAAGATCCTATGGCAGATTTGAAAAATTGGCTGTTATACCAGTTTTAGGATTAGGGCTATTCAAATCCATTTTTCCAACTTATGCCTTTATGATACCTTTGTATGCATTTGTTTTATCATATCTGTCTTACACATTTCTTCCAGCCAACGCGTTAATCAAATCGATGGCGGTCGGCCTTGGAACGTTTGTGCTATCTATCATAGGTATGATTGATTTCAAAAAAGGCCATCAATCGCTTGAACAGACTATTGAGTCTGTGTCAGAGAAAAATCTGGATAACCCGCTTTCTGTGGATGGCGTTAAAGAATTTTCAAGACTCTCACAATCTCTCATGAATGCTTCTGACAGTCTGAAAGAGGTTTTTTTAAGCATTTCGGGTGATGTTCAGGAAATGAGTTCGTATTCGCAAAAAGTTGTTGATGCAGTGAATTCTATGAAAGAACAACTTGATACAATGGGATCTCTTTCTAATGAAATAGCAAATACAGCTGTGCAGATCAGCAACGACACAGAAAAGATATCAAGTGCTGTCAATTCAAATGTAGATACGATAACATCTATAATCGATGAACAAACTAAGATAGTTCAATCTCTCAACGATGCTGTTTCACTCATAGCGAATTCTGCGAGAAATGTTGAAGGCTCTGCTGAAGGTATAGTTAGAATGAGTGAGAGATTTTCAAAGTTGGTTGATGAGGGGAAAAAACTCCAAGATCAAGCGAGCCTTATCATGGAAGTTGCCGAGACTGTTTCAACCATTGCCGAGCAAACAAATTTACTTGCACTCAACGCTGCCATAGAAGCGGCGCGCAGCGGCGAAGCAGGGCGTGGGTTTGCTGTTGTGGCAGATGAAATTAGAAAACTCGCCGAGGAAAGTAGATCTTCCGCGGCAAAAATATCGGAATTTCTTTCGTCAATAACCGCTGGCATAGAACAACTTGGCAGGATTATACAATCTGAATTTAATGAAATGAAACAGCAATCACAGAAACTTATCGAAAGTTCGGAGCACAACAAACAATCAAGTGATGTTATCTCTAATATATCTTCAAAGTTGAATAATCTGATAGAAACCTTGCACGCAGAGGCAAAAAATCTTCAGAGCATGACGGGTAATATTCAAAGCTTGCTGGCGATCTCCGAAGAAAGCTCCGCGACAGCTGAAGAGATAAGTTCTTCGATACAAAATTTCTTTATGCAATTGAAAGTTGTGCTTGATAGCGTTAATGAAACTATGAAGCTTTTAAAGGTAGTTGAAGAAAATTTCAAGGATATCAAGTTCTAAAAGCGGGGTTAATCCCCGCTTTTCATTCAAAACATTTGTTGACATCGAAACCTTCTTTTTCTTCCAGTAATTTTTGTTTGAAAAACTCAACAATAAGTTTGTACCTTTTCAATCTATGAGTATACGAACCCTGAACGCTATGCCCATGAGCTCCTTTTTTGAATATTGCCAAGTAAACTTCTTTCCCAAAATCTTTCAGGATGGTATAAAACATGAGAGATTGATCAAGAGGGCATCTGAAATCTTCGAGGCTGTGTATTAACAACAACGGTGTCTTGATATTCTTTACGTAAAAAATTGGACTGAGCTCTCTGTAATTAGGATTACTGAGAGGATCATTTCCAATGAGGCTTTTATCAAACCAGAAACCTATGTCAGAGAAAGCATAACTTGTGAACCAGTAAGATATTCCGTTTTCACTCACGGCAGCTTTGAACAGATCAGTTTGTGTGATTGCCCAGTTTGTCATGTAGCCGCCGTAACTTATGCCTGTTATACCCACGCTGGCGATTTGCTCATTTTTTCTAAGATTGTCTATAGCTGCCAATATATCTTTGAAATCTTCCTTTCCTGTTTTTTCCGTAACGGTAAGGGCAAACTGCTCAGAATAATTATCACTGCCGCGGGGGTTTGTAAACAGAACAAAGAAACCTTCCTCTGCTAACAATTGCCCGAGAAAATAGAGATTGTATCCATAAGCTCCTTTGGGGCCCCCGTGAACAAAGACTACAGCTGGAGCTGGAGCTGAATCTGGTTTAATGTACCATGCATCTATGTTGGTGCCGTCAAAACTTGTGACATCAAGGTGTTTCATCGGCCTGACTTTTAATTTTGAAATTATTGATTGATTCAACTCGGTCACTTTGTTTTCTTTACCATTTTCATATAAATACACTTCTGCAGGTTTTTCCGGGCTAACCTTCACAAATACAATCTTTCCATTATCGCTTGCGTCAAAAGCAGTTATTATCGAATTATCCGAAATTATTGTTTGCTTCTCTGTCTCTTCAAGATTCAATTTCTCCAGCAAAATTTTTCCACCTGATCCACTTTTGAAATAGACTGTGTTATTCCTGATCAAAGGATAAACTTCACTGTCAGATGCCCATATCTCGGCACTTATATGCCCGGAGTTGTTAAGTGCGTATTTTTCTGTCAAGGGGTGTAATTTTCCATTTTCATATAAATATGCATACTCGTGTTGAAATGCACTTTTCTGCTCTCTCCCCAGCATGATGATTTTCTTGCCTTCTGCTGAAGTTGGAATTAATCCGACCTTTTCTAAAATCAACCGTTTTTTACCATCGATATATAGAAAAATGTCGAATTCCGTGAATGGCTTTTTCTCGCTATATTTAGCGTAAACAATATCATTTTCAATCCAGAGTATATTTGCTATATTTCTTTCTTCCATCTGGTCGAGAACCTGGCAGCTCTCTAAATCTATAATCTGAACAACATCTATTGAACTATCCAGAAAACCCTTGCCGTCAAACCAGACTGGTAACGTATCTTCAAAGTACAAATCTTTGTCATTTCTCTTCTTTGCAAACATTATCAGGAGTTTTTTACTGTCTGATGACCAATCGATAGCTGTTAAAGAATCCACCTTGAGGATCTCTTTTTCTGAAAAGTGTGCCAATTCAATCATACTTAAAATGTTAGAATCATTTATTTTCCTTATAAAAGCCAGTTTTTTCCCATCAGGTGAAAACCTTGGTTTGGAAGTTTCCTGAGGCAAATAAAATGATTCTCCTGTGGAAAGATTTTTAATGGTGATTTGTCGAATAGTCTTGTTTTCGGCAGGTGAAATTTTCTTCAGTGTGTAAGCAATCCATCTTCCATCACGACTTATCTTTACTTCAACTGGCACAACAAACTTTGTAAACGTTGAACATTCCCATTTCAATGCTATCACTCCTTTAACTCAAGAAATATCAGGAAAACATCTTTTGAGATATTATCTGAACTTCCAGTTCCTATTATTTCGTTTTTTGAAATTATTATACTCGAGTTTATATTCTGATCATTTTTTTCTTCAATTACCTTCTTAAAAACCAAATCCCCATTTTGATCAAGAAATATAAAGATTACGTCAAATCTATTTTCACCATTCCAGATATTCCCGTAGACACAGTAGAGATTTTCCTGAAACTCTATCAGACCTTTCGGAAAAAACTCGGTTTTTAGATCCAGTACCTTTTGCCAGATAATTTTTCCGCTTTTGTCTGTTTTCAACAAAAGAGGGCTGTTGTAGTCTGTGAAAGAATTTGACAAACCCAAGATTAAAAAGCCATCGTTAACCATCGTTGCACTGATTGCTCTATCCCACTTCTCTCCCCCAGCTGTTTTCCACCAGATAAGTTTTCCAGTTCTGGAAAAAAACGTAACAAGGAAATCCGCCATGCCTTTAGTATAGCTTTCAGTTGAACCAACGCAAAGGTACCCATCACCACCGTCAATGATTTTACTGAACCATTCGTCTGAAGAACCACCAAATTTTTTGCTCCAGATGATCTTCCCAGAGTTATCACATTTTATTAAAAGAGCATCATACCAGTTTCCCCCAATCGACCTGTGCCCTCCAGCGAGAACATATCCATCATCAGTCAGGAGAGCAGACTCTACCCACTGATCGGCACCGGAAACTGGGAGGATGAAATAATTTAGAACAACAAAATAGCTGTTCAATTCCAGAATAGCTATTTTTGCCTGATCTAACAGAAGTTTATTTCCAGAAAGAAAAAATCGATTATCAGGAGTTTTTTCAACAACGTTGAGTCTGTCAAGAAATCTTTCGCCTATAGAATTTATTTTTAGAAGATCCAGATTTTTATCAAAAGTGATTGCAAAAATTTCATTGGTGTTTCTATGCTGGCCAAAGAGAACATAACCATAATCCTCTTGTGTTATACTAATTGCTTCTTCTGAGTTACCCAGGTCTATGTAGATTACCCTGGCGGATGCGGTAGCCGCCAGGAACATTAAAGCAGTGATAAACAAAAATATTTTAAACAACTTTTTTTGCATCACCCTTATTGTAAATTGGTTCGGTAAGAACCTTATATATCCTTTCAAGTGCCCAGTCGATTTCTTCCTTTTTTATAACAAGTGGAGGTGCAAATCTTGCTACTTGATCATGGGTTTCTTTACAGAGTATTCCAAGTTTCGCCAGTTTCTCGCAAAATGGTCTTGCCGTTCCATATTCTTTCTTTATCTCAACACCTATCAACAATCCTTTTCCTCTGACGTCTTTCACATAGTCGCTTTTTATATCTCTCAACTGTCTCAGAAAATACTCTCCGAGTTCTTTTGCTCGTTGATCAAGTTTCTCTTCAACCAGCACATCGATTGCAGCTATGCCAACAGCAGCAGCCAGTGGGTTTCCACCGAATGTTGAACCATGATCGCCCGGTTTAAGTACATCCATAATTTCGTCATTTGCAAGAACTGCTGATACAGGATATACCCCTCCGCCAAGAGCTTTTCCAAGTATCAGGACATCCGGTTTTGCATCTTCCCACTGCCATGCAAACATTTTTCCAGTTCTACCGAGACCTGTCTGAATTTCGTCAAACATCAATAAAATTTTATGCTCAGAAGAAATTGCTCTGAGATCCTTCAGGTAACCTTCTGGAGGTACTCGAACTCCACCTTCGCCTTGAATCGGTTCTACAAGTATACCGAGCGTTTTATCATCTATTAGGTCTCTTATAACCCTTGCATCGCCAAACGGTGCGACTTTAAACCCGGGCGTAAATGGACCAAATCCGTCTTTGTACTGATCTTCTGTTGAAAAGGATACAATCGTTATGGTTCTACCATGAAAGTTACCTTCAACAACTATTATGTTCCCCTGGTTCATAGTTATTCCTCGTTTGTAGTAAGCCCATTTTCGCGCAATTTTTAGAGCACTTTCCACTGCTTCAGCACCCGTATTCATTGGAAGTACTTTATCGTAACCAGCGAACTCTGCCAGCCTTTGCTCAAATTTCCCTAAGAGATCGTTGTAGAAGGCTCTTGATGTAAGTGTTAGTTTTTCTAATTGATCTTTCAAAACTTTTAAAATTTTGGGATGCCTGTGACCATGGTTCAATGCCGAATACGCTGAAAGCATATCCAGATACCTGTTTCCTTCGACATCCCATACCCAAACTCTTTCACCTCTTTCGATCACAACAGGGATCGGCTTATAGTTGTGAGCGCCATATTTTTCTTCAAGGTTCATGAAATAGGAACTGTTCATCTTAACCCTCCTTTGAACATACACCTCTTTTAAAGAGAGTAGCATATAGAGATTCTGGATCAAAATCTGGCAATCTGTGGCTATTCACGGCAATATTTGGCAAAGTTTCTATAATATGCGTATGCTTTCTCTTTCTCATTTATGCTTTCTTATGCTCAGGTATGCTAACTTCTGTTATCGCTGGAAGTTTTTTCTTTGAAAAGGCAATTAAGCAAAATTGTTACAGCGATTTTCTATGAAAAAAATAATCATTTTTTTGTCTGATCGTGCGATTTGCAGAATGAGATTAGAGAGTCGTAGAAATTTTTTATTTCTTCGTCATTGAGTTTCTTTCTCCCGTATTTCGTTTTTACATAAATACTGGTCAACATTGATAAATTTTTGTCGCCTTCTATATCTAATATTTCATGGGGTGTTTTGCTGTGATACTGTGCAAAATACTTTCTCCTTAACCACCAGTAAGCTTTGAGAATGGATCTTTTATCAAATTCGAGTGGTGGGGTGTTTTCAAAAATATGTTGTTCTTGTTCATCACCCTTTTTTTGATTAAGAACTTCTTTTTTTCTCAAGATTCTTGCCGAGTAGATCACTGCTATTATCATTAGAGACAAAACAGCGACGCTTACAACATTCAAAAAAGGGATAATGTTTACTCTGTTTGAAAACATTTTTTCTCTCTGAGTTACAACCGTTGTTGCCGGTGCTGTGTAAATAGATTGTTGATCATTAACAATTGAATTTCTATGTAAGATCATTTGATCGGCATTTCTCTCAACTGGTTTAACAAATGAGAGTGATATTGACAGAGCTGTTATTATGATTAAAAAAGTTGCTGCACCAGTGAGAAACAACTTTATCGTTCCACTTATTCCAAAATTGTTCAGGGCAAAACTTATAAGAAAAATCCCGAAAATGATCAGAACAGATGGAAACCATATTTTTTCCAGTATCTCTGAAAATTTATCTTTTGGCACATTTTTATCGGTAGATTTGTCCGGGCGAACGACTGTTACATAATTTCCTTCTCCAGGTAAATTTTCACTTTTTCTCATCTTCTCACTGTGAAAGTTGTTTTGATCAAATACTGGTTTCAAAAGAGAGAAATTCACATCGGGCACGATTGTTGATGCAATCAGGACTATCAGCAGATAGACAACTATGAGCCGGATTCTACATTTTTTTGTCTTGTGCAGATACCACAGAAAAGTCAGGACTGCAAAGAATAATGAATCAAACCTGACGCCGTGCGATCCGGCCATGCTCAGGTATATTCCTACAGTCAGCAGTGAAATAAATGATGGGACGGTATATTTAGAAAAGATCAAAGCTGCACACTCCACAATTATTAGAATTAAGAATGCTTGTGAGAAGCCAAGTTTTGCAATACCTGCAACCACGAAACTTGCTATTAAAACAAATGGCGAAACTATCACCAAAGAGCAATTTTCATCCGAGAGAAATAGAGCCAGAATAGATGAAAAAACAGTCAGAGGCAGGCTGAACCATAACGGCAGAAATGCACTGAGTAAATAAAAAGATGTTATTCCAGCACCGAAAATAGTAAATTGCCTAAGATCTTTGAATCTCATCGAAAACCTCCTGAAGGCTCTGATTTGGTCTAATTATTCTAACAATTATTTGCTCCTTCTCGAGGATTTTTGCTTTTTCTATAAGTTTTTGCATATCCAGTGGGTACATCTCATATGTTTTCGCTGGTTTAAACCTGGGATCTCTAAAACCATATGGAATTAACAGAACGATAACTCTTGCACATCTGGTTCTTGCTTGAATCAGTAGTGGCAAAAGTGTATCTGTAAGATACATCGAAATTATTAGAATTGTGTTGGAAGGCGTCAATCTGTACAAATCTTTGAAAAATTCTTCTGGTAATTGCGGACCATTCTCATCTCCTTCAGCTTTTGCTAAAAGCTCAACAGCACTCACCCAGTCAGAATTCACCATGTAATTTCTTCTCAAGACTTCTTTGCCAACCACTACGAGATCTATAAGGTTACCTCTATTGGCGAGCAGATATATTATCGATGAGGTTGCGATTACAGCGTCTTCTTCGTAATTTTTTCTAATCTGCGCCCATACTTTTCTGGCAAAAATCTCCGACGATAGATTCAAATCAAGGTACAGAACTGTGTTGCTTATAGCGGTGTAATCCAGTTCTTTTACGCACAATTTTCCAAGTTTTGCAGAAATTTTCCAGTGTATTTTGCTGAGAGGTTCGTTGAAGTATTCTCGAACACCTTTTATCTGAGTGGTATCCTCAAGCAGTTTGAATTCTGACCTCTCAGCTGGAAGAAGCTCCCTCAATCTGGATGGAAAGCTTTCTATATACATAATCTTTGGCAAAACAAGTATTTCTTCTTTGCCTGAATAACACGCGTAATGCCTGAATAAATTTATGGGGTGTTCGTAGAGAACAAAAAAGTCAGATAGAATTTTTTTGCCACGGGTTGGAAAAGAAATTTTTGACTGGACATATACTGATTCTGATTTTCTTATTAACAGTGTTTTTTCAAAAAGATTGTACGTCAAAAAACCTGACGCCGTGACGTGTGAAGAAATGGAGGCATCTATATCACCAAACGGGCTTTGAATCCTATGATTGATCGTCAAATCCTGGTCTGTAAAAGCCCGTGTCTGGTTCACCCACCTTTCAATTTCAAGATGTGTCAATTTTCTTTTTGTATCATAAAATTGTAGCCACAGAAAAATGCAGGCAATAACAAGAGTAATTGAAAATACATTGAAACTGAGCAGCGCCCAGACGCATGACAAAATACTCATAAAAATAAGAAGACCAAATGAAGATGACTTTGATTTAAGTTTGAGCTTCACTTTTAATAGGGGCCTCCTCGGTGTTGAGTATTTCATTCAGGATTTCCTGCTTTGTTTTTTTCATCAGCCTCGCTTCCGGTTTCAAAACTATGCGGTGTGCAAGAACATCCACCGACAGTTCTTTGATATCGTCCGGTAGCACATACTCTCTTCCCCTGAGAGCAGCGAGTCCCCGCGAAATATTCATAAGCGATATAGCGCCTCTCGGACTTGCACCTAAAGCAAGATCATCGTGATTTCTGGTTCGTTCAACAATTCTGACTATGTAATCCAGTATGGAATCGTCTATATAAATTTCTTTAGTTTTCTTCTTGGCTTCTTCGAGTTCTGTTAAATTGCTCACAGGTTTGATATTTTCTATTGGATGAGACATCTCTTGCTTTTTCAACATTTCTATTTCCTGGGATTTATCGAGATAACCAATGGATAAGCAAATAGAAAAACGATCCAGTTGAGCTTCAGGTAAGGGAAAAGTTCCTTCAAATTCGACAGGATTTTGCGTTGCAATAACGAAGAAATGTTCACTCAGCTGATAGGTAATACCATCCACAGTTACTTGCTTTTCCGCCATTGCCTGTAGCAGGGCAGATTGAGTTCTTGGTGTGGTTCTGTTAATCTCATCCACGAGCAAGATATCAGTGAAGACTGGTCCTTTTCTAAAAACAAATTCATTCAATTTTGTATCAAGTACATTCAGACCTGTTACATCTGACGGAAGAAGATCCGGGGTCGCTTGAATTCTGTTGAAGCTCAAACCAGTCGAGATGGCTAAAGCTCTTGCTAACATTGTTTTGCCGACTCCCGGGACATCATTCAAAAGCACATGACCGCCACTCAACATTGTGGCCAGTATCTTTTCAACGATTTTTTCTTTTCCTACGATGACTCTGGAAATGTTTGTGATTACCTTTTTGGCAAAAACCTCCATAACCATAGTCTGTTCCTCCCGTCTTGAATTCTGTTATTGGATATCAACATTCCTGCAATCTTACATGCCCTCGGTGTATCTCCCATTTGCTTGTCTTTTCTGTAATCGTGTTTTTCTATAAAAACAGTCAGTTTGCTCTTCAAATCCAGAAGTTTTTTTACTTGAATAGCTTTTAAATTTTCTTGATTGATATGATTTGTCGCTAAGAAAATTTTCCAGTAGTGGTCTCTACATAAAATACGTTTACTTTTCTCGTATATGGATAATATATCTGATATAAATGAAGTGCATGTTTCAACATAAATTTTTTCTGATTCTGACTCATGTTTGCAAAACAAACATTCACTTTCAGTGTGACAGTTTTTCACCATATCTTTTATCATTTCAGACATGATATCTTCATAGATTATTGCTAAGCCAAGTAATCCAAGCTCTGGGTGGTTATTAAGGGTGTTTTCAATAGCCAGAACATGTTTACTGCAGATACCACGCCTCAGTCTGGATCTTGTATTTGGATCGTTTACGAATTCATACAGGATTTCTTCTACGAACTTCTCGACACTGGTGTAGATTAACTCACAGATAGGACAATCATCTGTTTGCTTTTCGAATGCCTCGATTATTTTTATTTCAGCAAAATTTCTCGGGTTCACAAAGATTCCTCCAAAATAAAAAACCCCTACTCATTCAAGTAGGAGTCATCAGCCTTTAAGGCAAATAACGGTGGACTCCATCACCAGGCTTATTCATATCCTGAACTCTTCAAACACAGTATTATTCTACCACAAACCGCGGGCCCTTCATCACCGTGTTTTTATCAGTTCCTGTTTTAATATTTTTGAAGAATATATATAATTAACTGGGAGGTCTTTTATGAAAAAATTAGTTTTTCTTTTCTTTCTGGTTATTTCTATCACGGTATTGTCTGCTTCTGTTGAGATCAAAATGCCATCTTTTGACAAAAAAAATGGAATACACAGGATCTACTTCTACAGTCATGATGATAAAACAGAAGTAACAGTTGTTTTCTGGGATGAAGACTACCCAAATTTTCTATTAGATCTCGTCTACGATGTCTACAGATTCTTTAAATGGGGACGCTTTTATGATATTGAAACGTTTTTTGTGGAGAGAGATAAAATCGTTTTTCCGGATGACTTTTGCCCATCAGTAGATTATTTTCAGATCGACAATTTACACAATTATGCCGGGGTACCAATTGAAAAAGTTCAGAAAAACGGTGAAAAAATAGTTGTTTACGTTAGCACATGGAATCACATGTTTTCCACTCAGCCATTATCCAGCGTTGAATATCAAAATTATTCAGTTAAAGAAGAAATTGAGGCAAGAAGAATCGATGTTGAAAGGATTTTCAGTTTTAAACATTCTTCTAGATTGCTTTTGGCTGTTGTTCTATCATTAACTATGTTTGTGTTATCAGTACTAACAATCTTACTAAAAAGTAAATCCAAGAATGCAATCTTTTTTAAGGCCTCTACGACTCTCTGCGCGTTGTTAATAGCTGTTATGAACAGCTCTCATTTTGAATGGTTTATCAGCGCTGGCTTATTTTTTGGGCTCTTGGGAGATATTTTCCTGGAGAATCCAGAAAAATTCAAAGATGGTATGATCATGTTTTTGATTGGGCATATTTTGTATTCGCTTGGATTTGGATTAAAATTCACGGTACCTCCCGTGTTGATTTTTGGAACGATTTACTTCACTCTGATGGCAATATATTTTCTCGTTCTTCACAGGCATCTTGGAGAATACAAACTGGCCATCTTCATATATGTTTTAGCGATAGCCACAATGATGGTTTTCTCATTTGGCCCGCTTTATCTGGGTGTGTACTACATAGGTTTTCTGCTGCCTCTATCAGCAGGGTTATTTGTGTTTTCTGATCTATGCATTGCCTATGACAGATTTGTAAGAAAATTGCCCGCAAGAAACCTGATAATTTTGTCGACATACTTTTTTGCCCAGTGGGTTATATCTCTATCTAATTTGTTTTAAAACTGAATCTATCAACCATAAAATCATTAAAAGCCAGAAAACAATAATAAAAACAGTTGTAAGGTTGAATCTTTTTCCGATATTCAAGTTTTTTGCTCTGCTTTTGTAGTCTTTTAAGAGTTCTTCTGGTATAGAACTCAGAGTACATTTTATCAGTAATGGGATTATGATGAAATCATCCAGTTGTCCCAATACAGGTATGAAGTCAGGAATCAGGTCGAGTGGATTTAATGCATAGGCTATTGTTATAACAGCGAGAGCTTTTGTTTTCCCTGTCAGCACCCTATCTTTATTCATGAGATACAATGCCGAAATCGTAAGATTCAGCTCTCTCAGCAAATTTTTTTTGAGATTTTTACTCATGCTTTTCTTTCTGTTTTTTTAACTCTAAATAGTGCTTGAGAGTTAATAAGCTTTGAATCATATCTTCATCTACAACAAACACGTCATCTGGAACAAGGAGTCTTACTGGCGCAAAATTCCAGATACCTTTTATTCCATTAGTGAGAAGCAGATTGGCAACCTGCTGAGCTGATTCCTTGGGAACGCAGATTATACCTATTTCAACCTCAAATCGCTTTATAACTCTTCTCAGGTCTCTCATGGGAAGTATTGCCAGATCGTTCACGAATTTCCCTATTTTTTCTTTGTCGTTGTCAAAAACAGCAACTATTTCAATCCCGTATTGAGTAAAGCCCGGGTAATTCACAAGGGCTTTTCCAAGATGTCCTGCGCCAACCAGTATCACCTTTGTTGTTTTTCGAACGCCGAATAATTCATCGAGTTCTTTGCGAAGAGTTTCGACGTGATAACCGACCTTTGGCTTCCCCATTGTTTTCAGATATGTAAAATCCTTTCGAATTTGCTCGGGGCTTACCCCGAGCCTTTGAGACATTATTTCAGATGAAACGTATTCGAAATCGATCTCATTCAGAAACCTGTGGTACAATTTCAATCTGTCCAAAGTCGGTTTTGGTATCAAAATTAGTTCTTTATTTTGATAATTTTGCATACTTTTCTAACACCTCTTTGATTTTCTCGAAGGTTGCTTCACTGATAAGTTTATCATTTACCATGACATTTGGAGACTTTCCACAATGTTCTAAGCAAAATGTTCCTGTGATCTCTACTTCATCTGATAGATCTTCCGTTCTGACGTAATCGATTAACTGAGAAAGTAGATTATAAGATCCTTTCATGTAACAGGATGTACCCAGGCAAACCCTGACAACCGTTTTTTCTTCTTTTGGTAGTGGTAATATTTCTATATCTTGAAATTCAACTCGTTTTCTTGGTTTGTAATTTGTATGAATTATGTGCCGTGCGTGTTCATCACTGAGATCTTCCTGATACAATTTCTGCACATAGAAGTTTTCCACAGGTGAGAGAAGCGTCTTAATTCCTACAGTTTCTCTTAATATGTGAGCTCTTTTTTGTCTCATTCTGGAGTCATTTGGATATGGTTGTCCGCCACCGCCAATACATCCATAATTACATGCCATCACTTCTACAATATCTACGTTGAATTCTCCTGAAGAAATTTTTTTCATTATCTTTCTTGCATTTGCGAGGCCAAAAATCACTGCCGCCCTTATTGATTTTCCGTCTTTCAGTGTTATTTTTGCAATTTTCACTCCTTCCAGTAAATTGTCGTACTCTTCACGTGATATGCCAATCTCGTCTCTAAGAACTGACACTACACTGCCAAAAACGCCACCAGTTTTTCCAAAGCTCAGTCCGCCCTGGGAGGATATACCGAACGGTCTATCAAACGGTTCTGGGGAAATCTGTTTTATATTTATTCCACTCGCTTTTATCATTTGGGAAAGTTCCTTGGTTGTCAAAACCAGATCCACGACACCAGCGTGCTCTTCTCTTTCTGCCTCAAATTTTTTCGCGGTGCATGGCATAAAGGAAACAAGGAAAATATCCTGAGGATTTAGCCCCATCTTTTTTGCATAGATTTTTTTGATCAAACTTCCAAGTGCCTGCTGCGGAGATTTAACGGTTGAAAGATTTTCAACAAATTTCGGATAATACTGTTCTACATATTTCACCCACGCAGGACAGCAGGAAGTAAACTGAGGTAATTTTTCCTGTCGCGACAACCTTTTATAAAATTCATGAGCTTCCTCGTAAGCAACGAGGTCGGCACCAAAAGCTACATCAAAGACTTTGTTAAAGCCAGACATTCTCAAAAATGTGGCGATCCTTTCAGCCATAGCAAGATCTGATTCGAGAGATAGTTCTTCTTGAATGGCCACTCTTACAGCTGGGGCCACCATACCTATGACGATTTTGTCTGAAGAAAGCGCCTGATAGAGTTTTTCAAGATCGTTTCTAAAAGTTAAAGCGGCTGTTGGACAATGAGCTACACATTGGCCACAATAGACACATTCACTTTTTGCAAGTTCGTTTGAAAAAGCAGGAGTTACTTGGGTAGAAAAACCCCGGTAGGCAAAGTCGATCACTCCGATACCCTGTACTTCTTCACAAACTCTTACACAATCACCGCAGAGAATGCATTTTGAATTATCTCTTACAATTGGAGAAGATTTATCAACTACGTTATCTTTTTTTATCTTGGTGAACCTGATATCTCTAATTCCAAATTCTTCTGCATATTTTTGCAACTTGCAACTTCCATTTCTATCACAGATTGTACAATCTCTGTTGTGTGTCGCGAGAATCAATTCCAGAATGCCTCTTCTCAATTCATATATCTCGGGAGTGTTTGTTTTTATCTTCATACCCTCGCGCGGTTTCAATGTGCAGGAAGTAACTATGTCTTTACCATCTACCTCAACCAGACACATTCTGCATGCACCATAAACAGAGGTTTCTGAGAGATAACATAGATTTGGAATCTCGATACCGATATTTTTAAGTGCTTCCAGCACGTTTTTTGAATTGTCTTTTATCTCAACTTCTCTGCCATTGACATATATTCTCATTCTTCCACCTCCTAAATCATTTCTATGGCTTTGAATCTGCATTTTTGAACACAGAGACCACATTTAATACATTTTTCCTGGTCTATCTTGTAGGGTTTTCCTCTCTCACCGAAAATGGCGTTCTGTGGACAGGATTTTGCACATAAACCGCAGCCTTTACATAATTGTTCATTGACGACGTATTTTTTGAATGAAACGCAGGTTCCACTTGGACAAACTCCATTTAAATGAGCTAGGTATTCGTCTTTAAACAACTTCAATGTACTTAATATTGGGTTGGGAGCTGTTTTACCAAGCCCACACAGAGAAGTTTTTTTGATAAGGTTAGCAAGAAATTCGAGATTCTCAAGATCTTCTTTTGTGGCTTTTGCCTGAGTAAATTTCTCCAAAATGTTATAAGCCTGCATGGTACCTTCTCTGCATGGAATGCACTTGCCACATGATTCTCTTTTTGTGAAATCCAGGAAAAATCTTGCAACCTCAACCATGCATGTCCTTTTTGTTATAACTACTATACCCCCTGAGCCAACCATGGCATCCGCCGATTTCAACGTGTCGTAATCAAGGGGCATATCGAGAAATTCCTTAGATAGACATGCTCCGGAAGGGCCTCCTATCTGCACAGCTTTGAATTCCTCTCCTGACAAAAGGCCCCCACAGATTTCGTAAATGATTTTTCTTAACGTTGTTCCAAATTCAACTTCTATAATACCCGTGACCTTCAAGGGGCCTGTAACAGAAAACATCTTCGTTCCGGGAGAATTTTCTGTTCCAAGCAACCTGTATTTTTCAACCCCATCTCTTATTATTCTCGAAATGTTTGCGTAAGTTTCGACGTTGTTTATAAGGGTTGGATAACCCCATAAGCCAGATTGGGCGGGAAATGGTGGCCTTGGTCTCGGCATACCTCTTTTTCCTTCGATTGAGGCCAACAAAGCTGTTTCTTCTCCACAAACAAATGCTCCTGCTCCTTCTTTAATTTCTACATCAAAAGAAAACCCGGTTTGAAGAATATTCTCACCCAGTAAACCGAGTTTTTTAGCATCATCAATAGCTTTCTGAAACATCTGAATAGCTATGGGATATTCAGCCCTTATATAAGCATAAGCTTTCTGTGCTCCTATGGTATATCCTGCAATTATCATCCCTTCAAGAACAAGATGTGGGTCTCTTTCGAGTAGAGTTCTATTCATAAAAGCCCCCGGGTCACCTTCATCTCCATTACAGACTACAAATTTGACATCAGATTTGCTGTTTTTCGCAGCTTCCCATTTCAGGCCCGTTGGGAAGCCGCCGCCACCTCTGCCTCTTAATCCGGCGTTTTTTATCATTTCTATAATTTCATCTGCTTGCATTTGCGATAGTACTTTTATTAACGATGAATAACCTCCCCTTGCCATATAATCTTCTATGCTGTCACATTCACACTTACCAATATCTTCCATAATATAAAAATTCTGGTTTTTGTATAAAGTACTGTCCTCAAGACTCCTAACTCGATCGTTTGTGACAGGATCAATCAGCAGCAATTCTTCTAATGGTTCTCCTCGCTTGATGGTTTTTTCTACAATTTTTTCAACATCGTTTACTGTGACATGAGAGTAAAAATAACCGTGAGGCAAAATATTGACAAGGGGTCCATTGGAACATCTTCCGCAGCATCCAGTTTTTTTCAAAGGATTTTCTGAATCTTCGATTTTAGCCAATTTTACCGAATTTAAAAGACCTTCCCTGAGAAGTACTCTCTGAAACTCTTCATAAACTTTCAAAGCACCTTTCGCGGTACATCCAGTGCCAACGCACACGTAGATCGATAACTTAGAAAGCTTTTCTTTTCTCTTTTCCTTTTGAAGTTCTATAAATTGAAGAGCTTCACTAATACTATTGAGCATTCTGTTCACCTTCTTTCAGTTTTCTGATTATGTCTTTGACCTTTTCAGGGGTAAGATTCCCGTATACTTCATCATTTATGACCATTGCCGGAGCCAGTGCACATGCACCAAGACAACCCACTTGGTCTACGCTGAACTTCAGATCTCTTGTTACCTCACCCGGCTTTATATTCAGCTCTTCTTCGATTGCTTTTAAAAGTGATAATGACCCTTCCATATGACATGCAGTACCATCACAAACAAGGATGGTGTACTCACCCTTGGGTTTGAGAGAAAACTGGGAATAAAAGGTCCCCACACCGAATATTTTTGCCGGAGGTAATTCAAGAGCCACAGCGATATAGTTAACAACATCTTCCGGAAGATGTCTGTAATTTTTTTGAACATCGAGGAGTATTCTTATGAGATTTTCCTTTTTGTACTGATGTTTTTTCAGAATTTCCTCAACTTTTTCAAAGGTCCTTTCCACTCATTTCACCTCCTAACAGTATTCAACTTTTACGATTTTTCCCATTTTGGTCAGGATTTGTGCAATGTCCTGAACTAATCTGAATTTCAGAGATATGTCGTGACTGAATAGCGGATTTTGGTGAGCTGGGTTAATAGCCCTCCCCACGGTGAAATTTATTTCGTCTGCTTTCAGAAGCATTTCGGTCAACATGGCTGCTCCATAACCTAATTTTTCTTGTTGCCCCTGCAGATATCTAAAGACATGCGTCAAAGTAACTATTCCTTCGGTAACAAGGTCGATTCCATCCATTTTGCCAATGGGTGGAAGTTCCTCGGTGAAAGACATAATATCGAGTTTCACTTTCTTTTCAAGCACTCTCTCAAAGATCTGGGCTGTGGTTCCACCGCATACGATCTTTTTTCCTTTACGTGAAAGAAATTTTTTCACTATTTCTTCATCTTTTGATTTGTCCTCGGGCGGGCCAACGAACAGATTTACAACCTCTAAGGGTTTGAAGTGAATAGCCGCAACAAGTGCATCATCTCCCCTCGTTCCTTTGTCTAACCTTTCGGTGAGCTTAACCAAATGTCGAACGATGCTTAACGAATTTATTCTATTTTCAAGTAATACCTTAATTTCTCTGACAATATTTTGAACGCCAAATCCTAAGGGGAAATTATCTGTTCCCATTCCTGCCTGAGATACACCATCTGTCATTAAAAACAGTAGATCGCCCTGTACAGGTGATATTTCATAAAAAAAGATCTTTCTCCCAAGAACAGTTATTTGTTTTTTATCTATCTGAAGTAATTTTTTGTCCCTAAAATAAAGAACGACCGGAAACTCGTACTCAACAATATGGCACACGTTAGTTTCTGTATCAAAAACAACCGAACAGAGATTTGCATAACTTATTCCCCTCACTTTGCAGACAGGAAGCGTAGCAAGAATCGATGAAAAAACCTCGTCAGTTGGAACATTGTTAAACAGCATCGTGGTTGCCATGGAGGTGGTCAATGTCGAAAGTATGCTTGCTTTTACACCACTCCCTAATCCGTCGGAAACACTCACGGCAATTCTGCGTTCTCCTTTTTTTACACAGATTGAATCACCACAGATCTCTTCTCCTTGCTTGTTTTTGAAAGCATAATTAATTTCGCAGGTTAACATCTCATTCCTCCATAAATTTTCTTAATTCTACGAAGCGGCTTTTGGTCTCGGCTATCGATTCACCTAACAATCCAGCTATTTCCTGTGCGATTCTCATTTGCCTTGCCAGCATTTCTTCGATTTTATTTAGAGTTTCATGTTTTATTTCCTTCAGTCTTTCTTCCTGTAATTTTTCTTTTGTCATATCCACGAGCAACAAAACTTCCCCACTGTCTTCAGGAAGAGTGAAAGACTTAACAAAAAAGAAGCCCTTATCTGGAATTTCATAGATGCGGTTAGAAAATATTTTTATTTCATTCAGCAGTGAAATTAAATTGGCTGTATCTAAGAAAAGCTTTTCAGCCGCTTTATTTTTGTAGATTAGGCAGTTGCCTTTATATATGAAAATAGCGTTTGGCGACTCTTCTACAACTCTATTTGTGGCAGCCTTTAGTTTATCCACCAGATACGTGATACACATTTCTTTTTCCGCTTTTCCCAAAACAACTGCTACAGCTTTGTCTTTACAACTTTCATAACCACAGGCTCCACAATTGAGTTGTTTTTTCATATCATCCTTTCCAAGCGATTTGAGTACTTGCTGAACAGCTTTTTCATCCACATAAACCTTTGAAAATTTAGAGGAGAATTTTTTATGCAAATCAATAGAAGGTGCTTCAAATTCAATCAAATTTTTCTCTGTATTCAGATTAGCAGAATGATTCATTATTCTTCGTCTTTTTTCGAGGATATTTATGTCTTTTCTAATAGCAGGTCCATTTATGCAACTTCCAATGCACGCAGATGCCTCTATAAAAAATCCAGTTTTGATTTCGTCTATTTTTGAAAAAATGTTCATTACGTTTTCTATGCCTTCAATAGATATGTGGGTTTTCCAATCGCCATCAATTGTGTAATTTATACCTCCTGAAGTTGGGTACATTCTTGCCTTATCTGGATAAGGCGGAGTGGGTAATTCATCTATCAATTGATCAAGCTGAAAATTTTCATTTTTAATGAATTCGTCGAATTCTTCGAAGGTAATCACAATGTCAACAAGCTGACTTTCACTTTTCTTCGCCACACATGGTCCTAAAAACACCACCGGTAAATCCCCAAATTTTTGCTTTAAGAAAGTAGCATGCGCGACCATTGGGGACACAACCGGCAAGAGATGACCGAGTACCTCTGGAAAATATCTTTCTGCCAGATAGACAATAACAGGACAGGCTGTGCTTATCACCGTTTCTTCGTTTTTCAAAAAATATCTGGCATATTCTCCTGATACCAATTCTGCGCCAACAGCTGTTTCCTGAACAACTGTTGCTCCTAATTTTTTTAACAGGGAGATGATCTTATACGGCTGATCGAAATGTGCGAAAAAAGAAGGCGCTAACGATACCATAAATTTTTTTCCAATGAATTTCTTAAATTCATCTATACTTTTCACGTATGTTCTTGCTTTTTGAGGACACACTTCTATACATATCCCACATTGTATGCAATCTTCATCAATTATTTTGGCTTTGCCGTGGTTAAAACTTATCGATTTGACAGGGCAATTTCTCAAACATTTGTAACAGTACATGCAACTTGCATCGTTCGAAACGATAGCGTTCACGTCTTTGCCTCCTCGATAATCTTCTCTATGTTTTTGTCATCAACATGTGTATAGAGTTTTCCATCTATTTCCACGCAAATTCCGTCCGAGCACCTTCCAAAACAGAGCGATCCATAAAGTTGTATCTCTGGATACTTTTTTCTAAGCTGCTCTATTTTTTGGACAATTTTATAGGATCCTTTTAAATGGCAAGAGCTTCCCATGCAAACTCTGATCAACATAAAATCACCTATCGTGATATTTTTATCGTTATTTATTTCACGATTTATTCTATCTCTTTCCTTCCCATCTGTCAATGAAGCTTTTTCAAATGAAAATCAAGAGTTGATTAACCAAAAGTGACATGAATATGAACTCGTTCCTCACTGTTCAAAACGGGTATCACTTAATGTAAACTTGTTTCGTGGTGATCAGATTAAATGGTCTGGCGAGAACTCGATAAAGGCGTCAGAAATTATCTCTGGCTTTACAGCATATCAGGCTTTTCTTTTTCAGCGGTTATTGCCGTTCCGTCTTTTGGAAAATTGATGAATATATCCATAGAAAATGTAGGTTGGCTGTTTAGCTTCTCTTACATCGTGCAGGCAGTTTTGACATATGTTCTTGGGAAAAAATTCGAGCAATTTTCCACAAATTATGGTCTATTTCTCGCTAAAATCTCTTTTGCGCTTGGCTCATTACTTTTTGCTTTATGCAATGGGCTTTGGTTATTTGCCATTGCACAGATGCTGTTAAGTTTTACAGATGTATTTTACCCGTGTCAGGTAATGTATGAAAGAGCGTTATTTCCACCAAAATATAGAGAAACTCTGTATTCTTATTTATTTTTTGCCACGGAATCTACAAAGGCTATCAGTTATACGCTTTTTGTTTTTGTATTGTCTCCTTTTATGGGTGGAAAAACTTTCCTGAAGGCTGTTTTTGTTATGATCTTTCTGTTGAATTTTTTCTACGCTTTTTCGTATTTGAAAATCCTCCCAAAAATTCAAAGTGGCTTGGTATTACATAAAGGCCAGGTGATTGCTACCACAAATTTTCGTGCTTTTTTCTCAATCATGCTTCATCAATATCTTTCCTATGTTGCTTTTAATTTCTCTGGATTTCTTGTTATCTCATATTATCTGATCGATTATTTTAAACTCAGCAGCTCTTCACCATTTCTTTTTGAAATGGTTTTTTCTGCATCTGTTGCTCTGTCGTGGTTCTGGAGGAAACGCATTCGAACAAAGGCACATATCAATTTAATGATAGGAAATTTTCTGATCCTTTCGACGTTTCTCTTATGGGTAATACCAAATGTTTATGTTTTCTTCATTTCTCATATTTTGATGGGTATAGGTTTCATTCTCTGGTTTCCCGCGAAAGAAACCATAAAGATTCAGATAGCCCCAAGAGAGCTTGGGAGATGGGAAGGATTTTTTCAGGGATTGAATATTTTCAGCAGAATTTTTACCCCTGTTCTGTCTGCTTATGTGGCGATGGCCTTGGGTTATCAGCAGGTATTCTTGATTTCTTCGATATTTTCCGCTTTTGCCCTTTTAGCGTCGCTCCCGGCAGCAACCTGGATAAGAAAGTTTGCCTATCAATCAAAAGTTGATTGAGAAAAGTTCCTTAGCGTTCCCAAGCAGTACATCTGAAACTTTCTGAACATTTTGGTTCAAAATTTCTGATATTTTTTCCACAACTATTCTGACATAGGCTGGTTCGTTTCTTTTGCCTCTGAATTGCTGTGGTGGTAAATATGGACAATCTGTTTCACTAAGGATATTTTCAATTCCTACAACTCTAACCACAGATCGTAGACTGTGGTTTTTAGGATAAGTTATAGGACCACCTATACCAATGAATGCGCCGAGTCTGACAAATTTTAGCGCCCATTCTGTGTCCGCCGAGAAAGCATGAACAACTCCTCCAGGACCAGGTAACCCTATCTGCGAAAGCAACTTATACGCATCATCATACGCATTTCTTATGTGTAGTATTACCGGTAAATCAAGTTCCTTAGCAAGGATCAATTGTTCTCTAAAGGCTTTCAACTGTTCTTCTTTTGGAGAAAGGTTTCTGTAATAATCTAAACCCATTTCACCCAGAGCAACGACTTTATCATCTTTTGCAAGCTTTTCCAGCTGTTTTATATAATCTTTTTCAACCTTTTCTGCTTCATGTGGATGAACGCCTACTGCACAGAAAATATTTTCTGATCTTTTCGACAATTCCAGTGCTCTTTTTGAATCTTCCACATCTATACCTACATTGACGATGAATTCTATCTGTTTCGATTTAAAAAGTGAAATTATTTTGTCCAGATCATCTTTAAATTGTGGAAAATGCAAATGGGCGTGAGTATCAACAAATTTCATGATTTCATCACCTTTCCAAAAAATCATTTGAAAGCAGTAGAAAATTTAAATCTTTACAACTACTTATTATATACAGTTCTGTGTTTTTTCCTGTTGTTTGGAGTAAAATTTAAATGGTGATTTTGTGAGAAAATATATTTCTTTTTTATTGTTTGCGATGATTTTTACAGGGGTATTTTGTCAAAGTGATTATTTACAGAGGATAGATGAACTTTCCGACTTCTACTTCTCGTTTGACCTAAATACAATAAAGCTTTCTATACTTGATGCCATAAGGGCAACTGGCCAGAAAGATGTGATAGCGGCATATCTTGATTTTGTGAACAATTCTCCCGTTTGGGTTGTGGTAACAGCGAGCAGTTCGATATATGTCAACCCATTTACAGGTAGAATGAATGTTTCGGCAAATTCCTATCTTTACAGAATATCCTACCCTGTTTCCTTAGAAGACGCCATTTCCCTGGCTTTCGTTTCAGGTGGGCGAGACATATTTTTTGCTTTTCTACAAAATCAGAGCAATTGGATCATCGGTACAACAAAACAACTGATAACTGTGAGCACCAGAGCACCTGTGGTGATTTCTATTCAAAGTAGATCAAACAGGGGTGAATCAAGTGGGTCTAAAAAAGGAGAAGGTACTAATCGTTGAGGACAATGAAGATCTACTTAATTCTATAAAGGAATTTTTGCTAAAAGAAGGTTATGATGTTAGTTGCGCAGTAGATGCAGAGCAAGCTTTTGATATGGTTATCGAGGACCATTATGATTGTTTAGTTGTTGATGTATTGCTTCCGGGGATAAATGGCTTCGAATTTGTCGAACATCTCAGAGAAAGTTTGATAAATGTCCCGATTTTAATTTTAACAGCCCTGGATGCAATTAATGACAAAGTTAGAGGGCTGAGTTGTGGTGCGGATGATTATTTAACTAAACCATTTGATTTTCGCGAATTACTCGCCAGGATAAAAAGCCTGATAAGGCGAAGCAATATTACAAAAGGAGAGGAAATCAACTTTAAGGGCTTAAAATTAAACAGTAGATCAAGACAAGTTACCGTTGAGGATACTGTTCTCAAAATGAGCAAACGGGAATTTGCACTTCTGGAACTATTTCTAAGAAACCCCGGGATAGTCTTCTCGAGGGAAGAAATCATGGAAAAAGTCTGGGAAAACGAGAAAATAATAAAAAGCAATGTAATTGATGTGTATATTCTCTATCTGAGAAATAAATTAAAACCTTACGGATACGACAGATATATACAAACCGTGCCGGGTTACGGGTACAGATTCTGCGAGGAATGATTGAGATGCGTTCCTTGAGAAAATCTATAGAAAAATATTATCTTTCGATTTTTATGGTTTCAACATGTTCTATGGCAGTAATTCTGTTTATCGTTGTTCAATATTTTACTCAATCACAGATTGACCATGAGATTCTAACATTTACGAACGACCTCATACATTTTCTGGATAATCCCGCTAATGAATCAATAGCTATTATCGGAAAAAGAAATTATTCTTTTCAGATTTTTGAGAAAAATAAGACCTACGCCAGCTTCAATGTGACAGAAAATATCCCTGTCAAAAAAGAGGGATTTTATACATATGGTTTTAATAGGGTTTATCTTATTCACGATGGAGATTATAAAATAGTTGTATCGAGGAACATTGCTGATCAGATTTTCTTCATTTCAATACTTGGTGTGATCCTTGCAGTTACGGTAATGGGTTTATTTTTTGTTGTGAAAAGATTTGGCTCAAGGCTGACTTACAGACTCATCAAACCGATTGAGGAAATAGGAAAACAAATGATAGACATCTCAAAGGGTCACGCCAGAAGAATCGAAGTAGAGCTGACAAGCAGAGAAACATATGAATTACAGTCACAAATAAACATGGCTCTTGAGAAACTTAACAGTATTATGGATCAGCTTAGAGAATTTGCCTCAAGTATATCTCACCAACTCAGAAATCCTCTTGCTACGATAAAAGCGCAGTTAGAGGTTACTATGAGCCGTCCTGAATCATATTCTTTGAAAAATGATCTCAATGCAATTATGAGAAATGTAGAAAAAATGATTCAAATTACCTCTGGGCTCCTTCTAATTGCTCGCGCCAAACATCAAAGTGAAAATGCGTTTGAGGAAGAAGACCTTTCAACAGTTGTTTTAGAGGCTGTTGAGCAAAATATGCAGAGATTCCCAGACGTAGAATTTGTTCTGGAAATTCCCGCTGGTGTAAGATCACGCTGTATTTCGGAACTCCTGTTTCATGCTTTCGCAAACTTGATTGAGAACGCCTGCAAATACACCGATAAGAACAAGCCAGTTTATGTTGGATTAAGTGAAAAGGATAGTTTTGTAGAGTTTTTTGTTTCTAACCACGCAAGTCCGATACCCCTGGAAGACAGAAAAAAGATCTTTGAAAGATTTTATCGAGCCAGTAATGCTAAGGGCGATGGACTCGGTCTTGGTTTAGCAATAGTCAAGGCTATCGCAGATTTACACCATGCGAAAGTCGAGTATGTTTTCAATGGGTTGAACACGTTCTTTTTTACTTTGCCAAAATGATCTGCCACAAAATTTGCAAAACTTAAACATTCGTTTGATGATGTGATGGTAATTTTTTTATGGGTGATTGTCTTGATTCTTTATCTAATAAGGCATGCAAAAACATCGTGGAACGACAGAGGACTCTGGCAGGGTAATGTCGATATACCTTTGAATGACGAGGGGTATCTTCAGGCAAAGAAGCTTGCTCAAAGATTTTCCGGCCTGTCAATAGAGGCAATCTATACCAGCCCTTTATCGAGAAGTTATCAAACTGCAGAAGAAATTTCAAAAGTGCTTTTACAGCAACCAATTGTGGAATCGTCCTTGCGGGAATGTGAAATATCTCTTTGGAACGGTTTGACCATGAGCGAGACACTTGAAAAATATGAAAACCAGTATAAATACTGGTCTATGAATCCGCTTGCTACGGTTGAAGGGGTTGAATCACTTCAAAACGTACAGAATAGAACCGTAAGTGTTATTCAGCAAATATCAAGCTCTCACAGGGGGAATGTCATAGTAGTTTCTCATGCAATAGCTATTAAGATGATTATTTGCTGGGTACTTGGACTGCCAATACCATTTAGCAAAAATTTCAGGATTGAAAATGCCTCGGTGAGCGCACTGGATTTTTCAGATAACCCCAGGCTTATTCTTTTGAATGACACATGCCATCTTTTGTGATGATTGTTGTATTATATAAAAAGGAGGTGCAGATATGAAAACAGAATGGCTTGGCAAGAGAGCCTTCATTTCTTTTACTGATTCAGGCAGACAAGTTTTGATGGACGCTAAGAGAGAAGCAGGAGGACTTCATGCAGCGGCATCACCAATGGAACTGGTCCTTTCTGCCTTAACTGGTTGTACGGGAATGGATGTTGTTTCAATACTTGAGAAGATGAAAGTGCTTGACGATATTGAGAAGTTTTCCATGGAAGTTTCCTCCGAGCGATCCCAGGACCATCCGAAAGTTTATACAAAAATACACCTTAAATATATATTTAAATTCAAAGGTGAAGCACCCGTAGATAAAGTGGAAAAAGCTGTAAATCTTTCTCAGGAGAAATACTGTAGCGTTGCTGGAATGTTGAAAAAAGCTGCCGAAATTACCTATGAAATTGTATATGAATGAGGTGAAAATTTGTGATATTGAGAACTTTCAGGTATGAGGATGTGAGTGTAGAGATTGTTGAGGATGATATAACCAGACAGGAAACAGATATTATAGTAAATGCGGCGAACTCATACTTAAGGCATGGCGGCGGAGTTGCAGGGGCTATTGTAAAAGCAGGTGGCGAGGAAATCCAAAAAGAGAGCGATGAATATATAGAGAAGTACGGTTCGGTGCCTGTTTCTGGTGTGGCGGTGACGGGGGCTGGAAAATTAAGAGCGAGATATATTTTCCATGCCGTTGGACCGGTATGGGGTGAAGGAAATGAGCACGTAAAACTTTACAATACGGTCAAAAATGTTTTGCTTAAGGCTAATGAACTTAGAGAAAAATCCATAAGTATCCCGGCAATAAGTAGTGGTACATTTGGTTTTCCAAAAAAGACTGCGCGGAGATTTTCTTAAGAGCGATTAAAGATTATTTAATATCATGCAAAGATAACTCCCTTAAAACAATAAGAATTTGCAATATAGATCATCAGACCTGCCAGATTTTTTTGGAAACCTTTGAAAGATTCTGGGGGTGGTAACCATTACAGATCAGAAAGAAGAAAAAATTGTCAAACTTTCGATGATTGAATTGATATTGCTCAGTTTTAATACAATTGCTGCGCGGTGCTGGGCAAGACTTGGGCTTGTGAAAGATGAATATGGTGAAATGAGGCAGGATCTTAAAGAAGCCAGAATAGGCATTGATACACTTGATGCTATATTGAAAGCCTTAAATGGGAATATCGAAGATGAGATTTACAGAGAATTAGAAGGTATTGTATCTAACCTAAAACTTAATTATGTAAACCAATATAATAAATCAAAGGGCGAAAAAACGTGAAAAAAGCAGGTATAGTAGGTCTTCCAAATAGTGGAAAATCGACGTTTTTTAACGCGATCACAGATCAAAATGTCCCGGCTGAAGAATATCCATTTTGTACTATTGAGCCAAACAATGGCGTTTTAACTGTTGTTGATGAGAGGGTCAATAAACTTGCGCAGATGGAAGGTTCGCAGAAAATCATCTATCCTTTCATTCAGATCGTCGATATAGCTGGTTTAGTAAAAGGGGCAAGCCATGGAGAAGGCCTTGGAAATCAGTTTTTAGATCATATAAGCAAGGTAGATTTGATTCTTCATGTTGTGCGTTGCTTCAAAATAGATGATGTTTCGCATCCAATGGGTGATGTTGACCCTGAAAGAGATATAGAGATTGTGGAAACTGAGTTGATACTGAAAGATCTTGAGACGATAGAAAAAAGAATGGCCAAGATATCAAAGCAGGCTAAATCAGGGGATATAGATTCGCGCAACGAGCTTATTTTTTTGCAACGATTGAAAGAACACTTAGAAAGCGGGAAATTATCTGTAATGTTTGAAAGAAATGAAAGTGAAAGTAAGATAATAGACTCCCTGTTTCTTCTAACCGAGAAACCCGTTATATATATTGCCAACGTTGATGAGTGGGGTATTGACAGGGAACTAAATAAGAAAGTAGAGCGCGTTGCCAAAAACAAAGGATTCAGTTTTCTGGCAATTAATGCCCGCCTTGAGTACGAACTGAGGCAGATGGAAAAAGATGAAGCAAAAGAATTTCTCGAAGCGTATGGGTTTGAAAAATTCATTAAAGAAAGATTATTTGAAGAGATTAAAAAAAGCTTGAGATTAATATGTTTCTTAACTGCGACAAAAAATGAAGCTCGCAGCTGGGTTGTTCCTGAAAACAGCTCTGCTTACGAAGCGGCAGGACTTATACACACAGATATCCAAAAAGGATTTGCCAGGGCTGAAGTTATCTCTTTCAACGAACTCATAAATTTTTCTTGCATGAAGGAAGCCAAGGAAGCAGGGGCAATAAAAGCTCACGGAAAAGATTATTTGATTAAGGAGGGAGATGTTGTCCACTTTTTATTCCATAGTTGATCTTTTGAAAAATACACCTTTAATAGCAACTGTTTTGTCTTTTCTGGTTGCTCAAACTATTAAAGTGATATTTTCGAAGAGTTTCTCTATGTTCAAAAAATACGGTGGCATGCCAAGCGGCCACGCGGCTGCGATGTCGGGTCTTGCTTTTTCTCTGGCGAGATGTACCGGTTATGATTCACCAGCAACTGCTGTTGCCACTGCATTGCTTATGGTAGTTGTTGCAGATGCTGTTAATTTAAGACCATATGTGAGAGAAGATCTCGGGCACACCTGGCTTCAAGCATTTGCAGGAATTGGTGTTGGCTTTACGGTTGCTCATCTTTTGCCAGCTAAAATTCCATTGTGGTGATTAATATGCCAGCCAAATTGTCTTCAGTAACAGTTGTTGGATTGAATGTAACGCCAATAGAAGTAGAGGTAGATATCGACAGAAAAAGCATTATACATGATGTTGATATAGTTGGTCTCGGTGATACAGCTGTCAAGGAAAGCAAAAAAAGAGTTAAAAGTGCTTTGAGAAACTCTGGATTCAAATTTCCTCAAGGTAAAGTTGTAGTCAATCTCGCGCCAGCTGATTTGAAAAAAGAAGGATCGCTGCTGGATCTTCCAATAGCTGTTGGAATATTACAAGCATCTGGAGTTTTGCAGAGAGCCGATATTCTTGCCCTCGGGGAACTTTCTCTTGACGGAAAGATAAGGAGTGTTCGCGGAATTTTAACTACCCTGCTCTTTTTAAGTGAGATTCATTATGAAGGAATAGTTGTCGTTCCAGAAGAAAATCTGCGGGAAGCTCAAATGGTTGACGGATTAAAATTATACGCGTTTGCGGAACTCAAAGAAGTTGTTGAGTTCATAAATGGAGTTGTGAAATATGAACCAGTATCTTTTAGGGGAATACCTCCAGCTGAGTATGAATCTGAACTTGACTTTGCCGATGTAAAGGGCCAGGCAGTGGCAAAACGGGCACTTGAGATAGCCGCTGCTGGTTTTCATAATGTTTTGATGAGAGGGAGCCCTGGTTCTGGAAAAACAATGCTCGCCAGAAGAATTCCGAGTATAATGCCTCCGATGACTGATGATGAAACTATAGAAGTTCTGAAAATCTACAGCACTGTTGGAATGATGAACTCGAATCGAATCTTCAGGCCATTTCGTTCCCCACATCATACTGCCTCGAGTGTTGCCATAATTGGTGGAGGAAACGATGCGAAACCAGGAGAAGTCACACTTGCACATAACGGTGTCTTATTCTTAGATGAATTTCCGGAATTTCGCAGGGATGTTATTGAAGCATTGAGGCAACCTCTCGAAGAAGGTACTGTTACCGTTGCAAGGGCAAAAATGACGATAACATATCCAGCGCGCTTTATGCTTGTTGCTGCAATGAATCCCTGCCCATGTGGGAATTACGGTGATCCAAAAGCAGTTTGCAGTTGTACCCCATACGATATAATAAGGTATAACAAGAAAATTTCAGGTCCTGTTCTTGACAGAATTGATATCATAATTCAGGTTCAGAAAATGGAATTTGATGAGTATTTTTCGAAACAGGCATCTGAAAGTAGCAATGAAATAAGAAACAGGGTTATTGCTGCGAGGGAAATTCAATACAGAAGGTACGCCGGTTACAATTTTTCGACTAACTCCAAACTTTCCTCAAAGTTGCTTCGCCACTTTATCCAGCTCGATGACAGAAGCGAAGATATTTTAAAATTAGCTACCATGAAATTTAACCTTTCTAACAGGTCCATCGATAAAATTCTACGCCTTTCTCGTACGATAGCCGATCTCGATAAAAGTGATCGAATAAAGCTTAACCATGTAGCGGAAGCCATCCAGTATAAAACTCAGGATCACCTTTGATCTGAGAATTAATTTTAGCCTCTTAACTATCATGTAACCTAACATAATCTCATTTTGAATACAAATGGTGGAAAATATTATTGTGGCTTTTGCCATTGACAGGAGGTGAGGAAAGATGAGTTGGAAAGGTTGGCTCATCTTGATAGTGGCCCTCTGGCTAATTGTCTCAGTGCTGATACCGAACATCGCAGGCTCAAAAGGAGCAAATCTGGCTAATTTCCTCATCACTGGAATCATTTTTGCTGCTGTCAGTGCCATGGATTTTAAACAGACGAAAACTGTAGCATGGATAATTTTGATTGTAGGAATTTGGTTAATCATCTCGTCGTTCATTCCAAGCATAACAGGCTCAAAGACAGCGGCTATGACGAATGGATTGATTATGGGAATTATCAACCTCATTCTCTCGTTCTTTATGAAAAAATCAAAAGCAAGTTAGGCTAAAAACCCGGCTCTCGCCGGGTTTTTATTTGTCAGGAATACAAAATTCTACGACATCATTTACCTTTATTTTTCCACCACGAAGAACTTTCAGGAAAATTCCCTCTGCTGGCATGACACACCTGCCAACAATTTTTGCTATTTCGCATTTATCATGACATTGTTTGCCAATTTGAGAAATCTCGAGTTCTACTGTTCCAATAATAGCTCTGGTTTTTAGTGGCAATTTCCAAACTTCTACACCTTCAATCGTAATGTTTTCTGCAAAATCTCCAGCATTTACATCAATTCCCCATTTTCTTGCCTTCTCTATACTTTCAATCGACAACATTGAAATCTGCCTATGCCAGTTTCCGGCGTGTGCATCACCTGATATACCATGATTTTCAACCAGAATAACTTCTTCAACTGGTGTTTTCTTCACACCTTTGACCTTGGAAACATTTATTGAAATTATTTTACCGTAAATTTTTGTCATGTACTGTGCTCCTCCTGTAATAACCGTTTCTATGTATTATCAGATGATAGCTCATTTCTTTTCCAGTGGCCAGATTTACCTCCGGATTTTTCCAGGAGGCATATTTTTTCTATAACCATACTTTTATCAATAGATTTACACATATCATAAATGGTAAGTGCTGCAACAGAGGCTGCTGTTAAAGCTTCCATTTCCGCACCTGTCTTTTCTCTACATTTGACTGTTGATATTATTTCTATCGAATTTTGTTCTTCTCTCAAAATGAATTCTATCTCTGCGTGAGTTAAATTGATATTGTGACATAGCGGTATTAATTCAGATGTTCTCTTCGCAGCCATTATTCCAGCAATCTTGGCTGTTGTTATAACATCTCCCTTTTTTACTTCGTTTTCTTTTATTTTAAATAGGGTTTCTCGATTCATCTGAACAATAGCAAGTGCTTTTGCGATTCTTTCGGTGTTTTCTTTAGAGGTTATGTCAACCATCCGAATATTTCCTTTTTTATCAATATGGGAAAAATCCCAGGTCATTTTTTTACCAGCTCCCTTTCCAGAAACTCAAATTCACTTTGCATTCTACCAAATTTTCACCGGTCAATGACACTGAGATATCTTTCATAATGATCCGGGGCTATTGTCACTATTACCGAATTCTCTGGCATATTCTGAGCGATCCTCATAGCAACCGAAATGTTTGCTCCACTTGATATTCCTACTGTTAAACCTTCTTTGTGCAATAAAAATTTGGTTGTTGCAATAGCTTCTTCGTCTTCAACAGTTACTATTTCGTCTATAACACTACGATCCAAAATTTTTGGGATAAAGCCAGCCCCAATACCCTGTATTCCATGCTTCCCGGCTACACCTTTCGAAAGCATAGGAGATTTTGCTGGTTCGACTGCAACGATTTTGACTTTTTGCCCGTAAAGTTCTTTAAGCAATTTTCCAACACCTGTTATAGTGCCTCCTGTTCCAACTCCTGCTACAAATACATTGATATGATAATTAGTTTGTCTGAGTATCTCGCAGGCGGTGGTAATTCTATGGGACAGAGGATTGTAGGGATTTTCGAATTGATTTGGCATATAACCACCTGTTTCATCTCTTATTTCAATTGCTCTGTCTATTGCTCCTTTCATCCCTTTATCAGAAGGAGTCAAAATTACATCAGCGCCTAAAGCCCTCAAAAGAGATATCCTTTCCTTGCTTACATTTTCTGGCATGGTAAGAATAACTCTGTAACCTTTTAAAGCTCCTATGCCGGATAGAGCTATGCCTGTATTCCCGCTTGTTGGTTCAACAATCACATTGTTTTTAATTTTTCCGTGTTTCTCTGCTGCTTCTACCATAAAAAGTGCTGGCCTATCTTTAATACTGCTCCATGGATTATACTTTTCAAGTTTCACAAATACTTTCGGTTCGCTCTTTAACCTGATCATTGGTGTGTTGCCTATCAAATTGAGCATTGAAAACCTCCTTTCTCAAAATTTTTGCCGGGATTCCAACCGCAAGGCTATTTTCTGGAACATTGTGCAAGACCACTGCATTGGCTCCAATGGTTGCTCTGTCTCCAACGCTTATCGGTCCTAATATTTTTGCTCCAGCACCTATAACAACATCTTTTCCAATATCTGGATGTCTCTTGCCCGGGCAAACTTTTTTTGTTCCCAGTGTAACACCGTGATAAATTAATGTTCCTTTTCCAACCGTAGCGGTGCTCCCAATTACAACACCAATACCATGATCGATTACTACTCCCGGTTCAATGGTTGCTGCAGGATGAAGGTCCATAGAGAAAAGTACTCTTGAAAAGTAATGAATGACGTGGGCAAGAATTTTGAGTTTGTGTCTATAAAAAAAGTTCGAGAATCTGTAGCATACTAAACCATGGAAGGAAGCGTTAAAAAATAACACATGGAATCTACTCGTTGATGAGGGATCAAGTTTTAAATAATAAGCTATATCTTCGGAAATAGCTCTAAAAACATTGATGAAATCTGACCAGAATCTGAATATTCGCACCCCAGCAACATATAAACACCTCCAAATTTAGTCTAATTTGAGTTTAACTTATAATCTTAAAGTTTGTGTTTCAAAGTTCTGATATTCTGGAATGGGAGGTGTCAGAATGAAAACTAAGGTAATTGTCCTTGTGATTGTAGTTGTAGCTTTGTTTTTGTATCTTGCGACAGGTGTTTATCAGGTTAATCCGTCGCAGGTTGCCTTAGTGAAAACTTTTGGCAAATATAGCCATACATCCGGACCGGGTATACATTTTCACGCACCATTTCCATTTCAGACTCATGTGATTGTTGATGTACAAACGGTCAGAAAACAGGAAATTGGATTCAGAACGGTGAGACCGGGGCAATATGTACAAAAACAGGATGAAGCTTTGATTTTAACCAAAGATGGGAATATAGTTAGTGTTGAAGCAGTTGTTCAGTACAGAGTAAATGATCCAATAAAATTTGTTTTTAATGTTGAAAATCCCGAAGAACTTGTAAAATTTACAACTGAATCAGCTTTGAGAGATAGGATATCAAAAAGAACAGTGGATGATATTCTCACTTCAGAAAGAGATACCGTTGCGTATGAAACCCATCAAATTGCGCAGCAGCTGCTGGATCAATATGATGTAGGTGTAACAGTGCTGAATGTTTTACTTCAGGAAGTTGTCCCACCGCAACCGGTTATAGCGGCTTTCGATGATGTAAACAACGCAAAGCAGGACAAAGAAAGATACATTAATGAAGCAACAAAATATGCAAATAATTTAATACCTTCTGTCGAAGGTGAAACAAGAAAAATAGTTCTTGATGCGGAAGCTTATGCTCAGCAAAAAGTTTTGCAAGCTGTTGGTGAAACCCAAAGATTCCTGAGTATTTTAAAAGAGTACGAAACCTCTCCAGAAATAACTGAAATAAGATTAAAGATCGAAACACTCGAAGAAGTTTTACCGAAAGCAAAAAGAATTATATTGCTGAGTGACGCACAAAATATCGCCCTGTTAAACTTTGAGGATTTGATAGGTGGTGGTTCTAAATGAAAAAGATAGCGATTTTGATCAGTTTGGCAATTATAGTGGTGATAGCTATTATTTTTCTTGGCTTTTCGTTTTTCATAGTCGATCAAACTGAGTATGCCATTGTATTGAGATTTGGTGAAATAAGAAAAATTATATCGGAACCCGGGCTTTATTTGCGAACCCCGTTTGTTGATAATGTTGTCAGATTTGGAAAAAGGTATCATATTTACGATATACCTGTTGAAAAAGTGATCACTCTGGATAAAAAAACTCTGCTGGTTGATTCTTATGCTATCTGGAGAATAGATGACCCAAAGAGATTCATTGAATCAATTAAAACTGTATCTCTTGCGCTTTCAAGAATAGATGACGTCGTTTATTCTGGCCTGAGAAACACGCTTGCAAAACTTGACTTCGATGATATCGTTACGGGTGAACGGGAATATCTGGCAGATATAACGAATTTTTCCAGAAGTAATCTTGCTGATTTCGGTATTGAGATTATAGACGTTCGTGTAAAGCACACCGATTTACCGACTGAAAACCAGCAGGCTGTTTTCGAGAGAATGAAATCAGAGAGGCAGAGTATAGCAGCATTGATAAGAGCAGAAGGACAAAAAGAAGCTCAGAAAATTAGATCAGAAGCAGAGAAAAAGGCTACCATATTGAGAGCTGAAGCAGTAAGTGAAGCTGAAAGAATAAGAGGAACAGGAGAAGCGAGCGCCACCAGAATATATGCAGAAGCCTTCGCTGCAAATTATGATTTCTATAGATTGCTCAGAACTCTTGAAAGTTATAAATCGATTATTCCTGATAGCGTGGTTCTGGTAGGTGAAGATCTTAGTATACTGGATCAGATGAAATAATTGAGATGGAGCTGAAGCTCCATCTTACTTTTTATTTAATAATATTACTATTTTGATACGTTTTATATTAGATATGGATTTATTATAATTTCCTTGAAATTTGTGTGCTATATTTAACATGGAGGTGATTTTGATGGGTATACCACTTTTGGGTGAAAAATTTCCGGAAATGGAAGTTCTCACAACACATGGAAAAATAAAACTTCCAGATGTTTATAAGGGAAAGTGGTTTGTGCTTTTCAGCCATCCGGCAGATTTTACACCGGTTTGCACAACAGAGTTTATAGGCTTTCAGAAGAGATATGATGAATTTAAAAAATTGGGAGCAGAGTTAATAGGTTTAAGTGTTGATCAGGTTTTTTCTCATATCAAATGGGTAGAGTGGATCAAAGAAAAAGTTGGAGTTGAGATCGAATTTCCAATTATCGCAGACACAGGAAAAGTAGCCGAGACCCTCGGTATGATTCACCCTGCTAAAGGCAGCAATACTGTGAGAGCCGTTTTTGTTGTTGATCCTAATGGTGTTATCAGAACTATTCTTTATTATCCGCAAGAACTTGGTAGAAATATAGACGAAGTTGTTAGAATTGTTAAGGCATTTCAAATAGCAGACAGGAACAAAGTAGCTATGCCGGCAAACTGGCCAGAAAATGAATTGTTTAAAGATGAAGTTATAATTCCACCGCCAACGACAGTTGAAGAGGCGAAAAAGAGAAAAGAGCAATATGAATGCCTGGATTGGTGGTTATGTCATAAGAAAATTTGAAAATTGCCCCGGGCTTGTCGCTCGGGGTTTATAATATACTCAGGAGGTTGATTGAGATGATAGGTCAGATTATCTTGAAAGCTCTAAACGAACAGATAAAAAAGGAACTTGATTCTGCATATCTTTATTTATCAATGGCGGCTTATTTTGATTCCGAAAATCTCGAGGGAATGGCACACTGGATGAAATTGCAGGCCAAGGAAGAATTCAACCATGCTATGAAATTCTACAATCATATCAATGAACGTGGAGGAAAAGTAGAGTTTTTCGCCCTTGAAAAACCCCCCATGGACTGGAAAGATCCATATGAAGTTTTCAAAAATGTCTACGAACACGAGAAGAAAGTTACTGAAAGCATACACAACCTTGTTGACCTTGCAAAAAAAGAAAACGATCATGCGACTTACTCTATGCTTATGTGGTTTGTTGATGAGCAGGTTGAAGAAGAAGCAAATGCATTGAAGATTCTGGAAATTCTGGAGAAAATCAAGGACAATTCTGTTGGTATAATAATGCTTGACAGACAACTTGCCAGCAGGGAGTGAGAAAATGTTTAATATTGACGAGATATTCGAAATTGCTGAGCAAATCGAGAGAAACGGAGTAATTTTTTATACAAGAGCGGCCGAAAAGTTTTCGGAATACACGAAGAAATCAGTTTTCTTAAATCTTGCAGACATGGAAAGAAAGCACGAAAAAAGATTTCATGAGATGAGATTAGAACTTGCAGGAAAAGAGAGGGAGATCTCTCAATTTTTAGATCCGCAAGGTGAGGCGATTCAGTACCTCAGATCAATAGCAAACAGTAAGGTTTTTGATCTGATTTCTGATCCTGAAACTAAATTCAAAAATGTGCAATCAATTTCCGATCTTTTAAGAGTGGCTATAGATATAGAAAAAGACTCTATTATTTTTTATCTTGGAATAAAGGAAGCAGTGAACGAAAAACTTGGCAAAGAAAAAATAGATCTAATAGTAAAAGAAGAAATGCAACATGTGGCGACTCTAACAGATTTGCTGGAGAGTTTATGAAAGGGGTAGTTTATGGTTAGTAAAGAGCAGGTTCTTGATGCGTTGAAAAATGTTATTGATTTCGAACTTGGTCTTGATATTGTGAGCCTCGGACTTGTTTATGATATTTCTGTAGACAGTGATGACAATGTTTCCGTGACCATGACTATGACTACACCGGCCTGTCCGCTGGCAGGAATGATTTTGCAAGATGCCGAAGATAAAATAAGGCAGATAAATGGCGTTAAGGATGTAAAGATTGATCTCACTTTTGATCCACCCTGGACGCCAGACAGAATGAGCGAGGATTTGCGAGAAAAACTTGGTATATGACATTCAGGCAACTTTACATACTGATGAAAAATATGCTGGAAAGTGCCTCTGATTCACCTGCAACGGAGGCACTTTTGTTGTTGTCAAAGGTTGGAAACATGACCAAGGAGCAGATTTTGCTTTTATTTGAGGACGAAGTTCCTTATTCAATATCAGAAAAGGCTTTCAAATTAGCTGAATCACGCGCTTCTGGGATTCCTTTGCAGTACATAACAGGGAAGTGTTATTTCTACGGCCTGGAGCTTTCTGTCGAAGAGGGTGTTTTTATTCCGCGCGTTGAAACAGAAGTGCTGGTAGATATTGCACTTGATATTATCGGAAAGAACAAGCTTTCTACTGTATTGGATATTGGAACCGGATCTGGTGCCATCGCCCTTGCTATTGCATTGAACACTAACTGTAAAGTTTATGCGTCAGATATCAGCAAAAAGGCACTTTTAACAGCTATGAAAAATGCAGCTGATTACGCCGCAAAAATAGAGTTTTTCAGAGGTGCTTTTCTAACCCCTGTTAAACACATAATAAATGAGATACAGCTGATTGTTTCTAATCCTCCTTATATTCCTGTATCTTCAAAGTTACCGAAAGATGTTATGCATGAGCCGCATGAAGCACTTTTTGCAGGCAATGATGGACTTGACTTCTATAGACAAATTTTTTCAGAGCCAGATCTTTTGAAAAACAAAATACTGATCATGGAATTTTCTCCAGATCAAAAAGAAGAGATACAGAAAATTTGCAACTATTTTGGAAAAATTTCATTTTTTAAAGATCAATTTGGAAAAATTAGATTTTTTTCTCTGGCTGTACAGTAGTAAAATACTTCGTGAGACTAACGATACGGAGTGAATAAACGTTGAAGAGGCTTTTAGGTTATGCAAAACCATATTTCTGGTTTTTTGTGCTTGCAATAATAACAGTTCTTATAGCCGCTGTTATTGATCTTTTACCACCGCAATTCATCAGAATGGCAATAGATAATTATATGAATAACCCTGAGCTCAGTGCTGATCAGAGATTGAAAGGTGTTTCTCAGATGGCGCTGATTCTTTTAGGCATATTTGGTATGCAATTTTTACTGGGTTATTTGAGTACATACCTCAATTCTTTTCTGGGAAACAGGATCGTTTACGATATAAGAAGTGATCTTTATGGAAAAGTGCTTGATCTACCTATGTCTTTCTTTGATAAGAACCCATCAGGAAGGATCAATACAAGAATTGTTAATGATACTCAGAATATCCAGGAATTCTTCTCAACAGTTGTAACGGCTATGGTTAAGGACGTATTCCTGCTTGCAGGAGTCATTTTTTTTATGCTCAGAATAAGCTATAGACTTCTTGCAAACATAGGGTTTATGTTTCCCGTAATAGTACTTGCCATATTTTTGTTCAGGTATTTCGATTTAAAAGTTTACAGGCAGGTACGAACCAATCTTGCAAGAGTCAATGCTTATCTTGCTGAACATATTAGTGGAATGAGTGTAATAAAACTGTTTCGGGCAGAGAAATATAAAGCTGTAGAATTCGATTCTGTGAATAGAGATCTTTATCGTTGCCTGGTAAAACAGCTCTATGTTTTTGCTATCTTTAGACCATTTATAGACTTCATACATTACCTCGTACTTAGTTTCGTAATATGGTTTGGTGCAAAGTACATAGTTGGTGGAACTATACAGTTTGGCGAATTGTATGCCTTTGTCGCGTATATCGATACTTTTATGAGACCGTTGAGTGATATATCCGAAAAATATGATATAGTTCAAAATACTGCGGCATCCTGCGAAAAGATATTTTCGCTTATGGATGAAAAACCAGAGCCCCTCGGAAATCCAAATAATACTGAATTCATAAAAACAGGCCAGCTTACTTTCGAAAATGTTTGGTTCAGTTATAATTCTGAAAAATGGGTGCTAAAAAGTGTGAATATTTCTTTCAAACCTGGAGAGCTTACAGCTATTGTTGGTGAAACTGGTGCGGGAAAAACATCTCTGATGAACCTGATAAATGGTATGTACGTGCCTCAGAAAGGAAGAATTTTAATTGATGGAAAAGAAATGTTTGATTACGATCTCAGGAAAATTAGAAAGCAGATTGCCGCGGTCCCACAGGATGTTGTTCTTTTTTCTGGCACTGTTTTTGATAACATCAGATTGTTTCACGAAGAATATTCAAGAGACCAGGTCATAGAAGCACTGAAAAAAGTTTACGCTTATGACGTGATTAACAAGCTTGGTAACGGCATAGATACAAAAATAATCGAAAGAGGGTCTACACTGTCGGCGGGAGAAAGACAACTTATTGTACTTGCGCGTGCTGTATTGTTTGATGCAAAAATCCTGATTCTCGATGAAGCCACAAGTAATATCGACGTTGAAACAGAATCAAGGATTGAAAAAGCTGTCAAAGATTTGTCAAAGGAAAAGACAGTTATAATGATCGCTCACAGATTATCCACCGTAAAGGGAGCGGATAGAATAATTGTAGTTCACGATGGTAAGATAGTTGAAGAGGGCAAACACAGCGAGCTGCTTTCAAAAAAAGGAGTCTATTACAAACTCTATCAAATACAATTTGCATAGAAAATGCTGTTTTCAAAAAGTTGTATCTTTTAATGAATAGACATATCCGTTTTCTGTCTGCCTTACTTCTATAGCATCAAAAAATGCATATGAACCTGATAGATCATATCCAAGGATTTTGTCAAGAGTGTTGACGATTGTGCCTGAACTTTTTCCGGCAAAATTGCTTGTAACGTTAGAGAAGAATGTCATTTTTTCAATCAATTTTTCACTTGATTTTGAAAAAGAAGCCACCGCTTGATTTATAGACAGCGAAAATATGAGTGCTGCTATTGCGATAACAAAAAGGCTTATAATCAACTCGATTATAGAGTAACCTTTCATCTTAATCTCAATCCTTCGAGCAAAATAGCTCCTGTCATTGGAGAGAATCCCCTCCTTGCTGAGTACAACCGGTTGTCAAAAATGTTGAACTCTTTCAAGCCTTTGCTTCCATCCCACGTTGCTGTAACAGCTTCCGAGGCAATAGAGCCAAAAACAACTCTGTAGCCAAGCCCCTTGAAATTTCTGTAGTCAACCTCCAGAGTTGGAATCAATACGTTATTTCCATGTCCGGGTTTCCTGGTTCTGTCCCAATACATGGTAAAGACACTCATATCTAATCTTATATTTCTAATCTTCGAGCTGATTTTGTATCCATCATGCCAGGGGGTTGATATATCGCCTGTTGTTATGAAATTTAAATGATCTCTCGTGCTTGTCTGTGACAATTTCTTATACCATGCGTCCCAGAAACTTTTTCCATCGACAAGTTCAGAAGTCGGGCTCCCATCAGTGAGTTTGAGTCTACCGACAACATTTCTTTGATTTGGAATAGGCGTACCATCATAGAAAAATGGGTTCATGTATACTGTATAACTTGCATTTGATGTTTCGACGATCATTGTTGAATCATCGCGTGCGCTGTAATATTCAACATCGCTGTATATATTAACCACGTCCCATGGTGTCTGTTCTTGCTGTCTTCCTTTATTTCCCATCACGAGAACAGTCCAGTCTCCCATGAACACATTCTTGATCCATTTATTTTTCTCTCCCAATGCAATAGACGAATTGGTCGTATCACAAAAAAGACCAAGAAATCCATTAAATGATGGCAAATTTGCAGTATACACGTTTGTATCTCCATTCGGTTTTGTTTCAGTTGCCACGATAGTTACAGGTACATTTGGAGGACCGGGATAAGGGATCAAAAGCTCTACTTCATAATTACTGTTATCTGATCTGAATTTGCCATCGTATCCGTAAAATTTAACTACCTGGGTATCTTCACCGTTGATTTTTTGAATAGTTGAAGTCATTATCAGATCTTCAGGCTGGTTTCCGGGGTCTTTTGAGTAAGTTAAAATTAAGCCTGCTGGGTTTTCAGGTGCCTGAAGCTGTCCGGTAACAAGATCGATTATATCTACTTTATCGATTGCGGCCATCTGAGCTTCCCAATAAGTTTTTCCCTGATAGGCATTTTTGAATGCAGCAACATCCTCATCGGAAAGGACCACTCTACCGCCTATGAAAATATTCTCTTCATTGAGATTTGAGTATTTTCTGAGCAATCGATAAAAAGTTTTTCCATAAAATCTCGGACCCGGGTTTCCTCCTATGCCAAGTCCGCCTTTTCCATTATCATCGACTCCAAACCAGCTTGGTCCATCTATTACTTCACCCGTGCTATAGTAAGCGTAAGAAGGTATTCCGTTTGGTAAGAAAACAGCATAGTTAAAAAATCCCTCAGGGCCAGTAAGTGCCCAGCACCAGGATGAATCTACGTTCACATAAAGAAGCACTGACCAGGATCGCTCGTTAGATTCAGAAAAAGCAAGAACTTTCACTTTCGAAAGATCTGCGTTGATTAAACCTCGTTCTTTGCTCTTATTCAAAGCTTTCTTCAAATCAGAGTCAGTGCTGCCTGTTAGGAGCAAATTTTTGGCAACCGTGAATGTTATCTCTTCTGCATCTCCTTGGAAAAAACTTTGCCAGATTGTTTTTTCTACCGGTCCAGAGCTGCTAATTATGAATTCTTTTGCCGCGTCGAACTCTTGAGATTGAGGATGATCTGCAAGATAAAAACCGTTTGCAACACTGTATCTACTTCTTAAATATGCTGCCGCTGTTGCAAGGATTTTGAGAGCATCTGATTGATTTTCCATCTTCTGGATCGTTAAAGAAACCTTCCTTGTAGTTGCTTCAACTTGAGAAAATATGGCAATAGCTACTATCGATGATACAAAAACAAGTAGGATGCTCAAGACAACCACATATCCACCCTTTGATTTCACGGTGATCACCTCACTCCAGGTGGGTAAATCGTCGATTCAATTACAAGATTAGAATCTTTATTGAAAGGATTTCTCGTCTTAGCAGTTAGTTTTACAGGCAAATCTATTTCTGATGAAGGATCAGCTTTTTCAAACCTAATTTCGACATTTTCAACTTTAATTGTTTCTGAAAGGTTGTTCTCGTAATACAGAACCGTGTTTTCGTCGGCTACCTGAAGTTTGGCGTTGATTTTCTCGCCCGCAATTATTATATCAAAGGTTATTTCTGTAGAAGATGCTATTTTTACCGATATAGCATCCCCTGATGCCCTCAAAAGATATTGAGTAACTTTATTTGACGCTTCGGTGAGTCTTTTAAGCGCGTCGAGTACTTCAATATTTTGTTCTGCTTTTTTTAAATAATCATTCAGCACAATTGACAAAACTATCAAGAAAACCGAAAACACGGCCAGTACAATAAGTAATTCAAATAAACTGAATCCTTTTTTCAAATACCTTACCTCCTGTGCCTTCATTTTATCACTTTTTGTTTAATTGATGGAATTGAATGAGAATTTATGTTACAATCTCACAGGTTTCTGTTATAATGTTAACACGGAGTGAGTTTCGAAAAAACGTACTTTTCAGAAGGGGAGGTGTACCCGTAAAGGGTGAAAATATGGCGAAAAAGAAAATACTTGTTGTCGATGACGATCCGTCTATCATCGAGTTAGTGAGTTACAATCTGGCACGCGAAGGTTATGATGTTCTTAAAGCTTATGATGCAGAGGAAGCTTTAAAGGTTGTTGGGAACGAATCTGTTGACATGTTCATAGTGGATATCATGTTACCCGGAATGGACGGTTTCGAACTCGTCAGGCAGCTCCGTTCCATGGAAAAATACAGGAACACACCTGTAGTTTTCTTGAGCGCTAAAGGCGAAGAATTTGACAAAGTGCTTGGTCTGGAGCTTGGAGCAGATGATTATATTACGAAGCCATTCAGTATTAGAGAAATGATAGCTCGAATTAAGGCTGTTTTCAGGAGAATACAGCTGAGCGCACAGGAAAGAGAAGAAAGGCCTAAAAAGATAGTAGCAAAAGGTTTAGAAATTGACGTTGAAAGATATGAAGTTAAAGTCCATGATCAAAAAGTTAGCCTGACACCTCTTGAATTTGAGCTATTGAGATTTCTCGCAGAAAACGAGGGCAAAGTTTTCAGCAGAGATGTTCTTTTAGATAAGCTCTGGGGTTATGATTATTACGGAGACACACGAACTGTGGATGTTCATATAAGAAGATTGAGAACAAAAATTGAAGAAGATCCATCAAATCCAAAGTATATAATTACAGTTAGAGGAAAAGGCTACAAATTCAGAGACCCAGGGAAGGAAGAATAATGCGTGCTGGTTTTTTTTGCAATCCTTGTTGCATCGGCAGCAACCTTAATTTTCTATGAACTTATAACATCCAAAAGAATTGAAAAATATAAGAGATTTGTTGTTAGGGTGGCGGAGTTGGCAGATGTTCCTGATGACTCGCCACCTTATTATGTTTTGGAATCTTTGAGGAAAAAAATCAAAAATCTTGAAGATGAACTATCGATGGCTCAGAAAAGTCGAGAAAATACGCTGACGCTCCTTGACAGTATAATGGATCCAATCTTGTTTGTGGACAGTAGCAGCGGAGAGATATTATTTGCCAACACAGCTGCACAAAAGATGTCGCGACCAATAGTTACAACCAGAAAAATATACGAAGCTCTCGAAGATTATTACTTAATCGAAATGTTTGATGAAGCTGTCAAAAGCTGGCATATTCAGGAAGGCAACGTAGTTATGCACGTTGAGGGGAAAAAGAGATATTATTCCTGCAAAATGACACCTGTGTTATTGCCTCGCGGTGAGAGAAGGGTAGTTATATTGTTGCATGATATGACAAAAGAATACGAATTAAATGAGATGAGACGCGAATTTGTATCTAACGTTTCACACGAGCTACGTACTCCTCTGACATCCATTCACGGCTATGCCGAAACACTTTTGAACGATCCTGATATGGATGCAGAAACGAGAGACAGATTTCTCAAGATTATAGAAAATGAGTCTGCCAGAATGTCGAGGTTGATAAATGATCTACTGGATCTGGAACGATTGGAATCTGGGGAAGCGAGATTTGATTTTCAAAAGATTGACCTTTGCTCCGTTGTTAAGTATGTTGTGTCTATAACTGAACCTTTATCAATTGATTATGATGTTAAGGTTGAATATGATTGTGAAGAGGTAACTATTGACGGAGATCAGGATAGATTGATTCAAATGTTACTCAATTTAGCGGATAATGCTGTAAAATATACATCACTCAAAGAATCTGGCGAGAAAAAGGTTTCTATTTCTGTTAAGAAAGAAGGTTCGCAGGCTGTAATTAGGGTATCAGATACCGGTCCGGGCATGCCGAGAGATGCATTAAACAGGATTTTTGACAGGTTTTACAGAGTCGATAAAGGACGAAGCAGAAAAATGGGAGGCTCTGGCTTAGGACTTTCTATAGTTAAAACAATCGTTGATCGGCATAATGGACAGATTTTTGTTGAGAGCGAGCCCGGCGCAGGAACAAGTTTTACTGTAAAATTACCTGTTGAAAGGATCGATCTGGATGAGAATGTATGACATCATAAAGAAGAAGAGAGATGGCTACGAACTTACGAGTGATGAAATAGATTTCGTAATTAAGGGGTATGTGAACGGAAAAATACCGGATTATCAAATGGCTGCTTTTCTTATGGCAGTGTATTTTCAAAAAATGAGTGAGAGAGAAACATATGATCTAACTATTTCCATGGCAAATTCCGGAAAAATGCTCGATTTATCCAGTATAGATGGATTTAAAATCGATAAACACTCCACAGGTGGTGTTGGGGATAAGACGACTCTGGTCGTACTCCCAATGGTAGCGTGTTTTGGCTTGAAGATCGCTAAAATGTCTGGCAGGGGACTCGGACATACAGGTGGCACCATTGACAAACTTGAATCAATTCCTGGTATGAGGACAAATCTGAAAGAAGATGAATTTTACAGCATAGTTCGTGATATTGGTTTCTCTATTGCGGGGCAAACAGGTGAACTTGTTCCAGCTGACAAAAAAATATACGCCCTTAGAGATGCAACAGCTACTGTGGATAACATATCGCTCATTGCTTCAAGTATTGTGAGCAAAAAGCTGGCAGGCGGTGCAGATGGTGTAATTTTTGATGTAAAAGTGGGATCAGGAGCTTTCCTGAAGACAGTTGATGAGGCGAGAAGATTAGCCAATTTGATGATAAATATCCTCAGAAAATTTGGCAGAAAAGCATCAGCAGTGCTGTCAAATATGGATCAACCACTTGGGAGAATGGTGGGAAACTCTCTCGAGGTAATAGAAGCAATAGAAACTCTTAAGGGAAAAGGGCCTGACGACTTTACTGAGCTGTGTTTGATTCTTTGCAGAGAGATGCTTGATCTTGCCGGATTGAAGGCAGAAGAGGATGAAATTTACGATACAATTCATAGTGGAAAGGCTTTGGGCAAATTTGCAGATTTTCTCAGAATGCAAGGCGGCAATCCTGAGGTAATAGAGAATTATGATTTACTTCCCGTGAGCAGCAAAACTATGGATGTCAGAATTGGTGAGTCAGGTTATGTAAACAGAATAGATGCAGAATTAATTGGGGTTGCATCTATGTTACTTGGCGCTGGCAGAGTCAAAAAGGAAGACGAAATCGATCCAGGCGTTGGTTTAGAGGTGCTCAAAAAGGTTGGAAATTTTGTTGAAGCGAATGAACCTGTCGCAAGGATCTACGTTTCTGAAAAAAGTGATATTGATTCGGCTATAAAATTGATAAAAAGTGCCTATAAAATCTCGAATGATCGACCACAGAGTCCTGAAATTTTGCTTGAGGTGATCAAATGAAACGTTTTCTAATCTTCGCCTTTTTTATACTGTACAGTTCTATTTTGATTTCACAAGTACTTGTTGGAGTAAATGGAAAATTTGTCACTGTTCAAGAATATAATGGTTTCATCGACATAAAATCACTTGAATCCTTAGGCTTTTCAATAGTGATTTCAAATAGATCTGAAAGGGCATACCTTATTTATAAAAATCAGATCATTATTGTTGAGAAAAGCGGGACAGTGACGGTGGATTTTTTAGATATTTATGAAAATGCTGCACTATATACATCGGATAAAATAATGATAAGTGTTGATTTACTTTCGAAAATTTTAGGACTTTCAAAATATGTAACTCCAGCAGGCATGGAAGCCTTTATTGATAAAGTATGTGTTCTCACCTCTGTAGATTATTCTCATAATGAATTGAAACTCGATTTTATGGGTTCTCCTTTTGAAGAAATGCTTGAGATAAAGTCCGAAGAATCGAAAGTGGTTCTCGAGCTTTCGCCCGTTTTATCTGAGGTCGTTTCTACAGATCAGATTAAAATCAACCAGAATGGTTACAAATTGCAGATGGAAATTTTTCTTGATACCGAAGCAAAACCGGTTCTTTCGACAAAACTTCAGGACAATTCTTTCGTAATTACTGTGAGCTTTCCTCAGCTTGGCAGAGAACAGATTGCAAAAGGAGTCTACTGGGAGCAGAAAGTCGAGAAAATTGGAAATAAGGATATGCTTGTAAATTACCTGTGGATAGATCCACAGTTTGTTGATCTCAAACCTGAGATCAGTTCTGGGGGAATAGGTAGTCTTGAAAGTGTTGAAAAAATGGTCATTAGAAAAAATGCAGTAGCTGGTGTTAATGCAAATTATTTTGATACTAACACAGGATTACCAATCGGTTTGCTGATTGTAGATGGTAAAATTTTATCTATGCCATATGGTGATAGACCTGTATTTATTCAAACTTTTTCGAACGAGGTTTATATAAGCAGAATATATTTTGATGTGAATATTAAAGTAGGGCAATTACTTTTTCTTGTTAAAGGAATTAACACGATCGCCCAAGGTGAAGTTCTTATATTTACTCCGGAGTTTGGTCTCTCGATTCCTTATCGAGATGAAATGGTCTATTTTTCCGTTGTTGATGGAAAAGTTAATGGCACTGGATGGCTATCGAAAGCTCCCAAAAATGGTTTTGTACTTGCTATTTCATCGAAATATAAAAAATATCTTGAGGGGATTCAAATCGGTGATACCGTTGAGTATATCGTGAACACAAACTTTCCTTATCCCATAAAACATGCAATAGAAGCAGGTCCTCTGATTCTTTATGAAGGTTCACCAATACCAGATAGAAATGACGAAAAGAACAGGTATGGGGGAAGCATTGCAAGGGCGAGTGCAACCAGAACATTAGCCGCTACTCTTCCAGATGGTAAAGTGGTGCTGGCTGTAATCAATGATCAAGATGGTTCTGGGGGAGTCAATTACGACGAGCTTGTTGAATTTTCCTTAAAAAAAGGTTTTTATTCGGCTATGAATTTCGATGGTGGAAGTTCATCGATAATGGTTATTTTTGACAGAGTAGTTAGTAAGGTTCCAACAGGTTGGGTAAGGGCAGTTCCTGCATCCTTGCTTGTTGTAAAAAAGGACAACAAATAAATGTGGAGGTGGATATATGAGTAGGCCAATCGACAAAAAAAGAAACATAGCACTGATAGGGCATAACGGATCAGGAAAGAGTTTATTGCTCAGTGCTATGTTATTTAACTCTGGCCTGATGGATCGAATTAACTCAAAACTAATTGATACAGATCCGATTGAAGAATCTAAAGGATCAAGTGTTTCTTCTCATGTATATTCCTTCGATTGGAACGATTTTAGTTTCACAGTTATTGATACTCCTGGTTTTGGTGATTTCATCTCTGAAGTTATAAATTCTTTGTTTGTCAGCGAAAACGCCCTGAGTGTTGTGAATGCTGTCGCCGGAGTAGAAATCCAGACAGAGCGAACCTGGCAGATGGCTGAAGATATGAAAAAACCTGTGATGGTTTTTATAAATCAAATGGACAAAGAACGAGCAAATTTCGAAAGTGCCGTGAATGAGCTTGCCTCATCTTTCGATAGAAAAATAGTTGCTGTTACTCTTCCAATAGGGAGCGAGGCAAATTTCAGAGGATTAATCGACCTCATATCCGAGAAAGCTTATGTATACAACTCTGGAAAACGCGAGGAAATCCCCGTACCTTCAGAATTTTCCGAAAAAGTTCAGGAGTTAAGATTGAGGCTCATTGAAGACGTTGTTGAATCAGATGATACACTCATGGAAAAATACCTCGATGGGCAGGAAATAGGTTCTGAAGAATTAATACATGCTATGATCAAAGCCTACAAGACCTGCCAAATAGTTCCTGTTATTTGTGGGTCTGCTGAAAAAAACATAGGTATTGACCTGATTTTGGATTATGTTTCTCTACTTGGTGCGAGTCCATCTGAAACAACTTCGTACATGGCGAGGCTTGATTCTGGAGAAGAGGTCGAAATTAAACCTTCTGAGACAGAACCATTCTGCGCATATAATTTTAAAACAGTGGTCGATCCATTCGTGGGACGTGTCAGTTATATAAAAATCATAGCCGGTGCAGTGAAACCTGGCGATACGTATGTGAATGTCAATCGAGGTACATCGGATAAATTTGGTCGAATTTATCTTCCACGTGGAAAAGATCAGATAGAAGTGGACCAGGCTTCATGTGGGGATGTAGTTGTTTTACCAAAGCTCAAAGAAGGTTCCGTCGGTGAAACGTTTACACACAAAGATCGAAAACTAACTATTGTAACCCCGGCATTTCCAGAACCAATGTTCTCAAGATCAGTTAATCCAAAATCCAAATCAGATATTGATAAAATTAGTAATGGATTATCAAGGCTGTCTGAGACAGACCCTGCATTCAAATGGGAATACGATCCTGAAACCGGAGAGACAGTAGTTTCCGGTTTAGGGAATATCCATTTAGATGTAATGATTGAAAGATTGAAAAGCACCTTTGGCGTGGATGTAGAAGTGGGAAAGCCAAAGATAGCTTATAGAGAAACTATTACGAAAAAAGCGGTAGCCGAATACAAACATAAAAAGCAAACAGGAGGTCATGGACAGTACGGACATGTCAAAATAGAGCTGGAACCACTTCCGCGAGGAGCGGGTTTTGAATTTGTCGATAAAATCTTTGGTGGAGTCATACCAAAGAATTTTATTCCCTCTGTTGAGAAAGGTATCGTTGAAGCAATGAAAAGAGGCTCTGTGGCTGGTTATCCGGTTGTTGATGTTCGAGTAACGCTTTTCGATGGTTCATATCATGAAGTTGATTCCTCAGATATATCTTTCCAGATCGCAGCCATTCAAGCATTCCGAAAAGGTATGGAAGAAGCAAGACCAGTTTTGCTGGAACCTATAATGGAAGTCGAAATATTCTGTCCCGATGAAGTTGCAGGAGATGTCATAGGTGAGGTAACAAGCAGAAGAGGAAGGCCGCAGGGAATGGAATCAATCGGGAGGGGTATGTCAAAAGTGAAGGCAGAAGTTCCTCTAGCAGAAATGCTTGATTTTTCTGGAAAGCTTTCTGGAATTACCAGTGGTCGTGGTTATTTCACGATGAAATTTGTACGATACCAGGAAGTTCCACCCAATATTCAGGAAAAAGTAATCCAGGAGAGAAAGCAAGAAAGTCAAAATGCATGATAAAGGGGGGAAATTCCCCCTATTTTTAAGGTGATTTTGGATGCACGTAGCTGTTTTGAGTTATAAATTGAGATTGTTTGGCATAGCCAGTCTCAAAGAAAAGCGCTCATTATTGAAAAAACTTATCAATGAGATTAGAGCAAAATTCAATGTATCTGCATGTGAGATTGGATACAGTGATTCAAAAACATGGTCAGAATTGGGAGTTGCGATCGTTTCTTCATCACAAAGCATACTCGATGCCGTGGTTGAGGATATAACAGCATTGATAGAAAACACCATGGGCCTTGAGATAGTTGAAATTGAAAGAGAAGGTTGGTGAGATGGATCAGATTTTTCGGGAGTTACATAAAATTTCTGATTTGTTGCTCAGCAATAAACGTTTTTTACACATCAAATCCTGTGTAGATTTTGCCGTACAACTTGCAAAAATTCATGAAGTAGATGAGGATCGTGTGGCTGTTGCTGGATTTGCGCATGATATCTTTAGAGATGTAAAACCGGATGTTCTTTTGAGAATGGCTGTTGCGTACAGAATTAGAATTACAAAGCTCGAAAGATTGAACCCGATTCTCCTGCATGGTAAAATTGCGGCAGAATTTGTCAAAAGAAGGTTTAATCTGCGCGACAGAGAAATTCTACAGGCTATTGCATACCACACAAGCGGCAAGGAAAATCTTGCAGACATAGGAAAGATTGTTTTTCTGTCAGATTCACTTGAGGAAAACAGAATCTATGACAATATTAATTGGCTAAGGCAAGTAGCAAAACAAGATTTGAACCAGGCACTTTTTTTGATAGTTGAAAACAAAATACAGTATGCAATTAAGAGAGGTTTATTTATCTTGCCTGAAACTGTGAGGATGTGGAATTGGCTGATAGAATTGCAAAAGGGAAATTCCAACTGGAACTGGCGTGGTTCAGCGGTAGATTTAAATAAGAGCAAATGAGGTTAAGTGATTCATATTTGAATTTATTTAACCAATATTAGCTTACGAAAAAAAGCAGTTATTGATGAAAGAAGCTAATTTGACAGCAGTCGTGAGGGAGGCATGAGATTATGAAAAAAAGAAGAAGCGGCTTCTTGTGGTTTCTGTTAGTGGCTGTTATTGCTGCCGGAAGTTTTGGCCTGTGGTTTTTGCTAAGTTCAAATGCTATCAAGAACTCGGAAGAATTTTTGTCCGAGACTGTCCATTTTGCTTTTGTATGCAAAGATGACAATGTGGCTTATTTCATACGAGTTGACACAACTAAGAGAATGATATACATTTTAAGATTTCCACAGTACTCTTTTAATCCATTGACCAACAGATCCCTGGACGTACAAAACCCACTGGAAGTTTTCAGCTTCTCAGAAGCAATGATCGAGTCAACTTCAAACAGAAGATATTACGCCGTTGTAAGCAAGGAACAGATCTCGAAATTTTCAAAACAGGTCTTGGGCCAGGAGGAGGATAATTTTGAAAACCTTCTGAAGAAGCTATCAAACAGGAATTCAAAAACCTTTGATTATTTGTTTTTTAAACAATGGGTGTCAGCACTAAAGCCAGAGACAACTTTTACCCCTGCTGGCCTTGCAAAATTAATGTATGAGTTGCAAAGGAATGCCTCAAGATATTACTATCCTGAATCTATTACCGATAAACCCATACAGATTGTTGTTGATGGGAAAACATATCAGCGGGTTTACCTGGATGCAAATAGTATACAGTCCATAAGAGATGATATAAAAAAATAGGTATTGAAAATTCCGACAAAAAGAGTACAATATTTGTCGGAGGTGGCTAAATGTATAAAATAACAGTTTATACCGCGCCAGGTTGCCCTTATTGTGTCAAAGTGAAAAGCTATCTCAGGGAACTTGGTCTTAAATTTACAGAGGTAGATGTATCAAAAAGCCAAAAAGATGCTGAAAAACTTGTGAGAAGGACCGGTCAAACAGGTGTCCCTGTTGTTGAAATAGGGAACCAGCTTGTAATTGGTTTTGATAGAGCGAGAATAGATAAACTCCTCGGAGTGAGATAAAATTGATTGATGTTCTGTTTTTACCTGAACCTGTATCACAGCAACATGTTTGTGTTGTTGTGGATGTTTTGAGAGCAACAAGTACTATTGTCACAGCACTTGCGAATGGTGCCAGATGTGTGGTACCTGTCAGGAAGATAGCAGAGGCTAAAAAGAGAAAAGCGGAAAATATTCTGATCTGTGGGGAAAGAAAAGGAATAAAACCAAAAGGGTTTGATCTCGGAAATTCTCCTATAGAGTATTTCACTGTGAAAGACAAAGAGGTTATTCTCACAACAACAAATGGCACAAGAGCTATATCAATGATCAATTCACAGAAATTGTATGCAGCTTGTTTTCTAAATTTACATGCAGTTATCGAACAGCTGAGAAATCATGACCATGTGACAATTGTATGTTCCGGGCAAAAAGGAAAGATTGCGTATGAAGATGTACTCTGTGCCGGTGCAATTGTCTATGAACTAAATGATAAATTGACGGATGGAGCAAGAATATCAAGAGAATTATGGAAGCAATCCAGGAGAAAGGATCTTTCAAAACTTCTCTTTGAATCGCAGCATGCTCAAGAACTCGCTGAATATGGATTCTCGTCAGATATAACATTCTGTTCTCAAACAGATTTATACAGCATTGTACCGGTTTTTGTTGAAGATCGCTTTATAAAACAAGCCCCATAGGGGCTTGTTTATACTAACCAGGAGGCTATCTTTGCAAGTTCAACAAACTGATCATCAAGACTTGCTCCACCTACCAGGCCGCCATCAATATCCGGCTGAATCATTAACCCAAGGAAATTATCAGGCTTAATGCTACCTCCATATAAAATGGGTATCTGCTGAGCAAATTCCTGACCATAAAGTTGTTCAAGCAACTTTCGTATAAACATATGCACTTGTTGAGCCTGATGTGGTTTTGCAACTATCCCCGTTCCAATAGCCCACACTGGCTCATAAGCTATTACAATCTTTCTGACATCATCTTCGTTCAGACCAAACAATGCTTGTCTCAGCTGAGATTCAATGACGCAAAAGGTTAATCCCTTTTCCCTCTCTTCTTTTGTTTCACCAATACATATGATTGGTTTCATACCATTGCTGAGTACAGCTTTGATCTTTTTGTTGATCATTTCATCTGTTTCACCAAAAATGTGACGACGTTCGGAATGGCCGATGATTACATATTCAATATTCAATTCCTTAAGCATCACAGGAGAGATTTCACCGGTGAAGGCTCCAAAATTTTCGTAATAACAATTCTGTGCACCTATATGTAAGTTACTTCCCTTGAGTATTTCTGTAATATCGGAGAGGCAAACAAAAGGCGGGCACAATACTATCTTGAAATTCATACCCGCCAGATCCTGAACAAGTTTATTAACAAAGAATTTAGCCTGTTCATTAGTTTTGTTCATTTTCCAGTTACCAGCTAATATGACTCTATCTATTTTTTTTTATCAGCAATACTCCTTATACCTGGGAGATCCTTTCCTTCAAGAAATTCGAGTGATGCTCCTCCTCCTGTCGAGACATGCGAATAAGCTGATTCCAAACCGAATTTGGCAACAGCTGCCGCAGAATCTCCCCCGCCTATAACAGTTGTTCCTTTTATTTTGGCTATCATTTCAGCAACAGCTTTCGTTCCCCCTGCAAAATCTTCAATTTCGAAAACGCCCATAGGACCATTCCAAACGACAGTCTTAGCGTTTTTCAAAGCTTCTTCGAATACTTTTATTGTTTTTGGACCTATATCCAATCCCATCCACCCATCATCTATTCCATCTTTTAAGTCAGCTGTTTTCTTCTCAACGCCGGCTTCTATTTTTTGGGCAACGATGGCATCCACAGGGAGGACTATCTCAACTTTCTTTTCCTTTGCTTGCTCAAGTATTTGTTTTGCAAGATCCAGTTTGTCATTTTCGACCAGGGAGGATCCGACTTTTAATCCCTGGGCTTTGAGAAATGTGAACATCATAGCCCCACCGATGAGGAGTTTATCAGCTTTGTTTAAGAGATTAGTTATTACCCCTATTTTATCCGATACTTTCGCACCACCAAGCACAACTACATATGGGTGATCTGGTTCATAAGTGACCTTGTTCAGAAAATCAATTTCCTTTTCCATAAGGAACCCTGCGACACTGGGTATGAAATTTGCAATACCGACATTTGAGGCGTGTGCCCTGTGTGCTGTACCAAACGCGTCATTTACGTGAATATCGGCAAGCTCCGCCCAGGCTTTAGCCAATTCCTGGTCGTTCTTTTCTTCGCCAGGATGAAATCTGGTATTTTCAAGTAAAAGTACATCGCCAACCTTCATATTTTTCACAGCTTCTTTTACTTCTTCACCAACTACATGTGGAACAAAGATTACATTCAAACCTGATATATTTTTTAAATGCTCCGCGATCGGCTTTAAACTATACTTTGGATCAAATGATCCTTTTGGCCTGCCCAAGTGAGAAAGCAATATAACTTTTGCTTTTTTCTCGACAGCATATTTGATTGTTGGAAGAGCGGCTGTGATTCGTGTGTCGTCAGATACTTTTCCATCTTTACCGATAGGGACGTTAAAATCAACTCTCATTATCACTGCTTTATTTGAAAGATCTATATCTTTTATTGTCAATTTTTTCATCTTATCACCTCCTGTTGACTTGTGAAAAGAGGGGATAACACCCCTCTTTTGAGTTAAATCATTTTTGAAACCAGTTCAACTGTATCAACAACACGGCAGCTATAACCGTATTCATTATCGTACCAGGAGAACACCTTTATCAAATTGCCCTTAGCATTTGTCAACGTTGCATCAAAAATACCCGAGTATGGTGTCCCCACTATATCGCTACTTACTATTTCATCAGTATTATATTTGACAATTCCCTTAAGTGATGTTTCGCATGCCTCTTTCATAACTTCGTTTACTTCCTCAGCTGTGGTTGATTTTTCAACTACTGCAACAAAATCTGTGATTGAGCCATCTGGAACTGGAACTCTTAATGCTACACCGTCAAGTTTTCCTTTCAATTCTGGAACAACCAGGGCAACTGCTTTTGCTGCACCAGTTGTGGTAGGAATGGTATTCACCGCAGCAGCTCTCGCTCTTCTCAAATCTTTATGAGGAAGGTCAAGAACTCTTTGATCATTTGTATAAGCATGAACTGTTGTTAAGAAACCACTCAAAATATTGAATTTTTCGTGGAGCACTTTGATTACTGGTGCTATTGAGTTTGTTGTACATGAAGCACATGAAATCACTGTATGTTCTGGTTTCAAATTTTTCTCATTGCAACCTATAACTACGGTTATATCTTCTCCTTTTGCCGGTGCAGTAATTATCACTTTCTTTGCTCCTGCGTGAAGGTGGAGTGAAGCTTTTTCCTTGTCCCTAAAAATTCCTGTTGATTCAATGACTATATCAACACCAAGATCTTTCCACGGTAATTTCGATGGATCTTTTTCGCTGAAAACTTTGTAGCTTTTTTCATCGATAATCAGTTCATTTTCCTTAGCCGAAACCTCACCTGGATAAATCTTGTGAACAGAATCATACTTAAAAAGATGAGCAAGAGTAGCGGTATCGGTTATGTCGTTGATAGCAACAACTTCAATATCTTTCGAATTTCTCTTAAGGATTTCCCTGAGCACGATTCTTCCAATACGTCCAAACCCGTTAATTGCTATTTTCATGCTTTTCCCTCCCTTTTGAATGTTCAGTATTATGTTATATCATCTTTGTTTAAAATGGTGATCACTTTGTGTAAAATCTCACAAACCAGGTAATCCACTCAACCCAACTATTTTTGAAAGCTCCTCCTCGCGTTTTTTTGTTACCTCTCGCAACGCCTCATTAATAGCCGCAACTATCAAGTCATTGAACATTTCTCTATCTTCCAGCAAAGAATCTTCATACTCAATAGAGACAATTTCATAATTGCACTTGGCTGTTACCTTTACTGCTCCGCCACCCGATGTAGATGAAACTTCTATGTTTTCAAAAGAATTTTCGAGTTTCTCAATCTCGTCTCTCATTTTTTGTTGAATCTGCTCAAACCCGCTACTCTTATCAATTTTGCCATAACTTTTTCCACCAAACCCTTTTATTTTTTTCACTCAACTTCACTCCTCTATACGAATTTTTCCCGGAAAACTTTCCTGGAGTTTCTGGAGGATTCTCCTTTCTCGGTCTTCGTCCAAGCGTATATCTACCACGCAGTTTCTTTTCACATATGTTTTAAACAAATATTCAACTTCAAGGATTTTTTCCCTCAGATACTCGTACTGAAATCTCTGTGAAGGTAGTAAGGATATCTCAATACTATCTCCTCTGTCTGAGATTTTAGACTGTAACAAAGCTATACAAATAGCCATATCGCCCTGTTCCTTCAAATAACTCAGAAGTTCCTCTATTTTGCTTTTTTCTTTTGAACTTTTTTTCTCTTCTACGGGTTCTGATTTTTCGGTTGATTTATTTTTGATTTCATAATCATGCTCAATTTTTTCAGGTGATTCAAACTTCGAAGCAAGATTCATCGAAAGGAGTTTGCAAATAGCTTTTCTATTCTCACTATATTTGAGCTCTCTGAGAATCAAAACCAAATTTTCACCAATTGATATTAGATCTCTTGATGGATTTCGTGAAATTTCTTCTTCTATGATTTCGATAGATGACTGCAATAACTGATCGACATCTAAGCCACTTCTATGTACCTCATCCACCAGTTCCCCGACTTCTTTTACCAGTCCGTTTCTGATGGCTTTAATGTACCTTTGAACTATTTCATCTGGTACGAGTCCAAGGGCTTTTTCCACGACCTGTGGCGTTATCACTTGACCATCAGCATAATTTGCAATTTGCTCTAAGTAAGATAACGCATCACGCATACCGCCAGATGCTCTTCTAGCTATCATTCTTGCTGCGTCCTCATGCAACTCTATCGACTCAAAATGGGCAACCTTTCTGATGTTTTCAAGGATAGCATCTTCGCTAAAATTTCTGAATTCTATGACCTGGCATCTCGATATTATCGTTTGTGGTACTCTTTCAAGATTGGTTGTCGCGAGCACAAAAAGTACTTTTTCAGGAGGCTCTTCAAGAGTTTTCAGTAAAGCATTAAATGCTTCACGAGTTAACATGTGAAACTCATCAATTATATAAATCTTGTGCGACGAGAGCATTGGTTTAAATCCAACTGCGTCTCTGATTTTGCGAATTTCATCAATACCTCTGTTTGAAGCTGCATCAAGCTCTATAACATCTGGGTGCGTTCCTCTGTCGATAGAGAGACAACTTTCGCATTCACAGCATGGCTCATATCCCTTTCTGTTTGAGCAATTCAGAGCCTTCGCGAGAATTCTCGCAACAGAGGTCTTGCCGGTTCCCCGGGGGCCTGAAAATATATATGCATGTGATATCTTATTTTTGAGTAATGCATTTTGGAGAACCAATTTTGCTTGAAGCTGGTCTATTATTTGATCGAAGTTCTTTGGCCTATATTTTCGATAAAGGGCTTCCATGTGGTTCCTCCTTTGATTAAATTATAACAGATAAGACTTTTGTGGAGGTGCAAAATGGTATATTCGAGATTAAAAACAGGCTTTTTATTGATTCTCGTATTTTTCAGTGTCACATTTGTAGCTAACACGACTCCGAGCTGGTTTAAGGAGCTCGTTATAGAAAGCCGATCTGGTCACGGTCTGATCGTGGATGAACAAATAATAGATGATTTGTATGAGAGTATTATTGAAATATCAGAAAAATATGATCTTGATCCTTTGATAATAATAGCCCTAATAAAAGTGGAAAGTGAGTTCAGGAATGTTGTTGGCATGTATGGTGAGCTTGGTTTAGTTCAAATCAAACCACAGACAGCACAATTTGTCGCGCAAATCTACGACTTATCTGAGCCTGAAGAAGGATGGATAACCCTGCTTTGGAACTATGAGTTGAACATTGAATACGGTGTCTTATATCTCAAATATTTGATTCAAAGAACTTCCGGCAATCTTTTAAAGGCGCTTGAGTTGTACAATGGTGGTAGTATGAAAACAGAGTATGCCAACAGGATTTTTCAGCAATACAAGGAGTTGATGGCCTATCAGATTACTGATAGTAGAAGATGATCCGAAAATAGCCCGTCTTTTGCAGATTCTTTTTGAAAATAACGGCTATGAAGTATATGTGGCTCATAATGGTGAGGATGGATGGCAAACATTTTTACTGGAAAATCCAGTGGTTGTTGTGCTTGATCTGATGCTCCCAGGTATGGATGGTTTTGAGGTTTTGGAAAAAATAAGATCAACCGATGCAGAAGTTGGTATAGTTATTCTAACTGCCAGAGGTGAGGTTGAAAATAAGATACGCGGCTTGAAAAAAGGAGCCGATGATTATCTCCCAAAACCTTTTCACCTGGATGAATTGCTGGCGCGTGTCGAAGCTGTAGCCAGAAGGGTTAGAAAAACAGATTTGTTGAAAATAGGTCCATTGACATTTGATATGAAATCGAAAATTCTTAGCTTTCCTGATGGCAGAGAAACAATTCTTTCAGACAGGGAAAGTGCTCTTTTATACCACCTCTATGTTAACATGAGAAAAGTTGTGAGTAGAGATGAATTGCTCAAAGAAGTATGGGGAAACAACAGTTATATAAGCCGAAACATAGTTGATGTTTATATAAAGTACTTGAGGGATAAATTTGGAGAATACGCAGATTTTATTAAAACTGTGAGAGGGACTGGTTATGTTCTCGACGCTTAAATGGAAAATGGTATTCTGGTATACGACATTTTTTTCGATAATTCTTGGCTTTGGATTGATTAGTGCTTATAAGCTGGTGAAAAATATACATTTAAACCGATCTGTCGAGTCTTTGAGGCAGAATGTTCTTCAATTTCTCAGAATGCCCGGGGTTATGAGAAATTTTGCTTTACCCCCAGGTGTAGCTATTATTGACGAAAATGGTAATTTAATAGCGGGCTCTATAAATACTGAGCATGAAAATTTTGATCATTTTCTTTCTCGTGTTTTCTCAGTTAAAAATCCCGCCTACATAAAACTGGGTGAAGATGAATATCTTGTTTTCAAAGCAAAGTTCGTTGTTCTTAACAAAGAAAGAGATTATTACCTGCTCTCTCCGGCTGGAGGCATGGGTGATTTTCTTAGAATTCTTGCCAGGTCCTTTTTCATGCTATGGGTGATTTTCAGTGTTTTTTCTTTTGTACTTGGGAATTATTTTGTAAACAAATCTCTCACACCAATGCGTCGAATAACAGATGAACTGAAAGATATAAATGCTGCGGATTTAGCCAAGAGAGTCCATGATCCTGAAACAAATGATGAGGTTTCAAAACTGGCAAAGACAATCAATGAGATGCTTGACAGGCTCCAGGTTGGATTTGAAGCACAGAATGATTTCATAAATGATGTTTCCCATGAGTTGAAAACGCCGCTGGCAACTATACAGGGTTATGCAGAATTGATGCAAAAGTTTTCATACAACAAAGAAATAGTTATTGAGTCTGCCAGAACGATCCAGGATACTTCTATTAAACTTGCAAAGCTGGTTGAAACTCTGCTATCGCTTTCGAAACCTGTTACGAAAGTAGAATTTCAAAATATAGAGCTCAACACTTTTTTACATAACCTTGCAGAGCAGTTTCGATTACAGTTCAAGGAATTTTCAATATATGTCGAAGGTCAAGGTTGTGGATACGCAGACCCGAGGGTACTTGAAATCATTGTAAAAGCATTGGTTGAAAATGCTGTGAAGTTTTCAAAAGACAGAAAAGAAATAATTCTCAAATGTGGTGATAGCTGGGTAAGTGTAAAAGATTTTGGAATAGGTATGAGTGAATTTGAAAAAAACAAAATATTCCACAAGTTTTACAAAGGGGATAAATCTCGATCAAGCGAAGGATATGGATTGGGATTATCACTGGTGGAAAAACTTGCGAAAACCATGAATTGTAAGATTGAAGTAGAAAGCGAACTCAACAAAGGCAGTGAATTTATCGTAAAAATGCCACCGTGCAACTAAGGAGGGACGATATGAAAGTAGGTGGACAGGCTGTAATCGAAGGTGTTCTGATGATGGGCAAAAAAGTTGTTGTTGCGGTTAGGAACAGTGAGGGAAAGATAGTAATAGAGGAAATAGCAAAAAAATCTCCTTCACAATCGAAGTTCTTCAAAATTCCTTTTCTAAGAGGAATTGTTAGTCTATTTTACTCTCTCTATTATGGAATATACGCTCTGGACAGATCAGCCGAGATAAGCTCCGGACAGAAAATGAAAAAATCAGAAACATTCTGGTCTATTTTTTTAGCTGTAGTGATGGCTGTCGGTTTATTTATAATCTCTCCTGTCATGATAACAAATCTCCTGGGATTCTTAAAACAAAATGAGTTTTTGTTTTCACTCACAGAAGGCTTAATAAGAATCGCGATGTTTCTTATCTACGTCGGTATTATCTCATTTTTGAAAGATGTAAAAAGAATTTTCCAGTATCATGGAGCAGAACATATGAGTATACATACATACGAGGCCGGAGAAGAGTTGACCGTCGAAAATGCAGTAAAACATAGTACTATTCATCCAAGGTGTGGTACAAATTTTGCTATGATTTTTCTTATAGCCTCTATAATTGTTTTCAGTTTGCTGGGTATAGTAAAACCGAACAGTTTGGCCTGGAGAGTAGTGATTAGAGTTGTCTTTATACCACTGGTCATAGGTGTTGCGTACGAGTTTCTCAGAATTTCTGCCAGAAGATCAAAGATCAGCAAGATCTTCATTTTGCCAGGCCTGCTTCTGCAGAAATTAACAACTGCCCAACCTGATGAATCGCAGTTAGCGGTTGCTATCGCGGCGCTGAAGGAAGCAATAAGCGAAGAAAACAGCGCAGATGCACAAGTAGATCACGAAGGACCAGAGTTTTTTGGATAGGCCGAGGAGGTTACAAAGCAGCGAAAAAGAGAGTAGAACAATTAAAGTCTTATAGATATTGGTTTTTTTGATCAATAGATGATGGGTATGTTCTTTATCTGCAACGAGTGGATTTTTGTGTTTTATTATTCGGCGCGTAAAGCTGCTCAGTATCTCGAAAGCCGGATATCCGAGAAAGATTGTGGCAAATCCCAGATCGCCATCAAAAAATTCAAGCACCCTCATGGGAAGATATATTCCAAGCAATGTTGCGCCACTATTACCAAGGAAAGATTTTGCTCTGGGCAAGTTGAATGGTAAAAACCCCGCAACGGCCAAAGCAAGGCTGTATTCTTTTGATAGGAGTGAACTTATCATTGTTGTGGAACATGCAAGTCCATCTATACCGTCTATCATGTTGATTGCATTGAGCATTGACATGAACCAGAATAATTCAATTACTCTGCCCAATGTATTGTTTAATGTTATTCCAAAAAAAGTTATTTTCTGAGAAACCACAAAAAGAGCGCTCAGGGCTATTAAGAATTGAACAGGTAACTTGATTTTGTAAGACAAATCTTCTATATCATCCAGAAATCCGAGTGAAAAAGCTAAAACAACTGGAATTATGGTTAAGAGATTTTTTTCAGTTACAAGTAGTGCAATGAATATAGCTACACCACCAGTTAATGGTATGGGTATGGTGTGAATCTTTCTTGAGTTTGGCATATCGAGAGGAAATTTTCTTGCAAAAAATCCCACGAAAAGCAGATTTAAAAAGAATGAAACAATAAAAGTCATTTTTTCCCCTCTTCAATGGATCTCAGAAAGCGTTTCACGTATTCTATCAATTCTCCAGGTTTGTCTATTGACAGTTTTATCATTTCTTCAAGTGATTTACAGAGTTCTTCATAAGCTATCTTCTTTTTTGTTTTCACCATTTTGACCTTTGGATGCTTCGTTGACTCAACGAACTCATCTTCATAGAATAATTCTTCAGACATTTTTTCGCCACTTCTACTGCCTGTGTAAACAATCTTTATATCCTGCTCTGGTATCAACCCATTGAGCAAAATCATTGTTCTTGCAAGTTCATCTATGGATATGGGTTTACCCATGTCAAGAACAAAAAGATCTTTGTTTGTTCCAAAACTTCCAGCTTGTAAAACCAGAGATACTGCTTCTGAAAGGCTCATAAAATATCTCACCATGCGCTGATCTGTTACTGTAACAGGGCCGCCTTTTGAAATTTGGTCCATGAATTTTGGAACTACACTTCCTCGACTACCTATAACATTGCCAAACCTCACAATAACGAAATTGGTTTTGCAACCCTGATTCATTGAGAGAAGAAGTAATTCAGCTAATCGTTTTGTTGCACCCATTATTGAAGAAGGATTAACGGCTTTATCTGTTGATATGAATATCATTTTTTCGGCTTCAAATTTACAGCACAGTTCAGCAACGATTTTTGTTCCGAGTGTATTTACCTTCAGGGCTTCATAAGGATTTTCTTCCATCAACGGAACATGTTTATGTGCAGCAGCATGGAAAACTATCTGTGGCCTTGTTAGTCGAAAAACTTGTTCCATTCTGGTTGGATCTGATATATCTGCTATTACCCTTATTCTTTCTACGGATGGATTTTCTACACGGAGTTCTTCGTCAATTTTATATATGCTATTTTCTCCTTTACCAAGCAGTATAAGAGTAGAAGGTTCAAGTTTTGATAACTGCCTGCATAATTCACTTCCTATGCTCCCGCCGGCACCGGTAACCATTATTCTTTTACCGTTTATGTACGATTTTATTTGCTGCAGATCAACTTTTACTTCTTCTCTTCCAAGCAGATCTTCTATTTTTAGTTCCCTGAGCGATCCCGCTCTTGCTTGACCATCTGTTAATTCATATATGCCAGGAAGAGTTCTTATCTTTACTCTTCTTGGATTTATCAGAGAAATGATCCTCCTCATCTGCTCAGCTGTGGCTGAAGGTATAGCTATAATAACTTCGTCGATTTTGAGCATCTCTACAATTTCCATAGCTCTATCAGCGGGACCGTACACAGGCACACCATGAATTTTCCTGCCTATCTTTCTTGGTGAATCGTCGATGAATCCAACTACCTTGCCGAGCTGTGGGCGGTGTTCAAAATCTTCAAGTAGCATGGTTCCGGCACTACCTGCACCAACTATCAGTACACGTTTTCCTGCTGAGGGTGGGACGGTGTTTAGCCATTGCCAAAAAAATCTGCTCGCTATGAGAATCATTGTTGAACCGAGAAAAGTCATCATTCCAACTGATCGGGGCAAAACAACAAAATTCGTCAGGTGAAAAAAAACCACATTTAAAAGATATGCGATAATTGTTCCTCTCATCAACAGCACCATATCTTTAAAAGAAGCATAAAGCCAAACTATTTTGTATGTCCCATTCGCAATATACACAATGGCAGCTATTGTGCAGTAAATAGGTATACTTAAAAAATATTTTGCGAGCTCAGGCCAGTCGAAGCCTAATCTCACAAAAAGAGCTACTACACCGGCAAAAAAAGTCAAGCTGATGTCGATAAGAAAAAGTGCCATCTTCCTTTTCACTTCACCACCTCGTTGTCAGCTCCAGGCCATTATCTGGTAAAATATTGTATTTTTTAAGGATTTGCCGGATATCCTGCGTTACATACACTCGCACTATTTGAACAAGGTTACTTGCCATCAATTGATAAGCAGGGTGTTCTTTCAGGTAATCTTCCATAGAGTAGATCTCTTCTCTTGAAGGGTCGTACAGAAAAACGTTGCTTTTTATGAACTCATTAGGATGTATTAAGGAAAGTTTGTATGGCGTATCGATTTTGAAAAATTCGTTGAAATTCTCCAATATTTCTGACAGAATCTGCCTGTCTTCTTCCGGTATTTCCGCAGATTTTTCGAGTTCCTCTAATCTTAGTTTTATTTTCTCAAGAGTGTTATTGGCTACTGCTTTGCTCATCACTGAAGGGTCCGCTCCAGAAGCGGTAAAACTTGTTTCAGTTAGAAGTTTCCACAGATTCCGCGACTCGAATCTTCTCAGCAATCTGTACGCTTTTATTAAAAGACGATCTACATAATTGACTTCTGTCTTTTCTTCAAGGAGATCTTCTTCCTCTGCATCATATTTTTCCAGGAGTTTACGGAATTCATTTTTGATCAAAGACAATATAGACTGGTCTGTTAGTTCGAGAAATTCCTCAAGGTTATTAACTTTTTCGGCGAGCCTGAGGGGTTCGTAAATACAGGAAAGTATTTCCTGTATCATAAGGTCAGCTGCCCTCGATGTTTTATGAAAATAGACATTTTTATACATCATAAATCTTCCAAACAAACTTGTATAAATTTGATCGAGTATTTTCACGTGGTAGCAAAGGATGGATTTGGAATCTTTCTCTTTTATGAAAGAATTCCTTATGATTCTATCGAGAGCTCCCACTCCGAAATGCCTCGTCCCGCTGTAATAAGAATCCCTTAAGAGAAAATCAAATCTATCTGCTCCAAGTGGGCCCTGAACAATATTGAATTCAACACTCCCGGATTCTTCTCCCTTGAAAATTTTGTTCACTAATTCCATCAATTTTCGAAAAACTTCGAAAGATATCTCTTCTGTTTGCATTGTTTCGCGCAAATCTTCAGCAATGGCTTTTCTCATTCTGTTGTCCGAGATTCTTCTGTAAGAATCCATCATTTCATTTGGCATTAACTCTAATAATATTCTTTCCCTGAATTGATCGTGGCCATCGTTAAATCCCATTCTCCTGTAAACTATGTCATCGAATTGATGACTGAATGGACCATGACCTATATCGTGCAATAAACCAGCAAGTCTTATAATTCTTCTCTTAGCGGGTTCTTCAAATAACTTTGATGCATACAAACCGCAAATATGCATAACACCAAGTGAGTGCGCAAATCTGTTATGAGTTGCTCCGGGATAAACCAGTTCGGCTCCAACAAGCTGAGATAAATAGCGAAGTCTTTGAACAGGCCTTGTGTCAATTGCCAGAATCTCCAGGGGGTACAGAAAAATTTCTGAATGTATAGGATCACGCGAAACTTTATAGTACAAGTTCGTCACTCCTTTTAATCCTCACAGTACATTATACTCCAAGCAATTGAATTCGACTACATTTTTTCGTAGTATAATTATTGAGTCTAATATTTCAGGAGGAAAAATGTTTGCAATCGTAAGATACAAAAAATACGGGTTGATAAGATTTCTTTCAGCGATAGAAACTTCAAATGCGATCGAAAGAAACTTGCGGCGCTCTGGATTGCCTTTGATTATGACAGAGGGGTTTCATCAGAAGGTAAAAGTGTCATATCTGGACCCTGTGCCAACAGGCGTGATCAATTTAGCGCTGTATGTGAGAATTGCGTTTAAAAATAAAGTAGAAGCCCTCAACAAATTGAAGAGAACATCTCTTTGTGGTCTTTACCCAGTCAAATTATGGTGGACAGAAATGAATATGAACAGGCTTGTTACTTCTTATGAGTTTAGACTGATCATTCCAAAAAGCAGTGTGGATATTTCCAGATATGATGAGGAAAAACCACTGGAAGTGCCCGAAAAAAGAAAATATGGCCTTGTGAAAGATTTTTTTCATCAGGTGTCTTTTGACTTTAAAGGTGATTTTGCTGTGATAAAATATTTACAACCAAAGGATAAAATGGTTCACGCCAAATATTTGTACGAATCTATTTTAAACAGAAGAGATGGTTTTCTGCTGATTGAATGCACAGAGGCTTTTTGTAATGAAAGACCATTATCTGAGATTCTGGAGGAATCTTCATGGGATACAGAGTGTTAGTTGTGGATGATTCTGAGGTTTTAAGAAAAATAGTTAGTTTCAATTTAATCAAAGAAGGTTATTCCGTGCAGGAGGCAAAAGACGGCAGAGAAGCGCTTGAAAAATTGAGACAGGAAAAACCAGATCTGGTAATACTTGATATTATGATGCCGTATATAGATGGTTTTGAAGTCCTCAGAACAATGAGAAAAGATGAGAATTTGAAAGAAATCCCGGTAATAATGTTGACGGCAAAAGGTGGCGAAAGTGATCCAAAAACGGCTCTTGAACTTGGCGCAAATAGCTTTTTGACAAAACCGTTCAGCCCTTTGAAATTGCTCGAGGAAGTTAGAAGGGTGATTCAGCGTGGAAAGTGACCTTAAGGAAATTTATGAACGTATTTCAAAAGCCGTTGAGCTCCCCCCTTACAAAGGATTTGCGAGTTTGAAAGATATAGCAAACGCTATGGATAAAATTTTAATTGAGCTCAACGAACGTCGTAAAGATTGTACAAAGCTTTTGGAAGAACACATAGAGGAACTGTCGAAAACATACCAGGAAATAGCCACTCTTTTTGAACTCAATAATTTGCTTGCCAACGTAATGGATCCGGAAGAAAAATTGGATGCCCTTGTAGAACTCTTAAAGCAAACTATTCCATTTTTTGCTATTTCAATTGAGCTGGATGTTATGGACAAACATACGAATTATGAGCAGTTGTTTGATTTTGATAGAGATTTGTTCGAAAGGTCTATTAGACTGATCGAGCAAGATGATCAGGTTTTGCTAATAGAACCATCTCAGAATAATTTAGTGCGGAATCTTTTATCTGTTCCTGTAAAAAGTAGTGATATTGTATGGGGGAGGATTACCCTGGTTGAAAGATCTCCGGATTTTTTTACAGCAGCAGACAGAAAAATTCTCGAAGCTACTGCTCAGTTATTGGCTTCAATATGTGAAAGATATGTCAGACTCAAAAGAGAAGTTGAAAGGCAGAGGCTCAAAGAGCAGCTTGAGATAGCAAGGCAAATTCAAAAAAAGCTTTTTCCTTCGAGGTTGCCATCTTTGAGTTACGTAGAAATCAGTGCCGATAGCATACCAGCAATACAGGTTGGAGGAGATTATTATGATATCCTTGTAAAGGACGATAAAGTTTTCGTGACAGTTGCTGACGTATCGGGGAAAGGTATACCAGCAGCATTGATGATGACTTCTTTGAGAAGTGCTCTAAGGACTTTGTACAGGACAATTGATGATATTTCTAAGCTCGCTATTGAGTTGAATAATGCGCTGTGTGATGATCTTGAGGAAGATCGGTTTGTGACAATGATATTGCTTTGCTTACATTCGAGCGGCGTTCTTCAATTTGTCAATGCCGGGCATAATCCTGTATTATTATTATCCGGATCTGATTTGAAATCGATTCGGGCTCAAGATATGCCGCTTGGGATAATAAAGGATATTACGTATAAAATGTTTGAAGCAAAGATGAAACCTGGCGATCTTCTTGTTGCGTATACGGACGGTGTTACTGAAGCAAGAGATAAGAACGGAAATGAATATGGATTCGAAAGATTATATAACCAGATTCTAATGACCAGAGAGAAAACAGCAGTTGAAATTATCGAAAGGATAAAAGCAGACGTTGATGATTTTTCGTACGGTACTCAGAGACATGACGATACAACTATAACGGTGATAAAATATCTTGGAGAGAATCTAACTTAGGAGGGAAGAAAATGTCAGGTCACAACAAGTGGGCGAATATAAAACATCGAAAAATGGCCCAGGACGCGAAAAAATCGCAATTATTCACTAAACTTATTCGTGAATTGATCGTTGCCGCTCGCGAAGGCGGAGGAGACCCGGAAACAAATTCAAGGTTACGAACAGCAATTGAAAAGGCCAAAGAAGCTAATATGCCAAGAGAAAATATCGAAAAGGCAATCAAGCGTGGAACAGGAGAGCTTGAAGGTGTAGAATACCAGGAAATTATCTATGAAGCTTATGGTCCAGGTGGAGTAGCTCTGTACATACGTGCTCTTACAGACAACAAAAATCGAACCGCTCAAGAACTTCGGCATGTGTTGAGCAGGCACGGAGGAAGCCTCGCAGACCTTGGAGCAGTGGGGTGGATTTTTGAGAGAAAAGGCATAATAAGTGTTCCGCGCGATCAGGTTGCCAATGTAGAGGAACTTGTCATGATGGCAATAGACGCAGGCGCAGAGGACATAGACGATCAGGACGACCCAGTCAGAATCACAACTTCGCCGGATAATCTCATGAGCGTGAAAGAAGAACTTGAAAAAAATGGGTATAAGGCTGAAGCGGGTATATCTTACGTTCCCAAAAATACTGTTCAGGTCACAGGCAAGGATGCTGAAAAAATTCTGGCATTGCTTAATGCACTTGAAGATATGGATGATGTTCAGGATGTTTATTCGAATTTCGAAATGGACGACGCAGAAATGGAGGCTATACTTTCTCAGATGAATCAATGAAAAGAATCTGGCTGGTATTTCTACTGATACCACTGAGCTGTTTTGCTGCCACGGTAAATCTCGATTTTGCGCCTGGTAGTGCTCAGTGGTTTGGCTTTACGCTATTGCCACATATTGAGTTCTGGAAAGTCCAGGCCGATCTGGTTTTTACCGGTGGTGTTGTCAGTGATTCTAAAGAACCGGTATTGTTTCCTTTGCTTAAGCCTTTCGATAGCCTTAAATATCTTTCGCTTGATTTTGATACGTCTGGGGTCAAATTTTCAATGCCGGATATGAGCTGGCTTCGTTACAGCAACGTAGATTACGAGCCTTATACGACAAGCCTGTGGGCATTTAATGGGGCAATTGGAGGAGTTGTACAGGAAGATTATTCGATATTTTTCAGGTCAAGTTATTTTTCCATATCGTTGAGTAACAATGGAAGTTATCATCTTGGTGTGCCATTAAAGTTTTATAACTTTGAGCTCGAACCTTTTGTTTCCAACTATGGTTATGGTTTAGAAATCGTTTATCAGAACGCTTTAATTTTCGTTATACCAAATGTAGGCATGAGATTCGCTCTGGCATTAAACAGAATGTACTTTTTTCTACAATACATGGGATTTGAAACAAAAATAGGTTTTGGATGGTTTAACAAAGATGAATGGATCATTGCGACAAATGAATCAATTGATTTTAGAAAAAAAATACTGGATATTTACCTGATTGCGAAATTTGAGAAGGAGAGATGGTATGCAGGACTTTCTTTCCCAGTTTTCTGGTGAGCTACCCCTGGAAGATTTTCAATGGTTCGTTAGAGAAGTCAACAGATATTTTGGACTCGACCTGTCTGGTTATAAACCTCACAGGGTAAAACGGAGAATAGAAATATTGATAAGAAAATATAAACTCAACTCGTTTCAGGAATACTTAAGGTTTTTGCTTGCAAATGAGCAAGCGAAAGAGGAATTTCTTGACAAATTGACTATAAACGTCACTGAATTTTTCAGAAATCCAGAAAAATGGTGGGAGCTCAGAGATAGGCACCTACCAGGGCTCTTAAATGCTTCGAGAGGGCATTTCAAAGCCTGGAGTGCTGGTTGTGCAAGCGGTGAGGAGCCGTATTCTCTTGCTATTTTACTGGAAGAATTAAGAGCTCCGTTATCTGCCTCGATCCTGGCAACTGATCTTGATGAAAGAGCCCTGGAGGAAGCAAGATCAGGTATTTATGAAGCAAGATCAATGGTTAGTACACCAAAATCATATCTCGACAAATATTTTGATCTTTTAGATGGGACTTACAAAATAAAAGAAAACGCCAAGAAAAGGGTTCTGTTCAGAAAACATAATATGCTCCAGGATCCTTTTCCTGAATCCGTAGACCTTATAATTTGCCGAAATGTAGTTATATATTTTGAACCAGAAGCAAAAGATAAGCTCTACAGAAATTTTGCGAAATCTCTTAAGCTCGGTGGAATTTTGTTTGTTGGAAGCACCGAGCGTATTTTCAATTATGCCGAACTTAATTTGAAAGTAATAAGCCCTTTTTTCTACCAAAGGGTGAAGTGATATGTTCTGGGTAACCTTTGTGATACTAATGGATCAGCTTTCAAAAATGATAGTTGAGAAATATCTTGTTCAGCCGTTTTTTGCTATTCCGGGGATTTTGTGGTTTACATATACTCGTAATACAGGTATAGCTTTTGGAATGTTTTCAAGATCTCCCTGGGTTCTCTGGATAACATTTGCAGTCACATTCCTTCTTGCGGCTTTGCCAATTTTTATTAGATGTTCTCTGCTTACCAGAGTAGGTTTACAAATGGTGGTTGGTGGTGCTATAGGTAACATGATTGATAGATTTCGATTTGGTTATGTTGTGGATTTTATAAGCGTGAGATATTTTCCGGCAATATTCAATATTGCAGATTCATTCATAACTATTGGAGGTATATTGATTTTACTGAGCCTTTTGAGGGGAGAGAGAAGTTTTGCAGATGACGGTCGAGAAAAGCGAAGTGAACCTAAGACTTGATCTCTTCCTCCTCCAGAGGATACCAAAAGCGATTTCCAGAAGTTTTGTGCAAAGGGCCATAAAAGAGGGAAAAGTGACTGTAAATGATGTCATCCGCAAGCCGAACTATCGGGTAAAATTCGGTGATGTGGTAAAAATTTCCATACCGAGTAACGCCCAGAGCATCTCAATAGAACCCGAACCAATACAGATTGGTGTTATTTACGAAGATGAAGATATTATAGTTGTAAACAAGCCTGCTGGTATGATTGTTCATCCTATACCTTCACACAATTCCGGTACATTGGTTAATGCTCTTTTATATCATTGCAAGGATTTGAAAGGTATTGGTGGTGAGTTGAGACCGGGAATTGTTCACAGATTAGACAAAGATACATCGGGAGTTATGGTTGTAGCCAAAAATGATTTTGCGCATCATAATTTGTCGAATCAATTTAAAGACAGGAAAGTTTTCAAAATGTATCTTGCGCTGGTAAGCGGAAAGGTGGAGCATTTGGAAGGAGATATACAAATTTCCATTGCCCGTCATCCAGTTTTGCGCACAAAAATGGCTGCCAGTGAAATCGGGAGAATCGCTGTTACACATTATAAAGTTATCAAATATTTTGAACATGCGACTTTGCTCATGGCATTTCCAAAAACTGGTCGGACACATCAAATAAGAGTACATATGAAATGTATAAATCACCCCATATTAGGGGACAAATTGTATGGAAAAGGTTCAGGCGCTTCAAGGCAAATGCTCCACGCAACCAAACTTGGTTTCTACCATCCAAGAACACATGAGTGGATTGAATTTATCGCGCCTCTTCCAGAAGATTTTAAAGAGACTATTCGGTTAATTTCATCCGGAGTGTGAAAGCCGTGATCGCTTGTATAGTGTCACCCTACTCTTTTGAAGGATCTATTCTGAGACTTGAAGAGGTTGTCAATGCAGCAAAATCATTTGGCTTGAAATCGCTCATGCTTGCTGATCAAAATTTTCATGCCTGTGTACACTTCAATAAAATTTGTCGTAGTAATGGAATTATCCCCGTTCATGCCCTGAGAATTGATGAAAAAATCTTTTACGCGCAGGACCGCGACCAGTATGAAGAATTGATTAAAGCATATAACGAATCATCTCAGCCCAAAACGCCATGGGTAAATATTGATTCAGTCAAATTGATCTATTACCTCAGAGAATCAGATTATGAAGCACACGCTTTTTTATGCCAGTTATTATCCGTTCAACCAAAAAAAGGCGCTTATTTTGAAAATAATCTTACAGATGTCGCAGACGCGTTGAATTGCAAGCCTTATGACCTGAAAGTGCAGATGAGTTTTCCAAAACCCGAAAAAGGATGGCTGAGAAATTTTTCAAAAAAAGTACCACCGGGCTATCAGCCCAGATTCGAATCCGAAGTTGAGATAATAGAAAAAATGAATCTCGAGTCGTATTTTTATACCGTTAAAAAGATAGTGGATACTGCCAGGTCCATGAATATTTGCGTTGGTCCTGGAAGAGGAAGTGCTGTTGGATCGTTGGTTGCATTCATTCTTGGTATAACCCAAATCGACCCTGTTAAACATGATTTGCTTTTTGAACGATTTTTGAACGAGTACAGACAGGAACCTCCAGATATTGATATAGATGTTGAGGATAGAAAAAGATCCATGCTCATAGAACAGTTAATACGCGTGTTTCCCTTTTGTGCTCAAATTTCCAGTTTTTCTACACTGTCTTTAAAATCCATAAATGCTGAGGCCAGGAGGTTGAATTTGACTATCAAAGATGAACATATCAAATTACTGAACAAACTTCCGTACCGAAGAAGCGTGCATGCTGCCGGCCTAATCATAGCAAATGAAGTTTTGAACCTCCCCATGGTGAGAGATTCCAATTTTCGCATACTTGAGTACGACATGGATTCCTTACAGGGAATAGGCGTTACAAAGATAGATTTGCTTGGTTTGACAACTCTAACAATGATTTCTAATATGAAAAAAACTCTGAAAATAGATTCTGTGCCTGTAGATGATTTTTCAACCTATGAAATGATATCTTCTGGAAAAACAACAGGGATCTTTCAGCTTGAATCATTGCCAGTTCGATCGCTTTGCAGACAAGTAAGGCCTCAAGAGTTTAACGAACTCTCGGTATTACTTGCAATCAACAGGCCAGGCCCACTAATTGCAAGGCTAAATCGAATATATGCTGAAAGAAAAAGAGGATGCAATAGAGAATACCACGAAGATCTTTTTCCTGAAACATTTGGAGTAGTGATATATCAGGAACAGATAATGAAACTTGCAATGAGCATGGCAGATATGTCTCCTGCTGAATCAGATTTATTTAGGAAGGCCATGTCCCATAAAGATAGATTGATAATGAAAGCAGCTGTAGAAAAACTAAGAAATAAAATGATTGACAAAGGATACAGTAAATCCTTTGTGAATGAGCTTGCAAACATTCTTATCCAGTTTTCCTCTTACGCTTTCAATAAATCCCACAGTGTAGCGTATGCTATGTTGAGCTATCAACTCGCTTATATAAAGAACCATTTTCCAAAAGTTTTCTTTCAACATTATATAAAAGAACATTCAAATGATCCTTCGAAGGTTTTCGCCGCTGTTCAAGAATTGAGAACCACAGGTTTTGAGGTTATTCAACCATCTGTTAATCCTGTTGATTTGAAAGAAGACCAATTTCAGTTACCCATGGAAGCAATTGCTGGTGTGGGATCATCGGTCGTACAGCTTTGCCAGAACAGAGCACCTTTTGAGGATATACAGGATTTTGCTAAAAAGACTTCTTTACCACTTTCTACAATTCAGAGGTTAGCTCACGCTGGCGCCTTTGATTGCATTTATCACACGCGTGAAAATTCTATAAAGGCGTTTAACAGTTTTCAAAAGGGTTTTGACCCATCGTTGTTAGAAATTTCCACTGTTTTTGGTAAACGAGAAAGCAGGTTTGATACTAATATGACGCACATAGATATCTTAAAGCTTGAAGAGCAGGTATATGGTTTTCCGCTAACGCCATTCAAAACGTATCTATCAAGAAAATTTGCACCTCTCAGTGATGTCTATTCTTATGCCAGAACACTACCTGTTTCTGTAAATATTGAGAAAGGATATGCGTGTGATAGCCTTTCTGTCATTCGGATTAGAGAAAATCTTCAAGATGGAGAGTATCTAATTATATTGCGAGCTAATGGATCAATTGAGGCTCATTATGATTTGTCGCAGGTAAAATCGATAGTTTATGAATTTTATGGTTGTTTTGACGAGAAAGATTTTGAACAGGCTTCTGAATATGAAGATACCCAGGTGGTGTTGCTTGGAAAAAAGGTGTTGATTAATTCTACGCGTCCAAGACTTGAGAGTTATAAAATCAGGGTAATTTCCGCTTAAAGGCATCATGCCGTTATTTTTTCACAATATGTGGGCTATCTCAATAGAATTTTGGTAGAATCTTTTTGTTAAAAACAGCATGGGAGGAGATAAAGTGCATTTGATACTTGATTGTGACCCGGGTCACGATGATGCATTTGCGTTGTTGATTGCCGGAGCGTCAAAGGAGCTTGGTTTGACTGGAGTAACGACGGTAGCTGGAAATTCTTATTTGCATAACACAAGTAGAAACGCGAGAACCATCCTCGATTTGTTTGACATAGATTTGCCAGTTTTTGCAGGGCGTGAAAAACCTCTGTTAAGAAATATAGTGATTGCTCCAGATATTCATGGTCAATCTGGCCTGGAAGGAGCAAATCTCCCAGCAATGAAACGGCCTATAGAAAAAACAAATGCAGTTCAATTCATGGCTGAGACTATAGAAAAGTACGATGATGTGACTCTTGTTGCTACTGGCCCTTTGACAAATGTTGCTCTTCTTATCTTGATGCATCCTCATTTGATTCACAAGTTAAATTCTATTGTTCTAATGGGTGGAGGTATATCATTTGGAAATGTTACGCCAGTTTCGGAATTCAATATTTTTGCGGATGCGGAAGCGGCAAAGATTGTTTTTGAATCTGGCGTACCTATTGTGATGGTTCCCTTAGATCTCACTCATCAGGTAATAGTTACTGATGAAGAGATTTTTCGTATAAGATCACTTGGCCAGAAATTCGAAATTCTTTCAGATTTGTTGATTTTTTTCAAATCAGCTTACAAAAAGGTTTTTGGAATAGAAGGTGTACCCTTACACGATCCATGTACTGTGATGTACCTTCTTAGCCCCGAAATCTTTGAGTCAAAGGAATATCACGTTGATATAGAGACAAAAGGTGAACTTACATATGGGCAAACGGTAGTTGATCTGTGGAATACATCGGGAAAAAAGGCCAACGCCAGGGTTCTGCTGAGCGTAAAAAGAGAAAGATTTTTTCAAATATTCTTCGAAAAAATTAGCCTTTTGAAAGGGGTGTAAGTCATGGTAGATCCAAGGTATCACATAAGAGTTAAACCTGACGATGTGGGAAAATATGTGATTGTTGTTGGTGACAGGGGAAGAGTAGAGCGCGTGGCTAAATATCTTCAAGAAGCAACAAAGGTTGGGGATAACCGGGAATATCTCACTTACACAGGTTACCTTAAAGGTGAAAAGGTCAGCGTTATGTCTACAGGGATGGGTTCGCCAGCCATGGCTATAGGCATTGAAGAGCTTGCCACCACAAATGCAAGAGTAGTAATTCGCGTTGGAACAACCGGGGCATTGCAAAAAGGTTTAAATCTTGGCGACAGTCTGATAGTTACTGCATCAGTCAGGATGGATGGTACAACTAACCAGTATATAATTCCCGAATATCCTGCAGTAGCTGATTTTTCTGTTGTGAATGCTCTGATAGGGGCCGCAAAACGCGTGGAAAATCCTTATCACGTTGGAATAGTTTTATCAACAGATTCTTATTATGGAAAAGCTTTTGATGAAGAAAAGCATGGTCATCTGGAGAAACAGTTGATCAAAGCCGGTGTTTTAGGAGTAGAAATGGAGATAGGAGCACTTTATGTGATTGGATCGTTGAAAAAACTCAAAACTGGTGCGATATTAACTGTTCGCGAAGAATTGACAGATGAAGGGTATATCCAGGCTGGGGAAAAATTTGAACAGGGTCTGGAAAAATCTATAATGATAGCCTTGAAAGCCATAGAAATTCTCATCGAAAGAGGTGCATGAGATGAGAAAAATTTTGGTTTTTCTGCTTGCTATGATTGTGATTTTTTCTATAGCGGAACCACTTAAAGTCGCCTTGCTTTTGAACGGAAGACTTGGTGACAAGTCTTTTCTCGATTCAGCGGGCAGGGGCCTCGAGATGGCTGTTGAGGAACTGGGGATTCAGGGAAAGGTTATTGAGGCAAATTACAATCCGGCGAACTGGAGACCGTATCTGGAAGATATATCTGATCAGGATTACGATGTGATAATAGTTGGTACGTGGCAAATGCAAGAGATACTTGAAGAAGTAGCTCCCATGCATCCTGAAAAAAAGTATTTTATATTTGATGCTTCTGTAGATTACAACAAAAGCAAACTTGATAACGTGTATTCGATGATCTACAAACAAAACGAAGGGTCTTTCCTGGCTGGTGCACTGGCAGCATTGATTACCACATCTGGAATTCCAAAAACCAATCCGGAACCAGTTATAGGTTTTTTAGGTGGAGTGGATATACCTGTTATCAATGATTTCCTTGTAGGTTATATTGAAGGAGCAAAATATGTAAATCCAGAAATAAAAGTACTTATTTCTTATGTTGGCAGTTTCAACGATCCAGCCAAGGGAAAAGAGATCAGTTTGGCTATGTACCGTCATGGCGCAGATATTATATTCAACGTTGCTGCAAACACGGGGATTGGTTTGCTTGAAGCAGCAAAAGAGGTCGATCGGTGGGTTATAGGAGTTGACTCTGATCAGGCTTTGATGTATGAATCTACGGATCCAGAAATTTCAAATCATATTGTCACTTCTATGATGAAAAATGTCGATAATTCCATTTTCAGAGGGTTGAAGTTACATTTACAAGGAAAATTAGGCTATGGTCAGGTTGAGTCACTTGGTATAGCTGAGGGGGGTGTCGGAATAGCTGACAACAAATATTACAGGCAAATTGTTCCGGAACATCTCAGAAGCGAGATAGCACAGATAGAAAAGAAAATCATCTCTGGTGAAATAAAGGTTGGTACCGTTTTTGAAATGTCTCAGGAAGAATTAAATCAGTTAAGGGCAAGTGTGAAACCATGAGAAATTTTTGCATGACTTAAAATGATGTATGCACTTGAAGCAATAAACATTACGAAGGTTTATCCAAATGGCATTGTAGCCAATAAAAATGTGTCTATATCCGTTGAGATTGGAAAAATACACGCAATTGTTGGCGAAAATGGTGCCGGGAAAACCACATTGATGAGGATTTTTTTTGGAATGGAAAAACCAACCAGCGGTGAAATCAAAGTTTTTGGGAAAAAAGTAAACCTGAACTCACCAAAAGATGCCATTGCGTTAAATATTGGCATGGTTCATCAACATTTTATGCTTGTTCCATCCTTTACAGTTATTGAAAATATAATACTTGGCATTGAACCCAGGAAGGGTTTATTTACTGTCGATTTTGAAAAAGCCAGACGAATAGTCACAAAATATATGGAAAAACTTAATTTTCAGCTCCCTCTTGAGGAAAAAGTGATGGATTTGCCCGTGGGAGTAAAGCAAAGAGTGGAAATACTCAAAGCTCTTATCCGAAATGCGAAAATATTGATTCTTGATGAACCTTCATCAGTTCTGACATCTCAGGAAACGAAAGAGTTGTTTGATGTTTTAAAAAATTTAGCACGATTCGGGATAACGGTGATTTTTATAACGCACAAACTGAATGAAGTGAAGCAAATAGCAGATAAGATAACGATAATGCGTGATGGCCGGGTTGTTGGAACTTATGATAATAATGAACTGAGTGAATCGGACATTGTCAAGTTAATGATAGGAAAGAAATTTGAGCATAGTATTAAAAAGGTAAAGAGATGTCCTGGAAAGATTTTGCTGGAAGTCAGGAATCTTAATTATTTTCGTGAAGACGGTGTGCAGATTCTAAAAAATATAAGCTTTTCACTGAGAGCCGGTGAGATTCTTGGCATCGCCGGGCTTGAGGGCAACGGGCAGAAAGAACTTGTTGAAATACTCACAGGGTTGAGAGAAAATGCGACTGGTGAGATATATGTGGATGGGATAAATACATTGAACGCTTATCCCTGGCAGATCAGAAAAATGAAGGTTGCCTATATTCCTGAAGACAGAATTGAAATAGGTTGCGCACCTGATCTTTCAATAGCAGAAAATCTCGTATCAAATAGATGCGGTTCTAACCTGTTTTTTCGTACTTTTCTTTACAGAAAAAAGCAGGCCTATCAGTTCTCTCAAAAGATCATGCGGGAATTCTCAATAAAGGCAGAAAGTCCACGAACTGCTATGAAAATGCTTTCGGGTGGTAACATTCAAAAGGTAATTCTTGCCAGGGAAATGACAGTTGATGCCAGAATAATAATAGCCAGTCAACCAACTCATGGGATAGATGTTGCTTCCAGCGAGCTTATTAGAAAAAAACTTTTGCAAATGAGAAACGATGGTAAAGCTGTTCTTTTAATTTCAACAGATCTTCAGGAAATTTTACAGATTTCAGATAGGATACTCGTCTTTTATAGAGGAGAGATCACTGCCCATTTTCAAAATGAGAATCTAACAGAAGCGGAAATTGGTTATTATATGCTTGGCATCAGGAGAGAAAAAACACCTTTAGAGGGATCATCATGAAAAAAAAGCTCACAGTGATAGAAACTTTGAGAGTTATTTTAACAGTTGTACTTGCATTTGCAATAGGGTATATTTTTTTAACCCTGGCTACTGATAATCCAGAAGAAGCTTTCAGGTGGTTTCTCACAGGGTCATTCTCTTCTCAAAGAAGATTTGTTGAAGTTCTCAATAACTCCGTACCATTAATGTTAACTGGTCTGGCGATATCGATTGTCTTTCAAACAAAAATTTTCAATATAGGCGCAGAAGGACAGTTTTTTTTCGGGGCTTTTGGAGCAATGGTTGCTGCACTGAGTTTTCCGAAAATACCATTTTTTCACGTGGTTTTTACTTTAATAACTTCATCAATTTTTGGGGCGATGTGGGCTTTTGTACCAGCAGCTATCAAAAGTAAATGGAGAGCAAGTGAGCTTGTTTCATCGTTGATGATGAATTATATTTCTTATTATCTTGTAATTTATCTTGTAAACAATTACTTCAGAGATAGATCAGTGGGGGCACTTGTGTCTTACAAATTTCCTGAGACTGCCTGGCTTGCTGTGCTGAGCAGATACAGACTCAATTCGGGATTTTTAATAGCCATCGCGATATGTGTGCTAACAGGATTGATGATTTTCAACACAAGATATGGTTATGAAATCAGGGTTGTAGGTGCCAACAAGAAATTCAGTTTCTACAGTGGAATAAAAACTACGAATGTGATATTCTGGGTGCAGATCTTTTCAGGGGCGCTATCAGGATTAGCCGGAGGAATAGAGATATCGGCTATGTACAGAAGATTCGTCTGGCAATCTTTGCCTGGTTATGGGTTTGATGGCATAATTGTAGCAATACTTGCTCGAAACAATCCTTTCCTGGTAATACCTGCTGCACTTTTTATTGCTTATATGAGAATAGGAGCCAGCGTCATGGGAAGAATGACTGGTGTGGCACCTGAAATTGTTGTGGTACTTCAGGGAATAATGATACTTTTAATCACGGCAGAGGCGTTGCTTTTTAGCTTCAAACGGAAAATTATCGAAAAAGAGTCGATAAAAGATGAGAGATTTTCTTAATTCGTCTTTTTATTACAGTATTCTCAGAGTATCCACCCCCATTATATTATCAACAATGAGCGCCTTGCTCAGTTCAATAACAGGCACAATAAACATTGGCATTGAAGGTATGATGCTAATGTCTGCATTCTGGAGTGCAATTATTGCCTCTATCAGCCAGAATCCCTGGATGGGGCTCATATTCGGCGTTACTTCGGCTACTGCGCTTGCTATGTTACTTGCGTACTTTCACCTGAAATTAGGGGTAGATCTCATAATAGGTGGAGTTGCATTAAATCTTTTTTCATCAGGTTTTACTGTTTTCTTACTGGATGCAATAACTGGAGATAAAGGTTCATCTGCCTCAATGAAAAGTTTTCCTCTCCCACGTATTGAGATTTCTTTTATCAAAGATATACCATTTATCGGAAATATCCTGAGTAATCACAACATTTTGACCTATGTTGCTATTTTTTCGGTGTTTGTGGTAGATTACTTTATTCGCAAAACCCCTGCAGGTATGAGAATGAGATCTGTAGGTGAAAATCCCGACGCCGCCGTGTCTGTGGGAATATCTGTAAAGAAGATGAAGTTCATTTCTCTCACATTGAGTGGTTTTTTTGCTGGTCTGGGCGGTGCCTTTCTCTCGATGGGCTACGTATCGTGGTTTGTACGCGATATGACTTCGGGTAGAGGTTTCATTGCACTTGCTGCACAGGCACTCGGCGGCAATTCAGCTTTCTTAGGCGCATTAGGAGCTCTATTGTTTGGCACAGCAGAAACAACGGGAATTAGCCTTCAATCACTGAGAATCCCTTCTGAAATAGCCAACATATTGCCATTTGCTCTAACGCTGGTAATTCTGATTATTTACGCTCAAATAAAAGTTAAATCACATTCAAGAGTTCAGCAATAGTGATCATCTCGATAACCATCCTCCATCCACAGCAAGCACAGTACCGGTTACATAATCAGCGGCTGAGCTTGCTAAGAAAACAACTGCGCCTTTCAAATCATCGGGCTTTCCCCATCTACCCATGGGTATTCTGGATAAAATCTCCATCGATCTATTTCTATCGTTTCTCAACGCCGCTGTATTATCCGTTTCCATATAACCTGGTGCAATTGCATTAACAGTGATACCGTATCTTGCCAGTTCATTTGCAAAAATACGGGTAAGCCCAACTATGCCATGTTTCGATACTGTGTAGGCAGTAGTAAAAATCCCTCCCTGAAAAGACAACATCGAAGCGACATTAATTATCCTGGCCTTTATACCATTCTCGATGGCATATCTGGAAAAGTACTGTGAGAGTAAAAATGCCGCTTTTAAATTAATGTTCAAAACTTTATCCCAGTCTTCAACGCTGTACTCTGTTACAGGGGCCCTTTTTATTACACCGGCATTATTTACAAGAATATCAACTCTCCCGAATTTTTTGACAGCACTTTCAACAATTGAGCCTATCTTTTCGAATTGGCTTAGATCCATTCCTATGGCAAAATATCTTCTTCCGATTTTTTCGATAGCCATTTTTGTTTCAGATTGCTCAGCTTCTGACCTACTAACCCCAACAATATCAGCGCCCGCTTCAGCAAGAGCAATTGCCATAGCCTGACCAAGACCACGAGAAGCGCCGGTGACAATGGCAACTTTTCCTTCAAGAGAAAATAATTTTAGAACATCCATCAAGATCACCTCACTGTTATATCAAGCAAATTCATCAACTCATTTAATTCATTTTCGTCAAGTTCTCTATAATTTCCCGTACTCATATTTCCCAGATTGATGTTCCCGATTCTGATTCTTTTTATCTTTCTGTAAGTTAATCCCATAATTTTTATCATTTTCTTGACCTGGTGATATTTGCCTTCTGTGATAGTAAGGGTCATTATATTAGACGACAATAATTTGATTTTTGCAGGTTTGAATCTATTTTGTGCCAGAACGATACCATTTTCTACAATTTGAATTTTCTCTGCTGTAAGATTTCCTTCAAACCATATCATATACTCCTTCTCCACATGAAATTTTGGGCTTATCAGCCTGTGAGTGAACAAGCCGTCGTTTGTTAAAATCAACAGCCCTTCCACATCTCTATCCAGCCTGCCCGCAACATGCATTTGGTCAATAAACGGATGATCTATCAGATCAAAAACAGATGGCTGGGCGTTAGTCTTATCGCTAACAAAACCAGCTGGTTTGTTGAAAATTAAATATATTTTTCTATAAGGAACGACAGTTTTTCCCATGTATTCAACGATATCTGTTTCGTTTATGTGAAAAGATATATTTTTTACAATTTCTCCATTAACCGATATTTCTCCTTTTTTTATAATTTTTCTGACCTCACTTCGAGTTCCTATTTTTGCATTTGCGAGAAATCTGTCCAGCCTCATTATTTTTCACCAGCCTTTGAACAATAAGTGGTTCTGAGAATAAAGTAAAACAAACTCCGAAACCAATGCCAAGTGATAGCAGAAGGGATATATTTCTGAAAAGGGCAAGTTTTGAAAAGCTCATAACTGTAAAACCTGCTATCAAGCCAAGAGCATTGGTAAGTATGGGCATACCAACGTTGGAAATTGTTTTCGAGATGTCTCTTGTCATTCTCATATCGTGAGCCAAGTGAATTGAGTAATCTACTACAAGACCTACCAGAATACTGGCTACAATAGACGTTGCGATATCGAGTTTTAGGTTAAAAAGCACGATGAAATCAAAATTGAAAAGAGCTGTTAAAGCTACAGGGATAGCAATAACTATAGAGAGCCAGAATTTTCTAAAAGCTATTATAATCATCAAGAATATCAAGATCAAAGACGTAATTAGACTCTGTAACTGGCTTTGCAAGATCTGAGAATTTATTTGATCAACAACAAAAGCCGCACTTGCCACGGTGAATTTATATTCTCTGTAATCACTTAATATTTTTTCAAGTTGCTGTTTAAGTTTCCCGGCATGTGTGTATGCATCATTTGTTATATTTACAACTAACCTGACTGTTTGTGCATTTGAAACAAAATATCCAACAGCCGGTTGTAAACGGGAAAGCATTGCTAATGTTGGCACAGGATATGACTGGGGAAATTGAACTGCCGAGACCCCTTCAAGGTCACTTATTTTCTCGATAATTTGTTTAATAATTTGTCCGTCTTTGACTGTGAAAATTGAATTTTTCTCCATCATTATGAAAACAGGTTCGCGATAGGAAAATTCTCTTTCGAGTATCTTCATGGCTTTGCCGATTTCGCTATTTTTCGAAAAGTACGAAACCTGATCCATTCCTATCTCAATTTTTCCAAGGCTAAATGGTGTAATAATCACTGCAATTATTATTGCAACAATGAGAGTTTTTCCAATTAAGCTTCCTTTTATAGTCACAGAAATCGCTTGAGGATTTCTCTTGTTTTCACTGTACAGTAATTCGTATCCAGATGTAAAAAGTATCAGAAACACCAGTGCAAGTCCAGATGAAACCATCAACCCCAGCTGTCTGAAAGCCGATATTTTAACAAAGAGGAAAGACAGGAACCCTATTGCGGTGGTAATCATTGAGAAAAATATGGGCTTAAACATTTTTTTTCTAACGTTCTTTCCAAATCTAAGTATACCATTGTAAAAATGGAGCCCATAAGCAGAACCTATTACCAGAACAAAGCTGATTGTCATGACTGTCATTACATTCAATTCAGAACCGATCAACGCCACGCATGAATAAACAACAATTGTTGCAAGTAGTGGAACAAGCAGAGAAACGAAACTCGCTTTTATTGAGCGTGTCTGAAGATAAAAAACTATCAATATAGCAAGAAACATCATCGCCGGATACAGGACCATCTGTTTTATTATTTCTTTGAAAAGTTGATCGTTTATAACAGTTTGACCAAACAATATTGGAGACAGCTGAGGATATTCCTTCAGCAAAGCCTCTATTTTTCTCAGTGCAGGTTTCTGATCATCAAGAGGCTTTAGAATGCAGTTTAAAAGCAGGTATTTGCCGTCACTGGAAATGAAAGATTTTGCTTCTTCATCACCAACTATCTCCCTTTTCAAGCTGGAACCATCAAAATATGGAGTTTTAAAGACGTAATTTGTCACGCTCAGGACAGTTTTGATGTCCTCTATTTTTAAAAGTTTTTCCTGAAGTTTTAAAACATCTTGAAGGGATTCTCTGTCAAAAAATGTTTTCTCAGAATAGAGAATGAGTATGATCTGTGTTCCATCAGAAAATTTTTCTGATACATCCAGCAAAGCTTTAACATCCTGATTATCTATCTTTTCAATGGGCTCTCCTGGCCTGTATCCCGGAAGGAAAACCATGTAATCAGCATTTATTTTGATTCTAAAAAAAGCATAGACAGCGCAAAGTATGGATAAAATCAAGAAGATAATGGTAAACCTGTATCTTTTCATATCTCTTCCTCCCATTTTTTCACACTGAGTAGATTATATAGTTAAAATTTTTAACTGTCAATATCTTTAATATTAGTAAACCTCACATATATTGACCTGATATTTCAATTAGGGTTCGAGGTAATTCAGCCGGGGCAAATATGATATCATCAGAAGTGAAAAGATTCACCTGAGGTGGAGGAATTGCCCAACACCGAGGGGAATCTCCCCCTCGTTGTTGGAGGGGTTTTTCTTTTAAGGAGTGATTGTATGGATTTATCTGCCGGATTTAGAAGATATGTGGCCATAGCTGGTAGAAGAAATGTGGGAAAGTCTTCTTTCCTGAATGCGATTATTGGTCAAAATGTGTCTATAGTGAGTGATATAGCCGGGACCACAACTGACCCGGTTTACAAAACCATTGAACTCAATCCCGTTGGCCCTGTTACTTTTATAGATACCCCGGGATTCGATGACACTGGTGAACTTGGTAGATTGAGAATTGAAAGGGCAAGAAAAGTTCTCTATCGAGCTGATTGTGGAATCCTCCTTGTTGATAGCTTACCGACGCGTTACGAAGATGATATCGTTTCTCTGTTCAGGGAAATGGAGATACCATTTTTAATAGTTGTCAATAAAGAGGATTTATTGAAGGAGAAAGTTGACGAGTTGCTCGGGGTTTATCAACAAAGATATGGTGTCAAGACAATCTCAGTTTCCTCCAAATTAATTAAAGGTTTTGAACTCATTGGAAGAAAAATCAATGAAATATTACCCGATGATGATGAAGTGCCGTTTCTTTCTGATCTTATTGAAGGAGGAGATCTGGTTGTTGTAGTTGTTCCGATAGATCTTGGCGCTCCGAAAGGAAGGCTCATAATGCCTCAAGTTCATGCTATACGGGAAATAATTGATAGAGAAGCTGTAGCCCTTGTTGTAAAAGAAAGAGAATTGAGGTACACGCTGGAGCAAATTCATATGAAGCCAAAACTTGTTATAACTGATTCTCAGGTTGTTATGAAAGTAGTTTCTGATATAGATGACGATGTTGAGCTCACCACTTTTTCGATTCTTGAATCGCGCCACAGAGGCGATCTGGCTTATTTTATTGATAGCGTAAAAACAATAGAGCATCTTCAAGATAATGATACCGTTTTAATAATGGAAGGTTGTACGCACAGGCCACTTACGGAAGATATTGGCAGAATTAAAATTCCAAGATGGCTTGTTAATCATACTGGAGTTAAACTTAATTTTAAGGTAATCTCAGGTAGAGATTTTCCCGACCTGAATGAAATTGAAGATACTAAACTCATAATCCACTGTGGAGGGTGTGTACTTAACAGATCTGCCATGATGAGAAGGATTCGTATGGCAAAGAGACTTGCCAAACCTATGACAAATTATGGAGTTGTAATTTCATATCTCCATGGTGTGCTGGAAAGAGCAGTCAGGATTTTTCGAAGAGGTGCTTTAATATGAGAAAAGAGAAGGATTATCTGGGTGAGATTGAAGTAGAAGATGATGTTTATTATGGAATTCATACTAAAAGGGCTCTTATCAATTTTCCAGCTACTAGCGAAAAGCTGGATGATACCTTTATCTGGGCATATTTTACAATAAAAAAAGCTTGTGCTTTGTTAAATGCAGAACTTGGATACTTGGATGAAAAAATTTCTGTGGCTATAACCCGGGCATGTGATGAATGGCAGTTTCTAAAAGATCACATTGTAATTGACCCACTTTGTGGCGGAGCTGGTACATCTGTGAATATGAATGTAAACGAGGTGATTGCGAACAGAGCTTCCGAAATACTCGGTCGAAGAAAAGGAGAATACATAGTTGATCCTATCCTTCATGTAAATTTGCACCAATCTACAAATGACACTTTCCCGACGGCAGGCAAAATAGCTGTGATTGTAAAGTTAAGAGAATTGATCAATGAAGTTATAAACCTCCAGGATAAGATTCAGCAGAAAGAAAAAGAATTTTACTCAATAAAGAAACCTGGAAGAACTCAGTTGATGGATGGTCCCCCCATAATGCTCGGTCAGGAATTTGGTTCTTTTGCGGATGCACTTGCAAGAGACAGGTGGCGTTTATACAAAGTTGAAGAAAGAATAAGAACTGTTAATATAGGTGGTACCGCTATTGGCACAGGGATAGGTGCTCCAAAAGAGTATATATTAAAAATCGTAGACAAAATACGGCAGCTCTGTGGTGTGAAAATATCAAAGGCGGAAAATCTCATAGATTCTACACAGAACTGGGATGTTTTCTCTGAAGTTCATGGCCTTCTGAAATCTCTTGCTGTAAACCTTTACAAAATATCCAATGATATTAGACTTCTCGCAAGTGGTCCAAAAACAGCTATTGGAGAAATTATTCTTCCACAAATTCAGGCAGGTAGTTCTATCATGCCCGGTAAGATCAATCCGGTTGTTTGTGAATATGTAATGCAACTTTGCCATGTTGTTTTTGCAAATGACGTTTTAATAGCTCACGCTTGCTCACTTGGTAATCTGGAACTCAATCAATTTGCTCCATTGATTGTCCATTATACGCTCAAATCACTGGACTTTTTGAAGAATTCCTGTATAGCTTTGTCGGCGTATATACCTTTCATAAAAGCTGATGAAAGAAAGTGCAGTGAAAATCTCGAAAGATCAACAGCGCTTCTTACACCACTGATAAATATTTTCGGGTATAAGGAGGTTTCTGAGGCAATAAAAATAGCTAACTGGGACCTTTACCGAGCAATTGAGATCCTCTCAGAAAAAAGGCATATAGATCCACAGGAAATTATTCAAAATCTTAACATAGATAAAATGGCAGGGCTTGGTTATCACTGAAAGTCTTGCCCTGCCAGAATGAGTAATTTTATTTCAGATATTTGTTGAACCACTCAGTTATCTCTTTTAATCTTCTCACTCTGTGTTTGGGTTTTCCACCACGGCTTAACTCATGATTTTCACCTTTGAAAATAACTAATTTTGTGTCAACATTGTTGTACCTCAGGGATGTGAACATTTGGATAGCTTCAACGAGCCAGCATCTGTAATCTTCATCCGAATGAATAAACAGTGTTGGTGTTTTTGCTCTGTCTGCATATTTCATGGGAGAATGCCACCACAGTTTCTCTTGATTGCTCCATGGCGTCGCAAGGTGCTGATCCTCCACAAAAAAGTACCCTATATCTGTTGTGCCAAATTTTGATATCCAATTTGCAATGCTTCTTTGAGAAACAGCCGCTCTGAATCTATCTGTATGTCCAATAATCCAGTTCGTCATGAATCCTCCATAAGACCCACCTGTTACTCCCATTCTATTTTCGTCAATAAACTGATATCTTTTCAACGCTGCATCAACAAAATCCATAAGATCTTCGTAATCAACAGTACCATATTTTCCCCTTATATCTGCAAACTCGTTTCCTCTTCCATCGCTTCCTCTCGGATTTGTGAATAGGACAACATATCCTTCGCTCGCCCAAAATTGCATTTCGTGGAAAAAAACTTCTCCGTAGACTGTTTTTGGTCCTCCATGTATATCGACGATGGCGGGATATTTTTTTGCACCATCAAAGTCAACAGGCTTGATTATCCAACCTTCCAAGGTTGTACCATCTCTCGATTGAAAAGTAAATCTTTCTGGCTTAGAGAGATTGCGTTCTTTTACAAGCCATTCATTGAAAAATGTTATCTGTTGCTCTTTATTTTCCTTTACTGTGTAAAGTTCCTGCAATTTCATATTGCGCATGCCAACAAAAATAATCTTATCTTCATACACATCGAAGCCATCTACTGAACCATCTTCCAGAGTGAGTTGATCGATATTTCCGTTTTCATCAATTTTGTAGAGATGGGAGCTGTGCCAGTCTGTGCTTATAAAATACAGATGATCACCATCGATTTTCGCAATGCGATTTGCACCATAACGGCAGTCAGAATTTACACTGTTTCTGAGGCTTCGGTCAAAATTTGGAGTAATAACTCTTGTGGTTCTGGTTTGAGGATCCAGGATGTAAAACCTTGGATTTTCATTTATTCCATATTTTCTCATATCTTTACCTGCAAAAATTATCTTATTTTTCAGGAAATAGGCTATTTCGTAATCAAAACGATCTTCGTGTGTTAGCTTCGTGAGTTTTTCATCTTCAAAGGTATAAAGATGCAAATCAGATTTTATTTCCATCTTTTTCTCAAAGCGGTTTGATATAAACAGAAGTTTTTTTCTATCTGGATTTATTGAAAAATGCTCGACATTAGTATACTCATCAGTTATAGGCAAAATTGTGCTGGAATTTTCATCATAGATATACAGTCTGGTTCTCTTTTTGTTTGTGAAACCGCTCCCGTTCGACCAGAAAGGAATTTCGTCAACAACCTCGTAATCTTTTTCTTCTTTTGCTTTTCTTAACCATTCCTGTTTTTCTGCTTCGTTCATTTTTGAAAGATCAGGTATTTCTGGATCGTACATAGCCGTAAACACAAACTTTTTTTGACCGATATACTCAATCTTTCTGACCATTAGAGGAATTTCAAAAGCTCTTTGGGCTTCTCCACCATTAATATTTATTTTGTAAAAAACAGTCAGTTGTTCTCCATTATCTTTTCGTTTCCTGTCTTTTTCGTTTCTTAAGGAAGCAAACAACAGTGTTTCCTTATCTAACCATGTAAAAATTCTCTCATCTCCAAAAAATGTCACTTGCAGTAGTTGCGGATATTCTGTTTTGTAAAGCCAGATCTTCGAATTGTATTTGTTTTCATCCTGGTCCATTTCATGAACGGCAAACGCCAAATGCTTTCCATCTGGAGAAAAAGACAAATCTGATATAAATCTGTACTTTAAGAAATCATCGATTTTGAGTTTTTGCATGAAACCCCTCCTTTTCGTTCGCATTAAGTACTATTTTATCACTGCGATAGAAAAAAACAAAACCCGTGCCATAAGGCACGGGGAGTAGAATTTCCATTTTTGATGTCAGTTTTCACACCAATTCAAAACTTCCTGAACATCTATTGTGGCTAAGGCAATATGGTTGTCCGCTGCTCCGTAATAGACAAAATATTTTCCTCCAAATTCAACCATGGCATCACTAAATACGACATTTGGAACTCCTCCAAAGATCTCCCAATCTTCCTTTGGTTCAAGAATTGGTTGTTCGCTTCTTTTAAGAACAACCCGGGGGTCGTTCAAATCAAGCAATATAAAACCAAGTCTATATACAGGCCTTTCACTTTTCTCAACACCATGGTACAGTAAGAGCCATCCATACGGTGTCTTCAAAGGTGGCGCACCGGCACCAATTTTAAGATTGTCCCAGTAATCTGGCCTTGGCTTGGCTATGCTGACGAAATTATTCCAGTGGACCAGATCGTCTGAATAAGCTATCCAGATATCTGGTTCTATTCTATGCAACATTACATATTTTCCATCTATCTTTTCTGGGAACAATGCGGCATCTTTGTTGTTCATATCCGGCAAAACCACGTTATACCTTTTCCAGGTTATAAAGTTCTTTGTCGATGCCAATGACACACGCGTCCCTCTGGGAGAATAGGCTGTGTAAACCATATAATACTCCTCGCCAATTTTGGTAATTCTCGGATCTTCTACACCGTACAATTCCCATTGAGAAGCAGGTTTAAATACTGGTTTTTCCAATCTGTTGAAATTCACGCCATCAATACTTACAGCATAACCCAGTCTTGATACCATATCTTCTCCTTGAGCCCTGTAAATCATGTGGAACAGTTCGCCATCAAAAACAACAGCGCAGTTGAAGACAAATTTGTTTTCCCATCCATGGTAAGAAACAGGACTCAATAATGGATTTGCTGGGTGTCTTAAGAGTTTCAACTCCATTGATATACCTCCTCTATTTGAATGACATCGAGATTCCTTGAAGGAAATATTTTCTCAACAACAAAAATATTAAAACCATAGGCATCATTTGTAAAACAGAACCGGCAAATATTGGTCCGACATAACTTGCGTACTCATGATTGAAGGCAGCAAGTAATACAGAAAGTGGCATTTTGTTATAGTCTTTTATCACCATCAAAGGCCAGAGAAAGTTGTCCCATATTCCTATGAATGTAAACAATCCAACGATTGATGCAGTTGATCTGCTGAGTGGTAGCATCACTCTCAAAACTATCCAGATGCGATTCGCACCATCTATTTTTGCCGCATCTATGTAATCGTCAGGTATAGATTTAAAAGATTGACTGAACATGAAAACACCCCATGCACTTACCAGGCTTGGAACAATCAAAGCACTGTATGTATTTAGCATCCCGAGATTTTTCATCAGCACAAATAAAGGTATCAGGAACATAAACCCGGGAAAGAGCATCTGGTATATTATGAAATTAAATGTATATCTGCTCAACCTGAATCTAACTTTTGATATGGCAAAACCAATGAAGGCAGATGTTATCACTACGGAAAATGTTACGGTACTCGAGATGAATATGCTGTTCATCAATGCCTTTACGAAGGGTCTTCCTATCTTTTCAGACATGAAGAAAATAAATCTATAGTGCTCAAGGGTGAAGTTTGAAGGAATAAATGTCGTAAATATTTCTCTGGCGGGTTTAAAAGATGAAAAAACGAGCCAGAAGTATGGATATATCCAAACCACAGCCAATAAAAGCATCACAACGTGCAGAACAACTGAGGCAGATCTTTTTTTTCTCATTGAAAACTCACTTCCCTCTCAAAGATGCGGCGAATCAGCATTACTATGCCATAACTCATAAAAGCTGTCACTATTGCAACAGTGGTTGCATACGAGGGGTTAATCCTTCTGAACGCTGTGTCGTACATATATATTAGAAAAGTGGTTGTTTTTTGCATTGGACCGCCACCTGTTATCATATAAGGTTCCGTGAAAATTCCAAAGGTGAGTGTTATAACCAGAACGAGCACAGTAATCAACGATGGATTTATCAGAGGAAGTGTTATTCGCCAGAATATCGTTCTGCGATTCGCACCGTCTAACTGTGCTGCTTCGAATAAATTTTTTGGAATTGCTTGAAGTCCCGCGTATAATATCAATCCATAGTAACCAATAAATTTCCAGCATATCATCAAGCAAATCGAGAATATTGCAAGCTGTGGATCACTGAACCATGGAATAGTTTTTCCAAATACCAAATAGACCAATCTATTAATTGGCCCATTTACAGAAAACAGGTTTGAAAACATTATTGAGTAGGCCACTCCAGATGAAACATTTGCCACTAAAAACGAAAGCACGATAAAGGTTTTGAAGTACTTTATTTTATTCAATGCAAGAGCAAATAGTAAAGATGATATCAAAACCATTGGCACTAAGTAAGCAAGAAAGTTAAGCGTATTCAAAACAATTCTTAAAAATGTGGGGTCCTGAAAAATTCTAACGAAATTTGCAAAACCTGTAATTTTTGGTTTTCCAAAAAAGTTCCATTTCGAGAATGCAAGCATTACCATCCAAACAAAAGGATAACCCCAGAAAACGGCAGTATATCCAAAATAAGTACATATAACACCAGTTGCAAATATTTTATCTTTACTTTTCAAAGAAGGCACAGTCATCACCCTTCTTAGCTTAGAAAATTATCTTATTAACTTCTTTTACTGCGGTTGTCAGGGCATCGTTTGGCGATTTTTTCAGATACATCAATGGCTCAATCAAGTGAATGGTCATGGCATTTTGAACATCTATGGTTTCGCCCAGAAGTGCAGGTGGTACTGCATACCCTACAGCTTCGGCATATGCTTTGAAAAATTCATCTGACATGTATTTCGTGAAAGCCGGGTTTTCAGCAAGGTCTTCTCTTGCAGGTGGCATTTTCGTTTTTTCAATCCACATAACGTCGTGTTCTACCTTAGAAAATACCCAGGAGATAAATTCAAAGGCAGCCTTCTTATCTTTGCATGTCTCATATATCACTAAGCCTTTTGTATCAGCAAAAGTGTAAATTGGTTTTCCTTCCGGAAAATCATCAGGAACAGGTGGGGGAGAAATCCACATGTGCTCCATTACATCTGGAAAAGTTTCCCTTGCCCAATTAATTTCCCATGGGCCAGTTATTTTACCCAGAACGACACCCATATACAGTGGATTTGTACCAAGTTCTACGGCTGTATAACCATTCTCAAACATTTTGTATATGAACTCAGCTACTTTTAAACCATATTCGTCATTGAAAACTGCTTTCTTTTTTCCAATGTCTATATAGTTTTTCCCATTGCTTGCGGCGTAGTAATATGTTATGAAATCGAACCAGCGGTCCCACCAGTTCCGGCCAGCTATCACCTGGACACCGTATTTTTCACTCGGTACAGTGAACTTCTGGCTGATTTCATAAATTTCACTGTAAGTTCTTGGTGGTTTACTATAGCCAAGTTGACTTAGAAGATCTCCCCGCCACCAGAAAAGCATTGGGTTTGAATAAATTGGTATGACATAATAATGACCGTTGTACTGCCATTTTTCAATTATATTTTTCATTTTTCTGCTCTCAACCATTTTCCAGAAATCATCGCCAAATGAATCAAGTGGATATATTGCGCCAATTTCAGCAAGCTGGGCTGCGAATCCACTAAAGATGTTTTCGGATATATCTGGTGCGTTTCCTGCGGCTATGGCTGTTAGAATTGCTTCTTCAGAACTTGCCGCTGCGGGAATAACAGCCAGTTCTATCTCTATATCGGGCCTAACTGTTTTCCACTCTTCAACTATAGCCTTCCAGAATTCCTCCTGTAATGGGTTGGGAGCAGTCCAGAAAACAAGTTTTACACCAAAAGTAGTAATAATTGAGCAGAGAATGAGAATTGTTAATAGTTTTTTCATTTTTCCCCTCCTTCCTCAAATTGATGAATCCCGCTTAACGAACATCGTGTACAAACACAATCTAAACGGGTGATGACTGTGCCCCATTAATAGTTCATAAAGCCTTTTAACAGCATTGAAACCCATTTCGTACTTTTGAACCCTCAGGGTAGAAAGCGATTCTGCTTCAGCTTGAGGGATGTCATCAAAACCTACCACGCTAATTTCTTCCGGTATCCTATATTTCCACTCTCTCAACTTGCGCAGTACTTTTATAGCAATGATATCGTTGGAGCAGAGTATTACTTCTGGTTTCCTGTCCCTTAGAATTTTTCTCAATACTGGTTCTACCTCTTCATTCAAATCATCATATTCGTAACAAATGGGTAGCAAAGAATGTTTTTGCATGGCAGCAATGTATCCAGTATATCGGTCTTTAAATCCATAGTATTTGAGTGGCCCATGTAAGTGGATAATGTTCTTTATTCCTTTGTTGATGAATCTCTCGGTTACGCGAAAAATACCATCATAGCCATCACTCAAGATACAGTCAATTCCCAACCCATCTATGTAATGGTCGACGAGAACGATTTTTCCCATTTTTTCCAATGGTTTGATTTGTTCTTCGCTTGCATCACTTCCGATTATTAGGTAGCCGTCAAAATTTTTCTGTGGTATTCTTTCTAACATAACAACAGTTGTATTAAAGCGGAAGAACTCTTCATTATCATTTATTGAACTGAGCACAACATCGTAAAAAACACCAACTTCGCTCGCTAACAAATTTGCGATCCTCTGGCTTATTACAACTGCCACGTGGAATAATCTTTTGCTGGCGAGTGCACGTGCAGAAATCTGCGGTTTATAACCAAGTTTTCTCATTGCTTGCCATACTTTAAGACGTGTTTTTTCCGAAACATATCCACTATTATTTAGCACTCTTGAAACTGTGGCTGTCGAAACTCTTGCCATTTTAGCCACTTCTTCGATAGTTGCCATCTTATCACCTCGTTGTGTAATCCTTTTCATATTTATTATACATTTCACAGATATTATTTCAATTAACGTAATATATAACAAAACAGAGCAATCTTAAGCCAGAACAAGAATGGGTTTTATAATAAGCTTTATATAGAATATATTTAGACTTGCCGGGTTTTTTACCCGCTTTAGTGAATGGAATATTTATATGTAATCGTTTCCATAAAAACCTCAAAAATTATACAATGCAATAACGAAAGGCCGTCAGAGAGTCATAGTGGTTGATTTTTATCTAATTGGTTTTTGCTGCGTATTCGAAGTATGAATTTGACCGAGCACAATAGCAATAATCCAATAAGAGTTCCAAAAATTGCACCTGATATATCTATCATGACATCGTTTATTGAAGACCCACGCTGAAAAAATTGCTGGCTATATTCATCAAAAGAAGCAACTAAGGAAGGTAATGATATGCCTATCAAAAGAGCAGATAGAAGTTTTCTGGTATAAAGAAAACCGAATTCAAAAGAAATAATACCCAGAAAAAAATAAAGTCCAAAGTGAGCACTTTTCCTAACAAACTCAATAGTTGTGGCTCTATATTTACCAAACCAGAGAATAGTGAAAAATTTTCTCAATTTAATAAACAATTCTGTGTCTGAAAAATCAAAAGTTCTGTCCAATTTCTTCAATATGTTGTAAGCAAAATTTGCCTGTCTTGCCGATTCATCTGGAAACCTTGTGGAAAAATAGAATATCAATCCAATCCACAAAGTGAACGCCACGAAAAAAATTATCGATAGCCATTTTCTCAAGCTCTCACTTCCATTACTGCTTGGTTAGGGCATTCTCTAAAGCTTTAAGTAAAGCCTTGGTGCTTACAGTGGCACCAGTCACGGCATCTATTCTTAGAGATTGGTTTTTCAAAACTCTACTGATTACTTCATCGTTTAACTGCTTGTACGCATTCATGTCTATGAACCCAGATTTCTTATTGAGAATCTCTATGTTCTTTATTTCCCCGCCGGATACAATTACCCTAACCATGTACTGCCATCGTCCACTTGCATACTGCCCAAGATATTCTCCATCTTTGATCTGGGATAAATCTATATCTTTGATCTCTATTTTCTTGATCTGGTTCATACCCCTGTTGAAAATTAACACGAACAAGGTAGCTGAGATCAAAACACAGACTATCACCATTATAACAATTTTGAAAAAACGCCTCATGACGAATCACCTCACAGAGTATGGTTTCTCACAAAATAGCTGACCAGAACTGTTAAAAGAGCTATCAATAGGACTGTGCAAAAGGTCTTTGACAAAACCTTTCTTTCCTCCTTGCATAGACTTTTTGAAAATGAAATGTATACTCTTTCGTTATTGTCAATTGTACGAGAAAAGCAACGATAATCAACAAGGCAGGTAAAGAAGCGAGAAAACTATTTTCCACAAGACAGGTATTTGAAAAAACGGCGGCTGTGCCGCCGCTCGTTCTTTCTCAAATTATTCCCTTATCGCCAATATTTGTGCACATACTCCCTCATTCTCAAGCACACTGTTGTCTGATGTTCCGCCGACAATAATTGTGTACATACCCGGTTCTACAATCCATTCATGAACAGTTTCATCAAAATAAGCTAAGTCCCTACTGTCAATTACAAATGTTATCTGTTCGGATTCTCCGGGGTTTAGTAACTTTGTTTTTGCAAACCCTTTGAGCTCTTTGTAAGGTCTTGCAATCGAACTGTCATTTGCTCTCACATAGAGTTGAACTACTTCCTTACCAGCCATTTCACCAATATTTCTTACTGATACTGTGACCGTTATTTTCTCATTTTTGTTTGAAATATTGAATATCTTATTGCTCAATAATATTGATTCGTAGCTGAACTTTGTATAGGAAAGCCCATAACCAAATGGATACTTGACTTTTTCTGGATGTAAATCATAATAACGATATCCAACATATATATCTTCACTATAGGTCATTTCAACAGTATCTGTTTTTGGCATAGTCCCATACGTTGGTGCATACTCGTATTTCACCGGCCAGCTGTCAACCAGTTTTCCTGATGGGTTAGTCTTTCCAACTAATATATCTGTTACAGCAGTAGCCCCATAGGTTCCAGGAAGTCCGATATAAAGAATTGCATCCACATAATCATCCCAGTCATCGACTTCGATTGGCAAAGCAACATTCAACAGAACTACAACCTTTTTTCCTAAGTCGTGATATGCTTCAGAAACATTTCGAATCATACCAAACTCTTCCTCTGTTAATTTCATGCTTTCGGGTGTGTTATCTGCTCCTTCTGTTCCAGGTCTGCCAATCAATATAAGAGCAACATCGGAATTTTCAGCTGCATAGATAGCATCTTTCTTACTCATTTTCTCACCGAGGTAATCTCCATTTTCTGTTTTTTGAAGAACATTTAATCCGCCAGATGTCAAAGCTTCAACAAGGGTGACAACTTCCTCAAAATCTACAACAACAGCCGCGCTGCCTCCTCCTTCAAAGTACATTCCTTTTATAGGACTTCCCCACCCTGATGGCAATTCTGATTTGTAGGCTAATTGACCTATTAAAGCAACTGTGTTTACATCTTTCAAAGGTAACGTATAGTCATTTTTGAGGAGAACAATGCCTTCCAATGCCGCTTCTTTTGACAGTGCAGCATGCTTGTTCGCTAAGGAAGGATCGAGTTTCTGTCGGGCTGCGAATACAGATTTATCGTATATCTGTTTTTTGAAAGTATCGGTTTTGATTACAATCTTCAAAATAGCTGCTATAGCTCTATCAAGATCTTTTTGCGAAATTATTCCTTGATTTATGGCTTCTTTCAAACTATCCGGTCCTGGGAGCCGTGTTTCACCACCCGGTGTGTTCAAATCAAAACCATATTTGTAGGCAACGGGATTGTGGTAAGCACCCCAATCTGACATGAGTAGGCCTTTGAATCCGAAAACATCTTTCAGCATTTTGTTGAGGTATTCATTCTCTGTACACCAGGTCCCGTTGACCTTGTTGTATGCGCCCATGGCAGCCCAGGGATCTGCTTCTTCAATAGCTATCTCATAACCACGCAGGTATATTTCTCTGAGAGCTCTTTCAGAGATTATTTCATTGATATTCATTCTGTTGTTTTCCGCATTGTTGGCGGCGTAATGCTTCATTGTGGCTCCAACACCGTTTTCTTGTAGTCCTTTTATCCATGCGGCGGCTATCTTGCCTGTAACGTGTGGATCTTCTGAGTAATATTCAAAAACACGGCCACCCAGTGGGTCTCTATGAATGTTCATGCCTGGCCCAAGCATAATATCAATGCCGTAGTATTTTGCCTCACTGGCAATAGCCGCACCTATTTTTTCAACAATTTCTTCATTCCAGGTTGAAGCAAGCATCATAGGATTTGGCCACGCAGTTGCTTCATGGCCGCCGCTTCCCAACATTCCCAAACGAAGCCCGGCAGGTCCATCAGCAAGTTCCATGCTTGTTATACCAAGTCTTGGTATTGCATAAGTATTACCTGCTGCCCCAAGTTGAGAAGTTGCAGCGCCCCAAACCATGCGGACTTTTTCATCAAGCGTCATTTCCAAGATGACTTTCTCAATCACGTAATCAATGTTAGCATTTGGTTTCAACACATCTGTCAATAAGATCAAGTTGGGGTTTTCTCTGTACTCAAATGTTGCAACATAGCTATCCGGTGATCCATCATCTTTTACTGCTATTGCTTTAATCACATTTAATTTTCCTCTTTCAAGAATTATAGGATCTGTATATTTATTGCTATGGCGTGTTGGTTCGCTTCCATCAGTGGTGTAATATATTGTTGCTCCTGGCGTGGTAGTTGAAAGGACTATTTTTTCAGGAAGTTGTTTCCATTCTCCAGCACCAGGAGAAACCTTTGGTGCCATAACTCGTATCAAATAATTATAAGTAACAACATCGCTTGGTTCCATTCCATTTTTGACCGCAGCTACCTTCAAAGTCATAGAAGTATTGATGTTTATGTACCACCTTAAAGTTCGGCGTGTACTGGAAGTTAATGGATCAGTTCCGTCTGTTGTGTAATATACAACTGCACCGGGCGTTTCAACATTCACAAAAGCAAATTGAGGAAAATCATATGTCCCGCTCTCAACCGAGACTATTGGCGTTGACACCTTTTCAGCACTGAATGAAACAGTAGCTATGAACACCAATAAGAAAATCCAGACTTTTTTTCCCCACAATCAACACCTCCTGGCTATTTAATAGAGATTTAGTAAATTTTCACCTCCTTCTGTAAAGGTTGTCCCCAACGCAGGGCACTTAAATAATGTTTTGATTATTTATCTTTCTGAAAAAGATTTATTTCTAACGTAGATTAAATTAAAGTTTACATAAAAAAGCAAATATAAATATGCTCGGAAACAAATTGTTTTGAAATATATATCGTGGGATTACCTTAATATAATTTCTTTTCGAACATTTTTGTATATTTTCTAAGAATATCTACGTTTTTTAATCTTTCCCCGGTTATCGGTATTTATCTGTAACAAGATTTCAGTGTGTAATCCGGATCAATCAGGTTTTTCCTGTTCAATTTGTGAAAATTGAAGAAACAGGGAGAAATCTGGAGCTAAATGGAGAACACTCGCATATTTTGCACTTTGAAATCAGATTTTGTGGAAGATGAGACTGTAAAAGAAGTAAACTCCAGTTGCTTTTATATGTTAAATCTGCTTTAGTATATCCAGGAAAATCTTTTTTAGAAAGATATTTTACAGCTGAGATATGTCAGGGGAGTGTCTATATGTCGAGTTCAAAAAAGATCGATCCCAGGAGTATGAAAAGACTTAATAAACAGTTGATTTTACGGCATTTGATTGAGCGTGGACCTCGCAGTCGAATAGAATTGGTAGCAATGACTGGACTGGCTAATAGTGCTATTTGGAGAATAACTGAAGAACTGATTCAGGAGGGATTGATTGAACAAAAAGGGTATTTTATGAGAACCAATACAAAGAGGGCATCCGTTTATGGTCCAACGAAGGCTTTTGCAACTTCTTTGATAATAGATGTTCAGGTTTTACAGACAACGGTTGCCCTTGGTTTTCTGGATGGAAGTTGGGAGATAATAAGCAGTTTTCCAACAAATGGTTTTGAAGAGTTTCTGAATAATATTGATTCAATAATGAATTCAAAACTTTTTGATGAGAGGCTGAGAAAGGGAAAAACAAGAATGGTTTTTTCGCTCCCGGGCATCGTTGATGGCAAAAATTGCACATTGCTGTACGCCCCAAATCTGAAATGGCACAACGTAGATTTCCGAGAGCATTTTGCCAGATATGGCTTTGAGATCCTGATTGATAACGATTCTAATTTATCTCTACTTGGTGAATCATTTTTTGCGAAAGATATTAAGAATTCTAACAACGCTTTCTTTTTTTATCTCGGTGAAGGTGTTGGAGGAGCTTTATTGATAAATTCAAATATTGTTAAGGGCAGTAATTTTGCAGCTGGCGAGATTGGTCATTCTATTTTAATGGTGAAAAATACAATTTTTGAAGTTGAAGAACTGCTTTCAATTTCAAAACTGGTAAGTATGTTTGAGCAAACAACCGGTGAGAACTTAGAAGGAAGCTTAAAGGAAAGATTTGATGCAATTGTGAGATTTTGGCTCGCTGGAGATAAAACAACACACCAGCTTATAGATGATTTTCTGAAAAATCTTGTTATAACGATCAGAAATATTGGATATTTCATGAATCCCGAAATAATTGTATTTGGGGGAGCAGTTAGCAATCTTTGGGAAACCTTTGGTTCTTTTATTGAAAAAGAGCTTCTGCAAATAGATATTTATGGATTTTTAAGGAACATAAAATTTAGAGACACAATTTTCAAGAGTGTTTCGCCATCTCTTCCAGGTTGCAATATTACAGCGATAAACAAAATTCTGGAGGATATGAATAATGCTTAACTTTTTAAAAGGGGAGGTGTTTGTATGTTTCGTAAGATGTCTTTGCTTGTAGTAATGCTTTTAGCAGTTGCAGTTTTCGCGGCAAAAATTGAGATTTTCAGCTGGTGGACAGCTGGTGGGGAAGCAGAAGGGTTGCAGGAGCTGTTCAACATTTTTAGCAAAGCAAATCCGGGTGTAGAGATCATCAACGCAACGGTTGCTGGGGGTGCTGGTGCTCAAGCTAAAGCCGTTCTCAAAACAAGAATGCTTGGAGGAGATCCACCAGATACCTTCCAGGTACATGCTGGACACGAACTTATTGACACGTGGGTGAAAACAGGATTCATGGAACCTATTACCTTCCTCTACAAGCAGGAAGGCTGGGACAAAGCAATGCCAAAAGGCATTCTTGATATTGTTTCTTACAACGGCGAGTTGTGGTCAGTCCCTGTCAATATTCACAGAGCAAATGTACTGTGGTACAACAAAGCAATTTTCGACAAATACGGTTTGAAACCACCAACAACTTTCGAAGAATTCTTCCAGGTTGCGGACGTTCTCAAATCTCACGGAGTCATACCATTTGCACTTGGAACAAAAGATGGATGGGAAGCAGCTCATGCTTTTGAGACAGTTTTGATAGGTAAACTCGGTGCAGAAGGCTACAAAGGTTTGTGGACAGGAGAGACGAAATGGTCTGATCCGCGAGTTACTGATGCGCTTGAAACCTTTGCAAAAATGCTAACCTATGTGAACCCAGACCATTCTGCCAGAACCTGGGACGAAGCCTGTGCGTTAATTGCCGAAGGAAAAGCTGCAATGAATATAATGGGTGACTGGGCAGTTGGATATTTTTATGCAAAGAACTTCAAAGATTTTGGCTGGACTCTGGCACCTGGCAATGCAGGAATTTTTGATGCTCTGTCTGACAGCTTTGGCTTGCCTAAGGGTGCAAAAAATAGAGATACTGTGATAGCTTTCCTCAAAGTTCTTGGGTCAAAAGAGGGTCAGGTGGCGTTCAATCTTAAAAAAGGATCCATACCGGCAAGAACAGATGTTGACAAAAGTTTATTCCCTGAGTATCAGAGATCCGCTATGGATGATTGGCTAAAACATGAAATTGTTCCAAGTGTTATGCACGGAGCGGCAGCTTCGGAAGGATGGGTAACTGAATTCAAAGATGTTATATCTCTGTTTGTCGCCCGCCCAGATGTAAAGGTAACGCAAAAAGCTCTGATAAATATTGCTATTTCGCAAGGTGTTGCACAGTAAAAACGGGGAGGCTCTCCTCCCCGCTTCTTAAAGCGGAGGTATTCACTATGAAAAAAGATAAACTTATATCCATACTTTTTGTTCTTCCTTCTCTTGTTCTTGTTGGGATTTTTGTTTACATTTTTATAGGATGGACTTCATGGGTATCTCTTGTAAACTGGAGAGATATTTTCCCTGATTTCACTTTTGTTGGATTGCAGAACTACGGCCGATTGTTTCAAAATTTTCGATTCGTCACGTCGCTTAAAAACACAGCGGTTTTCACTGTTTTATTTCTTGTTTCGAGTATTTTTATTGGGTTATTGTTAGCCATTTTACTGGACAGAAAAGTGCGATTTGAAGGGGTTTTTAGAACAATTTATTTATTTCCAATGGCTATTTCTTTTGTAGTAACAGGCGTGGTGTGGAGGTGGATACTTAATCCTGGACCCGGTGGAGAAAGTGTAGGATTGAATTTGCTGTTTGAGAAGATTAGGATTATCTTTTTTGAAAAGTGGATGGTATACTGATCCAAATATAGGAATTAAAGCAGTTGTTATAGCGGCAACCTGGCAGATGTCGGGTTATGTTATGGCTATGTATTTAGCAGGAATAAGGGGAATACCGTCAGAATTGTACGAGGCTGCACAACTTGATGGTGCAAACACTTTCCAACTTTACAGACATATTGTTATACCTCTTTTAAGACCTATAACTCTGGGTGCTGTTATCATACTTGGCCATATTTCTTTGAAAATTTTTGATCTGGTTTTTGCAATGACTGGTAGTGGCATTGGTTTTTCTTGCGATGTTCCCGCACTTTTTATGTATGATACTACTTTTAGAGGAAATTACTTTTCTCAGGGTGCTTCTGTTGCTGTGATCCTCCTGCTATCAGTTGCAGTACTGGTTGTGCCATATTTAATATACAGTATGAGAACGGAGGTAAGAAGATGAAATTACCGAGAATTCTCTTATATGCTGTTCTGATACTATTTGCGCTTTTCTACTTAATGCCTGTTTATGTTCTTTTTACCACAAGTATGAAAAGCTTCCAAGAAGTTAGCCTGAAAGATATGTGGAACCTTCCGAAATCTCTAAGCTTTCAAAGTTTTGCCCGAGCATGGAAAGGTGATCCATCGCGCGGATTGAGAGGACTTTCTGTGAATTTTATGAACAGTATTTACTTGGTTGTGCCTGCAACATTAATATCCGCTCTGCTTGGTTCGATGAATGGTTATGTGCTCACTAAATGGAAATTTAAAGGGTCAAATTTAATTTTCGCACTGATTTTGTTTGGTATGTTTATACCATATCAGAGTATCCTTATACCTCTTGTCCAATTTCTACAAAAAACAAAACTTTATGGATCAATACCCGGGTTGATATTTGTTCATTGTGTTTACGGTCTCCCGATAACAACGCTGATTTTCAGAAATTACTATTCTACAATTCCATCAGACATAGTAGAGGCAGCAAAAATTGACGGAGCTGGCTTTGCAAAGATATATGCAAAAATAATTGTTCCGGTTTCTATGCCAGCATTTGCAGTGGTCATGATCTGGCAATTTACATCCATCTGGAATGATTTTCTTTTCGGATTAATTGTCACGCCGAACCCATCTGTGCAACCAATAACCGTGGCTTTAAATAATCTCGCCGGAAGTTATTTCGTTGAATGGAATATACAAATGGCTGGCGCCTTGATAACTGCGCTGCCGACATTGCTTGTATACATTTTTCTCGGTCGCTTTTTCATGCGCGGTTTACTTGCAGGTAGTTTAGCTGGAACATAAAGCGGGTGCGATCTTACCCGCTTCGTTTCAGCAACCCTTTTTTCTTCGCGTATTTTTCTACGTAATTGAAGACAACTATGCCTGCCGGCAAAAGTATAACACCGAGAAACAACAATGGTTTTATCTCCTGAAACAGTTGATTGCTGTTTGCACCATTTAGTATGGCGGCTCTCATGCCCCTGAGTGCATAAGTGGCAGGTGATAAAGCAGCAACTTTTTGCATCCATTCGGGTAGAACATCTATTTCGTAATAAACACCAGAAAACATAAGCAGAAGTGCTTGAAAAATGTGAACCACCTGAACGCCTTTTTCAGGGGAAATCAGTGGCAATACAGCACCAGCAACCCCGAGTCCTATAAACGAAATCGAGGCTGTTGCTAAAACAAGACCGGCGCTGGCAAAATTTGCTTCACTCAGATTCAGTTTGAACAGTAAAGAGACAAATACCAAGATTAGTCCACTTCTTAAAACACCATACATAACGCTGAAAAAACATACACTCAAAAGATGTGTTATTCGCTTTACAGGAGCCATGAAAGTGTATTCTATGGTATCTTCCCATCTTTCCCATGCAACTGTTTCAGCGACTATTTCAAACAGTACAGAAAGATATCCCCATAGAATTGATCCAATAAGCATATACATGATTAAATAATTTACATCAACCGTTGCTCCAAAACTAACCGCACCTTTGCCAATAAACCCCATCGTGACTGTATTAGCTATTGTGTAAGCAAAAAAAACTATCTCCCACTTCCAATACCTTTTTATCAGGTTGAAATTACGCTCTATAAAAGCTAAAGCAGCTCTCAATTCGTGAACAATGAACTCCATCAGACCACCTCCAGATCTATCTGTTCAAAATTTTCTCCGGTGTATTCGAAGAATACAGTCTCAAGTGACGCGTTTGGATACTTCTTTCTAAGGTTTTCCACGAGCTTTTTTGGTTCGCCTATGACAACCAGTTTTCCCTTATGGATGATCATTATTCTGTGACATAATTTGTACGCCTCATCCATATCATGCGTAGAAAGAAGTATGGTGCTTCCTTCTGTGCTTGCCTTGTGGACAAGTTCCTGAACCTCACGTTTGGCTCTTGGATCAAGCCCGGTTGTTGGTTCATCCAGAAGCAGCAAGCTCGGTTTGGTTAAAAACGCTCGAGCAATAGAAACCTTCTGTTGCATCCCGCGGGAAAAATCCTCTATAGGATCTTTCAACCTCGAATGATTGAATCCTATTGAAGCCATCAATTCGTGTATCTTTTTTAAAGCATATTTTTTGGAAAGTCCATAAATTCCTGCCGAAAAGAAGAGGTTTTCATATGCGGACAATTTTTTGAAAAAACTTGCTTCCACCGATACACGATGAATCAGTTTTCTAACCTTTTCTGGTTCCTTATTCACGTCGTGCCCGAAAACTTTTATACTACCTTCATCGGGAATAAGAAGCGTTGCTATCATTCTTATGAGGGTTGATTTTCCTGACCCATTTGGTCCAAGTATTCCAAATATCTCTCCTTTTTGCACGTCAAAAGACATGTTTTCGATTGCTTTCACGACTTCGCCTTTTTTTCTCTTGAAAAATTTACTGACATTTTTGACAGATACTGCTAACATGGGCTCACCTCTCTTACAATAAAAAAGGGGTTGTGCACCTTGCACAACCCCTTGTATTTTGACAAGTTTATTTTTAGGAATCTTCCAGGGCTTTTGCAAGGTGTTTTAACATTATGAACTCGAAACGATACATTGTTTTTCTCACCTTGCATGCCCCCTTTCCTGAGATCCAAAAATCGCTATGTGCTATTCTACAATACTTTCAGGAAAAATGCAAGTACTGTTTTTCAGGGCAACACGCAATTTTTTACACTTGCTTGACGATTATAATTTCGTGTATTATATTCAATGGTAATTTTCTTAAACAATCAGGGAGGCTTTCGATGAAAAAAAATAGTCTTCGTATTTTTGCTTGTCACTGTACAGATTTTTGCTATTGATATGGATCGTTCTTTGGAGATCTACAGAACTCTGGTTGATAATTACGCTGAAGGAAATTATTCGGATGAGTTTTTGTCGTTCGTGAACAGAGAGATCAAAAACCTGTCACTTTATAGATATTGCAGACTGTTGATTGCTGGAAGTATTGATAAACGTGAAGCGACTCCGGATGTTGGGGATTATCTGGGCGTGATGTATGATCATGTTCAGGCAGACGATGAAGATCAAAAGCTTGCTTATGCGCTTTTTCTTTCATATCTTGTTTCACAAATGGAAAAGAGTAATTTGAGCGTGGATGTTATAATGAAGAACAACGCTTTTATTAAATTTTTTAGCTCTTACAGAGATATCCTTAGCAAGGAGGCAAGAACATTTTTCACATGGATAATATGTTACAAATTGGGTTTAACAGACACAGCTCCTCCTGTGGAGACTGCCAGGATAACATCTATAGATAGTGTAACCTATTCATTTCAACCACCCGAAGATTTACCGCACATAAAAGATCTGAGTCGTTTTTACTATTCGGATCCATCTGTTGTGCAATCTGTTGAAGATGCTGTCAAAAGAATATTGGATAACTTCTCGAAAGATCCGAGTCGCCTGTCAGCTTATATAAATAGAGAAGCTGCTTTCCTTGCAAGAGACATATCCAAACCAGTAACTACTTTTCAAGCTGAAGTTGCACAAAATGCGGTTTTGACGACGCCAAAAAATGTAAATCTCTGGTGGATTCGATATATTGTTTATATTGTATTTATCGTAGTGGCCTTGAGATATAGAAAGCTTTTTACTGCAGCTCTTTCATTTATTGCCTCAGTAGAAACGATCTACCTGTTGTTGTTTTTTGATTTTCTTTCCTCCTCTGATTCACTCATTTATGGTATTCTGGCGGTTTTTGGCTTCGTACTGGCTTTTATTTTGTCGCTGAGAACTGCGTTCAGAAAGAAAAGATTTTTAGACCTGTCCATTGCTACTGCAATAATTCTTTTTATCTTTATCCCATTTGTACCGGAAAGTAAGGAGCTTTCCATGGAAAACTATGATCTTAGAAATTCCGTTTATTACAGTTTGTTAAAGAAAGATCTTTTTCAAGACGAATTATCCAAAATCTCGTATTTTGTTCGTGATCTGTCGTCTGTTTTGTATGTCAGCATGGATGAAACCAAGACTGTTCTCAACGATGTAGCTGATGTTTTGCAGAAAGCCAGAAACCTCGAAGCTATAGATGAGATATCTGTGAATGAAAGCCTTTATCTATTATTTTCTAATAAAATTGCCTTCTACAATTCTGATAATTTCATGCAAAGAACGAAGCTGTTTTCTGGTTTGGCACAAGATCTTGGAACTTATGTTGCAGACGAGAAAAGTCGAAAATCTGAATTCGAGTCTGCGTACAGAGATTTCTCGACGCACGTGAAAAGGATTATGACTTATTCTGCCGATTATTTGAGAAAAGATTTTGCCGATTATATAGAACAACTCTTTTCGATGAAATATCCAATACTCTCAAATATAGCACCAAAGCTTTCTTTACATGATTACATTAGCACCGAAGTCAAGAAACCAAGTATACCTTTGAGCAGAGAAAAAACAGCTCTTTCGATTGCTCTGGCTGCGATGTTTGTATTTTTTATGACTAAGATATCTGGAGCGAAAGTCAGTTTCTTTCCATCACTTATTCTGGCTATTTTTTCAATAGTAAAATGGTTTTCTGCCAGAAGCATGGAGGTGTTTGTCGAACAGGGTCTACCAACACTTGTGTTGAAGGAATCAGGCTGGTTTAATCCTGGTATATTTTTTATCGCAGTTCTTATTTTTGGTGTTAACCTGTTCAAACTTTTCAGAAAGGGGGCGGATGTTTTATGAAAAAACTACTGGTGTTATCGTTGTTGATGGGGCTTGTAGTCTTCGCAATGGCATTCAAGGTTATCATGGTTACGGACGTAGGTGGCCTCGGCGACAAATCTTTTAACGATGGAACATGGGAAGGTGCTTTAATAGCAGCGAAAGAGATAGGAGCAGAGGCTCAGGTTATTCAGTCGTACGAACAGGCAGATTATATTCCAAACCTTACTAAAGCGGCTCAGCAAGGTGATGTTGTCTTCGCGGTTGGGTTTATGATGACTGATGCACTTTTCAAGGTTGCAAAGCAATTCCCGGAGACGTATTTCGTCGGAATTGATATTACTCCACCCGAGGGACAGGATTTACCAAATGTTGTTTGTTACATCTTCAAAGAAGAGCAAGCGGGGTTTTATGCTGGTTACATTGCTGCGGCCATGACATCAACCGGCAAGATTGGCTTTGTTGGAGGTATCCCAATACCGCCAGTTGAAAGGTTTAGATATGGATTCGAAGCTGGAGCAAAAACTTATTCAACACTTCATAAGAAAAAAGTGGATGTTCTGAAAGGTTACACGAATGATTTTGAAGATCCTAAAAAAGGAAAGGATCTCACACTTGCACAGTATGCTCAGGGAGCCGACATAGTTTTTCTTGCAGCTGGTGCCTGCGGCAATGGTGGCATAGAAGCAGCGAAAGAGAAAATGACAGCACTTGTAGGATCTGACAAACTTGTAGATATAATTGATTACTATGCAAAGAATAAAAAAGGATATTTTGCAATAGGTGTGGATGTTGACCAGGATTACATGGCACCAGGCGTCGTTCTATGCAGCGCCACAAAAGGAATATCCTCTGCCGCTTATTATGGTGTCAAAGCTGCCTGGGAAGGAACTTTTGAGGGAGGTTTAAAAGTTCTTGGTGTTAAAGAAAATGGTGCTGGTGTTAGCCCGATGAAATACACCAAAGGTATGGTTGCAAATTCTGTGATCGCTGAACTTGAATATCTAACAAAGCTTATCAAAGATGGAAAGATAATCATTCCAGATACGGAGGATGCTTTGAAAGCTTTTCAGGTTCCTGAGATAACATTTCCATTTTGATACTTAAAGGGGGCAAGATTGCCCCCTTTGAGCTTTTGGAGGTTAGATTGTGGAAAAAGCTGTTGAAATGATAGAGATTGTCAAGCAATTTCCTGGTGTTCTTGCCAATGATCATGTGAATCTCACTGTAATGAAGGGTGAGATTCATGCAATTGTCGGGGAGAATGGTGCAGGAAAAACAACCCTGATGAACCAGCTGTATGGTTTACTGAGGCCAGATTCCGGACAGATAAAAATCTTCGGGAAAACAGTTTCTTTTAAAGGACCTCGAGATGCAATAGCAATAGGAATAGGAATGGTTCATCAACATTTTATGCTTGTCAACAATTTAACAGTTGCTGAAAATGTGGTGCTTGGTTCTGAAACCACACGTGGTATACTGTTCGACTTAAAGAGAGCGCAAAAGGAAGTTGATCAACTATCACGTTCTTATGGTTTGATAGTTGACCCAACTGCAAAGATAGAAGATCTTCCTGTAGGAATGCAACAGAGGGTAGAAATAATCAAGACACTTTACCGTGGAGCAGAAATCCTGATACTTGATGAACCCACAGCTGTTCTTACTCCCCAAGAAACTGAGGAACTTTTTAATATATTGAGAAGGCTTCGAGAAAATGGGAAAACCATTGTTTTTATTTCACATAAATTGAATGAAGTAATGGAAATAAGCGATAGAATAACTGTAATGAGGCAAGGGCGGGTAACAGGAGTTCTAAACAAAAACGAAACAAATGCAAGGGAAATAGCCCGTTTGATGGTTGGTAGGGATATAGTTTTCACTGTTCAAAAGCCGCCAGCGAAACCATCAGATGTCGTGCTTAGGGTCGAAAATCTCTGGGTAAAGGATTACAGAAAACTTGATGCTGTCAAGGGCATTAGTTTCGAAGTTAGAGGCGGAGAAATTTATGGGATAGCAGGCGTGGCGGGGAATGGCCAGACAGAGCTTGTAGAAGCACTAACTGGTTTGAGAAAACCAGAAAGAGGGAGAATTTTTCTTCTTGGCGAAGATGTTACAGGAAAAACAGTAAAGGACCTCAGAGAAAGTGGCATGGCTCATATTCCAGAGGACAGGCACAGGTATGGATTGGTACTTCAATATCCTGCCTATTACAATATGATACTTGGCAGACATTACAAGCCTCCTTTTGCAAAAAGTGATTTTCTGAACCTTAAAGAAATACAGAGTTTTTCAAGAAGAGTTTTCTCGCAATTCGATATCAGACCAAACAATATAAAAATGGCCGGTATGAACTTTTCTGGTGGGAATCAACAAAAATTGGTAGTAGCCAGAGAAATGAGCGCTAAGCCTAAAATTATAGTAGTTTCACAACCAACACGCGGACTGGATGTGGGTGCGATAGAATTTATCCACAAAGCGCTTGTAGAGTTGAGAGATACAGGAGTCGCAATATTGCTTATTTCGATGGAACTCGATGAAATTATGTCCCTCAGTGATAGAATAGCGGTCATGTACGCTGGTCAGATAATGGGTGAAGTGCGTCCCGAAGAAGTAACTATTGAAGAAATTGGATTGATGATGGCAGGACACAAATTTGAAGAAATCAGGAGGTAAGAAAATTGAACAGTAAAGTTTGGGCTTTCATCGTACCAGCGGTTTCAGTGTTAATAGCGCTATTGATATCATCTGTCATCATAATGTTAATAGGTCAAAATCCGATAACTGCATATGCTGCCCTTTTCAAAGGAGCATTTGGATCAAAACTGGCAATAGCTTCAACAATTGTTAAAACTACTCCGTTAATTTTGACTGGGTTGGCAGTTGGATTTGGATTCAGGGCAGGCTTGTTCAACATAGGAGCGGAAGGTCAAATGATTGTAGGAGCGATGATAGCAACAGCATTTGCAATAAATATAAGCTGGATGCCGGCAGTCTTTGCAATTCCATTGACAATGATAGTTGGTATGCTTGCAGGAGCAGGATATGCTGCAATAGCTGGCATTTTGAAAGCAAAGACAGGCGCTCATGAGGTTGTGACGACAATCATGCTAAATTGGATAGCTGAATATTTGTCAACTTATGTTGTCACTGTACCGATGGGTGTTGGACTGGGAACACCCAAAAGCCCGGAAATAGCCAACTCAGCCAAATTACCTCCAATTATGACTGTTCAGGCTACAGAATTGACTTCTGGAATAATTGTGGCTGTCTTGGCAGCAATAGTTATGTATATAGTACTTGAGAAGACAACAAAAGGATATGAATTGAAAGCTACCGGTTTCAATATCTATGCTGCCGAGTATGGAGGAATAAGCATATCACGGAATATCGTGCTTGCCATGGCAATTAGTGGAGCTCTATCTGGTTTGGCTGGAACACTTGAAGTTATGGGGGTTCATCACAGATTTCTTGGTACCCTGTCTGGTGGGAAGGGATTTGATGGTATCTCGATCGCACTTATTGGGCAAAATAATCCTATTGGTATCGTCTTTGCAGCACTTCTTATGGGATCGTTAAGAACAGGATCAAATGAGATGCAGTTTGTCGGGGTACCCAAGCACATCATTCTCATTGTGCAGGCCATAGTTATATTTCTTGTAGCTGCTGATAGAATTGTCAGAACGATTCTTATTAGAAAAAAGAAGGTGATGTCACAGTGAGGATCTTTCAAGCACTCGTTGATATATTTGCTAATCCAGCATTTTATAAACTTACTTTGACAGCTGCAACGCCATTTATTTTTGCATCGCTTGGTGGGGTTTTCAGCGAAATAACAGGTGTTGTTAATATAGCTTTAGAGGGCATTATGCTTATGGGAGCATTTGTATCTGTGGTTTTTACTTATCTTACGGGTAATGCTTGGCTAGGAGTGTTATTTGCGGTGATTGTTGGATTGGGTATGGCCTGGCTACATGCCTGGGCAAGCATTAAATGGAGAGGCAATCAAATCGTTTCCGGTACGGCTTTAATACTTCTGGCTCAAGGCGTAACTGGTTTTCTTATGGAACCAATTTTCGGTAGGCCAGGCCAAACAGATATAGTTGGTAAAATCCAGGAACTTCGCATACCGTTGTTTATGAAAAATGATTTTCTGGCCCGATCGATCGGAGAGCTCAGTCCCATGATATATATGGCTTTTGGTTGCGTTGCCCTGGCATGGTTTTTGATATATAAAACTAAATTAGGATTGAGAATGAGGGCAGTTGGAGAAAATCCCGAAGCGGCTGATACGCTTGGAGTAAATGTTTATCTGATAAGGTACTTTGGTGTGCTTATGAGCGGTGTTATGGCAGCCCTTGGTGGGGCATTTTTAAGTGTGGGAGAAGTAGGTAATTTCAGAGAATTAATGACCGGCGGAAGAGGATTCATAGCACTTGCCGCTATGATTCTTGGCAACTGGAATCCTATTGGAGCAATGTGGGCAAGTTTGTTGTTTGGTTTTTCTGAAGCATTTGCCAATCAGCTTCAAAGTAGCCCGTTACTTCATGTTGCTTCCTCAACTAAACCATTGTTTAATATGTTTCCTTTCATTGTGACACTGATAGTTATTGCTGGATTTATAGGTAGAACACGTTCTCCAGCAGCAGATGGGGTACCTTATGAAAAGTGAGGTGTTTTTGTGAGGACAATTTTGGTAATTTTGATGATTTCTATACCATCTTTTCTCTTTGCAACCTCCTGGATAATTGGTGGAGGAATGGTATTTGGGGATTTGAGTGGATGGAATTTATCAACAGGACTTGTAGATAATTCGTATTCAGTTGAAGCTGGGCTGAATTTCGACATAGGTAAAACAATAGAAGGTTCTTCTGTTAATCTTTACAATTTCGAATTTCTCGCTAAAATACCGCTTTACAGGATAGATGGTTTTCAGTTAGGACCATCTGTGGCTCTGAAGTATGGAAATTATCCGATTGATCAATCTTCCACAGATACAACAATAAAATCTGGCTTTTCGGCAGGTTTTTATGGATCATATCGTCTGGAAAATTTACTTTTTGACTTTGGATTTCTCTATCCTGTGATTGATGAATTTGATTTTGTTCATTCTCTATATGCATCCGTTAAATTTTTCGTCAACCCTCCGGAAAAAGGATTCATAGATCAATTGTTTATTGGGTGTGACTTCCTCATGGGGAGAATTCGCATCATGGTTGGTTTGATTGAACCTTTTTAATAATTTCAAATTTGATTTCATCACCGTCTTTTAATTCGTCTACGAATGATGCTGGCTTTCCATTGAGAAAAATCTTATAATCTTTGAATTCATCAATATTCAGCTGAATTTCAGCCAGAGCATCTGCCACTATTGGTTGCCAGTATATCTGTTCTATTTGCATGCCGTCTTGTAATTCTTTATCGCGGCTTGTATATTCACCGTTCACTTTTACAGCATCGTTTTTTGGTTTCAACTTAATTGTTTTGCCGTTGAAAATTATCTCGAAAATCTTATCTTGCTTATGAAGAATATCGTCAATCTTTACTTTGCGGCCTTCGAAAATATATCGTTGCTCTTTATCGTTTTCTACAAAATTAACGAGATTCAGAACCATTTTCTTAACAGATCTCGTCTCATTGTTTAAAGTGTAACTCACATAGCCTATTTTTTCTTCCACGATTTTTCTTATTTCATCAATATTTATATCTTTTACAACGATTTTGTCACCGTCGAGAATTTGATAATTTAGATCTTCCATTAATTTTCCATTGACGAGGACTTGGGGATAAATTTTCATAAAATCTTTCCCGTTTATTTCTATGTTGATTTCCTTGACAAAGTCCAGAATTTTTGGCGTATATACCTCTTCTTCAGGTTTAGCAAGTATTTCTATTTCATCCCCATTTCTAACTGTCTGGTGAAATGCCGCTTCTGAACCGTTCAGGATAATTTTTTTGCCTCCGATAATTTTTCCCGGAATCACTCTGGTTTCGCCATTCAGTTCGAACACCAGAGCTGGTAAAGGTTTGCCCAGCAATTCAGAAAGCTTGAATCCTTTCTGTGTTAATATCTGTAAAATTGTCTGAGTTTGCCCCAGCTTTAGCAGTCTGACTTTCTCACCGTTTATTTTGACAACATCATATATACTTCCTGAAGCGCTGACACTGCTGTAGGCGATACCCGCTAAGGTTACGTACTCACTCCCGATAAAGTTATCTTTTGTGCTTTTGACGCAATTTAAATTCTCAACAGTTTTTAATGTAATGTACTCCTCAGGTAAATTCAACGCTTCTGATAGTTTTTTGCGAAAAACGCTGAGTTTTGCTCCCCCACCCACGAGAAATACCACGCTTGGTTTTCCGAGATTTAATTTTTCAATTCGCTCTGCGATACTTTTTGAAATCGTTTCAACCACAGGGTTTACAACGTCGAGAATTGATGACCTATCGATAGAAATTTTTCTACCTGTTACATCAACGGCTTCTATTGTTTCCTGCTTATCAATTCTACGTTTAACCTGTTCTGTTGTAAGGAAGTCAAGCAAATAATGTTGAGCGATGGCTTCCGTTATCTCATCTCCTGCCATGGGCACCATATCGTATCCAACAATTGTGCCCGCTTTAGAAATAGCTATATCACTTGTTCCAGCACCAACGTCTATCAGGGCTATGTTGAGGAGTCTGATATCTTCCGGGACAGATATCTGCAATGCTGCCATGGGTTCTAAGGTCAAAAATGAAGGTTTCAATCCTGCCTTGTGTAAAGCTGATATCATGGCATCTACAACCTGAACAGGTAGAAGTGCTACAACTGCCCGAACATAAAGCTTCCTTCCTTTATGCCCAGCCGGGTTTTTTATCCAAAAATCATCAAGACGATATTCCATTACAGAATATCCTACGCAATGGAGTTCTGTTCCGGTTTCGTCGCTTACTGGAGCTTTTGCTACTGCACCAGATTCAAGTTGTCTGATAATTTCTTCGTCTATTGTTTTGTTTGGAATTTCTATTTCATTTTCAACAACTACTGTTTTTAAAAATCTTCCCGCAACTGCAACCGCGACTTCTTTGAGTTCAATTTCATTCCTTCTCTCTAAACGATCTCTGACAATTTCTATAGTTTTTGCAACATTTTTTATGTCATGTATTTGACCATCAAGCATGCTTCGGGTCGAATGTTCTACCACATCAAAATCAACAACATTCAAAATATCGTCTTGAAAATATCCTATTAGCCCGGCTACTTTCCTGGTTCCAACATCCAGGGCAAATATCAACCTTACACCTCCACAACAGTTACTCCAGTACCGCCTTCGCTCGGGGTACCGAATCTGTACTTCTTAACCCTTCCATCTCGCCTGAGCACTTCCCATATTCCTACTGCTAATCTCCCTGTCCCTTTTCCATGAATCACGTACCCTACCTTAAATTCAGATAGAACCAGCTTGTCTATGAAATCCTCTACCAGAGGTTCTGCTTCTTCAACAGTCAGACCTCTTACATCTATTTCTGGTTTGCTCAGGGGGTTGTAATAAGAAAAAACAGGATGGGGATTTGATGAATCTTTGAGTTTTTCAGGAGGTATTTTAACAAGTGACGATGAATATGCCTCAATTTTTATGCCAGAAAAATCAACTACGAACTTTTCGCCTCTCATTCCAACAACTTTACCAATAGCTCCTCCATTTTTCAATTGAACAGTATCTCCTGTTGTTATATTTTCTGAGAGAGCTGTTTCCCCAAGCATTTCCATTTTTCTGATTGTTCTTGACTGCCTTTCAAAGATTTTTGACGCATTCCTGAGTGCTTCAAGATCTCTATCGCGCTTTCTCACATTACTTATTGCCTCGTCAATTTGCTTTTTCATTTCCTTTATATAGTTGTACATATTTTTCAATTCTTCGTCAAGTTCTTCAACTCTTCCTTTTTTGAGCCTTTCATATTTTTTCTTGTATTCTTCTTTAATTTTCTTGAGTTCTTCCTGTTCTTCCTCAAGAGCTCTGATTTTCTCCTGGAGAATAATACTTTGCTTTTGATATTTTTCGATAGCTTTCTCAATATTCATGTAATCTTCGCCCATCAAACGGCGGGCGTTTTCAAGAATAGTTTCATCAACTCCCAGCTTTCTCGCAATCTCAAATGCATGCGAGGCACCTGGAACTCCCATCAGAACGCGGTATGTTGGTTTCAGTGTTTCTGGATCAAATTCAACTGAAGCACTGACAAAGTTATCATCATTGGCAGCATAAACTTTCACCGGTGTCAGATGAGTTGTTGCGATGAATTTGCAGCCTGATTGTTTAAGTTTATCCATTATTGCCAGGGCTAATGCCGCGCCCTCCATTGGATCAGTTCCTGACCCAAGCTCGTCAAGCAGCACCAGCGTTGTTTGATCTGCTATACTCAGCGCTCTGGCTATATTTGCCATATGAGATGAAAAAGTACTCAGGTTCTGTTGAATATCCTGTTCATCGCCAACATCTATTACAATTTTTGAAAAACCCGGCAATTTTGAGTTTTTGTCGCAGGTCAGAGGAAATCCAGCCATCATCATACTGCAGAACAAACCAACGGTTTTCAGTGTCACTGTTTTCCCGCCCGTATTTGGTCCAGTAATCACAAGACCACATTTATCTTTTGCGAGTTCTACGTCAATAGCAACAACTTTTTGTGGATCTATAAGTGGATGCCTTGCAGAAATGAGCTTGATCACACCTTCCTGTGAGGGATAGATGACATGTGCATTGTATTTAAGAGCAAACACAGCTCTTGCGTACAATGAATCTATGTATGCAAGAGTTTGCAAATCAGATTTGATTTTACGCCAGTTGTCAAATAACCTCAAAGTCAGATCCCTTAATATTTTGTTGATTTCATCCTGCTCTTGGTCTCTAAGTTCTCTAATGTTATTGTTCAATGGAACAAATTGCTCTGGTTCAACAAAATATGTTACAGCTGTAGAGGAAACAGAATGCACTATTCCTTTGATTTGAGATTTATATGAAGCTTTAACAGGAAAGACATGCCTTCCATCTCTGATGGTTGCAACCGGCTCTTGCAAAAAATTCCTGTGAGAGTTAACGAAATTCTCAATTTCTTTGCGAATTTTCTTTGTAATTTTTTTCTGTTCGTCTCTTATTTCTTTTAGTTTTTCAGATGCGTTATCACGAACCCATCCGTTTTCATCTATACACTTGTGTATTTCTTCAACCATCTTTGTGTAATTACCGAGAGAACCACTCAGTTGTTTTGTTCGAAAATCATCAGCAAGATCAGATAAGTTCTTTTTGACGACCCCAATAATAGATAGCAAATCAGCCATTTTTAGCAATTCTTCAGAACCAAGGGTTTGCGCGCTTTCTATTTTTTCGAAAATATCATCCTGGTCTATCAATGTCAGATTTGATGGCAGAATATCATATTCACTTTTGACAATTTTTATAAACTCGTCAACTGCATTTAATTCATCATGAGGATTGTCTACTGGTTTGAAGCTTTCAAGTAGTTTTTTTCCACAATTGCTCAGCGCGAATTTTTTAACTATAGAGACAATTTTGTCGAAATCGAGTCGTTCAAGTGTATAAACCTCTATTTCTTACACCTCCATATGACCCTATTCTAATATTTGAATATGGCTTTCGAATTCTCGTGTTTTTCCTGACGAATGAATTCGAACAATTAGTTTATATATTCCCGGCTGAGTGATCGCCGATGAATTTTTCGGAAGAAATTTAAAAATTTCATACTTTGCATAAGGGTCCAACCATATTCTAACAGAGGTCTTCTGAAAATCAAGGGCGCTTGGTGGCAGTAAAACTTCCAGTTTATCCAGAAGTAGAAAAATATCTTTTGCTGTGGGATTTTGAAGATATACAGAAAAAGACATCTTAGCACCTAATGGATTTTGCTTTGGTGCATCAGTATAAAAATCTACCTTTTCTATATTACTGCCGTAATCATATTCGCGAACGCAGGCTACTGGAAGCGATAAAGAAGTCAGTGAGCCATTCACTTCAGCTTGAATGGAAAGAATATAACGCCCCTCCTGCTGAAATTGAAATTTCAAATCGTCTTCGATCAAGACACTTTTACCTACACCCACTTCTGACCACATTTTCTGATCGAAAGAATCTTCTTGCCAGATAATTTCATTGTTTTTTTTCAGAGTAACTTTCAAAGATTTTACTTCCAGATCTCTCAAATGTGCAGTATTATTGATTAAATAAACAGATAACTTCATAATTTCTCCCGGAAAATAGAAATCCATTAGTCCATCAACATCTACCTGATATTTTTCAACACTTAAAAAAGTTTTCTGGGCAGTAATCTGCTGGCCGTTAACATTAACTTTTACGTGTACAATGTACTCTCCAGCCTCGAGAGATGTAAGTTCTACCTCTCTTTTCAGGTCGAAAAGCAAACGGCTTGTGAATGGTTCGAGGCTGGCACTTACTGTGTCCTTTTGAACAAAACTGTAGACAGTTTTATCCCCTTTGTTTATACTCAGTGTAAACCCGTCGAGAATCACTTCACGTTCTTTATTATAGTTGTTGTAGAGCCTTACCTGCAAATCAAGTGGTAAACCTGAATTATAGGGGCTTTCTACCTGTAAGAGGAGCTGGTTAATATCTGATTCTTCCGACGGAAGTTGAGCATAATACAATCTCAAACCAAAAAAGAAAATCAGCACAACGACTAAATTAAATATTAAAAAATAAAAACCTTGCCTGCGATATTTCTTTGTGTTTTCCTTTTCTCTCTTGAGAAATTCCTGCTCCTGTTTTTTCCAATCGTCAGGGTCTCTGGAAAAATATTTCATGTCCCGGTCGTCACCCTAAGGACTTCTTCAAAAGAAGTAATTCCTTTTAAAACTTTTTCAAATCCATCTATGAACATGGGGCGCATTCCCATTCGAAGTGCCAGATCATAAATCTCCCTTTCGCCACCACCTGAGACTATAAGATCTTTCACATCTCTATTAACTATTAATACCTCTCCTACTGCTACACGACCTTTGTAACCGGTGCCGTTGCATTCAGCACAACCATTTCCGGCAACATATTCAACAGGTTCTATTTCAGGAAAGGCTGCTTTCCACATTTCAGTATATTCTTTTCTTAGCTCGGTTTTTATTCTGCAGTTTTCACACAATTTTCTGACAAGGCGCTGGCTTATCACACCTATCAGCGAAGTTGCAATCATGTGCCTGTCAATACCCATGTTAACCATCCTGTCAATTGCTGCGGCAGCGCTGTTCGTATGCAAAGTACTTAAAACCAGATGGCCGGTAAGAGAAGCCTCGATTGCAAGGCCTGCCGTTTCTTTATCTCTCATCTCTCCAACCATAATAATATCTGGATCCTGTCTTAAAAAGGATCTCAAATATCTTGCAAATGTCAACCCAATTTCAGGATTCACCTGACATTGAGTAACGCCATCTATTGTGTACTCCACTGGGTCTTCAGCGGTTATTATATTCAATGTAACATCTTTCAGCTTATTTATCATTGCAACTAAAGTGGTAGATTTTCCACTTCCGGTAGGACCAGTTACAAGAATTATTCCATTTGGACGTTTAAGAAGATTCGATATATGTTTATAGTTGAATTCGCTGAAGCCAAGTTCCTCAAGTTGTTTGTACGCGCCTGATACTTTCAATATTCTCATAACTATTTTTTCGCCATGAACAGATGGCATCGTTGAAACACGAAAATCATACTGGTCCCCCTGAATGTTCATGTAAAACTTGCCATCTTGGGGCAATCTCTTCTCAGATATATCAAGGCCTGACATGATTTTTATTCTTGTGGCAACAGCGCCATGTTGAGATTTAGAATAATCGGTTATTTTTCTCAAAAGACCATCTACTCTGTAGCGAACTCTTACGTAATTTCTGAATGGCTCAATATGAATATCGCTCGCTTCCATTTGAACAGCTTTTTGAACTATGGCATTGACCATTCTAACGACAGGCGCTTCCACGTCTGCAAAAGTCTCTTCCGTTTCTTCCTCTACAATTTCAAACTGCTCAACAGGTATTTCTTCCGCCAGAGCCATAGGAGCTCCTTTAACATGCTGTTCATACATTAATGAGAAAAGTGTGGGAGTTATAAGGTAGATTACAGGGTCTTTACCTGTCAAAAATTTTATTTCGCTGGTAATACGTGATATGTTGTACACGCTATCTGTTACAACAACTATTTTGTCATCTTTTTTATCAACAGGAATAGCTCTTAATTCATCAATCATGGCTTTTGGTATACCTCTCAGCACGTCAACCGGAATTGCACGAGGTGGGTCTTTTAGCATTGGAATGTTGTATTGCTGGCTTAAGGCTTCTGTAATTTCTTCCCAGGTGATAATACCCATTTCGACAAGAATTTCACCTATGGCTTTTCGATTCTTTCTTTGCTCATCTAAAGCCTTTATTAACTCTTCTTTGGTTATTAAACCCTTTTCAACCAATATTTCACCAAGTCTTTTATATCTTGGCTTATCCAATGCCATTCATATCCTCCAAGCCCAGTCGATAGACAGCGGGGATTTCGCTCTCCGGGAAAAGATATCTATCCTCTTCATCAAAACCTGTTGCTATTAGAGTTACTCTCAATTCATCGTTTTCAAGTTCATCGTCGATTATCAAACCAAATTTTACATCGGCATCTTCACTGCAGTTTTCTCTAATAATCGCAGCTGCTACATGCATCTCCCTTAATTGTACAGTTCGTGGTGCTGAAACATTTAAAATAATCGCCTTTGCATTTTCCACCGGACGATCCATAAGCTTGCTTTCCATAGCTCTCTTAGCAGCTTCTACTGCTCTGTTTTCGCCCTTTCCGAGCCCTATACCAAGCATGGCTGCTCCGGCATTTCTCATAACTGATTCCACATCGGCAAAATCGAGATTGATATAACCCCGTTTAGTTATCAATTCTGATATACCCTTCACACCCTGATGAAGCGTTTCATCAGCTTTCAAGAACGCATTTACTACTGTTACATCAGGTGGCAATTCTTCAAGCAGTTTGTTGTTTGAGATCCTGATCAAAGTATCTACGTTTTTTCTTAATTTTCTTAACCCCTCTACTGCAACATTCCAGCGTTCTTTTCCTTCAAAATAAAACGGAGTTGTGATGACGGCGACGGTGAGCGCTCCCATACTTTTAGCAATTTCGGCTATGACTGGTGTGGCGCCTGTTCCTGTACCACCACCGAATCCAGCAGTAATGAAGAGCATGTCAGCATCTTGCAAAGCTTGCTCAAGTTCTTCTCTGCTCTCTTCCGCTGCTTCTTCACCAACTTGCGGGTCACCTCCTGCTCCAAGCCCGCGAGTTCTCTTTTCGCCAATTTGTATCTTTATGTTCGCTTTGTTTTCCTCCAGCACTTGAACATCTGTGTTTACAGCAATAAAAGAAACATCTTTTATACCTATTTCCACCATTCTATTGATGGCATTATTCCCAGCGCCCCCAACACCTATCACTTTTATTACAGGGATACGCTTTTTAGTGAATCTATCTGATCCGTTTGTTTTTGATTTTCCCAGTTCAAATGGCATGGAATCTACCTCCCCTTTTTATTACCAGAGGTTCTTGAATATCTCAACAAGTCGCTTGAAGAAACCCTGAGCAACTTCCTTTTTCTGGTACTTGGCAACCGGAAGCTCAAGGTTTTTTTCTTCCTGAATCAAAGAGATAAAGCCGCCAAATGCTGATACATAAGAAGGATCGTCGAGTATTTCTTCTGAATTGTTTATCACGACATTTGTTGATGTGTTGTATGTTCCTATTCGCACTGGATTCTTGAAAACGTCCAGTGCTAAATCAAGTAACCTTGGCACCTTTGCTCCCCCGCCAAGCAAAACCACACCGCCTGGCAGCCCTTTGGTAGAAAACTCTGGTATCGTCATAATTGTTTCTTTATAAACTCGCTTTACTTTTGTTAATATCTCTCTGAGCCGTGCATGTATCACCTTTGCAAGGTCGTTTTTACTTATGCTTCTAATTGTTCTGCCATCGAGTCCTCTAAATTCAACTTCCTGTTGATCAAATGCCATGTCACCATACATAGCATTTCCATGAGTTTTTAACAACCTTTCGGCTTCTTCCAGAGATGTGTTAAAAACTATAGAGATATCTTTTATAACATTTTTCATGCCAAGGGATACAGTTTCAAACCTTATAGGCACTCCCATTCCAAAAATAACAATTGCTGAACTGGAATGCCCTAATTTTACAACACAAACCCCATCTTCTTTTTCATTATCCGTCAGAACACCTTCTGAAGCTGTTATGAGCGACGATGCAAAATCGAAATCCACTGGAATTAAATCTTGAAGAAATTCATATAGAGCATTTGTTGATTTATCTATGGTTACCGTAGTTACATCCATCTGCAAATGATTTGCAAGCATGCCAAGCGGATTGAAAACTGCTTTTGATCTATCTATCATATATCTTTTAGGATAAATATGCAGAACCTGATAACTATCTCCAAAATTTTCAATTATCGATTGCCTCAAACTGTCAATTACATTTTCGTCAATTGTTCTCTTTTCGCTTTCAGAAATATTCATTTCTTTGCTTACCTCGTGAAGAGAAAATCTACCGCAACTTGTTGAGATAATTACGCTGGCTCGGTTTAAATTAACTACTTCATCAATTTGACTCAACATCTGATTGAAACTTTCTCTGAAAGCAATCACATCTTTGATTTCCCCACTGTCAATTCCCCTTGAGTGCGTTGTTGAATGAACCGCAAGCTCATATCCTTCTGGTGTTTTCGATACCACCAGTCCTTTAATTGAATAAGAACCTATATCGATAGAAACGTATGTTTCACTTTTCCTCACCGCCACCACCTCTGATCTTATAGACAAGCCCCGAAGACGAGAGAAAATACTCTGTTCTGGGCTCCATTGTTTTGAGCAATTTTTCCAGCTTTGAACTGTGCCTTATCAAATCATCCCATTCATTGAAATATAATACAACACCTTTTAACAAAATTGCACTTTTATTACTTAATTTAATCTCAGCAATGTATGGATTTTTCAGGACATCCTCGATTCTTTGAATTATATTGACATCATTTGCATCGACTATCAGGCTATTGACATTAACATCTGTTATAAATGCTTGTTTAACAATATCATCAATGGAAGCGGTATGCAAGAGAAACCCCTTTTCAGAAATCCACCAGAATCTATTTTTATAAAATATAATACAATAATCTTCCCCTCGGTCAGGATACAGAACCTTGTCCGGGAAGAAGTTCAAAAATCCGAAAAATGTAATGACAAAACATATTGCTCCTGTAAAATATATTGCTTTTTGTGAGTTATACATCCAAATAGGTCACCTTCAATGCGTGCCTCTCTATAAAACGTCTCCTCTCTGATGGACTTTCACCCATTAATATTTCAAACAATGCATCTGCTTCTTCGGCATTTTCAATATTTACTTGTATCAACTTCCGAGTTTCTGGATTCATTGTTGTTTCCCACAATTGTTCAGGATTCATTTCCCCTAATCCTTTGTATCTTTGAACTTCCAGCTTTCTTTCTTCACCAAGCTCGCGTCTCAAAGCCTGGAAATCCTCTTCTGTGTAAACATACACGGAATTCGAAGAAAAAGATACTTTATACAATGGTGGAACAGCTATGTATATTCTTCCGTCCTCTATTAGAGGTTTCATATACCTGAAAAAGAATGTGAGTAACAGTGTTCTTATATGCGCACCATCAATGTCTGCATCTGTCATAATAATTATTTTCCCGTACCGTAGTTTTGAAGAATCAAAACTATCACCAATACCAGTCCCAACTGCAACAATAATATCTTTAATCTGCTCGTTTGCAAGCAATTTTTGCATTGAGGATTTCTCAACATTCAGGATTTTACCCCTTAATGGAAGTATGGCCTGATATTCTCTATCTCGAGCCTGTTTTGCTGAACCACCAGCGGAATCTCCCTCTACTATGAATAATTCCGAATTTTCGACATTTGATGAAACGCAATCTGCAAGTTTGCCTGGTAAAGATAAGTTTTCCATGGCATTTTTTCGTCTGGCCAACTCTCTGGCTTTACGCGCTGCCTCTCTTGCCCTCATAGTTTTTAATACTTTCTCAAGAATCACCTTTAAAACCTGCTTATTCACTTCAAAATATTCCGATAATTTCTCCTTTAGTATTCTTGAAACAGCTATTCCAGCACTTTCACTGCCAAGTTTTGATTTGGTTTGCCCTTCGAATTCTGGCTCTTTCATAAGTACAGTTACAATAGCTATCAATCCTTCCCGCACATCTTCTCCAGAAAAGGATTCATCTTTCTTCAATATGCCAAGAGATCTTGCATACTCATTCAGCATCTTTGTAAAGGTGTTTTTAAAAGCGGTAACGTGAGTACCATGGTCAATAGTTCTTATGTTGTTTGCATAAGAATATATCTTCTCTTCTTCGTAAGAATCTGTGTACATGATTGCTATTTTGACGATTATTTCGTCCAGTTCGCCAGAAACTTCGATTGTTTCATGAATGGGTTTTCTTCCAGACGCAAGGTAGCGGGCATATTCACGTAAACCCCCTTCATAATGCATTGTAACGGTATATTCGTTTGCCAGGTCCTCAAATATTATTTTTACCTGAGGGTTGAGAAAAGCTAATTCTCTAAGTTTGTTCTCAATTAAATCGGGGTCGAATTTGAGGATTGAAAATATCTGATCATCAGGTTTAAATCTCACGATTGTACCCTGTTTATCTGTTTCGCCAATAACGGTAACTTCGCATTGTGGAAATCCTCTTGAATATTTTTGATAATATATCTTACCTTCTTTGTGGATCCAAACTTCGAGAATTTCCGATAGAGCATTTACCACGGAAGCACCGACACCATGTAAACCCCCACTGACCTTATAAATATTTTTTGAGAACTTACCACCTGCGTGAAGCGTTGTCATGACAACTTCAAGCGCGCTTCGGCCAGTTTCCGGATGCGTGTCAACAGGTATACCTCTTCCGTTGTCCTCGATCTCAACCGTGTTGTCTTCGAAAAGTGTTACACGGATCGTGTTGCAAAAACCAGCCATTACCTCATCTATGCTGTTGTCTACTATTTCATACACCAAATGATGTAATCCACTTTTTCCTGTGGAACCAATGTACATACCGGGTCTTAACCTGACTGCTTCTAATCCCTTCAATATTCGAATACTTTCAGCTTTGTAATCTGTCATAACTTGCACCTCCTAAGGACTATGTCTTTAACCATTTGTTGATGAAACAATTCGTTTATTTTATCTTTTATCTTTCTTTTCATAAAATTGGCCTCAGTAAGCCAGATTGGATCATCACATTCCAGATACAGAACGCCCTCTTTGAATTGTAAGAATTTGCAATGCCTTGCCAAAGCCTCTCCCAAGAAACTGCTTAATTCATATTGAAAAAACGATCTGAGCTTCAATTCTTTGAATAGTGGGTCTTTAAATGAAAGCATATCGAAAATCTCGTTTATTTTCTTCATAACCAGTTTTCCTCTATGGAGCCTATGTATTCTTCAAATTTCGATACGAGAAATCTTCCAACAGATTTTGAGTAAGTTTTGCAACTGCTTAACTCATCAACAGGCACAACGCCTCTACTCGTATGAGTCAAGAAAAGCTCGTCTGCATCGCATAACTCTATTGGTTCAACCCATCGTTCTTCCACAGTTATTCCCAGCGATTTACACAGATCTATCACATTTTTTCTCGTTATCCCGGGCAGAATACCACTATCAAGACTGGGCGTAACAACAGTGTTGTTCTTCACTAAAAACACATTTGAAAAAGTCCCTTCACAAACCTGTCCCTTACTTCCAAGCATGATAACATCGTAGGCATCTCCTTTTTCCATTTTTGCCAGTAATATATCTGTTCTGCCAGCAATTTTTAAATACGCAGGTGTGGCTAAATCATCTATCTTTCTAACTTTGCTCAACGATACTTTTACTTTTTCCGGAAATTTCGAAATGTTCAATTTCTCGAGAAAAATGATTAATTCATAAGATTTTGTCTCAAACCCAAAAGCACTTATATTGCCACGGGGCAACAACATGATTCTTACAGATACATCGCAGTTTACCTTCTCAACACCTTCAGAGATGATCTTCCGAAAATTTTCATAATCCATATCTATTTTTATATGCAAACAACCTGCTGATGCTTTGAGTCTGTCAAAATGATATTTACCAGCAAATAGTTTCCTATTATAGGTTCTCAGTGTTTCATAAACCAAACCTCCGTATAAAAGGCATGGTTCCTCTAAGGAAATATACGCTTCATGCTTTTCAAGCCAGCGCCCCTTCCAGATCAGCAAGTACCGACACCACCCCATTAGTGCTTACGCACTTTACGATTACTCTCTCGATATTCCCAATATCGCCATCGGCAAACTCATGGCGCACATAATATTCGTCGTAACCGGAACATATACCCGATCTGTTATGCTCAACAAGAACATGCCTGATTTTTCCAATACTTTTCTTTCGATATTTTTCTGAAATCTCTTTACACAAAGCTGCAAGTTCTTTTGCTCTTCTCTCTTTTTCATCATTTGATATATGGTAACCAAGTTTACTTGCTACTGTCCCGGGTCTGGATGAATATTTAAAAATGTGCACCTTCACAAAGCCGATTTCCTTGATTAATTCTTGCGTTTGCAAAAAATCGCCAATTGTTTCTCCGGGGAAACCAACGATTACGTCTGTTGTAAAAGAAAAATACTGATTAATTGATTTCAGCTTTTCAAAGATGTCGAGAGCTTCTTCAACAGTATATTTTCTGTTCATCTTCTGCAGAATTCTATTTGAACCGCTTTGCAGAGGTATATGAAGGTGAGGGCATAATTTGTTACTCAAGGCAAATAGCGATATCAATTCGTCTGATAAATCTTGAACATTTATTGAGCTAAGCCGAATTCTCGAATCATCATGAATCTGATTTAGCAGAGTCCTTAATAACATGCTTAAAGATGTTCCTATGTCCCGACCATATTTTCCCAGATTCACGCCTGTAAGTACAATTTCTTTGTACCCATTATTCAAAAGATCGTTCATTTCTTTAATTACAACTTCAACAGGCTTACTTCTTATTTGCTTTCCTCGTGTTTTGGGGACTATACAGTAACTGCAAAATTCATTGCAACCATCCTCAAGTTTTATATACGCCCTGGTTCTATCTGAGAGAAAGCTTTTAACTTTTTCCAAAACTTCCTGATCTGGTTCGCTCACATCTACAAAATTCGAAGAATTTTCAAAGTACCTCGCTATGTAATTAACTAAATTGCGTTTTTCATTGTTTCCAATGATTATATTTGCTCCGATATCAATGAGACTTTGCGCATCTATGTGAGCATAGCATCCTGTTGCTACTATTACAGCATCCGGATTTGATCTTCTTAATTTTCTAATCAATTGTCTCGATTTTCTTGCAGCCTCAGAAGTGACGGCACAGGTATTTAGCACACAAAGATCAGCTTCCGAAAAATTTGGTGACATTACAAACCCGTGCTGCTCAAGTTGTTCAATCATATACTCAGATTCATACTGATTGACTTTACAGCCAAGGAAAGTAACATAAGCTCTTTTCATTTTACAGAGCCCCTTCCATTGCTGCTTTTAAAATATTAGTGCGGCCGATCATACCGACCAATCTGCCAAGATCATCAACCACAGGTATGACTTTTATGTTATGCCTGATCATAATGTCTGCAACATGTATCAAATTAGCATGCTCATTCACAACTATCGGTGGAGAAGACATGTATTCAAAAACAGGCTTATCTTTTACAAGTTTGGCATTTCTGAGAAATTGGTTCATGTCAGGTATGAAAGAAGCTGATTGAAGAAGAGAAAAATAACTTGGCACCGTCGCTCTAATTATATCGCTTTCACTTATAAACCCAATAACTCTCATATCCTCAGAAACTACAGGTATTCCAGAGAGTAATTGACTCGACATTATGCGTAATACGTTCTCAACACTTTCATCTTTGGTTACAGCTGTTACATCGCGGGTCATCACATCAAATACACGCACAGCGATCACCTACCTGAGTCTCTTAATTTCGCAGTTATTCAAACATTCGTTGATTTCGTTATATTCTGGCATTTCTTTCGGCAGTTTTTTGGTTTTTGCTAAAGCAGCTGCGTAGCCAAATTTCGCTACTTCTAAGTGATCGCAATTTGGACAGGTTAGCCTCTTATAAACCATGGCGGCTATATAAGCATCTCCAGCGCCAAGGAGATTCGATATTTCTATCTCTAATGGGGTTGAAATAATCCATACTCCATCACTTGTTGCTACAATATCACTTTTAATTTGGTATGAGATTATTGCCATTTCGGCTCCCATATCGACAAGCTCAGAAGCAGTGTCAACATAATCCTCAAGAGAGATTAGTTTTTTTCCAAGAACAACTGCTTTTTGTCTCACATCCGGTTTTATTACATTCGGAACTTGAATATCGAAAGCAGATCTAATGTAGTCGTCGGTTATTTCCATGAAGACCTGTTTCCCTTTTTCCTTAGCCATCTTTGCCAACATCCCGTAAATTTCTCCACCAAGATTTGGCGGGAGGCTACCTGACAGAACAACTGCCTCTGCTCTTGAAAGAAGCATCTGGTATCTTTTTACAAGAAAATCGACAGTTCTTTTTTCAACGGTTGGCCCGGGGGAGTTGATTTCTGTAATTGTATGATCCTTAGGATCCAAAATAGCTATGTTTTCCCGGGTTTCATGATCAATGTGCACGAAACTCGTGCTTATCAACGGACTTAGTTTGCTTAATTCGGTCAGAAGCACTCTTCCAATATAACCTCCAAGAACACCTATTGCAACCGATTGCACTCTGAGCTTTGCAAGTGCAATAGAAACATTTATTCCTTTTCCGCCTGGAGACATTTGCATATCTTCACGGTGTAAAATTCTGTGTAATTTATTCACTTGAAAATCCTCGATTATAAACTCTCTGTCTAAGGCAGGATTGAAAGTGACTGTTATAACTTTCAAATTTTCACCTCTTCAGTACTAATTCTCTTGGAGCCCCTTTGTATTCAATTCTACCATCTTTTATTGCTACAAACAAATCTGCCATTGGGAGGAAACGGCTTTGATGCCTTGTACTGAGTATTACGACTCTATCTTCTTTTATTGAAGAAAGTTCCCTAACAACCGGGACTATGGCATCATCATCGACGTGGTCAAGAATACAATCTAAAACAATTATTGAAGATTTTCTGACTATTGCCGCAAATAGAAGGACCATTATTTTTTCCATAGTGTAGAATTCCCTGAGAGGGGTTCGCATTTCCCGTTTCAGCAATCTTAATATTCCAAGCCTGTCAAGTTCAGTAGATAGTTCGTCCAGTGAAACTTGCTTTTCCGCCAGAACTAAATTGATAAATTCACCGAATCTGAGATGATCAAGGGCTTCAACAAAAGAAGGCTCTACATAGGTTACGAGTCGCCTCAATGTCTTTTTGTCATAAGCATTAACTGGCTTTCCGTTTACTTTTAATTCACCCGATCGTTCTACATTATCATATATTTCTCTGTTCAATCTGAGGAGGGATCTTAAAAGCGCGGATTTACCAGCCCCTCGAGGGCCGTAGACAATAGCCAACTCACCTGATTTCATTACCAGATCGATATTCCTCAGCACATCTATTCCATCGATAGACAAGGAAAAATTAATAAACTCCACAGAACTACGATCGCTGTTTACTTTCTGCTGTTCTTGCTTGATTGGTTTCTCCATCAGAAAGAGTCATCCTCCTTCGCAGTTCCTCTTTCGCACCTTCTTCACCATCTTTCAGCATACGAAGGAGTTCAATTTGTGATACTGTTTTTGGGTTTTTCGGGTTTTTCTTCATCTTTTCACCCCTTGTATACTTATCAATTATTATTTTACGGTTATTGAATTACTCAAAGTTGTAGCAAATATTACAGAAAAAAGAGTAGGTGATCTTAACATCTGGTTTCTACGAATTTCAAAGTATAGTGTATATTAAAAGCTTAGGAGGTGTTGTTATGAAATTCACAGATTTTTATCCAGGCCAGAGTCATGTTGAAAAATTTGTCATCACAGATGAGATGGTCAGAAGTTATGCAGAATTAATCGGCGACAGGAATCCAGTTCATCTGGATGAAAATTACGCACAAACCACTCGTTTTAAGAAAAGAATTTGTCATGGTATGCTTGTTGCTTCATTAATATCTAAGGTGCTCGGAATGGATTTTCCCGGGCCGGGTACAATTCTTGTAAAGCAGCAAATCAAATATAAATCGCCTGTCTATATAGATGAAGAAATAGAAATACATGTGAAAGTTAATCAAGTAATTCCCGAGAAACATAGACTTTTGTTAGATACACCTGTGATTAAGAAAGATGGTACAACTGTGATAGAGGCTCAAGCAGAGGTATTGTTTGAACAATGAGGCCTTATGGACAGCATTTTTTGAATGATAAGTCCACGGCCATTAAGTTAGTTGAATTGATCTCTCACGATGTTTCGAATAGACGAGTAGTTGAGATAGGAGCCGGGAAAGGTTTTATAACAGGTTTTCTACTGCAAGCTGGGTTTCAGGTCCTGGCATACGAGATAGACCAGAAACTTGCAAAACAGCTTTGTCAGAAATTCGCCAGTCCTGGTTTAAAAGTGTATGTGAAAGATTTTTTGCAGTCAACGCCGGAAGAAATAGAGAATATCAATTTATGTATAGGTAGCATACCTTATCAAATATCTTCAAAAATAATTATAAAATTAATCGAGCTCGGTTTTCAGAAAGTTGTACTGATTGTTCAAAAAGAATTTGCTGAAAAGCTTGTTGCTGAACCCGGTGAAAAGAGATACAGCTTCATAACTGTACTTGCACAAAGCTTCTATGATGTGCAAAAAGTCAGCAATTTACCAAAATCGTGTTTTTCACCAGCTCCGAAAGTGGATTCTGCAATACTCTCAATGTGCAGAAATCATGTGTCAATTAAGATTGATGAGTATATTCTATTTCTTCGAAAGATTTTTGTATCTCCAAACAAAATGGTACATAATATGATCCACTCGGCTATCAAAAAAAGAGTGCGTGAACTCCCGGCTGATGAATTTTTGCGTCTTTTTTTTGAGGAGGGCCAGAATGGACAGAGCGGAGTTGTTTCAAACAGTTCTGGATTCAATAATTGAAGGTGTAATACTGATAGACAAAGACTCCAAGATAACATTTATGAATAAACAGGCATCACTCATGCTTGGCATACCTGTTTCTCAGGTGATTAATAAATCCGTGACAGATGCGATACCAAACACACGCTTACATATTGTTCTGAAAACAGGTGTGCCGGAGGTGAATAGAATCCAACAACTTGGCAACACGAAGATAATTACGACAAGGATTCCCATAAGAGACAAAACTGGAGCAATCATAGGCGCAGTGGCAATCTTCCGTGATATAACGAGTGTTCAAAAGATGGCAGAGGAAGTAACAAATTTGCGGGAAATTGAAGTTCTTCTGAAAACGATAATTGAATCAACAAGCGACGCTATATCCGTAGCAGATGAAAATGGAAGAATTGTTATGGTAAATAAGGCATATACTAAAATCACTGGTTTTTCTGCTCAAGATGTCATAGGCAAACTCGCCACGGTTGATATAGCTCAGGGTGAAAGCATGCATTTGCGCGTAGCACAGACACGGCAACCTATTTATGGTGCAAGATTGCTTGTGGGTCCCGGAAAACGAGAAGTTATCGTTGATGTAACTCCATTATTTGTCAGAGGAGAATTCAAAGGAAGCGTGGGTGTAATTCATGATGTGTCAGAAATAGCAAAATTAACTAAGGAACTTGATGAAGTAAAAAGATTGATACGCAGAATGGGTGCAAAGTACTCTTTTGAGGATATAATAGCTGAAAGCTCAAAAATGAAGATAGCTGTTACGCAAGCTATGAAAGTTGCATCAACTCCTGCCACAGTACTTCTCAGAGGAGAAAGCGGAACTGGAAAAGAATTGTTTGCCCATGCTATTCACAATGCAAGCGATAGACGCGATAAACCTTTTGTAAGTGTTAATTGTGCTGCAATTCCTGAATCAATACTTGAATCAGAGCTTTTTGGCTATACCTCCGGAGCTTTCACTGGCGCAAAAAAGGAAGGAAAAAAAGGCTTGCTGGAAGAAGCTCACCGTGGCACGATTTTTTTTGATGAAATTGGCAAAATGCCTCTTCTTCTTCAATCAAAATTGTTGAGATTCCTGGAGAGCAAAGAAATTGTTCCGGTTGGTGGAACAAAACCTGTGAGGATAGATGCAAGAATAATAGCTGCAACAAACATGAATTTGGAAAAGATGGTTCAGGAAGGATCTTTTCTGCCAGATTTGTATTTTCGACTAAATGTTTTCCCCATCTTTTTACCGCCTTTGAGAGAGAGAAGAGAAGATATACCATATCTCGCACAGCACATAATAAAAAAATTGAATCAACAATATGGAAGACTTGTCGAAGGTATTTCATCGGATGCACTTCGTAAGTTGATACATTACGATTGGCCGGGAAATGTTAGAGAGCTTGAGAATATAATGGGCAGGGCTATGATAAATATGGAGGCTGACGAAAGGATTATAAAATTGCATCATATTCCACCTCTTGAGGAAATTCGTCACTTTTCTTCAATTACAAAGGCCGGAAGTCATAAACAATTGCTTTTAGAATACGAGAAAGGAGTGATACTCAAGGCACTTGAAGAGAATTCGTGGAATGTTCAAAAAACTGCCGAAAACCTGAAAATCAGCATCAGGACGCTTTATTACAGAATGAAAATGCTTGGAATAAAGAGAGAAGGAAGGCGTATATAAATATAGTATAATGGGATCAACTGGGGGAACATCTGTGCGCAGACAACCTAAAAGATCAGATGGAAAGAAAACTTTGAGCAATCTTTTGAATAGTGCCACAAGGCTTTTTGCAGATCGTGGATACTACGGTGTATCGATACCTATGATCGCGCGTGAAGCAAATGTGAAAAATGCAACATTTTATCAGTACTTTAAAGATAAGGAATCTATTTATAGAAAAATACTTGAAGATTCTTTCAACAAATTCTTCAACCTCATGATTAAAATTGACGGAAGGGACACAGAGGAAATTCTGGAGTCTTTTTTGATGAATTATCTTGCTTTCTTTTCCAGAAATAGGCAACATTATAGAATTTTGCATGAGGCAGTTTATTTAAGAAAGGCTACTTTTCGGCGGGTAGAGAAAACTTTGAATGAAGTTTTGTACAAGCTTTTTCCAGGGACACTTGACAAAACAAAAGAGATGATTCTCAGATGGTTTATTACAGGTCCCATTCGTTTTATAGCCATATATAAATCTCTTCACGCCGACTACGAAGTTGACAGGAGAACCATTGACGACTTGGTTGAATTTCTCATGAAGGGATTTGATCCTGATGCCCATGAACTTGACAGGTCTGTTTTCTATATAGACGTTAAACCCCTTAAAATAGAGGTAACTTCTACGAGAATGAAGCTCTTACAGGCTGCTGAAAAACTCTTTGGAACAAGGGGATATAGAAACACAATGATTAGCGATATCACAAGAGCCGCTAACGTGGCTTCTGGCACATTTTATGTGCACTTTAAAAGTAAGGAAGAGATTCTCGAGGAGCTGGTTATGACTACAAATAAAAATTTGAGAATAACACTTTCGACGGCTATAAAAAGATTTCATGATAGGCGCGACGCAGAAATAGCAGGCTTCATGGCATTTCTTAAGTTTTTTATGTTGCACCCGGAAATGTATCTTATAGTCAGGCAAGCGGAATTCTTTAATCCATCTATATCGCGCAACTATTATGAAAAAATTTTTAACAGCTATCTTTCTCCTTTGAGTGAGGCAATTCAATCTGGTCAGTTAAAAAACTATTCACCAAATAATCTGGCTCTTTTCCTCATGGGAATTGGTCATTTCATGGGTGAAGATCTTGTTGTTCAAAAACACGGCAATATTCAGGAAACAACAGTATATCTTCAAAAACTTGCCCCTCTTCTTTTCAAAGGTATATCGTTTCTTAAATCATAATGATTTAAAGAGCAACAGAGAGTAATAACGAGTTTTTACATCCCCTACCAGATTTTACGCCCGAAAACCTGCCTTCCTTTTGGCATATTTAAATTGACTTACTTAAGTCAGCTGTGTTATCATTTAACCTGAATCATCTTTCATATTGATAAATGAGTCACATGTTATTGGAGGTGCTTCAGTGGAGCAACATGCAGGTATAGTAAGCGTAGGAACGTATCTTCCCCAAAAGTACATGACCGCCGAAGATCTGAGTCATCTGGCGTGTATCCCTGTTGATATAATTGTTGAAAAGTTTGGTATAAGAAGGAAATACATTCCGCGTGATAATGAAACGACAAGTTTCATGGGAATTATGGCTGCAAAAGAAGCTTTGAAAAATGCCGGTATTTCACCTGAAGAAATAGATGTTGTCATCTGGAATGGTGCGCAACACAAAGACTATCCGTGCTGGCTTGCAAGCACAAAGGTAGCTCATGAAATAGGAGCAAAAAACGCCTGGGCTTTTGACATGGAAGCGATGTGCGGCTCGATGATAGTTGGTCTTCAGGTTGCGCGATCACTCATGCTTTCTGAGAAAAACATAGATACTATTTTACTTGTAAGTGGGTACAGAAACGTAGATCTTGTGAATTACCAATACAAACACACTTCTTTCATGTTTGATATTGGGGCAAGCGGTTCGGCAGTGGTACTAAAGAAGAATTCAGGAAGAAATGTGTTATTAGGTATCTCAAGCATAGTCGATGGATCTTTCGCCGAAGACTGTGTAGTACCAGTTGGTGGGACAAAAAAATGGCCTTTACAACCTCAAGATCTTGAAAACTATTATTTTCAGATAAAAGATCCAGAGAATTTCAAAAATCGACTGAATGAAGTGACACTCAAAAATTTCTATTTTGTAATTGATGATGCCCTCAGGAAAAGCAATTTATCTCGAAAAGACATCTCATATCTGGCAATGCTGCATTTTAAGAGATCTGCTCATCTCTCAGTGCTCAGAGAACTTGGCCTTAGGGAAAATCAGACTACTTATTTGGAGAAATATGGACACATGGGCCAGAACGATCAGGTTTTTTCAATAAAAGAAGGATTACTTTCTGGAAAGATAAAAGATGGCGACGTTGTTGTCCTTGTGGGAGCTGGAGTTGGCTGGACCTGGAATGCTGCAGTTGTTCGCTGGGGTGATCTCAAAGAGCCAATTAACTGGTAGGAAGGGGATCATTATGGACTGGCATGCTGTTTATAAGTCTAAACTTGTAGATATTGAAGAAGTATTGAGCATCGTTGAATCAAATCAAACAATAGTTGTTGGAATGACGCCTGCAGAACCAAAGCTCTTTTTGAGAAATCTGCACAAAGTTGCTGATAGAGTTGATAATGTCACAGTTTTCACATGCCTGAACATGGAAAATTACCCATTCTACATGGACAAATCGTTCAGTGGAACTTTCGAAAATGCATCCTGGTATTTTGGCCAATCAAACAGAGAAGCTGCAAAAGCTGATTTTGGCACAGTAAGTTATGTCCCAAACAATTTGCATCAATCGGGGACAAACTTACTCGATAGCCGCCCTGTTGATATCTTTGTGGGAATCGCATCGCCAATGGATAAGAACGGTTTTTTGACCTTATCTGCGTCAGTAGTTTATGAAAAAGATGTTATCGAGCAGGCAAAAATCATTGTTCTTGAGGTGAACCCCAACGCACCAAGAACCCATGGTGACACACATATTCACATAAAAGATGTTCATTACATAGTTGAAGTAGATTATGAACTCCCACAGGTTGAATTGGTCGAGCCCACAAAAGCAGAGGCGTCGATTGCACAGCATATAAGTAATCTGATTGAAGATGGTTCGACCATTCAGCTGGGCATAGGTGGAATACCAAATGCTGTTGCAAAATTTCTAACAAACAAAAAAGATCTTGGCGTTCACACAGAGATGTTTACAGAGTCTATGATAGATTTATTTGAAGCTGGTGTGATTACTAACAAAAAGAAAAGCATCTGGAGAGACAAATTCATCTGTGCTTTTGCTTTTGGCACAAAGAGGATGTATCAATTTATCGATGATAACCCATCGGTGTTTTTCCTCAGAGGAAGATATGTCAACGACCCGTATGTGATCTGTCAGAACGATAAAATGGTGAGTATAAACACGGCATTAATGGTCGATTTAACTGGCAATGTTTGTTCTGAAGCGCTTGGCACTCAACATTATAGTGGAACCGGCGGTCAGCTCGATACGCATCGCGGAGCAGTCAAAAGTAAGGGGGGTAAAGGAATAATAGCGCTGAGATCGACGGCAAAGGGTGGAACAATTTCAACAATAGTTCCTGTTCTGCCGTCAGGCTCACCTGTGACAGTACCGCGACAAGAAGTGGATTATGTAGTCACAGAATGGGGCGTGGCATGGTTGAGGGGCAAAACTGTCAGGGAAAGAGTGAAAGCTTTGATCGAAATTGCACATCCAGATTTCAGAGAAACTTTGAAATCTGAAGCTATGAGGTTCCGTATCTTATAAAGAATTAATGCGACAAATAAATGGTTTTAATGATGATGGATTCGAAAAAAGGTAGAATATTATCTGGCCTGGAAAGTGTATCTGAAATTCAGAAAGGAGAGGATTTTATGAGGCTTGAAGGAAAAGTTTGTATCATCACTGGAGCAGCGAGTGGTATAGGTAGAGCAGCGTCTCTGATTTTTGCAAAGGAAGGTGCAATAGTTTGTGCCTGTGATTTGACAAAGGAGCAGCTGGACAAATTAGTTGAAGATGCTGTCAATCTACCGGGAAAAATTGACCCATATATTTTGAACGTTACGAAAAGGGAAGAAGTCTTCAAGGTTGTCGAGCAGATTGTTGCGAAATATGGCAGGATCGATGTACTTGTAAACAACGCAGGCATAACAAGAGACGCTCTGTTGGTCAAGATGACAGAGGAAGAATGGGATGCAGTAATAAATGTAAATCTCAAAGGTGTTTTCAACATGACTCAAGCTGTTGCACCCCACATGATGAAGGCTCAAAAAGGTTCTATTATCAACACATCTTCTGTTGTTGGCATATACGGAAATGTTGGACAGACCAATTACGCCGCCACAAAAGGTGGAGTCATAGCCATGACAAAAACGTGGGCGAAAGAGCTTGCAAGAAAAGGTGCTCAAATAAGAGTTAACGCAGTGGCACCTGGTTTCATCAAAACGCCAATGACCGATAAAGTGCCTGAAAAAATCATCGAGGCCGTTACAATCCGCACTGCACTGGCGAGGATGGGAGAACCTGAGGAGGTCGCAAATGTCTATCTGTTCCTTGCAAGCGATGAGTCTTCATTTGTAACAGGCCAGGTCATAGGTGTCGATGGTGGTTTACAACTCTGAAAGGGGGTATTTTCATGAAAAAGTTTTTAACTCTTCTGGCAGCGCTGGTTTGCGTCCTTGTTCTGGCTGAAGTTGGTGTATACAGTGACAAAATAGTCGTAGGTTCTTTCCAGGCTCTTTCTGGTTCTTACGCAATAATTGGGCAGGAGATGTCTAAGGGGATGAAAGCCTATTTTAACTGGGTCAACAAGAACTCCGGTGTCTATGGAAGAAAAATTGAACTCATAATAGCAGATGATCAACTCAATCCATCAAAAACTGTGGTAGAAGTGAAAAGGCTTGTTGAATCCGACAAAGTCTTTGCAATCGTAGGAGGGCTTGGCACATACGGTTGTCTGGCTGTTATGGATTATTTAGAGCAAAATAAAGTACCATTTGTGTATCAGGGAGCCGGGACCAGTTTACTTGTTATGCCACCCAAGAAATATATTTTTGGTGTGCAGCCAGATTACACCCTTGAGGGACAGCTCATAGCCAAATTTCTTGTTAAAGAGCTTGGTAAGAAAAAAATAGCGATTCTTTACATGGCAAACGATATAGGAAAGGAAGGATATGCAGCAGCTCTCAGCAGATTACAATCGTACAATTTGAAACCTGTCGTTGAAATAAGTTACAACCCGGCCGAAACAGATTACAGTGCTCTCGCCGTAGATGTTCTGAATGCGAATCCCGAAGCAATTATTATATATGGGCTCATAACAGATACCATAAGATGGATCAAGACACTGAGAGATTATGGTGTGACAAGCGATATAGTCACTATCTATCCAAACGCGGATCCAAGCTTTGTTACATTGGGAGGAAAATATGTGGAAGGAATTTATCTAACAGGCTGGGTCCCACTTGCAACGCCAGACAAACCTGAATTTGTCAGGGATTATGAACGAGCTGTTGCAATATTTCAGGAGACTTATCCCAAAGAAATTCCATCCTCGTATGCCGTTGCCGGATTCATTGCTGCGGAAGTTTTTGTACAGGGGCTGCTTCGAGCAGGTTCTGATTTAACCAGAGAAGGACTTGTAAAAGCTCTTGAGAGTTTTGATCATTGGAATGGCATCCTGGCGAAAGATATAACCTGGGGCCCGAATTTGAGGCGAGGAAAGTCCAGTATGTATTTCATAAAAATCGAAAACGGCGTTTTTGTTCCAGTAACAGATCTCATCTCATTGCAGGATTAGTTTTTTTGGAATGAAGGGGCAATTTGCCCCTTCATTATGGAGGTGAAAAATTGTCACTTCTGGATATTAGGAACTTAACTGTCAAATTTGGAGGCTTAACGGCCATTGAAGATTTTTCTATGAATGTAAAAGAAGGTGAAATTCATTCTCTTATAGGTCCCAACGGTGCTGGAAAGACAACGGTCTTTAATGTCATAACAGGGGTTGTCAAACCAGTAGCTGGAAGAATATTATTTGACGGTACCGATATAACAAAAGAAGAAACACATAAAATTGTCAAATTTGGTATAAGCAGGACTTTTCAAAGTGTTGTTGTGTTTAAATATATGACTGTCCTGGAAAATTTGTACCTTGGTTATCACAGCAGGTTGAATATCAGTATGCTGAATGAGATTATTCCAAATAAAAAAAGTTCAGAACAAATCTGGAATATGTACAGATCTGCCCTCGAAATAGCAGATTTTCTTGATTTAAAAACAAGGCTCTTGAGTTATGCCGGAATGATTCCATTTGCCGCCCAAAAAATGGTCGAAATTGGCAGGGCATTGATGAGCAAACCAAAACTGCTGCTTCTTGACGAACCAGCTGCTGGCTTGACAGAAGTTGAAACAGAAAAGCTCAAGAAAATAATCAGATTAATAAGAGACAAATTGAAGATAACCATCTTGCTTGTTGAACATGATATGCCCATCGTTATGAGTATTTCAGACAAAATAACAGTCCTGGACTTTGGCAGAAAGATAAGTGAAGGTGCACCTGAGCAGGTTAGAAAAGATCCGAAAGTTATAAAGGCATATTTGGGAGAGAGTGAAAGTGCTTGAGATAAAAAGTATAACAGTACAATATGGACCTGTCATTGCTGTGAAGGAAATTTCCATGGATATACGGCAAAAAGGTATTACTGTATTACTTGGGGCAAATGGAGCGGGCAAGACATCTACTTTAATGGCAATTGCTGGTTTGAATGATCTTTCTCATGGCTCAATATTTTTTGAAGGGAAAAGAATAGACAGGTTGCCAGCCTATGAAAGAGTGAGAAAAGGCATTGTTCTCTGCCCCGAGAGCAGATTGGTTTTTCAAAAAATGACCGTTATGGAAAATTTGAAAGCAGGTGCATATACGAGAAAAGGTGGTATTTCAGGGGAGTTTGACCTTGTTTTTTCTATTTTTCCGAAACTCAAAGACAGAGCGAAGCAACTTGCAGGGACACTTTCTGGAGGAGAAAGACAAATGCTCGCCATAGCAAGAGCTTTGATGAGTAAACCAAAGCTTCTGATGCTTGACGAACCTTCAATGGGCTTAGCACCAAATCTGGTTGTTGAAATGATGGCAGCAATCAAACAGATCAATGAAACAGGTGTAACTGTGCTTTTAGTTGAGCAAAACGCGTTCAGCGCGTTAAAAATTGCTGATTATGCGTATGTTCTTCAAACAGGAAAAGTGGTTCTTGAAGGATCTGCAGAAGATTTATTACAAGATAAAACAATTGTTGAGCAGTATCTGGGAGGATGATTATGATATTAAATAGACTGATTCTCGGATTGTCGACAGGTTCTTTTTATTCGTTAGTAGCCCTCGGTATTGTAATTATATACAAAACAACCGGGTTGATGAATTTCGCTTTTGGAAATATGGCCATGTTCATGGCTTATATAGCATACACCTTCGTAACAATTGGAGTAGGGCCAGTCTGGGCTTTGCTTTTCACAATACCTGTAGCTGCTCTATTCGGTTTTGCTGTTGAAAAATATACCCTCAGGCCAATAAGAAATCTTTCACACAGTTCGATGTTGATTATCACGCTTGGAATTCTTATGATTCTGGAAGGTCTTGTGGTTCAAATATGGGGTACACAATATAAATCTTTTCCAGAGCTTGTAACGGGACGCCCGTTCATCTTGAGGGGAAATTTCGGCATAGTTGTGTTCAGAAGGCAGGATATACTTGTTTTCAGCATCTTGATAGCTGTATCTGTAGCGATTTTTTTCATTCTGAAATATACAAGATCAGGTATTGCCATCAAAGCTGTTTCAGAAAATGAAAATGTAGCTCAATTAATGGGTATTAATCCTTCGCGTGTATTTTCTATTTCCTGGATGATCGGTACCGCTGTCGGTACTGTTGTCGCTCTGCTTGGGGCACCAAAAACATATGTTTCACCAACCATGATGCTTTTTTATCAGCTCCAAGGATTCACAGCAGCTGTTTTAGGGGGATTCGACAGTTTTGCCGGTGCGATTTTGGGAGGCCTCACCCTCGGTGTTATAGAGACTTTCGTTGGTGGATATATAAGCAATGAATTAAAAACAACTTTTTCGCTGGCATTGATAATTGCCGTTTTGCTCATCAGACCGCAGGGATTTTTTGGAAGCCGGGAAGTCAGGAGAGTGTGAAAAATGCATTGGCTTTTATTGATAATTACACTTGTTGTCCTTCCATTTATTTTCAAATCAAGCACCTTCATTTTAACTATCATGAATCTGACAATGATTTACACAATGGCTGGTATGGGATTGAATTTGATAATGGGTTATACGGGACAGGTATCCATAGGTCACGCAGCTTTTATGAGCATAGGTGCTTATACTTCAGCGATATTAACACAAAAACTATCAATACCATTGCCACTGAGCTTGATATGTGCTACAGCTATTGGTGGTATTTTCGGGCTGGCCCTGGGTTTTCCAGCACTCAGGCTTGCTGGTTTTTACTTGGCGATAGCCACGATGGGTTTTGGTATAGCAATAGAGCAACTTTTTGGCGCTCTCGAAAATTTTACAGGTGGTCACATAGGAATTCGCAACATAACAAAATTAGGTAGTGAGCTCGAAAGCTATTACATCATTCTGATATTAATTATCGTTGCATTCTATTTTTTCAACAAACTTGTCAATGGAAAAACCGGGAGGGCATTGAAAGCCATTAGAGAAAACGAATTGGTAGCAAATGTTTTGGGTGTCAATCTAACTCATTACAAAGTACTTTCTTTTGTAATAGGTTCTGCTTACGCTGGTTTGGCAGGAGCTTTATATGCCCACGTTATTGGGTATATATCACCAGCTGATTTTGGTCTTGGTAAATCTTTAGAATTGCTCGCTGTAGTAGTTATTGGCGGAATGGGTATGGTATCCGGGCCGATTTTTGGCGCTGTGTTCTATACAGTTTTACCTTTTTTCCTGAGCCGGGTAGGTTTCTCACTTTCAATCATTTTTGGTTCGGTTCTTGTTCTTGTTGTGCTCTTTATGCCAAGAGGTATAGCATATTACGCGCAACGTTTTTGGTTTAACTGGGCCGAACTACCGCTGATAATCTTCAAGCGAAAAAAAGTATCACCCGATGGAGATTATGTGGAACTCAGTTTTGGAAAAATGCATTATGTTCAAAGTGGAGATGGAGAAAAGGTTATTCTGTGTATTCATGGAAATTTTGGTTCTTACAGATGGTACAAACCAATGATGGAAAAAGTTCATGGGTATAAAATAATAGCCATAGATTTGCCAAATTTCGGCGATTCGTCACGATCAACAGTTTCGCTCGATTTTTACGCAGATTCCGTACATGAATTTATCGAGAAGATGCAAATAAAACCATCTGTTATTGCCCATTCCCTTGGTGGCGCAGTGGCAATGTTACTTGCCAAGAAATACCCAGATTCGATTGCTTCTCTTATACTGGTTGATCCATGCCCTGCCGACGGACTTGTTACTCCAAATGAGAATCTCCCATATCTGAAATTTTACAAAAGAAGCAGGATTTTGCTTAAAAAATCATTAACTGGCCTTCTGAGGAAACTTAAAGATAAAAAGTATTTCGAGCAACTTGTTGACGATGCCCTCAAAATGAATCCGGAAAGTATATACACTCACGCGATAGAACTTGGAAAGTTCAGATTATCTATCGATACTTATTCTGTTCCAACTGTTGTTGTTTATGGAGATTTAGATCCGCTTCTGACAAAAGAACAGATGTTAAAAACAGCCGAAGTACTGAAAGCAAAGTTAATTGTGCTTGAAAATGTCGGGCATACTCCATTTGTTGAAGTTCCAGATCTTTTCATAGAAACTGTTAAAAATTATCTGTGAGGAGGTAAAAACGATGAAATATGCGAAAATAATCTCTTCTGGTATGTATGTCCCACAAAAAATAATGACTAACAAAGAATTTGAACAAATCACCAATATGGTCATCGATCCATATTTTACCGAGCAGATAGGTATAAATCACAGGCACATATCTCAATCTCATGAAACGCCAACATTTATGGCAGCAGAGGCTGCAAAAAAAGCTCTTGAGAGGATCAATATGAAACCAGAGCAGATCGATTTGATAATACTTGGTACAGATACACCTGAAGCTGTTTCTCCACCTGATGCTGCTCGAGTTCAATATCTGATTGGTGCAAATAAAGCTGAACCACTGGCCTTTAACGTTAATGCCTCATGCGCAAATGGTGCTTTATTACTTGACATAGCATCTCGATACATCGCACTCGGAGATTACAAAAATGTTTTAGTCATAGGTGTCTATGCTATGACAAAGTTTTTGAACTGGAAATATTCCTGGGAAGCTCTGTTTTCCGATGGTGCTGGTGCTTTGATATTGACGGCAGATGATAAACCAGGCTATCTTGGAAGTGTTTCAAGATGTGATGGAAGCTGGTGGCATAACTGGGGCATCTACATGGGTGCTGGAACTATGAATATCGAAGGCATTGATAGAGGTCTTCACAAACTCGACTTGAGGGCGGCTTATCCTGCTACTGTGAACGAAGAAGGCTGGCCTGTACTAATCAACAAATTAATTGAAAAATGTAAGATCTCAAAAGAAGAAATCGGAATGATGTTTTTCACACAGGTGAGAAAGAAAACCATACTGAAAGTCATGGAAATTCTTGGCATGAGTGAAGACAAAACTCATATGATAATGGACAAATATGGTTATACAGGTTCTGCATGTGTTTACATGGCTTATGATGATGCTTTCGACTGTGGGAAGATGAGAAACATGGAGGGTAAGGTTCTGATCTTTTTGACTTCAGGAGTTGGATTTCAGCAGGTTGCGGTAGCTTTCAGGTGGTAGGTATGTTCAAAACAAGTGATGGAATTATGATAGATTACAAAGTTCAGGGTGAATCAGAAGAAGTTGTTGTTTTTCTCAACGGTATTTTCATGGATTACAACAGCTGGTTTTTTATCACAGAGCAGCTTAAAGGTCAATATAGAATCATTCTTCACAATTTCAGGTGTCAGTGGAGCTCGCAAAACGGTTCGTGTAGTTTCGAAAGGCACGTTGAAGATCTCAAAGAACTCCTTGATTATTTAAAGATCAGCAAAGTGCATCTGGTTGGAACATCTTATGGTGCAGAAGTTGGAATGTTTTTCGCTGTCAGATATCCAGAGTTGGTAAAATCTCTCACGATTATAACCGCGACAGCCCGTATAACGCCATCTATCAAATACAAAGCTCTGAGATGGAAAGATGGTGCGATGAGTAAAAATAAAGAGATATTTGTCAGAAGCTGGATCAACGATGTCTACAGCGAGCAATTTCTTGACAGATATCCAAACCTGTTCGGCACAATTATTCAACGAATGTCGCAGTTCAATTACGAAGGAGCAGTAAAATTGCTGGATGCCTTCCTTGAGCTTGAGCGAAAACCTTTGTTAAATCAACTTTCGAAGATAGGTGCACCTGCGCTTGTTGTTTCTGCCCAATTTGATAACATAAAACCAGTGAACTTTTCACAGGAAATAGCACAGCAAATACCCGGCGCTAAGCATGTGTGCATTCCAGATTGTGGCCATGCCGCGGTAATTGAAAAGCCAAAGGAGGTACTTTTTCTGATAAAAGCGCATCTGTTTTTCCTGAAAAACTAAAAGAGATTAGACCTATGCCAAGATACGGCAACTTTACCAGGATCCCGGTTGACATTCTCCATAATATATATACGAAAATATAAAATCTCAAAAATAACTAAAAAGCTTTTGGAGAAATGTTTTGAGTCAAAAAACACGTTAAAAATCTTTCAGGATGCCTGAGATAGAACTTAGTTTCAACTAAGATAGAATTTTTTAATTCTGTTCTGAATTTGACAATCTTTTTTGATAGAAACTCCCTTTACAAGCAAAGTTTCACACCCCGGTGATGCTGATTATGTTGTAAACAACTTCATACATCCCGGTTAAAATTATTGATTGTCTGTATTACTGAGGCTTTCTTCAAGCCATTGTTTGTAGTTTGCATCAACAGTTTTTATTTCAACGCTGAAAATTGCCGGAACAGAATAGGGGTGAAGCTCTTTCAACTTTTTGAACACTTCTTGTTCTTTGAAGTTGCTGGTTTTCAAAATTGCCGCAAATTCTTTATCTTGAGAGACTTTCCCATCCAACCAGTAGCCTGAGTCAATTTGAAAGACATTAAAACAAGCTATGAGTTTTTCCAAAAGCAGGTTTTTACAAATCTCCAGGGCTTTTTCTCTGTCGGGAAAAGTTGTGTAGATTATTATCATCGCAATCACTCCTTAATTTATATTGATTTTTCCCGGCTCTATAAATGTGATTTGTCTCTTTCAGAGAAAGCTTTCTTCTGGATTTCTCAGGAATAAAGTTCTTTAAAGACAGTTTCCGGCGGTATGTTTTCAAGCACTGCTATTCTTTTGTGAATGGGAGGATGAGTGCTGAACAGATCAGCAAAAAAACCTTCTTTGTTGTTCACATTTCGCCTGAGAGGATCAGATATAAAGAGATGTGCAGTTGCTATTGTTGCCCCTTTGGTTTTACCGCGAATTTTCTGCAGTTTGGCTATCTTTCTCAATGCGCCCGATAAACCTCGAGGGTTCCTTGTCAATTCAACTGCTTTCGCATCAGCAAGGTATTCGCGAGTTCGAGAAACAGCAAAAACTGTTATCCTCCCAATTAGAGAGAACAGGGTGGCAACAACAGCAATCACAAGAAGTGCAAGTATTATGTAGGCACCACTATCTTTTTCTTTTCTCTTCGAGCCTTTTGGCCCAAGCCATCCCACAAATTTGAGTGATCGCCAGGCAAAAAGTTGTACCAGTACCATTGTTCCAAGAATAGCGCTAACTGTTGTCATTAATAATGTGTCTTTGTTTATTATATGACTCACTTCATGAGCAATTACGCCCTCTGTTTCTTCCCGGTTCAGGTTATTTAACAAGCCCCGCGTCACACAAATGACGCTATCTTCCTGTTTGAATCCTGCTGCAAAAGCATTTATATTTTCGTCTTCCATTATATATACCTTTGGAACATTTTTTATTCCGCAAGCAATAGAAATTTCCTCAACTATGTTTTTGAGCTGTCTCTCCTCAAGTTCTTTTTCATTAATTGGTTTAGCTCCCACAGATCTGAGTACAAGTGATGAACCAGCCTGTGTCCCAATTAAAACCTGTATTGATGCTATCAGTGCTAAAATAAGTGTTCCAGCAGGGAAGCTTGAGAACATAACATCTACGAGAAATCCAAGAAGCATCATCAAAACTATGAAAAAGAATATTAAAAGGTACGTTCTACGCAAATTTTTTGCCTGCTGGGCGAAATAATTCATTAAACCACCTCAGAGGCTAAGGTCAACTTTCGGGGTTTCTTTCTCATCACTTGTAGCTTCGAAAAATGGATAGGCTTTAAATCCAAACATATTTGCTACTATGTTGACTGGAAAAATCTCTATTGAAGTGTTGTATTTCATCACGGTGTCATTATAAAACTGCCTCGCATAGGTTATCCTGTTTTCTGTGCTCGTCAATTCTTCCATTAATTGGCTGACCTGTTGATTTGATTTCAGGTCAGGATATTTTTCAAAAACAGCGAGCAATCTTGACAGAGCTCCAGAGAGTTCACCTTCAGCTTTGATTCGGTCGCCGATAGAACCACCAGAAATGGCTTTAGATCTTGCATTTATAACTGCTTCGAGTGTTTCTTTCTCAAATTTCATGTATCCCTTAACCGCATTTACCAGATTTGGTATAAGATCATGTCGCCTTTTTAGTTGAACATCTATTTGGCTCCATGCATTCTCCACACGCTTTTTCTTTCCCACAAGGGAGTTGTATGCACCGATGAACCATACAACTAAGATGACTATAATTACAAGAATTACACCAAAAATTACCATAACGACACCTCCTCAATAACTATACCACAATTGTATCTTATTGATTTTTGAAATTGTATCAAAGCAATCACGAAAAATGGCAATTTTGGTGCAATCAGTCTCTTTTGGTACTTTTATGGATTGAACTTTAATTAAGATTCAGCAGCCTAAGGTATGAGTAAACATGGTAATATCAAAATAGAAAAAAGCTATGCATGTGCAACACAGTTTATCTTTAATGGAGGTTATTCTGTGACACGCGAAGAACTTATGAAAATTGTTGCAAGCAGGATCGAAAAGTGCACATCTTGCCCTTTATTCAATACCAGAACAAATGTCGTTGTAGGTGAAGGCAATCTTTATGCGCCCATTATGTTTGTTGGAGAAGGTCCTGGTGAAGAAGAGGATAAGACAGGGAGACCTTTTGTTGGAAGAGCTGGGCAGCTTCTTACAAAAATTCTCGAGTCGGTAAACATCGACCGTGAGGATGTTTACATATGCAATATTGTGAAATGCAGGCCTCCCGAGAACAGAGTTCCAAAGGCAGAGGAACAAAAAGCATGTGGCCATTATTTAATGGCACAGATAATGATTGTAGATCCAGCTATTATAGTTCCTCTTGGTAGCACAGCTTTATCTTTTTTTCTTGGCCAGAATGTATCCATAACGGAATTCCGTGGAAAGGAACTTGACTGGAAAGCTGGTAAAAAATTATTCCCAATGTTTCATCCCAGTTATTTGTTGAGAAATCCATCTAAAGCCAAGGGATCTCCCAAGGATTTAACCTGGCAAGATATCAAAAAAGTTCGGGAATTTTTCGACCAAAAAAGGAGGTAAAAATATGGCAAGGGGAAGAAAGAAAATTTTAACACCGGCTCTTGAAGATTATCTTACAGTAATTTATGAAATCCAGCAAAAACAGCCCGCTGCGAGAATAAGTACAGTTGCCCGCAAAGTTGGTGTCAGCCTTCCGAGTGTTACAAATGCAATGAGGCGCCTTGCTGACCTTGGATATGTGGAATATGAAAAATATGGCCTCATAATTCTAACGAATAAAGGAAAAAGAAAAGCTCAAACTATGAGAACTCTTCAGCAAAGAATATGCAACTTCTTCTACTACGTTTTGGGTATACCAATAGAGGTGTCCGAGAAACTTTCAAAACATTTGTCACATTATTTGACGGCCCGGACAAGAGACAGAATCAAAGATTTTTATAAGATTATAATTGATTTCGACGAAACCAAGGCAAAAGATCTCAGAAATTTCATTGAAGAAAGCAGGCAATTGATCAATGTCACGCATTTGCCAGCAGAGGTTCTTGAAGACATTAAAGCTGTTGAAACAGAAGAAGACGAAGAAGAAGGTGAATGATTATGGCTTCCGTTCTGGTGACTGGTGGGGCTGGTTTTATAGGATCACATCTTGTTGATGCCTTAATTGAAAAAGGACATCGTGTTGTTGTAGTTGATAATTTAGTCAGCGGAAAGATAGAAAATTTAAACAAAAATGCGCTTTTTTATCAACAGAGTATAGAAGATGATGAAATGATGGAACGTGTTTTCATGCTGCACAGATTTGACTTTGTTTTTCACCTCGCGGCTCAGGCAAGTGTCAGTGTTTCTGTGAAAGAACCCATTAAGGATGCAAAAACTAACATCTTGGGCAGTCTTGTTTTACTTGAGAAAAGTGTTAAGCATGGCGTCAAAAAATTTATCTTTTCTTCCACTGGTGGAGCTATCTATGGTGACAACGTACCCTTACCGACAAATGAAGCAATTGGCCCAAATCCTGCGTCACCTTACGGAATTGCCAAAAGATCTGTGGAAATGTATTTAGAATTCTATAAAAATGAAAAGTCGTTGAATTATATTGCGCTGAGATATGGAAATGTTTATGGACCTCGTCAGGATCCGAATGGAGAAGCGGGAGTCATTGCAATATTTTCTTCAAGAATGCTTAAAGGCGAGGATGTTCATATATTTGGCGATGGAGAATATGTAAGAGATTACGTATATGTAAAAGATGTTGTGACGGCGAATTTGCTTGCCATGGAAAAAGATTTCACGGGAATTTACAATATAGGTACTGGCGTGGGAACATCTGTGAACGCTCTCTTCAAAATGCTTTCAACGATAACTGGTTACTCGAAGCAACCAATTTACTCATCTCCGAGGAAAGGGGATTTGAGAAAGAGTATTCTTGATTCAAAAAAGGCAGAGTTAGAGCTTGGTTGGCATCCAGTCACGGAACTTTCCGACGGTTTAAAGATGACAGTTGAGTTTTTCAGATGATTCTGGGGGCTTCCGCATGCCAGAGAATTTGAGCAATGTTCCGCTTGCTGAAAGAGTGAGACCGAAAAATGTAGAAGATTTGGTCGGTCAGCAACATGTGATGGGAAAAGAAGGTATACTACGGAAAGCCCTTGAAAAAGGGATGATGTTTTCTTGTGTACTCTATGGTCCACCCGGATGTGGAAAGAGTTCAATAGCAGAACTCATAAGAAAACATGTGGATGCGGAATTTTTCTTCTTCAGCGGGGCTCTACACGGCGCAAACGACATAAAGCAAGCGATGAACAGAGCTCAAGAGATGAAAAGATATGGCAAACAAACTATTATTTTCATAGATGAAATCCACAGACTTAACAAAGCTCAGCAGGACCTTCTTTTGTCGAAAGTAGAGGATGGTACTATAACACTGATTGGAGCGACAACTGAAAATCCATCCTTTGAGATAATTCCTCCTCTCCTCTCGAGATGTCGGGTGATCTTTTTAAAACCCCTTTCTAACGAGGAATTGATAAAAATTATGAAAAGAGCAATTATAGTAGACGAGAAAATAGCAAGTTACGAGATCAATGTAACTGACGAGGTTTTTCAGGCTATAGCCCAGATGTCTCAAGGAGATGCGCGATTCGCCTTGAATACTCTTGAAATAGCTATCGAAGCTGCTCGAGGAATGAATCAAAAAATAGTTGATTTCAATGTACTTCAGGCAAGCAGCGGTTACAAACCCCATGGTTACAGGAAAGAAGAACATTATGATTTTGCATCGGCTTTTATCAAAAGCTTGCGTGGAAGTGATCCTGACGCGGCACTTTACTATATGGCACGTATGATAGATTCTGGGGAAGATCCCATGTTCATAGCAAGAAGGATGATAATTCTTGCCAGTGAGGACATAGGCCTCGCAGACCCGATGGCTTTACTGGTTGCAACGTCTGCTGCTCAGGCTGTTGAATATGTGGGATTACCAGAATGTGCTTTGAATCTTGCTCAGGCAGCCATATATCTTGCAGCTGCTCCCAAGAGCAATTCAGTCTACTTAGCACTTGAAAAAGCAAAGGATGTTGCAAAACGTTCAACAGGTGTCCAGGTACCTCTTTTCTTGAGGAATCCGGTCACAAAATTGATGAAAAATTCTGGCTATGGAGAAGAGTATATTTACCCCCATGAGACAGGTGGCTTCGTGAAAAGAAGTTATATGCCTGACGAGCTAAGCAGAATTAAAATATACACTCCAAAATCTATCGGCAAAGAAGAAAATATCAAAAAGAGGCTTGAAGAACTCTGGGGAAAGGAAAAGTATTCGAAGGGGGAAGATGATGAAGAAGGTTAGTTCAACAAATCTTGTTTATGCGTTCTCATCCTCAATGAGCCCTGTCTTGGAAGTTGCTTCTGGTGATCAGATTGTTTTTGAAACTATAGACGCACTGGGTGGGCAAATCAAATTCGAAGGTGATGTAATCAATTTGGATTTTTCAAAAGTTAATCCTGCAACTGGTCCTGTTTTTATAAAAGGAGCGATGCCTGGAAATACTCTTAAGGTAAAAATATTAAAGATAGATTTGGCAGAAGAAGGTGTGATAGTTTGCGAGGAAGGTTTCGGGGTTTTTCCGGAACTGGTAAAAGGTTTCAAAGCTAAAATGCTTCGTATAAAAGATGGGTTTGTTAGATTTGATAAGCTGAGTATTCCCGCCAATCCAATGATAGGTGTTATAGGCGTTGCTCCGGAAAACGGGCATTTTACCACAGGTACTGCGTACAAACATGGTGGCAATATGGACACTAAGTATGTGAAAACCGGGAGTGCAGTTTACTTACCAATTTTCCAGCCCGGTGCCTGTTTGGCTCTTGGAGATGTTCACGCTGCAATGGCTGATGGAGAAGTCTGTGTTTCTGCTTGCGAAGTTTGTGCAAATGTGACAGTTGAGGTAGAACTGATCAATTATGAAATAGAATGGCCATTAATTGAGACAGAGAGTGGTTTTTTCATAGTTGTCTCTATGGGAACAGTTGAAGAAGCCTTAAAAGAAGTTACGTACCAGGCAGTAAAGTTTTTAAGTAGAAAATTAAATCTTTCTATGAACTCGGCTTATATGCTTGCAAGTCTTGTAGTTGATATACAAATAAGCCAGCTTGTAGATCCGAACAAAACGGTACGTGCATACATACCAAAATACCTCTTTGATGGGAAAGGAGAAATTATGTGAAAGCCGTCGTTTTTGACAGCAGCATTGATGTTCCTGTTGGTTACGAGTTTAAGGTACCTGTTTTTATGCTCCCGTTGAATGTGTACGTGGATGGAAAAGAGTACAGAGATAAAGTGAATATTACTGAAGAGGAATTTTATAGCCAGGCAATACTTGGAAAAGAAGTCAGGACATCCCTGCCAAATTTTTCAGAAACAGTCGAGTTACTGACAAAACTTTCAAAAGAGTACGATCATATTTATATCGTTACAATATCAAGTAAATTAAGTGGCACCTGGAATATGATAAGGCTTGTGTTGCAGCAATTTGATATTAAAAATGCGACACTAATAGATTCGAAAAGTGGAAGTGTCAAAAGTTTTTATGTTGTACATCGACTTATCAACGATATTTTGAACGAAATTGAAATATCTGAAGATATCTTCAGAAAATACATAGAAGAATCACTGCTGTTATTTACCGTTACCAGCCTGGATTACCTCGAAAAAGGAGGCAGGATTGGTAAAGCTAAGGCATTGCTGGGAAAATTACTCAGAATAAAACCGATTCTCTCAACAGATACCGATGGTCAAGTTCATAGCACAGGTTCAGCTCGCTCAATGAAGCACGTTATAGAAATCATAGCAGAGCAAGCCAAAAAATTCGCAGATTTCGAAAAATACGTTGTAGTTGGTGGCTATGGATTGAAGCAGATGAAAGAACATTTAGATCGGTTGCTTTCATTTTTTCCTGCTGGGAGCCTGGTTGGGATATCAAGGATAGGCCCGGCCGTGAGTGCCCATGTAGGGCCGGAGGTATTTGGTTTAGTTATAGGTAAAGCATAATCTGTTGACAAAAATTATTGTAGCATGGTAGAATTTTTAGTGCCTGCCGAGGTGGTGGAATTGGCAGACACGCATGGTTGAGGGCCATGTGGGTATGAGCCCGTGCGGGTTCAAGTCCCGCCCTCGGCACCAGGGGAGCTAAAAGCTCCCCTTTTTTGTTATACTTTTTCTGGTGATCAAAATGGTAAAGCTTGTATGCATAGATCTGGATGGGACATTATTAAATCAAGAGAAAAAGGTCTCGTCTCAAGACAAAACCGCTATAGAACTTGCAAGAAAAAAAGGCATAAAAATAACCGTGATGACTGGAAGAAGTTATTATTCTGCTCTGCCGTATGTGAAAGAAATCGGTCTGAATATACCTGTGGTTTTTCAGAATGGGGCACTCATTGCAACGCCATCATTAAGTGATATCTTTCGCTGTCTGCTACTTCCATCAAAAGTTGCTCTATATGCTGTCGAACTATCTTTCAAATATGGGCTCTATCCGATTGTGTATGAGTCTTTTTTCAGTCACAAAGATATGTTTGTCAAAGGAGAATATTGCGGAGCTTTCAATTCATATTTGATTTTTAACAGCCAGAGACTAAACAAAGTTGACAACTTATTTCAGATTCTTAAATCGCGCGATGAAATAGCAGAAATAGCGGTTATTGGAAAAGAAGATACAGCTGAGTTATTTTTAGAGCAGCTATGTGAGCAAACAGATGAGTTCACGTCAATAAAAAACCAGCATATTGACGGGGAGGTTTTCTTAGAAATTTTTTCTAAAGGCGTTGGCAAAGAAATAGCTCTTGATTTTTTGCTCGAATTATTTCATCTTAATGCCGATGAAGTTATGTACATAGGTGATAATTACAATGATCTTGGTGTGATGCAAAAAGTAGGCTTGCCTGTGGCTATGAGCAATGCACCGGATGAAGTAAAAAAATATGCAAGATTTATCACAGCGTCAAATGACGAGTCGGGTGTCTCATTAGCTATAAAAAAGTTTTTAATGGAGGTTTGAATATGATTCCACTTTCAAAACCATATTTGACAGATGTGGAAATTGAAACAATCATGAATGTCATGAAAAGCGACAGATTAAGTATGGGAGAATATACGAATCTTTTTGAAAGAAAAATCGCATCTGTTGCAAATGTCAATTATGCAGTGGCAGTTAACAGCGGAACTTCAGCACTTCATCTCATATTAAGAGCTCTTGGTGTGGAAGAATTTGATTTTATGCTCGTTCCCTCTTTCACTTTTGTTGCTTCAGCAAATGTTGCGCTTTTTGAACGTGCTATTCCTGTTTTTGTGGACATAGACGAGAGAACCTACAACATGGATCCCGATGCACTTGAAAAGCTTTTGAGAGATATTGAACGTGGTTGCGTGCACATAGGAAACAATCGCGTAGATATCAAAAAGGTTCGTTTTTTGATGACTGTAGATGTTTTTGGTCAGCCTGTTAATTACGACAGAGTATTGTCAATTGCTCACGACTGGAATTTAAAAGTCATTGAAGATTCCTGTGAGGCTCTTGGTTCAGAATATAGAGCAAGACCCTGTGGCAGCTTCGGTGAAGCTGGCGCATTTGCGTTTTATCCGAATAAACAAATTACCACCGGTGAAGGAGGAATAATAGTTACTAATAACAAAGAATTAGCCATGCTTTGCAAGAGTATGAGAAATCAAGGAAGAGGGGAAGAAGAAGATTGGTTGAACCACGTGAGATTGGGATTCAATTACCGTATTGATGAACTTTCAGCTGCATTGGGATATGCGCAGCTTACCCATCTGGAGGAAATTCTTGAGAAGAGAAATAATGTTGCTTTAAGCTATAATCAATTGCTTTCAAGATATAATTGGGTTCAGATACCTCATATAGAAGACTACACAACCAAAATAGGCTGGTTTGTTTATGTTGTAAAGCTCGATGAGAAAATAAACAGAGACAGGGTAATGGATTATATGAATAAAAGAGGTATTCAGGTAAGAAATTATTTCACGCCAATTCATCTACAGCCATTTTACAGAAAACTTTTCGGTTTTTCCGAGGGAATGTTGCCTGTAACTGAAAGAGTTTCAAAAAGTACACTTGCATTGCCTTTTTATACAACTTTGACTTTGCAGGAGCAGGAAACAGTTATAGAAATTTTGAAAGAGGCGGTAGAAAGGGTGGGGTAGGTGCTCTGGCTTTTCTTTTCTTCTTTTTTGACAGCTCTTTCAATGCCGGGTTTTGTGGCAGGATGTATAGTTTGGTTTTCTCTCGTCCCATTTTTAAAATCTCTTGAGAAAAAAGGGCCACTTTTTGGGGCATTGTATGGATTTCTATATTTCTACGCATTTTCGGCAATAAATCTGTACTGGGTATTGCCGGTTTTGATGGAAAACATGCCGAGGACATTTGGAAAATTCCATGCATTAACTGGTTTTCTCGTTTTTTTACTGATGCTTGCCTTTGAGGCTCTTCCTTTTGCTGCGTTTGGTTTTCTTTATGGTTTGTTAGAGAATTCTGTAAAAAAACACCCCATCAAAGAGGTTCTTTTTACAGCTTCGGCTTATACTCTTTTCGATTTTATCAGGAGCCTTGGCGAAATGGGGTTTACGGGAGGTACTTTGTCTGACGCCTTGTACAGAGACACGGGTATTTTACAACTGGCTCCCATCATTGGTTCGTACGGGTTAACTTTTATCATTGTTGCGGTGAATTGCTGGTTGTATATTATATGGAGGAAGAGTTCAAGACCCATTGAAAAAATAGTTTTTGTTGTACTTGCTATAAACGTCATTTCTCATCTGGCGAATATATTTCTTCCATTACCTCACACTTCAGATCAGTCACTTGCTGCAATTCAAACCAACACATCTCAAGACGTGAAGTATAACCAATCTTCGTACTATCTTTATGAGCAATTTAAGCCTATGCTTGTTGAATTGAAAGACACGCTTGTTGTAATGCCTGAAGATGTTTTTCCATTTGACCCAAGAGGGAGTGACATAGCTCAACAAATGAAAGAATTGTGCAGGCAAAACAATCTACAGATACTCATAGGTACTTTGTCAGTTAATTCAAAAATTCAGAATTCCGTTTTTCTCGTAAATGAGCTTGGCTTTGTTAGCAAATACTCAAAAGTAAAGCTATTTCCGTTTGTCGAGAGACTTCCATATGAAAAGGTTTTTGGTATTTTTTCTTTTCTGCAAGGGCTTAATTACCTGGATCCTGGTGAGGAGTATGAACCGCTGACTGTGGAAAATTATCCTTTGATAGGTGTTCAGATATGTTTTGAATCTTATTTTTCTGAGCCTTCGAGGCAGCTTGTCAAAAAAGGAGCCCGGGTTCTCTTAGTTTGTACAAACGATGGATGGTTTTCTTTTGATACAGCGTTAAAACAACATTTTGCTAAAGCAGTTATTAGAGCTGTTGAAACACGCCGTCAGGTGATACAGGTTTCGAATGCTGGTATCACTGGCTCAATAGATCCCTATGGGCGAATTGTAGAGGTAGCGAGAATCAGATCTTTTGAAAAAGTAGATTTTGATATCATACCAAATGAAGCAATAACCATTTACACAAAAACTGGTGATCTTGTCATATGGTTTTGCCTTGGTATAGTAGTTTTCATGTTATTCTTTCCTGGAGAAAGGACTTTAGGCACGAAAAGGAGGATCTGGAAATGAGAGTAATTGCAATAGTTCTTGACAGTGTTGGTATAGGTGAGATGCCAGATTCATCAGAGTATGGAGATCAGGGCAGCAACACACTTGTCAACACAGCAAGAGCTGTAGGAAAACTGAATCTACCGAATCTCGCCAAAATGGGTCTTGGAAATTTAGACACCATAGAAGGAGTACCTTCAATGCCTGCAAAAGGCGCATATGGTGTTATGCTTGAAAAAAGCCCTGGCAAAGATTCCACAACCGGTCACTGGGAACTGGCCGGTATTATATTGAAAAAACCTTTTGATTTGTTTCCAAATGGTTTCCCGGAAAATTTGATAAAAGAATTTGAAAAGCGAACTGGAAGAAGGGTTATTGGAAACAAGCCAGCTTCTGGTACAGAAATAATAAAAGAGCTCGGATTGGAACATGAACAAACAGGTGCTCTGATAGTTTACACATCCGCAGATAGCGTTTTTCAGATCGCGGCAAAGGAAGAAATAGTGCCAGTCGAAGAGCTGTATCGCTGCTGTGAAATAGCGAGGGATTTACTTGATGAATTTGGTTTCAAAGTTGGGCGTGTTATAGCCAGGCCATTTACAGGAAATTATCCAGATTATGTGAGAACACCAAGGAGGCATGATTATTCACTTGAGCCTGAAGATGAAATGCTCCTTGATGTGCTCGTTCAAAGCGATATACCTGTTTACGGCGTTGGAAAAATCTACGATCTCTATGCAGGAAGGGGAATCACAGAGAGCTATAAGACCGATAGTAATATAGATGGTATTCAGAAAACCATAAAGTTGATTATGGAAAAGCAGCACACGTGTTTTATTTATACAAATCTGGTGGATTACGATATGAAGTACGGCCATAGAAATGATCCTCATGGGTATGCTAAGGCACTTGAAGAATTTGATTTTAATTTACCTGAGATATGGAAAAATATGAAAGAAGATGATTTTTTATTCATCACCGCTGATCATGGCTGTGATCCAACGACGCCATCAACAGATCATTCAAGAGAGAGAGTTCCAATACTTGTATGCGGTTCAAAAGTTAGAAAGAACGTTTATCTCGGTATTCGAGAAAGCTTCGCAGATTTTGGCCAGACTATAGCTGATTTGTTTGGCGTAAGAAAATTAAATAACGGTACTTCTTTCAAATCGTTGCTTCTTCATTGAATATAATTTTGCCTCGATAAGTGATTTTTGCTGCGCTGTCATGTTATAAAATACTAATATATCCAAGGGGGGGATATTTATGAGGAGAGCAATCCTTCTTGCTGTGCTTTTCTGCACGAATTTTCTCCTTGCACGCGAAATTTCACTGAGAGAATTTGAACTCTGGGACCGGGATGGACTGGTGAACTCAATATGGTGCTCTGTAACTGTAAAAGATGGTTTGAGTTTTGTACCAGATTTGTCTCTCAATAACTTCGAAATTACGGAAACTGCTTATGACAAATATGGTGATTTGATTGAGGAAAGACCAGTTAGTTTTGACAACATTTATTATCAATTTGACGGAGAAGGATTCTGGGAAAAATCTGTGAACTCAGACAAACTGGATATAGTTTTTCTGATTGATTGCACAGGTTCTATGTATGAACGCATGGAGGAAATTAAAGAAGAGCTGCTCAAGTTCGTGGACAGACTCAGAGCAAACAACACAGACTTCAGGATTGTTGTTGCAGAGTACAGCGTTGAAGATGAACCAGGATGGCCAAGCGGAAATGAGGCAGACAGATTCCTGGGACCAGCAATGATAAATGAGATCAAGCACGAGATTCAAGAGCTTGGCACAGCAGGAGAAGGTTGGAATTTTACATGAGCGTACGATGCATTTCTATGGACCTTAGATCTCGACTGGCGAGAAGATGCCAGAAAAATTGTTGTGATCATCACAGATGTGTTTACAGATTCCGTCTATGGTCCGAACTGGTATTTTTTTCAGGGTGTAATACGTCGATGTATGCGGTAGATTTTGCATTGCGAGAAACAGGTATTCAGCTATACTATTGCCAGCCAGAGCAAAACAAAATGGCTCAGGTGGAACTTGAAGAATCCTATTCGCAGCTCGTGAACGATAGGGTCAGGCTATCTAATTTTGATGCACTTGAAAAAATCAACAACCAGGTCAGAAGACTCAGCTGGCCTTTTGATCAGCGAGAAATAGAATTGAAAAACTTGCCGCTCGTTGATTCAAAGTATTATTTTGCATGGCTAAGTGATTGGAGCGAGTATGATTTTGTCAGCAAAGTTGAAGTAAAAATAACTTTGTCAGGTGCTGGTAATATTGCAAATTTCGTTTATTATCCTCTGTATAACCCCGATGCTACTATCGCTGAAAGAGTATCAGAAAAAGATATAGCTCTTGTTTTAAAAGATGAATCTGGTCTATCAATGCTTGGAAAAAACAATGTTTCGGTAAGCCTTTACAAAGTTATGGGTGAATTGGACAGAATGGAAGCCGTGACAGGTGAAAGTGATGAAAATGGTGTTGTGAATTTTGGAAAAAGGCAAGTTGGAAGATATTACTACATGCTGTATGCCGACGGACGTCCAGCTGATAGGTACGATCAGCTGTGTTACACAGCAAGGGGCTGGATCGAGGTTGGGTTGGATAGTGCTACACCAACCGAGATGATTGCTTTTACAAAGAGTAAATCAGCTGAGCTGTTCAGAGCTTTCGGTTTGCTCAGAGAACTCAGAGAATTAGAGATATACAACGACAGAATTGGAACCTTTGTTGAGAATGCCGGGGAATGGTTAGAAAATCTAAGAAAAAATGGATTAATTCCTGTCGAATTAGAGGCGGTAAAGAGGTTTAATACTGCTCTTGCTGCGATAGTGAACTGCTCAGGATACGCCTGTACAGTTCAAACAAGAGCCAGCGATGATGCACTCAAGGTGGTTGAAAAGATAAATGGAATGATACGGAAAGCTGAAGAAATTGTGGAAAAACTTGAGTCGGCAAAGCAAATAATCATGACCATCGTAAACACTTTTATAGACATCATTACCGGCAACTGGAGCGGTGCTGCATCAAATTTAACTATACAAGAACTCGTAGATCGTTTGGTGAACTATGTAAAAAACGACTTGCTTGACGATATTATGGAAACAGTTGAGCAAAAATTGGCAGAAGTAATAAGAGATCCAGAAAAAATCATTGATTATTTTCAGAGTTATGTCAAAGATTGGGTAAAACAAAAATTAAGTCCAGATCAAATAAGAGATAATGTTTACAATTTTGTTGAAGAAGAGCTTGTTTATGAGAAATTCACTTCTCACATGGAACAGCAAATAGAAAAGGTTCTGTTTGAAACTCAAAAACTCGTGGAAGAAAACATCGGAAAGCACTGGGATATTGACGAGAGATCATCGCTGATCAGAGAAAGTTTTTATCAGATGCGCAACGATTTGATGAGTGATCTCTTTGATGTTTCCTACAAAGCATTGAGTGAGAAAGATTCAATAGATGACTGGGAGAGCTGTTTATCAACATTGAGAGAGCTGATTCCACTGATTGTAGAATTCATAGAATTGTTTGAAATTCGCTACCCTGAGCTATCTTCAATTAAAGCCGGGTTAGAAACGTTATATGAAGCATTAGATACAATAGGCACTCTTACAAAAACATATGAATTAGCCTTGAAAGTAGATTATTTAAACCCACTCAGCGAGCGCATTCAGCAAATATCAGAGATGGTTTTTCAATTCAAATGATTCACGAAACTATTTCTCCTCTTTTCACAAACCTCATGGTGATAAAGGAGCAAATTATGAAAATCAAGGAGAAAAATAACAGAGATTCGTAACCGGCAATATCTATAAAACCACCTGCAAGCGGGGGAGCAAATATGTTTGCTGCCATAGAGAAGAAATAATATAGCCCTGTATATCCCCCCGCTTTTTCAGATCTGGTCATGTCAACAACCATTGGTAAAGAATTTACGTTTATCAGCGCCCAGCCGATCCCGCTAATCGAAAACATTACAAAAAAGATATTTATTATCATGCCATCGGTTATTAATTTCGACAGCACTGCAATTATGGTCAAACAAATCATTAATATTAATAAGCCAATACTTATTGTTCTTTTTCTTCCAAATTTGCTGCCAATCCATCCAGCCGGAATTGAAAACAACATGAACGTGAGTGAAAATACCCCTAAAATAAGAGCCCCGGTGCTTTCAGAGATATTCAGATGAAACTTGGCGTAGCTTGTAAAAAATGTCTCCAGAGCGTTGAATCCTATAAACCAGAGCAGTATAGATACCAAAATAAAGAAAAGACTCTTTTCCTTTGCCCTGAAAACATCTCTCAGGTTATCGAACAATTCTCTATTCCCTTTTCTTACAATTTCGAACAATTTTGAATTTTCCTGCGACTTAATAGTATACTCACTTGATTCTCTTATGAAAAGTAACACCAGTATATTTGCAATAAGCATTATAATTGCCCCTGCAAAAAATGGGTAAGCGTAATTTTTGTCATAGAGAGGTTTACCTGCAAAATATGCCAGAAGAGCTCCAAAGCCACCCATGAAATTAACGATTCCATTTGCCTGGCTTCGATATTTTGATGGCGTCACATCTGGCATCAAAGCTATCAAAGGTGAACGAAATAAAGCCATAGATATATTCATAACTATTATTATTATCATCATTAAAAGTAAAGATTTGAGATTTCTTGCAACTGGAATTAAGGCAAAAAATAAAGCACCAGCAGGCGCTCCGATAAGAATATATGGTTTTCTCCTACCAAGTTTTGTCCTTGTCTGATCACTCAACGTACCTATATATGGAAGCATTATTATGGCTAAAATATTATCAATGGTCATCACTATCCCCACTGCGAACGAAGGCAGTGCAAAATCTTTCAAAAAAATAGGTACATAAGCGTTGTACAAGGGCCATAAAACACTTATACCGAAAAAACCAAAACCGAGCAAAAAAATCTTCCAGTATTTGAACCGCATACCTTCACCCCTTTATCACAAAATGATTTTTTCCAGATCGCCTGGTATTAATATGTCACCCAGAAAGAACTTTTTAAGCTCGTCAATAAGCTTTTTCTCATTGTTAATATCCGGACCTAAATGCACCAGGCATAAAATCTTTACGCCACTTTGTTGAGCGATTCTCGCAGCATCTTCAGCGCATGTATGACCTTCAATACGTTTTGAAAAAAGATAGCTGCATGTTGCTTCATGTATAAGTAAATCAGCACCAAAAGATTGTTCTATAACCTCTTTGCACGGTTCTGTATCGCTTGAATAAACAACAATTGAGTCAAACGACTTAATCTTCAATCCGAAATTTTCAACGGAATGCTTTACAGGAAAAAATTCGATGATCAAGTCTTCATCGATTAGCTGAAAACCATATCGTATTTCCTCAACTTCAACAGGAAACCTTCTTTCTTTTTCCATAAAATTGAACATACCGAGATATGTTTTTACAAGATTTGAAAAAACCTCTGAAACATAAATTTTCAAAGGATTTTCCCTTCCTGACAATCTCATCATTTCGACCAATGAAGGCAATCCATAAACGTGATCAACGTGACCATGGGTTATTATTACATTTTTGAGCCTTAAAGGGTTATAACCAAGTTTTCTCATCTTTCCAAAAGCGTTGCCCGAACATTCAATGAGAGTATCACCAACTAAAAAAGAGGTGTTGTCTCTATTTTCTGTGGTTATAGCTGCAGCAGTTCCTAAGAATGCTATTCTCATTTTCTAACCTCCTAAGCAGATTATATTGGAATTTTTTTGAACCAGGACACTTCATTGTTTGATTTCTATGAAAGTGGAGTTCATCATTTTGCAAAAGTGAAGAAACAAATACATGAAAAACCTGGCATAATATACGAGAATTACTCAAGGGAAGTGATTTATAGATTTATAAATTAAATAATTCTAACCTTGTGAATTATTATAGAGAATATCAATTTGTGGATTGAATAATTTTTATTAAAATTGTATTCAATAACCTTGTGACATTTCACTTGAATTTCTAAGATTTGTTAACAAACACCCCAAAAATCGCCTTTTTTTTCAAAACCTCCGATAGGTAATTTTTCCCCGTACATTTTTTACTATGTGCCTTTATAAATTTTCCTGTTTTTAATGCTTGCCTTTATATATTCTTGCATGCCATATAGTATAATATTTATTGACAAATCTGTTCCTGGGAATTATTATTTATTCAGTATCTTATGGGTTTCAATCGAACCTTAGAGGGATGGAAACAAATTTTGGCCGTTTTCCCGGATGCGGTGGAGGAGGGTTTCAATCGAACCTTAGAGGGATGGAAACCCTATATAAAGACCTTCTGTGAATGCTTGTAGTGGAGTTTCAATCGAACCTTAGAGGGATGGAAACAGTGCTAATCCATATATCTCGCATGAATTTTTAGAGGTTTCAATCGAACCTTAGAGGGATGGAAACAATCCCTCCTATTCTTCTTTACTTGCCCAAGGGCATGTTTCAATCGAACCTTAGAGGGATGGAAACCAGGATATAACACCACGGCAATAGGTTACTATACACCGTTTCAATCGAACCTTAGAGGGATGGAAACTACAAGTTGCAGAAGACTTATCACCTGGCGAACAGCCGTTTCAATCGAACCTTAGAGGGATGGAAACATATCACAATATATTTCTGATGAATCCTTGGTTGTAGTTTCAATCGAACCTTAGAGGGATGGAAACCTCTTTTTCAACTGGGCAATACTCAAAGTAGGAGGTGTTTCAATCGAACCTTAGAGGGATGGAAACTAAGCTGAAATAAGGTCTTTCAGGTTAGCTACTTGTGTTTCAATCGAACCTTAGAGGGATGGAAACCATGGAAAAAATAATTATCCCAGTAAGTAAATCTCTGTTTCAATCGAACCTTAGAGGGATGGAAACGTATAGATCCTCAACATCGTCATAGATCCTTTCATCGTTTCAATCGAACCTTAGAGGGATGGAAACAAGTCGTCAAGATCCTCGTCCTCATATTCCTGTCCGTTTCAATCGAACCTTAGAGGGATGGAAACGTTTCTACCGCGTTTGTGTTCTTCAAAAATCGGTAGTTTCAATCGAACCTTAGAGGGATGGAAACTCGGCATGATGACCTGTTCGTACACCGCATCTTTAGTTTCAATCGAACCTTAGAGGGATGGAAACCTTTCTAACTCCTTTTGTAAGCTTTTTCTTTTTGTTGTTTCAATCGAACCTTAGAGGGATGGAAACAATCTTTTGGCAATAAACGCCAACAAAACCATGAAGAGTTTCAATCGAACCTTAGAGGGATGGAAACGTTTCTACCGCGTTTGTGTTCTTCAAAAATCGGTAGTTTCAATCGAACCTTAGAGGGATGGAAACTCGGCATGATGACCTGTTCGTACACCGCATCTTTAGTTTCAATCGAACCTTAGAGGGATGGAAACCTTTCTAACTCCTTTTGTAAGCTTTTTCTTTTTGTTGTTTCAATCGAACCTTAGAGGGATGGAAACAATCTTTTGGCAATAAACGCCAACAAAACCATGAAGAGTTTCAATCGAACCTTAGAGGGATGGAAACCGCTCTCCTTGTACCAAAATCTCAGTTCCAGCCTTGGTTTCAATCGAACCTTAGAGGGATGGAAACACATTCTGGACATTAAGAGAATGCCAGGAAAGAATAGTTTCAATCGAACCTTAGAGGGATGGAAACTAGCAAAGTCCAAAACTAACTCACCCTCATTTGTATGTTTCAATCGAACCTTAGAGGGATGGAAACAACATAATCACCGCATAAAGAATAACCATATATGGTGTTTCAATCGAACCTTAGAGGGATGGAAACTTAAGATTTGAATTGGTTCAAAAATTGAAGTGGTACAGTTTCAATCGAACCTTAGAGGGATGGAAACTTGGAGTATACGTATAAGTTGATCCAGTGATTGATACCGGTTTCAATCGAACCTTAGAGGGATGGAAACACGCACGGGCATAAAGAGCGAATTCCGTGGAGAGTTCGTTTCAATCGAACCTTAGAGGGATGGAAACATAGCAGGAGGAAGAATAAAAAGTATTCATTCGATTGTTTCAATCGAACCTTAGAGGGATGGAAACATCGATTGAGAGATCAGCTTTTAAAAACGGCCGAGTTTCAATCGAACCTTAGAGGGATGGAAACATGTTGTGCGAGCCCGAGAGATTCCACTTGATCCCTGTTTCAATCGAACCTTAGAGGGATGGAAACACGGGAGTATCGAAAAATTCACTCTCAGTAACACTTGTTTCAATCGAACCTTAGAGGGATGGAAACGAACGTTGCAAAAAAATCCAGAATTTCGCCGTGTGTTGTTTCAATCGAACCTTAGAGGGATGGAAACAGTGGTTGGCAAACACCAAAAACAAATTGGGATTATTAGTTTCAATCGAACCTTAGAGGGATGGAAACCAAATTTAGAATTTTTATTACGTTAACTTTTTCTGAGTTTCAATCGAACCTTAGAGGGATGGAAACCTTCTTATAATAAAATTCCACTTTGGTTGTGGGATAGTTTCAATCGAACCTTAGAGGGATGGAAACCATAATGGTGAATATGGTTGGCAGTCTATTTTCGTTGTTTCAATCGAACCTTAGAGGGATGGAAACTTGTTGTACACACTCATGAACTCCGCCATGATTTCAGTTTCAATCGAACCTTAGAGGGATGGAAACTTGGCTGTGTAGGTTGTGTAGGTTGTGGACTTAGTTGTTTCAATCGAACCTTAGAGGGATGGAAACATTGCATACGCAGAAACATATTTCGGATACAACTTATATGTTTCAATCGAACCTTAGAGGGATGGAAACTTTGGTCTGGTGTGTAGTTTGCATAAAGTAATGGATGTTTCAATCGAACCTTAGAGGGATGGAAACTAAAAAACATAACAACTGCAATACCTGCAATAACCCGTTTCAATCGAACCTTAGAGGGATGGAAACCTTCTTTAGTTTCTTCCTTCTTCTCTTCAACCTTCGTTTCAATCGAACCTTAGAGGGATGGAAACAAGGTTAGAACTAATAACAGAATAGAACTTCTTGAAACGTTTCAATCGAACCTTAGAGGGATGGAAACAACATATTCTGGTGTTTTTGCTTTTGCATTCTCTATGTTTCAATCGAACCTTAGAGGGATGGAAACCTTCTTTAGTTTCTTCCTTCTTCTCTTCAACCTTCGTTTCAATCGAACCTTAGAGGGATGGAAACAAGGTTAGAACTAATAACAGAATAGAACTTCTTGAAACGTTTCAATCGAACCTTAGAGGGATGGAAACAACATATTCTGGTGTTTTTGCTTTTGCATTCTCTATGTTTCAATCGAACCTTAGAGGGATGGAAACTAATGCGGCTCGTTGTAATAGCCTTTTTCACGAACAGTTTCAATCGAACCTTAGAGGGATGGAAACTTGCGAAGGACGTAGAGGAAAAGGATTGGAGTAACTGTTTCAATCGAACCTTAGAGGGATGGAAACTTCCAACCATCCTTTTCTTTGCTATTGCATGCTCCGTGTTTCAATCGAACCTTAGAGGGATGGAAACAAAAATATCATCCAGATAAATTAGGTAAAGAATATGACGTTTCAATCGAACCTTAGAGGGATGGAAACAAAATCGATCCTGCAGGTTTTGCAAAATTTTTATCCGTTTCAATCGAACCTTAGAGGGATGGAAACGTACCTAAAAAATCTGATGCATCTGGATCCCATTCTGGTTTCAATCGAACCTTAGAATATCAGAACTTATTTTTCCTGAATATTGATTTTCTGGAAAATCGTGGCATAATATAAGTGGTGTGGTAAAGAGACCCGGAGAAAGCCACATCCCTTTTGGGGTGTGGCTTTTTTCTTTGGAGGTGTTCTTGATGAAAGTAGTAGTGATTGGTGGAGGAGTGGTAGGAGCTTTAATTGTAAGAGAGCTTTCTATGTATGATCTGGAAATAACTTTAATAGAAAAAAACCTTGATATAGGCTGGGGTGTTACAAAGGCTAATTCAGCTATATTGCACGCTGGTTATGATGATCCAATCGGTTCAGTAAGAGCAAAGTTCTGTGCAAAGGGAAATGAACTTTATACTCAGCTTGCAAAAGAGCTTGATTTCGAAATAAAACGTATAGGATCATATGTGATAGCTTTTGATGAACAAGAATTAGATACCCTAAAAAAATTACTCCGCCAAGGTGAAGTTAATGGGGTTCCGGGTTTGGAGATTCATGAAAAGGAAATTATCCTTGAAAAAGAACCAAATTTAAGTAAAGAAATAAAATACGGTTTGTGGGCACCGACGGCTGGCATAACTGAACCGTGGATGATCGCAATCGCAGCAGTAGAGAATGCAGTAGACAACGGGGCAAAACTGATTCTTGGTGAAAAAGTTGTTGATTTTGAAAAACACTATGACAGAATAACGAAGGTTATCACAGATAAATCATCTTATGAAGCAGATGTTGTTATAAATGCGGCAGGTCTTTTTGCTGACGAAATAGCTGAACTTGCAGGTGCAGAGTATGTGCCATTACACCCAAGGCGTGGAGAATACATACTTCTCGACAAAAAAATTGGCAATATGGTTTCTTCTGTAATTTTTCCAACACCAACCATTTTGTCTAAGGGTATTCTCGTTCTTCCAACGATAGATGGTGGTTTGCTTTTGGGCCCAACAGCGGTGGATTTGGCCAGTGACATGAAAGATAATTTATCGACAACCAGCGAGGGATTAAAGGAGATCATATCTTTCACGAAACGGTTTGTCCCATCGCTCGATTTTTCGCAAACTGTAAAAACTTTCTCCGGCTTACGTCCTGAAAGTCCTCAAAAAGACTTCTTTATTAACAACAGTGAACGGGTGAAAAATTTTATCAACATTATGGCAATGCGATCCCCGGGGTTAACTGCAGCTCCAGCAATAGCAAAACATGTTGTAGAAGAAATCATTCAGGAAAGGCTCAAAATTTCTCTATCAGCCAGGAAAGATTTCAATCCCATAAGGAAGGGAATAAAAAGTTTTTCAAAATTATCACCGAAAGAATGGCAAAAGCACGTTGAACAAAATCCATTGGCAGGTAGACTTATATGTTATTGCAACGAGGTTACGGAAGCTGAGATAGTTGAAGCGATAAAAAGAGGTGCGAGAACACTGGACGGTGTGAAGTTCAGAACGAGAGCGATGTTCGGCCGGTGCCAAGGGGGGTTTTGTTCTATAAAGATCATGAAAATTCTTGAAAGAGAATTGAATGTCGATATGTCACAAATTGTTCAGAAATCCTACAACAGCTGGATTGTTAGTGGGAGGGTCAGAGAATGAAAACAGATGTGCTTGTTATAGGAGCAGGTGCTGCGGGCATGGCAGCCGCACTGAGTGCAGCTAAAATGGGAGCAAGTGTGGTTCTCGTAGATAGGGATGAAATTCTTGGCGGAATATTAAACCAGTGCATACACAATGGTTTTGGCCTTCACTATTTCAAGCAGGAATTAACAGGACCAGAGTACGCAGAACGATTTTTATCAATGATAAATAATAATAAAATCGAGGTTTTAACAGATTGTCATGTTCATAAATTATCGCCTGATAAGAGAGCTATACTGGTTTCTCCCAAAGGGATTTTTGAGCTTGAAACGAAAGCAATTGTCTATGCTTCAGGTGCAAGAGAAAGACCTTTTGGAGCACTCATGATACCAGGTGACAGGCCCTCAGGGATTTTTACAGCTGGGGTTGCTCAAAAATATGTGAATATAGAAAACAGGCTTATAGGAAAGAGAGCATTGATTCTCGGATCTGGAGATATTGGAATGATAATGGCACGCCGATTGACCCTTGAGGGAATAGAAGTTGTAGCAGTTGTTGAAAGATTGCCTTATTTTGGTGGTCTTTTGAGGAACGTAATTCAGTGTCTTGAAGATTATAATATTCCTTTATTATTATCAAGTACAATAACAGAAGTTAGGGGAAAAGAAAGACTCAGCGAAGTTGTTGTCGCGCAAGTGGATGAAAACTATAAACCCATTCCGGGAACGGAAAAAATATTCAAAGTTGACACACTTGTTTTGTCCGTGGGGCTTATTCCACAGGTTGAGTTACTTCAGGGCATGGTTGACTTCAACAAAAATTCAAAAGGTGTTTTATGCTCTAATATTGCCCAAAGCACAAATGAATGGATTTTCGCAGCAGGAAATTGCACGATTATTTATGATCTTGTAGATTACGTCACTATGGAAGGAGAAAAAGCGGGTAAATATGCCGCACTATATGCTCAAGGTGAGAAATTCGACTCGGGTATTCCTATCGAAGCTGGAGAAAATGTCGGTGTACTTTTTCCAAATCGGTATGTTGGTTTAGAAGATTTGACATTGTACGTTAGGAGCAATAAACCTATTGAAAAAGCCACAATAACTGTTGGCGAATTTGAAAAAGTTTTTGAAGATATTGTCCCAAGTGAAATGATAAGAATAGTTGTCCCAAGAAAGAAAATCGACTCTTTTCAAAAATTGACAGTTTCCTTAAGGGAGGAATAAAGATGAACAAAATAGTATGTGTGCAATGCCCGGTTGGCTGTAAAATAAAATTTGAACAGCAAGACGGCAAGATAATCAAAATAGACGGTAACAGGTGCCCGCGTGGTATAGCTTATTTGCACGATGAACTCAAAGAACCCAGAAGAATTGTTCCAACAAGTGTGAAAGTGATTAATGGTGTTTTCCCGTTAGTTTCTGTGAAAACCTCTAAGCCTGTACCAAAAAAATACATATCAGAGCTGATGAATGAAATCAAAAAAATTAGTGTCCAAGCTCCTGTTAAATCGGGCGACGTTATTTTAAAAAATGTCTTCGGTACAGGTGCAGATATTATTGCAACAAGGACTGTTCCACAAAAACAGGGTTCAAATTGATATATTCCATAGAGAATCTTCACTTGTCGATACTGCTATCGCTCCTCTCGCGAGAGCAAACTTTGCCTGATCTACCGTTTTGATAAGCCCGCCCGTTATAACAGATATCGATGTTTCATCATTTATTTGTTTTAAAAGATCTGGTATTAATCCGGGGAGAACCTCGACATACTCCGGCTTATGTGATTTTGCTTGGGCAATACCTGTTATCAAAGACTGAGAATCCAGGAGGAATATTCTCTGTATAGAAATCAATCCAATCTTTTTTGCCATATTGACAAGATTTCCTTTAGTAGTTATCAAGCCGTCAGCTTTGAGCTGGTATTTTAGAAAATTCACCGCAGCTTCATCTCTACCAAGTCCTTTAACCAAATCTATATGAACAAAAACGAATTTGGACGAATTATGGAAAGTCTGAATAATTTGCTGCAAATCAACTATGTCGCCTGTCAGAAGGAAAACAGAAGTGGCTTTACAGGATAGAGCCTTCTTAATTTGCTGTTCGTCTCTAAGAGCTGGGACTATTGGATACTCAAAATAATTTTTCATTTTTCCACCCACCCAAGAGATCGAGTCACTGCATTTTTCCATTTTTTATATAATTCTTCTCGTGTTTCAGGGTCCATCTGTGGTTCAAATCTTCGGTCCAATCTCCATTGTTTTTTAATTTCACTGTGATCTTTCCAGTACCCCACCGCAAGACCAGCAAGATACGCCGCGCCCAGAGCCGTTGTTTCGCTTACAGTAGGTCTCTCAACAGGGACTCCCAGTATATCTGCTTGAAATTGCATTAAAAAATCGTTCGCCGATGCGCCACCATCAACTCTTAAACAATGCAGTTTTATACCAGATTCTTCAGACATTACTTCGACAACATCTCTTGTTTGATATGCGATAGATTCAAGAGCCGCTCTGACAATGTGCTCTCTCGTGCAACCTCTGGTAATTCCAATTATTGTTCCCCTCGCATACATATCCCAGTAGGGTGCACCCAAGCCTACAAAAGCTGGAACGAAATATACACCAGCCGAATCTTTGACACTTTTGGCAAGATATTCTGTGTCTGAGGCTTTTTCTACAATTTTTAGTCCGTCTCTGAGCCACTGAACCGTGGCGCCTGCAGAAAAAACGCTCCCTTCCAGAGCGTAACACATGCTCTTGTCATTTAAAACCCAGCCAATAGTTGTGAGCAAACCGTGCTTTGAATCTACAATCTTGTTTCCTGTATTCATCAATATGAAACATCCGGTGCCATATGTATTTTTAACCATGCCAGGCTCACAGCAAATTTGACCGAAAAGAGCCGCTTGCTGATCGCCTGCATTACCACAAATAGGTATCTCTACGCCAAAGATTTCCTTATGCGTATAACCATAAACTGTACTTGATGGTAGAACATCGGGTAACATTTGCTCTGGTATATTGAACAATTCCAGCAATTCTTCATCCCAATTTAATGAATGAATATTGAAAAGCATTGTCCTTGAGGCATTTGAATAATCAGTTGCATGGATTTTCCCGCCAGTTAAATTCCATATTAGCCAGGAATCAACGGTTCCAAAAAGCAACTCTCCCCTTTCTGCTTTTTGCCTTGCACCTTCAACATTATCCAGAATCCATTTAAGCTTGGTGGCTGAGAAGTAAGCGTCAAGAACCAATCCGGTCTTTTTCCTGATTGTATCTTCATAGCCAAGCTTTTTGAACTGGTCGCACATACTTGCTGTTCTTCTGCATTGCCAGACTATTGCATTGTAAACAGGCTTTGATGTATTTTTATCCCAAACAATAGTAGTTTCTCTTTGATTCGTAACACCAATGGCAGCTATCTGATCAGGGTTGATTGAAGCTATCTCTATAGCTTTTTTTGCGACACTGATCTGCGACTCAATTATATCTACAGGATCATGCTCAACCCATCCTGGCTCTGGATATAACTGGGGAAATTCCTGATTTACCATACACACTGTTTCACCAGCCTGGTTAAAAATTATCGCTCTCGAACTTGTTGTTCCTTGATCAAGTGCGAGAATATACTTCTCAGCCACCTCAGAACCCCCTTATGAAGCAAATTGTATTGCTTGGCCAGCCACAATATACCATGTAATGAACAAACTGTTAATAAAGGCTCCTACATATATGCTACCAGTTCTTCTATAGAAAAATGATGAAATGATTCCTGACAAAGCGGTAAGAAAAACAAACTGATAGGCAACTATACCGAGCAATGATTGAGTTGGGAAAAATAGTGTCTGTGTAGTGTAGAGTTTTCCAACTTGCAATATGACGAGTATAGCTATTCCAAGGCAATTAGCAAGTGCTGAAGATATCATCCAGCTGATAGTTGAAACCGATTCGCTTTTGAACTGTTTCGCTTTTAACTGCCCATTGAGAACAAGTGCATTGACAAATGCAAAGAATGCAAATGGAGGGAGATATCTTAGGAATATTAAGAATCTTGAAAAATCCATTGGTTTGAGAGCGATAACCCACCAACGAAAATCAACTTTGAATGCCCATTGGACCATTGACAGTACTATGTGTGTAGCAAAAACTATACAAACAGCAAAAGCAAAAGCTTTCCACAGTTGTTTCAGGCTGAATTTTTTGTTTTGAACGTCTGTTATTAAACCATACGTACTCAGGTTTCCACCAATTTTTCTGTGATAAATAAAATGCCATACTACAAACAGACAGATTGCAATTAGAGCATTGAATGTTGCCCATCTGGCGAAGCCAATAGTTAAACTTTGTGGCCAGAACGATGTTGGTGCAGGACTTCTTCCACCAGGTTGTTGAAATTTGAAGAAAGTTATGGCAGGAATAGAAGTAATAAGCGCAAAACCTATCCACCAAGCTATTTTGTCCAGAATAGTATTTTTTGTTTGAAACACAACAGGTTTACCAGCAAGCGATGAGAAATACTCTGTTTTCAGCATACAAACTCCATAGCTCATCATGAACATGATGCCACCAATCAATCCAAGTAATGTGCCGAATTCTTTCCATGGCCAAATTTGATCATTCGGGTCTATAAATTTTGGTGGTGTTATAGAATTCTGTAAAAATTCTATTGCATACCCTATGGCTTCTTTCGAAAGGTGGTCACCAGGATGAGTACAATTCGGTATGTACAGTTTCCGTGCAGATTCGTTCTCAAAAGATCCATAAAGTTTCCCAACAACGACATCTTCTGTTACCCCGAATGCGGTTTTTAATTTTTCCGTTTTTACAATATCTGAAGGTATTTTTACCCCCCACATCAACTGGCTGAATTCATCGTATTTACTGAATACAACAGCAAAATTAAATCCTGATTCTGCCGTGACCTTAGGAGCTCCATAAGTTTCTGAAGATGACCCCTCAAGTATCACTGTTTTTACAAGTTCTGGATATTTTCCAGCTGCACTTAAAACAGACCATCCTCCCATAGAATGACCTTCTACAGCTATATTATTTTTATCCACAAATGGCAAACTTGCAAGATACAAAAGACCTGTATCTGCTCCTCTTGCTGGATTTGCTACCCCACCTTTTACCTGTTCAGAATATCCATGTCCTGCCATGTCCATAGCAAGGACAACATAACCTCGCCGGGCAAACTCAATATTAAAACCACTTTGTGTTTCTTTTGAGTTGATATAGCCATGCATTGTCAAAACAGCAGGTGCCGGATTTTCAGCTGATACTCCTTTAGGAATAAATAAGAATGCGCTTAGAATTTTTCCATCTTCGCTGGCAATTTTTACTTCCTTAACTTTAACTGCCGTGAAATTTGTTTGAACAAGGAAAGCGATCAGAGAACCCATGAAGACTATGAGCAGCGACAACAAAAGCCAACCTACCGCCTTTTTCATAAACACACCTCCCGCGAATTTTGAAAAACAAAAAGACCATACCTCACATTGAGATATGGTCTTCTCCTATTCTCCACCATATCGTATAAGCAAATTTCTATTTACTTTCAAGACAAATGATATACTTTTTCTTAAAAAATGTCAACACAGTTTGCAACGCGAGTAAAATAAATTTGCCGCCAAATGATATAAAATTGCTATGGGAGGTTGATGAAAAATGAAAGCACTTTATTTGGGCCACGCTGCGGTTTTGTTACAGACGGGAGAAAGAAATATACTGATCGATCCTTTTATAAACGAAAATCCGTCGTGCCCGATCAAAGTCCAGGATTTACCAAAAATCCATTATATCCTTGTTACCCATGGACATGGAGATCATCTTGGAGATACTGTTGAAATTGCAAAAAGAGATAGCTCAACTGTTATAACAAATTTTGAATTGAGCAGCCTTATATCAAGACATGGAATTTCAACCCATCCAATGCATATTGGCGGAAGATACACCTTTGAATTTGGCTCAGTTAAATTAACACCTGCCCTTCATGGGTCAAGCATTTCCGAGGGAGATACCCCTGTTTATGCCGGTAATCCATGCGGCTTTCTGATAGAAATTCATGATAAAAAAATTTACCACGCTGGTGACACAGGGCTAACGAAAGATATGGAACTACTCAGGCGCGAGAATATTGATCTGGCATTTCTGCCAATCGGAGGCAATTTTGTTATGGATCTTTGGGATGCTGTCGAGGCAGTCAAGATGATCTATCCAGAAATTGTTGTTCCAATACACTACAACACATGGGAAGTAATAAAATCTGATCCAGCTATATTCCAGAAAGAGGTAGAAAAATTAGGATTGAAATGCCGTGCCCTAAAACCTGGAGAATCAATTGAATTGTGAGGCGGTTCGTATGCGTATTTTATCTTCTATTTTTTTACTTATAGGAGTGCTGGCAATGTCAAATTTTATATATTATGTACCGGTGAATTTCACCTTCCCTGATGAATTTTATGAACGTGTAGGATCAAGAACTGCCAATTTTCAGTATATAGTTCTTTCGAAATCTAACTGTTTTGCCATAATTCTTAAAGGATGGCTTTTTCAGCCTGCTGAAGTTGTTCAACCAAAATCTTTTATTGTTGAAGTCACAACAGAAGATGGTTTTTACCAGATAAAAATTCCTCCCGTGAGAAAAGGAATTTATTTAAATCTGCCGGAACACCTTTTTGTTCTACCAGAAAATACAAAAAAGGTGAGTGTAAACAGCATAGAAATACCTCTTTTTTCTCTCGAATATTCTGTTGAAGAAACAAGAGGGCGGGATACTCCCGGTATCGAAATTCTTAACAGCTCATTTGAACCATCCTCGGTTTTTGACTATGGTGAACAGATTTTTGTGAAAGTGAGCGCTGGCAGAAAAAATACAGGAGGATATAGAGTGAGTGTAGATTCGCTAAATATTGAGGGTAGAACAATCAAAATTTCTGCGCATGTTGAATCCCCTTCGCCCAATACTCCAGTCATTCAGGTTATTACATATCCTGCTGCTCTTATAAAGATTGATGGACCGCTTGATGCTGGAGAATACAAGGTGATTTGTACACTTTCGGATAGTCAAAATGTGCAATTTGAGGTAGAATTTACAGTAGAATGATTTTGCTTCAGGGATCTGCAGGGAGAGATTATCGTGAACGTTTACGATTTCGAGTTTAAAAATGGAACTCTTTTTAAAATTAACTCCCACACAATACACTCTTATGTCGAGAAAGTTGATTTTGGCTACAAAATTATTCCGAAAGTGCCGTGTGATCAAAAAATAGAAGCATTCAGAATAAATTGCGATAAAGCAAAAGTTTTTTGCGATACAGCTATCGTTGGTGAAAATTATGTGGTAGGTTTTCTAAAACAAAACACGCTTATTTCGATTGAAAAAATACAAAATAATTTCATTGCCTATGTGGAACCTGGACAGGGTAATGACCTCGATCCCATCGTAATATTGCACGGGTATGAAAATAACTTCCTTATCAAAGAATATGTCAGGCTGGTATCTCAGGAAAATAATATAACCAAATCTGTAAAACCTTTGAAAGTTTTTTTTGCCGCTTCAAACAAACTGGAAAAAGTTGTAGGTGATGCGAAAAAATACAATTACCATGTAATTATGGCGAAAGATATCGATGATAAAGGTAACTTTGTCAACATCTGCCATAAAGAAGGGTTTCTCGCAGGCATTGAGGCAACTTTTAATTTGAATAAGCTTGAGCAAATGAGATCCTTAGGGTTCGACTTTTTCATAGTTTCTTTTGAAAAAAACAGTTACAAAGATATAGCTGCTGCAAGAGCAATTTTAAAAAATTCAATTTTGGTGGCAAAAAATATACCACCTCTTGCTGCAGCTGGATTGGCAGATGGTATCGTGCTAAATGGTTTGAACGTCAATAATCTCATTTTATACAGCCTCTTTAACAACAGTCTTGTAAGGTTTTATATTGAGATCACTGCACAAAACAAAGATTTGCTAAAAATTTCTTCTTTACTTAACTATGGCTTGGTGTGCAGCGAAATTTTCGAAACGTATTATCCACAATCTGTTGAAATAAAAAAGATATTCGATGGTTTTGAGGCAATATGCCTGAGTGAAGAGCCGAAAAAACTCACGATGGAAAATGGAAACATCAGAGTGAAAAATGTAGCAAATTCAGGATTGTTTAAATCAACAGTAGTTCGTGATGACGGTAGATTTTTCCATTTTTACAGAACGGGTGATAAGGGTGTTTGAATTAAGGTATAATCCTTTAACTGATGAATGGATAATAGTTTCTGCAGAAACACAAAAAAGGCCTGTACAGCCATCGCAAAAAAGCTGTCCTATTTGTGTTGGTGGCATAGAGCTTCCTGAGGATTACGATTTGGTGGCATTTGAGAATAGGTTTCCTTCATTGAAGAAAAATCCACCGGAGATCGAACAGGATGGCTTTTTCAAAAAAGACAGATCCTTTGGTATTTGCGAAGTAGTTGTATACACAAAAGATCACAACACCGCATTGCCTGGAATGCCAGTACAGCAAATAGAAAAACTCGTCAATATGTGGATTGACAGAACTGTTGAGTTATCAAAATATGAGTTCATCAAATATGTTTTTATTTTTGAAAATCGGGGAAAAGAGGTAGGAGCCAGTCTTCCTCATCCACATGGACAAATTTATGGATTTCCATTTCTCCCAAAAAGAATACAGGTCAAACTTGACTCTTTCAGAAAATACTATAAGGCCAATAAAAAATGTCCTATCTGCCAAATTGTAGATGTTGAATTACAGCGCAAAGAAAGGCTGGTTTATGAAACAGATAATTTTGTTGCCTTAGTCCCGTTTTATGCAAGGTTTCCCTTTGAAATTCATATTTATCCTAAAAAACATGTGGGCGCTCTGTATGAATTATCCTTGGAAGAACAAAGAGATTTTGCCCTGACGCTCAAGGTTGTAACCGCTAAATATGATAACCTTTTCGACCAGGAATTTCCTTATATGATGATGTTTTTTCAAAAGCCATTTAACATGAATGACGATGGTCTGTTTCATTTTCATGTTGAATTTAATCCACCAAAAAGAGATAAAGACAAAATTAAGTGGATGGCAAGTGTTGAGACAGGTACCTGGACGTTTATAAACCCTGTGGTACCTGAAGAAGCAGCAAAAATGCTAAGAAATACTGAGGTGGAGGGAATTGAATGACAAAATTCAGATCGCCTGGCAGGGTAAATATAATAGGAGAGCACACAGATTACAATAATGGGTTTGTTTTGCCTTTCGCTATTGATAAGTACATTGAGGTTGATGTAAGTTCATCAAATGAGTTCGTTTTTGTTTCACATACTATGAATGAAACTGTTGGGCTGAAGAAATATGAAAAACTCGGCAAATGGACTGACTACCTGATGGGAGTTATCTGGGCAATTGAAAAATCTGGTTGTGAAGTCAAACCGGTAAGAATTGATGTGTCATCGACTCTTCCCTTAGGAGCTGGTTTGTCGAGTTCTGCAGCTCTGGAAACAGCTGTTGCTTACGGACTGAATTCAGTTATGAATCTAAACCTCAGCAAAAAGCAGATTGTCGATGTGTGTGTCCGTGCAGAACGTGAGTTTGTTGGAGTACAGTGCGGAATCATGGACCAATTTACGGTTGTATTTGGAAAAAAAGATCATGCCATCTTCCTGGATACATTTAATTTAAGCTACGAATATGTGCCACTGAACCTCGGAGAATATGAATTTGCTTTGATCGATTCAAATACCAAACATGAACTTTCGTCTTCTGAGTACAACAAAAGACGTGAAGAGTGTGAAAGAATACTAAAAGCGCTGCATAAAAATTCTTTCAGGGAGATTACTTACGAAGATCTCAATCAGTTAGAGCCTGCTTTGAGAAAGCGAGCAAGGCATGTTCTTGACGAAAATAAGCGTGTAAATATGGCTGTGAGGGCGCTGAAAAAATCTGAAATGTTTTTACTTGGTAATCTTTTATATGAATCTCATGTTAGTTTGCGAGATCTTTATGAAGTTTCCTGTGAAGAAATAGATTTTATCGTTGGGTTCCTTAGAGGAAGACTTGGAATACTTGGGGCACGCATAGTTGGAGGAGGATTCGGGGGAAGTGTACTTGTTTTTGGAAGAAAAGGCTGTATAGAAGAAGCTTATCACGAGTTGAGGGACAGATATTACAAAATGTTTGGAATAACGCCGGAGTTGATCCATATAAAAAGCGATTGCGGTGTACATGCGGTGGTGTAAGTCAACTACCCACTGCCTATAGAGGCGGGGGCTTGAAAAGCTTAGTTGATTACCCTCAGCCACACAAGTGGCTACGTTAGACAGTTACACCCCGGGATGCTGCTCAAGTTCCAGGCTCTGTCGTGCAGGTCTAAACAGTCCTGAGAGGTAGGGACAGTGACAGACATAACAAGCCTGTCTAACATTGGGGATGAGCACATTACAGGGATAATCTCTGAGTTATCGTCAAAAGACGATTGGAGTGATTGTGTGGTTTATGTAATTTCAGTGGAAAGGAGGAATCAGCGCACTTTTTTTCATCTTAAAAAAGATGAAGTTTCCTGCGCTGGTTTATGATGAAAAAGACTTCGTCTGAGTGGTTAAAAAATGAGATAATCAGATATATAGTGAGAATGGGTTTAAGACCAGACGAGAAACTTCCCTCTGAAAGAGAACTTTCAGAGATGTTTTCTGTAAGTCGAACTACGGTACGTGAAGCGGTGAAAATGTTAGAAGAGAAAGGGATTGTTAAAGTAGAAGCTCCAAAGGGAATATTTGTTTCAAGTGAACCACATGAATTGATTTTCGAAGTCTCTTTTTCGACAAAGTTTGCCCCTACAAAAAATTTCATAATAGATTTGCTCAGAGTTAGAGGTGCAATGGAGGAGCTTGCAGTAGAACTTACTATAATGAACTCAAGAGATGCCGAAATATTCAGAGCTGTTGAAGATCTTAAGACCCTTAACCTGGTCGACCCAGATCAGGATATGAAATTTCACAGAAGATTTTTTGAGATGTCTGGAAATGCGGTTTTGATGAATTTCTTTGAGGCTTTTAATGATCTATTAAGTGTGATATGGCATCCACCGTTTGTCGAAAGAACTTTTGGTAGGGCAAGCCTACCCTACCATAAAGATCTTCTCCAGGCCATCGCCGATAGAAATTTGCATTCTGCGAAAGATGCAGTTAGAAAGATTATAGAGACAGATATCAAAATCCTGATTTCTTCATAGCAAAAAAAGCTTGCTGGAGATCTTCGATAAGTATCTCTGAATTCTCTAACCCTATGTGCAAACGCACAATTTTGTTTTTCTCAGTTAAACCTTCTCTATTAGTAGCAGCATAGGGCATAACAAGGCTTTCGTAGCCTCCCCAGCTTACAGCCTTTCTGAAGATTTTCAGAGCATTTGTAAATTTGATAATTTTCTCGATACTATCCACTCTGAGTTTGATACTCAGCAAACCACTGCCGCCTCTCATTTGTTTCTTTGCAAGTTCATATTGAGGATGGTTTTCATACAGTGGATAATAAATGTCTTCTACTTCTTTAACTGTTTTTAAGAAATCCACAATCTTCAAAGTATTTTCCATGTGTTTTTGCATCCTCAGATGGATAGTGCGTAATCCCCTGAGCAAAAGCCAGGCTTCAAATGGCCCTGGAGCAGCACCGATATTCATGAATTCTGTGTTAAAAATATAACGAATATCCCGTTCATTTCCTGCAACGATACCAGCTACGACATCGCTATGACCTCCTATGTATTTGCTTGCAGAATGAACAACGATGTCTATCCCGAGCTCTATTGGGTTTTGAAACAATGGTGTTGCCCAGGTATTATCAATAACTGTTTTTATATTTTTGTCCTTAGCGAACTCTGCGATGGCTGATAGGTCTTGAAGTTGAAAAGTAAAAGTTGTTGGACTTTCTAAAAAAAACAATTTTGTATTAGATTTTGTACTTTTTATAAAATCGTCCGGATTTTTTCCATCTACAAAAGTGACTTCCACACCAAAACGATTTAAATATTGCGAAAAAAGCCTGTTGGTCCAGCCATAAGCATCTTTCACACATACAACATGATCTCCACTCTTCAAGAAAGCCATTGTAGCTGCGCTGACAGCGGCTATTCCGGATGAAAAAAGTTTTGCACTTTCTGCTTTTTCAAGCGCGGCAATTTTCTTTTCAAGCACTTCAACTGTGGGATTTTTGCCTCGCGTATAAAGATGTGAATCAAATTCACTTAGCAAAGATTCCTGAAATTGCTCGAAACTTTCAAAAGAAAATATAGAGGTTTCGTAAATCGGTATACTGACTGGAGAGTACGAAAATCCATTTTCACCGAAGCTATGCAGAATTTTTGTTATATCCATTGGTTTCCTCCTCTCACTCCTTAACAGCACCTTGAGTTAAACCTTGAACAATATATTTTTGAGCAAAAGCGAAAATAAGCATCGCCGGCAATAATGCGATAATGACACCTGCTGACATAGCTCCCCAGTCTATATCTGCTTTTCCAACAAAGGAGTTTAGCCCAACAGGTATTGTTTTTTTGTGTTCGCTGTTTAAGAGCATTATCGCTAAAAAAAGCTCATTCCAGCAATTGACAAAAGCAAAACAAAATGTGGCTGCAAGTCCAGGAGCAGTAACAGGAAAGATAACTTTGAAAAGCATCTGGTGTCTTTTACATCCATCTATCAACGCGGCTTCTTCGATGCTTTCAGGTATTCTCTCAAAAAAGCCTTTCATCATTATAGATGAAAATGGTGTCATCATTCCAGTATATATGAAAATTAAAACCAGCAAATTGTCAACCATTCCAATTGGTCCGAGCATAACGTAGATAGAAGACATCAGCATAAATCCGGGGATGATCTGAGTAATAAAAAGCGTGAAAAAAATCATTTTGCTGCCGCGGAATTTTTTCCTCGCGAGCACATAGCCACTGAAAGAAGCAACGATCAATGCACTCAGGGCAGAGACAATTGAAACAAAGACACTGTTAAGCGTGTACTTGCTAAAATTGAGCGATCTCAGAAGATATTTGTAATTTTCAAAAGATACATTTTTTGGCCAGTATGTGATCGGGTAAGTATAAATTTCTGTGGCATCCTTTAATGAAGTTATTAGTGTCCAGTAAAGCGGAAACAAAGCACAAATTAGAAAAATACCAAGAGCAATGATTTTTAAAACCAGAAGAAGATTTTTCATCAAAATCCACCCTCACTGCGTGAAAACTTGAGATAAAAGTACGAATACAAAACAAGTATTGCCATTATAGTTACTCCTATTGCCGAGGCAATTCCGTAATTATATTCATTGTAGACCTTGCTTATGAGGAGAGTAGAAAGTATGTGTGAGCTTCCGGCTGGTCCTCCATTGGTCATTGAGAAAATGATATCGGGAAAATTGAAAATCCAGATAAATCTGATCAGCGTCGTGTTTACTATCACTGGCTTCACGTATGGAATAGTTACGCTGATAAAACGCCTGAAAGAATTGGCCCCATCTATCTTGGCTGCTTCATACAGTTCCTGAGGTACCGATTGTAGAGCAGCGAGAAGCATTATTGCAAAAAATGGCACGCCATACCAGATATTTGCGATAATCGCAGAATAAAGTGCATATTTTGGATCAGAAAGAAAAGCTATTCTTTCACTTATCAATCCAGCTCTCAATAAAAGATCGTTTATCACACCGGCAGACCCGTGAAACATCCACCTGTATTGAAGTCCTATTACAAAGCCAGAAACAGCCCATGGATAAAAAACGAGTCCTGTGTAAATACTTCTCCCTTTGAAAGGTTTTCTGAGCAAAAGAGCCAGTGAAAAACCCAGTGAAAACTGCACAATCAAAGAAACAAAAACCCATATAAATGTATTTTTTATAGCTAACAAAAACAGAGGATCTTTGAAAGCATCACAAAAGTTTTTGAAGCCAATGAATTTTTTAGTTAAAAAGTACATGTTGTAATCCTGAAATGCCATAAGTAAAGATCTTATGGCAGGTACAAAAATGACGAGAGAAATTAAAAGCAGTGTAGGGAGAATCATGTTCAATACGAAGTTTTTCTCTTTTCGCACGTTACCACTCTCTCCTCAAAAGGCGGGGTATTAACCCCGCCTGAATCTCATTTTGCTAGGTTGTATTCTTTTTTCCAGAAATCAGCCCACTCTTTTACGGCTTCATTCAAATTTTTTCTTCCAAGTATGATATTTTGAATGTCGTTTTTGTGCTTCTCTGCATAAGCTGGGAAACCCGGCATATGGACAGGTCTTTCGTAGAAAACGTATTTATCAGGATTTGTCAGTTCCTCATACCAGGCTTTGTATGGGCCTGTCGCGTAGTATGGATCAGAAAACGCAGATTTGCAATTTGGTATTGTACCGTTGAGTTTTGAAAAACGAGCGTTCACTTCTGGTGAAGACAGGAACTTAATTAATTCCCAGGCTTCTTTTTTATATTTTGAATAAGAAGCAATACCCCAACCAGCATTTCCATAGTCTAAATAAACTTTTCCGTGAGGTCCGACAGGCATTGGGGCAACACCGTAAAGATTGCTATCCCCAAGTCTTCGCTCAACTATTGGAACAGTATCGGGATCCTGTATCAAAAAAGGCGTCATGCCAGAAACAAAACCATTTACCTGTTCTGCCCATCCCCAGTTAAGCGAATCTTTTGGCGAGCAATCCCTGTACAGATTAATCCACATTTTTAACCCTTCAATTGCGCCAGGTGTATCGTGATACGGAATTCCGTCTGTTGTGAGATATCCTCTGTCCGGGTTAGGGTCGATATTGGGAACATATGACATTATAACTATCTCTGAAAAAGAGTGCTCACTTGATCCTCCTCTGAAAGCAAAACCGTATTTATTTTCAGAAGGGCTGGTCAATTTTTTAGCATATTCATAAAGTTCTTCCATAGTTTTTGGAACAGGCATGTTATTTTGTTCAAGGATATCTTTTCTGTAGAAAAGTGCTTTTATGAAAAATCCATAAGGTATGTAATAAACTTTCCCATCAATTTTAGTAGCGGCTTTCTTTGTCAGATCTAAAAGATCGTCCCATCCACTCCAGGAAGTGGCAAAATCGGTTAAATCTGCCAGGTTCTTGTTATTTGCATGAATTGCCAGAAAATTATCTCTTACTTCAAACACATCAACTTTCTGTTTTGTGTTCAGCATCATTATAAGCTTTTGATCTGAACTTTCGTAAGGTGGGGAAATCAGTTCAACTTTGATATCTGGGTGTGCCTTTTCAAATTCGTCAAGAAGTTGCCTGAGCAATTCTGTTCTGGCAGGACTTGTAATTGTTTCAACCATTGTAAGTGTAATGCTAAACATGAATACGACAGCAAAAAATACCAGAGAGATTGTTAAAAAACGCCTCATGAACTCACCTCCTCTTTTGGTATCATTATCATACCATGATGTCATGATTTATGTCAAACAAGATCGAAATATCTTCCAGTGTAGCATATGTTACAGAATCAGGTCTGTGCAACTGGTAAGCTTAATGTAGGAGGTGTGTATATGATTTATGATATGAACAGCGCAAAGATTGTTGTAAAAAACGAAGCCGTCGATGCAAGAAAAATATACGAAAAACATGTTGTTGTAGCGCACATTTCCATACAGCCCAATAAAGTTCTGGAGAAACACTCTTCTGATACAGATGCTTTGATGTATGTCCTTGAGGGAAAAGCGAAAGTCACAATAAATGATCAAACGGTACTTTTATCGAAAGACCAAATAGTTGAATTTCCAAAAAATGTAATGCATGAGATTGAAAACATAGGTAATGATGTTCTGAGAATACTGGTGTTCAAATACCCCGAAGAGTGAAGATTATCTACCACCTTTTTTAAAGAATACTGTATAAAGTGTTTGTAATATGATTTTCAGATCGATCAATATATTTCGGTTTTTTACGTACCACAAATCATAGCTTAGCTTGACTCTGGTTTCTTCTATTGTTTCTGAATAAGGATAGTTTATCTGCGCCCAGCCAGTCAGGCCCGGTTTTATGTTATGACGGTAACTATAAAAAGGTATCAGGGCACTATAGCGGTCAACAAATTCTGGTTGTTCCGGTCTTGGACCTACTATACTCATTTTTCCTATTAAAATGTCATAAAACTGTGGAATTTCATCAAGCCTGAATGGCCGCATCCATTTACTTATTTTCATCATTCTATGGACTTCTTGACTGGCCAATTTTGCCTCTTTGTTCTCTCCTTTCATGGTTCTGAACTTGTGTATTGTAAATGGTTCTAAATTTAATCCAATTCTCTTCTGGCGAAAAATAACAGGTAGGCCATCTTCAAGCAGTATGCAAATTGATATAAGAATCACCAGTGGAGAAAAAAGAACCAGTCCAACAATACTTCCAGCTATGTCTAAAATTCTCTTTGCAGGACTTGGCATATATTCTCGTTGAAAAACCGCTTTGTAGTATTCCTCGAAAAGCTCCAGCAATTCAACAGGGATTCTTTTAAGGGTGTCTTCAGCTAAATGAGGTAAGTAGATCACCCGCTTTCCATTCTGCCTGGCTTGCATTATTAAATCTTGTGCCTGTGGCTCCAAGGAAGGATCAGCAATCAACAATTTATCAATTACCGCAGAAAGCTTTATTTTTTCTTCCATAGCAACCGTATGAGGATTTGTGTAGGCATAAACTCTTATCTTTCCCAAAGATGCTTTTTCTATTTCTGCCATGATTGCCTTAATTCTTTCGTTCGTACCGATTACAAGATAGTACTGAGGTTTTATCTTCTTGAACTGAATATTCCATAAAATATTTGAAATTATTGGAAAATAAATAGCACTGAGCAAAAATGATACCAGAAACATTTTCTGTGAGAAAGAAACTGAGGTTAACAAAACTATCAGTAACATAATGAGATGAGCAAAAAATGAGCCAAGAATATAAGATATGAAACAGCTACTCAGACTGGAAAGTATATCCACTTCATAACCCTTGAAAGAGTAAATGACAACAAATAAAAAAACATTTAAGAAAGCATATATGTAAAAAGTTCTCCACGGGATTATTAATAGCTGAACAGCTATCAAAGAAAACAATTGTAATAAAAACACCGACGTTTTCAAGGACATAAACCGCTTCTTCACAGTATTCCTCCATTTGAAATAATTTTTGCCACGAAAATTATATCTCAGGAATACTGTGGCGGTCAAATAATGAAAAAATGTGGATTAAATTCTAATTTTGTAACATTGATATATTGCTTTATTATAGAGTTCGCACGGCTTATTTTAATTTATAGATTATATTTTACATTATTCGCTCGACAAACTATTGCCCAATTGCTCTATCATTTGTTTGGCTTCCTCATTGAAATTTTTCCACTGAAATACAGCATCCTGAGCCTTTAGCCACAGTTCCCGAAGTGAATTCAATGTTGATAAAGATTCTGATAACTTATTTCGCAGCTGTTCTTCCCTTTTTTGCGAATCTGCCAACTTCTTTACCAAAGCATCTATCTGATCTTGTTTTTGTTGCAGGGCATCTGTCAGATTTGTCACAGAACCATCGGCTGTTTCAAGAAGCATCGTGAGAGATTGAATTTGTTCGTTTGCATTTGCCAATTCTTCTTCCAATTCTTCGATTTGTTTCTCTCTTTGATAAAGCATTTCCTGCAAAGTTGTTATGGAAGCTTGTGCATCCGAGAGTTGATCAGTTAACATGAATATTTGCTCATCTTTTTCTTTTACAAGCTTTGTTGCTGTAGCAGGTACTGTACCTTCTAAAATAGAAATATATTCATCTTTTTTCTCAATTAACTCTTTTTGACTTTTGTTGATATTTTCTTGATTCTGGAGTTGCTGTTTCAAATTGTTTATCATATCATCTTTTTTTCTAAGCTGATTTTCCAGGTCAGCTATTAACCTGTCTCTTTCATGTAAAGACGTCTGTAGATTTGTTACACTGGCAGTCATACTTTCAAGCTGATTTTGAAGATCTTCTACCTGCTTGTTCGATGTTTCTAATTGATTTTCCAGCTTGTCAACATATCCTTTGTTTTTCTGAAGAATCGACAGAATTAGATCAAATTTCTCGCTGTGTATATCGATATACTCTTTCTTTCCCACCCAGGTATGCAACTCTGAATCGAGCATGTATTCAATTTCATACTCAGTTTTGCTTTCGAATTCCGTAATATAAAACACGTCTTTTGCAAGCAAAAACATACAGATTAAAACAAACAAAACTATAAGGATCCTTGCTTTCATTCCAATCCCCCCAATGTCATCTTTTCATGTAGGAAATTATAACATAAGAGATAAAATCAATATGATGCAAGGTAGAGGTATTGATTTTTTAGGATTTTATAAATGATTCCTATACCATAAGTATCTTTGATTTGATCTTCCATTGAACTCAACTGATTGACAAATTATCAAGTTTTCGTTTGCGTTTTATTATATTACAACTCTGCGTTATATATAGTTCAAACCAGGGCGCTTGCCTTTCATTCAGCCTTTAAAAAAGAGAGGGCTTCCCCGGGGGAAATGTAAATTTGGTTGATGTCAATATCAGTAAATTCACCCCGATCGGAGAAGCTGTTACAGTAAGAGCAAGTTAAAATCATGATTCAGGTTTTCAAAAGATGTTGCGATTTGTTTTTCAAAAGATTCAATAAATTGTTCGTGCTGAATTATAGGGTTTTCCAGTTTATTTATCATTGAAATAATGCTGCTTTTCTCTGGTCCTCCCAATACTTTTCTGATTTCTATAAAATGCTCGCACGACAAAATGTGCTGAAATTCCTCTGGATTGATTTCCATTTCTGGTTTTTCTTTTAGATGTTCTTTGATTACATTGCTGAAGTTTTCGAAGTTCAAACCAGTTTTGACAACCTCAGAGACTATCAGGTGGGCTTTACGGAAACTTATTCCAAAACGCCTGACCAGTTCGTCAGCAAGTTCAGTGGATGTTGCCCCAAACTGGGCAGCTATTTCTCTTACTCTATCTGTTCTCACGATGACTTTTTCAACCATTTCACTCAGCAAAATTAGAACCTGGTTTGAAATATCCATCGCGTTCAAAAACTCACGAAGGACAAAATCTCCATTTTCATTTACGTCTTGATACGGTACATTCAGAAAGACATTTTCAATATTGCTGAAGGCGTTTGCTGCCATGTTTGCCCTTAGCCTAAGATGTTCTAAAACAACCGGGTTTCTTTTTTGAGGCATTATGCTGCTGATTTGAACAAGTTCATTCGGAAATTGCAACACGCCCACTTCGCTCGATGATTTGTGCATTATATCTTGGATGAACCTGGTAATATCAATCATTAGATTTCTCAACAATGCACCTGGTAAAGTAATCCAGTGAGAGGTTGATATAGCCTGATACGAATTTTCCAGAGGCCTGTTGAAACCTAAGTAATTGCTCACAAGATTCCTATCTATGGAAAAACCAGTAGTGGTTATCGCTCCAGCACCCATAGGGCACTCGTTGACAATATCAAATGTTTCAATAAGCTTTTTCGATACTTGAGTCAATTCTCCCGAAAAAGCGAGCAGATAATGGGCAAAACTTGATGGTTGAGCTGGCTGACCATGCGTGTAGAGAAGAAATACTGTGTCGATATTTTGCCCAGCTTTCCTGATAAATTGTTTTATCAAATTAAGTAATTCTTTCTCAAACTGGATTAAAACGTTTCTCAAAGCCATTCGAAATATTGTTGCATCAATATCATTTCTACTCCTTGCTGTATGCAAAAAGCCCGCCACATCTTCGCCTATGAGATCGCCAAGCTTTTTTTCAAAGAGTAAAACCAGATCTTCAACATTCTCAGGTAATTCTTTCACTTTTTCATTCTGCAATTTTTTCAACCCGGTGGCTATTTTGAATACCACATCATCTGGAAGAATTCTACACTTATGAAGCATCAATAGATGAGCTTTATTCAGCTGATGATAATGGTCGATCATCTTTTTCCAGTTTTCAAAAGAGCTATCCAGAACGATGTTTTTATAAACCTGTGAAAATCTCATGGAACCAGCTCCAGTACTTGTGCAGCGTTTTTGTATAAAACCATATCAATTTCCTCATCACTATAGCCGACATGGACCATAGCTCTGATTTGTTCGTCAAGATAAGCCTTGCAAAAACCCCTCGGGAACCAGCTTGAATCTGTTCCAAAAATAATTCTTTCTGGTCCTATTGTTTCTCGATATTTTCTAAAAAGTGCCTCGAGATTAACTTCATACGGCATCCATCGCATCCATTGATTGGAGCCGCTTGTATCGATATAAACATTTGGGCACGCCCAGCATAGATTCAATGTCTCAAAGACATAGCCACAACCAAAATGTGGTACGATAAATTTAATTTTTCTGAATTTTTTTGCCACATCGTGGATTATCAAAGGATTGATATTCACATGATAAGCAATCCCTCCTGCAGCGCCCATTATCCCGAAATGAATCAGCACAGGCAGTTCAAAGTGATTCGCAACTTCCCAGACTGGATACAAACTTTTATCATTCAGCGGTGTATCGACAGTTGGACCCAATATTTTGTATCCTTTAAGCCCTTTTTCAACAGATTTTTCTAAAATTTCTGCTGCGTCTTTTGTTGAAGGATCATGGTGCGCATAGCCAATAAATTTATCAGGGTGTTTTTTCACAAGATTTATCATGTTCTCATTTCCACCAGACGTTACAAAAACGACTTTTTCGATGTCATATTTCAAAGTTTCCTGATACCAGAGTTCCGCAATTTCATCAAAATTGCTGATTTCGATTGGTTTTTCAAATCTCCATGCCTTAAACCATTTTTCGTTCTCATGTCTTAACCATGGCTCTTCGATATCTTTTTTTATTTTAAACATATAAGGAAAATGAACATGCGAATCGATCAGCTTCATCAGATCACCCTTTCAGCCCTGAAAGCATTATTCCCCGTATTATTTGTCTCTGGAATATCAAAAATATTATTATCAAGGGAAATGTTGAGACAGTCGCTCCAGTCATTATTAACTCCCATCTCATCAGGTTTTCGCTTGAAAAATATGAAAGGCCAACAGGTAAAGTATACATTTTAGAATTTGAAGCCACTATAAGAGGCCAGAGAAAAGCATTCCAGTTACCTATGAAATTCAGTATTGCAAGAGAGGCTAAAGCTGGTTTTACTAATGGTAAAGCCACTTTGTAAAATATTCCAAATTCTGATACTCCATCAATCCTTGCTGCATCGAGGAGATCATCCGGTATCGTTTCCATAAATTGCCTCATCAAGAAAATTCCGAAAGCCGTTATCATGCCAGGAAACATGATGCCCCAGTAAGTGTCAATCCACCCCAGCTTCGATGACATCACATACCAGGGAATTATCAGCATTTCTGTGGGAATCATCAGAGTGCTGAGTATGAATATAAAGATTATATTTCTGCCAGGAAATTTGAATTTTGCAAGAGTATAACCAACGAGAGAGTCGAAAAATAAAACAGATAGCGTTGTTGACAGAGCCACGATCAGACTGTTCAAAAACCACTTTGGAAACAATGAGTAGCTCAAGATCTGCCTGTAATTACTGAGTGTAGGATTTTCTGGTAGAATCTTTGGGCGATATACCTCTCTAAAAGGCTTTAGAGACGAAAGAACCATCCATACAAATGGAAAAACCATCACAACAATGAGCAATGTCAAAATTACATAACTCAAAATCTTTACTGTCTTATCCATCTTCGACACAACATCACCGCCTCAATACTGAACCTTTTTGTTTAGCACCCTTAATTGAAGCACAGTTATTCCAAGTATTATCAAAAAAAGAATAGTTGTTGCTGCTGACGCGGTACCCATCTCAAAAGATTTGAATGCTTTCTGGTAAATATACAAAACGAGCGGCTTGGTAGAATTTAAAGGACCTCCAGACCCTTGATCCGTCATATTATAGACTTGAGTAAAGATTCTCAGAAAAATAATAGTCTCCATGACGGTGAGAAACACAATCACAGGGTTTAAAAGTGGAATAGTTATTCTGACTAAAACTTGCCTTCTATTTGCGCCATCTATCCTGGCGGCTTCTATATACTCTTTTGGTATAGTCTGCAATCCAGCTAAAAATATAATCACACAGTAGCCAAGTTCAACCCAGACAGTTGTCGCGACTATTGATGGTAAAGCTTGCGCTGTATCTGAAAGAAAAGTCCCGGTCGGCAAACCAATGGCAGAAAGAAAGTTGTTTATAACACCAATTGGCGGTCTTTGATACATCCACCGCCAGACCCAGCTTACAGCCACAAGGGGTGTTATGTACGGTATTACGTATACCAGCCTGTATAAACTTTGAAATTTCGTTATGTTATTTAAGAGTAACGCCAGGCCAAGTGATAGAATTATCACAACTGGGACCCCAAGGATAACATATTTAAGCGTGTTGAAAAGCGATATTCTAAAAACCTCATCTTGAAAAATTTTCACATAATTTTCTATTCCCACGAATTTTTTTACGGGCGATATTATGTTCCAGTTAGTAAAGCTTATATAAAAAGCGTAAATCATAGGGTAAAAACGTATAAAAATGAAAAAAGCTAAAGGTAGACTTAGAAACATATAGGCGGTCAAAACTTTTTTTTGGCGGAGTTTCAAAACCATCACCTCTCAAAAAAGCGCGGCTTCAAGCCGCGCTTGTGTTATTTGCCGATGCCTTTCCAGAACTCATCAAGTACTTTCTGTTCTGTTTCTGCTGATTGCTTGAAAGCTTCTTCCGGAGAAATACCCTTCAACCAGACCTTATCTACAGCATCCATTATTACCTGTCTTTGCTCTTTTTCATCAACAAAGAATGTTGCATGGGCGTACTCAAGTCCTTTCAAGAAAGGACCATATACTGGATCATCATAGTATTTTTCCGCAACTTTCGGATTTGCTGGCAATTCGCCTACTTTCTCGAGCCATAATTGCATAGATTTTTCACTTGCAAGGAATTTAAGAAATTTGATCGCAGCGCTTAATTTCTCACCGGTTGCGTTCTTCGTGATAGCATTTGCCCAGAAAGAGGCAAAATTGGATTTAATACCGTTGTATTCAGGTAACTCTGCTACACCAAAGTTTATCCCTGCATTCTTGAGTGCGCCTATCCGGAAAGAGCCATCAATATTCATAGCTGCTGATTGGGACATAAAAGCTGTTATGTCATCATTCATGAAACCTGGATAACCAACTTTGTGAACAGTTATCAAATCTGTGTAAAATTTGAGTGCTTCCGGTACATTCTGGTACGTAACTTTTTTATAATCTTCGCTGTAAGGGGCTCCACCAAATTGTCTTACAAGTACTTCTCTGATCCAATGGTGACCTTGCCCCGAAGGTTGTGTGGCCATACCTGCCTGAACGATATTACCCTGCTTGTCATATTTCGTGAGTTTTCTGGCATATTCAACCAATTCATGAAGAGTCTTCGGTGGCCTGTCTGGATCCAGTCCGGCCTCTTTGAAAAGATCTTTGTTCCAGAACAATGCAAGACTTCTGACCGCTATTGGAAGTGCATAATATTCTCCAAGAAATTCCACTCCTTTTTGTACAAAAGCGAAGAAGTTTTGATTAAAATACTCATCGTTGAATTCATCTCTTGGAAGTGGTTGAAGATATCCAGATGTGACATATTTCGGGATCCATCCATAATATAAGTTCACTACATCTGGTCCTGTACCAGCCGGAACTGATGCGGCTACTTTCTCATTGAATGTCTCGTAAGGGAATGTAACGTGTTCAACTTCAATATCCGGGTAAAGTTTTTCAAATTCCTTTATCAGTTCATCGATCGCTTTGACTTTCGTTTCGAAATAATACTGCCAGTACACAATCTTTGTTTTTGCTGAAACAGAAATCAAGAAAAACATTACCAAAAGAATCACCCAAAATGCCCTTTTCATGATGATCCACCTCCTCAATCCACCACAAAGAACTCCTTTTGAACCAAATAATTTGCGCCAACAATCACTCCCATATCTCCAAGCTCTGATTTTTTGAACGATATGCTTTGGAATATTTCTGCCGGTACTGTTTTTTCAAAAACAGGCATGATTTTTTCAATAATTTTGTCGTATTGATTAAAACCAATCCCACCCGTGATAACCACAACTTCCGGATCAAGCAGGCAAATAGCATTTACCATAGCAAGAGCAAGATGTTCGCATGCTTCATTTAAGATGTTGTTTAAATCTTCTGAGCTTGCCGTTCTTCCAAAAAAGTCTTTTAAAGACATATTTTCTCCGATTTCTTTTAATTTTTTCTCAAGTGCATATCCAGAGAACCATTTTTCTAAGTTGCCGAATGGAAAATCATTATATTTTTCACGCGACCAATCAGTAATCATGTATCCTATTTCCCCTGCCATGCCTCTTGAGCCGTTGCACATGTGCCTATCTAATATGATCCCAGCACCGGTACCGGTACCAAGTGAAATAAGTAAAACATTTTTGTGTCCTCTGGCAGCTCCTTTCCACATTTCGCCAAGTGCGTTCAAATTTACATCATTTGCAACTAATGTAGGGAGATCGACCTCTTTTTGCACCATCGACTTTAATTCAATGTTTCTGAGATTAAATGCTGGCATATAATATACGAATCCATTTTTCATATCAACTGTTCCAGGAACTCCAATGCCTATTCCAAGGATTTTTTCTCTTTCCTCAAGAAAAGGAGAAATATTTTTGCAAATTAAGTTGAGAAGATCGTCTTTTCTCGTAACGCCCTTTGAAGAAACCACTCTGGTTTCAATTACTCTGCTTTCCAGATCTGTAAGGGCAACTCTTAACTTGGTTCCACCAACATCGATTGCAATTATGTAACGGTAGTCTGGTTTAAATTCAAGCAAAATAGGTCTCTTACCACCTTTCGAAGAACTTTTTCCCTTTTTCACCTCCCTTATCACTCCCAAACTGATGAGCCCTGATACAATCTCGGAAACAGCGGGTTTACTCAAACCAGTTTGAAGGGATAATTTCGATCTCGAGATATGACCTGACCTTCTTAAAATTCTCAGAATCTCGCGTTCGGAGTTTTTCTGTATCAAGAAATATGCCCCCTTGTATGTTAGTTATCTTTCTTTACTAACTGTAGACACAAACCGCGTGATCTGTCAAATTCAATAAAACCATACAATAATTGACAAAAAGCATTTATTAGAAATTTGCGTACATATTCTTTGTTTACCTTCAAAATTCTTGCATTTTCAACAAGATAACAATAAATTAGTTTCCAACAAAAGATCTTAATTAAATGTCTTGTTGATTTTGCCGTAAAAAAGCGGTTCAAATATTATCCTTGCAAGAGCGTATGGCAGATAATTTTTTAAAAAGAAAGATTTTAATATGACGATCTAATTTCTTCACATTACGTAATTATTGATTTTTTAAATATTGTATGTTATACTTTAGCCATGTTTAACTTTTCACAAGGGGGTGTTTGAGGTGAAAAAATTTTTCACTCTGGTTGTTATGTTTATATCCATTCTGATTTTTGCCGAAGATGTCATCAAAATTGGGGCCATATTTCCTCTGACTGGACCAGCAGCAGCCACAGGAGTGAAAATAAAATACGCCATAGAAGTTGCTCAGGAAATAATCAATGGGGTTTATCCTGACATCGATCTTGATCTTGCAAAATCTCAGGGACTCAGCAATTTGAATGGAGCAAAAATTCAGTTCATTTTTGCAGATCATCAAGCAAATCCGGAACTTGCTATGGCAGAAGCTGAAAGACTTATTCAAAATGAAAAAGTTGTTGCCTTAATTGGTTGCTACCACTCTTCAGCAACAAAGCCGGCAAGTCAGATTGCAGAAAAATATGGAATACCATTTGTCGCTGGTTCTTCGAGTTCGGCAGCACTCACAGAAAGAGGTTTGAAGTGGTTTTTCAGAATAGCACCTCATGATGGAATGGAGACAGATTTCTTTTTCCTGTACCTTAATTATCTTAAGGAAAAATACGGCGCGAACCTGAGCAGAGTGGCAGTAGTGTACATCGATAATGAATATGGCGTCCATGCTTCTCTTATGGTCAAAGAAAAAATAAAGAAATACAGTGGATTCAATTTAGTAGCTGATATCAAATATCCTGCTAATGTAACTAATGTTGATATTGAGGTTCAAAAAATCCGAGCAGCTAAACCAGATGTTATTATCCATGCTTCTTATATAGGGGATATGACAATGTTTGTGAAAAAATACAAGGAATTTAATGTGATGCCAAAAGTAGTTTTATCATTTTGCGGAGGATATCAGGACCCACAGTTCGTTATAAACCTTGGAAAAGATGCCAATTTCTTCTCTGGAACAAATGCAACGACTTCAGCACTCTTTTCAAAAATGGCAATCCTTGCAAGAATAAACCAGCTTTACAAAGCAAAATCTGGTGTTGATATCGACGGACCAACATTGGAAGATTTCGCTTCTGCAATGGTTATAGCTGAAGCGATAAATATTGCAAAATCTACAGATCCGTCAAAAATACTCGAAATACTGCAAACTCAAACTTTTTCAGCACCGTATTTTGTCTCTGGAAAAATCAAATTCGGTCCCGATGGGCAGAATCTCTATTCTGCGTCGGTTATGACTCAAATTCTTGATGGTATTTATGAAGCTGTCTGGCCAGAAGCTTTCCAGACAAAGGAGCCAGTTCCATACTTTCCTGAATGGAATAAGAGGTGAACATCGGGGGCCTTCCCCGATGTTTTGTAAGGAGGATGTCCATGATTCTTCAGATTGCCCTAACAGGGATACTTGTAGGATGTGTATATTCGCTGGTTTCAGTTGGGCTTACACTTGTTTGGGGATTGATGGATATCATAAATTTTGCTCACGGCGATTTTATGATGATTTCTATGTACACAGTTTTCTGGCTTTACAGCTTGTTTAAATGGGATCCATTCATATCTCTTCCAATTGCAGTTATAGTTGCAGCTGCACTTGGATTAACCACGTATAAACTTATCATCAAACGTTTGGTAAATGCTCCAGGTCTTATGGCTTTGCTTGCCACTTTTGGGCTGAGTTTGTTTATAAGAAATTTTGCTCAATTTCTCTGGAGCCCGAATTACAGATTCATCGGTGAATCGATTCTTTCTGGAAAGCGGATCATTTTTGGCGACATAATTATTGGCTTTCCACAACTTTTTGCCGCTGTTGGAAGTATTTTAATAACCTTATTGATAGCACTTTTTATAAAAAGAACCAGAATAGGGAAAGCTATACAGGCAACAGCACAGAACAGGGATATTGCCGAATTAATGGGGGTTGATACTGAGAAAATTTACATGCTTACATTTGCAATTTCTGGTATTTGTGTTGGTGTGGCTGGTACACTTCTTTCGGGAATCTTTCCCGTTTATCCTGAATCTGGAGCAATGTATGGTTTACTTGCTTTCGTTATAGTAGCACTTGGTGGTTTTGGAAACATATGGGGGGCATTTTATGCAGGTATACTCATTGGCCTTGCCGAAGCTTTGGGGGGATTTTATTTTGGGACTCAATTTAAATATGCAATAGCATTTCTGATATATCTTTTGGTTTTACAGTTCAGACCAAAAGGTTTATTTGGATGGTGAAATAAAATGAAAAAACTTCCTTTGTATGTGATTCTAACAGCGTTTTTTCTTTTACCTCTGATCATTCCAGATGTAAATTTTCAACACATCATGATTATGTTGCTCTTATTTGCAGGTCTTGGTGAATCTTGGAACATAATTACTGGCTTTGCAGGTCAGACATCTTTTGGGCATGCCGCTTTTTTTGGAATAGGAGCTTACACCTCCACGGTTCTGTTTTACAAATTTGGAATTTCGCCATGGGTTGGCATGATTTCAGGTTCGATTATTGCAGCTGTGATTGCTTTTCTGGTGAGTTATCCATGTTTCAAATTGAAAGGCCATTACTTTGCCATAGCAACATTGGCAGTCGCGGAGATAATAAAACAGCTTTTTGTGAGCTGGGACTATGTTGAAGGTGCTACTGGCATTTCAATCCCTGTTGTTGATAACAGTTTCTGGTTAATGCAATTTCACAACTCTAAAATTCCTTACATTTTAATTGTATATGCACTTTTTTGTCTCAGCCTCTTTGCTGCTATAACGATTGAAAAAAACAAAACGGGATACTATTTGAAAGCGATACGCGAAAGTCATGAGGCGGCAGAAGCTTTAGGGATCAATACTACCAGATACAAACTTTTTGCAATGATAACAAGTGCTGCTTTGACCTCACTCTTTGGTACTCTTTATGCACAATATATTTTGTATATTGATCCATTCATGGTTTTCAGCCTGGAGATTTCAATGAAAATAGTTCTTTTAACTGTGCTTGGAGGACTTGGAAATGTTTATGGACCTATAATAGGCGCTTCTATTCTTATCCCACTTTCAGAATACACACGAAATTACTTAGGGGGAACAGGCAAGGGGATAGATTTGATGATTTACGGCGCATTGATAATATTGATAGCATGTTTTGAACCCCAAGGTGTTATTGGTATTCTAACAAAGCGCAAAAAGCGGGGTGCCGTATATGGCAGAAGTTCTGCTTGAAGTCAAAAATGTAACAATGAAATTTGGCAATCTTGTGGCGAACAACAATATTTCATTTGAAATAAAAGAAGGAGAGTTAGTCAGTCTAATAGGACCCAACGGCGCAGGTAAGACCACAATTTTTAACTGCATCAGTGGGTTTTATAAACCAACCTCTGGAAAAATATTTTTCAACCACACCGATATAACAAACAAAAAGCCGCACGAGATAGCCAGTATGGGATTGGTTCGAACTTTTCAGATTGTGAAACCTCTCAAAGATATGACAGTTATGGAAAATGTTATAACAGGTGCTTTCCTGAGAACTTCAAGCAGAAAGGAAGCTGAGGATATCGCAAATCGTGTTTTAAAATTGACCAATCTTTTGCCAAAAAAAGATATGTTAGCCGGAAGCCTCACAATAGCAGACAAGAAAAGACTGGAGATTGCGAAAGCCCTTGCGACCAGGCCAAAAATGTTAATGCTTGATGAAGTGATGGCGGGTTTGAACCAATCAGAAATAAAAGAAGCAATGGAGTTATGTGTGAATCTCAACAAACAGGGTATAACACTTTTGATAGTAGAGCACGTTATGGAAGCTATCATGCCCATATCACAGAGAGTAATAGTTTTGAGTGCGGGAGAAAAAATCGCTGAAGGCACACCAGAGGAGATTGTAAATAACGAAAAAGTAATAACTGCTTACCTGGGGGAGAGATATTATGCTAAGGTTAAGCAATCTAACAGCAGGTTATGACACCGTGCCTGTTATTTTCAATATTTCACTTGAAGTTGCTGAATCGGAATTAGTAGCAATCGTTGGATCGAATGGCGCTGGTAAATCAACCATTTTGAAAACAATATCAGGGTTGCTGAAACCCTTTTCTGGGGAAATAGAGTTTCTGGGTAAAAAGATCCACAAATTGACTCCCCACGAAATAGTAAAGCTTGGAATTGCTCATGTTCCGGAAGGCAGGCATATTTTCGGAAAAATGACTGTCAAAGATAATCTTTTAATGGGAGCGTATACTATCAAAGACGAAAAGAAAATACACAAACTTTTACAAGACATATATGATCTTTTTCCCAGGCTGAAAGAAAGAGAAAATCAAAAAAGTGAAACTCTCTCTGGTGGAGAACAGCAAATGCTTGCTATAGCAAGGGCACTCATGGCTGACCCAAAGCTGCTTCTTGTTGATGAGATGTCCCTGGGATTAATGCCAGTCATGGTCGATAAAGTGCTCGAAACATTGAAGAAGATCAATGTAGAAAAAAAAGTAGCTATCTTACTCGTCGAACAAAAAGTGCAAGAGGCACTCGAGATAGCTGATAGAGGTTATGTAATACAAACAGGAAAAATTGTGGCGGCAGATAGCGCCACAGCTCTTCTAAATAGCGAACTTGTCAGGAAAGCTTATCTCGGTTTGTGAAACTATTTCGTTCTATTCTGATAATCTTTCCAGTCTTTCATGAATCTATCTATTCCTATATCAGTTAACGGATGATTGAACATTGATTGGAGCACTTTAAAAGGTACAGTTACTATATCTGCTCCGATTAAAGCAGCATGAACGATATGCATTGGATGGCGAACACTTGCAACTATTATTTCTGCGCGAAAATCATAATTCTCTATAATCTGCACGATCTCTTCTATTAATTTCATACCATCAGAAGAAATATCGTCCAATCTGCCTACAAATGGGCTAACGTACCTTGCTCCTGCCTTCATTGCCAGAAGAGCCTGTGCAGAAGAGAATATAAGCGTCATATTTACCGCTATATTTTCTTCGCTCAGAACTTTTGTTGCTTTCAAACCATCTTTTGTCATGGGAATTTTTATAACCACGTGTTTATCAATTTCTGCCAATTTTTTTGCTTCCTCAATCATTTCATTCCAGTTTAAAGCTGTTACTTCAGCTGAAACCGGCCCCTTAACGATTTCACAGATTTCTTTTATTCTTTTCTCGAAAGGCACATTTTCTTTTGCCACCAGTGTGGGATTTGTTGTCACTCCATCTATTACACCCCAATCTGCAGCTGTTTTTATCTCTTCCAGATTTGCAGTGTCAAGGAAAATCTTCATATTTTCACCTCCAAAAGTGGTAACAATTGATACAGTGAATCTTCTTTTAATATGTTACCATGCGATTGTGAGGTGATAAAATGAGTGAATTCTTAAAAAATAGTGAATTTAAAAAGCAAAAAATAAAGGAATTCTTGAAAAAGATCCACGATGGAGAAGATGTGAAAATTATAAAGAAAGAATTTAAAGATTTCCTGAGCGGTATTTCCCCACTTGAAATACCGGTGCTTGAACAGGAACTTTTGAAAGAAGGCATCACGGCAAAAGAAATAGCAAAGATGTGCGATATTCACGTTGAGTTATTTAGAGATGCAGTTTCTGACTCTGTTAAAAATCTTGAAAATTTACCGGATGGGCATCCTTTGAAAACATTGATTCTGGAAAACAGAGAAATAGTGAAAGATGCGGAATTAGCAAGCCTTATATCAGCTTCAATTAAAGCAGGCAGCGATCTTAAAAAAGATTTGCTTGATAAACTGGTCCAAATACTGGAAGATCTTTCTTCAATAGGAAAAACACATTACAGTCGTGAAGAAATGTTAATCTTTCCGTACCTTGAAAGACGTGGGATAACTGCTGTACCGACAGTTTTATGGACAAAACACGATGAAATAAGAGTTCAAATAAAATTATTGCTATATTTTCTAAGAAGTAATAACAATATAACTGATGAATTCCTCAAGTCAGTTCATGAAAAAACATACAAACTTTCAAGTGCCATAATAGACATGGTTTTCCGTGAAAATAATATTCTGTATCCAACGATAAATATTTTATTAAATGAAGGCGAATGGTTAGCAATAAAAGAGCAAGAGCACGTTTTTGGATATTACAAAATTCAACCAGAAGATCAATGGCAAACCTTAGATAAGCCTTTGCAGCCATTTGAAACACAAGATGAAATAGACGATGAACAATTTAAAAAATTACCAGATGAGATAAAGATGGTTTTGCAGAACGCAAAACCTCGAGCCGAACAGCTGGCCATTCAAAGAGAGGGCGATATTAAGCTTGATATAGGTTATCTTTCTATCGAAGAACTCAACACCATACTCAACAACCTTCCGTTTGATATAACTTTTATAGACAAAAGTGACAGAGTTAGATTTTTTTCCTCAAACCACAGAATTTTTCCAAGAACTCCATCTATCATAGGTAGGTTTGTTCAACATTGCCATCCACCAAAAAGTGTCCCTATAGTAAACAAAATTCTCAAAGCGTTCAAAAACGGTGAAAAAAATTTTGCAGAATTCTGGATACAAATGAATGGTAGATTTGTTTACATAAGATATATTCCTGTGTATGACAGCAAAGGAGATTATTCAGGCACTATCGAATTAGTGCAGGATATAACCGATATAAAAAAATTGGAAGGCGAAAAGAGATTGCTTGATTGGAAAGATTAAATCACCTAACTCGATACTCTTTCCACTTGCCTTTTGAGAAAACAATTGCGGCATATGCTAATTCGGCAATTTCTGCAATTATGAAAGAAAACCAGACGTATAGGCTTGGTAGTTTGAACAGCAGAGTAACGATTGCAACGTAAGGCAGCTGTGCAAACCATCTGCCGATGATACTCGATAACATTGCTGGCAACGTATATCCAGCGCCGAAGAAACTACTCATTAGTGCGACTGCAAAAGCAGCGATAAGAATAGACCAGGAACCAATTCTCACAGCACTGACTCCTTCGGCAATTACTTCTGGTTCATGAACAAAAAAATTCATAATTGTCTCAGGGAAAATGTTTGCCAGAACAACAAATCCAAGAACAAACAGAGAACTATAGATAGCTGCAAGCAACACAGTCTTTTCGGCTCTTTCAATCTTATTGGCGCCAAGATTTTGTCCGATGATTGTGCTTGCGCCCATTGAAAAACCCATCAAAGGTATGAATGCAAGCCCCATAAGTCTGCTAACAACGCCTACTACTGCTAATGTAGTCGAGCCGTAAGCTGCCAGAAATTTCATCAAAACGGCATTTGACAGACTCCTCATGAACACTTCGACGCCGCTTGGAAGCCCAATAGTCATAAGTTTTTTATCGATTTCTCTGTCAAGCCTGAAAAGCCCACGAATTGAAATTTTTATTTCTCCTCTTCCTTTCAGCAAAAGACCAAATCCCCATATAAATGCCACACATGTTGATATAACTGTCGCAACTGCTGCACCGCTTACACCAAGACCGAATCCTTTCATGTTGATACCAGGTATTTTTTCAAACATAAATACCGGATCAAGAATTATATTCAATACGGCACTTGCTCCCATTATAATCATAGGCAGTCTTGATTCGCCTGTGGTTCGCTGCGCTGTATACGTTGAATAAGTTGCAAAAAAGATTGGCATGAAAAAACTTCGCCAGTATCCATATTCAAGGCCTGCTTGTATTACTTCCCTGTCTTTACTAAAAAAGCTCATCAATGGCTTGAGGAACAAAACCAAAAGAAGCGAAGCTATTAATGCAACAAAAGCTTTAAAAACAATAGTTTGTTCTATAACCCTGTTTGTTCTCTCATAATCTTTTGCACCATAATTTTGCGAAATGAGAGATATTGAACTAACGCCTATTATTTCATTGAGAACTTCTATCAACCAGAATACCGTTGAAAAAACGGCTACTCCGGCAATTGCTTTGGCGGAAATTCTGCCTATCCAGAACATGTCGACAACGTCATATAATGCTTGCAACGCAAAACCGCCCATTGTGGGCAGTGCCATATAAAATAAATTCTTGGTCAGGTTACCTTGCGTTAAATCTCTACTCAAACATATCACCTTTATTCAGCTATTTTGTGTACAGGCATCTTAGATTTTACACATTTAATGTATCTTCACAAAATATCTTTTGTTTACATAATAGTAACTTAAAAATCTTTGAAGTTATCGTAGATGTAATAGATTGTAATCGCGAGAAATATTTAGAATTAAGTGGATATTTGCTGATTTTGGTTAATAATCCTGTCAAATGATTATTTATAAGATAGTAATGTTATTTGACAAAAACGCAAAAAATGTGTATTTTACTAATTGTTTCTCGGTAACGTTACCGTTATAAAACAAGGGGAGGTGTTTCAGGTGAGGAAGACTTTTATTTTCCTACTTCTAACACTGCTTGCGCTTTTTATTTTTGCAAAAGAAAAAATAGTTATCAACAGCTATATGTCGGACCCAGCTCCAAGAAAAGCATTCGCTGAACTTGTGAAGATTTTTCAGGAGAAGTATCCAGAATACGAGGTTACTGTGAACACTTTCGCCCATGAAGATTTCAAAACACTCTTAAGAACATGGCTTGCTGCTCCAAAAGGAACTGCTGATGTAGTAACATGGTTTGCAGGCGAACGCATGAGATATTTTGCCGAAATGAAGTTGATCACACCTGTAGAAGAAGTATTCAAAGAGTCATCCTGGGAAAATTATTTTCCTGCATCCTTTAAAAGCACCTGCTCCTATAACGACAGAATCTATTTCATACCTCAGAGCTGGTATTGGTGGGGAGTCTATTACAGAAAATCGGTCTTTGAGAAATATGGGATAAAAGAGCCAAAAACATGGGATGAATTCCTGAAAGTTTGCGAAACTCTAAAGGCAAATGGAATATCGCCAATCGCGATTGGTAGCAAATTTCCATGGACTGCAGCTGGCTGGTTTGATATCTTGAATCTCAGAATTAACGGCCTTGATTATCATATTGATCTTACGGCTGGTAAAATCCCGTACAACGATTCAAAACTTTTAAAGGTATTTGAATACTGGAAACAGCTTGTGGATAACGGATATTTATTGCCAAATCACACGTCTTATGAATGGCAGGAAGGCGCTACTTTTCTTTTTAGAGGTCAGGCAGGTATGTATTACATGGGGCAGTTTATCAAAGATGTAGCCCCGGAAGAAGTGAAGAATGATCTGGATTTCTTCAGATTCCCAATCATCGATCCTTCTGTACCGCTTTATGAAGAAACGCCCATCGATGGTTTCATGATTCCAGCCAATGCTCCAAACAGGAAGGGAGCAATAGAGTTTTTGAAATTCATTGCTTCCAAAGAAGCACAGGAGAAATTTGCCAGAGATCTTGGAAGGCTTGCTGCAAATATCGAAGTTGCCCCGCCTGATGAACATGCCAAAAAAGGTCTTGACATGATACTTGCTTCTGCCGGTGTTTCGCAATTCTACGATAGAGATACCAATCCAGAGATGGCTGAAATTGGAATGAATGCACTTATAGAATTTCTACAGAATCCTGGAAAAATAAACTCCATACTCGATAATCTGGAGATGGAAAGAAAGAGAATTTACGGAATCAAATGACTTTGCCCGTGGGAATCCCCCACGGGTTCTTGGAGGTATATGATGCGAAAAAATATCACACCATACCTATTTCTCGCAATTCCTTTTTTAATGTACTGTATATGGGTTATTTTTCCTATTTTACAAACCTTCATAGTTTCTTTCACAAAATGGGATGGTATGACACAAATGAAATTCATAGGTATAGAAAATTTCAAAAGATTGATCAATGACAAATATTTTGGTTTATCACTTGTGAACAATATAAAATGGATGATAGGTTTTGTTATCCTTTCTATACCCCTGGGATTATTCTTTGCTATTTTGATGGATCAGAAATTTGCTGGTCATAAAATATATAAATCTCTTGTTTACTTACCAATGGCTCTATCTTTTGTTGTTATAGGTCAAATATGGTCATGGATATTAGAGCCAACTGGTGGTATTGTCAACGCATTCTTGAATTTCATTGGTTTGGGTAATCTGGCAAAACCATGGCTAAGTGATCCAAAAATTGTGACTTATTCACTCATAGCTGCTGCCTTGTGGAGGCAGATACCTTACGCGATGGTCCTGTTTTTAGCAGGATTAAAAAATGTCTCGAGCGAGTTAGTTGAAGCAGCAGTTGTTGATGGCGCAAATGCTTTTCAAAGATTCTTTTATGTTATATTACCAGCGTTGAAACCCGCGATGGTTATTGCCATAACTGTCAATATAATAGATTCTTTGAGGGCATTCGATATAGTTTTTGTCATGACTCGTGGTGGTCCTTACTATTCCTCAAGTGTGATGGCTAACTACATGTATGTCCAGGCCTTTCACAATTACAGGATGGGCTATGGAGCATCTGTAGCAGTAGTCCAATTTCTCATAACATTTAGTTTTATCCTCTTATATTTGATAAATGTTCTTAAAAAGGAGGAACGTTAGTGAAGAAATCCATCAGAGCTATGACTTTTTATATTCTCTCAACAAGCATTGTTGTTTTATGGATGATTCCTTTTCTCATAGCCATTTTTACTGCATTTAAGACAATGGATGAGATATTCATGCTCAGAAATTTCTGGTCTGTTCCGAAATCGTGGACTTTTGATAATTTCAAAACAGCCTGGGTTGAAGGAAATATGGGGAGATATTTCATAAATACTTTTTTTGTAACCGCAGTATCAGTGGTTTTGACTTTGTTTTTATCAAGTTTGAGTGCATTTGCCTTATCATGGTATAGGTTCAAATTGAGAACTGCTATTCTTGTGATTTTTGTTGCTGGAATGCTTATACCTTTTCAAATGCTTTTGATACCTGTATACAAATTTTCTCTGTCTACTGGGCTTTACGATTCCCTCTGGGGATTGATACTATTCCACGCGGCTTTTCAAATAGGATTTTGCACATTTTTTCTCAGAAATTTTATGGTAACTATTCCGACGAGTATATTCGAAGCCGCCAGAATAGACGGTGCAAATGCTTTCAGGATATATTCGAAGATAATTATGCCACTCGTTAAACCTGCAATAGCTGCTCTATCAATACTGGAATTTACCTGGATATGGAACGATTACCTCTGGTCTCTCATACTTATTCAGAGCGATAGTAAAAAGACTGTTACTCTTGGATTAACGTCACTTCAAGGTCAATGGATCTCAAGCTGGAATGTTATTGCTGCCGGTGCTCTTCTGGCAGCTGTTGTCCCGATTATCGTATTTCTTTTGTTTCAAAGGTATTTCATAGAAGGTCTAACCATGGGAAGTGTAAAAGAGTAGAATAACTTTCAAGGGGGTTTTTAGATGAAAAAATTTGTCACAATAAAAGATATTGCCAAGAAAGCTGGCGTATCAATTAACACGGTTTCTCGAGCCCTTAACAACAAACCCGATATAAATCCAGAAACAAAGAAAAAAGTCCTCGAAATTGCTAAGGAACTTGGTTATATAAGAGATTTAAGCGCTCTGTCTTTAAAAAATGGTGTGACAAGAACCATCGGAGTTGTTTTTGAAGATAGTTCGAACCCATTTTATGCGGAAGTTTTTAAAGGTGTGGAGCACCAGGCAAGAAAATACGGTTACCAGGTTATATTGATGAACACCGAAAGAGATTACATAAGAGAAATCCAGGCTGTTGAAACCCTTATAGAAAAGCGGGTGGATGGAATAATAATTTCCCCAACCCAATTCGATAAAAAAGATATCGAGCATCTAATCAATTTGAATTATCCGTTTGTAGTTCTGGGAGTTCATTTCGAAAACTCACAATTTGATGAGATCTATTCAGATGATTTAAAGGGAGGTTATTTAGCCACCAGACATCTGCTTGAAAGAGGAAAGCAAAAAATTTTGATGATAAACGCCTATATGTATAAATCTGTAGCAAAAATGAGATACCTCGGTTATAAAAGAGCACTTGAAGAATCTGGATTGCAACCTTATTTTATGGTGGAAATAGAAGAAGGGTATGAGTCGTGTTTCAATAAAATACTGGAACTTAAAAACATGAGCTACGATGCTGTGTTTTGTTTCAATGACGTCTTTGCCATAGCGGCTCTCAAAGCGCTTAAAGCCCTCAACAAAAGAGTTCCTCAAGACGTTGCTGTTGTAGGTTATGATGATATATCATATGCATCGTTTGTTAATCCGTCGCTTACAACTGTGAGAATCGACAAGTACAAAGAGGGCATGATCGCTTTCGATCTTTTACATGAGAGATTAACCGAAAAACGAACTGAGCCTGCCCAGATAGTTCTTGATGTCGAGCTCATCGAAAGAGAAAGCAGCTAACTGTAGTAATTTTTCATCTCTTTGTTGAAGGGCAGATCTAAGATATCTTTGATAACCCCTTTGACCTGTTTATATGATCTGGTTCGCGGATCTCTCAGGAGAATCTCCTCTATGGCTCGCAAATCTGCTGTTTTAAAAGCTTCAAGTGCCCATTTCATTTTCAAAATTCTTGGCATTAAATACCACTCTTTTATTCTATCTGTTAGATCCGGTTCTATTTTTTCAGGGTGTATGCCGCTTTCATCAACAGTAACAGGAATTTCAACAACAATATCGTCGGGAAGGTTTTTCAGCGTACCGTTATTTTCAACATTCAGCACCAGTCGTGCCTTTTTGTTGTTAATAAGCGCATTTATGAATGGAATATGCTGTTCCTGACTGTCAATTGATTCTGGAAAAATTTCAGGGGCAACATCAGTCAATTTCAAGTTACGATTCTCGCGCAATTCCTCAGCAAGTTTTATGAGTTTTGATCGTGTTTTTCTCAATTGATCATAAAATTTTGGTCTTTCTATCTCATTGTCTATACCACCAAATTTTCCATACCATCTCTTTTTTGTCTCAAGATCATAATGGTATTTCCACGTTCCGCTTCTGACAGTATCTCCTATGGGAAGCATTCCGTAGAATTCGTACATGTCTATTGCAGCAAAAGATAAATCTACATCCCAGGGATCTTTTGGTTGCCATTTTTCGGATTTATCTTTGATCCATTTTTTGAGTATCTCATAGCCGTTCAAGTTTTCAAAATAGAATCTGTTTAACCATATGGCGTGGTTAACTCCGGCAACCTGCCAATCAACTTTTTCGGGATCTATGTTGAGTGCCTCGGTTACCTTGAAAATGTGCGCATATCCATGACAGAAGCCGACTACTTTCACTTTTGTAAGGTCTTTGATCAGCTGTGTTATTTCAAAAACAGGGTTTGAAGTTTGCAGAAGCCAGGCATCTGGACATACTTTTTCAATTGTTCTCGCTATATCCAGACTCATTTTCAGGTGGTTGTAATTGCTAAGAGTATAATAATCTGAAACCATATTGAATTCCTGGCTATCTATACCCCTGTAATAACCGTGCTCCTCGCCTATTTTTCTCACGATTTCGTATTGTACATATCCATCTTCATGACCTTCCGCCCTGGCAAGCGCAGTATTGATAATGAAATCAGCATTTTTTAATGCTTCCTCTAAATCAGTTGTGCTCTGTATATTCAAATTTGCCCCAAGTTCCTCAGAATATTTTTCTGCCAGAATATGAGTGGCTCTCAGACGTTCTTCATCTATATCCATTAATCCAATATCTACGTTATTCAGCTCACAAGTTTTTGCCAGATCACCGATTAACTTTATTGTATATCTAACACTACCTGCTCCTATGAAAACTATTTTTTTACTCATCATCTCCCTCCTTCAATTCTATTATCTTTTCTGTATCGGCAGATTCTCTTGCCAGAAGCGCAATCTCTGTTGCTAATATAGAATCCTGTGGTGTAACCATACAAGGACCTTTTCCAGTTATCTGCGCAATGAAATCAGTGAATATCTGTTTTTCTTCAACCAGATCTGGCTCTACAGGCCCTTCATCGCTGATCAAATAAACTCGCCCGTTGATCACTTCCATTACCCCTTTTGTCCCCGCAATTCTTATTCTATCGTCATCATGAGTAGGAGCACTGGATGGCCTTAGATAATCAATACTCAATGAGGCAAAGACCTCGTCTTCGAGCGTGAAATGGCAGAGCGCCGTGCTTTCAAGTTCCCCATGGTTCTTATTTGCTATTCTTGAATGAGTTGCATAGATTTTTAAGAATTTCTTTTTTGAAAACCAGTTAATCCAATCAATTGCATGTATGCCAACCCATAAAATAGTTCCTGTGTAAGTGTCTCGTCTTTTGTAAAAATCCGGCCTTGTACCAAGTTTGTATGATTTCTGAGTATTTATAAGTCTTATTTCACCAATTTTACCGGAGTCTATTAAAAGTTTTGCTGTCAAAAAATGTGCTTTATAACGTAAACCAAACATTGCAGTGAAAAACATTTCTTCTTTCACTTTCTCATACAGATTTTTAATCTCGTTCAATTCCTCAAGAGAAGCCGCAATGGGTTTTTCCACAAAAGCATTTATCTTTCTTTCAAGCAAATATTTAAGGATTTTTCCATTATTGGAAAAAAACGTGTTTACAACAACTATATCAGGCTTTTCTATATCAAGCATTTTTCTGTAATCACTGTACTCTTTTGCCAAAAGTCCCATTTTTTTCATATCGTTTCTCAATACACCGATATTTTCCCCGGCTGAACCAGGTGCAATACCAGATATTTTCATACCTTTGCTTAAAGATTTAAGCACATACCCATAATGACCACTTGCACCTATTATGCAAATTTTCATTTCGTACCACCTTTGAAAAATTCGTAATTGTCAAGCTCTATTTTTCTGCCATGCTTTGCCCACGATATGCCCATTTCTGAGAAAAGCTTATTTTTTTCAAAACAACTTTTCATAAATTCAGAAAGTCCTTTAACCCAGAAAAGCGATTTATCTTTATCGAATTTCACTACGGCTTCTGGAAAATCGATTATTTCAGAAGACTCATGAGCACCGTTTATAACGAGAGTTTGAGAAAGAGCTGATTCAAGAGTACATACAGGTTCATTTCTGCCTTTTCCCAAGTTTTCCATAACCACCCATAATTTTCTCATGCTGCCATGTTCTACCGGACCATAAATCTCTTTTCTGTTTTTATAAATTGCAATTATTTTTCCCTGGCTTTCCGGTATTTCTGGATCATTGTAGACAATTTTTGCACCTTCAAAATCAAAAGCAAATTGGGGCCCCCAGAGTTCATTAACTGCATGTGATGCATAAAACATAATTTCTGCAGAAAGGGTTTTAATTTTCATGCAGCAGGTGTCAAAGCTTTCTATTTTATTTACTCTGTAAAGTTCTGCTTCGACAGCTTTGGGGGTAATTGAATTTTGTAAATCATTGCCTATTAAAAAAAGCATGGCATGCAAGAAATGGGATGTTGCGTTGTTTGCAACACTATCCAGTACAAATTTTCCGTTCATTATCAATCTCCCAGCCCAGGACGTTCTTTTGTAATAGAAAATATCCCTTGGCCAGAGAACCAGCGCTTTAAGTCTCAAAGGAGCACCGAATTTTCCTGCAATCACGTCCTGTTTCAATTTTAAAAAAACAGGGTCATAAGCCCACTGAAATCCTACTGCAACAAGTTTTCTGTGACGTTCTCTCTGGTATATCATTTCTTTGATCTCTTGAACAGTTGCAGCTGCTGGTTTTTCACACAGAACATTACTGCCATTTTCAAGTGCTTCGCAAGTTTGCTCACAGTGATAATGTATAGGAGAAGATATAATGGCAAGATCTGCTTTTTTATGCCGATAAAATTCTTTGAGGGTTTTGAATATCGGTATATCCATATCTTCCAATCTGCTGTACATAGTGCTTTTCTCTGGGTAAGGATCCACTACTCCAGCTATTCTGAACCAGCTGTCAGTTTTCTTCAGAATGTTTTCCACATATTTAGCGCTATAACCACCAATGCCTGCTAAAACAACCGATATTTGTTTCATCAATAACACCACCCTAATATTTCAAGCCACCTGCCATAATACCTTTCATAAAGAATTTCTGGAAGACAAGAAAAATGACCAGTGTTGGTATTATAGTCAGAGTTGAAAATGCGAGAATCGTATTCCAGGGTACACCCCCATATTCGCCCTGAATAACAGCAAGTGCCAGTTGAAGTGTATAAAGACTCCTTCTATTTACAACAAGCAATGGCAGGACAAAATCATTCCACCTCCATGTGAAAGAAAATATACAAAGTGCGGCTATTAAAGGCTTGGAAAGGGGCATAACAATACGCCAGAAGATCTGCCATTCGTTAGCGCCATCTATTTTTGCACTTTCGAGCAATTCATCTGGCATATCCTTCATATACTGTATAGCTGTGAACATACCTGTTGGTGTATAAATCGCAGGTAGAATCAAACCCCAGAGGCTGTTGATCAGCTCCAGGCGTCTTATCACCACGAAAAGAGGCACCATTATGACCTGAGCAGTCACAAAAAGTGTCATTACTATCAATCTATTCAGAGCAATTCTACTCACGAATGTACCTTTTGCCAAACCATAACCTCCCATCACGCAAACAAGTATAGTTATAACTGTTGCGGTAGTTGCAACAAAAATAGTATTTTTTAAATATGTCAAAAGCTCCTGATTTTTTATGGCCTCACGGTATCCATCAAGAGTCAGGGATTTTGGGAATATAGAAGGAGGGTATGAATAAACCTCTTTCAAGCTTTTGAAAGACGAAGCAATTGAATAATAAACAGGTAGCATATAAAAAATCAAAGCAACTATTAAGAAAAACCATTTTATGAACTTTGCCATTTAATTCCCCCCAGAAGACTCACTTAGATTCGCGTACTCTCAAAGTAACCATTGCTATTGCAAACGATATCAGCAAAAATACAACTGACATTGCATAGGCATATCCTATTCTAAATTGTGTAAAAGCAGTGTTGTAAATATACAGAGGCGTTACCATTGTGGAATAACCGGGGCCACCGCCTGTCAAAACGTAAACACCCGCAAAATCTCTGAACACATGAGCTATAGATGTTGTTAAGACAAGTAAATTGGTATTTTTAAGCAAAGGGAAGGTGACATACCAGAATATCTGCCATCTGTTTGCCCCATCTATTTTTGCTGCTTCATGATATTCTTGGGAAATATTTTGAAGCCCTGTTATAAACATCATCATCAACAAACCTGTCATGCCCCATGTTCTGAGAAATGCTATGGAAAAAAGGGCAGGTGTAGGTTTCAATAACCATGCAACAGGTTTCATGCCCAAAGATTTCAAGATGTGATTCAATAATCCAAGGTCATAAGATAGAAGCCATTTCCACATTGTTGTTCCTGCAACGGCAGGCATCATATAAGGCCAATAAAACAATGCCCTGAGTATTTTCGAAGAGGTATTTTCCCTGTGTAAAGCAAGCGCAAGAGCAAGTGGAACAAAGAAGGTAAGAGGGACTGTTAAGAGTAGAAGTTTTATGGAAACCCAGATAGAATTCCAGAACCATTTATCCTCAAGCATCCTTTTGAAATTGCTCAGTCCGGTGAATCTGGCCGGACTGAGAAGATCCCAGCTATAAAAACTTGTGAAAAAAACACTCACGATAGGAGCCAGAACAAAAATTCCAAGGAAGATCAAAGCAGGTAAAACAAAAATGAATCTGCTTTTCACCAGGGCACTCAAGATAATCCTCTCCCAGATAAGAAAGGGTGCTCAGGCACCCTTTCTCATTATTTCTTTTCTCCAAGTTCTGACAGCAATTTTTCGTATTCTTTTTTCAAATTTTCTATAACCTGATCGATAGAAACCTGCCCGGCAACCGCGGCAGACATCTGGCTAACTATAGGAGATTGTAATCTTGAGTAAATTGTCGAATTTCTCACAGTAACAACCCATTCTGGAGTCACTTCAGCGAGTTTGCCACATACGCTCTGCACCTGATCCATCACGGTAGCATCGTATTGAACTTTGTGATTTTTATAAGCAGACATGTGATAGGTCTTTTTTAAATAAATGTCATAACCAAGTCCCTTCCATCCAATCCACAGTGCAAATTTGGCAGCTGCTTCCTCTCTGTCTTTTTTGCCTGTTTTGAATGCCCCGAAAAATCTCCCGCCTTCCAAACTGAGCCACTCCACATCTTTCGGAAGATAAGCGGGAACGAAATTCTTTTCGGCTTTTAAAAGATCCAGTGTACTCCAGCTACCAGCCCAGAGAACGGCAGTCAACCCACCCGTGAAAGCCATATTTGGATCCTGTGCGCTTATCCACTCAGCCGGCACCATTATGTTTTGTTTGAACAAATCTACAAATTCTATGAGCAGCTGTTTTGCTTTAGGATCTCTGTCTAAGGTGTAGTCAAGATTTTCATCAAGAATCTTGACTCCTCTTATACCAAGGTAACAGAACAATCTTTCAGCAGTACGCTGCATAGATAACGCATATGGCAAATTGTTGGCTTCTTTTACTTTTTTAAGTACATCTATGAATTCTTCCCAGGTCCAGGGTTCCTGTTTGCCGCCAAACGGAGGATATGGTATACCTGCTTTCTTAAAATAATCATCGTTCACCCACAAACATTGCAAAGTGAAATGTAATGGAACATATTTTACGGCATCTCCTTCAGAAACACGAATTCGCACAACATCATACATGGCGTTTTTAAATTCTTCAAGGCTGATGTTCAAATATTTCTGGACGTATTGGCCAAGATCGATCATATATTGCATGTATCCGGGCGCATAAGGATAAGTAATCGTTACGAGGTCAGGCAAATCACCGCTCATTATACCCAATCTGACTTTTTGCTCATATTGGGCATACGGTACATCAACCAGTTCGAAATCTACATCAGGATTAAGTTTTTTGTATTCTGCTATCGCTGCTTCAAGGCCTTCTCTTTCCGTACCACCGCCACACCAGACAACAAGTTTCACAGCCGCCATACCTGATATGAATAGAGCCGTAAGCATAAAAGCAATCAGAAAACGCTTCATACTAACCCCTCCCCATTGATAAGATGTGAACCAAAAAAAATTTTATCAAATTTTATCACAGTATTTCAATCAGATTTTCCAGCTTAATATAAGCAATTTTTATGGTTAAAAAGCATCCAGATTGTACATTATAATATATACGTGATAGAAATAAATTTTTTTGCTAAATTTTGAAGGGGGGATCTTCAATGAAGAGATTGTTACTCTGTGTAACTATTTTGATAACTCTAAACATGTGTTTTGCTCTGGAAACAACACTTTCTGAGCAACCTGTTGGGTTTGCGTCAGTCGATGCTCTTGGCTTAAATGGGACAACCGGCGGTCTGGGTGGAAAAGTAGTTTATGTTAAAACAGGTGAAGAACTTGAAAAATGGAGCAGCTCAGAAGAAAAATACATAATCGTAATCGACGGTGAAATTATTTTTGAACCAAGGAGAGAGATCAAGCTAACCTCAAACAAAACTGTTATTGGAATTAACAATGCAAAACTTATCGGAGCAGGTTTTATCATTAAAAATCAAGAAAACATCGTTATAAGAAATATTCATTTTGAAGGTTTCTATATGGAAGATGATCCACAGGGGAAGAAATACGATTACGATTATATCAATATCGAAGGTTCTCATCATGTATGGATTGATCATTGCACATTTGTAAATGGAAATGATGGAGCAGTAGATATCACGAAATTTTCGAGTTATGTAACTGTCTCCTGGTGTAAATTTGTCGATCATGACAAAGTATCACTTGTGGGAAGTAGTGACAGAGAAGATCCTCAAAAGGCTTCAGATAGCTATAAAGTTACTTATCATCATAATTATTTCAAAAACTGTATTCAGCGGATGCCAAGGGTGCGTTTTGGCACGGTTCATGTATTCAACAACTTTTACAGTGCAGGTTTCAGAACAAATGTTTCCGGGAATGTCGTTCCATTGTATGCGATTGCTTCTACTACAAATGCCAGAGTTCATGTCGAAGCAAACTATTTCATGGGATTTGGGGCAAAATTAATGGAAGAGGCCAATGTTGCATTTATTCCAACAACCGTAACAGCGGGTTCGTCCCCTGAAGGTTATCTGAGTTTGGGAAATAACGAGGCTGAAAATATTTTTGTCTACTGTAAAGAGCCACAAGTGAAGTTCTTGAGGGAATCAGAGCCAGTCTTTGAGCCACGCCAGTTTTACAATTACAAATTAAACAGTGCTAATGAAGTACCAAAAATAGTTGTTGAAAATTCAGGATCTGGTAAATTGGTTTTTGTTGATATCGAAACCTGATTGATAGCAGGAACTGTTCTTCTTCCTAACTTGACTAATATTGAAAAAAAGCGTACAATTTATGTACGTACGTTTACGTATGCTGTGGAGGTGGTATCAATAGTACCAAAATACAAAATAATAGAGCAAACTTTGATAAAAGAGCTGAAATCCGGGAAATACAATTCTGGCGATAAACTTCCTACAGAGAAAGAATTGATGGAGCGGTTTGAAGCCAGCAGAGAAACTGTGAGAAAAGCGCTTGATAGATTGGCTGTCAAAGGTATTATTACCCGCAAACCTGGTGTAGGGACATTTGTGAACCTCGGGAAAGAAAACCACATGGTTGGTATAATAGTTCAGCAGATAACGAGCTACATATTTCCCTATATAGTTTTTGGAGCAGAAGATTATCTATTCAGAAATGGCTACAAGATGTTGCTTGGGAACGCATCGGAAGATCCCAACAAAGAAAAGCAAGTTATCGGTGAGTGGATTGAATCGGGAGTAACCGGTTTAATAATAGACCCTGTGTGCAGCGCAACAAAAAGGGCAAATAAAGAGTATGTAGAATCGCTGGTAAAAGAAGGAATAAAAATAGTTCTTGTTCACAGCGATTGGAATATAAATGGTACTGGCAGTGTTGTTCTTGATGATTCATACGGGGGTAAAAAAGCTGCAGAGATTTTTCATCAATTTGGTCACAAAAAAGTTGCTGTACTATATAAATCAATTCACCTGCCAAGTGTTATAAGAGCAAAAAGTTTTGTGGAGAGAGCAAATGAGCTGGGGTTTGAAAAAATTTATGAAAAATCATTCAATGTTTCCGAATTTACAGGAGCTCCAATGCAGGGTTCTTTTGAGCTTCTCAGCCTGCCAAAGCAACTGCGCCCCACAGCTATTTTCTGCTATAATGATGCGACGGCACTTCAGCTACAGCTTGTTGCAAAACGACTTGGCCTGAGAATTCCGGAAGATGTCTCAGTTATAGGATTTGATGATGCTCCTCTGGGAGATTTCAGAGAAACTCTGACAACATTTGCTCACCCCAAAGAAGACGTAGGCAAAAAAGCGGTAGACATTCTCTTGAAAATGATTCATGGTGGAAGAGCAGAGAAAATAATTCTACAACCGGAGTTGATAGAAAGAAGTTCTGTTTCTTCACCATCAGAATAATCAGGAGGGGTTTCATGTACGAAAAAGAAAAACAATTACTTTATGAGGCTCATTTGACCCTTGAAAAATATGGTCTGGTAGCTTATACAAGTGGAAATGTTAGCTTGAGAATCGACGATAAGGTCTTGATTAAACCCTCTGGTGTGCCATACTCTTCTCTTAAACCATCTGACATGGTTCTTGTGGATTTAGGCGGGAAGATTTTAGATGGAAATATGAAGCCATCAGTTGATACAGCTACGCATTTGTATCTATACAGAAATATAGAATGGGCAAAATCTATCATACACACACACTCTACCTTTGCAACTGTTTTTGCTGTACGCGAAAAACCATTGCCTGTTTTATGCACTGCACATGCAGATGTTTTTGGTGAAGAGATTCCAATTACTGAGTATGCCCCGGTAGGATCTGAAGCAATTGGAAAGGCTGTTTTAAAGGTAATGGGAAAATCAGGAACAGTTCTTTTGAGAAAGCACGGCGTAATAGTTGTTGGAACCTCAATTGAAGACGCTCTCAAAAAGGCAATTTTTCTGGAAGAAGTGGCGAAAATGAGCTATTTTGCTCTTGCAAAACAGCAAGTCACCCCACTCGATATAGATGAAATAAATAAATTACACCAACAGTACCACACAAAATACGGACAGTAAAAGTTTTAAGTCAGGAAGAAATTTTTCAATCTTGATGAAAAATATAGATAACAGGCGAAAATACTAGAAAAACAAAGATAATCCCTTGATTTTAATGCCTACTTTTTATACCCCCCAATAGTAAGATAATTTGGCTGTTGATTTCTTTTTAAGTTGTAGTTATACTTATGACGTACATATACGTACATTTCTTGTATTCTTGGTTAATATTGTGGCGGATTTTCTTAAAAAGGAGGGGTGCTGCATGAGAAAGTTGCTTTTGGTTTGCGGTTTAGTTTTGACTCTCCTATCGTCTTTGCTTTTTGCCGAAAATGTGGTAATAAAGTACGCGCACTGGAATGCGCTTCCTTCAGATTCTTACAATTACGTCAAAGCATTTGAGGAAAAATATCCTAATGTGAAAATTGAGTTTATGCAGATTCCCGAAGCCGAATATTCTCAAAAACTTCGCACGATGGCCATGACTGGTACAGCTCCCGATATTTTTTGTTTGTGGGAATCGGATCTGGCAGATTTCGTAAAAGCAGGGTGGATTGTTTCACTTGATAATTATGTGCAACAAAGCAAAGAGCTTGATCTTGATGATTTTATTCCTGCTGTGAAACAATTGATGCAACTCCAAGGACATCTGTATGGATTACCCTGGTGTTTTGCCACGGAGATAATGTATTACAACAAAACTCTGTTTGACAAGGCAGGAGTCCCTTATCCGAACGCAAATTGGACCTGGAAAGATTTTGAAAATGCTGCCAGAAAATTAACTATCACAAACAACGGGCGAGTCACCCAATGGGGCTGTGATGCTATTAGTTTTCAGGGCCTGTGGTATTCAATAATTGGCACCTTCGGTGATAAAATTGTAGACGAAAAAGGTCGATTTGCATTAGGTGATGGTGCAAAGGAATTTCTTACCTGGTGGTTAGGCTTGACAAAAGATGGTGTAGTTGCCGCTCCGCAGATATCAACCTCGGGTGTAGTCTCTGCAGATTTGTTTATGGCAGGCAAAGCCGGTATGAGTGGCAAAGATGTCGATTTTGTGGCAAGAGAGGTTGTTCAGAAAAGCAAATATTCCGAGTTCTGCTTCAGATATGGTTTAGGACATGGTATAGGACTTGAGGTTCACGAAGAGCCAAGGTTCAGTCCTAAAGCTACTGATCCATTGCCAGAGAATGCTGTTGTAACTATTGAGCCTGGTATTTATATTCCCGGTGAATTTGGGATAAGAATCGAAAACGACGTGATTGTAAAAAGTTCATCTTTTGAAACAATAACAACTCTGTCAGAGGACCTGACAGTACTTTAAGATCTATTTCTGGAGGTGGCCAGTGTGGAAAGGACCAAAATATACGAAGAGCTTGAAAAAAGGCGCTCCGCTATAAAACCGATCAACAAGCGGATCAAAAAACTCAGAGATGAAAGTGTAAGCGCTAAAGCTAAAGTTTCTCTTGAACGCGCGAAGCTTATAACTGATTTTTACAAAATGGCGCCGAAAAATGTTTCATACCCTGTCTTACGCGCGCTGGCTTTCAAATACCTCATGGAAAACTGCAGCCTTCCAGTTGAAGATGGGCAGTTAATAATTGGCATCAGAGGTACTGGCCCCAAAGAAGTTCCCACTTATCCAGAAATATGCGTTCACACTCTGGAGGATCTCGAGACACTGGCAACAAGAAAAAACATGCCATTTCAGGTCGATAGTCAAACACGTAAAGTGTATGAAGAAGAAATAATACCTTTCTGGCAAGGACAGGCAATGAGAGACATTCTCTTTCAAAATTTGCCGGCTGAGTGGAAAAGAGCCTATGAAGCTGGCATCTGGACGGAATTTATGGAACAAAGAGCCCCCGGACATACTTCTGGTGGCGGATGGATTTTCAAAACAGGTGTTCTGGATATAAAGAAAAGGATAGAAGAAAAAATCCAGCAGCTTTCTGCTTCCGATCCAGAATATTTTGAAAAACTCGAAGAATTGAAAGCAATGAATATTTCCTGTGATGCTATTTTAATATATGCAAAAAGATACAGCGAGAAATTAAAAAAACTTTCAGAGAATGAAAAAGACCCTCAGAGAAAACAAGAACTTTTAGAAATGTCAAGAATCTGCGAGAAAGTCCCAGCACATGCCCCGGAAACTTTCTGGGAAGCCCTTCAGCATTACTGGTTTATCCACGTTGGTATCACTTATGAAACAAATCCATGGGATTCTTTTACTCCGGGCAGGCTGGATCAGCATGTATACAAATTTTATGCAAAAGATATTGCATCAGGTGTTTTAACACGCGAGAAAGCAAAAGAGTTATTGCAGGCTTTCTGGTTGAAATTCAACAACCAGCCATCGGTGCCAAAAGTGAAGATAACCGCCGAAGAAAGTTTCACATACAACGATTTTTCAAAGATCAATATCGGTGGTCTTAAAACGGATGGATCAAATGCCGTGAACGAGCTTTCCTATCTCATCCTTGAAGTACTTTCCGAGATGAGAACGCTTCAACCAAACACTGCTGCTCTTATAAGTGACAAGAATCCCGACGCTTTTCTTCTGAAAGCCCTGGAAGCTCTCTCACCTGGTTTTGGGGAACCACCTCTTTTCAATTACGACAGGATAGTTGTAAAAATGCTACGCCAGGGCAAAACTCTTGAAGATGCCAGAGAATCAGGTGTGAGTGGCTGTGTTGAAACGGGTGCACTTGGTAAAGAGGCGTATATTCTGACAGGATATCTCAATCTTCCGAAGATTCTTGAGATAACACTCAATGGTGGGATAGATCCAGGAACCGGCAAGCGTATAGGGCTTGAAACGAAAAAACCACAAAATTTTGATGAACTCTGGGATTTTTTTGCAAAACAGCTTCGATATTTCATAGACATAAAGATGAAAGGTAACGATATCATCGAAGCTCTGTATGCTAAATATCTGCCTGTGCCATTCATGTCGCTATGGATACAGGACTGTGTGGAAAATGCAAAAGATTACAACGCCGGTGGAGCCCGATACAATACGCAGTACATTCAATTTGTGGGTCTTGGAACCGTTACAGATTCACTTGCGTCCATTAAATGGAATATCTTTGATAGAAAACTTTTTACTTATGAAGAAATGCTAAAAGCTCTGCATAATGATTTTCAAGGTTTTGAATATATGAGGCAGATTTTCCTGAACAAAACGCCAAAATACGGAAATGACAATGATTACGCTGACGATATAGCAAAAAAGCTTGTCGATTATATCGTCCAGATTGTTGAAAGTTATGAGCCTTCCCCGGTGAGAAAGGCATCTCGAAGATGCTATTTCCTTCCAACAACTGTTCATGTCTATTTTGGCAGCGTGACAGGAGCAACCCCAGACGGTAGAAAAGCCGGTATGCCCGTTTCAGAAGGTATATCACCTGTCCAGGGTGTAGACAGAAAAGGCATAGCAGCTGTTTTCAACTCTGTTTGTAAATGCGATTGGGACAAAACTGGCGGGGCTCTGTTGAATCAGAGGTTAACACCGGATTTAGTCAAAGAAAAAGACAATCTGGAAAAACTTGGTAAATTGATAAGAACATATTTTAGAATGGGTGGACATCACGTTCAGTTCAACGTAGTTTCTTCAGAATTATTGAGAGAAGCCCAGAAAAAACCAGCTGATTTTGAAGACTTAATGGTTCGGGTTGCTGGTTACAGTGATTATTTTGTCAGTTTGCCAAAAGGCCTTCAAGAAGAAATCATAGCTCGGACAGAACAGGATGAGTTGTAATATGGAAGCCCTTGTTTTTAATATACAGAGGTTTGCCATACACGATGGGCCTGGTATAAGAACAACAGTTTTTCTAAAAGGATGCCCTTTATCTTGCTGGTGGTGCCACAATCCTGAGGGCATCCGTTTTTCCAGGGAATTGATGTATACCCAACACAAATGTATTCATTGCCAGAGCTGTGTGGTTTCGTGTAAAAAAGAAGCTCTCAGCTTCAAAGATGACATATTATTTCTTAACAAAGATCTCTGTTCACTGTGCGGTGCGTGCACAGAAATATGCCCCACAACTGCTCTGAAAATGGTAGGTACACAAATAAGCTGCGAAGATATTTTGAAAGAGCTTGAAAAAGATACGACTTATTTCGACCAATCAGGCGGTGGAGTTACTTTTTCAGGAGGTGAGCCTTTATCTCAAATTGATTTCTTACTTGAAATTCTACCGGAATTGAAGCGACGCGCCGTGCACGTGGCAATCGACACCTCTGGCTATGCAAAAACAGAGGATCTCAAAAAAGTGCTGCCATATGTTGATCTATTTTTGTACGATCTGAAAGTTATCGATGAAAAAAAGCACATAAAGCATACAGGGGTGTCAAACAGAATCATCAAGGAGAATTTGAAATTTCTCCTTTCGGAAAGAAAATCTTTGATAATACGTTTGCCCATTATACCATCTGTGAACGATTCTGACGAGGATATTCAGAAAACAATTGATTTTCTGAACGAATTAAGGTTCAGATCCGAAATAAATCTCCTGCCCTATCACAATGTGAACGAGAAATATGATGCTCTGTGGAAGATTTTCACTGGAACCAATGAGAAAATCAGCAAGGAAAGGTTGAACCTTATAAAGCAACTGTTCGAAAACAACGGTTTTAAGGTGAAAATAGGTGGATGAGCGTCATTTAAGTCAGATTTATTACAAAGGTTAAAGCGGGAAAAAAATCAAAGATATAAAACGTGACAATCCGATTTTGAACATATTTTCAAGAATACTGCTGAAAATAACCAGAAATCAATCCTTATTTTTATAAGAAGCGCCTTGAATCAGTTTAAATGTTGTGGTCTAATTTGTATGTACATATATGTATAAATATTGATATTCGCCAAATCGTTGTCTTGTTTTCTGATTGTTTTTTGGAGTTTATATCTGATTCAAACATCTTAAGGGGGTGATATTGTTCAAAAAGGTTTTGAGAAAACCTTTGTTGGAACTCATATGGGGAGGTGGATTAAATGGGTAAAAGATCATTTTTCCTGGTCGCTGTGCTGTTGATTTCTCTGATGGTTCTGGTAAGTGGAAAAGTTACTATTACATTCATGACGCCTCTTGCAGGTGAAGATGGTGCGTATATGGATAAAATCATACAGAAATTCAATGCCGAACATCCGGATATTGAAGTTGTGCATCTTGTTCTCGTTAACGACCTTGAGTACAAGACCAAGTTTTTCACAGGCGTGAGTACAAAACAGGCTCCGCAGGTTTTGTTTTGCCGTAAATACGTTATACCTGCGCTGATGGATCAGCTCAAGACTTTTACTGCAGAAGAGCTTGTTAAATACGGAATTGATGTAAACGATATCTATCCAGGACTGATTGAAGGCCTTGTGCAGGATGGAAAAATTTATGGATTTCCTCTCGATTGCTGGATTTTCTACTTGGCATACAATCGTGGTAATTTCGTCAAAGCCGGCCTCGATCCAAATAAACCACCAACAAACAGAGAAGAATTTTTAGCTGCACTGGAAGCTCTCAAAAAGGTCACACCAAAAGATGTCACTCCATACTATGAAAACCCAGGTTGGAGCTGGTTATGGGTACACTATCTGTGGCAATTTGGTGGAGACCTTTTAACGCCAGATTTCAAAAAACCAGCTTTTATGGAAGCTGGTGCGAAAGCACTCAGGTTCATGATGGAACTTCAGGACAAAGGGTATTTACCAAAAGCCAGTGTTGATCCAGGCCCAGTTTTTCTTGGTGGTCAATCGACATTTCTGATCACCGGAATTTGGACAGCTGCTGCTTTCAAAGAGGCTCTCGGTGAAAACTTTGGTGCCGCGCCAGCACCATTACTTGGTACTGAGAAAGCAGTCTTTGGTGGTTCACACGTTCTGGCTTTGACAAAAGTAATGGTGGAAGATCCAGAGGTATTAAAAGCAGCAATGACCTGGGTCAAATATCTCTGGGACCATGCCATAGAATGGTATGCAGCTGGTCAGACGCCAGCAAGAATATCAATTGCGCAGAGTCAGGAATTGAAAGAAAAACTTCCACACATCTACACCGTTGCACAGCAATTACCTTATGTTAAGACATTCCAGATGTTCCCATATATTTCAGAAATGCTTGATTCAATTGCAGTGTATCTGGAAGATGTACTGATAACAAGGAATATGACACCTGAGGATGCAATGGAAGCAGCTGCAGAAGAAGTCCAGGACATTATTGACGATTACTGGGCAGAGCGCGGCAAATAAATAAAAGGAGATGAGGGGAGGAGATGCAGCTTGATGAAACAAAAACTCTCCAGAAGGGTGCGTATGGGGGTTGGAGCTTATCTGTTTCTCCTCCCCCATCTTATCTTCTTTGCGCTATTTGTAGCAGCTCCTTTAATTTATGGTATGATTATGAGCTTCTATAATTGGAAACTAATTGGGGAAGCTCGATTTATTGGACTTGATAACTTTATTCGTGTGTGGAACGATTCGCGATTCTGGGCAACCGTGAAAAATACTGTTTTTTTTGCAGCGATAAGCGTGCCTGTAACGGTCGTTCTTGGTATTGTACTTGCTCTAATATTGAATCAGAAAATGTATGGAAAACTCTGGCCACTTGTCGCTTTTGTTTCACCGGCTTTTTTTGGCTCGATTGGAATTTTGTTTTCATGGGACTGGATTTTAGGATCGCAACCTGCCGCATTAGCAAATTATTACCTGGGAAAACTCGGCGTAATAAAAGAACCTATGTCATGGTTTGCAACTTCTGCCATGGCCTGGGCCTGGATAATTGTAATTACGGCATGGTGGATAGTTGGTTTCAGCGTTTTGTTGTATCTTGGTGCTTTGCAGAGAATACCACCAGAACAATATGAAGCTGCAAAATTGGATGGAGCAGGACCTTTTAAAAGATTTTTTCATATCACGTTACCATGGCTGAAAAATGTACTGTTTTTTGATGTGGTCAGGCACGTGATACTGGCTTTCGGCCTTTTTGATCAGGTTTATATATTGACTGCAGGAGGTCCGGCTGGTAGCACACGAACGATGGTTTATTACCTTTACTTGGTTGGTTTTGAAAGACAGCAATTGGGAAGAGCTGCTGCAATATCCTGGTATATATTCATAGTCGTTATCATATTTGGCCTGATCCAGCTTGCACTTCTAACAAGATCAATCAGAACAGCGGAGGTGGAATAATATGCCGCGCCGTATACCAAAAAAATTAAGAAGACGCATCAAAACTACGTTATTCACAGTGTGCATATGGGTACTTGGTATTTTCTGGTTTGCACCCATCTTTTGGATGCTGAGCACTTCACTTAAACCAACAAATACAGCTGTTACCGAACAAATTCCTCGCTGGATACCGCAACCATTTACTGTTGAAAATTTTGAAAATGTTTTTCAGGCTGCAAGTGGTATAAATGTAAGTCGTGCTTTACTCAATAGTTTGATCGTAGCCATACTTGCTACGATTGCTGGTCTTGTAGTGGCTACTCCAGCCGCGTATGCTCTTGCCCGCCTGAAATTTCCGGGCCAGAAAGTCATTTTTTGGATGTATGTAGCCATATTGGCTTTTCCTTCGGTGCTATTTCTGGTTCCGAACTTTTACATAGTGAACCGTCTCGGAATGATGGATTCTTTTGCGGCTTTGATTTTACCTGGACTGGGAGGAACTTTCGGTGTATTTTTGCTCAGGCAGTATATGCTTGGAGTTCCCAGAGAAATAGAGGAGTCAGCATTGATTGATGGATGCAACCGATTTAGAATATTGATAAGCATAGTTATACCTTTGATCAGGCCTGCTCTGGTTACCCTTGGTCTCATGACTTTCCTTGGTTCCTGGAACAGTTTTCTTTGGCCATTAATTGTGCTTACCACATCGAGTAAGTTTACTTTGCCCATAGCACTTGTTCGTTTTAGTGCTGGCTGGGGAGACCCATACAGAGGGATAGGTACAACCATGGCTGCTGCATTTATATCTGTTGCACCTGTGCTGATTATCTTTGTTTTATTTTATAGATACCTGATACGTGGAATTTCCCTTGGTGCTATTGGAAAGGGGTGAAATGGTTGAAATTTGCTGGTTTCACATTATGTATTTTTCTGCAGGGAATATTGTTATTTGCAAATTCATTGAACATAGATTTAAGCAGATACAATGAGCTTATTGAATCTACAAGAAAAATACCTGTTACCATTCATATAATTGATTTTGATGGCAGACCTCTCAGCAACGTTGATGTTCATATAGAACAAAAAACACATCAATTCTTTTTTGGAAATGCTCCTGAGTATCTAATTTTTGCCTATGCACGTTTTAATTATATGCGGGGTAGAAGATTTGGAATAACGCCTATATCTGCAGAGAAACTGGAACAATACAAATCCCTATATGCAGATCTTTTCAACTATGCTACCGTTCCTTCTTTTTACTGGGCAGATTACGAACCAAGAAAAAATACTCTACCCTTGCTGGATGCAAGTAAGCAAATCATAGAATGGTTAAATGAGAGTGGTATCACAGTAAAGGGGCATACCCTTGCCTGGGGAAATTCACCCGGCGTAGGCGTTCCTGGATGGGTCAGATCTATAGGAGAATCTGGAAATTGGCAGGAAGTCAAAGTTTTGTTAATGGAGAGAATTAAAAGGGAAATTAATGAATTTAAGAGTATGGTGCAGATGTGGGATATTGTCAACGAACCAATTGTTCAAGAATGGTTCAACGGTATTGGCGATGACTACATCTTTGAGGCCTACAAATTGGCCAGAGAGATTGACCCCGATGCAAAACTGGTTTTAAATGAATTCGGAGTGCTTACAAATAAAAACATAAGAAATAGATTTATAAATCTTGCAAAACGCCTCATAGAAAACGATGCTCCTATAGATATAATCGGGATTGAAGCGCATATTTTCACTGGAGAGGATTTAAAAACACAACTTGCAAACCTCGATGGCATATATGCTGCACTTGATGAAATAGCCGAACTTGGTAAACCCATCCATATAACAGAGTTTCAAATACCCCTACCAGCAATTGTGGAAGCTTTTCAAGTAGATACAGAAACAGCTGAAAAGCTTCAAGCAGAAATTGCCCAGGTTTTTTACACTGTTTTCTTCAGCCATCCTGCTGTTGAAGCAATTATCTACTGGAATTTCTACAGAGCCTGGCAGTCTGGTAGTGGATTCTTAAGAGATGATTTTACAGTAAAACCAATCTACTATATTCTTAAAGAATTGATCCAGGAAAAATGGAGAACTTCACTTAATTTAACCACAAACATCGATGGAAGTCTGAATTTTCGGGGATTTTCAGGGGATTATGAAATTAAAGTAAGAGCTGCAAATAAAGAAAAAACCTTCAAAGTCAAAGTAGGCAAAGAAGCCTGTGAACTCATTTTGAAAATAAATGGTGATCAAGAATGAGAAGACTATTCTGTTTTTTCGCAATAGCTGTTTCCATATTTGTTTTTTCGGTTGATTATGAGCTATTCATTGACCTCGATAGAAAAGGTCCCCAAATAAGCCCGGCTCTTTACGGAATTTTTATAGAAGATATCAATCACGGCATCGATGGTGGACTTTATTCTGAACTTGTTAGAAATCGTTCGTTTGAACACACAAACCCTTTAGAAGGGTGGTTAATTAATATCGAAGGTCAGGCTAATGCAGTAATTGAAAGCGTTGATCCAATTGGTGAACAAAATAAAAATTATATGAAAATATCTATCCGGGATGAGAAATCAAAGGTCATCCTTTCAAACGCAGGATATGATGGTTTTTCACTTGAAAAGAATAAAAATTATCTATTTTCGGTATTTGCAAAAGGCAGGTCAAAATTGAATATTATTCTTCACAACGCAGGTATTATTTATGCAAATGTTTGCTTGGAAATCGATAGCAACAATTGGAGAAAATATGAACTTGAGCTTTTTCCTGCCGAAAAATGCGAGAATGCGGTATTCTCAATCGAGATAAATGAGCCATCTGATGTATCCTTAGATATGATTTCTTTGATTTCACCAAATTCGTGGAATAAAATCATGAGGAATGATTTAGTTGAGATGCTCCAAAATCTTCAACCAGGTTTCATGAGATTTCCAGGTGGTTGTCTGGTTGAGGGATACAATTTGGAGAATGCATATAGATGGAAAGATACTATTGGCCCTGTTGAATACAGAAAAACAAAGGCCAATTTATGGGGATATTATCAATCCTATGGCGTAGGCTTTCATGAATATTTTCTTTTATGTGAACATCTATCCTCTGAACCTGTCCCGGTAGTTAATGCAGGTATATCTTGTCAGGTGCGTGGAGCACAATTTTGCCCTGTAGATCAAATTGATGAGTGGGTTCAGGACGCTCTGGACCTCATTGAGTATGCTAACGGATCAACATCAACTGTTTGGGGTAACAAAAGAATGATAAACGGTCATGAAAAACCTTTCAATCTTAAATATCTTGGCATTGGAAACGAAAATTGGGGTGAGGAATATCAAAATCGTTTCAAGATTTTTCAACAAGTTATAAAGGAAAAATACCCTGATATTAAACTGATTTTCTCGTGCCCTCCCGAGTACGAAGGTCCAATATTTGACGAGGCAATTACATGGGCGAAATCGAATGGTATTCAAATAATAGACGAACACATATACGCTCCTTTTGAGTGGTTTCTTGCAAATGCTGATCGTTATGATAGTTACGACAGAAACGGACCCAAAGTCATGATCGGAGAATATGCATGTCACGTATCTGGTAGAAGAAACAATCTTCAGGCCGCTCTTGCTGAAGCTGCCTTTATGACTGGCTTAGAAAGAAACAGCGATGTGGTGGTTATGGCTTCTTATGCTCCTCTGTTCAATAGAGTGGGGTGGTCACAATGGACACCTGATTTGATCTGGTTTGATGCTTCTCGTGTATATGGTACACCGAGTTACTATGTTCAGAAAATGTTCAGCACCAATCCCGGCGATGTAATAATTTACTCTATATTGAGCCCTGAAGATCAACCAATTATATCTGGTATGGCAGGGCTTGGCAGCTGGAAGACACAGGTGGAGTTCGATCATATAAAGATCAGCAATTTTGAAAAGATTCTTTTATATGACGATTTCGCAAAAAATGAGAAAACATGGCAATCTTACAGAGGTATCTGGAAAATAGACAATGGCGTTTTGAAGCAGACAAGCTTGGGAGAAGATCGGCGTGCTTATTTTGGTGAAAAGAACTGGACAGATTACGCAATCGAGGTACGGGCAAGGAAGATTTCTGGGACTGAAGGTTTTCTTGTGTTTTTTGGTGTAAAAGATGATCAGAATTATTATTGCTGGAATATTGGAGGCTGGAACAACAGTATTTCTGCGGTACAAAAATCTATAAATGGTGAAAAAATGATTTTGGCAGGAACAAAGCCTTTAAAGATAGACACAAATAAATGGTACGACATCAGAATAGAGTTAAATGGCGAAAATATTAAGTGCTATCTAAATAGGCAACTTATCCATGACATAAATGATTTCTATCAATACAAACCTTTATACCAGGTTTGCAGCTACGATTATGAATCTGGAGATATTATTTTAAAGGTTGTTAATCCATGGCCAAATGATAAAACAGTCAAAATAGAATTCAATAGAAAAATAAATCTGCATCACACTCGCACCATAACAATAACTTCAAACAGCTATGCAGATGAGAATTCTTTTATTGCGCCTGAAAATGTTTTTCCATATGCATTCATCAGTGAACCGGAAAATCCTTTTATATACATATTTAAGAAATACTCTGTAACAATTTTGAGGATGAATGTCAACGATAATCAGTAATTTTTTATTTTTCGAGGAGGTAAGAATATGCAGGGCTATGTGAAGGTGTCGAATGTAAAAACCGCCAGGATTAGTGACATGGTCTATGGGCATTTCATCGAACATCTTGGTAGATGTATTTACGGTGGAATCTATGAAAGAGGTTCTCCATTGTCAGATCAGAGAGGTTTTCGGAAAGACGTACTTGAAGCTGTGAAAAAAATCAAATGTCCAATTCTAAGATGGCCCGGCGGGAATTTTGCTTCTGCTTATCATTGGAAAGATGGTATTGGACCTGTTGAAAAAAGGCCGAAACTTTTAAATTACATCTGGGGAGGGATTGAAACAAATGAATTTGGTACAGATGAATTTATTGAATATTGCAGAGAGGCAGGTGCTGAGCCTTATCTTTCCGTAAGTCTGGGCACAGGTACACTTGATGAAGCCCTTCAGTGGTTAGAGTACTGTAATCTTGACACACCAACTAAATATGCTACTCTCAGAAAACAGTCTGGTCATGAAAAACCTTACAATGTCAAGTATTGGGGTATTGGAAATGAAGTGTATGGTCCATGGCAAGTTGGTCATTGCAGCGCTTCTGAATATGCAGAAAAACTCAGACAGTTTGCACAGTTTATGAAAGGCATCGATCCATCGATAAAGATCATAGCTGTCGGGGCAGATGATCCAGAGTGGGATATGACCGTGTTAAAACACGCCGGGAAAGTTATCGATTACATATCGATTCATCAATACCACGGCTCAGAAGATCACTACGAAACCATTTCTTCAGTTTATTATATTGAGGAAAGATTGAAACTCCTGCGAAGTCTAATAAAACATCTCAAACTCGATCACGTAAAGATTGCATTTGATGAATGGAACGTCTGGTACCAGACCATTCCCGAAAAAGAAATGGCTGAACAGGGAATTGTAACTCTTGAAGAGTCATACGCTTTGAAAGATGCTCTGTTTGCAGCAGGTGTTTTTTGCGTGATGCATAGAATGAGTGATATTGTTGAAATTGCAAACGTAGCACAGATGGTAAATGCCCTTGGAATTATCAAAACAAATAAAACTTCACTTGTTTTAACGCCTATATACCATGTTTTTGATTTGTTTGTGAATCATACAGGTCGTACACGCCTTGATATGAAGCTTGCCTGTGATACATATTCTATAAAGGCAAAAAGTTTCTTTGAGGGCCGTATTTCTTTCAGTTTAGAAAATGTTCCATATATAGATGGCTCAGCAACCTATGATGAAAGAACAAAAACAGTTTCACTTGCACTGGTAAATTACAAAGATGGCACGGTAAAAGTCACTGTGGATTTAAGCGACTTCAAAACTCTCTCGACACAGGCTGTTGTTCACGAACTTACTGGACCTGATGCTTTTTCAAAAAACGATTTTGAAAACCCAAATATCGTAAGACCTTCACAGAAAATTATTCAGCTTGCCGGGAAGGTTTTTGACATCGAGTTGCAGAGGCTTTCTTTAACGATTTTAGAAATAAAGATTGAATAGTTGTAAAAATAATTCAGAAGTGGTAAAAAATAATTGAGAACCACAAATTTATAACAAATTCAGGAGGGATGATAAAATGAAGCATTTAAGGCAGATGACAGTTGGATTGATTGCGGCTAACAGAGGTTTTTTTCCCGGCTGGTTAGTTGAAGAAGGAAAGAAAGCTTTTTTGAATGTTCTTGAATCAATGAATGTAAGAGTCATAACGCTTACAGAAAAAGATACTAAATATGGAGCAGTTGAAAACTTGCAAGACGCTGAAAAATGTGCAAATCTTTTCAAACAACACGCAGAAGAGATCGATGGCATCATTGTGACTCTTCCAAATTTTGGCGATGAACGATCTGCCGCAACAGCCATAAGATTGTCTGGATTGAATGTTCCTGTTTTGGTGCATGCCTTTCCAGACGAAACAGATAAACTCGATTTGAAGCACAGACGGGATTCTTTCTGCGGGAAAATATCTCTGTGCAATAATCTTGTCCAGTATCATATACCATTTACAGACACAACCTACCATACAGAAGCATTAGACAGTGAACAGTTCAGGAAAGATCTCCAGGATTTTCTGGCTGTTTGCAGAGTAGTCAAAGGTGTCAGAAATCTGAAAATAGGGGCTGTTGGTACAAGGCCTGCAGCTTTCAACACGGTGCGTTTCAGTGAAAAGATTTTAGAAAGCTATGGCATTAGTGTAGAAACAATAGATCTTTCAGAAATTATAGCGCGCGCAAACAGTTTTGATTCAAATTCACTCGAATACAAAGAGCATCTGCAAAAATTGAAGGATACTTTCAAACCAGGTAATGTTCCAGAAAAATCTCTTGACAGAATGGCAAGGTTGTCTGCAACACTGAATGAATGGATAGAACAAAACCACATCGATGCAGTTGCCATCCAGTGCTGGACAGCATTGGAAGCGCTTTATGGAATAGTTCCATGTGCCGTCATGAGCATGCTCTCTGAATCGCTTACGCCCAGTGCGTGCGAAACAGATGTAATGGGCGCTCTTTCAATGTACATACTTCAACTTGCATCAAATAAGCCATCTGCTTTGATGGACTGGAATAACAATTTCAACGACGAAGAAGACAAAGCAATAATGTTCCATTGCAGTAATTTCCCGGTTTCTTTCTTTGAAAGTTGCCAGATGTCCTATCAAGATATTATTGCAGGAACAGTTGGAAAAGAAAATACGTATGGTACCTGTGTGGGAAGAGTTTCTCCGGGTCCAGCAACCTTTTTAAGACTCTCTACTTTTGATAACGAAGGCATAATTGCCGGCGTTATAGCAGAAGGCAGATTCACAGAAGACAATGTTAAAACCTTTGGTGGTTATGGTGTTGTGGAGATTCCAAATCTGCAGAGTCTTTTGAAGACAATAACACAAAATGGTTTTGAACACCATGTGGCAGTTAGCAAAAGCAACGTAGGTTATATAGTTCAAGAAGCACTCGAAAAATATCTTGGCTGGGAGATTATTTCATATCAGTGCAGTTGCAAACATTAAGAATGGGGGATGAAAGATGTATTTGATAGGTTGCGACATAGGAACACAAAACACAAAGAGCGTTCTTGTGGATGAGAATGGCGTGGTAATCTGTGAAGCAACAAGAGAATACGAAGTGAACACACCCAGACCAAACTGGGCTGAACAATGGCCAGATATCTGGGTAAAAGCCGCTTTTGAAACTATAAAAGAAGTGGTAGAAAAATCAAATGTAGCAAAAAAAGAAATAGCTGGTGTTGCTGTTAGTGGCTTATATGGTGGTGCAGGTATACCTGTAGATAGAGATGTAAAGCCACTTTACCCCTGTTTGATCTGGATGGATAGAAGAGCTGTGAAAGAAACCGAATGGGTAAAAAAGAATATCCCAAGAGAAGAGATTTTTTCAATAACGGGAAATTACGTTGACTCATATTTCGGATTTCCGAAGATGATGTGGATAAAAAACAATGTTCCTGAGGTTTGGAAAAAAATATACAAATTCATATCACCAAAAGATTATGTGATTTATCAAATAACTGGTAGAATAGTGATCGACTATTCATCTGCAGGAAATCTCGGAGGAGTTTTTGATCTGAAAAACCTCACCTGGTCAAAACACATGTGCGAAATTCTTGGCATACCTATTGAATATCTTCCTGAAAAAATTGTCAAGTCATCAGATGTGGTTGGTAGTGTCACTAAGGAAGCATCGCAGTACTGCGGTTTATTGGAAGGCACTCCCGTTGTGGCTGGCGGCATAGACGCACCTGTAGCCCAGCTTTCTGCAGGTGCACTCAACGAAGGAGAGCACGTGGCAATGGTGGGCACTTCTACCTGCTGGGGGACGGTACATGACGGCAGTAAGCTCGCACCACAACTTGTCAATTACCCATATGTAGTTTACGATACAGAAAGGATCTATACTTTTGGTGGCTCGGCAACAACAGGCGCTCTCGCAAGATGGTTCAAAGAGCAATTTGGTGAATCAGAAACGGCTGTGGCAGAGAGGATGAACACATCGCCCTATCAGCTGTTTGATAAAGAAGTTGAAAAAATTGCACCAGGTAGCGATGGCATAATCGTACTTCCATATTTCATGGGTGAAAGATCACCAATCTGGGACCCATTTGCAAAAGGTGTATTTTTTGGCCTGAGTTTGTACCACAGCAGATCACACATATACAGAGCACTCATGGAAGGTGGAGCATATGCGCTGAGACACAATATGGAAGAGGGCATCAAAGCTGGTCTGAAATTAGACGACGAATGCTGGATCGTCGGTGGAGTTGCAAAATCAAATCTTTGGGTGAAAATCTTCGCAGATGTTACAGGTTTTAAGATGAGGCAGGTTGCAAGTTTAGTAGAAGCTCCTTTTGGCGATGCGTTCCTGGCAGGCCTTGGAACAGGCGTGATAGACAGACCGGAGGCAATTAAAAACTGGGTAAAATACAGAGAAAGTATTTCTCCTGACAAATCTAACAAACAGGTTTATGACAAATATTACCAGATCTTCAGAAAACTCTATGAAAATACAGCAGATTTGATGAAATCATTATGAAAATGGGGCAAGAGCCCCATTTTCGTGTTGATTCAACGTTTATATTCTCCATTCAATTCCACTTGGAGTTCGCATTCAAAGGTTCTGTTCCAAGGTAGCTTAAAATCTTTAAGTTCAATTTTATGAATGACAAAAATGCAAGATTTCTGTTTA